>NZ_JBWKHE010000001.1:0-346964 GCF_056433405.1 Streptomyces sp. NPDC044719
GGTTGATAGGCCGGATATGGAAGCACGGTAACGTGTGGAGTTGACCGGTACTAATAGGCCGAGGGCTTGTCCTCAGTTGCTCGCGTCCACTGTGTTGGTTCTGAAACCACGAACAGCCCCGCTGAAATATGCGGACGGTTTGTCTGTTTCATAGTGTTTCGGTGGTTATAGCGTTAGGGAAACGCCCGGTTACATTCCGAACCCGGAAGCTAAGCCTTTCAGCGCCGATGGTACTGCAGGGGGGACCCTGTGGGAGAGTAGGACGCCGCCGAACAATTCTTCAAGAAAACCCCCGCATCTTCGGATGCGGGGGTTTTCTGCGTTTAGGGTCGTGGATATGAACTACGATCTCGTCATCTTCGACAACGACGGTGTCCTCGTCGACAGTGAGCCCATCTCCAACCGGTTGCTGGCCGCGTACCTCACGGAGCTAGGGCATCCGACCTCGTACGAGGAGTCCATTCGGGACTACATGGGGTCGGCGATGCACCGGATTCATGAGCTGGTTCTCGAGCGGACGAGACGGCGATTGCCGGAGAGCTTCGACGACGTCTTTCACGCGCGGGTGTTCGCGGCGTTCGAGCAGGAGCTGGTGGCTGTGGCCGGGGTCTCCGGCGTCCTGGAGAAGCTCGCCGCGGACGGGGTGCCGTACTGCGTGGCCTCGTCCGGGAGCCATGAGCGGATTCGGGTGGGGCATCGGACGACCGGGCTCAGCCAGTGGTTCGACGAGGGGCGGATCTTCAGTTCGCAGGACGTCGGGAGGGGTAAGCCGGCTCCCGATCTGTTTCTGTATGCCGCCGAGCGGATGGGGGTCGCGCCGGAGCGGTGCGTCGTCGTCGAGGACAGTCCGCTGGGGGTGCGGGCGGCCGTCGCGGCCGGCATGGACGTGTACGGGTTCACCGCCATGACCCCGGCGGAGAAGCTCGCCGGCGCCACCCGGCTCTTCTCCGACATGGGGGAGCTGGCCGATCTACTGGTGTGAGCCCGTGGAAGATGAGGCAAATTCATCTTTGGCTGGATCTACCCACGGGTAAGCCGGGGCCCTACGCTCGCCGCCATGACTGATGTGCTGCGGCGCGGCAGGGGCTCTTTGGCGTTCAGCTTCTTGGTGCAGGGGGTCGCCTTCGCTCTGCTCGTGACGCGGATCCCGGCCATCCAGGACCGGTACGGGGTTTCCGACGCGCTGCTGCCCGCCTTTCTGGCCGCCGTGCCGATCCTCGCCGGGGCCGGGAGCGTCAGTACCGAGCGGCTGGTGAAACGGGTGCCGCCGAGCCTGCTGCTGCGGTGGTCCCAGCCAGTGGTGCTGCTGGCTCTGTTGGGGGTCGGGGCCGGGGAGCGGATGGTGGAGCTGGGGGTGGCGCTCGCGGCGTTCGGGCTCGCCGTCGGGGTGCTGGACGCGTCGATGAACATGCTCGGGGTGAGCCTGCAGCGGTCCTACGGGCGCAGCATCATGCTCAGTTTTCACGCGGCCTACAGCCTGGGCGGGATCGTCGGGGCCTCGCTGGCGTGGGTGGGGGCGCACTGGGATCTGGCGCTGTGGGTGTCGTATCTGCCGGTCGTGGTGGTGCTGTTGCCGGCTGTGCTGGTGGGGAGCCGGTGGTACGTCGACGGCGGTGGTGCGGGGCCGGTGGCGGGGGCCGGGGTGGAGGGGAAGACGGGGGAGGGGCAGGCTCTCGCGTTCAAGTTGCTGCTGCCGCTGTGTCTGGTGATGACCGTCGCGTACATCGGGGACTCGACGGTCTCCAACTGGAGTGCGAAGTATCTGCAGGACGTGCTGGGGAGCTCGGAGCAGCTGGCGACGGTGCCGTACAACGTGTACATGGTCACCACGCTGGTGGGGCGAGCCCTGGGCGACTTCGGGGTGCGGCGGTTCGGGGCGGTCGCGGTGGTGCGGGCCGGGGCGCTGGTCGCGGCGGGCGGCTTCGCCGTGGTGGCGGGGGCGCCAGGGGCGTGGGTCGGGATGCTGGGGTTCACGCTGTTGGGGCTGGGGTTGTGTGTGCTGGTGCCGCAGACGTTCGCGGCGGCCGGCCGGTTGTTCCCCGGGGCGTCGGATGCGGCCGTGGCGCGGCTGAATGTCTTCAACTATGTGGGCTTCTTGATCGGTTCGCCGTTGGTGGGTGCGCTCGGGGATCTGTGGAGCTATCGCGGGGCCATGCTCGTGCCGATGGTGTTGGTGCTGGTGACGCTCGTGTACGCCCGGTCGTTCGCCGCTCAACCGGACCGATACGGTGGCGGTCATGAGCGGCCGCGCACAGCTGATGTGGGACGAGGCAGTAACGGGCTATGACTTTGGTCCCGGGCATCCGATGGACCCGGTCCGGCTCGCGCTGACCCGGAGACTGGTCGACGCCTTCGGGCTGGACCGTGAGGTGGAGGTGGTCGCCGCGAAGGCGGCCGGGGAGTCGACGCTGCGGCTCGTCCACCGGGAGGACTACATCGAGGCGGTGAAGGCCGCCTCGGCGGAGCCCGGTGCGGCGGACCAGTCGTACGGGCTGGGGACGATGGATGATCCGGCCTTCGCGGGGATGCACGAGGTGTCGTCGCTGATCGCCGGGCAGTCGGTGGGGGCGGCGGAGGCCGTGTGGCGTGGCGAGACGTCGCACGCGGTGAACTTCGCGGGCGGGCTGCACCACGCGATGCCGGGCGGTGCGTCCGGGTTCTGCATCTACAACGACGCGTCGCTGGCGATCGCCCGGCTGCTGGAGCTCGGGGCGGAGCGGGTCGCCTACATCGATGTCGACGTGCATCACGGGGACGGGGTGCAGGCGGCGTTCTGGGATGACCCGCGGGTGCTGACGATCTCGCTGCACGAGCATCCCCGGACGCTGTTCCCGCAGACCGGGTGGCCGGAGGAGACCGGGGCGGACTCGGCGGAGGGCTCGGCGGTGAACGTGGCGCTGCCGGCCGGGACCGGGGACGCCGGGTGGCTGCGGGCGTTCCATTCCGTGGTGCCGGAGCTGATCGCCGACTTCCGGCCGCAGGTGCTGGTGACGCAGCACGGGGCCGACACGCACTTCGAGGATCCGCTCGCGCACCTGGCCGTGTCGCTGGACGCCCAGCGGGCGGTGCAGGTGGCCTGTCACGACCTGGCGCACGAGTACGCCGACGGGCGGTGGGTCGCCCTGGGCGGGGGCGGCTACGCGGTGGTGGACGTCGTACCGAGGTCGTGGACGCATCTGGTCGCGATCGCGGCGCACCGGGAGGTGGAGCCCGAGGCGATGATCCCGGAGAGCTGGCGGCAGGAAGTGTTCGCGCGGACGCGGCAGTTGGCCCCGGCGCGGATGACGGACGGGCGCTGGCCGGTGGAGTGGACCGGCTGGGAGACGGGGTACGACCCCGCGGACCGGCTGGACCAGGCGGTGCTCGCGGCCCGGCGGGCGGTGTTCCCGCTGCGGGGGCTGCTGCCGGGGTGAGCCGCCCCCCGGTAGGCCGACCGTGCGGTGTTCGCCGGTTCCCGGGACAGGCGAGGCCCTGGTCGCGGACGATCTTTACGTGCTGACCCCCGAAGTTCTGCGTACGCACCTGGTGGGTGCACGGCTCGCCGGTACCGTGGCCACGTCGCGTGAGGAGAGCCTGCGCAGCTACCGGCTCTTCGCTGTCCGGGACCCCCGTGTGCTGCTCGGTATCGATCCCGAAGGGGCTTGGAAGCAGCGGGAATTGACCGAGCTGATGGCGGACCGGTGCGGGGTTTCGGCCGATTCTCGAAGGACTTCCGGCCAGGACGTGATCGATCCACAGCGGACCGTGGCCGCGCTGGACGCCTTCGCGGACCGTCTCGCCGATGCCGCCCAGCGGGGTGCCCCGGTGCTTCTCGGTACCGGGCACCCGCACCGGCTGCTCGGCTTCTACGCCGCTCTGGCAGACGCGCTGTCGGCGGCGGGGTGTGCGGTTCTCACCCCCGCGCAGGGTCACTGTGTCGACATAACGACCCGGTTCGGCCTACGTACGTACAACCTCGACTACGTACGAGGAGTCGCGCTGGTGCGAGCCCCCGGTGCGGAACGCCCCGGTTGTGAGCCCGGCGCACATACGCACTCACCTCTCCCGGTTCGTACCGCGCTGGCCGCCGCGGCGGAGGCCGGCGGGCCCCTTCCCGAGCTGGTGATCGGGGATCACGGGTGGGTCTGCGGGGCAGGTCAGCTGGGGTTCGAGGCCATCGGGCCGGCCGATACGGACGATCCCGCCCCGTTCGTCGGGCAGGCGGAGGGGTCCGTGTCCGTCGTCGTTCCACTTGATGACGGCGTGCGGTCTGATTACTACCTGCCGCTTACCCGCTACGTACTCAATCGGGCGTGTCTGTCACAGTAGGCCGTTGATGGGTGCACCTCTTCCCCACTCGCATCACTGGCCCCTACATTGGGGAGTGAGCACGCAGCGACGAAGAGTCACCGGAAGGGGAAGCCGGTGGCCGTCGAGTGCGGAAGGTTCAGGTGTGTCATGGCTGCAGCTGGCGAGAGGCCTCTGAACGAGGTTCAGTTCCTTACCGTGGCGGAAGTCGCCTCGGTGATGCGAGTGTCGAAGATGACCGTGTACCGGCTGGTGCACAGCGGTCATCTGCCCGCGATCCGTGTGGGGCGGTCTTTCCGCGTCCCGGAGCAAGCGGTTCACGAGTACCTTCGCGAGAGCTACGTGGGGGTGGAAACCGCCTGACGGCTGGGGCGGGGTGATCCCTCACAGGGCACTCGGGATCACCCTGGCCCTCTCGATTACGACCTCAGCGCTCGGGCGGGTAGGCTAGCCCCTCGTAGGTCGTATGGGCCCATGGCGCCCAACACCGAGTGATGAGAAGTGAGCGAGGGTAGTCGTGGGCTCTGTTATCAAGAAGCGGCGCAAGCGGATGGCCAAGAAGAAGCACCGCAAGCTGCTCAAGCGCACGCGCGTCCAGCGTCGCAACAAGAAGTAAGTTCGCGACGCGGACGCCGCGAGAGCGTCGTTGTGGCCCCCCACTCAACAGTGGGGGGCCACACGTGTATCGCCATGGACGTCCGGCTGTTTCCCGTCGGTGTTCCCGTCACTTCGCGCATCGGGCGGTCATCACAGCGCAACACCGAACCGCTAAGTTGGCCCCACGGGGGAACGCGGCGGGGACAAGAGGCTGTGGAAGGAAGGCGCTGATCTTGGGCAAGGTCGTGCTCGTGACCGGAGTGGCCCGCCAGCTGGGGGGCCGGTTCGTGAGGCGGATCCAGCGTGACCCCGAGGTGGACCGGGTGGTCGCCGTGGACGCGGTGCCGCCCGAGCACCATCTGGGCGGCGCGGACTTCATCCAGGCAGACATCCGGCAGCCCGGAATCGCGCGGGTGCTCGCCGAGACGGCCGCCGACACGATCGTCCACCTGGACGTGACGGGCACGCCGCTGGGCAGCGGCAACCGGGCCTCCCTGAAGGAGACCAACGTCATCGGCACCATGCAGCTGCTCGGTGCCTGCCAGAAGTCCCCGGCCGTGCAGCGGCTGGTCGTGAAGTCCAGCACCAATGTCTACGGCTCCGCGCCCCGCGACCCGGCCGTCTTCACCGAGACGACCCCGCCCAAGTCCCTGCCCAGCGGCGGCTTCGCCAAGGACACGGTGGAGGTCGAGGGCTACGTCCGAGGCTTCGCGCGCCGCCGGCCCGATGTGGCCGTGTGCGTGCCGCGGTTCGCCAACATCCTGGGCCCGACCGCGGACACCCCGCTCGCCTCGTACTTCGCGCTGCCGGTCCTGCCGACCGTGTTCGGCTACGACCCCAGGCTGCAGTTCGTGCACGAGGACGATGTGATCGAGGTGCTGCGGATCGCCTCCCACGAGCCCAGGCGGGGCACGCTCAACAGCGGCACCTTCAACATCGCCGGCGACGGCGTCCTGCTGCTCTCCCAGTGCTCCCGGCGCCTCGGGCGCCCCACCGTGCCCCTGCCGCTCCCGGCCGTCACCTGGGCCGGCTCGCTGGTGCGTACGCTGGGGATGACGGACTTCTCGCCCGAGCAGATCCGGCTGCTCACCCATGGCCGGGTGGTGGCCACGGGCCAGATGCGAGAAACGCTGGGATTCCAGCCCAAATA
This sequence comes from Streptomyces sp. NPDC044719, assembly GCF_056433405.1. NCBI lineage: Bacteria > Bacillati > Actinomycetota > Actinomycetes > Kitasatosporales > Streptomycetaceae > Streptomyces > Streptomyces sp. NPDC044719. The sequence goes on from NZ_JBWKHE010000001.1 coordinate 6,035, forward strand.
CACGACCGCGGAAACGTTCGCGGACTTCGTCCGCAGCCAGGGACCCGGACTTCTTCCGCCGGAGGCCCTCGCGGGAGCCGTCGACCGGATCGCCGCGCTGCCCCTCGCGGGCGACGGCCACCCCCCGACGCAGAGCGCCAACTGAGGAGCGCATCAACGATGGCGGATGCCAAGGTCATTCCGTTCGACGACGACCGGTCCCGGGGAAACGCCGTGCAGCGGCGCCGGAACGCGGGGAACCGGCGCTCGGGCACGGAGTCGGCGCAGGTCCGTGAGGTGCAGCCTCTGCCCACCAGGGCTGTTCCGCAGGATGATGTTCCTGTGACTTCTGAGGAGCAGCCGCCGGAGCGGTCCCGGGACGGCGACGGCGGTCTGGAACGGCGGATCGCGGGCGGCCTGGCCTTCCTGCGCCGCCGCCTCACCGGGGATTACGAGGTCGACGACTTCGGCTACGACGAGGAGCTCACCGACCAGGTCCTGATGTCCCTGCTGCGCCCGCTGTACGACAAGTACTTCCGGGTCGAGGTGAAGGGCATCGAGAACATCCCGTCCGAGGGCGGCGCCCTGATCGTCGCCAACCACTCCGGCACACTGCCGATGGACGGCCTGATGATGCAGGTCGCCGTGCACGACAACCATCCGGCGGGACGGCATCTGCGCCTGCTCGCCGCCGACCTGGTGTTCATGCTGCCGGTGGTCAATGAGCTGGCCCGCAAGCTCGGCCACACCCTGGCCTGTGCCGAGGACGCGTCACGGCTGCTGGAGCAGGGCGAACTGGTCGGGGTGATGCCGGAGGGCTTCAAGGGCCTCGGCAAGCCCTTCGCGGACCGGTACAAGCTCCAGCGCTTCGGCCGCGGAGGATTCGTCTCGACGGCCCTGCGCGCCGGGACGCCGATCGTCCCCTGCTCGATCGTCGGGGCCGAGGAGATCTACCCGATGATCGGCAACGCCAAGACGGTCGCCCGGCTGCTGGGCTTTCCGTATTTCCCGGTCACGCCCACGTTCCCCTGGCTCGGGCCGCTCGGCGCGATTCCGCTGCCGACCAAGTGGACGATCCAGTTCGGCGAGCCGATCCCCACGGACGGCTATCCGCCGGAGGCGGCCGAGGACCCGATGCTGATGTTCAACCTGACCGACCAGGTCAGGGAGCAGATCCAGCACACGCTGTACAAGCTTTTGGTGCAGCGGCGGTCGGTGTTCTTCTGAGGCTTCGGCTACGGTGCTGGGCGCCCCGTGCGGGGGCGCCCAGCACCGTCTAGCGTGCGTCCTCGCCGTCGATGCCCAGGCCGGGCAGCAGGCCGGGCAGGAGCGGCGGGAGTGTGACGTCGGGCTTGGGGACGGGTGCGCTGCCGTCCGCCGAGGGTGAGGTGCTCGCCTCACCGTCCTTCGGCGGGTCGAGCAGGTCTCCGGTGCTGCCGCCGAGCAGGCCGTCGCTGTCGCTGCCGGAGCCGGCCGAGCGGCTGGGGCTGCCGCTGCCACCGCTGGTGCCGCCCTTGTCGGTGCCCCCGCTGCCGCTCTTGCCGGGCTGGGCCGACCGGTCGGTGGCGGAGGAGCCGGTGGAGGCCGACTCGGAGGCGCCCTGGCGCTTGCCGGCGCCGCCGTTCCCGGCCGGGGGCTCGGGGAGGAGGGAGCGCAGCGGGGCGACGTCCTCCTCTATGGCGTCGAACACCGACGACACCTGGTCACTGACGTCCCCGAGCTGGACGGGGAGCCTCTCGCGCAGTTCGCCCCAGGCCTCGCGGTGGGAGCGGGAGAACGCCGACAGGGCCTGGATGGGGCCCAGGGAGTCAGGGTCGTGCTCGTACGCCTCGCTCAGCAGCCGGTGGCCTTCCGACGCGTCGTGCCGCATGCCGGACAGGGCGCGGCGGATCTCGCCGACGGACTCGTGGTCCAGGGGGCCGCTGCGGCCGCGCTCCATCAGGCGGCGGGCTTCGCTGAGCCGGGTGGAGGCGTGGTCGAGGTAGACCCGGCCGCGCTCGTCGGCGCTGTCGGCGAGGCCGAGTTTGACGTCCTCGATGCCGCGCTTGAGGCCGTAGAGCGAGTCGCCGGGCAGGGCGTCGGAGCTGGCGGCGGAGACTCCGCCGAAGGCGCTCGCGGCCACGCCGACGCTGAGTCCGCCGGCGGTGAGGCCCTTGGCGAGCCGCGTACGCGGACGGAATTTCTTCAGTGAGCCGGCGCGGTGGGCGCCGCGGGCGCGCTGCCCGGGGACTGCTCGGTCCGTCGCCCCGCCTCCCGCGGTGCCCTCCTGGAGCATGGCCTCGAACGCGGCCACCAGCTGGGCCCGCTGGACGACCTTGACCTCCGGGTCGAGCTCCGGCTTGGGCAGCGCGTCGAGACCGGAGGCGATCGCCGTCAGGCGTGCCGGTTCGGTCTGTTCCGCGGGTGCCGGGGCTGGTGCCGAACCTTCGGACTGCTCGGCCGCCGTGCCCTGCTCGGACTGCTCCTCCAGGGCCTGGGCGAAGGCGTTCGCCCGCCGGTGTGCCGATACGTTCGCGATCACAGGCGGCACCTCCTCTCGTCATGACGGTCGACTCCCCAGGGGGTCCTGAGGGTTGCACACCCTGACCACAACCACACGATCGAGTGATCGGGTCGGCCAGGGGTGACCACAGGGAGCCTGCATCCCGCACAACGAGCGGCGCGGCACTTGGGTTACGGACCCCGGCTGATCGGATGCCGAAGCCAACGGACCGTCACGGAACGTGAGTTGAGTGTCGCCGAGCGTGCGGTCCGGTCAGCGGGCGTCTTCCGGGAGGAGCCGGGCGAGGGTGCGGACGGCCCGGTACTGGAGGGTCTTGATGGCGCCCTCGTTCTTGCCCATCACACGGGCGGTCTCGGCGACGGAGAGGCCCTGGAGGAAGCGGAGTGTCACGCACTCCTGCTGCTGGGGGTTGAGCCGCCGTACGGCGTCGAGCAGGGCGGCGTTGGAGAGGGACTCCAGGACGGAGTCCTCGGGGGAGCGCTCGACCTCGTTGGCGTCGAGCATCTCGCCGGTGGTGACCTCGAGGCGGAAGCGGCTGGACTTGAAGTGGTCCGCGACGAGGTTGCGGGCGATCGTGACCAGCCAGGCGCCGAAGTCGCGGCCCTGCCAGGTGAACGTGCCGATGCGGCGCAGAGCCCGCAGAAAGGTCTCGCTGGTGAGGTCCTCGGCGGTCGCCTTTCCTCCGACCCGGTAGTAGATGTACCGGTACACGGTGTCGCTGTACTGGTCGTAGAGGCGGCCGAAGGCGTCGGCCTCGCCGGCCTGGGCGCGCTCCACGAGGTCCATCATGCGGGCGCTGTCGCTGTCCGCCGCGGGCCGCCGGGCGGTGGCCCCGCCGGACGGGCGCCCTCGTCTGCCGACCGCGGCGCTGCCGTCGGCCAGTGCATAGCAAGGGCCTACGGGTGCGGCGGTGGCGAATGCGGGGACGGCGGACGCGGTGGGGACGAAGCCGCGCAACAGGTCGAGGACCGTTGCGCGCAGCGTAGCCAGGCCCGAGGCGTCAACCCCGACGTGTGGGTACACGGGACTCCCAGAGGCAGAGCTTCCATCACGTGCAGTGCGGGACCTTTCACCCGTCGTAGCGACGGAGGGGTACCGGTTTGCGTCTGAGGAGAATAACGCTTCGTGCAGGCTCTGCTACACCGAGTTGCTCAAATCATCGATTACGTCGCTTCCGTAACCGATTGACGCCGGATCAAGTGCCGACTTGTGAACGGTTGTTGACCGAAAGGGTTCGGATTGCGGCTGAGTCCAGGGCGTGTTGTGGCCGTGTGCAGCCAAGAGGACTGGATACGAGGTTTTGGGGGTACGCCAGTTGGATTTACGGGCGTTGTCATCCCGCAAACGATGGTGTCCCGGATTGATCGTTCGTCAGCGGCGGCGGCGGTGCAGGGCGATCGCCGCCGCCGTGCCGCCGGCCACGGCTCCCACGCCGGCCGCCGCGGGGATGCCGACCTTGGCCGCCTTGCGGCCCGTGCGGTAGTCGCGCAGGCGCCAGTCCAGCTCGCGGGCGTGCCTGCGCAGCCTGGAGTCCGGGTTGATGGCGTAGGGGTGGCCGACCAGGGACAGCATCGGGATGTCGTTGTGCGAGTCGCTGTAGGCGGCGCAGCGGGTCAGGTCCAGGCCCTCCGCCGCGGCCAGCGCGCGGACCGCCTCGGCCTTCGCGGGGCCGTGCAGCGGTTCGCCGACGAGCTTGCCCGTGTAGACGCCGTCGACCGACTCGGCGACCGTGCCCAGGGCGCCGGTCAGGCCCAGGCGGCGGGCGATGACCTGGGCGATCTCGACGGGGGCCGCCGTCACCAGCCACACCCTCTGGCCCGCGTCCAGGTGGGCCTCGGCGAGGGCGCGGGTGCCGGGCCAGATGCGCTCGGCCATGTACTCGTCGTAGATCTCCTCGCCGATCGACTGGAGTTCGGCGACGCGGTGGCCCTTGACGATCGACAGGGCGGAGTCGCGGGCCTCCTGCATGTGCTCGGGGTCCTCGACGCCGGCCAGCCGGAACCACGCCTGCTGCCAGGCGAACTTCGCGAGGTCGCGGGTCTCGAAGAACTTCCGCTTGTACAGGCCCCGCCCGAAGTGGAAGAGCGCGGCGCCCTGCATGACGGTGTTGTCCAGGTCGAAGAAGGCGGCGGCCTGGTCGTCGCCGTGGACCGGGAACTGCGGTTCCTCGGTCGTGCCGGAAGCTTCCTGCGTGGATTTGCGGGCTGCCTCCGCCGAGGCCTCGCCTGCCAAAACGCTCCGCGCCGTGGCGGAGCGCCTACGGGGAGTGAGCCATCCGAGAGCGGCCATGGCGTGAGCATAGCCAGTTTGTTCGGGGGTTCCGGAGTCGAGAGGTTTGGAGCGTGTGAACTCTCGGCGAGTGTGTCGTTAAAGATGCCGCTCGGGGAGGGCGGGGAGGTCGCGGAGGGCGGGTCGGCGTGTCCCGGGCGCGCGACAATGGCTGACATGAGTCCCCTCTTTCGTCGTACGCCCCCTCGGGACCGGCTCGTCACCCTGATCCGCAAGCCCGGCTGTCATCTGTGTGATGACGCACAGGTCGTTGTGGAGAAGGTGTGCGGTGATCTCGGAGTCCCCTGGGAGCAGAAGGACATCACCGAGGATCGGGAGCTGCACGACCAGTACTGGGAGCAGATCCCGGTCGTGCTGGTGGACGGCAGGCAGCACACGTTCTGGCGTGTGAACGAGGGGCGCCTGCGCAAGGCCCTGACCGACTGAGTCCGGCCGCTGAAGCGACTGACCGAGCAGTACAAAGCGGTCGGTCAGGTCGCTTAGGATCGAGCTGGCTGGTCTCGGGGGCGGGATACACAGAGGAGAGTGTGCGGTTTTGCCCCCAGAAGCGAAGGAACGGCGGTGCTTGTGCGCCGGTTCCCCGGGTGTGCGCCGGGGGCGCGTGAGCCCGGTCACGTTGGGCGGGCAAATCGGACACCATCTTTGTGCACGCGTTCACAAAGACATAGCCTGCTTTCGACGGGGCGGTCATGTAGGGACGTATGACCGCCTACAGCCCCGCTCTACCCGCAGGAGCACCGTGGCAACTGGCCGAACTCACCGACCGGCGACCCGCAGCCGAGGGATTCCCGAGGCCACCGTCGCCCGGCTTCCGCTGTATCTCCGCGCTCTGACCGCGCTGTCGGAGCGCTCGGTACCCACGGTCTCCTCCGAGGAGCTCGCGGCCGCCGCGGGGGTCAACTCCGCGAAGCTGCGCAAGGACTTCTCCTACCTCGGCTCCTACGGGACCCGCGGTGTGGGCTACGACGTCGAGTATCTCGTCTACCAGATCTCCCGCGAACTGGGCCTCACCCAGGACTGGCCGGTCGTGATCGTCGGTATCGGTAACCTCGGCGCCGCGCTCGCCAACTACGGCGGTTTCGCCTCCCGCGGATTCCGGGTCGCCGCGCTGATCGACGCCGACCCGGCCATGGCGGGCAAGCCCGTCGCCGGGATCCCCGTGCAGCACTCCGACGACCTGGAGAAGATCATCCAGGACAACGGCGTGTCGATCGGTGTCATCGCCACCCCCGCCGGTGCCGCCCAGGCGGTCTGCGACCGGCTCGTGGCCGCCGGTGTCACCTCCATCCTGAACTTCGCGCCGACCGTGCTGTCCGTCCCGGACGGGGTCGACGTGCGCAAGGTCGACCTCTCCATCGAGCTGCAGATCCTCGCCTTCCACGAGCAGCGCAAGGCCGGCGAGGAGGCCGCCGCCTCCGACGGGGGCGTGCCGACCGCCGCCGCCCGCAAGGAGTCCGCCGACCAGGGGCCTGACGGGGACATGCCCGCCGTGATGCCGGCATGAGCCTCCTCGTCGTCGGACTCAGCCACCGCAGCGCCCCGGTCAGCGTCCTGGAACGGGCCTCGCTGAACGCGGACGCGCAGGTCAAGCTGCTCCAGGACACGGTCGCCGCCGAGCCGGCCAGCGAGGCCGCGGTGCTCGCCACCTGCAACCGCATCGAGCTCTATGCCGACGTGGACAAGTTCCACGCCGGTGTCGCCGAGCTGTCCACGCTGCTCGCCCAGCACAGCGGGGTCGGCCTCGAGGAGCTCACCCCCTATCTCTACGTGCACTACGAGGACCGGGCCGTCCACCACCTGTTCTCGGTGGCCTGCGGGCTGGACTCGATGGTCGTCGGCGAGGGGCAGATCCTCGGCCAGATCAAGGACTCCCTGGCCCGGGCGCAGGACCTGCACTCCGCGGGCCGCCTGCTGAACGACCTGTTCCAGCAGGCCCTGCGGGTCGGCAAGCGCGCCCACTCCGAGACCGGCATCGACCGCGCGGGGCAGTCCCTGGTCACCTTCGGCCTGGAGCAGCTGGCGCGGGGTGGTGACATACAGGAATGGGCCCGGGGCAAGAAGGCCCTGGTCATCGGCGCCGGATCGATGTCCTCCCTGGCAGCGGCGACGCTCGCGCGTGCCGGTGTCGCCGAGGTCGTCGTCGCCAACCGGACCTTCGACCGGGCCGAGCGCCTCGCCCAGATCTTGATGGAGGGCGACGACACGGACGTGGCGGCCCGCGCGGTCCCGATGGAATCGGTGCCGGCCGAGCTGACACGTGCCGACGTCGCCGTCTCCTGCACCGGCGCGACCGGCCTGGTCCTGACGGCCGAGTCGGTCGCCGCCGCGGTGGAGGGCCGCACCGGACAGCCCGCCGCCGAGATCGAGGACGACCGGCATGCCGAGCCCCGGCAGGCCGAACTGCCGCCCACATCCGTAGGCAACGACGAGAACTGCCCGCTCGACCTGGCCGCCGTGCAGCCCGGCTTCTCCGTCATGGGGGAGGCCGCCGTGGCCGGCATGGACGCCGCCACGCTGGAGCAGCACGCCGCATGGGTCGCGGGCGGCACCGTCGACCGCCGGGAGGGCGCCCGCAGCGGCCCCGAGGTCGACGCCGAGCTGATCGGCGCGCTCGCGGCGACCGCGGCCACCGTCGGCCGGATCCCCGAGCGGCGCCGGCCCGAGCCGGTCGAGGAGCCGCCGCGGCCCGAGCCCGTGCTGTTCCTGCTGGACCTGGCGATGCCGCGCGACATAGACGCGGCCGTGCACCGGCTGGCCGGGGTGCGGCTGGTGGACATCGAATCGCTGGCGGAGGCCTCAGCGGGCGCTCCGATGGCTGCCGATGTGGACCAGGTGCGGCGTATCGTCTCCGACGAGGTCGCCGCTTTCGGGGCGGCACTGCGGGCCGCGCACATCACGCCGACCGTGGTCGCCCTGCGCACCATGGCCGCCGATGTCGTGGCGGGCGAGATCGCCCGGCTCGACGGACGGCTGCCCGGCCTCGACGACAAGCACCGTGCGGAGATCACCCAGACCGTGCGGCGCGTGGTCGACAAACTGCTGCACGCGCCGACCGTACGGGTCAAGCAGCTCGCGGCCGAGCCCGGCGGCGCCGGGTACGCGGACGCGCTGCGGACCCTGTTCGACCTCGACCCCGAGACGGTGGCCGCCGTCTCCCGCGCCGAGGACAGCACTACCGAGAAGAACCGAGGGCCGGCATGAACGACAAGGCACTACGGCTCGGTACCCGCCGGAGCAGGCTCGCCATGGCCCAGTCCGGGCAGGTGGCCGAGGCCGTGACCCGGGTGACCGGGCGGCCCGTGGAGCTCGTCGAGATCACCACGTACGGCGACACCTCGCGCGAGCAGCTCGCCCAGATCGGCGGCACCGGTGTGTTCGTGACCGCCCTGCGCGACGCGCTGCTCAAGGGCGAGGTCGACTTCGCGGTGCACTCGCTGAAGGACCTGCCGACCACGCAGCCCGACGACCTGGTCGTGGCCGCCGTGCCGGTGCGCGAGGACCCGCGGGACGTGATCGTCGCCCGGGACGCGCTGAAGTTCACCGACCTGCCGAGCGGGGCCCGCATCGGAACGGGTTCGCCGCGCCGCATGGCCCAGCTCAACTCGTACGCGCGCGGCCACGGACTGGACATAGCGACGGTCCCGATCCGCGGCAACGTCGACACCCGGATCGGATACGTGCGGGGCGGTGAGCTCGACGCCGTCGTGCTGGCCGCCGCCGGACTGAACCGGATCGGCCGCGGTGACGAGGTGACCGACTTCCTGTCGGTCGACACGGTTTTGCCCGCCCCCGGCCAGGGGGCCCTGGCGATCGAGTGCACCGCGGGCAACGCGGACCTCATCGCCGCGCTCGCCGAACTCGACGACCCGTTCACGCGGATCGCCGTGACGGCCGAGCGATCACTGCTCGCCGCCCTGGAGGCCGGCTGCAGCGCACCTGTGGGCGCGCTGGCCGACCTTCTGGCCGACGGGCAGATTGTCAAGGAAATGCGCCTGCGCGGCGTCGTCGGGACCACCGACGGCACGCGCATGGTGCAGCTGTCCACCACCGGTCCCGTGCCCGAGACGCACGACGGGGCAATGGCGCTCGGTCGCGAACTCGCGGCCGAGATGCTCGCCCAGGGCGCGGCCGGTCTGATGGGGGAGCGAGCACATTGAGCCCCACCGCCCTTTCCGCCGGTCCTGAACACGGGCACGTCACCTTCCTGGGTGCCGGACCCGGAGATCCGGGGCTGCTAACTCTGCGCGCCGTGGAGGCGCTGGCGAGCGCGGACGTCCTCGTCGCCGAGCACGAGGTGCTCGACGTCGTACGTCAGCACGCCAGGCAGGGCGTCGCCGAAGTGCACACGGATTCGGATCCTTCCCAGGATCCGGCGCCGGGCACAGGAACGCCCCAGCTGACGGTAGTTGACGGCACGTCAACCACCGCCGCGGCCCCCGCGGTGCGGGATGCCGCACATCTTGTCATGGAGGCCGCGCGGGGCGGCAGGCGGGTCGTGCGTGCGGTGTCCGGTGACCCGGGCCTCGACACGTACGCCGCCGAGGAGATGCTGGCGTGCGCCGCCGCCGGGGTGCCTTTCGAGGTCGTCCCCGGTATCGCGAGCGCCGTCGGTGTGCCCGCGTACGCCGGTGTGCCGCTGCGGGACGCGCAGGGCGCGGACGTGCGGTTCGTGGACGCGCGGACGGCGTCGGACCGGTGCTGGACGGAGGTCGGGGCGTCGGACGGCACGGTGGTCGTGTCCACCACGCTGGACTCCGTCGCCGCGGCGGCCGGCGAGCTGGTCTCCGCGGGCCGCAAGCCGGACACCCCGATGACGGTCACCGTCGCCGGTACGACCACCCGGCAGCGCACCTGGACCGCCACGCTCGGCACGATCGCGCAGACGCTGAAGCAGGCGAAGGTGCTGCCCTCGCCCGACGGCGGCCGGCCGGTGATAGCCGTGGTCGGTGAGCGTTCCGCCGCCGCCCAGCGTGACCAGCTCGCGTGGTTCGAGTCCAAGCCGATGTTCGGCTGGAAGGTGCTCGTGCCGCGCACGAAGGAGCAGGCGGCGTCGCTCTCCGACCAGCTGCGGTCGTATGGGGCCGTGCCGCACGAGGTGCCGACCATCGCCGTCGAGCCGCCGCGCACGCCCCAGCAGATGGAGCGTGCGGTCAAGGGGCTCGTGACGGGCCGCTACGAGTGGATCGCCTTCACCTCGGTGAACGCGGTCAAGGCCGTGCGGGAGAAGTTCGAGGAGTACGGGCTCGATGCCCGGGCCTTCGCCGGGATCAAGGTCGCGGCGGTGGGCGAGCAGACGGCCAAGGCGCTGATCGCGTTCGGTGTGAAGCCGGACCTGGTGCCGAGCGGGGAGCAGAGCGCCGCCGGGCTGCTGGAGGACTGGCCGCCGTACGACCCGGTCTTCGACCCGATCGACCGGGTGTTCCTGCCGCGTGCCGACATCGCCACGGAGACGCTGGTGGCCGGGCTGATCGAGCTGGGCTGGGAGGTCGACGACGTCACGGCCTACCGGACCGTGCGGGCCTCGCCGCCGCCTGCGGAGACGCGCGAGGCGATCAAGGGCGGCGGGTTCGACGCCGTGCTGTTCACGTCGTCGTCGACCGTGCGGAACCTGGTCGGTATCGCCGGCAAGCCGCACAACGTGACCGTGATCGCGTGTATCGGCCCGGCCACGGCGAAGACCGCCGAGGAGCACGGGCTCCGGGTGGACGTGATGGCGCCCGAGCCGTCCGTGCACAAGCTGGCCGAGGCGCTGGCCGACTTCGGCGCGAAGCGCAGAGCCGCGGCTGTCGAGGCCGGGGACGCGGTGACCCGGCCGAGCGAGCGGCGGCCGGGGGCCCGGCGGCGGCGTTCGACGACCTGAGCCGGCTGGGCGCCGGCGGATCGAGGATGTGGGCTGCGGCTACGCGGGAGTCACCGCGTGGCCGTAGCGCAGCAGGTTCGCCGGGTCGTAGGTGGCCTTGTCGTGGCGCAGGCGGTCGTAGACCTCCGGGGTCCAGGCGCGGGCGATGTCCTGTTCGTCGCCCGGGGTGCCGTGGATGTTGACCATGGTGTGGCCCGTGCCGTAGGGGGCCATCGCGGTGTAGAGCCGGGCCGTCGCCTGTTCGATGGCCTCGGCGGCGGGCGGGGCGGCCAGGATGCCGACCGAGTCGACGAAGTACCGGGCGTCGCGGGAGCAGACGGCGTCCTCGACGGCCGACGGGCGGGACATCGCGCCGCCCATGTGGCGTATCTCGACCATCAGCAGGGGGTAGTCGGCACCGGTCGTGGGGCCGGTCTGGTCCAGGAACGTGCGGATGGCGTCGGGGGACAGGTCGCGCAGGAGCAGGCAGGACTCCCTCGCGGGGAGCGGGTCCTGCGGTTCCATGTGGATACGGTCCAGGGCCGCGTGGTCCATGACCTCGACCGTGTCGACGGCCACGGGGACGGCTTCGCGGAGCGGTGCGATCAGGGCCTCGCCCTCGGCCGGGAGGCCGGGCCAGGCGATCGCCACGCGGGCCCAGAAGCCGCCGCGCAGAGGCTCCGGGATCTGCGGGATGGGCGGCAGCCGCAGGATCGTGAACGCGCTGCACATCTCGTCCGGGACGGTGCGGGTCCAGTCGGCCCAGGTGCGCAGCAGGGTCTCGGCGTGTTCGCCCGGGGTGTAGACGCCGCCGCCGTAGAGGCGCGGGAGAGGGAGCAGGTCCGTCACGAGTGAGGTGACGACGCCTACGTTGCCCTTGCCGCCGCGCAGGGCCCAGAACAGTTCCGGTTCGTGCCGGGGGTCCGTCTCGCGCAGGTGGCCGTCCGGGGTGACGACCTGGAAGGAGCGGACCAGGTCGGCGGCGTAGCCGTAGGCGCGGCCGAGGACCGGGAGTCCGCCGCCGAGGGTGTAGCCGATGACGCCCGCGTCCGTGGAGGTGCCGCTGAGGCCGGCCAGGCCGTGCGGGGCGGCGGCGGCCATGACGTGGCGCCACTTCGCGCCCGCGGCGACGGTGGCCGTGCGGGTGGTGGGGTCGACCTGTACGTCGGTCATACGGGCGGTGTTGATCAACAGGCCCTGTTCGATGGGGAAGTTGGCGCCGTGGCCGGTGGCCTGGACTGCTACGGGGGTGCCGGTGGCCTTCGCCCAGCGCATGGCGGTGACGATGTCGTCTTGGCCGGTGGCTCCGATGACGATGTCGGGGGTGTGCAGGGCGGCCAGGTTGAAGCCGGTTACTTCTTCGGCGTAGGCGGGGTCGCCGGGGCGTAGGACCGGGCCGTGTATTTCTGACAGGGCGAAGAGGTCGGGGGTGTGGTGGGGGGCGGTCATCGCGTCCTCCGTGGATGGGCGTACGGAGGGACGGCGGCGGCGGGGTCGTAGGCCTGGGCCTGGGCCGTCGGGGTCCTTGTCCTTTGGTTTCAGGATGGACCTGGGTGGGTGGGGGCGCATTGCGGGGCTGTGGGCTTCATGGTGCCCGGCGTTGGGGCTGAGGGCGGGGGGTTTCGCAGCCCGGCGGAGCGGGGTGCCGCTGCGCCCACCCGTGCCGCCCCTAGCGGCACGCATGCCCGCAGCTCGGGCGGGGGCCGACAGGGCGTCGGCATCGGGAGGTTTTGGGCGGGCGTAGCGTTGGGGTATGACGACGTACGGATCTTTTCCCGGTACTCGGCCGCGGCGTTTGCGGAGTAACCCCGTCATGCGTCGGATGGTGGCCGAGACCCGGCTGCACCCCGCCGATTTCATTCTTCCGGCCTTTGTGCGCGAGGGCGTCAGTGAGCCGGTGCCGATCGGGGCCATGCCCGGGGTCGTGCAGCACACCCGGGACAGTCTGAAGAAGGCCGCCGCTGAGGCGGTCGCGGCGGGGGTCTCGGGGATCATGCTGTTCGGCGTGCCGGAGGAGTCGAAGAAGGACGCCCTCGGGACGCCGGGGACCGACCCGGACGGGATTTTGCAGGTCGCCCTGCGGGACGTGCGGGCCGAGGTCGGGGACGAGCTCCTCGTCATGTCCGACCTCTGTCTCGACGAGACGACCGACCACGGGCACTGCGGGGTGCTGGACTCCGAGGGGCGGGTCGACAACGACGCGACCCTGGAGCGGTACGCCGAGATGGCCCAGGTACAGGCCGATGCCGGGGCCCATGTGGTCGGGCCCAGCGGGATGATGGACGGGCAGATCGGGGTCGTCCGTGACGCCCTCGACCAGATCGGCCGGGAGGATGTCGCCATCCTCGCCTACACCGCCAAGTACGCCTCCGCGTTCTACGGGCCCTTCCGGGAGGCCGTCGGCTCGTCCCTGCGGGGGGACCGGAAGACGTACCAGCAGGATCCCGCGAATGTGCGTGATTCGATGCGGGAGCTCGCCCTCGATCTCGAGGAGGGCGCCGACATGGTGATGGTCAAGCCAGCCGGGCCCTACCTGGACATCCTCGCCCGGGTCGCGGACGCCGTGGACGTGCCCGTCGCCGCGTACCAGATCTCCGGCGAGTACTCGATGATCGAGGCCGCCGCCGAGAGGGGCTGGATCGATCGGGACCGGGCGATCATGGAGGCCCTGACCGGCATCCGGCGGGCCGGTGCGCGGAACATCCTCACCTACTGGGCCACGGAGGCGGCCCAGAAGCTGAACCGTCAGTAGGACTCAGTAGGACAGCGCGTCGTCCATGTCGCGCAGCCAGTACGTGGCCGTCAGCGAGCTGTCGTAGTACACGCCCTTGGCCGGGAGGGACGGGAGCGCCGAGGGGCCGCCGCCGCTGTTCGGCGTGCGGCCCTGGAAGCCGACCTCGAGCTTGTGGCCGGTGGTGCCGCCGTCGCCGCTGCCGTCGGCCGCCGACAGTGTCACGCCCGAGTAGCCGGACTCGCCGGGGGCCAGGGTCGTCACCGCCTGCGGCTTGGAGTCCTCGATCGGCCGCGGGGCCCACTGCATCTCGTCGAAGCGCAGGACCGGGTAGTAGGTGAGGTCGCAGTACTTCGAGCCGGTGTTCTTGACCGTGATCAGCATGTGGTTGAGGGGGCGGCGGACCGGCTGGGCGGTGACGGTGGTGTTGGTGCCGTTGCAGGAGACGCGGTTGGCCGGGTCGGCGGGGTCGGTGGGCTTGGCCGCCCCGGAGTTCCCGCCCTTCGACTTGCCGGTCGTCCCCGACTGCGCGCCCTTCGCGCCGGTGGCCGTCCGCTGGGGCGTGGTGGTCGCCGTCGTCGATGACGTCACCTGGGGCTTGGCCGCGCCCTCGTCCTGCGGGCCCGTGCCGTCCTCGCACGCCGTCAGGGCGAGTGCGGCCAGGAGGGCGACGGGGAGGGCGTGGTGCTTGCGCATGGGTGGGTTCCCTTTCGGACAAAGGCGGTTGGCGAGAAGAGCCGAGCGAGCCGCCGACGGGTCGGCCGGGAGCGGCGTGCTTGGATGACCAGAGCTTGTGCGGTCATCCGTCCCGGCCGCCACACCCGGCGGAGCATCCGGGACGCTGGAACGCCCGTACAGGCCTTGACCTGGGGAAACGTCCCTGCCTTGGAACGGGTGAACGGGACAGCGGGGGATGGAGGAAGGGTGTCGGAAGGCACGGCCGCGGCGGGGTTCGCCGCGCTGCTGGGGGAGTTGAAGGACCGTTCCGGGCTGAGCTACGGGGTGCTCGCCAAGCGGCTCCACATGAGCACGTCGACGCTGCACCGGTACTGCAATGGGGATGCCGTGCCCGCCGACTACGCGCCGGTGGAGAGGCTCGCCCGGCTGTGCAAGGCGTCGCCCGAGGAGCTCGTCGAGCTGCATCGGCGGTGGGTGCTGGCGGATGCGGGGCGGGGGCGCAAGGGGGGTGGGGGCTCGTCCGAGCCTGCGCTGGCGCCAGTGGCTGCGGCAGGGGCAGTGGCAGGGGCAGTGGCTCCGGTTGCTGACGGGCCGGGGGCGGTTGCGGATGCCTCGGCTGCTCCCGCGGATCCGCCCCGGTCACGGCGGCCTCGTCCCGCGCTCCTCGCCGGTATCGCCGCCGCCGTCGTGCTGGGCGGGGTCGGGCTCGCCGTGGCCGTGCCCTCCGGTGGGGCGGACGAGGACGGGCGCCGGGGTACGGCCGCGGTGTCCGACGGCGGCCGGGCGCAGGACGGCGGTTCGGGCGCCTCGGCGTCTCCCTCGGGCAGTTCCTCCGCCGGCACCGGCAAGGAGAAGGGCAAGGACAAAGGCAACAGCAAGAGCGAGGACGGGGGAAAGGGCTCCGCCTCCGCGTCCCCTGCCTCGCGTGCCCCCGCTGCCGGCGAGGGCGACGGCGGCCGTCCCGGCCGTACCAGCGTCCCCGCCGCCGGCTCCGTCCCCCTCACCGTGAACACCACCGCGCATGCTTGGGAAGACCCCTGTTCCCAGCGCTACTTGGTGAACCGTCCGCCGGGGCAGGTCGGGCCGCCGCCGCTGGAGCAGGACGCGCCCGCCTGGGTGGCGGCGACGGGGGCCGTCCCGTCGGGGCAGCAGTTTCTGAAGCTCACCGTGCAGGGCACGGGCAAGGAGACGGTGGTCGTCGACGGGCTGACGGTCCGTATGGCCGGCAAGCGGACGCCGCTCGCCTGGAACGACTACGCCATGGGCTATCCGGGCGTCGGCTGCGGCGGTGGCGTCCCTACGCGCTTCTTCACGGTCGCCCTCGATGCCGCGCGGCCCTCCGTCGTCGCCGAGGCGGGTCATGACGACTTCCCGTTCTCGGTGAGCCAGTCCGACCCGGAGGTCTACTACATCCGGGCCGACGCCTCCGCCTACGACGTCAGCTGGTACCTGGAGCTGAGCTGGTCCAGCGGAAGCCGGCAGGGCACGCTGACGGTGGACGACAAGGGCCGGCCCTTCCGTACGAGCGGGAACAACGGGCGTCCGGCGTACGAGTTCCCGCTGGGCGGTGACAAGTGGGTCGAGGAGGGGACCACCGAGTGACCGGACGGCGGACCGACTGACCTGCTCTCAGTGGAACTCGTGCACCAGCTCGATCTTGCCGACGATGTGGGCGTTGAACTCGTCGAGTTCCTCAGCCGGTACCCACAGTTCGAGGATCGTCCGCCCGCCGGCCTGCTGGACCGGGTAGCGGTTCAGGAAGCCGGAGTCGACCTCGAACCGGGTGACGTAGCCGGCGCCGTCGTGCTTGACGTTCCAGTCGCGGGCGATCCTGACGGCGTAGTCCTCGTTGAGGACCGGGTAGAAGATCGGCTGCTCGGGGAGCCGGGGCGGCCAGGCACGCCAGTCGAGCTCCCGCAGCAGGTCCAGTTCCTTGGGGCCGGTGGGGCGCCAGAGGGTCGTCGTCGCTCGCTCGCCGGTTCGCACGGGCACCATCAAATCAGTTGAGGCGTTAGGTTGTTGACCGTTGGAGTGGTTGCTGATTGAACCACCTACTCTTCAGGGAGACGTCCATGTCCGGTGACGCGCTCAGCCAGGATCCCGCCGAGCTGCAGAGGAGGATCGACAGCAGCAAGGCGCACCCGGCGCGGGTCTACGACGTCTTCCTCGGGGGCAAGGACCACTACCCGGCCGACCGGGACGCGGCCGCCGCCGCGCTCTCCGCCAATCCGCGCGGGTACCTCGACGTCCGGCACAACCGCGACTTCCTGCGCCGCGCGGTGACCACGCTGGTGGAGCAGGACGGCGTCCGGCAGTTCCTCGACATCGGCACGGGGCTGCCGACCGCCGAGAACGTGCACCAGATCGCGCAGCGCGTCGCCCCCGAGTCGCGGGTCGTGTACGTCGACAACGACCCGGTCGTGCTCGCGCATGCGCGGGCCCTGCTGACCAGTGGGCCCGAGGGGCGTACGGACTACATCGACGCCGATCTGCGGGACCCGGCCCGCATCCTCGAACAGGCCGCCAAGACATTGGACTTCGACCAGCCGGTCGCGCTGTGCCTGGTCGCGATCCTGCACTTCGTCGAGGACGGGGAGGCGTATCCGCTGGTGCGTGAGCTGCTCGAAGCGCTGCCCGTCGGCAGCCGGCTGGTGCTCAGCCATCTCACCGAGGACCTCAACCCCGAGAACATCCGCGCGGTCCAGCGGACGTACACCGAGCGGGGGTTCACCTTCGTGCTGCGGTCCCGGGCGGAGGTCGAGCGGTTCTTCACGGAGAACTCCCTGGAGATCGCCGACCCGGGCGTCGTCCCGGCGCACCGCTGGCGGCCCGACCACGCGGCTCCCGTCCCCGAGCAGCCGGAGGAGTCCTTCCTCGCGCGCCTCGACGACATCGAGAAGGTCCGTTACCGCGACATCAACGACGTCACGGACGCGGACATCAATGTTTACGCGGGGATCGGGGCCAAGGGCTGAGCCGGGGACCGGATGCTCCCGTGTCCGAATCCCGGAAATCTTCTTGTAGGCGGCACGCATTTCTCTAGGGTGCGGGGCACGAGGCGTCACCGCAGCCGAAGGAGCCGTGCCATGACCGTCGCCGATCACGCGCCCACCCGCTCTCCCGTGCCGTCGCTCGCCGCGCGGGCCCGGTCCGTCGGCGGCTCCCCCGTACGGGACATCCTGGCGATCACCGCCCGCCCCGACGTGATCAACTTCGCGGGCGGGCTGCCGGCGCCGGAGCTGTTCGACGCGGAGGGCATAGCGGCCGCGTACCGGGCGGTGCTCGCCGAGGTGCCCGAGCGGGCGTTGCAGTACTCCACGACCGAGGGCGAGCCGGTGCTGCGGGGCGCGCTGGCCGCACGTACCACCGCACGCGGCCTGCCGACCGGCGCCGAGGACCTGCTCGTCACCACCGGCTCGCAGCAGGCCCTCTCCCTCCTGGCCACCGCGCTGCTCGAACCCGGGGACACCGTCCTCGTCGAGAACCCCTGCTATCTGGCGGCACTTCAGGCCTTCGGCTTCGCCGGGGCGCGGGTCGTGGCCGTACCCGGCGACGAGCACGGCGTCGATCCCGAGGCGCTGGAGGAGCTGGTGGCGCGAGAGCGGCCCAAGCTGCTGTACACCGTGCCCACCTTCCAGAACCCCACCGGACGTACGCTGCCCGCCGGGCGGCGTGCCGCCGTGGCCGCCGTCGCCGCGCGGCGCGGGCTGTGGATCGTCGAGGACGATCCCTACGGCGAGCTGCGCTACGAGGGCGACCGCGTGCCCTGGATCGCCTCCCACCCGGGCGCCGAGGACCGTACGGTGCTGCTCGGCAGCTTCTCCAAGGTCATGGCGCCCGGACTGCGGCTTGGCTGGCTGCGCGCCCCCGGGGAGCTGCGGCGCGCCTGTGCCGTCGCCAAGCAGGCCGCCGACCTGCACACCCCGACCGTCAACCAGCTCGCCGCGGCCCGGTACCTGGCCGACCACGACCTGGACGCCCACGTCACGCGCGTCGCCGGTGTGTACCGCGAACGCCGGGACGCCATGCTCGCGGGGCTGGCCGGGGCGCTGCCCGAGGGGTCGGTCTGGAACCGGCCCGAGGGCGGCATGTTCCTCTGGGCGCGCCTGCCGGAGCCGTACGACACGGCGGCTCTGCTGCCGCAGGTGGTGCGGCACGACGTGGCGTACGTCCCCGGCGCCCCCTTCTACGCAGGCGACCCCGACCGCACGACCCTGCGGCTGTGCTTCGTGACGCAGACGCCGGAGGAGATCGGGGAGGGGCTGCGGAGGCTGGGGGAGGGGGTGCGGGCGGGCCGCGCCTGATCCTGACAGCAGGCCCTGGGCCGGACACGGCCTAGGGCCAAAGGCGGAGCGGGAGCTACGGCTGTGGACTGCGGCCCGGGGCGGACCGTGCTGGTTACGGTGACGTCATGTCCGATTCCGAGCAGTTCGACCTCGACGCGTATCTCCGGCGGATCGGATGGGAGGGGCAGCGGCGGGCCGACGCGGCGACCTTGCGTGGTGTGCAGCTGTCGCACATGCGGGCCATCCCGTTCGAGAACCTCGACGCACTGCGCCGCCGGGCGCCTTCCCTCGAGCAGGCCGACCTGATGGCCAAGCTTGTCCACGGCCGACGCGGCGGATACTGCTATGAGCACAACACGCTGTTCGCCTGCGCGCTGGAGGCGCTGGGATTCCGGGTGGCCCTGCTGACCGCGCGGGTCGTCGTGGGCGCCGACCGCATCGCGAGCCGGCCGCGCACACACATGGCGCTGCTGGTGGAGGTACCCGGCGAACCGCGGCCGTACCTCGCGGACGTCGGCTTCGGGGCGATCGGCGCGCTGCTGGAGCCGGTGCCGCTGGTGACGGACGTCGAGTTCGCCGGGGCCGGTCGGCGGCATCGGCTGGTGCACGTGCCGCACGACGGGCCCCTGGAGATGTGGGTACTCCAGGCCCACGACCGGGGAAAGGACGACTGGGCCGGTCAGTACGCCTTCACCCTGGAGCCCTTCGAGAAGCCCGATCTCGACGTCATCAACTGGCACATCGGCACGAACCCGCGCTCGCCGTTCACCCAGCGCGTCTACGTCCAGAGCGTCAGCGCCGCGCGGCACCTGCTGCTCCACGGGAGCCTGCTGACCGACACCCGCGCCGACGGGACGGTCACCGAGCGCGTGGTGACCGGTGAGGCGGAGGCGCGGCGGCTTCTTGAGGAGGAGTTCGGCATCGCTGTGCCCGAGGGGATGACGCTGCTGCCGGCTGAAGGTGCCTAGTCCCACCAGAAGTGCCAGATCGGCTGGTCGAGGAGCCGGCGCTCGGCGTAGGCCCGCAGGGTGGGGTCGGTGCTCTGCCAGATGTTGTCCGGGCAGAACGCGAAGTGCTCGGCGGCGACGGCTTCCGCCTCCGCGAGGGTGGTGGGTGGGGCGGCTACCGACACCAGCAGATGATCGAAGCCGAGGGCCACGACCCGTATGCCGAAGCGGTCCTCCCAGGAGCGCAGCACCGCGCTGAGGCGGGCCGTGTCGCCCTCGTGGTTCGCCGGGCCCGTCCAGCCGATCGCCGTCGGGATGTCGGCGCTGCGGCGGGCCGGGACCAGGGCGAGGCGGGGGTCCTTCAGCGGACCGCCGTCCTCGAGCAGCGAGTCCGCGATGTTCGTGGCGACCGCCTCCGGGTCCTGCCCCCGAGCGGCGGGCGAGGCCTGCCCGGGCCATGCGCCGTCGGCCGCGCACTCCTCCCAGTACTCCGCCAGCACCTCTTCGGCGTCGTGATCCCCGGGGTAGGACACCTCGCCGGGCATCAGCTCCCAGCGGTCCGGCCCGCCATGGCCGTCCCCCACATCGAGCACGACCGGCAGCAGCCCGACCCGTCGCGTCGGCTCCAGCGCCGTCCAGTCGCCCGGCACGGCCCGCTCCTGCGCGCACCACAGCAACGGCTCGTACCAGGGGCCCTCGTCGGTGGTGTCGAGCAGGGTCCCGGCGGGGAGTTCAAGCCCCAGTGCGCGGCCGCTCGGGTCTGCCGCCAGTGTCGGGAGCGGGTTCGGAAGTGTCGCCATGGTGGTGACTGTAGATCCGGCCACTGACAAGGGGACATCAGAGGACGCGAGCTGACCTAATCGCTCCGTACGGTCCTGCCATGACCACTTCCTCGGAGAAGACCGACCTGTTGTCCGCTCTCGCCGAGCAGCGGGAACTGCTGCTGATCACCGTGCGCGGACTCGGAGACGCGCAGGCCGCCCGGCGCACGACCGTGAGTGAGCTGACCCTGGGCGGGATCGTGAAGCACCTCGCCCGGGGCGAGGAGGCGTGGACGCGGATCATGGTCAGGGGCGACGGTGAACTGCCCGACGGGATGCTCGACATGGGGCAGTACCGCATGGCCGAGGGCGACACGCTCGACGGGCTGCTGGAGCGGTACGCCACAGCCGCGCGGGCGACCGACGAGGCCCTGGCCGGGCTGCCGGACCTGGGCCACAGCGTGCCCCTGCCGGTGACTCCCTGGTCGCCACCGGAGCCCGAGTACTGGTCGGCGCGCCGGATCCTGCTGCATCTGATCCGGGAGACGGCCCAGCACGCCGGGCACGCGGACATCATCCGGGAGGCACTGGACGGCGCGAGCAGCACGGCTCAGCGCTGAGACGGGGACGGGACGGCGACCCGTTGGACGCGGGATTCGAAGCATTCGCGGCTTCCTCCCGTCATCGGGAGGAAGCAGGCCCGGACGGTCGCGCCCGGTCGCGCCTCGGTCATGGGTGTGTAGATGTACGACTGTGCGGCGATGCCGTCCGTGATCTCAGCGGTGTGCGGACGGCCCACGTCGGCCGTGTCCAGCTCAAGACGGTCGCCGATGCGCGTGCTCCACATCCTGGCCCAGCCAGTCCCGCACTCCGCGCTGTAGCGCAGTTCGAGGTGGGCTCCGGTGGAGGTGCGGTGTGAGGCGAGGGTGAGGGGGTGTGTGCCGCACTTCATGGGCATCGGGTCCTGGCCCTCGCAGGTGGCTCCCCGGCAGCGGGGTGCCGGGGCGGAGGAAGGCGGTGCGGAGGGGCGGCTGTCGCCGGTGTGGCCCGCGAGGAGGACCAGGGCGACCGAGAGGCCGCCGGCCGCCAACGCGCAGACCGACGCGAGGACCGCCATGACCGCGCCCCTGCCGCCGGGAGGGTGCCCGGTGTCCGTTTCCGCAGGGTCCGGGGGCACGGGGGCCTCCGTGGGCCGTGCCGCCGCCCGGCCGCTCCACTCCGACTCCGCGAGCTCCCACAGCGCCAGGCAGCGGCCCTCCGGCTCGCCGGCGAGGCTGCACAGCTCCCGCACCGCTCGGCTGGGCGGCAGGGACTTGCCGTTGAGATAGCGCTCCCAGGACGACTTGCTGAAGGTGGTCTTCGCTGAGAGGGCCGCCAGGCTCAGGCCCGTCCCGGTCCGCAAGTCCCTCAGTGCGGCGGCCAGCCGGGCGCGTTCCGGCGGCAGCGCGTGCTGCGCGGACCGCGTCATTCCCGTAGGGCCTTCCAGGTGTGCGGGCCGATGATGCCGTCCACGACCAGGCCGGAACGCTTCTGCAGGTCCTTGACCGCGCGTTGCGTGTGCGGGCCGAAGATGCCGTCCACGGCTCCCGGCGAGAGGCCCGCGTCACGCAGCAGGCACTGCGCCTCGGCCACCTCCGGTCCGGCGTGGCCCTTCGCCAGGATGGCCTTCTGGGTACGGCTGTTGCCCGCGTACCAGCGGCCGTCGATCCGCTCCGCCCGGCAGGTGTAGGTGGGGCGCTCGCGTTCCGGCTGCTTCGGTGTCCCCGGGGCCCGCGTGGCCGCGGACGCGGTGAGGGGGGTCGCGGCCGCCTCGCCCTCGCCGTCCGTGAGCCGTACGGCCAGCAGTACCGCGGCGGCGACGGCCAGCACCAAGGCCACCGACCCGGCGACGAGGGTGATGCGCAGCGCCCGGCCGTGCGGGCGGGCTGTGCCGGTGCCGGGCCCGGCCGGTGCTCTGCGGTGCTCGGCCCCCGTGCCCCAAGCCTCGGCGGCGACCTCGTGCAGCGCGAGCAGCCGGGTCGGATCGTCACCGCCGAGCCGGGCCATCGCCTCGACGGCCTCCCGCGGCGGGAGAGAGCGGCCGGCGAGGTAGCGCTCCCAGGACGACGCGCTGTAGCCCGTCTTCGCCGCGAGCCGGCGCAGACTCAGTCCGCTGTGGTCCTTGGCCCGGCGTAATCGCACCACCAACTGCCGCACACGCGGGTCCAGTTCTTCGGGCAGCCCTTTCCAACGCGACATGTTCCCCCCACTCGCGTTCGCGGACCGTGGTCAGCGGTCCCGTTACCGCCGCATTCTGCATCAGCATCCACGCGGTGCCCCATACATCGGTTCCGATCCCCCTGCCGCCCCCTACCGATTCGGCCACCGCCCGCCGCGAGCGTCCCGCCGTACCGTCCCGGCGGGTGATGTCCGGGCAGGTCAGGGTGGGGGACGTCCCGTGAGTACGTCACTTCTGCGGCGACTGTGGTGGATCCCAGTCCCCGGCCCGCAGTCTCGTTGTCGAGCCGGCCGGTGTGGTCGGCCCACCACGAAGGGGGCAAGCACAATGCGTATGACCAGGAAGCTCGCCGTCATGGCCGGGGGGATCGCGCTGACCGGTGGTCTGCTGGCCGGCAACGCGGGTACGGCCGGTGCGGCGGAGGCCTCGCCGCAGGCGGCGTCGGACTGTCCCTCGGGCTGGTTCTGCGTGTGGGCCGGGCAGAACTACACCGGCCGCATGCAGAAGGTCGCCGGGACCAACAACGACCTGACCCAGTTCGCCGTGTTCCAGGGCTTCAAGTCCTGGTACAACCACGGCGCTTCCTGCGACTTCAAGTGGTTCTCGGAGAAGAACCACCGCGGGTCCAGCGGGGTTGTCCCGAGGGGGTACAAGGAGACCGGCGGCACGACCCGCTACATGAAGTCCAACACGTGGGTCAACTGCCGCTGACCGGCGGGTCTGCACAACCCCGAGGGCGGCACTCAACGGGGGAGTGCCGCCCTCGGCCTGTCGTCAGGGCCGGGCTCAGAGCCGCTCGGGCGTCCGGATGCCCAGCAGGGCCATGCCCTGGTGGAGCGTACGGGCCGTCACGTCGCACAGGAACAGGCGGTTCTCCACCTGCTCGGGCGACTCGGCCTTCAGCACCGGGCACTTGTCGTAGAACGACGTGTACAGCGACGCCAGCTGGTACAGGTACGCGGCCAGCTTGTGCGGGGCGTACTCCGCGGCCGCCTCGAAGACCGTGTCGCCGAACGCGTCCAGGTGCAGGCCGAGCGCCCGCTCCGCCGCGTGCAGCTCCAGCTCCGGGTGCGCGGCCGGCTTGGTCTCGCCCGCCTTGCGCAGGATCGACTGGATCCGGGCGTACGCGTACTGGAGGTAGACGGACGTGTCGCCGTTCAGCGACACCATCTGGTCCAGGTCGAACTTGTAGTCCCGGTTCGGCGACGTCGACAGGTCCGCGTACTTCACGGCACCGATGCCGACCTGAGCGGCCCGCTCCTGGATCTCGTCCTCCGTGAGGTCCTGCGCCTTCTCCCGCACGACCTCGGCGGCCCGCTGCACCGCCTCGTCCAGCAGGTCCTCCAGCCGTACGGTCTCGCCCTCACGCGTCTTGAACGGCTTGCCGTCCGCGCCGAGCACCGTGCCGTAGCCCATGTTGTGCGCGGTGACGCCGTCGTTCAGCCAGCCCGCCCGGCGGGCCGTCTCGAAGACCATCTTGAAGTGCAGCGACTGACGGACGTCCACGACGTAGAGCAGGGACGAGGCGTGCAGGTCCTGGACCCGGTTCCGGATCGCCGTCAGGTCGGAGGCCGCGTAGCCGAAGCCGCCGTCGGCCTTCTGCACGATCAGCGGGACCGGCTGGTCGTCCTTGCCGCGGATCTCGTCGAAGAACACCACGAGCGCGCCCTCGGAGCGCACCGCGACACCCGTCTCCTCCAGGATGCGGGCGGTCTCGGGCATGCCCTCGTTGTACGCGGACTCGCCGACGATCTCCTCGTCGCGGATCTCCATGTCGAGCTTCTCGAAGACGGAGTAGAAGTAGACCTTCGACTCGTCCACGAACTGCTGCCACAGCTCGAGCGTCTCCTTGTCACCGGACTGGAGGGCGACGACCCGCTTACGGGCCCGCTCCTTGAACTCCTCGTCCGCGTCGAAGAGCGCACGCGACGCCTTGTACACCCGGTTCAGGTTGCTCATCGCCTGCTCGCCGTCGACGTCGGCCGCGGGGGCCAGCTCGCCGGGGTGCTCGAACAGGTACTGGATGAGCATGCCGAACTGGGTGCCCCAGTCGCCGATGTGGTGCCGGCCGATCGTCTTCTCGCCGGTGAAGTCGAGCATGCCGCGCAGCGCGTCGCCGATGACCGCCGACCGCAGGTGACCGACGTGCATCTCCTTCGCCACGTTCGGCTGGGCGTAGTCGACGACCGTGATGCCCGCGTCCTCCTTCAGCGGCACGCCGAGCCGCTCGCCGTCCGCGTGCCGCGCGGCGAGGTTCCCGGTGATCGCCCGGTCGGCGATCGTGATGTTGAGGAAGCCGGGGCCGGAGACCTCGACGTCCTTGATCACGTCACCGGTGACGATGTTGCCGACGACCTCCGTCGCCAGTTCCCGGGGGTTCGACTTGGCCTTCTTGGCGAGGGCCAGGATCCCGTTGGCCTGGAAGTCGGCCCGGTCGCTACGTCGCAGCAGCGGGTCGGCGTCGGCCTCCGGCCGGGTGGCCGACAGGGCGTTCGCGAGACGCTGCTGGACTTGAGCGGTGAGCGACGTGACCGAGGTCATGGGATGGATGCCGTTCTCCTCGTGGGAATCGATGGGCACGCTCAGTATCCCACGGGGGGTAAAGCCATTTTCCCGGGCGGGATGCCGTCTGGGAGAATGGGCACCGGCCGTTGACCGTACGGCTGCCCTGGAGAAAGAAGGACGTGCCGATCGTGGCTCAGAGCACCGAGACCACCGACTGGGTCTCCCGTTTCGCGGATGAGGTCATCGAGGAGTCGGAGCGTCGGGCCCCGGGCAAACCCGTCGTCGTCGCGTCCGGGCTCTCCCCGTCCGGCCCCATCCACCTCGGGAACCTGCGCGAGGTCATGACCCCGCACCTCGTCGCCGACGAGATCCGCCGCCGGGGGCACCAGGTGCGGCACCTCATCTCCTGGGACGACTACGACCGCTACCGCAAGGTCCCGGCGGGTATCGCGGGGGTAGACGAGTCGTGGGCCGAGCACATCGGCAAGCCGCTGACCTCCGTCCCGGCGCCGAAGGGCTCCTCGCACCCGAACTGGGCCGAGCACTTCAAGGCCGCGATGGTCGAGTCGCTGGCCGAGCTGGGAGTGGAGTTCGACGGGATCAGCCAGACCGCGCAGTACACCTCCGGTGTGTACCGCGAGCAGATCCTGCACGCCGTCAAGCACCGCGGCGACATCGACGCGATCCTCGACCAGTACCGGACGAAGAAGGCCCCGGCCAAGAAGCAGGGGCAGAAGCCGGTCGACGAGGCCGAGCTGGAGGCCGCCGAGGGCTCGGGCGCGGCCGGTGAGGACGACGGCAGCTCCACCGCCGCCGGCTACTTCCCGTACAAGCCGTACTGCGGCAACTGCGAGAAGGACCTCACCACCGTCACGTCCTACGACGACGACTCCACCGAGCTGACGTACGCCTGCACCGCGTGCGGCTTCTCGGAGACGGTCCGGCTGAACGAGTTCAACCGCGGCAAGCTGGTCTGGAAGGTCGACTGGCCGATGCGGTGGGCCTACGAGGGTGTCGTGTTCGAGCCGAGTGGCGTCGACCACTCCTCTCCCGGGTCGTCGTTCCAGGTCGGCGGGCAGATCGTCGGGATCTTCGGCGGGAAGCAGCCCATCGGGCCCATGTACGCCTTCGTGGGCATCAGCGGCATGGCGAAGATGTCGTCCTCACGCGGTGGCGTGCCGACCCCGGCGGACGCCCTGAAGATCATGGAACCCCAGCTGCTGCGCTGGCTGTACGCGCGGCGCCGACCCAACCAGTCCTTCAAGGTCGCCTTCGACCAGGAGATCCAGCGGCTGTACGACGAGTGGGACCGGCTGGACGCCAAGGTCGCCGACGGCAGCGTCCTGCCGGCCGACGCCGCCGCGCACTCGCGTGCGGTGCGTACGGCCGCCGGTGAGCTGTCGCGGACGGTCCGGCCGCTGCCGTACCGCACGCTGGCGTCCGTCGCGGACATCACCGCCGGGCACGAGGACCAGGCGCTGCGCATCCTCAGCGAGCTGGACCCGGAGCAGCCGCTGACCTCGCTCGACGAGGCGCGGCCGCGATACGACAAGGCCGAGGCCTGGATCAACACGCACGTGCCCGCCGACCAGCGGACCATCGTGCGGGAGGAGCCCGACGGCGAGCTGCTGAAGTCGCTCGACGAGGCCTCCCTGCAGTCGCTGCGGCTGCTGCTCGACGGGCTCGCCGAGCACTGGTCGCTGGACGGGCTGACGCACCTCGTCTACGGCGTGCCGAAGGTGCGGGCCGGGTTCTCCGCCGACGCGACGCCGAAGGAACTGCCGCCGGAGATCAAGACGGCTCAGCGGTCCTTCTTCGCGCTGCTGTACCACCTGCTGGTCGGACGTGACACCGGGCCGCGGCTGCCCACGCTGCTCCTTGCGGTGGGGCAGGAGCGGGTCCGGGCGCTGCTCGGGGAGTAAGTCAGGAAAAAGGGGCCCTCACTCGAGGGCCCCTTTTGATCCCGGGAATGGGTTCGAGCGCCACGGCTGGGTGCCGTGCACCGCGGCTGATCACGGCCGCCAGTATTGACCATCGGCTCGCATCAGCAGCTGCTCCTCCACCAAATACCGGCGCAGAGCGGCCACATCCGGATGGACCTCACGCAACACTTCGTTGACCTCGGCTTCCGGGTAACGCCGTTGAAGTGCGAAAAGCGGTACGAGTCCCTCGAGGAATGCCTTGCGCTTGCTGTGCTTCGTGGGGATCGAGGTTTGAGGCCGTGGCCGAGGGCGCCGAGGCGCCGCATGCCGCCAGACGTCATTGACGGTGGACCAGAGCTTTTCGGTGTACGCGACCAATCCCGCCTGTTCCAGCGCCGCGAGGGACTTCGCACATCGCCCGGGAGCCATTCCCAGACGCTCTGCGATGCCCTGAGTGGTGCCGGCTTGCAGGACGACGGCGCTGTAGACGGTGCGCCGAGTGTCGTCGGCGAGTACTGCGAGGATCCTGCCCGCTGTGTCTGCCGTGTCGCCGGCCGCCTGTGCGGAGACCGGGCCCAGCAGGGGAGCTTTGGCGGAGTCGGACTCGCCCAGAGCCTTGAGTTCCTCGGCGAAGGGGACACCCCTGTCACGCTCCCACGAACTGTGCTTGCGCAACAGCAGCAGGCCGGTTTGGCGGTGCTTGTGAGGTTCGCCCAAGGCAAGTACGTCGAAGCCGTCAGCCGATTCGGCGGCCTGGCGGCGCAGTTCTTGCAACAGCGGTGTGGGGACAACCCGGCCCGCCACGCGGCTGAGGCCCTGCCGGGTGTGCGTCTCGACTGTCGTGGCCAGATACGGCTCGTGCAGCACGATCGTGCCGCCGGGCGCCACATGGGGCCAGAGGGATGTGAGGAAGCCGGAGTCGTCGGCCTGTGTGCCGGCGTCGAGCCACACCAGGTCCAATGGGCCCCATGCGTCGATCTCACGCTCTTCCAGGTCGAAGAAGTCTCGCTCGACGAAGGTGAGCATGTCGTCCAGGCCGAGCGAACAGGCTGTCTCCCGGACCTGATGCGCAGACGTGCCGGGTACGGAGAGGTCGTCGACGACCAGGAGCCTTGGCACGTATGCGTCGAGTACGGAACGTGGATGCAGTACCGACGCCCGTTCGTCCGCTGTGACCTCTCCGCGGACGATTCGCCGGTCTTCGTCGGCCTCCGAACGGGCATCGCGCAGCCCGAGAAGCAAATGCAGCGTCGAGGAGCCGGCCCCCACTTCCACCACGGTGCGCGGACGCAGCATCCTGGCCAGCACGCGCAGCGCAGGACCGGCGTTCTCGGTTCCCATACCCGGACGCGCAACAGTGCGCAGCGCCTCGTCGACCGGATCGTGCATGGATCGCCCTCTCCTTTCGGCTGCTCCTTCCGCAGCCGTCATCCTGTACGCGGCATCAGGCCCGGACGGCCCGGACCATGCCGGCGGACAGCAGTCGGTCCCCCACATCGTGCAGTTTCGCGGGCAGCCCGTCGAAGGCGATTCCGTCCTCGTGCCCAGCCCACCGCCACAGCTGGAGAGCGACCGCACCGACCTGGAGGAAGTTGCCGCTCGCGGTGTGGGCGAGGACGTGGACACCGGATTCCCGCTCCACTGCCTGCACCCACGCCTCCTGGACCAGCATCCGCGCACCGTCCGGCTCATGCTGGGCCAGGGGCAACGTGTCGCCCCTCAGCAGGCCGCATCGCATCATGCCCACCAGAACGTGGTCGACGGCTTCCTCTGCCGCCCCCCACCCTCGGCGGACGTCGGCCACCGAGGCGCCGCGCGCCAGGAGGTCACCGACCGGCTCGGGCACCTCGGCGAAGGCCGACGGTTCCGTCCCGAACAACACCGCGACAGGCCCTTCGCCGTGCAGGAACGGCACCGGCGTGTTCCGGAGCCCCACCCCGGACGGCAGGCTGAGCCTGATGTCCGGAGACAGGCGACGGGGCCAGGTGGCGCGGTCGAACGCCCGAGGACCTGGCGGCGGTGTCAGTTTGACCACGGCGTCGTCGGGCTGCTCCGCCCAGGCGAGTTCCCAGGCGAGCGGCAGCGAGGCGCCTGTCTGTGCGCAGAACCGGGGGATGACCGGGTCGAGCTCGGTCCGTCGCCTGCTCACGGCGTGTCTCCCGCCGATGCCCCTCCGGCGGGCACGGACACGTCCTCCGCCAGAGCCTGAGGGGAGGGGGCCACCGCGCGTGTACGGAGCCAGCCGATCGTGCCGGCCAGCAAGGCGACCGCGCCTCCGGTGAGGATGCCCCAGCGAGCCCAGTCGGCAGGAGCGAGCCCAGCGAGGGCGAAGCCGACGGCCACCGAGCTCTGCAGCGTCGCTCCGTATGCGGCGCCGACACGGCCCCGGACATCCTGTGGGCAGTCGGCCATGACATACGTGCGGAGCGCCACGTTCTGCACGGCGTTGGCCATGCCGCCGCACAGGAAGGCGGCCAGCATCAGCGGAACGACCGGGTAGGCGCCGGTCACCAGATAACTGAGGCCGATGATCGCCGCAGCTCCGACGGCGACGACGGCGGTAGGCCGCTGACCGAGCCGGCCCCGTAGGGTGACCGGCCCCAGCACCAGACCCACGCTCCAGGTTGCCAGCAGCACGCCGTAGACAGCCGTGCCTCCAGGGATCTCTTCCGCGAAGAAGGGCAACAGCACGTTGACGACCGAGGTCGCCGCCACGGTGACCACGATCGTGGCGAGCGTGGTCCGGCGCTGTGCTCCCGCCCAGAGCAGGGCCAGACCGACGCGAAGGCCTCCTGCGGTCTTCCCGGAGGGCTGCGGTCCGCCCGTGATCGCTTGGTCCCTGCCGACAGCGGTGGCGTCAGAAACGTCGGCTGTCCGCGCACGTTCCCGGGCCACCACGACCAGCCAGCGGCTGATCACCGGCACGGCCAGCAGAGCGAAGGCGAAGGTGCCCGCGTCGACTGCCAGCGCCAGTCCGGTACCGCCACGCGCCGTCAGCAGGCCCACCAGCAGCGGGCCGACGATGTACCCCGCGTTTCTCACAGACTCCATGAGGCTGTTCACCCGCAGCTGGGCGTCGGAAGCCGGGAACAGTTGCGGCACGAGTGCCATCACGCAGGTCTGGGCGACGGCCCCCAAGGCACCCAGCAGCAGCATCGTGGCGATGAGCAGTACCGCGCCGTCCGCGACCGCGGCCGCGGACGCGGCGATCAGGCACTCCAGGGCCAGGGCCACGCCCAGGACCGCGTCCGCGCGAAAGCGGTCGACGATCCGTCCGATGGGGCCGCCCAGGACAATGCCGGGCACCAGGCCGGCGAGCATCTGGGCCGACACCACCGATGTCAGCCCTGTGCGGTCAGCACCGCGCAGGGCCAGCGCCACCATGGCGACCTCGTCACCCACCGTACTCACCAGCAGGGCGGCGATCACCAGGAGTGTCGCCGCCCTGCCCTGCCGCAGGGATGTCACTGGAGCGGCTCCGTCTGATGTGCGGGGGCGGACACGGAGGCTTCGACGTCGATGGCGCGCCAGGTCGACAGCCTCAACAGCACGGCATGGAGCAAGGGGACGGCCGGGCTGTCCGCCCCGCGCTCCCAGTCCGAGAGGTCGAGCGTCTCTCCCCTGGCCAAGGTGGCCACGGCTGCCTCGACCTGCGGATGGTCGGCGACTTTGAGGGTGTGCCCCTGCGTGGCCACGGCGCGGCGGCCATCGGTGAGCAGCCGCTGCCGCACCACGATGTCTCGGTGTGTCCGGACCCGGGCGTCGCGCGGTACGGGAACGGGTGATTCGGCCGGCCGGCCCACGCCCAGACCGCCGGACGTCACCGAGCGCATGTGGTGCTCCCAGACGACGTCTTCGACCTCGCCGCCGGACAGTTCCTTCAGGGCCGTGAGCGCGGCCGCGGCTGCGGCTGGGATGCCCTCCGGAGTGTGCGCGCCGGGGCCGGCCTCGGCGGTACGTGTGTGTGAGAGGAGGCCGCCGACGGCTTGGAGGACCAGGGCGGCCGGATCGCTCTTGGTGAAGAAGGCGATGTTGACGTTGACAGCCACTGCTTCGGGGGACTCACCCACATGCAGTTGCTCGGAGGGAAAGTAGGTCAGCGCACCGGGCACTCCGACCAACACGTCGGCCAGGTCACGAGCCGACGCATAGTCGGCGGTGTGCTGCGGGACCTGTCCGGCGTGCGCCGGCGGCCAGGTGAGGAGGGACTTGCGGCCACGCAGGGTGAAACCGAAGTTCCCCGCGTGGTCGACGTGCACGCCGACATTGGTGGAGGTGTACCGGCCGATGAAGGTGTCGATGTCCACGCGACCGGCGACCCGTGCTCCGGTGTACCGGTAGACGTCGTCGGACAGTCGCTTGGCCCGGTCCCACAGCGGCGCATCGACAGCGTGCAGGCCGGATACAGCGACGCTCCATTCGTGATGTCGCATCCGCTCATCGACCCGGGCGGTGTAGTGGTCCAGGGAGCGGTCCTCGGGCAGGGGCAGGAAGGGCCGCGTATCGATCGGCTGTGTCCGGCCGTCCACCGTCACCACGACCTTGGGAAGTCCCGATCCCTTGGGGCGGTTGGTCTGGTCAGCCGCCAGAACCAGAGCCCGTAGCAGTTCCTCGTCACTGATATCCAGCTGAACGGGGGCATCGGGAAGAGAGAGCGGCTGCTGCTCCCAGTGACGGGAAGCGAACTCCTTCCAGAAGCGGTCCGTTTCGGCGCCTGACACAGAGACGGGGTGAGGCAAGGGAGAAGCTCCTGTACTCGTGCCGCGACGCGCGGCAGTTTCAACGGTGGACTGGGGCGAGCCGTCAGGGCACACGTCGCGCAGCCGCGGTCGGCAGGGGCGGCCCGAGAAGCTCAGGGTGGAGAGAGACCACTGTGATCACACGGTGCCTGGCCAGATCTTCGAGAAGCGGGCGCAGCTGCTGTTCCGGCAGCCGGGACCGGGCCGACAGTTCAGAAGCCGTCGCACCGTCTGCCGCGAGCAACCAGAGGAGTCGGCCGGCGGCGGAGACCCTGACTCCACTCCCCGTTTCCGGAGATGTGAGCACGCAACTGCCGTCGTCACGGCTGTCCGTCACCTCGTGGGGGTGAGCGGCATACCAGAGCGGACGATGCCCGTCGGAGGCGTCAGCCGGTTCGAAGGTCACGGCCCCGTGGGCGGCGAGCCGCGCCAGGGTGGTCGCGGCCAGTCTGGTCGAAGCGACGTTCGCCCAGAGGTCGGCTACCGCGTGGAATCGACCGTCAAGCAGAGGACGCCACTCCTGCGATATCGACAGCAGGGCGTCGCCCGACGGCACATGCAGCAGAATGCCCCGCCCGGTGGCCGACGTTCTGGCACGCACACCGTCCGCGAGCCGCACCAGGGTCGCAGCGCCCACGTCGGGGCACGAGTAAGCAGGTGCGGTCACCCGCCGGGCCGGCAGCTCCGCCTCGGCCACAGCCCACAAGAACGACCACTCCTCGGCATCCCCGATCCAGGTCCCCTGGTGGAACGCGGCCCCGACCGCACCCGGTCCGCCGGAGGTGAGTCGGGCCGCGTCCTCCTGAGTGAGGCCCTCAACGACCTTGTAGTCAAGGTCGAAGGCCAGGTCCTCGCCTTCGCCTGGTGGAATCAGCTCGACACCGAACAGATCGGGACGTTCACCGACCGGAGAGAGCACGTCCAGGATGAACGGCCCGTTGGCGGCGGTGGAGTACGGTACGCCGAACTCCTCCGTGGAGCGACGGAGTGTCTCAGCGGCGAACTCCTGGGTTCTCAGGGCCTCTTCCTCCGTCTCTCCCGGGAACCCGGTCATGCAGAAGAGGTGGACAGGCACCTTGTTCCCCAAGAGCGCCTGAAGCGACGGCTCGACGTCAGCGACCTTGGTCCCCTTGCGCATCAGGTCCAGCACGCGCTGGTTGTACGACTCGAGGCCGAGGTCGAGACGTCGGCACCCGGAGTCCCGCAGTGCCTTCGCCAGCTCTTCGTCAAGCCCCTTGCTGAACCGGGTCTCCCCGTACCAGGAGAGTTTGTGCCCCCCGTCGATCAGCTGCCGTGAAACGCCGCGCAACGAGGTGAGCGTCATGATCTCATCGACGAACATGAAGGTGTCGCTGCCGTACTTGGCCGCCAGAGCGGCCATGTCGTGAACGACCTGGTCGGCGCGCCGGATACGGAACTTGTTGCTGGCGAACGGGATCGAGCAGAAGGCACAGTCCCAGGCGCAGCTCCGCGAAGCCTGAAGCGGCAGGACGGGGCCTGGCGCAAAATATTGGTCCAACGGCAGACCGTCGAAGTCCGGCGTGGGCAGATCGGTCACGTCGACCATGGCTGCCGGGGTACGCAGGAGTCCACCACGGCCGTCGCGTTCCAGCAGCCCCGGGACGGTCCTGTCGTCGGCACCGGTGATCCGGTCGCACAGCGCGGGCAGCGCGTCCTCTCCTTCGTAGGACACGAATGAGTCCACGTACTCGAAGAAGGGATGCTCCTCCTGCCAGCGACTCACCATGCGCGTCGTGAGATTCCCACCCATGACCACGTGGACGTCCGGCCGCCGGCGCTTGACGTGGCGGGCCACGGTGAGGGCGGCGATCAGCTGTGTGTCGGCGGACACCGAGATGCCCACCACCGCCAGGTCGGCGTCCTCCAGTTCGGGGATCGGGCGACGTTCCAGAGCCCATCCGTACACGTTACGGTCCGCCGACCTGGCCGCCTCCAGGACGGAATCCGAGCGTCGGTGAGAGAAACTGGAGAAGTTCCCCCGGAGGTCGAAATTCAAACCGGGAAAGGAACCTGAAACGCAAGCGAGGCCATTGCGGACGACTGTGGCGGCGTTGGTAAAGGCGAGCGGGTCCGCCAGAATGTCCCGGGACTTGAGTGCGGCTCTGGCACTGTCGATGCGCGCCACCGTGTCACCGAACACGGCGAGGATCTCCTCTTGCGCCCGTCGCTCATCCAGGGCTGTCTCGCCAAGGCGGCGCTCGGCTTGCGGAAGCAGCGCCTGTAACCCGTCGGCGGAGAGCAGCCAGTCCGTCTGCTCGATGCTCAGGTCGAGGGACGACACCTGCCAGCCGTGCCGACGCATGACTGCGGCCAGCAGTGGAACTGCGAGGTGAGGCGCGTAGACGTTCCAGATGGGCGGGTTGACGAGAAGTATTCGAGGCTGCCGCATGTGAGCCCTTGTGGAGATCCGATGCTGGATGGGGAGTCGAGTGTGGCCACTAGAACGCGGACGGAGCGTGCTTCAGCCGGTCAGGCTGTAGCGCGGGTCCCTCGGTCAGCTGTTGCCGGGCTCCTGCAGAAGGGCGTACTTGCTGTTGAGGCGGTTCGGAGTGACAGCCTCGACGGACAGGGCCTCGTCGGCCTCGGCGAGGGCGAGGAGGGCGTCGACGTCGAAATCCTGCGCGGTGTCGTGGTTGAGGTTCATGGGGATCTCCCGTTCGTGACGAATGGTGCCCTGTGAAATTGGTTGCCACGGCCAGCGCTCGACTCCCCGGCCGTCCAGCGTGGGAGGAACTTATCTTCGTGATCGGCTCTTCACAAGATGCCCTCGTCATGACGGCCAGCAGTCTTCAGTCATTTCTGACTCGAGCAATCTAGGATTTGATTCCGAAATTCATTGATTTCGGGCACCAAGGGCGAATGTGGCCCCGCCCTGCCGGGGTCTTGGTTCCGGCCTATGCGATGTGCTCTTCCAGCAGCTCACTGTTGAGACGGGCAGCGAACTGGTCCATGTACTTGTTCAGATCGCGAGACTGGAGGCGCAACCCGTACGCGGCTTCGACGTTCGCGGCGAAAGCGGTCGGCGTGGGCAGGCCTTCGCCCTCTATCGAGTACCGGAACACCTGGTACAGGTCCTCGTCCGAGGGCCCTGCGTCCGATACGCCCTCGCCCAGGGGACGCATACCGCCCGCGCCGTTCGGTACCTGGACCTGCGGCTCCGGTGCCTGCTCCAGGACCGGCTCGGGCATCGGCTCGGGAGCAGGCTCGGACTTGGTTGCGCGGAACTGGGGCACCGGGTCCTGCTGCGGTTGTCCGTCGGGGAAGGCCTGTTGCTCCTGCGGAGGCGGCGCATACCTGGGAGGCTCGTAGTGCGGGTCGTAGTCGCCCTGATACTGCACGTGCTGGGGCGTGGCGAACCACTGGCTCGGCCCCTCCTCGACAGCCGCAGCAGGCATCGACGCCTGGGCGGGTGTCGTCGCCTGGACGGCCCTGGACTCCAGTGCCGGCGCTGCGGGCTGCGGCAACAGCTGCGGTTCGATACCCGCCGCCGCCAGCCCCGCCGGGGCCGTCTCCGCCAGCGGGACGCCGTAGCGTGCCAGCCTCAGCGGCATGAGGGACTCCACGGGGGCCTTGCGGCGCCAGCTGCGGCCGTAGCGGGAGCGCAGCCGCGCCTGGTAGACGAGACGTTCCTGCTCCAGCTTGATGACCTGGTCGTAGGAGCGAAGCTCCCAGAGCTTCATGCGGCGCCAGAGGAGGAACGTGGGCACCGGGGAGAGCAGCCAGCGGGTGAGGCGGACGCCCTCCATGTGCTTGTCGGCCGTGATGTCGGCGATCCGGCCGATCGCGTGGCGGGCCGCCTCGACCGCGACCACGAACAGGATCGGGATCACCGCGTGCATGCCGACACCGAGCGGATCCGGCCAGGCGGCCGCGCCGTTGAAGGCGATCGTCGCCGCTGTCAGGAGCCAGGCCGTCTGGCGGAGCAGGGGGAAGGGGATCCTGATCCAGGTGAGGAGCAGGTCCAGGGCCAGCAGGACGCAGATGCCCGCGTCGATGCCGATCGGGAAGACATAGGAGAAGTTCCCGAAGCCCTTCTTCAGGGCCAACTCGCGGACCGCCGCGTACGAACCGGCGAAGCCGATACCGGCGATGATCACAGCGCCGGCCACGACCACGCCGATGAGAACGCGGTGCATCCGAGTCAGTTGTGGCGCGGCCACCCGTCTTCCCCTCCCCTTGCGTGCTGTTGCGCGCAACAGGGTGGCACATGTGTGCGGAGGACGGGTGGCCGGTTCCGGTCGGCGGTGTTCAGCTCTTCTTCGCGGGCGTCCTCGACGGCGACGCGGAGGAGTCCTTGGAGGGTCCCTCCGAGGCTCCCTTCGAGGGCTCCTTGGACGGGGACTTCGACGGCTCGCCGCTCGCCTTGCCGCCGCCCGCTCCGTTCGCCTCGGACACCGCGGCCACCGCCTCCTTGGCGGCCTTCTTCGCGTCCTTGGCCATCTCGCCGGCGCTCGGGGACTTGTCGCCGGCCAGGCCGGCGCCGTTGTAGTCGAGCGTGACGACGACGTTCTCGACGCGTGCCACGACCGTCTGCTGCTTGAAGGTGCCTTCCTTCTTCTTCAGGTCGTAGCTCACGGCCGTCGCCTGGTCGCCCGTGCCGGTCACCGGCTCCGACTTGACGCCCTTGGCGCCCTCGGCGGCCTGGGCGTCCTGGACCTGCTTCTCGTAGTACTGCTGGGCCAGCTTCTCGCCGGAGCCGCGGGTGGTGTCCGACTCGAAGCGCAGCATCGACACGTTCAGCCAGCGGAACTGCGAGCCCTTCACGCCGTTGTTGTCGAGGCTGTTCCAGGAGCAGCTGCCGCGCGTGGAGATATCGTCCGACTTGCCCTCCTTGCCGGACTTGCTCTCCGGGACGAGCTCCTTCAGCGTCTTCTTCGACAGTGCCTTGCAGGACTCCGGAAGCTTGTCGTACGCCGCCGCCTCGACGGTCGGCGACGGGCTCGCGGACGCCGAGGCCGCCGCGTTCGCGGCCTTGTCGGTGCTGTCGCCGGAGCCGGAGTCCGAGGAGCAGCCGGCGGCGACCAGCATCACGGGGACGGCGGCCGCGCAGACAAGGACGCGGTTGAGTCGCTTCGCTCGCTGGTCCTGCTGGTCTCGCTGTGCTCGTCGCTGCATGGTTCCTTCACTCATGACGCTCGTGGTTCCCTGCGGTCGGAACGGGGCCGAGTGGTCACCGTACGCGGTGCGGCGGAGGTGTGGTCTTCCTTCGCGTGGTTTGCGGGTGTGCGTGAAGGGGGCGTGAAGGGGCCTCAGTCGCTCAGCGAATCGGCGAGCTGGGAGGTCAGTTTCTGGGCCCTGTCCTGCAATTCCTTGCTGTCCGGGACGACGCCGACGGTGGCGGGCTGTTCGGCGTACTCGATGGTCACGATGACATTGGACGTGCGGAATGCCACAGTCACCGTCCGCTGCTTGGCCGTCGAACCTGAGCTGCTCAGCTCGTCGTCGATGAAGGCCTCGTCGCCGAAATCCTCCAGCACGCGGGGCTGGAGTTCGGTCGGGGCGGCGGAGGTGGACGTCGAGGGCGACGCGGCGCCGGAGGGGGGGGAGGCCGAGCCGGGAGGACCGCTCGGGGCGGCGGAGGAGCCGCCTGCCGGGGTGCTGCCGGCGGCGGGGGACTCCGTGGCGGCCGACTCGGTGACCGACTCGGTGGCCGTCGGCTCGGGGAGGTGGGCGGCGGCCTCCCGCTCCGCGAAGAGCTGCTCGGCCTGGCTGTCGTCGCTGACGGCGTTGTCGTAGGAGACGACCCGTTCGAAGTCGATGAGCAGATGGTCGGTGGCCTGCGGGCCGTCGACCTTCCACTGGCAACCGACCTTGCGGTCGGTGTCGAACGTGGCCGTCGGCTCGCCCTCGTAGGCCTTCTCGCGCTGCTCGCCGTCGGTGATCTGCCGGATGCCGGGCAGGAGTTCGCCGAGCGTGCTCTGGCCGACCGCGGTGCAGGGCTCGGGGAGCGTGCGGTAGCGGCCCGGCTCGGCGGCGGGTGAAGCCGTGCCGGTGTCACCGGGGTTGGAGTCGTCCGTCGGGCCGTCGTCGCCCGAGCTGCCGGTGCAGCCGGCCAGCAGGGCCGCGAGGAGCGCGGCGATAGCGGGTGCGTACGCCTTCCGTTGCACGTGGGGGCTCCTCTCGGGGCGGATATTGGCTTGCCGTCGCGGGGCAGCCGATGAACACAATGTGTATCGCACGCACTGCCGTGAACGCCGGTCCGGATTCCCTTTCGTAGACCTTGGCTCCGGTATTTGCTCTTGAAGACTTCTGTTCGCTTACGGGGGATTGAGGACGTTATGTCGTATGTAGAGGTGCCTGGCGCGAAGGTGCCGATCCGGATGTGGGCCGACCCGGCCTCGGTCGAGGAGGGTGCGCTCCAGCAGCTCCGGAACGTAGCCACGCTGCCGTGGATCAAGGGCCTCGCGGTCATGCCCGACGTGCACTACGGCAAGGGCGCGACGGTGGGCTCGGTCATCGCGATGCGGGGTGCGGTGTGCCCGGCGGCAGTGGGGGTCGACATCGGCTGCGGGATGTCGGCGGTGAAGACGTCCCTGACGGCGAACGACCTGCCCGGGGATCTGTCGCGGCTGCGGTCGCGGATCGAGCAGGTGATTCCGGTGGGGCGGGGTATGCATGACGACGCCGTCGACCCGGGGCGGCTGCACGGGTTCGGTACGGCCGGCTGGGAGGACTTCTGGGGGCGGTTCGACGGGGTTGCCGAAGCGGTCAAGTTCCGTGCAGAACGCGCCACAAAGCAGATGGGAACGCTCGGCGGCGGAAACCATTTTGTCGAAGTCTGCACAGACACGACCGGTTCCGTCTGGCTGATGCTGCACTCCGGCTCCCGGAACATCGGCAAGGAACTGGCCGAGCACCACATCGGCGTCGCCCAGAAGCTCCCGCACAACCAGGGCCTCGTCGACCGCGACCTCGCGGTCTTCGTCGCGGACACCCCGCAGATGGCGGCGTACCGCAACGACCTGTTCTGGGCGCAGGAGTACGCGAAGTACAACCGCTCGATCATGATGGCGCTCCTGAAGGACGTGGTCCGCAAGGAGTTCAAGAAGGCGAAGCCGGCCTTCGAGCCGGAGATCAGCGCGCACCACAACTACGTGGCCGAGGAGCGCTACGACGGGATGGACCTGCTCGTGACCCGCAAGGGCGCGATCCGGGCCGGCTCCGGCGAGTACGGGATCATCCCCGGGTCCATGGGCACGGGCTCGTACATCGTGAAGGGCCTCGGCAACGACAAGTCCTTCAACTCCGCCTCGCACGGCGCGGGCCGGCGCATGAGCCGCAACGCGGCCAAGCGGCGCTTCTCGACGAAGGACCTGGAGGAGCAGACCCGGGGCGTGGAGTGCCGCAAGGACTCCGGCGTCGTGGACGAGATCCCGGGCGCCTACAAGCCGATCGAGCAGGTCATCGACCAGCAGCGGGACCTGGTGGAGGTCGTGGCGAAGCTGAAGCAGGTCGTCTGCGTGAAGGGCTGACCGGCCGGCTCAGGACTCCCGGTGCACCTTCGTGTTCGAGGCCTGGGCGCGGGGGCGGAGGACCAGGAGGTCTACGTTGACGTGGCTGGGGCGGGTGATGGCCCAGGTGATGGTGTCGGCGACGTCGTCGGCCGTGAGGGGTTCGGCCACGCCCTCGTAGACCTTCTCGGCCTTTTCCGTGTCGCCGGAGAAGCGGGTCAGGGCGAACTCGTCCGTCTTGACCATGCCGGGGGCGATCTCGATGACGCGGACCGGCCGGCCGACGATCTCCAGGCGCAGGGTCTCGGCGAGGACGTGGGCGCCGTGCTTGGCGGCGACGTAGCCCGCGCCGCCCTCGTAGGTGCCGTGGCCCGCGGTGGAGGAGACGACCACGACCGTGCCGTCGCCGCTCGCGTCCAGCTTGGGCAGCAGGGCCTGGGTGAGGTTGAGCGTGCCGATGACGTTCGTCTCGTACATCTGGCGCCAGTCGGCCGGGTCGCCGGTCGCGACCGGGTCGGCGCCGAGCGCGCCGCCCGCGTTGTTGACCAGGACGCCGATCGTCTTGAAGGCCGTGGCGAACTCGTCGACCGCCGCGCGGTCCGTGACGTCGAGGGCGTAGGCCGTGGCCTGGTGGCCCGCCTTGTTGATCTCCTCCGCCAGTGCCTCGATGCGGTCCTTGCGGCGCGCGGTGAGGACGACGCGGTAGCCCGCCGCGGCGAGCTGTCGGGCCGTGGCGGCGCCGATTCCGCTGCTCGCACCGGTGACGACGGCGATGCGGGAGGCTGCGGACGGGGCGGCGGTGGCCATGGGAGCTCCTCGGGCGTGATGTGCGGACCGACTTCTGCGTACCGGCTTCCGGCCAGGATAGGTCGGCCCCGCGGTGGGAGAATGAGGGCGGGTGGTGCCCTGGTTTTCCGGTCTTCCCTGGAGGTGGATCATGGGCGAGGCACGTGAGGTCATGGACCGGCTCACGGACGCGATCACCACGCACGCCGATCTGAAGGTCATCGGCGAGTTGTACGCCGAGGACGCGGTGGCCTTCACCCCTGACGAGGGTGAGCTGCGCGGGCGCGACAACATCGTCGAGTACTGGCGGACGATGACGGAGGCGGTCCCCGAGGGGACGTTCCAGCCGTTGCATTCCTACGAGGTCGGCGACACGGCCATCGACGAGGGGGTCTTCAGCGGGCGCAACACCGGGCCGCTGGAGCTGCCCAACGGTGAGACGCTCCCGCCGACGCAGAAGGAGATCAGGATCCGCGGGGTGGACATCGCCACCGTGCGGGACGGGCGGATCGTCGACTACCGGCTGTACTTCGACGAGATGGATTTCCTGGGGCAGTTGGGTCTGCTGCCGCCCGACGAGCCGTTCTGAGCCGGGCCGTTCTGAGCCGGGCGAAGGGGCCGGTCAGTCACCTCGCGGGGCGTACATGATGACCGCCATGCCCGCGAGGCAGATCAGCGCGCCCGCGATGTCCCAGCGGTCCGGGCGGTAGCCGTCCGCGACCACGCCCCAGAGGATCGAACCGGCGACGAAGATCCCGCCGTACGCGGCGAGTACACGGCCGAAGTGGGCGTCGGGCTGGAACGTCGCGACGAAGCCGTACGCGCCGAGCGCGAGGACGCCGCCGGCCGCCCACAGCCAGCCCCGGTTCTCGCGCACGCCCTGCCAGACCAGCCACGCGCCGCCGATCTCGAACAGCGCGGCGACGACGAACAGGGCGGCGGAGCGGAGCACGAACATGGTGGTCAGCTTCGCATGCTCGGCATGGTGAAAGGATCCCTCAGTGCCCGGCCCGGGCCTCCGCCGCGTAGGCCGTGGGGGGCACCCCCACCGTCGCCGTGAAGTCCCGTACGAGGTGGGCCTGGTCGGCGTAGCCGAGGTCGGCGGCGAGGGCGGCCCAGTCGATGTCGCCGCGGTGGCCTGCCTGTTCCAGGGCCTCGTGGATGCGGTAGCGGAGGATGACCCATTTGGGGCTGACGCCGACCCGGGTCGAGAAGAGCCGTTGCAGCGCCCGTACCGACAGGCCCCGCGCCTCGGCGAAGTCGCCGACGCGGCGCACGGAGCGGTCCGCGCGGATGCGTTCGACGAGGTCGATCGCGAGGTCCGCCTGCGGGTCCGGGGCGCAGGGCAGGGAGAGCAGGAAGGCGTCGAGGGCGGCGACCCGGGCGCGGTCGTCGGCGGGGGTGACGACCGAGCGGGCGGTGTCGGCGGTGATCTGCGGAAAGACCTCCTGGGCGGGCAGTGTGCGGCCCGTCCACCGGGAGACCGGCGGCCCGGGGGCGTACGGCCGGAAGCCGCCGGGGCGAAACTTCGCCCCGCAGACCCGGCCCCGTCCGGTCAGCTTCCTGGTGTAGAGGCCGAGCGCGACGCCGGTGACCTCGCCGTAGGGCGGGCTCTCGTCCTCGTCCCACTGGAAGGTGAGGTTGACGGACGGATGGGGGACGACGTGGGAGGCGTAGGGCTCGGGCAGGTCCCAGTCGATGAGCCAGTACCACTCGACGTGCCGGCGCAGCGGCTCGGCGGGCTCGTGGCGGCGGAATCGCACGCGGTTCAGCAGCCCGGACGGGTCGACGATCCCGCGGGTGTCGTGGCGGGGTGCCTCCATGGCCGGATCGTACGTCGCGTTTCTTCAAGATGGGCGGTCGTGGACGTCCCTACGGTCGGGGCATGGACACGAACCCTGTGAAGACGTACGGCATCGGTGAGCTGCTGGGCCTGGCGCGGGAGCGGGCGGTGCCGGTGGTACGGGGGATTCCCGACGCGGCGCTCGCCGCTCCCACGCCCTGTGCCGAGTACGACGTGCGGGCGCTGGTCGATCACCTCTTCCAGGTGATCGTGCAGTTCCAGCGGCTGGCCGTGAAGGAGGCGGCGGACTTCGGTGCGGCGCCCGAACCGGTCGCCGGGGGCCCCGAGTGGCGTGAGCGGCTCGCTCAGGAGTCGGAGCGGCTGGTGGCGGCCTGGTCGGCGCCGGGTGCCGAGGAGGGCACGACGGGCGGGATGAACATGCCGGCGCGGCTGGTCGGCTCGATGGCCCTGCTCGATCTGACCGTGCACGTGTGGGACCTGGCGCGGGCGACGGGCCAGGAGTATCCGGGCGCCGACGAGGCGGTCGTGGCGGAGCTGTCCGGCGCGGTGGACGAGCTGGCGCCGACGGCCAGGAAGATGGGGGTGTTCGGGGAGCCGGTGCCGGTGGCGGAGGGCGCGCCGGCCTGGGAGCGGCTGCTCGGGCGGACCGGCAGGGACCCCCACTGGAATGCCCCCGCGCCCGCTGTCGTTCCCCCAGGTACGGTTGAAGGGTAAACAATCTGGAGGGTGAGCGACCATGCAGTTCGGGATCTTCAGTGTCGGCGACGTCACGCCCGACCCGACCACGGGCCGGACACCGACCGAACGCGAGCGGATCAAGGCCATGGTCGCCATCGCGCTCAGGGCCGAGGAGGCCGGGCTCGACGTCTTCGCCACGGGTGAGCACCACAACCCGCCCTTCGTGCCCTCCTCCCCGACCACGATGCTCGGCTACATCGCCGCCCGCACCGAGCGGCTGGTCCTCTCCACGGCCACCACCCTCATCACCACCAGCGACCCGGTGAAGATCGCCGAGGACTTCGCGATGCTCCAGCACCTGGCCGACGGCCGGGTGGATCTGATGCTGGGCCGCGGGAACACCGCGCCGGTGTACCCCTGGTTCGGGCAGGACATCCGGCAGGGCATCCCGCTCGCCGTCGAGAACTACGCCCTGCTGCACCGCCTGTGGCGCGAGGAGGGCGTCGACTGGGAGGGGAAGTTCCGTACGCCCCTGCAGGGCTTCACGGCGACGCCCCGGCCGCTGGACGGCGTACCGCCGTTCGTCTGGCACGGGTCGATCCGCTCCCCGGAGATCGCCGAGCAGGCCGCGTTCTACGGCGACGGCTTCTTCCACAACAACATCTTCTGGCCGGCCGACCACACCCGGCGCATGGTCGAGCTGTACCGGGAGCGGTTCGCCCACTACGGGCACGGCACGCCCGAGCAGGCGATCGTCGGGCTCGGCGGGCATGTCTTCATGCGGCGGAACTCGCAGGACGCCGTGCGCGAGTTCCGGCCCTACTTCGACGTCGCCCCTGTGTACGGGCACGGGCCGTCGCTGGAGGACTTCACGGAGCAGACGCCGCTGACCGTCGGCACCCCGCAGCAGGTCATCGAGAAGACGCTGGCCTTCCGGGAGTACGCCGGCGACTACCAGCGCCAGCTGTTCCTGGTCGACCACGCCGGGCTGCCGCTGAAGACCGTGCTGGAGCAGATCGACCTGCTGGGCGAGGAGGTCGTACCGGTGCTGCGCAAGGAGTTCGCCGTGGGCCGCCCGGCGGACGTGCCGGACGCGCCGACCCACGCGGCCCGGCTCGCGCGGGCCCGGGGGTGAGAGGACGGTAGGCACCCCGCCCGAGGTTGCGTGATCCCTGGTGAGAGGGGAGTAAGAAGGACGCTCCGGCGCAGCGCATCCGGTCCCGGGGACCCGGTCGCCAGGCACACTGGACGCGTGCCCCAAACAGTGCTGCTCGCCGAAGACGACCGCGCCATCCGCAACGCCCTGGAGCGCGCCCTGACCCTGGAGGGCTACCAGGTCATGGCGGTCGCCGACGGTGTCGAGGCACTGGCGCAGGCCCACCGCAACCGCCCCGACGTGCTCGTCCTGGACGTGATGATGCCCGGCATCGACGGGCTCCAGGTGTGCCGGGTGCTGCGCGCCGAGGGCGACCGGACGCCGGTCCTGATGCTGACGGCCCTCGTGGAGACCGCCGACCGGATCGCCGGCCTGGACGCGGGCGCCGACGACTACGTGGTGAAGCCCTTCGACGTGGAGGAGGTCTTCGCCCGGCTGCGCGCGCTGCTGCGCCGCACCAGCCCGGTGGGCGTGGGCGACCCCCTCGGCGGCGCACCGGCCGGTGGCGGGCCCGCCGGTGCCGCGCCCGTGCCGGAGGCGCCCAGGCAGCTGCCCGACCGGTTCGTCGAGGCCGCCGGCGTCCGCATGGACCCGCAGGCGCGCCGGGCCTGGCGGGGCGCGCGCGAGCTGGAACTGACCCGCACCGAGTTCGAGCTGCTGGAGCTGCTGGTCCGCAACGCCGGCATCGTCCTCGACCACTCGACGATCTATGACCGCATCTGGGGCTACGACTTCGGCCCCGGCTCGAAGAACCTCGCCGTCTACGTCGGCTATCTGCGCCGCAAGCTCGACGATCCGGACGGGCCGCAGCTGATCCACACGGTGCGGGGCGTGGGTTATGTGCTGCGGGAGGACTGAGTGGGCCGCCTCCGCCGGCGCTTGAGCGGACGGCGGCCGAAGCTGGTCTCGCTGCGCACCACGTTCGCGGTGTCGTTCGCGGCGGTGACCGCGGCCGTGACGATCCTGGTCGGCA
This sequence comes from Streptomyces sp. NPDC044719, assembly GCF_056433405.1. Taxonomy (NCBI): domain Bacteria; kingdom Bacillati; phylum Actinomycetota; class Actinomycetes; order Kitasatosporales; family Streptomycetaceae; genus Streptomyces; species Streptomyces sp. NPDC044719. The sequence goes on from NZ_JBWKHE010000001.1 coordinate 50,301, forward strand.
TCCTGTCCTACAGCGCGGCCGCCCGGCTGGTGCGGGTGGACCAGCAGACGGTGTTCGACGAGGTCGTGCAGGACCTGCGGGACGAGGTGCGGGAGAACCGGATGACGCCGGAGGACTTCTCCTCCGCCGCGCCCGGCCACGACCTCGTGCGGCCCGCCCGCACCGATGTGCAGGTGCTCGGCCCGGACGGCCATGTCGTCGACGCGGGCAGTCCGGGACTGCCCGTGACCGGGGCAGATGTGCGGATCGCCGCCGCGTCCCTGTCCGGCCGGGTGGTCGAGCACAAGGACGTCGACGTGGGCGACGACGTCTACCGCGTCGCGACCGTCTCCCTCGGCGGCGGCCGGGGCGCGGTGCAGGTCGCCCAGGAGTTCAGTGACGTCGAGGACCTGCTGCGGGCGCTGCAGCGGCGGACGCTGCTGCTGATGGCGGCCGTCGTGATCGCCGCCGGCCTGTTCGGCTGGTGGCTCGCCCGGCGCATCACCCGGCGCCTGGTCGTCCTGACCGACGCCGCCGAGGACGTCGCCCGGACCCGCCGGCTCGGCATCCAGGTCCCGGTCGCCGGTCATGACGAGGTGGGACGGCTGGGCCGGGCCTTCGACCGGATGCTGGGCCGGCTCGCCCAGTCCGAGGAGGACCAGCGGCGACTGGTCCAGGACGCGGGCCATGAGCTGCGGACGCCGCTGACCTCGCTGCGGACGAACATCTCGATGCTCCGCCGGATCGACGAACTGCCGCCCGGGACCCGGGAGGAACTGGTCGCCGACCTCGGCCAGGAGGCCCGCGAGCTGACCGACCTGGTCAACGAACTCGTCGACCTCGCGGCCGGGCAGTCCGACACCGAGCCGCCGCGGCGGGTGGACGTCGCCGACCTCGCGGAGGAGGTGGCGGGCCTGGCCCGGCGCCGCAGCGGCCGGGAGATCACGCTCCGCGCGAGCGGCGACACCACGACCGACGGACGGCCCGGGATGCTGAGCCGGGCGCTGTCCAACCTCGTCGACAACGCGGTGAAGTTCGACCAGCGCGGCACGGCTCCCATCGAGATCGTCGTCTCCGGGCCCGCCCGGCCCGGCACCATCCGGGTCGAGGTCCTCGACCGCGGCCCCGGCATCACCGACCACGACCTCACCCGCGTCTTCGACCGCTTCTACCGCGCCGCCGACGCCCGCTCCCTGCCGGGCTCCGGCCTCGGCCTGTCCATCGTCCGCGAGGTGGCCCTCGCGCACGGGGGAGCGCCGTTCGCGGTCCGGCGGGACGGAGGCGGGACGGTGATCGGGTTCACGGTCGGCGGCTTCCCGGTGGATGACGGGCGCCCGGCCCACTGAGTCACCGCAGGCCGCGATGGAGCCGGAACCGCCCGCCGTGCGTGAGCCGCACCCCGGGCGTCCCCGAGAACAGCGCGTGCCCCTGGTCGTGATCACCGGCCTCGGCCGCCTCCTGGTGGGCCTCGGCGCTGGTCCACTCCGTGTACAGCAGCACCCGGCTGCCGTCGACGCTGTGCAGGAAGTGGGCCGAGATCGCCCCGGGATGTCCGCCCTCCCGGGGCTGGGCCGCGATCACCGCGTCGGTGAACGACCGCTGCCGCTCGGGCCCGTCGACGTCGAACGCGGCGGTGATCAGACAGCCCGGGACGCGGGTCTCCCGCTCCTCGGCCAGGCTGCGGTAGAGGCGATAGCGGGGCGGGCCGACGGGCGGAACCCCGGCGTCGTCGTCCCACCGCGCGAGCGTCAGCACGGTCTCCCCGTCCGTGCTCAGGAACCAGCTGACGGCGGCGAGGCCGACGGGCGGTGGCTCCAGTGACGCCGACTCCTCCGCTACGAGCGTCTGCTGCCGGCCGGGGCCGTCGGCATACCGGGTGCCGATCACCCATGTGCCGGGGGCGGCCAGGTCCGGGAAGAGTGCTGAGGGCACGGACGGAACTCCTTCACGCGTACGGAGGACGGAAGCGGAACCGTGATCGTGCCCGTGGACGGCGGGGAGCGGTCAACTGCTTTTCGCCGGCGCCCTACACCGCCAGCCACACCGCCTGGTCCGGCCCCAGCCGGCCGTTCTCCAGCGGGCCGCCGGCCAGCAGGACCCCGGAGTGGCCGGGCAGTTCGTACGGTTCGGCGGAGAGGTTGACCACGCAGACGAAGCCCGGGTCCCGGCTGAAGGCCAGCACCCCGTCCGGTGTGTCCAGCCAGGTCATCGAGCCGTCGCCGAGGGCGGGATGGTCGCGCCGGACGCGCAGCGCCGCACGGTAGAGCTCCAGCATGGAGGCCGGGTCGCCGCTCTGGCTCTCGACGGTGTGCTCGGCCCAGTGGGCGGGCTGGGGCAGCCAGGGGCCGGCCGTGGCGTCGTCCGGGCTGAAGCCGTAGGGAGCCGTGCGTCCGGACCAGGGGATCGGGACGCGGCAGCCGTCGCGGCCCCGGTCGGTGTGGCCGGAGCGTTCCCAGGTCGGGTCCTGGAGGAGGTCCTCGGGCAGATCCTCGACCTCGGGCAGGCCGAGTTCCTCGCCCTGGTAGACGTAGGCGCCGCCGGGCAGCGCGAGCATCAGCAGGGCGGCGGCCCGGGCCCGCCGGGTGCCGAGCTCGAGGTCCAGGGGCCCTTCGGGGCGGTAGCTCTCGTTCGCCACCCAGCGCTTGGCGGTACGGCGGCCGTAGCGGCTCGGGTGGCGGGTCACGTCGTGGTTGGAGAGGACCCAGGTGGCCGGGGCGCCCACCGCGTTGAGCATGGCGAGGGAGTCGTCGATGACCGCGCGCAGGTCCTTCGGGTCCCAGCTCGACATCAGGAAGTCGAAGTTGAAGGCGGTGTGCAGGCCGTCCCGGCGGACGTACGCCGCCAGCCGCTCAGGCGTGTCGGCCCAGGCCTCGGCGACGAAGGAGCGGTCGCCGGGGAACTCGTCGGCGACCCTGCGCCAGGAGCGGTATATCTCGTGCACCTCGTCGCGGTCCCAGTGCGGGTGGTCGACGTGCCGCGAGGGCGACCCGGCGTCCGGGTCCCGGCGCGGCGGCAGGTCCGGCAGCTCCGGGTGCTTGATCAGGCCGTGGGCGACGTCGATACGGAAGCCGTCGACGCCCCGGCCGAACCAGAACCGCAGGATCGACTCGAACTCGGCCCGCACCTCGGGGTGCTGCCAGTTCAGGTCGGGCTGCTCGGGTGCGAACAGGTGCAGATACCACTCCCCGTCGGGCAGCCGGGTCCAGGCCGGGCCGCCGAAGCAGGACACCCAGTCGTTCGGCGGCTCCTGCCCGTCGGGTCCGCGCCCGGGCCGGAAGACGTAGCGCTCGCGTTCCGCGCTGCCCGGCCCGGCGGCCAGGGCCTCCTGGAACCAGGCGTGCTGGTCGGAGGTGTGGTTGGGCACGATGTCGGGGATCACACGGATCCCGTGCGCGTGCGCTTCCTCGATGAACCGCTCCGCGTCGGCCAGGGTGCCGAACAGCGGGTCGATGGCGCGGAAGTCGGCGACGTCGTAGCCGTGGTCGGCCATGGGCGACTTGTACCAGGGGTTGATCCAGACGGCGTCCACGCCGAGGGACTTCAGATAGGGCAGGCGCGAGCGCAGGCCGGCGATGTCGCCGACGCCGTCGCCGTTCCCGTCGGCGAAGCTGCGGATGTAGACCTGGTAGATGACGGCACTGCGCCACCAGGGGGCGGTGGGGGACACGGGGCTCCTTCTGATGCGGGGCGGGACTACGGGCGGGGTGAGCTACTTCGCGGCGCCGGCGGTGAGCCCGGCGACGATACGGCGCTGGAAGAGCAGCACCATGACCACCAGCGGGACCGTGACGAGGACACCGGCGGCCATCTGGCTGCCGAACGGCGTCTCGTAGGTCGTGGCGCCGGTGAACTTGGAGATGGCGACGGTCGCGGTCTGCATGCCGGGCTTGTTGGTCATCGACAGGGCGATGAGGAACTCGTTCCAGGCGCAGATGAAGGTGATGATCGCCGTGGTGAAGATGCCCGGGGCGGCGAGCGGCACGATGATCCTACGGAAGGCCTGGCCGCGGGTGCAGCCGTCGACCATCGCGGCGTGTTCCAGCTCGTCCGGCATCTGGCGGAAGAACGTGGTCAGGTTCCACACCGCCAACGGCAGCGCGAAGGACATGCTCGGCACGATCATCGACTGGTAGGTGTTGATCCACCCGATGTCCGTGAACAGCTTCAGCAACGGCACCACGATCGAGACGACCGGGAACATCGAGGTGGCGATGATCAGCGTGAGGATCAGCCGCTTGAAGCGGAACTCGAGACGCGCCATCGCGTAGGCGGTGAACGTGGCGAGCAGCAGCGCCGCCGCGGTCGTGATCCCGGCGACGATGAGGCTGTTGAGCAGCGCGCGCCCGAACCCCTGCGTGGGGTCGAACACGGCCCGGTAGTTCTCGAAGGACAGCGGGGCCGGGACGAGGGAGGTGTCGAAGATGTCCTCGGTGCGGCGGAGACTGGAGACCAGCATCCAGTAGAACGGGGCCAGACAGTAGGCCACCACCGCGGCGATCCCCAGATACGGCAGCCACTGCCGCCACTTGGCCGTGAGCGTCATGCCGCCACCTCCGTACGACGGCGCCTTCTCCCGCTGTCGCCCCCGACGAGGTCGGCGCCGAGCAGCCGCACGAAGGCGAGCGCGATCAGGAACACGTACAGGAAGAGGATCACCGCGTAGGCGGAGGCGGGCCCGAAGCGGACGTTGGCCGCCTCGTTCTGCGCGAGCATCGACAGCGTCTCCACCGAGTGCTTCTGCGCGCCGACGAGGATGTACGGCAGGTCGAACATCCGCAGCGCGTCCATGCAGCGGAACAGCACCGCCACCAGCAGCGCGGGCTTCACCAGCGGCAGGGTGATGTGCCAGAACTGGCGCGCCGGCCGGGCCCCGTCCATGCGGGCCGCCTCGTAGACCTCCTTCGGGATCACCTGGAGGCCGGCCAGCACCAGCAGCCCGATGAAGGGCGCGGTCTTCCACACCTCGGCGACGATGACGGCGACCTTGGCGTGGAAGCCCTCGGTGGTCCACAGGATCTGCTGCCCGAGCAGGGCGTTGGCGACGCCGTCGCTGTTGAAGATCCACCGCCACAGCAGTCCGGAGATGGCCGTCGGCACCGCCCAGGGCACCAGGATCCCGGCCCGCACCAGGGCCCGGCCCCGGAACGCCTTGTGCATGATCAGCGCCATGGCCACCCCGACCACCGTCTCCAGGCCGACCGTGACGACGGTGAAGAACGTGGTGTTCCAGAAGGCGTTGAAGAACCGCGCCCCGGCCTCGCCGAAGATCTCCGCGTAGTTCTGGAGCCCGACGAACGGCTCGGTGTCGCTGATGAACCCGGTCTCCGGGTCCAGCTCCTTCGGGCCGTACAGCGACTCCTTCAGCGCCATGAGCGTCGGGTAGAGCACGACGACCGTCAGCACCAGCAGCGTCGGCGAGACCAGCAGCGCGGCCAGCCTCCCGGAACCGGCGGTCGCCCGGCCGGGCTTCGGCGCCCGCGGAGGTTCCGTACGGACTTCGGCCTCTGCCGGAGTCCCGGTCATGACCCCGGCCCTCACAGCGCCACGGCCTTCCGCAGCGCCTTCTGCAGGTCCCTCAACGCCCGCGCACTGCTCTTCTCCCCGGTCAGGGCGGCGTACGTCTCCTGCTGGACCGCCGAGGTCACATCGCCGTACTGCACCACCCGGGGCCGTGGCACGGCCCGCAGGATGGACTCCTTGAGCACCGGCAGATACGGGTACTGCGCGATGAGCGCCTTGTCGTCGTAGAGGGAAGCGTACGGCGGGGCGACGGAGGCGTCCTCGAGGAAGGTCCTGGTGTTCTCCTCGCTGCTCATGAACCTGATGAAGTCCAGGGCCGTCGCCTTGTTCCGGGCGGAGGAGGACACGGCCATGTTGTGGCCGCCGAGGCTGGAGGAGCCGGGGCCGTTCAGACCGGGCAGGGGAGCGGTGGCGAACTTGCCCTTGATACCGCTCTTCTGGGCCAGGGAGTACGCGTACGGCCAGTTGCGCAGGAAGACCAGCTTGCCGGACTGGAAGGCCTGGCGGCCGTCCTCCTCCAGATAGGTGATGGCCTTCTTCGGGATCGTCCCGTCCTTGAACGAGCCGGCGAGGAAGTCGAGGCCCTTCCTGGCCTCGGGGGTGTCGACGTCTGGCCTGCCGTTCGGGTCGGTGACGGTGCCGCCCGCGGAGTGCACGGCCTCGGCGAAGTTCACCGTGAGGCCCTCGTACTTCTGGAACTGCCCGGCGTAGCAGGACAGGCCCTTCGCCTCGGGCAGCTTCCTCACCTCGGCGCAGGCGGCGGTCATCTGCGCCCAGGTGGTCGGAGGGCGGGTGACACCCGCCTTCTTCAGCAGATCGGTGCGGTAGTAGAGCAGGCCGCCGTCCGAGCTGCCCGGTACCGCGTACAGACCGCCGCGGTACCGGGAGGTCTCCACCACCGGCTTCAGCATCCTGTCCAGCGGGAACCGCTTCTCGGGCAGCCGGTCGATCCACCGGTGGGCGGCGAACTCCGAGGTCCACACGGCGTCGAGGGACAGCACCGTGTAGGCGTCGGACTTCGTCTCCGCGTTCTGGATCATCTGCCGGCGCTGCGCGTCCGGGTCCGTCGGCAGCTGGATGAAGGTGACCTTCTCCTTCGGGTGCGCCCTGTTCCAGCGGTCGAGCATCGGCTGGACGGTGCCCGTGGTGTCCTTGCCGGCCACGTAGGTGATGGGCCCGCGCCCTTCGAACGACGGCGGCCCGGCCTGCCCGGAGCCGCTGCCGCAAGCGCTGAGGAGGAGCCCGGTGGCGGCGAGCGCGGTGGCTCTCGTGATGGTTCTGGTGGTGGTTCTGGTCGTCATGCCTCTCCTGCTGAGACTGCGTTGTCATGGAATGAATGAAGAAAATATGCAGGTCAGAACGCTGAGGATGGGTCTCGCAGAGACCCCTTCAGGGCCGCTCGGACAACGCTTGCAAGCTAGGGGCGCGTTTTGCCGAAGTCAATGCGTTACGCGACGGTAATCGGCCGCCCGCTTGGGTTTCATCCTCATGAAAGCGCTGTCACAATCAGAGGCAGGGGAGCGAATCCCTGTGCTAACGTCCGGCCCATGCCTCCAGCTCAGCGGCACCCCACGATGGCCGACGTCGCCGAACGGGCCGGGGTCTCCACCTCCACCGTCTCGCGCACGCTGCGCGGCCTGTCCACGGTGTCGCCGGAGGTGCGCGCCCGGGTGGAGAAGGCCGCGCGCGAACTGAACTTCGCCGTGTCACGGCAGGCCGCGAGCCTGGTCACGGGCCGGACCGGGACGGTCGCGGTGATGGTCCCGACGCTCGACTCGTGGTTCATGGGAGCCGCCCTGTCCAGCCTGGCCCCGCTGCTGCGGGCGGCCGGCCTGCAACTGAACGTCTACGAGATCCCGGACCTGGCCGAGCGCACGGACTTCTTCGAACACCTCCCGGCACGCCGCAACGCCGACGCGCTCCTGGTGTTCTCCTTCGACCTCACCGACGAGGAGACGGCCCGGCTGGACGACCTCGGCATGCCCGTCATCTACGTCAGCCAGCACGTCGACGGACGTCCGAGCGTCTACGTCGACGACGTGGCCGGCGCCCTGCACGGCACCCGGCATCTGCTCAATCTCGGCCACCGCCGGATCGCCTTCGTCCAGACCCAGGGCGCGAGCGGCTTCACCTTCAGCTCCAACGAACGGCTGCTTGGCTACCAGCAGGCGCTCACCGAGGCGGGCGTCCCGCTCGACGACGACCTGGTGGTCTCCACCCGGGTCGGCGACAAGCGCGCCGCCGCCGAGGTGCTCGGCACGCTGCTGAGCCTGCGCGAGCCACCGACGGCCGTCTTCGCCGAGCAGGACGAGGTCGCCGTCGCCCTCATCTGGAACCTGCGCAAGACGCGGATCGCCGTCCCGGAGCGCATCTCCGTCCTCGGCTTCGACGACCAGCCGCTGGCGGACTGGTTCGACCTGTCCACGGTCGCCCAGTCACCGTCGGACATGGGGCGCGAGGCCGGCGAACTGGCCCTGAAGCTCATCGAGGACGCCGAGGGGGAACCTGGCCGGCATCTGGTCCTGCCGACGCATGTGATCCCCCGCTCCACGACGGCACCGGTGGCTCAGCCGGCCGATCGGTCCCGGGCCGATCAGTCACCGGCTGATCAGCCAGGCTGATCAGTCCCTGAGGGAGTAGAACCGCATCGGGGAGTTCGGCTCGAAGCCGATGCGCGGATACACGGGCGCTCCGGCGGCGGTCGCGTGCAGCGTCGCCCGGGTCAGTCCGGTCGCACGAGCGCCCTCGTACAGCGCCTTGCGCGTCACCGCCTCCCCGTACCCCCGCCGCTCCCACGCCGGATCGGTGGCGACCATCAGGACGAAGAGCCGGCCCTGTGCCGCCACCGTGGCGGCACAGCTCACGGGCGTCCCGTCCCGTAGCCCCAGATAGGCGTGCACCTGGCTCTTCCACAGCGAGGACGTGCCGAGACCGTCCCGCCCGTCCTCCAGCGGAAACCCGTACGCACGCGAGTTGATGTCCGCGTAGGCCCGCAGCAGTTCGTCGTCGGTCACGCGCGCGAAGGTCAGCTCGGGGTGAGCCGGTTCGGGAAGGGGCAGCAGGTCTCCCGCCATGCCGGTGCCGGGAAACGCGTAGTCGAGCCCCGCGTCCTGGGCGGCCTCCCCGAGCACGGCCCGTGCCTCACCGTCGAGGAGGCCCTCGAAGACCCACAGGAACCCGGGGCGCTCCTTCGACCGCATGACCCCTGCCGCCTCGTTCAGCCGCTGCTTCAGCAGCCCCGCGTCCGCGCCGACGTCGGTCAGCGTGAGGCAGTTCCAGAAGGCGAACCGGCAGTCGGCCCAGCGGACGGCGATGCCCGGAAGGTCGCGGACATCCGCCCGAGGATCCCGGTCGAGCACCATCACCCGCCAGACGGCGGCGAGCTGCTCCATCGATTCGATCGAGTCCGCGAGGTCGCGCATGAAAGCCCCTCAGATCGGCGTTGGGAAAGGGGAGTTGTCCGCACCGCGTACACCGCCCTCCACAGACCATCCCCATCCACACCCGGGAACATTCTCGATCATGAACTGACGGGCGCTCACCCCTACAGTGAGCTGCGTTTTCGAGATGATCGGAGCACGACATGCGTCGCCACGCCACCGCTCTCGCGGCGGTCAGCGTCCTCGCACTCGCCGGATGCGCACAGGACTTCGACCAGGGCCCGGAGGGCAAGGTCACCGAGAAGGTCAAGGACGGGAAGAAGTTCTACCTGGTCGTCGATCCGGCCAAGGCCGGTGACGCGACGAAGTTCAGGGTCAGCAAGTACGACTACCACGACTGCAACCGGGGCTCGAAGTACCCCAAGTGCGTCGGGGACTGAGCCTGCCCTAGGCAGCGGGGCGGGCGACCACGTTGATGTTGAACGTGTGGGAACCCAGTCCGCCCGCGATGCCCATGAAGAGCAGGGCGAAGTGTTCCTGTCCGCGCGCCGTGCGGATACCGCCGATGTCGAGCTGGGACGACACGGGCCAGCCGAGGTCGGAGAGCAGTCGGCCGGTGGTCCGCTTGGCCTCGGCGTCGTCGCCGGAGAGGAAGACGGTGCTCGGGCCGTCCAGATCACCCGGGGCGATCATCACCGTGGAGTCCATGGTGCACAGCGTCTTCACGACGGGGGTTTGGGGGAACGCGTCCTGGATCTGTTCCCCCAGACTGCTGTTGGGGTGGGAGAGCTCGACGAAGTCGTCGGAGAGACCGACCCCGACATCGATCAGCGGGATGCCGGCCAGTGCCGGGGCCCCGATCGAGCGCAGCAACTCGACGGAGACGGTCCCCGGGGTGGCGTTGACCAGTACGTCCGCGTGAGCGGCGGCTTCGCTCAGGGTGCCCACGGGGAGCCCGAGATTCAACCGCTGCGCGGGCCGGCGCGAGCCGAGAAGGACGTCATGCCCCGCCGCGCTCCAGCCGTGGGCGAGTGCTCGGGCGACGTTGCCTGTGCCAAGGAGTCCTATACGCATGCCGGGGACGCTAGCCGCTCCCGGGACCGCGGCGGATCGGGCCTCGGGCCCGGCCGGCCCGGCACGAAAGACCTAGTCCGGTGGTCCGTCTCCGGATTCGGCGGTGGTGGCCGGCCGCCAGGAGCAGAGGGCGTACCCGGCCGTCACGGGTGGAGGACCTTCTCCTTGGCCCGGCGGAACTCCTCGTCGGAGAGGTCGCCGCGGGCCCGGATCTGCGAGAGCTTGGCGAGCTGGTCCGCCTCGCTGGCCGGCCCGGTGGCGCCGACGGTCTCGCGGATGTAGCGGTCCGTCTCGTCCAGCTTGGCCTTCACATGGTCCTGTTCACGCTTGCCCATGCCCTTGCCCCTGGCGACGACGTAGACGAAGACGCCCAGGAAGGGGAGGACGATGGTGAAGACCAGCCATCCCGTCTTGGCCCAGCCGCTCAGGGCGTCGTCGCGGAAGATGTCCACGATGACGCGGAAGAGCAGGAAGATCCACATGACCCACAGGAAGATCCACATGATCGTCCAGAAGGCCCCGAGGATCGGGTAGTCGTAGGCCAGGTTCACGTGGTCGCCCATCACCGCTCCTCCTCTCCGGGCAGGTCAAGACCGAACGCCATGGCCACCCCGAGAGCGGCGACGCCGCCCGCCCCTGTCTCTTGCTCAGCCATCACGGGCTCCTTTCCCTGGTGGTTGCGAGGACGGCGATGCCGAGGACGAGCGCCACGGACCCGGGGGGCGTAGTTCCACAGCACCAGGGCGACGGTCTGGTGAACGGAGGCCGCCTTGCGCAGCCGTTCGTACTCTTCGCGTTCCGTGATGCTCAACGGAGGTCCGCCTGCCGGGCGGTCGCGACCTTCCGAGGCGGACGAGGAACCATCGGAGGAATCCATGGATCTCCCCCGTGATGCGTTATGGGTATGTTTGTCCTGCTTGCTGATTTTATCGAGGTCGAGCGGACGGCGCATGGCCGGCCCTCACGGCTGCCGCCAGGACGTACCGCCTACTGCGACTTCAGCAAAGCGGGCGCGTGAAACTCCCCGAGCCCCGTGTCCCGGTCCCGGTCCAGCCAGTAGCGGCGCGGCTCCGCGAGCATGACGGCCACGCCGGCGGCGGTGACGCCGGGGATTCTCGCCAACTCGCCGTCGATGAAGCGGGCCAGGGCGGAGCGGTCGGTGACCAGGCCGGTCGCGAGTACGGACAGGTCGCTGGCGACATGCGCGACGAGTCGGGTCTGGGGGAGCACGTTGATGCGGCGCATGACCTCGGGAGTCTCGCCGGGGTCGACGCGCAGCCGCAGCATGAACGGGGTCCGGAAGCCGAGCCACTCCGACACGATCTCCAGGCGGGGCTTGACCCAGCGCTCGTCCAGGGCCCGGCGTACGACGCGGTGCGCGGTGGACGTGGCCAGGTCCGCGGCCCGGGCGATGCTCGCGGCGGAGGCGCGACCGTCCCGCAGCAGCAGGGCGACGACCGCCCGCTCGGACTCGCTCAGCGGCTTGTCGGGGGGCGTCGCCGTCGCCGTGCCCTCCGGCTGCGCGCCGGTCAGCTCCAGCAGGCCGGCGCGCTCGGAGGCGGTCAGGAACTGCGGGTCCCAGGTGATGCCGCGGCGCAGGGTGCTGAGCGCGGGCAGGGCGTTGACGCGGCGGACCCCGGGGATCGAGAACATCCGGTCGATCGCCTCGCTCGTGGCCGCCTCCGACGGGGCGTGGACGACGACGTACAGGGGGTAGTCGCCGGAGATCTGCGCCAGGAGCTGGAGGTGGGGGAGGTCACGCAGCCGGTCCAGGACGGCCAGCGGGGTTTCGCCGGTAATGTCCAAAAACACGTGGACCGGCATCGCCGTGGAATGCATGCCCCAGTCGGCCTGCCCGATCACGCGGACCATCCGGGCCTCGTGCAGCCGGTCGAAGCGGCGCTTCAGTGTGCCGGCGTCGGCGGACAGGATCCCGCCGATGTCGTCCCAGGTGGCCCGGGGGGCCAGGTGCAGCGCCCCGATCAGGCGCCGGTCGAGCTCGTCGAGGAGAGGGCGCGTCATGGTGTCCCACCTTAGACTGCGCGCGACTGCCGATTAATCCCACTGTTACATCCAGGGGCTAGAGAATATCCCACTTCGCTGTCATGGTTTGCGGAAACATCCCCCACGCGTTACCTCGAAACCTCCCCCTCATGCGCGAAGAGGTACCCATGAGCACCACCGCCACCGAACCCCAGCCCACCGAGCCCCCGTCGAGAGCCCTGCGGGCCGCGTTCCGCGCCTTCGCCGCGATCGAGAAGGTCGGCAACAAGCTGCCCAACCCCTTCTGGCTGTTCTGGATCCTCGCCGGGGTCGTGATCGTCCTCAGCGCGATCCTGGCGGCGGCCGGTGTCAGCACCGTGCACCCCGGAACGCACGACACCATCGAGGTGCAGAGCCTGCTCAGCAAGGCGGGGCTGACGACGATGGTCGAGGGGGCCGTCGACAACTTCGCGACCTTCCCGCCGCTGGCCACCATCCTCGTCGTCGGCTTCGGCATCTCCGTGGCCCAGGCGAGCGGCCTGTTCACGACCCTGCTGCGCCGCATGGTCGCGCGCGTGCCGGGCAAGTACCTCACCTTCGCGCTGTCGATGACGGCGATGGTCGCGCACGTCGCCGGTGACGCCGCCTACGTCACGCTCATCCCGCTCGGCGCGCTCGTCTTCCGCGCGGCCGGTCGCAGCCCCGTCCTCGGCTGCATCGTCGCCTACGTCTCCATCTCCGCCGGCTACGACGCCTCCCCGTCCCTCACCACCACCGATGTGCTGCTGTCGTCGATCTCCACGGCCGCCGCCCACACCATCGACCCGGACTACGTCGTCACCCCGGTGGCGAACTACTTCTTCGGCCTCGCCTCGTCCGTCCTGGTCGCCCTGGTCATCACACTCGTCGTCGAGAAGGTCATCGCCAAGCGCTCGGACCTGGACCCCGACGAGCCGGTCAAGGTGCTGACCGCCGAGGAATCGAAGGCGATCGAGGTCACCCCGGAGCAGCGCCGCGCCCTGCGGACGACCGGCCTGACGGCGCTCGGCTTCCTCGCGGTCCTGGCGGCAGCCATGATCCCGGCGAACTCTCCGCTGCGCGGCGAACACGGCTCCCTCGTCGAGTCCCCGGTGATCTCCGGCATGTCGATCGTGCTGTTCCTGTTCTTCTCCCTGCTCGGCTGGGTCTACGGCCGTATGACGGGGACCTTCCGCGCGGCCAACGACATCGTGGACGCGCTGGTCGAGGGCACCCGCACCTTCGCCCCGATCCTCGTGCTGTTCTTCGCGATCTCCCAGTTCCTCGCCTACTTCAAGTGGACGAACATCGGCAACGTCATCGCCGTCGAGGGCGCCGAGACGCTGAAGGACATGCACCTGGGCGGCTGGACGGTGCTGGTCGGCATCGCCGTACTGATCACCTTCATGAACCTGGTCATCACCAGCGGCTCCGCCCTGTGGGCGCTGGCCGCCCCGGTGCTCATCCCGATGTTGATGCTCATCGGCATCAAGCCCGAGACCACGCAGGCCGTCTACCGCGTCGCCGACTCCGTCACCAACTGCGTCACTCCGATGAGCCCCTACTTCGCCATGTGCCTCGGCTTCATCCAGCAGCACAAGAAGTCCGCCGGCATCGGCACGCTGGCCTCCTTCACCATCCCCATCGCCGCCGTCGTCTGGATCGTCTGGGTCGCCTTCTTCGTCGCCTGGTACCTGCTCGGCATCCCGTTCGGCGTCGGCTGACCCGACCCTGCAGCAGCCCCCACGACACCGTCGTACGAGACGTACGGCAGACACGAGAAAGCCGGTCATGACCACCTCGTCACCCGCACCCGCCGCCGTCACCGCCCGCGCACAGGAGGTCTCCTCGCAGATCGTCACCGACATCCTCACCCTCGTCCGTCAGGAGACCGGAAGCCACGACCTGTCAGGACTCGCGGCGGGCCTGGGCCTCCTGCGCGAACTGGCCGTCCACAGGCTGGGGAAGCCCGACCGCGAGCAGCGGTACGACGGTGGCGAGTGCGGCGACACCCTGACCCTGACGTACCACGGCACCGGACCCGGGCACGTCGCCCTCGTCGGCCACTACGACACCGTGTGGCCGGCCGGCACGCTCGCCGGATGGGAGCAGCCGCCTGCCGGTCCCGACGGCAGGGGGAAGCTCAGCGGGCCCGGCATCTTCGACATGAAGACCGGCCTGGCACAGGGCATCTGGGCCCTGAAGCTGGCCCGCGAGACCGGAACGCCCCTGCCCACCGTCACCTTCCTCTTCAACGGCGACGAGGAGATCGGCTCCCTGTCCTCGCGCCCGGTGATCGAGGAGACCGCCCGGAAGGCCGACGCCACGCTGGTCCTGGAGCCCACCGCCCACGGCGCGGTCAAGACCGCCCGCAAGGGCTCCGGGATCTTCAAGGTCACCGCCACCGGGGTTGAGGCGCACGCCGGACTGGCGCCCGAGGACGGGGCGAGCGCGATCACCGCGCTGTCCGAGTTCGTCCTCGCCGCGGCGAAGATCGCCCGCCCCGAGAAGGGCACGACCATCAACACCGGCCTGATCACCGGCGGTTCGGCCACCAACGTCGTCGCCGGTCTGGCCACCGCCAGCGTCGACATCCGGATCAGCAGCGAGCCCGAACAGGAGCGTGTGGACGCCGAGTTCGCCGCCCTCGCGGTCAGCGACCCCCGGGTACGCATCGAGGTCGACCATGCCTGGAACCGGCCGCCCATGACCCTGAATTCCGCCTCCGCCCCGCTTCTCGCCCTCGCCCGCGAAGTCGCCCGCGCGCAAGGCCGCTCCGGCCTTCCCACCGCCGCCGTCGGCGGTGCAAGCGACGCCAACTTCGTCGCGGCCCTCGGCCTGCCGGTCCTGTGCGGCATGGGCGCGATCGGCGACGGAGCCCACGCCCAGGGCGAGTACATCCACCCCGACACGGTGCCCGCCCAGACGGCCCTGGTCGCCGGCCTGCTGGCCCGGCTGACGGAGCCGCTGCGTGGCTGAACGCGGCGGGCGGGGGTAGTCGGGTCCGGCAAGGTTCCCTCGTACGGAAGTGACGCCCGACCCATGGCCGAGACACGAGACGTCGTCGAACTCATCCTCCAGGACCACAGGAGAATGGAGGACCTCTTCCATCTGATGCGCAGCGTCGAAGCCGACCGCACGGCCGCCCTGCGGGAGTTCGCCGATCTGCTGGTCGCGCACGCCCTGGCGGAGGAATCCGAGGTGTACCCCGCCCTCAAGCGCTACAAGAAGATCGACGACGACGAGGTCGAGCACGGCGAGGAGGAGCACGAGGAGGGCAACGAGGCACTGCTCGCACTCCTGGAGGTCGACGAGGTCGGCTCCGAGGAGTGGGACGAGAAGCTCGAAGCCCTCGTGGAGGCCGTCAACCACCACACCGACGAGGAAGAGCGCACCATCCTCAACGGAGCCCGCGAGAACGTCGCCATGGACCGCCGGGAGGAACTGGGCAGGGCGTTCCTGGCGGAACGGGAGCGCCGGCTGAAGGAAGGCTGCGGCGCTGTGGAGAACGTGCGCCGTATCGTCCGCGCCTGACCGCTCCACCCTCAGTCCGCGAGGAAGAGCCGGGACGTCTCTCCCGGCTGGACGCTGACCGCGCGGTCGGGCAGTTCGATGTCGATCGGCATCAGGTCGGACGGCGGCACGGCGATCTCCAGTTGTCCGTGTGTCAGCCGCAGCGTGATGCCCCAGTGGCCCTGGTAGCTGATGGAGAAGCCGTACGAGGACAGCTCGGGCAGCGGGACGGGGTCCAGCCACAGGGCTCCGGAGCGGGTCTCCAGGCCTGGCAGACCTCGCTGGACGAGGTCGAGGGTGCCGGCCATGGCGCCCAGGTGGATGCCCTCGCCGGTGGTGCCGCCCTGCAGGTCGGCGATGTCGCCGCGCAGGGCCTCCTGGCAGAACGTCCATGCTTCCGTGCGTCGGCAACGGGCCAGGACCCAGCCGTGGACCAGGCCGCTGAGGGTGGAGCCATGGCTGGTGCGGCGCAGGTAGTAGTCGACCGTCCGCCGCCAGGTGTCCTCGTCCAGCGGGTGGCCCAACCGGGCGAAGAGTCCCTGGAGTTCGGCCGGAGAGAAGAGATAGCCGAGCATGAGCACATCGGCCTGCTTGGAGGCCTTGTAGCGATTGACCGTGTCCCCCTCCGCCTCCAGGATCCGGTCCAGGCGCCGGATGTCGTCGTACCGCTTGCGATAGTCGTCCCAGTCGAGTTCCGGCAGGTCGCCGTAGCCCTCGAACTGGCTGATGACTCCGTCGTGGAACGGCACGTGAAGGGTCCGCGAGACGTCCTCCCAGTGGTCCGGTTCGCTGTCGTCCAGAGCTGTGCGCTCGGCGAGTTCACGGCGGCGGGGTTCGGGCAGCGTACGCAGCACCTCCAGGGTGCGGGTGAGGACCCAGGCGGCCATGACGTTCGTGTACGCGTTGTCGTCCAGGCCCGGCCTCTCGGCGCCGGGGTAGGCCTCGTGGTACTCATCGGGGCCGACCACGCCCCGGATACGGTGCCGTCCGAGCGCGTCGTCCCAGGTGGCCGAGTCGGCCCAGAAACGCGCGATGTGCAGCAACATCTCGGCGCCCTTGGTGTGCAGGAACTCGGCGTCCCCGCTCGCCTCGCAGTACTGCCACACGTTGTAGGCGATCGCCGATCCGACGTGGTGCTGAAGGTGCGTGTGGTCGGGCAGCCAGCGGCCCGAGCGCGGGTTGAGGTGCAGTTGCTGTGTCTCCTCGCGTCCGTCGCTGCCGCTCTGCCACGGATACAGCGCGCCCCGCCGGCCGATGGCCCGAGCAGCGACGCGGGCCCGCTCCAGGCGCCGGTGGCGGTAGCGGAGCAGGGCGCGGGACACCTCGGGGAAGTGCAGGTTCAGATACGGCAGCACGAACAACTCGTCCCAGAAGACGTGCCCGCGGTAGGCCTCGCCGTGCAGTCCCCGGGCCGAGACGCCCACGTCCAGGTCGGCGGTGTGCGGGGAGAGGGTCTGGAGCACGTGGAAGAGGTGCAGGCGCAAGATGTGGCCCGCTTCCCCGGGGACGTCGAGTTCGGCCCGGCGCCACAGCTGGTTCCAGGCGGTGCGGTGGGCTTCCAGCAGGTCGTCGAAGCCCGGTGCCGCGCTCACCCGGTCCACCGTTGCCCGAAGGGGGTCACTGATCGCGGGGTCGCGCGAGGTGTGCAGGGCGATGGTCTTGTCGACGGTGACGGTGCGGCCGGGTGCCAGGGCCGGTACGAGGCGCTGCACCGCGCGCGACGGTTCGTGCGCGTCCGTGACCGGTGCCCGGGCCGTCAGCCGGGCGGCCATGCCGATACGGATGTCCGAGGTGCGGGTCCGGCAGCGCAGCCACACCGTGCCGGGCGCCGCCGTACCGGTGTGCACATGGGTCAGGTGGCGGCCGTCCAGGTCCCGGTAGCGCGGCACCCCGGCGTTGGCGACGCCGCCGTCGAGCGCGGCCTCGACCTCCAGATCACCGGTGAAGCCCTCGGCGGTGAACTCGGTGCGCAGCGCCGCGAGATGGGGATCGCCCATGTGCACCAGTCGTTCCTGCCGTACGGACAGCGCCCGCCCCTCACCGAGGTCGTACCGGGTGCGGCGCTCCAGCACTCCCGAGTCCAGGTGGAGGCTCTGACGGTGTTCCAGGACGGTCCCCGTGTCGGGGGTGAGCCACTCCCCGTCCGTGAGCCGGAAGCGCAGCGGGAGCCAGTTGGGGACGTTGACCAGGTCCTCGTTCTCCACCCGGCGTCCCGAGACCTCGGAGGCGAGCCGGTTGTAGCAGCCGGCGATGTACGTGCCCGGATAGTGGATGTCGTCCGCCGCGCACTCGGGCAGGGCCCCGCGGGTGGCGAAGCAACCGTTGCCCAGGGTGCACAGCGACTCCCTCAGCCGCTCGTCCCCAGGGCGGTAGCCCTCGTATTCCCAGGTCCCGTCGTGCTCCCGCGTCCGGTCCGTCACGAGGCTGTCTCCTCTGCGAAAAGGGCGGCGAGGCCCGGCGCCCTCTTATTCTCTCCTCGCGGGGCCCGCCGCGCTCTTCGGTGTGGGCGCGCTCAGACCCGCTGAGGCACGACGGCCACGGGGCACTGGGCATGGTGCAGCAGCGTGTGGGCCACCCTGCCGAGCTGGAGCCCGAAGTGGCCCTGCCGGCGCTGCGCCCCGACGATCACGAGGTCGGCCGCGGCCGACAGGTGCACCAGCACCTTGCGGGCGGGTCCCTCCGGCGTCGTACGGCGCACCCGGACGCCCGGGTGTTCGGCCACCGCGTCACGGAGCAGTTCGTCGAGCTCGCCGCGGGCCCGCTCCTCGTAGGACCGGTCGGGTGCCTCGGCGAGCGCGGCCGTGTCGTCGGCCTCGTGTGCGGGGCAGCGCCAGGTCCGGACCACGTCGAGCTCGCACCCCCGGGCCTCGGCCTCACGGAAGGCGAACCGGACGGCTTCCCCGCTCGTCGCGGGGTCCCCGGCGCCGAGAAGGATCCGCTCATGGGTACCGGCCAGTCCGGCCCTGTCGCCCCGCACCACGATCACCGGGCAGTGGGCGCGGGCCGCGACGGCCAGGCCCACGGAGCCGAGCAGCAGTCCCTTCAGCTCGCCGCGGCCTCGCGACCCGGTGATCAGGGCGGTGGCGTTGTTGCCCTCGTGCAGGAGCGAGTCCGCCGCTTCGGCCAGGAGGACGTCGGTGGACACCTTCACGCCGGGGTTGCGCCGCCCGGCACGCTCCGCGGCGGAGGCCACGATGTGGTCGGCCAGTACCTGCCCTGCCGGGCGGTCCGAACCGATGGACGGTGTGACGCCCTCGTACCGCTCCCAGAGGGAGGCATGGACCAGCCGCACCGGCAGACCGTGCCGGGCCGCTTCGTCCACCGCCCAGTCGACCGCCGGCAGACTGCCGTCCGATCCGTCGACCCCCACGATCAGGGGCAGTTCCATCGTCATCGTTCCCACCGCCTCGTCACCGGGCAGTCCGCACATCCACTCCCACGGTCGCACCCGTGGCGGCCGGACACGAGGGGCTGACCGGCCCCGGCCGGGCCCGCTCGGCCCCAGGGCCTGACGGCCCCCGGCCGGGTCCGGGCGGCCCGTGGTGCACCGCGGACCGCCCGGCACACCCTGTAATCAGCAAGCCCCCGGCAGGACGGCGGAAGGGAGCCGGAGCGATGACCTCCACCACCAGACTGGCCGTGGCCCTCCCGGCCGCGCAGCGCGAACGGCTGATGCGCGTCGCCCGCGAGGTGTCCTTCGACGCGGGTGCCCGCCTGTTCGAGGAAGGCCGGCGTGCCGACCGGTTCTGGATCGTGCGGACGGGGACCGTCGTGCTCGACCTCCATGTCCCGGGCCGGCGGGCCGCTGTCGTCGAGTCCCTGGGACAGGGCGAACTGGTCGGCTGGTCGTGGCACTTCCCGCCGCACGTGTGGCACCTGGGCGCGGAGGCGATGAGCCCGGTGCGCGCCTTCGAGTTCGACGCGGAGGCGGTGCGGGCGATGTGCGCCCAGGACGCCGAGTTCGGCCGCGCGATC
The DNA here is from genome assembly GCF_056433405.1 of Streptomyces sp. NPDC044719. Lineage (NCBI taxonomy): Bacteria > Bacillati > Actinomycetota > Actinomycetes > Kitasatosporales > Streptomycetaceae > Streptomyces > Streptomyces sp. NPDC044719. Next base: position 69,743 of record NZ_JBWKHE010000001.1, read on the forward strand.
GCGGTCTGGGTCGGCCGTGCGGTCGCCGACCGGCTGCAGGCGTCGCGAGTCCGGTTGCTCGATCTGTACGCCCCCTACGGCAGCGGGAGCCCGGCATGAGCTACGGCAGCGGGAGCCCGGCATGAGCGATCACGGCCCTGCCGAACACCCCCGCCGTCCGCCGCCCCTGACCATCCCGAGGAGAGCTCTCCTCTCCTGCGTCAGGCCTCTGCTGCGTCAGGCCGCCCTCAGGGGGACGATCTCCTCGTGCCCCTCCTCGCCCAGCACGACCTTGAGCGCACCGGTGTCCGCGGCCCGACCGAAGACGTCGTACGCCTCCTCCATACGGGCCTGCGGGAAGCTGTGCGTGACCAACTGCCCGGTGGGCAGCCGGCCGGCGGCGGCCATCCGGAGCAGTGTGGGGGTGGAGTACGTGTCCACCAGGCCCGTGGTGATGGTGACGTTCTTGATCCACAGGTCTTCCAGGTGCAGGGTCGCGGGCTTCCCGTGCACGCCGACGTTGGCCACCTGCCCGCCCGGCCGCACCATGCGGGTGCAGAGCTCGAACGTCTCCGGGACGCCCACGGCCTCCACGACCACATCGGCGCCCAGTCCGTCGGTGAGGTCCGAGACCAGCAGCTCGGGGCCTTCCCGGGCGTCCGCCACCGCGTCCGCGCCGAGCCGCTTGGCCGCTTCCAGGCGCGCTGCGGCCAGATCCACGGCGACGATCCGCTCCGGAGCGAACAGCCGGGCGGTCGCGATGACCGCGAGCCCGATGGGGCCGGCTCCCACGACGGCGACGGTGTCCCCGGGCCGGACGCGCCCGTTGAGCACGCCCACCTCGTACCCGGTCGGGAAGATATCGGCCAGCAGCACGGCGTCCTTGCTGTCCAGGGCGCTGGGCAGGGGGTGCACGGACAGGTCGGCGTACGGCACGCGGACGTACTCGGCCTGGGTGCCGTCGATCAGGTGGCCCAGGATCCAGCCCCCGCCGCCCCGGCACTGGCCGTACACGCTCTCGCGGCAGTAGCGGCAGCGGCCGCAGGCGGTGATGCAGGAGACCAGGACCCGGTCTCCCGGCGCCACGGTGCGCACGTCACCGCCGATGTCGACGACCTCACCGACCGCCTCGTGCCCCAGCACCGTGCCGGGGCGTACCTCGGGAACGTCGCCCTTGAGGATGTGCAGGTCCGTTCCGCAGATGGTGACGGCGTCCACCCGCACGATGACGTCGGTCGGCTCCTTGATGCCGGGGTCCGGGACGTCCTCCCAGGCGGACTGTCCGGGGCCGTGGAAGACGTAGCCCTTCATGGCACTCCCACCTTTCCGGTGTGGGCCTTTCTCAGGTGTGGGCGCGACGCCGGAAATCGCACCGCTCTTCCAGCTTGGCGCGGGTCGGCGGAAGGCGCTTGGGCCGGTCGGCCCTATCGCGGATCCGTCCTTCCGGGCTTTGCTCGGACCATGTCCGAGAACCCCGTCAGGTCCGCGCAGCCTCCCGCGGAGCGCACGGACGGCGAGTGCACGGTCGTGACGCTGCGCGGCGAGATGGATGTGCTCACGGCACCGGGCCTGGCGGCACGCCTCGACGCGCTGACCGCCGGCCCTCGCCCCGACCTGGTGCTGGACCTGCGTCCGGTGGTCTTCATCGACTGCGCCGGGCTCGGGATCCTGTGCCGGGCGCGGAACCGCGTGCTGGCCCGGCACGGCCGGCTGCGCCTGGTCTCCGACAGCGCCGGCTTCCGCCGCCTTCTGCGGCACACGGGGCTGGCGGGCGTCTTCGAGGTGCTTCACCGGCTGCCTCCGGAGTGCGAACGTCCGGAGGCTTCGGTGCCGGAGGCGCGGTCACACGGGAGTCAACCCGCCAGCTCGTGACCGATGCGCGCCGCCCACGCCTCGATCCGCTCGAAGTCCCGGAAGTCCCCGCCCTTGCCGTTACGGAGAATCACCCGCGCGACCCAGCCCTTCGCACCCTCCTCCAGGCGGCCTCCGAAGGTGACGTGCTCCCTGACGTCGAGCCGCACCATGGCCTTCTTCACGCCGGGCACGGGTGGGATGTCCCGCTCCGAGGCCGAGGGATCGAGCGGGCCGCTGCTGAAGAACCACAGGGGGCGTTCGGCCAGGACCCTGCCATGACGCCGGACGAAGCGGCGGGCGTCCTTGTGCCAGCGGCCGGCGTACAGCCCGCCGCCGACCACGACAGCGTCGTACGACTCCGCGCTCGCCACGGCACGGGCGGGACGCGCCTCGGCCGTCAGTCCTTCCTTGCGCAGAACCTCCGCGACGGTCTCGGCGATCTCCGCCGTGGAGCCGTTCGTCGTTCCGTAGGCGACCAGCACGTTCTTCACCATGATGGTCCGCCTCCTCTCACAGTTCGCGCCGCCGGTCGCCGGCCACTCGCTCGGGGACGACGGGCGGATTGATCGCGTCAGTCGTGCGGTACGACGGCGACCGGGGCGGCGGCGTGGTGCAACACCGCGTGGGTGACGGGACCGATGTGCGTCCCGAACGGGCCGTGGCGCGCCCGCCGCCCCACGACGACCAGCGACGCCTGGCGAGACGCCTCGATCAGATGCGCCGCCGCGCCGCCCGAACGGGACACCTCGACCACCTCGACCGACGGATACTTGTCCCTCCACAGACGCAGCGTGTCGGTGAGCGCGCCGGCGTGCGAGCGGACGACGTGGTCGTACCGGTACACGTCGCCGGCTCCGCCGTAGACGAACCACAGCGGCAGATGCCAGCCGTGCACGGCCCGCAGGAAGGTTCCGCGCCGGGCGGCCGCGTCGAAAGCGAAGTCGATCACCGTCGGGTCGAGATGGCCGGTGTCGACGCCGAGCACGACCGGCCGGTACCGCGTGGCGGCCGACGGAATGCCCGCCGCGTCCCTCTCGTGCTCGTCGGCCGCCTGCGCACCGGCCCGCACCAGGACCACGGGACGCCGGGCGCGCGCCACCACGGCCAGGCCGACCGAACCCACCAGGAACCCGCTGATGCCGCCCAGACCCCGCGAGCCCAGGACGAGCAGCTCGGCTTCCTCGGCGGCCTCGCTCAGCACCTTGCCGGGGTGACCGGTCACGTGCTCGGAGGTCACCTCGACGCCGGGATGACGCAGAGCGAGCCCTTCGGCGGTTTCGCGGGGAATCTTCTCGCCCCAGTCCCGCTGGGTCTCGACACCCAGCTGTGGGGCCTGCTCGATGGGCTCCGGAGCCGGCTCCCACACATGGAGGAGCTTCACCGGCAGCCGGCGGTGCGCCGCCTCACGGGCAGCCCATTCGGCGGCGGCGCGGCTCTCGGGCGAGCCGTCCAGACCCACGGTGACCGTGCGGGACATGGTCTCCTCCTCCGGAGTAGAAGCTCTCCATACGAGCGTCGCTCCTACGGGCCGTCGCGGTGGAGGGGTCACAGGTCCCCGGCCGGGACCGAAGGGCCCTACGGCACCGTCGAAACAGCCGGCGCGGCGGTACTCCGCCCCTGACCCGCCTTGGGCCGATCGGCCCTAGCGCGTCCGGCCACCGCACGAAATGATCGTGGTCACGGGCGGTTCGCTCCGCCCTCCGGCCGACGAGGGGTCGAGATGACCGAGCCGCGCACGTTCACCGAGGAGCACCCGATCCGGGTCTTCCTGCTCGACGACCACGAGGTCGTGCGGCGCGGCCTGGCCGACCTGCTGGACGCCGAGCCCGGCATCTCGGTGGTCGGGGACGCCGAGAACGTCGAGCACGCGCTCACCCGGGGCCCGGCGCTCCGCCCCGACGTCGCCGTCCTCGACGTACGCCTGCCGGATGGCGACGGCATCACCGTCTGCCGCGAACTGCGCAGCCGGATGCCCGGGCTGGCCTGTCTCATGCTGACCTCGTTCGACGACGAGGAGGCCCTGCTCGACGCGATCATGGCCGGGGCGTCCGGCTATGTCCTCAAGCAGATCAGGGGCTCCGACCTGATCTCGGCGGTACGCACGGTCGCCTCCGGGCGGTCCATGCTGGACCCGGAGACCACGGCCCGGCTGATGCGCTCGCTGCGCGCCGACCCGTCCGAGGAACCGGCCGTCGCCCCCGAGCTGGCGAGCCTGTCGCCGCGCGAGCGGGAGATCCTCGCCCTGATCGGCGACGGGCTCACCAACCGCGAGATCGGCGGGAAGCTCTACCTCTCCGAGAAGACCGTCAAGAACCACATCTCCCGTCTCCTGGCCAAGCTCGGCGTCCAACGACGGGTCCAGGCGGCGGTCCTCGCGTCGCAGTGGGAACACCCTGGGACGAACGAGCAGCCGTCACGTTGAGCCGGGGCTGCGGCGGTCGTGTTGGTTGGGGGCTGCGGCGGTTGTGCGGGGGCCGGGGCTGCGGCGGTCATGCGGGGCCGGGGCTGCGGCGGTCATGCGGGGCCGGGGGTGTCGATGAGCCGTGGTCGTGTTGGGCCGGGGGTGTCGACGAGCCGTCGTCAGGCTGCGCCGGGGCCGCCGACGAGCCGCGGTTACAACGGCCCCGGGCCGCCGACGAGCCGCGGTCACACGCCCCGGGCCGCCGACGAGCTGTCGTCAGGCTGCGCCGGGGCCACCGGCCAGCCGCCGTCCCAGGGCCCTGGGGCGCCGACGAGCCGCGGTTACAACGGCCCCGGGCCGCCGACGAGCCGCGGTTACACGGCCCCGGGCCCCCGCCGACGAGCTGTCGTCAGGCTGTGCCGGGGCCACCGGCCAGCCGCCGTCCCGGGGCCCTGGGGCCGCCGACGAGCCGCGGTCACACGGCCCCGGGCCGCCGACGAGCTGTCGTCAGGCTGTGCCGGGGCCACCGGCCAGCCGCCGTCCCAGGGTCCCGGGGCCGCCGACGAGCCGCGGTCACACGCCCCGGGCCGCCGACGAGCTGTCGTCAGGCTGCGCCGGGGCCACCGGCCAGCCGCCGTCCCAGGGTCCCGGGGCCGCCGACGAGCCGCGGTCACACGCCCCGGGCCGCCGACGAGCCGTCGTCAGGCTGTGCCGGGGCCACCGGCCAGCCACCGCCCCACGGCCCCGGTGCCACCGGTCGACCGCCGTCCCACGGCCCTGGGCCGCCGACCACCCTTCGTCACCCTCGGGGCGGCCGCACCGGCACCCGCCACTCCACCCGCGTGCCGCCGCCCTCCGGGTGCTCACCGAGGTGGAGTTCGCCGCCGAGAGTCAGCGCGCGCTCCTCCATGTTCCTCAGGCCGCTGCGCGCGACACCCTCCGGAATTCCACGCCCGTCATCCGTCACCGTGAGCGTCAACTCGCCCTTCGCGCACCTCAGGTGCACGTCCACGGAACGGGCCCCGGCGTGCCGGGCGACATTGCTCAGCGCCTCGCCGAGCACCGCGAGCGTGTGGTCAGCGACATCGCCCGGCACCTCCGTGTCCACCAGCCCCTCGATCCGCACCGCGGGAGCGAAGCCCAGAGACGAAACCGCCGCCGTCACCGCGTCCGACACCCGGCCGCGCAGACCGCTGCCTTCCCGCGCCCCGCCGTGCGTCCGCAAGCCGAAGATCGTGGACCGAATGATCTTGATGGTCTCGTCCAGGTCGTCCACGGTTCGCGACAACCTCTCCACAGCCTCCGGATGGTCGATGAAACGCTGGGTGCTCTGCAGCGTCATCCCCGCCGCGAACAGCCGCTGGATGGCGAGATCGTGAAGGTCGCGGGCGATGCGGTCACGGTCCCGCAGCAGTGTGATCTGCTCGGCGTCCCGGCGCCGCTCGGCCAGCTCCAGTGCCAGCGCCGCCTGCCCGGCGAACCCGAGGAGGGGACGCGTATCGGCGTCCGTGAACGGCGTACGCCCCACCGCTCGCCCCAGCAGCAACACACCACCGGCCTTGCCCCCGGCCTCCAGCGGAACACCGACCACGGGTCCGAGCCCGACCCACTGCGCCGCGTCCCCGCTGGTCCGCGAGTCCTCCTGGATGTCGGCGCTCACCGCGGGCTCCGCCGTCGTCAGGACGGTCGCCACGAATCCGTCCGTGCCGGACATCACCAGACCGCTGCGCCGCTCGGCGTCCAGCCCGACGGCGAGCAACGGCCGCAGCGCGGTCTCCTCGGGCACCCGCTCGGCGATCATCCCGGCATCGGCGTCGGCGATCTGACGCGCCTGCTCCACGATCAGTTCGAGGACGTCCGTGCTCGGAGCGCCCGACAGCAGGGCCCGCGTGACCTCGGAACTCGCCCCCACCCAACGCTCACGCAGCCGCGTCTCCTCGAACAGACGGGCGTTCTCGATGGCCACCCCCGCCGCCACCGCGAGGGTGGCGAGCACCGACTCGTCCTCGGCGTCGAACTCCTCCGCGCTGCGCTTCTCCGTGAGGTAGAGGTTGCCGAACACCTGGTCACGCACCCGGATGGGCACGCCCAGGAAGGAGTGCATCGGAGGATGATGCGGCGGGAAGCCGTACGAGGCCGCGTGCTCCGAGATCTCCGTCAGCCGCAGCGGCTCGGGGTGCCGGATCAGCTCGCCCAGGATGCCGTGCCCGCTGGGCAGGTCCCCGATCCGGGCCCGCTGCTCGTCGCTGATGCCGACGGTGTGGAACTCGGAGAGCATCCGGTCGTCGCCGATGACTCCCAGGGCCCCGTACTCGGCGTCCACGAGCACCACGGCCGCCTCGACGATACGCCGGAGCACCTGGGCGAGATCCAGCTCCCGGCCGACCGACAGCACCGCCTCCAGCAGGCTGTGCACACGGTCCTGGGCACCCCGCGCCGCGTCGATCCGTGCCTGCAGCTCGTCCAGCAGTTCGTCCAGCCGCAGCTTGGGCAGGTGCTGCTCGGATCGACCGGGCCGTTCCCCGCTCATCGTCGCCTCCGACCGGCTCACGCGGACGCACCCGGATCAGGCGCCTTCCTTCCCTCACGATAGTGCGTGGCGCCCTGGTAGGAGGGCGCCCTGAATGCCCGCGCAGCCACGCGGCCGGATCTTGACGGACGTCTTCAGTCCCCGGTGGCGCGCGCGTAGGTGAGGAAGGCCGCGCCGCTGTCGAGCACGGTGTGGCCGGTGAGCTGCCAGCCGCGCGGATCGAAGGCGGCCTTGTGGGAGAAGACCGGGATTCCGGCGCCGATGGTCAGCGGTGCCATCTTGAAGATGAGCTGGTCGATCTCGCCGTACAGGGCACCGGCCAGTTCCGCGCCGCCTATCAGCCAGATGTCCTTGCCGTCCTCCTGCTTCAACTGCCGCACCTTGTCCACAGGGTCGTCGGCGACCAGTTCGACGGCCGGGTCCGGGCTCTCGGTGAGGGTCCGGGAGAAGACCAGGTGACGCAGGTGGGGGTAGGCATCGGTGATGCCGGCCTTGAGACCGATCTCGTAGCTGCGCCGTCCTTCCAGCACGGTGTCGAAGCGCGTGCCCGGCGCGGTGACGGACAGCGCCGCCCGGGCCTGGACGGGCAAGGTCTCCGGGTACTCCGTCACGAGGTACTGGATGTAGTCCCCGGGGATCGGCCAGAAGCCGTCCGGGCCCGTGGGATCGGCGCCGTCCGGACCCGCGATGAAACCGTCCAGCGTGGTGGCGATGTAGTACACGAGCTTTCGCATGCGGTGCTCTCTCTGTCGGGTCTGCGTGAGCGGCGGGGGGGATCGGGCGATCAGGAATGGTCCGGTGCGGTCCATTCGACGAGCTGGACGATGACCCCGTTGGGGTCGGTTACCTGGAACAGGCGTTCTCCCCATGGCTCTTCACGCAGGGGCATCGTGATGTCGACGCCTTCGGAACGCAGCCGCTTCTCCTCGGCTTCGAGGCCGGTGACGGTGAAGGCGAGGATCAGTCCACCGGCGTGCCGGTCGCGCTGCTCGGGCGGCAGGACGTCGATGCCTCGCCGGAGCAGGACGATGTCGACGGCGGCATCGTCACGGGTGAGGGAGGCGAATCCTTCGGCCGCGGCCTGTTCCCGGTAGCCGAAGTGCTCGGTGAAGAAGCTGCGGGAGGCCGCGACGTCTTCGACTGTGAGGGAGACGGTGGAGGCGGTGATCCTCAAGTGGGGTTCCCTTCGGGGCTGATCTTACGTCGGTAGTAAGATTACTCCCATCCACTCCCTGCTGTAAACATATTTTTACTACAGGGGTAAGATTCTCCTCATGGACACCGAGACGAGCGCCGCAGCGAGTGCCGCCACAGCCGCCGTCACCGCCCCGCTGGGCCTGCGGGAGACGAAGAAGCAGGAGACGCGACAGCTGATCTCCGACCATGCGACCCGGCTCTTCCTCGAGCAGGGCTTCGAGAACACCACCATCGCCGAGATCGCGGCGGCCTCCCGCGTCGCGAAGAAGACGGTGACCAACTACTTCGCGCGCAAGGAGGACTTGGCCCTCGACCACCAGGACGAGTTCAGCGCCGCGCTGGCGCGCGTCGTGACGTCACGCCGCCCCGGGGAGTCCGCCCTCGCGGCGCTGCGCCGTGCCTTCGAGGCCGCCGTCGCGGCGCAGGACCCGGTCGCCGGATTCGCCGGCCCGGACTTCTCCCGCATGGTCACCGACAGCCCCACCTTGTCGGCGTGCCTGCGCAACCTGCACGACCAGCGCGAACAGGCACTGGCCGAGGCCCTCGCCGAGACCGTCGGCGCACAGCCGGACGACATCACCGTCCGCACGACCGCCGCGCTCCTCGGCGCCACCCACCGCGTCCTGTTCCAGCGCATCCAGGACCTGACCCTGGCCGGGCACACCAACGACGAGATCGCCAAGACGATCACGAAGGAAGCGACCGAGGCCTTCGACCTGCTCGAACCGGCCCTCCATGCCTACGCGGTCGCCTGAGGCTGCCCGGCGAACGTGGCCAACCTCGCAGGGACTTGACCATGCACCTTGGGATGCGTCACGTCGACCAGCAGCACGGCAAGGTCTTCCGTGCGTTCCTTCAGCAGGGGTGTTGCCGGCGCAGCGCGCCACTGGAAGAGCAGCCACGGAACTGCCCGACCTCCTGAATTTCTGGTCGGACCTGCCCCAAGCACATCGTCTATCTCGCGGGCGGGACTGCGCCGTGTGATGTGGCACGAGCTGACCGGCCTCGGGCTCGCCGCGGACGACCAGCGAGCCGATGCGTTCGACGCGATGGACGAGGAACCAGGGTGGCGGGCTCGTCAGTCCGTGATGACGGCGTCGCGGTGAATCCACTCGGGGCTGTGGGCCGCCTTGTGCAGGAAATCGGCGACGTCCGCGCGGCTGATCGTCGGGTTGCCCTTCATGGGAAGACGTTCGCCGACGAGGTAGCTGCCCTTGGCGGGGTCCTTGGTCAGCATGGTCGGATAGACCAGCGTCCAGTTCAGGCCGCTGGAGCGGATCGCCTGCTCGGAGATCTCCTTGTTCGCATAGATGTTCCGGAGGAACGTGCGGTACATGACCTTCTGTACGGCGCTCGCCGACCGGTAGGTGTCGCCCACGCCGAACGAGGACAGCCACACAAGGCGCGACACGCCCTGTTCCTTCGCCGCGCCGATCACGGCCGCTGCGGCGCGGCTGAACAGGTCATCGGCACGCACAGATGTGCTCCTGCCGAGAGCCGAGATGACGACGTCCTGCCCGATCAAGGCCTTCGCGACATCCTTGTGCGAGGTGGCGTCTCCGGCGACCACGGTGACCCGGTCTGCCAAATCGTCCAGCGCCTCCGGTCTGCGGGCCAGGACGGTGACCGTGTCGCCTGCGCCGAGGGCCAGGTCGATGACGTGGCGGCCGGTGGGGCCGGTCGCACCGAGGATCAAGAGCTTCATGGGGTGTGCATCCTTCGTGTGTGAGGTGGGACGGAACCGGCTTCAGTCGAGGTCGGCCAGGTCTTCCTCGGTGAGGGTGATCGCGGCGGCGGCCATGTTCTCCTCTCAGGTGGGAACTTCAGGTCGCCACCGAGGCGGAATCTGTCGCTCATGGACCTGAGCCTGCGGGTGCGCGCCCCCCTGGGCGAGCCCGTGGCAGCTTGCTGCCAAGCGGCACAATGGACGTATGCCACAGGTCATGGAGCTCCGGGGTGATGTCGAGTTCTGGGCTCGGATCAAGCCCTTGACGGAGTCGGACGAGGTGGAATGGGTCCACATCGCCCGCGACCTCGACACCTGGCCCGGTGCGCGTGAGGCCGCGCGCCGGCAGATGCGTCGGGGTGGAGCATCTCGCGGGCGGAAGCTGTACAGCCCTGCGGTCCTCGCCGACGCACGCGACCGGGAGGCACTGTGCGAGATGGCTGCCCATGGCTTCCAGGTGCGGATCGCCACCGCCCCGCTTCCGCAGGGAACCGTCATCATCGGCCGGAAGACCATGATCCTCACCGATCCGGTGCCCACCGCAGGGGCGGCTCATGGCCTGCGCACCTACACCATGAGTGCCTCACCGGCCCTGATCGGCGGAGCCTATGCGCTGTTCGAAGCCGCTTGGGAAAGCGCCTCCGATCTGACGGCCATCCTCGACTCGAGCCGGCCCCGCATCGATGAGCGGACCGCCAAGATCCTGCGTGCCCTGGGCTCCGGCGCCACCGACGAGGCGGCAGCACGAGAACTGGGCATGTCGCTGCGCACCTACCGCCGCAGGGTGGCGGAGCTGCTGGCCAGCCTGGACGCGGCCTCACGTTTCCAGGCTGGAGTACGCGTGGGGGAGTTGGGCCTGACCCAGAGGTGATCCGCACGGTAGGGGACGAGCCGGTGCACCTGCGAGCGCGGCGGCCGCACAGCAACCGACCGACCGGCACGCCCCGGCGCCGGCTGAAGCAGCGCCGATGCTGCCCCGTGCCCGGTGCCGCTTCGTGTACGACCAGGTCACCGCGGTCATCAGGACCGGGATGGCGAACAACGGGGCGAAGGTGAAGCCCCAGACAGTCTGTGCCGTACCGCTCGACATGTACGTCCGGCTCTCGACGGTGAAGGCGACCACGAGCTGCCACAGTGCCACCAGGACCAGGACAGACGACGCGGTCCAGGCCAGCGCGGCGAGGGCCCGGGGGCGCAGCGGCCGCCACCGGTCACTGACGAGGAGCAGCGGGAACAGGGCGGCCAGCTCGGTGGAGACGGAGAGGCCGACGACGTACGCGACGCCCCAGCCCGGAATGTCGAAGACGTCCCGCAGGACCCGGTCGCTGTAGCCGACATAGACACCGGATGCCATGGCAACGCGCCACAGGCCGGACGGGACGGCGCACAGGGCGATGGCGTGGGCGGCGCGGCGGACCCAGACAGGCGCGGCGGGGACAGGAGCGGTTGCTGTCGTCATGATCTACATGCTGGCCGTGGACATGGCAGCCGTGCGTCGTCCGCAACGGCGGACCGTCTCCGCCGTACGGCGGAGGGCGGACCCGCTGAGGGAAGACCTGAGTGAGGTTCAATCACCGGACGGGCCCGCCTGACGGCCCCTCCCCGGCACAAAAAGGGCGAGGCCCGAAGACCCCGCCCGCACTCCACGAAACCCCGGCTCAGGGCCACACAAGGCAATAAGGCTGATGCCCCGCCTCATGCAGCCGATGCGAGAAGTCCTGCCACTCGTGCAGCAGTTGGTACACGTTGAACGCGTCCCGGGGCCCGCCCCGGTCCGGCACCGTCGACCAGATGAAGGCCGCCGCGCCCACCGCCTCCTCGCCGATGCCCCGGAGGGGGTCGACGACGGTCATGGGGAGCTTCACCACCGCGTAGTCGGGGTGCAGGACGACCAGTTCCAGGGGTGGGACCTTGTGCAGGGGGATGCCCTCGATGCCCGTCAGGACCATCGCCGCCATGGTCTCCGGCTTGATCTTGGTGAACATGCCGTTCATGCCGAGCTCGTCGCCGCCGAGCTCCTCGGGGCGCATCGAGATCGGGACGCGGGCCGCTGTCGCGCCGTCGGGCGCGCCGAAGTACTTGTACGTCACCCCCACCCGGCCACCATTCCTGCTCCCCGCACGAAGATCGTCCACCCGGCGCTCAGCCTGAAATTCATCCACGCGACGCTCACCCCGACGTTCTGCCCGAAGATCGTCCAGCCGATGTTCAGTACGTCCGTCGGACCGCTCCGGTTCACTCTGCGGACCCTGCGTCTGTCGAGTTTCCTGAGTGTCCTCCGCCTCGCGCCGGTGCCTGCCCCGCCTGGCACGTCGAGGACCCAGGTCATCGGTCCCCTCGCCCAGTCCGCCACCGCGATGCATATCTCCACCCGACTGCTTTTTCTAGGACGCGTCGCCCCCGCCGCGCGACCCGATCATCGTGTCAGTGACCTCCCCCGCGGCCGCTCGCCGAAACGTGCGCCGAAACATCTGTCCGCAGGATCTTCGCAGCCTCTGACCACCCTGGGCCGTTTGATCTGTGTGTATCAGGTCCAGTCTCGCAGACGGCCGGGGATCGCGGGCCGGATGCGGGCTCGCTCACACCTCGCTCGTCCGTTGGCCCGTCCGCCCCGCAACCGCCCCTGGCCTACCCTGAACAGGTCACTGGCACCCGGAGCCCGACAACGTCGGAGAAGGTCGGAGAAGTCGCAGGTCATGAGTGAACTCGCATATCCGTATGAAGCACCGGCCTCGCAGGCTCTGTTCGACCGTGCGGCGGCCGTCACGCCCGGCGGTGTGAACTCACCGGTACGGGCCTTCCGCGCCGTCGGCGGCACGCCGCGGTTCATGGTGTCCGGCACCGGCCCGTATCTGACGGACGCCGACGGACGCGAGTACGTGGATCTCGTGTGCTCCTGGGGGCCCATGATCCTCGGGCACTCGCACCCCGAGGTCATCGCCGCCGTCCAGGACGCCGTCGCCCGCGGTACGTCCTTCGGTACGCCCGGTGAGGGCGAGGTCGCGCTCGCCGAGGAGATGGTGGCCCGCGTCGCGCCGCTGGAGCAGGTCCGGCTCGTGTCCAGCGGCACCGAGGCGACCATGTCGGCGATCCGGCTGGCGCGCGGGTTCACACAGCGCACCAAGGTGATCAAGTTCGCCGGGTGCTACCACGGCCACGTCGACTCGCTGCTCGCCGCGGCCGGCAGCGGCGTCGCCACCTTCGCGCTGCCCGACACCCCGGGCGTCACCGGCGCCCAGGCCGGCGACACCGTCGTCCTCCCCTACAACGACCTGGACGCCGTACGCGAGGCCTTCCGGGCGCACCCCGGCGAGATCGCCTGCGTGATCACCGAGGCCTCCCCGGGCAACATGGGCGTCGTGCCGCCCGCGGACGGCTTCAACCAGGGGCTCAAGGACCTCTGTACCGAGAACGGCGCCCTCTACATCTCCGACGAGGTCATGACCGGCTTCCGGACCAGCCGCGCCGGATGGTTCGGGATCGACGGCGTCGTCCCCGACCTGATGACCTTCGGCAAGGTCATGGGCGGCGGCTTCCCCGCCGCGGCCTTCGGCGGGCGTGCCGATGTGATGGCACACCTCGCGCCCGCCGGGCCCGTCTACCAGGCCGGCACGCTGTCCGGGAACCCCGTCGCCACCGCGGCCGGTCTCGCCCAGCTGCGGCTGCTCGACGACGCCGCCTACGCCAAGGTCGACGCCGTCTCGAAGCAGATCCAGGGCCTCGTCACCGACGCCCTGACCAAGGAGGGCGTCGCGCACACGCTGCAGAACGCCTCCAACATGTTCTCCGTGTTCTTCACCGACCGCCCGGTCAGGAACTACGAGGACGCCAAGGCGCAGGAGTCCTTCCGCTTCACCGCCTTCTTCCACTCGCTGCTCGCCGACGGCGTCTACCTGCCGCCGTCGTCCTTCGAGTCCTGGTTCGTCTCCGCCGCGCACGACGAGCGTGCCGTGCAGCGCATCGCCGACGCCCTCCCGGCAGCGGCCCGCGCGGCCGCGGAGGCGACGGCATGAGCGACGAGAGGAACAACGAGGTGAACGGTGACATCACCGTCGTCCACGTCATGCGCCACGGCGAGGTCGCCAACCCGGACGGCATCCTCTACGGCCGCCTCCCCGGCTACCACCTCTCCGAGCTGGGCCGGCGCATGGCGGACCGGGTCGCCGAGCACCTCTCGGACCGCGATGTGACCCACGTCGTCTCCTCCCCGCTGGAGCGGGCGCAGGAGACGGCCGAGCCGATCGCCAAGGCGCACGGCCTCGACCTCGCCACCGACGAGCGGCTGATCGAGGCGGACAACATCTTCCAGGGGAAGACGTTCGGCGTCGGGGACGGAGCGCTGCGCAGACCGGGCAACTGGAAGCACCTGGTCAACCCCCTCCGGCCGTCCTGGGGCGAGCCGTACGTCGACCAGGTCGTCCGCATGATGAGCGCGCTGAGCACGGCGAAGGACCGGGCCCGGGGGCACGAGGCGGTCGTGGTCAGCCATCAGCTGCCGATCTGGATCGTGCGGTCGTACGTCGAGCGGCGGCGGCTGTGGCACGACCCGCGCAAGCGGCAGTGCACGCTCGCCTCGCTGACGACCTTCACCTTCCGGGGCGACCGGATCGTCTCCGTCGGCTACACCGAACCGGCCCGCGATCTCGTCCCGGCGCATCTCCTCGCCGGTGCCAAGCCGGTGAAGGGGAAGGACAAGGCCTTCGGCGCGTAAGCCCTTTCTGTTCGCTTCCGAGTCGTTTCCGATCGATCCGTTACGGAAACTGCAAATATCGGCGGAACCTCCCCGTTCGTCACGTCCTCTGACTGGGTGACCAGCACGACGTGATGAATCGGGGATGCCATGCGCGCTCTCACCCGTAGGGGAATGCTCGGAATCGGCGCGGGAGCCGCCGCCGCTGTCTCACTCGCCGGCTGCGGTGGCCTCACGGGCTCGGACGAGTCCAGCCACGCCGACGGTTCCGGTGACTCCGCGCAGGGCGGCTCCAAGCCCAAGCCCACCGCCCGGCCCATCGGCGACGGCTCCACCGCCCACACCGGCAAGCAGCCCCACCAGCCCGGCAAGCCCGAGCCGCTGGAGCCGGGCCAGACCCCGCCGCAGTTCGTCGTGTTCTCCTGGGACGGCGCCGGCGAGGTCGGCAACGGCCTCTTCCCGCGCTTCCTGGACCTCGCCAAGGAGCACGGCGCGAGCATGACCTTCTTCCTGTCCGGGCTGTATCTGCTGCCCGAGTCGAAGAAGCGTCTCTACGACCCGCCGAACAACCCGCGCGGCGCCTCCGACATCGGCTACCTCACCGACGCGCACGTCAAGGACACGCTGAAGAACGTCCGCCGGGCCTGGCTGGAGGGCCACGAGATCGGCACCCACTTCAACGGGCACTTCTGCGGCGAGACCCACGGCTCGGTCAAGAACTGGACGCCCCGGCAGTGGCGCAGCGAGATCGGCCAGGCGAAGTCCTTCGTGAAGGAGTGGCGCACCAACACCGGCTGGACCGACCTGCCGTCGCTGCCGTTCGACTACGACAAGGAGCTCGTCGGCGGCCGTACACCCTGTCTGCTAGGCCAGGACAACCTGCTGCCCACCGCCCGCGAGCTCGGCTGGCGCTACGACGCCTCCTCACCCGGCGGCCGCCAGGTCTGGCCCGTGAAGCGGCAGGGGATCTGGGACCTGCCCCTGCAGCAGATACCTTTCCCCGGCCGGGGCTTCGAGGTCCTCTCCATGGACTACAACATGCTGGCAAACCAGTCCATAAGCACCACAAAGGCGCCCGCCCACAACTACCCGGGCTGGCGGAAGCAGTCGGCCCAGGCGTACATCCAGGGCTTCCAGCGGGCCTACGAGTCGAACCGCGCGCCCCTCTTCATCGGCAACCACTTCGAGCAGTGGAACGGCGGCATCTACATGGACGCCGTGGAGGAGGCCTTCAAGCACATCGCGCGTGAGAAGGACAAGGGCGCGGATGTGCGCCTCGTCTCCTTCCGGCAGTTCACCGACTGGCTGGACGTCCAGAAGCCCGAGGTGCTGGCCAAGCTGCGCACGCTCGAGGTCGGGCAGCAACCGGCCGGTGGCTGGAAGGGGTTCGTCGAGAAGACCCCGCAGAGGGCCGGGACGCCCTCGCGAAACGCTGCCTGAAATGCGGTTTTCCACCCGCAAGGGGGGTGGGCGAGAGCCCCGGAACGGGCATGCGAAACTTTTCACATGAGTGCCGCCAGCCGCGCCCCCCTGGGCTCGAACAGCTCGCCCCGCACGACCCGGAACACCCGCTCACCCCGGGTCCGTCGCCGCGCCGCCCTGACCGCCGGTGCCGCCGCGGCCGCACTGCTCGTCTCCGCGTGCGGCTCGGGCGGCACCTCCGGCGGGGGCGGCAACACCAACTTCGTCACCGGCTCCGACGGCACCTCCACGGTCGCCAAGGGTGAGCGCACCCCCGCCCCCGACCTGTCCGGCAAGACCATCGCCGGCAAGACGCTCGACGTCGCCGACTTCAAGGGCAAGGTCGTCGTCCTCAACGTCTGGGGCTCCTGGTGCAACCCCTGCCGCGCCGAGGCCAAGTACTTCGCGAAGGTCTCCAAGGCGTACGCCGGCAAGGGCGTGCAGTTCGTCGGCATCAACACCCGTGACACCTCCACCGGCGCCGCCCTCGCCTTCGAGAAGGACTGGGGCATCACCTACCCCAGCCTCTACGACCCGACCGGCAAGCTGCTGCTGCGCTTCGAGAAGGGCACGCTCAACCCGCAGGCGATCCCCTCCACCCTCGTCCTCGACCGGGACGGGAAGATCGCGGCCCGCTCGCTGTCCGCGCTCAGCGAGGAACGCCTGCTGAAGATGCTCAAGCCCGTAGTCGCGGAGAAGTGACGTGACGGACGTCACCACCCTCGCGGCGGTCACGGACCCCAACGGCACAGTGCTCAACGGCGCGCTGCTGGCGGCCCTGCCCCTCGCCCTGCTCGGCGGCCTCGTCTCCTTCTTCTCGCCGTGTGTGCTGCCGCTCGTGCCGGGCTATCTGTCGTACGTCACCGGCGTCAGCGGCACCGACCTGGCCGAGGCCAGGCGGGGCCGGATGGTCGCCGGTGCCTCGCTGTTCGTGCTCGGCTTCACGGCGGTCTTCGTCTCCGGCGGCGCCTTCTTCGGCTACTTCGGCCAGACGCTCCAGGAGGAGCGCGGCGTCCTGTCGAAGGTGCTGGGCGTCTTCATGATCCTCATGGGGATCTTCTTCATGGGCCTGATGCCCTGGCTCACCCAGCGCGAGTTCCGCTTCCACCACAGGCCCGCGGCCGGCCTGGTCGGCGCTCCCGTGCTGGGCGCCCTGTTCGGCATCGGCTGGACACCCTGCATCGGCCCGACGCTCGCCGCCGTACAGACCCTCGCCCTGAACCAGGGCAGCGCCGGACGCGGCGCCCTCCTGACCGTCGCGTACTGTCTGGGGCTGGGCGTGCCGTTCGTGCTCGCCGCGGTCGCCTTCCGCAAGGCCCTCGGAGCCTTCGGGTGGATCAAGCGCCATTACGTCTGGGTGATGCGGGTCGGCGGCACCATGATGATCGTGACCGGTCTGCTGCTGCTGACCGGCGCGTGGGACCGCATCGTGCAGGAGATGCAGGTCTGGTCCGACGGCTTCACTGTGGGGATCTGATCGATGAGCAAGACCACCGCCTCCGACCCGGCCCCCTCCGCAGCCGAGGACCAGGACCTGGGCGCCGCCGGCTCCCAGCTGTCCACCGCCCCCAAGGAGGACCTGCCCAACCTGCCCGCCCTGGGCGTCATCGGCTGGGCCCGCTGGTTCTGGCGCCAGCTCACCTCCATGCGGGTCGCGCTGCTGCTGCTCCTGCTGCTCTCCCTCGGCGCGATCCCCGGCTCGCTCATCCCGCAGTCGGGCCAGGACGAGACGAAGGTCGCCGACTTCCGCAAGAACCACGAGACGCTCGGCGAGATCTACGACAAGCTCGGCCTGTTCCACGTCTACGGCTCGGTGTGGTTCTCCGCGATCTACATCCTGCTGTTCATCTCCCTCATCGGCTGCATCGTGCCCCGCACCTGGCAGTTCGTGGGCCAGCTGCGCGGCCGCCCGCCGGGCGCCCCCAAGCGGCTGAACCGGCTGCCCGCCCACACCAGCTGGCGCACCACGGCCGAACCCGAGCAGGTCCACGAGGCCGCCCTGGCCCTGCTGAAGAAGCGCCGCTTCCGCGCCCACCTCGCCGGTGACGCCGTCGCCGCCGAGAAGGGCTACGTGCGCGAGCTGGGCAACCTCGTCTTCCACATCGCCCTCATCGTGATGCTGGTCGCCTTCGCCTGGGGCCAGCTCTACAAGTCCGAGGGCAACAAACTCGTCGTCGAGGGCGCCGGCTTCTCCAACACCCTCACCCAGTACGACGACTTCAAGTCCGGCAACCTCTTCTCGTCCGACGACCTGGTGCCGTTCAGCTTCAACCTGAAGAACTTCACCGGCACCTACGAGCGCACCGGCCCCAACAAGGGCACCCCGCGCGTTTACAAGGCCGACCTCACCTACAGCGACGGCCCCTACGGCAAGGACCGGAACACCACCGTCGAGGTGAACCACCCCCTGGAGATCGGCGACTCCAAGGTCTACCTCGTCAGCCACGGCTACGCCCCGGTCATCACCGTCCGCGACGCCCAGGGCAAGGTCGTCTACGACGACGCCGTACCGCTGCTGCCACTGGACGCCAACGTCACCTCCTCCGGAGTCGTCAAGGTCCTCGACGGCTACCGCAACGCCCAGGGCAAGAAGGAACAGCTCGGCTTCAACGCGTTCCTCGTGCCGACCTACGGCGGCCACGCCAGCGGCACGATGCTGTCGCAGTTCCCCGCGCTGGACTCCCCGGTGCTCGCACTGTCCGCCTACCACGGCGACCTGGGGGCCGACTCGGGCATCCCGCAGAGCGTGTACCAGATGGACAAGACCAACATGAAGGAGTTCAAGGACTCCAAGGGCAAGCTGTTCAAGAGGCTGCTGCGGCCCGGCGACTCCATGACCCTCCCGAACGGCGCAGGCTCGGTCACCTTCGGCAAGACCGTCAAGGAGTGGGCCGGCTTCCAGGTCGTCCAGGAGCCCGGCGGCGGCTGGGCCCTCGCCGGATCCATCGCCGCGATCGGCGGCCTCGCCGCCTCCCTGTTCATCCAGCGCCGCCGCGTCTGGGTGCGCGCGGTCCGGGGCGCCGACGGCGTCACCGTCGTCGAGATGGCCGGCCTCGGCCGCAGCGAGTCCGCCAAGGTCCCGGAGGAACTGGGCGACCTCGCCGGAATCCTCTACGACCAGGCCCCGGGCGCGCCCGGCCCCGACGACCCCGCAGATTCCCCCGACGCCGACCAGGAGCCGGGTACCGACACCCCCGTACCTGCCGAAGGGGCTGAGAAGTGACTCTCGCCGCCGCCACCAACGAAAACCTCGCGAGTATCAGCAATGTGCTGATCTACTCCTCGATGGCCGTCTACACCCTGGCCTTCTTCGCCTATATCGCCGAGTGGATCTTCGGCAGCCGCAGCAAGGTGGCCCGTACCGCCGCCGCGCTCACCGGGCAGGCAGAGAAGAAGGCGGCCCCGGCCGTCACCGTGAACAAGGCCGGCGGCACCGCCGTCCTGGAGCGGCCGAAGGTCACCGTACGGGCCGCGACCGGTCAGCGGGACGTGCCGGACGGGCCCGGCGCGGCCGGCGGGGACGAGCAGGGTGACCTGTACGGCCGGATCGCCATCTCCCTCACCGTGCTCGCCTTCCTGGTCGAGTTCGGCGGTGTCCTCACCCGCGCCCTCTCGGTGGAGCGGGCGCCGTGGGGCAACATGTACGAGTTCAACATCACCTTCTCCACGGTCGCGGTCGGCGTGTACCTCGCGCTGCTAGCCCTGAAGAAGAACGTCCGCTGGCTCGGCCTGTTCCTGGTCACCACGGTCCTGCTCGACCTGGGCCTGGCCGTCACGGTCCTCTACACGGCCAGCGACCAGCTCGTCCCGGCGCTGCACTCGTACTGGCTGTACATCCACGTCTCGACCGCGATCTTCTGCGGAGCGACCTTCTACGTGGCCGCGGTCGCCACGATCCTGTACCTCTTCAAGGACTCCTACGAGAACAAGCTCGCGAGCGGCGGCACGCCCGGCACCTTCGCGACCTCCGTCCTGGAGCGGCTGCCCTCCTCGGCCTCGCTCGACAAGTTCTCCTACCGCGTCAACGCGGCCGTCTTCCCGCTGTGGACGTTCACGATCATCGCGGGCGCCATCTGGGCCGGTGACGCCTGGGGCCGCTACTGGGGCTGGGACCCGAAGGAGACCTGGTCCTTCATCACCTGGGTCGCCTACGCCGGCTACCTGCACGCCCGCGCCACCGCCGGCTGGAAGGGCCGCAAGGCCGCCTACCTGGCCCTCCTCGCCTTCGGCTGCTGGCTGTTCAACTACTACGGCGTGAACATCTTCGTCTCCGGCAAGCACTCCTACGCGGGCGTCTGAGCCCGCCCCGCCCCGCCCCGGACGACACCGAAGGCCGGCTCCCGCGACTCCACGTCACGGGAACCGGCCTTCGCCGTCTCCGGGCGCCTCTCCTAGTGTGGCCCGGTGGTACTCGTGATGACGTCCCGCAACCGCTCCGCGTACAGCCGCAGGTTCTTGTGGGCGATGTCCGTGTCCGGGTAGCGGCTGGCGAACCACAGGCCCTCGTGCAGCCGGGTGATCCAGGCGCACACCTGGTCGCCGTAGGACACCCGGAGCAGCCCGTACGCGTTCTGGTCCGTCCAGTCGCCGGAGCCGGGGATGGCGCGGGTGTCGACGAAGGAGACGATCGAGTACAGGTCGGGGGAGGTGGGGCGGAAGTCGGCGCCGAGGAGGTGGAGGACCCGGGCGAGGGGAATGCGCGCGAGCCGCCGGTTGGCCTGGAGGGCGGCGCGTACGGTGCGCAGGGCGCTCGGGAAGTCGGGGGCCTCGGACATGGGGATCTCGATCGGGGCGCCGCCCACGTACCAGCCGACCGACTGCGACCACTGGGACTTCACGCGGGTGTGGAACGGCACGACCGTGCGGTAGACGGGCTCGCCGCCGATCTCGTGGACGATCAGGGCGGTGGCCGCGAGAACTCCGACGAGGCTCCCGCCGTACGGGCGGCAGTACGCCTCGAACGCGGCTGCGGTGTCCGCGTCCACCAGCATCTCGCGCATGAACTTCTGCGTGGGCAGCCCGCCTTCGGGATCCAGCCCCAGGTCGATCGGGAAGCTCGGCAGCCGTCCGTCGCAGCGGTGGATGAACTCCCGCCAGCGGGCGACGATGTCGTGGTCCGCGTCGATGCGGTCGGCGTCCGCCCGCTCGGCCTCGCAGAAGTCGACGTAGCTGCCCACCGGTTCCGGCTCCGGCACGGCCGCCACCTCGCCGCCCGCCCGGCCGGCCTCGTACAGCTCGTGGATCTCGGCGGGGATGCGGTGGATGGAGTAGGCGTCGACATTGCTGTGGTCGAACGCCATGTAGACGCTGGTGCAGTCGTCCCGGACCACCGCCGTGTAGATGAGGTTGGGCCAGCGCAGCGCGTCCGCCGTGGTGTCGAAGCGGTCCTGGAGGTGCTGGGCCAGGGCCGCCGGGTCGGTGAAGTCGCCGGCCTCCTCGCGGTGCAGGGACACCGAGGACGCGTCGAGCGTGAAGCGGCGGATCGAGTCGCCGGGACCGCCCGCCCAGCGGAAGCCGCTGCGCAGGGTCTCGTGCCGCAGGGTCCAGGCGCGCAGCGCCTCGCCCAGCGCGTCCAGATCGGCCCGCCCGGGGATGTCGAACGCCGCGCCCAGCCAGGTCGGCACGAACAGTCCGTCCTCGCGCACGGACCGTGCCGTCCGGAGGTGCGACTCCTGGATGTACGCCGGCGGCCTGGAGTCCTCCGGCAGCGCCTTCGCCGTCGCGACGGTCGCCGGACTGAGTGTCCATTCGACGAGTCGCCCAGGTCGCACCTCGCAACGCTGGATGTCAGTCATTCGCACAGGGCGTCTCCGTTCGCAGGTGGGATAGACCCGACCAGAGGAATGCCGAACTCGCCATCGGCGACACTGGCTTTCGCCACATTTCAATGGAACGGATGGCATCTCGAACGGCGATACGAACCCTGAGCGGTGCGCTCAGTTGACGCCGATGTCCTCGTTCCACAGCTCCGGGCTGCTCGCGATGAAGTCCCGCATGAGGCCGGTGCACTCCGCGTCGTCCAGCAACACGATCTCCACACCGTGTTCGGAGAGCCAGTCGTGACCCCCGTGGAAGGTGGCCGCCTCGCCGATCACCACCCGGGAGATGCCGAACTGCCGGACCAGGCCGGAGCAGTACCAGCAGGGGGACAGGGTCGTCACCATCGTCGTGCCCCGGTAGGAGCGCTGCCGCCCGGCCGCGCGGAAGGCGGCCGTCTCCGCGTGCAGGCTGGGGTCGCCGTCCTGCACGCGCCGGTTGTGGCCCCGGCCCAGCAGGGTGCTGTCGGCCCCGTAGAGGGCGGCGCCGATCGGGATGCCGCCCTCGGCGAGCCCGGCGCGGGCCTCCTCGACGGCGGTGGCGAGCCATGCGCGTGCCTGTGCCTGGTCCAGGGCCTCGTTCATCGGGTCTCCTTCGTCGCTTCGGTGAGCCGGCCGAGGTAGGTGTGGAGGGCCCCGGAGCCCTCGATCATGGTCCTGGTGCGAGCGGTCAGAGCTTCCCCGCGGGCCGCGACGGCGGCGCGCAGGGCATCGCTGCTGCCCTCCCTCCGCAACCCCTCCAGCACCGGCCGGATCTGGTCGAACAGATAGTGACTGCGGCGCAGGGTGTGCACGAGCCGGGCGTCCCGCATGTCGGCCGGTTCGTAGAGCCGGTATCCGGTGGCGCGCTCGCGCCGGGGCGCGAGCAGCCCGGCGCCCTCCCATACCCGCAGCGCGGACGTCCGTATGCCCAGCAGCGCGGCCACCTCCCCGATGCGCAGCCCGCCGGACCGGGGGAGCGGGGCCGGGGGCTCGGCCGCCAGCAGTTCCAGGGCCTCGCTCGCGGCGCGCAGGGAGACGCGCTCCTCGTGCAGGGCGGCGTGCGCGGCGTCGACCAGCGCGAGCGCGCCCGCGACGTCCCCCTCGTGCAGGGTCCGCATGATGCGTGTCGCCGGCACCGGACCGTAGCCCCGCATCAGGGTCCGGTACGCCAGCAGCGCTCCTCGGTGCACCTCGGTGAAGGCGCGGTAGCCGGACGCGGTCCGGGAGGCCGGCGGGAGCACCCCGGCGTCCTCGTAGTTGCGGATCTGCTGCGTCGAGACACCGGCCAGCCGGGCGAGATCGACGGGACGGAGACGGCGTTCGTTCGTCACGGATTTGAAGGTTACGGCAGGGAGCGAGCCGTTGAAGGGAGGAAAAGTCTCAATACCGCACTTAAATGGAACACTTGAAGGAATGGACACCTGCATTCGCGTCACCGGCGCACGTCTCCACAACCTCAGGAACGTCTCCCTCTCCCTCCCGAAGAACAAGCTCGTCGTCCTGACCGGCCTGTCCGGTTCCGGCAAGTCCACTCTCGCCTTCGACACCCTCCACCGGGAGGGCCAGCGGCAGTACCTGGAGTCGCTGGGCATGGTCACCGGCTTCGTCAGCAAGCCCGCCGTCGACTCGATCACCGGCCTGTCCCCGTCGATCAGCGTCGACCAGCACCACACCAACCGCAGCCCCCGCTCCACGGTCGGCACGGTCACCGAGGTGTTCACCTACCTCCGCCTGCTGTGGTCGCGCATCGGGGTACGGCCCTGCCCGGACTGCGGGAAGGACATCCCGCCGTCGCACGCCGAGGGCGCCGAGGGCGGCGAGGACGCCGAGGACTCCGAGGCCGAGCAGCGGCCCTGCCCGCACTGCGGCACGCCCGTGGCCGAACTCGTGATGGGCTCCTTCTCGTTCAACAAGCCCGCCGGAGCCTGCCCGGCCTGCACCGGCCTGGGCGAGGTGATCCGGCCCGACGTACGGCGCCTGGTCGACGGCGGGAAGTCGGTCGCCCAGGGCGCGGTGAGGGGCTGGAACGCGAAGTACACCGACTGGAGCATCCCCGTGCTGCGGGCCGCCGCCGGCCACTACGGCTTCACCTTCGACGCGGACGCACCGGTCGACGAACTGGGCGACATCCCGAGGGACCTGCTGCTCCACGGCGTCGAAAGCCCCGAGTTCCGACGGCACTTCCCGGACACCGATCCGCCGGCGACGGTGTCGGGGGGCCGTTTCGAAGGGGTCGCGACGGCGCTGCTGCGCCGCTACAACGACCGTGCCGACGACCCCGACTACCGCGAACGGGCCGAACAGCAGGGCCTGCTGAAACAGCCCTGCGGGGAGTGCGGCGGGACCCGGCTGCGGCCGGAGAGCCGGGCGGTGACCGTCCACGGACACACCATCGTCGAGGCCGCCCGGCTTCCCCTGACCGACCTCGACACCTGGCTGGCCGGTCTGCGGGAGCGGTCGGGCGGGGACGAGTGGCTGCTCGTGGAACCGGTCGTCGCCGACCTGGAGGAGCGGGTGCGGCGGCTGGTGGACGTCGGCGTCGGCTACCTCACCCTGGACCAGGCGACACCGAGCCTCTCGGCGGGCGAGACCCAGCGCCTGCGCCTCGCCGCCCTGCTGGGCTCGGGCCTCACCGGCGTCCTCTACGTCCTCGACGAGCCGACGATCGGACTGCACCCGTCCGACACCGAGCGGCTGGTCCGTGTCCTGCGCAGGCTGCGCGACCTGGGCAACACGGTGCTGGTCATCGAACACGACCTGGATGTGCTGCGGGCGGCGGACCACGTCGTGGACGTCGGCCCGGGAGCGGGACGCGACGGGGGCCGGATCGTCGCCCAGGGGTCGCCGGAGGAAGTGGCGCGGACCGAGGGCTCGGTAACCGGGGCGTACCTGTCGGGCCGGCTGCCCGCCCCGGCGTCGCGGGGCCGCGCGGACGCCGACAAGGCGCTGGTGATCCACGGCGCAAGGGCGCACAACCTCAAGGACGTCACCGCCCGGATTCCGCTCGGCCGCCTGGTCACGGTCACCGGACCGTCCGGCTCGGGCAAGTCCACGCTGATCCTGGACGTCCTGGGCCGGGCCGCCCGCCGCCACTTTCATGGGGCCGGTGAGCGCCCGGGTGAGCATGACGGCATCGACGGCTGGGAGCACCTGTCCAAGGTGGTCCTGATCGACCAGGAGCCGATCGGCAGGGTCCCGCGCTCCAACGCCGCGACGTACTCCGACGTCTTCACCCCCGTCCGGGAGACCTACGCGACCCACTCCAAAAGCGCCCTCACGCCCGGCCACTTCTCCTTCAACGTCCCCGGAGGCCGCTGCGAACGCTGCGAGGGCGCCGGTGTGCTCACCGTCCCCATGCACTTCCTCCCGGCCGTGGAGGTGCGCTGCCCCGCTTGCCAGGGGCGCCGCTTCCGGCCCGAGGTGCTGGCCGTGCGCTACGAGGGCCACGACATCGCCGAGCTCCTCGCGGCCACGGTGGAGGAGGCACTGACGGTCTTCGCGGGCGTCCCGGCGGTCGCCTCCAGGCTCCGGCGCATGGTGGACGTGGGCCTCGGCTACCTCCCCCTGGGCCAGCCCGCCACCACTCTCTCCGGCGGAGAGGCACAACGTCTCAAACTGGCCAAGGAACTGGGCCGCCGCACCACGGGCCGCACCCTCTACCTTCTGGACGAGCCCACCACCGGCCTGCACGCCGCCGACACCGCCCGCCTCCTCGCCGTCCTCCAACGCCTCGTCGACGGCGGACACTCCGTCGTCACCATCGAGCACAACCTCGACGTCATCCATGCCTCGGACTGGCTGATCGACCTGGGCCCCCAGGGCGGTTCGAGCGGTGGGCGGCTGGTGTGGCAGGGCGCACCCGGAACCTGAACCGATCCGCAGCCGCGCACGTCTTCGTTGCGTATCCACACGGCCGGAGCCGAGGCTCCAGAAGGAGGCGTACCGATGAAGGCGTCAATCCCGCGGGCCGGTCGCGGACCCGCCTGGGCGCTGCTGGCGGCGGCCCTCGCCCCGTTGCCGGTGGGCTGCACGTCGGTGTCGTCGTCGGACGACGGCGACGGCGCGCGGCCCGAGGCGTCCTGCGCCTACGTCGTCGAGTACGACGGCCGCAGCTACCTCGGGAGAGAGGAGACCGACGTCCCCGTGGGCACGTCGCTCGGCGGTGCGACCCGCGCGGCGTGCGACGACACCCCTGGCGACGGCGACGACGGGGAGGACCCGGCCCTGATGACCGCGTTCGCCGTGCAGGGCGTGGACCCCGGCGTCGCCATCGCCGTGGCCGAGGACACCGACGAGTACCGTCTGGTCGTCGCCGACACGGTCAAGGAACTCCCGCCCGAGTTGAAGAAGCTGACCGACCGCTCCTGACCCGGGAGCCTCAGCCCTGCCTCTCCAGCACCGCGTAGTCGGCGAAGCTGCGGCGGTAGCGCAGGTGCCTGGTCTCCTGGGTGTGCCTGCGCTGCCACTCCTCGACCTCGGCCGGGGCCGAGCAGGGCCCGGAGCCGGCCCCGCAGTCCGTGTCCTCGCCCGAGACGCAGTACGCCTCGTACTCGGGCAGGGCGGACGCGTCCTGCACGATCGTGTACGGGACGTACCGGAAGAGCCTGCGTCCTGCCGATTCCCCACCGTGTTCGTCGCGTTGGTGCTTGCGCAGCAGGACGTTCGCGTCCGTCACGGCACTTCCGTCGAACGACGCGCGGGCCTTGTCCCGGCGGAGGGCCAACTCCTCACATGCCGCGCACCCCGGCATCGGCACGGGTGGTCGGTTCGGGTCCGCCGACAGTCCATCCCTTGAACGGTCGTTGGCCGCGCGTACGCCCGCGCTGAGCCGTTCCTCCGGTGTCGCCTCGCGGATCCGTGCCGGGTCGGCCTGCCACTCCCGGCCGCCGCCGACCGGGCGCAGCATCACGTACGGGCCGGTCTTGTCCTGGTACTCGCCGACCTTGTGCGTGTGGGGGTCGTAGACGAGCGTTCCCGGTTCCATTTCCTGCTCCTCCGTAACTCTGGGTGTATCGAGCGTTGCGCAGGGGAATGGGCCGGATCAATGTTTCGGGCGTGCGGGTGGAGCACTGTCACGGAGGGGGAGCCGTGAGTCGACGGAATGGCGGGGTGGGGGCGGGGGCCAGCACGGCGGCTGTCTTCGGGGAGGTGCTCAAGCACTTCCGCGAGGCCGCGTTGCTCACGCAGGAGGGCTTGGCGGGGCGCATCCCGTGCGACCGCTCGCATGTGGCCCGGGTGGAGGCGGGGACGAGGGTTCCGACGGACGGTTTCGCCAAGACGTGCGATGAGCTCCTGTCGACGGGTGGGGTGTTGACGCGGTTGTGGGGCCGCATCGACTGGTATCCGCAGGTGGAGCATCCTGATTGGTTCCGGCGGCGGGCTGAGATGGATGAGGTGGCCGTTGCCTTGCGGGAGTACCAGGAGCGGGTGATTCCGGGCTTGTTGCAGACCCCTGAATACGCGCAGGCGCTGTTCAGCCGCCGCCGTGCGGACGCGCACGAGATCGAGTCACGCGTCCGCGCGCGCATGAGCCGACAGCAACGCTTCCTGGCTGACGGGGGCCCGCTGTACGTCGCCATCCTCGACGAAAGCTGCCTGCGCAACGCGGTGGGAAGCCCGGCGGTCATGCGGCAGCAGTGCGCGCACCTGCTGAGCGTCGGGCAGCGCCCCAACATCCGCGTCCAGGTCGCCCCGGCCGACCTCTTCGGGCTGGTACGTCCGAGAGGTTCCATGTCGCTGATCGAACTGGCCGATGAGCGATGGGTGTACTCGGAGTCGTTGGACCGTGGCCACTTCAACAACGATCCGGCCCTCTATGCGCGGCATTCGCACACCTATGATGTGCTCAGGGCAGACATCTTGTCAGCTCGGCAGTCCGCCGCCCTGATCAGCGACGTGATGGAGAGGTACGAGCAGCATGGACAGCTACCGACTCAGCGCGGCGTCTTGGATCAAGAGCAGCTACAGCGACGACAACGGCGGCAACTGCATAGAAATAGCCCCCGGTTTCCCCAGCACCGTCCCGGTCCGTGACAGCAAAGCCC
Organism: Streptomyces sp. NPDC044719; assembly: GCF_056433405.1. Taxonomy (NCBI): domain Bacteria; kingdom Bacillati; phylum Actinomycetota; class Actinomycetes; order Kitasatosporales; family Streptomycetaceae; genus Streptomyces; species Streptomyces sp. NPDC044719. Next base: position 97,423 of record NZ_JBWKHE010000001.1, read on the forward strand.
CTGACAGAGCTGTGCTGTTGGTGTCTCGTGAAGCCTGGGCGGCGTTCACTTCGTGTCTTCGCTGAGGCCGGAGGACCCGCGCTCCATAGGCGACTACCAGCTGCTGGGGCGGCTGGGCGCAGGCGGAATGGGCCGGGTATATCTGGGGCGTTCGCCGGGTGGGCGGGACGTCGCCGTCAAGGTCGTGCATGCCGAGCTGGTGCGTAGGCCGGAGTTCCGGTCCCGGTTCCGCCGGGAGGTGGAGGCGGCCCGGTTGGTCAGCGGAGCCTTCACCGCCCCTGTCATCGACGCCGACCCGGACGCGCAGCTGCCGTGGCTGGTCACCAGTTACATCGCGGGTCCGTCGCTGGAGCAGGCGGTCGCAGAGCAGGGCCCCTTCGGCACCGACGCCGTACGGCGCCTCGCGGCGGGGCTCGCCGAGGCGCTCGTGTCGATCCACTCGGTGAACCTGGTCCACCGTGACCTCAAGCCGTCCAACGTGCTGCTCGCTCAGGACGGGCCGCGCGTCATCGACTTCGGGATCGTGCGCAGTGTCGAGGGCGACTCGATCACCGGGACCGGGCACATGGCGGGCTCGCCCGGGTTCATGGCGCCGGAGCAGGTGAGCGGCGACGAGATCACGCCCGCCAGTGACGTCTTCTGCCTGGGCGCGGTCCTGGCCTTCGCGGCGACCGGCGGCAACCCGTTCGGTGCCGGACCCACGCCCGCCCTGCTCTACCGGGTCGTGCACAACGAGCCCGATGTCACCGCCGTCTCGGACCCGGAGCTGCGGGCCCTGATCTCCGCGTGCCTCGCGAAGGACCCCGCCGACCGCCCCACGCCGCGCGACATCCTCGCCCGGGTCGGCCCGGCCGACGCCGAGAGCACGATGGCGCTGCCGCGCGTCGCACCAGGGCGCCCGGTCAGGCCCACGCGTGAGGCTGTCGCGCCCCAACCGGTGCGACCGGACACCCGCGTCGCCCCCACTCCGGCACCTGCCCGTCGTAACCGACGCGCGTTCCTGCTCTCCGGAGCCGGTGCGGTCGCCGCGCTCGGCGCCGGTGCCGGGGTCTGGCTCAGCAGGCCCGAGGCCGAGGGCGACACCGCGGATCCACCCCGGGCCGGTGCCCCGGCCCCGGCCCGGCCGATCGGTGCCTGGCCCCTCGACGAGGCCTCGGGCGCGCTCGCCCGGGACACCGCCGGTGACAACGACGGCACCGCGTCCGGGGTCAGGTGGCGGTCGGGCGGCCAGGGGGCGGCCGAGTTCGACGGGAGCGGCAGCCAGATCATCACCGAGGTGCCGGTGCTGAGGACCGGTGCCGGGCGGAGCTTCACGGTCGCTGCCTGGGTGCGGCTGGCCACCGAGCCGGACCACTTCGCCACCGCCGTCAGCCAGGAGGCCGGTGACGCCAGCGGCTTTTACCTCCAGTACTCCAGCGACGAGAAGCGCTGGGCCTTCGCCCGGCCCGGACAGCGCGCCGTGGGGTACTCCGTGCCCGCCGTGAACACCTGGACGCACCTGGTGGGCGTCTGCGACGGGCCCGGACGCAAGTTGCGGCTCTACGTCGACGGCGTGCAGCAGGCGGAGACCCGTGACACTCGCCCGCTGCCCGCGCCCGGCGGCCTGATGATCGGCCGCGCGACCTTCGACGGGCGCCCCAGCGACTTCTTCCCCGGCGCGATCAGGGACGTACGCGTCTTCGACAAGGCCCTCACCAGCGCCCGGATCAAGACGCTGGTGTGAGCGGCGCGGCGACGGTCAGGGCTCGTCGCGCTTCGGGTCGTCGTCCCTCTTCGGGTCCTCGTCGAGGGACTTGAGGAAGTCGGGGTTGTCGTCGGGCGCGACCCACTGCCGGGAGCGGCCGCCCCGGACGCCGGACCAGCCCTCGGCGGCCGGGCGGCGCTTCTTGCCGGCGATGAGCCAGGAGATCGAACCGACGAGCGGGAACACCAGCACGAGCAGCGCCCAAAGCGGCTTGGGCATATGGCGGATGTCGTCGTCCTTGGTACTGATGCAGTCGATGAACGCGTACACGCTCAGCGCCAGCGGCACGAGGAACATGAGTACCCGGAGCATGCGGCCTCTCAGCGAAAGCGGGTGGGCGGTTCAGGGCCAGGGTAGCCGCTCGGGGATACTGGACCGCATGGCTTACGACGATCTTCGCTCCCTGCTCAGGGCGCTGGAGCGCGAGGGCGACCTCAAGCGCATCAAGGCCGAGGTGGACCCGTATCTCGAGGTCGGGGAGATCGTCGACCGGGTGCAGAAGGCCGGCGGCCCCGCGCTGCTCTTCGAGAACGTGCGCGGGTCGAGCATGCCGCTCGCGATGAACGTGTTCGGCACGGACCGGCGGCTGCTGAAGGCGCTGGAGCTGAAGTCGTACGGCGAGATCTCCGAGCGGATCGGCGGGCTGCTGAAGCCCGAGCTGCCGCACGGGTTCGTCGGCGTGCGCGAGGCCTTCGGCAAGCTCGGCTCGATGACCCACGTCCCGCCGAAGAAGGTCAAGGACGGCCCGGTGCAGGAAGTCGTCCTGACCGGGGACGACGTCGACCTCGACCAGCTCCCCGCCCTGTTCACCTGGCCGAAGGACGGCGGCTCCTTCTTCAATCTGGGGCTCACCCACACCAAGGACCCGGAGAGCGGCGTCCGCAATCTCGGGCTGTACCGCCTCCAGCGTCACGACAAGCGCACCATCGGCATGCACTGGCAGATCCACAAGGACAGCCGCAACCACTACCAGGTGGCGGCCAGGCGCGGGGAGCGGCTGCCCGTCGCCATCGCCTTCGGGTGTCCGCCCGCCGTGACGTACGCGTCCACGGCCCCGCTGCCCGGGGACATCGACGAGTACCTGTTCGCCGGGTTCCTCGCGGGCAAGCGGATCGAGATGGTCGACTGCAAGACCGTGCCGCTCCAGGTGCCGGCGCAGGCGGAGGTCGTCATCGAGGGCTGGCTGGAGCCCGGCGAGATGCTGCCGGAGGGGCCGTTCGGTGACCACACCGGCTTCTACACGCCGCAGGAGCCCTTCCCCGCGCTGAAGATCGACTGCGTGACGATGCGGAAGCGGCCGCTGCTCCAGTCGATCGTCGTAGGCCGTCCCCCGACGGAGGACGGCCCCCTGGGCCGCGCGACGGAACGCTTCTTCCTTCCGCTCCTGAAGATCATCATCCCGGACATCGTGGACTACCACCTGCCGGAGGCGGGCGGCTTCCACAACTGCGCGATCGTCTCGATCGACAAGAAGTACCCGAAGCACGCGCAGAAGGTCATGCACGCCATCTGGGGCGCGCACATGATGTCGCTGACCAAGCTGATCGTGGTCGTCGACTCCGACTGCGACGTCCACGACCTGCACGAGGTCGCCTGGCGGGCCCTCGGCAACACGGACTACGCCCGTGACCTGTCGATCGTCGAGGGCCCCGTCGACCACCTCGACCACGCCTCCTACCAGCAGTTCTGGGGCGGCAAGGCGGGCATCGACGCGACGAAGAAGTGGCCCGAGGAGGGCTACACCCGCGACGGCGGCTGGCCCGACATGGTGGAGTCCGACCCGGAGACGGCGGCGAAAGTGGACCGCCGGTGGAAGGAGTACGGGCTGTGAGCTCCGCATCCGCCGCGATCCCCCAGCCGGGACGCACGAAGGCCTTCCTGCGCCTGGTGATGATCGAGCACTCGGTCTTCGCGCTGCCCTTCGCCTACATCGCCGCGCTCACCGCGATGTTCCAGGTCGACCGGAACATCCACTGGGGGCGGCTGCTGCTGGTCACCGTCTGCATGGTGGGGCTGCGTACCTTCGCCATGGCGGTCAACCGGATCATCGACCGGGAGATCGACGCCCGTAACCCGCGTACGGCGCAGCGCGAGCTGGTGACGGGCGCGATGTCGGTTCGCCATGCGTGGACGGGCGCGCTCGTCGCCCTCGTCGTCTTCCTGGGCGCGGCGGCCCTGCTGAACCCCCTGTGCCTCGCGCTGGCCCCCATCGCGGTGATCCCGATGGTGGTCTACCCCTACGGCAAGCGGTTCACGAACTTCCCCCAGGCCATCCTGGGTCTCGCCCAGGCGATGGGCCCGGTCGGCGGCTGGCTGGCGATCACCGGTTTCTGGTCCTGGGACGCGGTGATACTCGGACTCGCGGTCGGCGTCTGGATCGGCGGCTTCGACCTGATCTACGCCTGCCAGGACGTCGAGACGGACCGCGAGATCGGCGTCATGTCCGTCCCGGCCCGCTTCGGCATCCCGGCGGCGGTCTGGGGAGCACGGGTCTGTCACGCGACGACCACGGCCCTGTTCGTCTGGTACGCCCTGACCACCGGCGCGGGCGCCTTCTTCTGGCTGGGCCTGCTGATCGTCGCGGGCGCGTTCCTCTACGAGCACTCGATCGTCCGACCGAACGACCTGTCCCGCGTGAACCGCGCCTTCTTCAGCGTCAACGGCTTCATCGGCATCGCCCTGTTCGTGTGCGCGCTGCTGGATCTGCTGGTGCGGGGTCTGACCGTCTGATCACGGTGCGGTGAGGGCGCGGCCCGACTTCGGGCGGCGGCGGAACACCAACGCCGCCGCCACGCCCGCCAGCAGGCCGAGCAGATGCCCCTGCCAGCTGACGCCCGTCTGCGTCGGGGCCAGGCCGGCGAGGATCGAGCCGCCCCAGATCGCGGCGATCAGCACACCGGCCAGGATGCCCAGGGGGCGGCGCTCCACGAAGCCGCTGACCAGCAGGAAGCCGAAGAGGCCGAAGATCAGGCCGGAGGCGCCCGCGGTGTTGGTGTGGGCCGGGGCTATGAGCCAGACGCCCAGACCGTCGACGAGGATGATCAGCGCGCAGACCAGCAGGAAGCGGCGCAGCCCCGCGAGCGCCGCGAGGAAGCCGAGGACCAGCAACGGGATCGTGTTCGCGGCCAGATGGGCGAAGCCGAAGTGGATGAAGGACGACGGGACGACGTCGACCAGCTCGGAGGGGTCGCGCGGGGTGACCCCGAAGCCGTCCAGCGCGTGGCCGGTCGCCACGTCCACCACTTCCAGCAGCCACAACAGCGCCACCCAGGCCAGCATCAGCTTGCCCGCGGCCATCGCGCGGTCGCTCTGTGACCACCCTGCTTCCGGACCGGACATGGCGACCCCCAGTGCTCGCTCGTCCCCTCCATCCAACGGCCCGCACCCCTGCACCGGTTCCCACCCTGTGACGCCCTATAGGCTCGGTGTTGTGAACCCAGTCAAGCCAGGCGAGACCCCACGTACGCCTTGGATCGTAGGGGTGTCCGGGGCCTCCGGCACCCCGTATGCCGCTGCCGTGCTGCGGGCCCTCCTCGCGGCCGGCGAGAGCGTCGATCTCGTGGTCTCCCGGGCCTCCCGGCTCACCCTGCTGGACGAGACCGGGATCTCCTTCCGGGACGCCCACTGGCGCGACGACCTGCGGGAATGGCTGTCCCGTGGCGCCGAGGGCAAGCCGGACACCTTCTCCGTCGACCTCGACGCCGTACGGCACTGGAGCGCCGGCGACCTGGCCGCCGGGCCCTCCTCGGGGTCGTACCCCACCAAGGGCATGCTGATCGTGCCCGCCTCGACGGCGAGCGTGGCCGGGGTCGCGCTCGGGCTGTCGAAGGACCTGCTGCAGCGGGCGGCGAGCGTGACCCTGAAGGAGGGCCGCTGCCTCGTCGTGGCCGTACGCGAGACCCCGCTGAACGGCCAGACCCTGCGGCACCTGGTCACCCTCGACGACGCGGGCGCGAGCGTCGTACCGGCCTCACCCGCCTTCTACGCGGGCGCGACGCACATCCAGGACCTGGTGGACTTCGTCGCCGGACGCGTACTCGACGCGGCGGGCGTGCCGCACCGGCTCTACCGCCGTTGGCAAGGAGAGCTCGGCGGCGGGTCGCACCGCGCCGGCTCCCAGTGAGCACGACCCCGAAACCTCATCGGACCACAGACAACTTCAGCGGAAGGCTTCGATCGCAATGGACGCGGTGGACAGGCAGCTCATCCAGGCCCTGAGGGAGAACGGCCGGGCCTCCTACGCGGAGCTGGGACGCCTCGTCGGACTGTCGGGACCCAGTGTCACCGACCGCATCAACCGGCTGGAGGCGGCCGGAGTCATCACCGGCTACCGGGCCACCGTCGACGCCGCCTCGCTCGGCCTCGGCGTCACCGCCCTCGTCGGCATCTCGCTCTCCGACGCCACCGACCACGAGGACGTGGCGCAGCGGCTGAAGGACCTCTCGGAGATCGAGGACTGCTGGTTCATCGCGGGCGACGACTCGTACATGCTCAAGGTGCGGGCGGCGGACGTGGACGGCCTGGAGAAGATGATCCGGCGGCTCAGTGGAACCAAGGGCGTCTCCCGGACGCGTACGACCATCGTGCTCTCCACCAAGTGGGAGAACCGGGTCGGGGAGCTGCCCGAAGAGGAGTAGGGGAGTAGTCGTACGGTTGGGGCGTTCTTCGTAGAAAGGTGTGGGCATGGATCTCGGGCTCAAGCGCGAGCTGGAGGAGAAGGTCAGGACGGGCGTCCGTCTGACCCGTGAGGACGGCATCGCGCTGTACGAGTCGGACGACCTGGCCTGGCTCGGCGGCCTCGCGCACGAGGTGCGCACCCGCAAGAACGGCGACGTCGTGCACTTCAACGTCAACCGTCACCTCAACATGACCAACGTGTGCACGGCCTCCTGCGCGTACTGCTCCTTCCAGCGCAAGCCGGGGGAGAAGGACGCGTACACGATGCGCATCGAGGAGGCCGTGAAGCTCGCCAAGGCGATGGAGGGCGAGAACCTCACCGAGCTGCACATCGTCAACGGGCTGCACCCGAACCTGCCGTGGCGGTACTACCCCCGGTCGCTGAGCGAGCTGAAGAAGGCGCTGCCCGGCGTCTCGCTCAAGGCGTTCACGGCCACCGAGATCCACCACTTCGAGACGATCTCCGGGATGCCGGCCTCCGAGATCCTCGACGAGCTGATCGAGGCCGGTCTGGAGTCGCTGACCGGTGGCGGTGCGGAGATCTTCGACTGGGAGGTCCGGCAGCACATCGTCGACCACCGCACCCACTGGGAGGACTGGGCGCGCATCCACCGGCTCGCCCACGAGAAGGGTCTGAAGACCCCGGCCACCATGCTCTACGGCCACATCGAGGAGCCGCGCCACCGTGTGGACCACGTGCTGCGGCTGCGTGAGCTGCAGGACGAGACCGGCGGCTTCCAGGTCTTCATCCCGCTGCGGTACCAGCACGACTTCGTCGACATGAAGGACGGGAAGGTACGGAACCGTCTTCAGGCGCGGACGCAGATGGCGACGGGGGCGGAGGCGCTGAAGACCTTCGCGGTGTCGCGGCTGCTGTTCGACAACGTGCCGCACGTCAAGGTCTTCTGGGTGATGCACGGGGTGCAGACGGCGCAGTTGGCCTTGCAGCACGGGGCCGATGACATGGACGGGTCTGTCGTCGAGTACAAGATCACGCATGACGCGGACGACTTCGGGACGCCGAACAAGCTGACGCGTGAGGATCTGCTGGATCTTATTCGCGATGCCGGATTCCGGCCGGTGGAGCGGAATACGCGGTACGAGATCCTTCGGGAGTATGACGGGCCCGACCCGGAGCGTCGCGAATCGCCGCAGCCGATGCGGGTGTGATTGCGGCGCCAGGTGCGTGGGGGCTGGTCGCGCAGTTCCCCGCGCCCCTGGGGTGGGTACCCGGGGGGGCATGGTCAGGACCCAGGCTCCTGAGGATGCCTATACCGCTGAGCCCTTCCTTCCCGGTCGCGGTGGGTTGCCCGCGCTGCGGCGGGCCGCTGCCGAGTGCCGGGGCTGCCCGTTGCACCGTGACGCCACGCAGACCGTCTTCGGGAAAGGGAGCAAGGACGCTCGCGTGATGCTCGTGGGGGAGCAGCCCGGGGATCAGGAGGACCGGCAGGGGGAGCCGTTCGTCGGGCCTGCCGGGCGGCTCTTGGACCGGGCGCTGCAGGAAGCCGGCATCGATCCGGGCGAGGCCTACGTCACAAATGCCGTGAAGCACTTCAAGTTCACGCAGGCCGAGCCCCGGAAGCGGCGTATTCACAAGGCGCCGAACCTCCGGGAGATGACCGCGTGCGGGCCCTGGCTGGCCGCCGAGCTCGCGGTCGTGGAGCCGGAGCTGATCGTCGTACTGGGGGCCACGGCGGGTAAGGCGCTGCTCGGGTCCTCGTTCCGGGTCACGCAGGTGCGGGGCACCGTGCTGGAGGAGGAGATCCACGGGAGGGCCGAGCGGCTGGTGCCCACGGTGCATCCGTCGGCGGTGCTGCGGGCGGACGACCGGGAGGCCGCGTACCGGGGCCTCGTGTCCGATCTGGAAGTGGCGGCGCGGGCCTTGTCGTAATGGCTACAATCCCCGCATGCCCCTTACCTTCACGCTCGACCCCGCCGTCACCCCCGACCTGCGTGACGGCATTCTCGACCTGTGGGCCGACGTCTCCAACGCGGGGGGAGCCGTCGGGTTCGTTCCGCCCGTGACGCGGGAGGACATCCGGCCCTCGCTGCTGAAGCACTTCGCGTCGATGGCGGAGGACAAGGTCAGGCTGCTCGTCGGGCACGACGAGGAGGGGCGGGTCGCGGCGACCGCGTTCCTGACCCTCAACACGCACCACCTGATGACGCACTGGCTGTGGCTGTACACGGTGATGGTGCATCCGCGTCACCAGGGAAAGGGGTACGGCCGTGACCTGCTGGGCGCGGCGGCGGACGGGGCCCGGGGCATCGAGGGCATCGAGGCGATCCGGCTGACCTGCCGGGGCGGGATCGGTCTTGAGCGGTTCTACGAATCCTGCGGCTACAAGGAGGTCGGCCGGATCCCTGGTGCCATCAGGGTCGCGCCGGGCGACGACCGGGACGACGTGATCATGCTCCTGCCGTTGCACTGACCCCCTTGAGCCACCCCCCTCAAAGATCGACCGCCGGGCGTGCTTCACTGAACACTGGCCTGTTTTGGAATCGGAAGAGTGGATTGAGATGCTCCGCTACACACTGATGCGCCTCGGGATCTTCGTGGGCTGCCTCGTGGTCGTCTGGGGCCTCGTCTACTCCGGCCTTGCCCCGCGCGGCCTCGGCGACAGCAACGGCCTGTGGATCGTGACCCTCGCCCTGCTGCTCTCCGCGCCGATCAGCTTCGTCGTGCTGCGCAAGGAGCGCGACCGCGCCTCCGTGCAGATCGTGGGCCGGGTCGACCGTATGAAGGCCAACATGGAGGCCAACCGCAGCCAGGAGGACTCGGCCGACGAGACGAGCCGGGCGCAGGGCCAGGCCTCGTAAGGTTCCTCACACGCGCGCAGCGCCCCGTTTCCGTACATGCTCGGAAACGGGGCGCTTTGCCTTGTATGGGTGCCTGCGTGTTCCTGCCTGTCAAAGCGAGGCTTTGGGGTCCTCAAAGTTCAGGTGTTAAGGTGTCGCTGTTATGAACTCAGCAGTCGTGCCTCTTCCGCCCCGGAGCGTTCCGCTCCGAAGGCTTGCGCTCTTCGCGCGGCTGCACGTGGATCTCTGTCGGTGCGCGTCCGCCAACTGTCGTCTCTGACGTAACGCCAACCCCCGTCGTCTCCCACGTCAGCTCCCCCCAACGCGTCCCCCCAACGGAGTCAGTCCGTGTCCTCATACACGAAGTCCTTCAAGGTGCCCTTCTGGGCCCAGATACTCGCCGGTCTCGTCCTGGGCGTGCTGCTCGGCTGGCTCGCCCGCAACCAGGACCTGTCCTGGCTGACCACCACCCTGGAGAAGGTCGGCGACACCTTCATCGGCCTGCTGAAGCTCGCCGTCGCCCCGCTCGTCTTCTTCGCGATCCTGGTCTCGATCACCAATCTGCGGAAGGTCAACAACGCGGCCCGCCTGGCCTCGCGCACCCTCCTGTGGTTCATGGTCACGTCGCTCATCGCGGTGAGCATCGGTCTCGTCATCGGCCTGCTCACCAACCCGGGCGCCGGTACCGGCCTCACGCCCAAGGACGGCGCCAAGCCCGAGGAGACCGGCTCCTGGATCGACTTCCTCACCGGCATCGTGCCGACGGACGTCATCACGCCGTTCACCGAGCTGAACGTGCTCCAGATCGTCTTCATGGCCGCCGTCGCCGGTATCGCCGCCCTCCAGCTCGGCGAGAAGGCCCAGCCGATCCTCAACCTGAGCGAGTCCGTCCTGGAGCTGCTCCAGAAGGCGCTGTGGTGGGTCATCCGCCTCGCCCCGATCGGTACGGTCGGCCTCATCGGCAACGCCATCGCCACCTACGGCTGGGACCTGATCGGCAAGTACGCGACGTTCACCGCCGACATCTACATCGGCTGCCTGATCGTGCTGTTCGGCGTCTACCCGGCGCTGCTCGCGACCGTCGCCAAGGCCAACCCGATCCAGTTCTTCAAGGGTGCCTGGCCCGCGATCCAGCTGGCCTTCGTCTCCCGCTCCTCCGTGGGCACGATGCCGCTGACGCAGAAGGTCACCGAGCGGCTCGGCGTGCCGAAGGAGTACGCGTCCTTCGCGGTGCCGTTCGGCGCGACGACCAAGATGGACGGCTGCGCCGCGATCTACCCCGCGATCGCCGCGATCTTCGTCGCCCAGATCTTCGACATCCAGCTGGGTGTCGGCGACTACCTGCTGATCGCGTTCGTCTCGGTGGTCGGCTCCGCCGCCACGGCCGGACTGACCGGTGCGACGGTCATGCTGACCCTGACCCTCTCCACCCTCGGCCTGCCGATGGAGGGCGTCGGTCTGCTCCTCGCGATCGACCCGATCCTCGACATGATCCGCACCGCGACCAACGTCGCCGGCCAGGCCCTCATCCCGGTCCTGGTCTCCGCCCGGGAGAACCTGCTCGACCGCGAGGCCTACGCCACGGCGGACGGCTCCTCCCTGGACGACCCGTGGGACGAGAAGCGGGACGCGGAGCGCGAGCAGGTGCCTGCCGCGGCGTGACGGGGTGACGTCCCCTGGCCGGTCCGCTTCGGTTCACGACCGAGGGCAGGCCAGGGGGCCCGTACGCTAAGCCGTATGGGTGCCGTGAAGACCAAGCGGATGCCGCGTGCGGTCCGTGAACAGCAGATGCTGGACGCCGCCGTGCGGATCTTCGGCCAACGGGGCTACATGGCCGCGTCGATGGACGAGATAGCCGAACTGGCGGGTGTCTCCAAGCCGTTGGTCTATCTGTACCTGAACTCCAAGGAAGACCTCTTCACCGCCTGCATCCGCCGCGAGGCCAAGGCCCTCGTGGCGGCGGTGCGGGCCGGGGTCCGTCCCGATCTGCCCGCCGACCGGCAACTCTGGGAAGGGCTCGGGGCGTTCTTCGCCCACACCGGGCGCAACCAGGACGCCTGGTCGGTCCTGCACCTCCAGGCCCGGACGCACGGCGAGCCCTTCGCCGCCGAGGTCGCCGCGATGCGCGAGGAGATCGTCGCGTTCGTGACGCAGCTGATCCTCACCGGCGCCCGGGAGGCCCACCACGACCCCGACCTGCCGGAGCGCGAGGTCGCCGGTCTCGCCGAGGCCCTGGTCGGCGCCGCCGAGTCCCTCGCCGCCTGGGCCAACGCCACCCCGGGCATCACGGCCCGTCAGGCCGCGGCCACGATGATGAACTTCGCGTGGGCGGGCCTGGGCGACCTCATGGCGGGGCGACCGTGGTCGCCGCCGGGGGATGAGCGGGCGGGGGATGAGCGGACGGGCGATGAGCAGGCGGAGGAGGAGCAGGCGGAGGAGGAGCAGGCGGGCGCTCAGGCCGGGTAGACATCTCCCGTCACGTGTATCCGCTCGTTCCCGTCCCGCAGTTCGAACCGGCCATCCTCCGCCGCGTACGTCACGATTCCGGGCAGCAGCACCGGCGCCTTGAACTCCGCGCGCACGTGGCAGGAGTCCGGCGTGCCGTGCGCGGCGAGGCAGCGGGCGAGCGTCCACATGCCGTGGGCGATGGCCCGGGGGAAGCCGAACAGGCGGGCGGTGAGCGGGTGGAGGTGGATCGGGTTGCGGTCCCCGGAGGCGGCGCCGTAACGACGCCCGACATCCTCGGCGAGCCGCCACTCGGCGACGGCGGGCAGCGGCTTGCGGACCTCCTCTGCGGGAGACCCGGGGACCCCTCCGGAAGATCCGGGACCCTCTCCGGGAGACCCGGCGGGCCGTGGCGTGCGGTGCCGGGCGAGGTACGTGCTGCTCGACTCCCAGACGACGTCCCCGCCTTCCCGCACCTCCGTGACGACCGTGGCCTGTGTGCCGCGCCGGTGCGGTGCCAGACCCGCGACCCGCACCGCGAGTTCGTACGCGCCCGTCGCCGGCATTCCCCGGTGCCGGGTGAGCGTGATCGACGTGTGGACCAGGCCCAGCAGCGGCAGTGGGAAGTCCCGGCCGCTCATCAGCCGCATGGCCAGGGGGAATCCGAGCACGTGCGGATACGTCAGCGGCAGCGCGTCCTCCCCGGTCGGGAACCCGCAGACCCGCTCGTACGCCGCCAGCCGCGCGAGGTCGACGCGCAGACCGGGCAGGACCAGCCGGGTGCGCGGGAACTCCGCGTCGGGGGCGGGCCGTTTGAGGGGGGACAGCAGGGCACCGCGGACCAGGAGCGGTGCGAGGGAGGGGGACCCGGTGAGGACGAGTGCGGCGGCGTCGGTCATCACGCCCCCAGCAGGCTCTGGCCGCAGACGCGCACGACCTGGCCGTTGACCGCGCCCGAGGCCGGGTGCGCGAGCCAGGCGGTGGTCTCGGCGACGTCGACCGGAAGACCGCCCTGGGCGAGGGAGTTCATGCGGCGCCCCGCCTCGCGGATGAACAGCGGGACGGCGGCCGTCATCTTCGTCTCGATGAAGCCCGGCGCGACCGCGTTGACCGTCACCCCGTGCTCCGCGAGTGCGCGTGGCGCGAGCGAGCGGACCAGGCCCACGACGCCCGCCTTGCTCGCCCCGTAGTTGGTCTGCCCCGCGTTCCCGGCGAGGCCCGCGATCGAGGCTGTCGCCACGATCCGGCCGCCCCGCTTCAGCGTCCCGGCCTTCAGCAGTGCGTCCGTGGTGCGCAGCACGCTCGCCAGGTTCACCTCCAGCACCGAGATCCAGCGCTCGGCCGGCATGTTCACCAGCCGCCGGTCGCGGGTGATGCCCGCGTTGTGGATCAGCAGGTCAAGCCCGTCCGGCAGGGCCTCGGCGATCCGCGCGCCCGCGTCGGCCGCCGTGATGTCCAGGAGCAGCGCGCTGCCGCCGAGCCGGTCGGCGACGCGCCGGGCGTCCTGTTCGGCCCCCGGCACATCGAGGACGACGACCCGGGCCCCGTCCCTGGCGAGTGTCTCGGCGACCGCCTCACCGATACCGCGCGCGGCACCGGTGACCAGGGCGGTCCGGCCGGTCAGGGGGCGGTCCCCGTCCGGTGCCGCCTGGGGTTCCCCGGGCTCCTGGGGCGTGCCCACCTCGATCACCTGCCCGCTGACGTACGCCGACTTGGGTGAGAGCAGGAAACGGAGCGTGGATTCCGCTGCGGACGCGTCCGTGAGCCGGACCAGGTTCACCGTCCTGCCCCGGCCGATCTCCTTGCCGAGGGAGCGTGTGAAGCCCTCCAGGGCCTGCTGGGCCGCGGCCTGGTGGTGGTCGGCCGGGTCGAGCGGCGCGCCGAGCACGACCACGCGCCCGCTCGGGGTGACGGACCGTAGGACGGGATGCAGTGCCGCGTGGACGTCGGCCAGCCCTTCGACGTCCCCTACCCCGCTCGCGTCCAGGACGACGGCGGCCGACCGGTCGGGGCGGGCCGGGGGGAGTCCCGTACGGGCGAGGACCGGTGCCAGGCCGAGGGCGGACCGGCCGGCGGTGAGGTGACGCAGGCCGCCGTCCAGGGCCGGGCGCTCGGGGGACCAGCGGGTCAGCGCCGCGGGCTGGGGCAGGCCGAGTCTGCGGGTGAGGAAGCGGCCGGGTGCGGTACCGGTGAAACGCAGATAGCGGTCGGCCATTCCAACTCCCAGCTCCCGGATGATGCGCGTTCTTCCTTACTCTGGAGTAAGGTTACCGGAGGTAAGGCTATGTCACAGGCGAGGAGCAGGTCGAGATGAGCCCCCAGAAGACGTCGGTGCGGCGCGTGGCGGTCATCGGCGGAACGCGCATCCCGTTCGCCCGCTCCGACGGGCCCTACGCCACCGCCTCCAACCAGCAGATGCTCACCGCCGCCCTCGACGGCCTCGTCGAGCGGTACGGACTCCAGGAACCCGGCGCGGTGGGTGAGTTCGTCGCCGGCGCCGTCCTCAAGCACAGCCGCGACTTCAACCTCGCCCGCGAGACGGTCCTCGGCTCGACGCTGCATCCGCGCACCCCGGCCTACGACATCCAGCAGGCCTGCGGCACCGGACTCCAGGCCGTCATCGCCGCCGCCAACAAGATCGCCCTCGGCCAGACGGAATCGGCGGTCGCGGGCGGCGCCGACACGGCCAGCGACGCGCCCCTGGGCGTCAACGACACCCTGCGCCGCATCCTGCTGGAGGCCCGGCGCGCGAAGTCGACGGGCGCCCGTCTGAGGGCCTTGGCGAAGGTGCGCCCGTCCCATCTCGTCCCCGACATCCCGCGCAACGCCGAGCCGCGCACCGGCCTGTCCATGGGCGAACACGCCGCCGTCACCGCCCGGGCCTGGGACATCGGCCGCGAGGCCCAGGACGAACTGGCCGCGGCGAGCCACCAACGGCTGGCGGCGGCGTACGAACGCGGCTTCTTCCAGGACCTGGTGGTCCCCTTCCGGGGGCTGGCCCGTGACCAGAACCTGCGCCCCGGCTCGACCGTGGAGAAACTGGCCTCCCTGAAACCGGTGTTCGGCCTGGACCATCCCGGCCCGACCATGACCGCCGGGAACTCGACCCCGCTGACGGACGGGGCCGCCACCGTCCTGCTGGCGAGCGAGGAGTGGGCCCGGGAGCGCGGCCTGACACCGCTGGCGTACCTGACCGCGTACGAGACGGCCGCCGTGGACTTCGTGGAGGGCGATGTGGCGGGCGGCGAGGACGGCCTGCTCATGGCGCCGGCGTACGCGGTCCCGCGGATGCTGGAGCGGGCCGGGCTGAACTTGGCCGATTTCCAACTGATCGAGATCCACGAGGCGTTCGCCTCCCAGGTGCTGGCGACACTCGCCGCCTGGGAGAAGCGGGGCCTCGGCACGGTGGACCGCGACCGGCTGAACGTCGCCGGCTCGTCCCTCGCCACCGGTCACCCCTTCGCCGCCACCGGCGCCCGGATCGTGACCACGCTGGCCCGTCTCCTCGCCGAACGGGACGCCCCCGCACGCGGACTGATCTCGGTGTGCGCGGCGGGCGGGCAGGGGGTGACGGCCGTCCTGGAGCGGGCGTGAAGGCCAACGAGGCACCAAAACTGAAGGTCCCTCACGTAACCCCCGAGAATGCACAGGCCCGGCTCCGGACCATCCCCGAACCCGCACAAACCCGCCACGTGAGAGCCGTACGATCCCGTTCCTACCGGCAGTAACCCCTTTCTGGGGGTTCAGCCGGTTGAGCGCCTCGGCGTGCGAGGCACGTACGTCCACGCAGCAAGCAGTTTTTCGCTGCACGCCCCAGGAGCCGCCCGTGTCCACTGCGTATCCCTCCTCCGCCTACGGCGACGTGTACGGAGGACCGGTCCTGGTCGAGCCCGAGACGCGGCGGCTGGACGGGGTGGTGCGGGAGGCCGCCGTACCGCCGCTGGCGCCGCCGTGGACGCACGGGTCGCTCGCCGACCTGCCGTTCGACAACGCGAGCGCGGAGCCGGGTGCCGTGGTGCTCAGCCGCAAGGACGCCGAGGGACGCTGGAGCGATGTCACGGCGGCCGAGTTCGCCGCCCAGGTGCTCGCCGTGGCGAAGGGGCTGATCTCCGAAGGCCTGATGCCGGGCGACCGGGTCGCCGTGATGGCCCGCACGATCTACGAGTGGACGGTCCTGGACTTCGCGGCCTGGTCGGCCGGACTGGTCACCGTCCCCATCTATCCCACGTCCTCCGTCTTCCAGGCCCGCTGGATCCTCCAGGACTCGGGTGCGGTCGCCCTGGTCACCGAGACCGCCGCGCAGGCCGCCGCCCTCGGCCCGGAGCGCGAACGCCTGCCGGACCTCCACCACATGTGGGTCGTCGAGAAGGGCCAC
Organism: Streptomyces sp. NPDC044719; assembly: GCF_056433405.1. Classification (NCBI taxonomy): domain Bacteria; kingdom Bacillati; phylum Actinomycetota; class Actinomycetes; order Kitasatosporales; family Streptomycetaceae; genus Streptomyces; species Streptomyces sp. NPDC044719. The sequence goes on from NZ_JBWKHE010000001.1 coordinate 113,463, forward strand.
GTGGACCGGCTCGCGGAAGCCGGGGCGCACCTGGCCGACCACGAGGTCGAGGTGCGGCGCGGCATGCTCGGCCCCGACACGCTCTCCACCCTCGTCTACACCTCGGGCACCACGGGCCGCCCCAAGGGCTGCGCCCTCACCCACGGCAACTTCTTCGCCGAGGTCGACAACGCCATCGAGCTCCTCTACCCCGTCTTCAGGGCGAAGACCAGGGAAGAGGCCTCGGTCCTGCTGTTCCTGCCGATGTCCCACGTCTTCGGCCGCATGGTCGCGATCGCCTGCATCCGCGCCCGGGTACGGCTGGGCCACGCGCCGAGCATCAAGGCCGACCACCTGCTGCCTGACCTGGCGAGCTTCCGGCCGACCTGTCTGCTGGCCATCCCGTACATGCTGGAGAAGGTCTTCAACTCGGCCCGCGCCAAGGCCGAGGCCGGCGGCCGGGTGACCTCGTTCGACCGCGCGGTGTCGGTGGCGCAGCGCTACGGCGAGGCGATGGAGGCCCAGCAGACGGGCACAGGACCGGGCCCCTCCCGCGCCCTGAAGACCGCCCGGGCCTTCTACGACCCCCTGGTCTTCCGCCGTATCCGCAACGCCATGGGCGGCCGGGTCCGCTACGCGATCTGCGGCGGCTCACCGCTCGGCCGCCGCCTCGCCGCGTTCTACGCCGGCGCCGGCATCGAGATCTTCGAGGGCTACGGCCTGACGGAGACCACCGGCGCCTCCACCGTCACCCCGCCCCTCAAGCCCCGCCTGGGCACGGTCGGCTGGCCGCTGCCCGGCACCCGCGTGCGGATCGCCGCCGACGGCGAGATCCTCCTCGCCGGCGAGCACGTGCTGCGCGGCTACTGGGACCCCCAGGCCGGCGGCGTGGTCCCCGCCGCCCCCGACGGCTGGCTCGCCACCGGCGACCTCGGCGAACTCGACGACGAGGGCTATCTGACGATCACCGGCCGCAAGAAGGAACTGCTGATCACCGCGGGCGGCAAGAGCGTCGCCCCGGCCCCCCTGGAGAACTGGCTGCGCTCCCACCCGCTCATCTCCCAGTGCATCGTCCTGGGCGACGGCCGCCCCTTCGTCTCGGCCCTGATCACCCTCGACCCGGACGGCATCACCCACTGGCGCCAGATGAACGGCAAACACCCCGTACCGCCCAAGCTCCTGGTCGACGACGAGGAGCTGCGGGCCGTCCTCCAGCGCGCCGTCGACGAGGCCAACAAGATGGTGTCCCGCCCGGAGTCCATCCGCGCCTTCGCCATCCTCGCCGAGGACTTCACCGAGGAGGCAGGCCACCTGACCCCGTCGATGAAGCTCCGCCGCCAGGCGGTACTGCGTGCGTTCACAGAGGAAGTCGAGGGGCTGTACGCACGCTGAGGCGGCCTGCTGTGAGGCGGCCTTTGCGATGTCTTCACACGATTTTCTTGACGTCGTACGCCGTCTCCCCTTTGGCTTTCGAGCAATCCCGTCGCGATGCTCCCCCCATCGGAAGGCACCACCAGTGAAAGCGCGTAACACCCGTCGGACCGCTGTGCGCCCTGTCGCCATAGCCCTGGCGGTCTCCGTATCGGCCCTGTCCCTCACCGCGTGCGGCGACGACGGGAGTGACGACAGCGCCGTGCGGAAGGGCAACGACATCACGGTGGGCCTGCTGCTGCCCGACCGGGACACGGCTCGCTTCGAGAAGTTCGACTACCCCCTGATCAGGGACGAGGTCGCGTCCCTCACCGAGAACAAGGGCAAGGTGCGCTACGCCAACGCCGAGGCGAGCGTGTCCAGACAGAGCCGGCAGTTCCAGCAGATGATCGACGACAAGGTCGACGTCATCCTGGTGGACGCGCTGAACTCCAAGAAGATCGCCACGGACGTCCAGAAGGCCAAGGACGCCGGCATCCCGGTCATCGCCTACGACCGGCTCGCCGAGGGCCCGATCGACGCCTACGTCTCCCACGACAACGAACTCGTCGGGCAGGTGCAGGGCCGCGCCATCATGAGCGAGCTCGGCGAGAACTCCGAGAAGAGCAAGGTCGTCATGATGAACGGCGACCCCGGCGACCCCAACACGGCCCGGTTCAAGGACGGCGCGCTGAGCGAGCTCCAGGGCCAGGTGGACATCGTCGAGCAGTACGACACCAAGGAGTGGAAGCCCTCCATCGCCAAGGCGAACATGGAGAAGGCCATCAAGGCCGTCGGGCTGAACAACATCGCCGCCGTCTACTCGGCCAACGACGGCATGGCGGGCGCCGTCATCGAGGCGATGGAGGAGGCCGGCGCCACCAAGATGCCGCCGGTGACCGGGCAGGACGCCAACCTGGACGCGGTGCAGCGGGTCGTGTCGGGGGAGCAGTACATGACCGTCTACAAGTCCTTCCTGCTGGAGGCGACGAACGCCGCGAAGATCGCGGTGGCCAAGGTCCAGGGCCGTCAGATCGAGTTCGCCGCACTGACCCGGGAGACCGTCGACAGCCCGACGGCGAAGACCATCCCGGCGATGCTGGTGCCGGTGGTCGCCCTCACCAAGGACAACATCAAGGAGACGGTGATCACGGACGGCGTCTACACGGTGAAGGACATCTGCACCGCGAAGTACAAGGCGGACTGCGCGGCGATCGGCCTCGAGTAGCCCTTGACTTCGCGGGGTGCCCGCGCGACATTCCCCACCCCCATCTGTCGCGCTGGAGCCGTCATGACCACTGACACGAACTCCGCACCACCCGCTGGATCCCCTTCCCGGGCTCCTTCCCGGGCTCCTTCCCGGGGTCCTTCACGGGCTCCTTCCCGAAGACGAGTGCTGGCCGGTGCCGCGGGTGCCGGGCTCGCGGTCGCCGCCGGAGTGCAACAGGGCGCCCAGGCAGCCGACTTACCCCTGCTCGGCACGTACGACGTCGTCGTCATCGGCTCCGGCGCGGCGGGCATGACCGCCGCGCTGACCGCCGCCGGGCAGGGGCTGAGTTGCGTCGTCCTGGAGAAGGCCCCGACCTTCGGCGGCTCGGCCGCCCGCTCCGGCGCCGGGATCTGGATCCCCAACAACCCGGTCCTCCTGGCGGCCGACGTCCCGGACACGCCCGCGAAGGCCGCCGCCTACCTCGCCGCCGTCGTCGGCCCGGACGTCACCGCCGACCGGCAGCGCGCCTTCCTCGCCCACGGCCCGGCCACAATCTCCTACGTCATGTCCCACAGCCCCCTGCGCTTCCGCTGGATGGAGGGCTACAGCGACTACTACCCGGAGCTGCCCGGCGGTCTGCCGAACGGCCGCTCCATCGAGCCCGACCAGCTCGACGGCCGCATCCTGGGCCCGGAGCTGGCCCGTCTGAACCCGCCGTACATGGACGTGCCCGCCGGGATGGTCGTCTTCAGCGCCGACTACAAGTGGGTCACCCTGGCCGCCGTGAACGCCAAGGGCGCGGCCGTCGCGGCCCAGTGTCTGGCACGGGGCACGGCGGCGGCGCTGCGCGGCGAGAAGCCGCTGACCATGGGCCAGTCACTGGCGGCCGGGCTGCGTGCGGGACTGCGGTCGGCCGGGGTGCCGGTGTGGCTCGACACTCCGCTCACCGACCTGTACGTCGAGGGCGGCACCGTCAGCGGAGCGGTGGTCACCCGCAACGGCGGACCCGGACTGGTCCGTGCCCGCCGGGGCGTGATCGTCGGCTCCGGAGGCTTCGAGCACAACGCGGCGATGCGCGAGCGCTTCCAGCGGCAGCCCATCGGCACGGACTGGACCGTCGGCGCCAAGGAGAACACCGGCGACGGCATCCTGGCGGGGGAGCGGCTCGGCGCGGCCCTCGACCTGATGGACGACGCCTGGTGGGGCCCGGCGATCCCGGTCCCGGGCCAGCCGTACTTCTGCCTCGCCGAACGCACCCTCCCCGGCGGCCTCCTGGTCGACGGGTCCGGCCGGCGCTTCGTCAACGAGGCCGCCCCCTACAGCGACGTCGTCCACACCATGTACGAGGAGCGCGGGGCCATCCCGGCCTGGCTGATCACCGACCAGAACTACCGCAACCGGTACCTCTTCAAGGACGTCCTGCCGACCCTGCCCCTCCCCGGCGCCTGGTACGACTCGGGCGCCGCCCACAAGGCCTGGGCACTGGACGCGCTCGCGGCCTCGATCGGCGTCCCGGCGGCTGCCCTGCGCACGACCGTCGACCGCTTCAACTCCCAGGCACGGCGGGGCCAGGACCCCGACTTCCACCGCGGTGACAGCGCCTACGACCACTACTACACGGACCCGTCCGTCCTCCCGAACTCCTGCCTGGCCCCCCTGTGGCTGCCCCCGTACCACGCCTTCCGCATCGTCCCCGGCGACCTCGGCACGAAGGGCGGGATGCGGACGGACGCCCGTGCCCGCGTCCAGCGGGAGGACGGCTCGGTCATCCCGGGCCTCTACGCCGCGGGCAACGCCAGCGCTGCGGTCATGGGCCACAGCTACGCGGGCGCGGGCTCGACCATCGGCCCGGCGATGACGTTCGGGTACATCGCGGCGAGGGACATCGCGGGGGCGCTGTAGGGGGTTCTCCAGGGGGTTTTTAGGGGTTCTCTAAGGGGTTCTCTAGGGAGTGGGGGGCTTCGGTGGCTTGCGGGCCACGAGGCACGCCTGGGCGGCCGGCTCGCCGAGCTCCTCGTCGGCCTCCCGTACGGTCCGGGAGCGCAGGACGAATCCGGCGGCTTCGAGCAGGGGGATGATCTGCTCCGGCCGGCGCCGCCGGAACTCCACCGCCACCCGGTGTCCGAAGGCCTCCTCGTAGCGGCGGGGCTCGTCCCCGGCCTGGAAGCCGAGCAGCAGATGCCCGCCGGGCCGCAGCACGCGGTGGAACCCGGCGAAGACGCCGGGCAGGTGGTCCAGGGGGGTGTGGATGATCGAGTACCAGGACAGGACCCCGTCGAGCGAGTCGTCCGGCAGGTCCAGCTCCAGGATCGACCCCTGCTCGAACCGCAGGGCGGGGTTCTCGCGACGGGCGATCGCGAGCATCGACTCCGACAGGTCGAGGCCGAAGACCGACAGCCCTCGCTCTGCCAGAAACGCCGTCACCCGCCCGGGCCCGCACCCCAGGTCGGCGACCTCGCCCCCCTCACCCACCAGCTCCGCGAAACCGGCCAGCAGCCCCCGGTCCAGGGGCGTGGCCCCGTGCAGCCCAGGGAAATAGGCGGCGTAGTCCTCGGCCACGGTGTCGTAGAAGGTACGGGTCTCGCGCACGAAGTCGGCATCGGTCATGCCCCGAGACCCTACTGCGGGGTCGCGCCGGCCCGCCCGCCGTTCGCCTGCCCGGTCTCGTCGGCTGGGTGTGTCGGCGGGGGTGGGGGTTGCCTGCCTGTCTGTCGGTCTCTGTGGCTCGGCGTGTCGACGCGGGTCGTGCGGCATGCCGGCCTGCTGGCCTCTCCGGACTTGGTGTGTCTGCCCGCCCCGTGCAGCACGCATGCCTGCTGGGGCCCTGCGGCCAGGTCCCGCTGCCGTCGGCCCGCGTGCCCGTCGCCTGCGTGCTCGGGCCCCCGCCCACGCCTGCGTGCTCTTCCCCTGGCCTCGGGGGGCCGCGTCGGCCCCATGGCCCCGGCCTGCCCGCTCCCCTGCGCCCCTAGCTGGTCGGCTCGTCTCCCCGGCCCTCGCCCGACTGGCCGTTCCCCTGCCCCTCGGCCGCCCTCATCGCCCCGGCGCCCGCCGCCGCTCCGATCGCCGTGCCCAGGCCCAGGCCCAGGGCCAGTCCGAGGCCGATGTTGTCGAAGACGGTCATGCCGAGGGACAGCCCGAGCGCCGTGCCGAGCGACAGTCCGAGGGACACGCCGGTCGCCAGATGGTTGTGCGGGCGAGTTCCGCTATCCCGCTCGCCGTTCTCGCCGTTCTCGCCGTTCTCGCCGTTCTCTTCATGTCCCTGCATCCGGACATCTTCTCCCGGCCCGTGCCCGAGCAGGCCAGGCCCCCGGGTCCGTCCCCGCCACAGCGGAGCGACCCGCAGAATTCGCCGGAAATTCATCGACCTCTCCGGGAACGACAGAACCGGAAGAGGACGGGAAAAGGCAGGAGCCCCGACGCCTGACGGCGCGGGGCTCCTTGGGTACTACTGATCAGACCGGGGTGACGTTCTCAGCCTGCGGACCCTTCGGGCCCTGCGTGACGTCGAAGGACACCTGCTGGTTCTCCTCGAGGGAGCGGAAGCCGCTCGCGTTGATCGCGGAGTAGTGGACGAAGACGTCGGGGCCGCCGCCCTCCTGGGCGATGAAACCAAAGCCCTTTTCGGCGTTGAACCACTTCACGGTTCCGGTAGCCATAAGCCCTCCTTGGGCCCAAAAGGGTTGCCCTGCTCCAGAACCAGCAAGTGTGAAGATGAATTCTGCACAACTGCATACGTCTGAGAATGACGAGAGCCCGCGGTCACATGCTCCGCAGGCTCTGTACTGCAAGGGAAACCAAACTGCAACTTGCGATGAGCCTAGCACGCAGGCCCCGGAATGCAATAGGGGTCAAGATCACGTCACCCGAATGTTTGAACATCCCGCCGCCGACTGGCGGAGAGGGCCTCTGGCGGCGATCACGAACCCACGGCGGGGCCGGACGCAGACCACTGGGCCGAGAGGGCTAGCCTCACGATGTGGACAATCCTCGCACCCGGCCGCGCGTCGGCCACATCCAGTTCCTGAACTGCCTGCCCCTGTACTGGGGGCTCGCCAGAACGGGCACGCTCCTCGACTTCGAGCTGACGAAGGACACCCCGGAGAAGCTCAGCGAGAAGCTGGTGCAGGGCGAACTCGACATCGCACCGATCACCCTGGTCGAGTTCCTCAAGCACGCGGACCAACTGGTCGCCTTCCCCGACATCGCCGTCGGCTGCGACGGCCCGGTGATGTCGTGCGTGATCGTCTCGCAGGTCCCGCTGGACCGGCTGGACGGCGCCCGCGTCGCCCTCGGGTCGACCTCCCGCACCTCCGTCCGCCTCGCCCAGCTGCTCCTCGCCGAGCGCTACGGCGTACGCCCGGACTACTACACGTGCCCGCCCGACCTCAGCCTGATGATGCAGGAGGCCGACGCAGCCGTCCTCATCGGTGACGCGGCACTGCGCGCGAACATGCTCGACGGGCCGCGCTTCGGCCTGGCCGTGCACGACCTGGGCGCCCTGTGGAAGGAGTGGACGGGCCTGCCGTTCGTCTTCGCGGTCTGGGCGGCGCGCCGCGACTACCTGGAGCGCGAACCGGTCCTCACGCGCAAGGTGCACGAGGCCTTCCTCGAATCCCGCAACCTCTCCCTTGAGGAGGTCGCCAAGGTCGCCGAGCAGGCCGCCCGCTGGGAGGACTTCGACGAGGAGACCCTCGCCCAGTACTTCACGACGCTCGACTTCCGCTTCGGCGGCCCGCAGCTGGAGGCGGTGGCCGAGTTCGCCCGCCGCGTCGGCCCGACGACCGGCTTCCCGGCGGACGTGAAGGTGGACCTGCTTCAGCCGTGAGCGTGCGCTCCTCCCGCACTACTCTGCTGGGAGTGCAGGCGGACGGGGGCCCGGCCGGGCTTCCGTACGCCTACGGGGGAGGGGTGACGCCATGCGGCCGCTCGAAGTCGACGAACCCACCGTCGTGGGGCCCTACCGGCTGCTCGGCAGGCTGGGCTCCGGCGGGATGGGCCGGGTCTATCTGGGCCGCAGCGCCGGGGGCCGTACGGTCGCCGTGAAGATCGTGCACCCGCACTTCGCGCTGGACGAGGAGTTCCGTGCGCGTTTCCGGCGCGAGGTCGTAGCCGCGCGCCGGGTGGGTGGCGCGTGGACGGCGCCGGTCCTGGACGCGGACCCGGAGGCACGGGTGCCGTGGGTGGCGACGGCGTACGCGGCGGGCCCGTCGCTGTCGGCAGCGGTGGCGGACTTCGGCCCCTTGCCGGCCCACACCGTACGGGTCCTGGGAGCGGGGCTCGCCGAGGCGCTGTCGGCGGTGCACGAGCTGGGCCTGGTGCACCGGGACGTGAAACCGTCGAACGTGCTGCTCACGCTCGACGGCCCCCTGCTGATCGACTTCGGCATCGCCCGGGCCACGGACGGTACGGCGTCCCTGACGTCCACGGGTGTGTCGATCGGCTCGCCCGGCTACATGTCGCCCGAGCAGATCCTGGGCAAGGGCGTCACGGGCGCGGCGGACGTCTTCTCACTGGGCGCGGTCCTCGCGTACGCGGCGACCGGCGAACCGCCCTTCCCTGGTGACTCCTCGGCGGCCCTGCTCTACAAGGTCGTCCACGAGGAGCCGGAACTCGGTCTTCTGGACGGGGAGCTGCGGTCCCTGACGGCCGCCTGCCTGACGAAGGACCCGGGCGCACGACCCGCCCCGGCGGAGGCGGCCCGACGACTGGCCCCCGAAGGAGCGGCCCGGCTGATGACGGGCGGGTGGCTGCCCGGGGCGCTGGTGGAGCAGGTGAGCCGCAGCGCCGTGCAACTGCTGAACCTGGAGGCGGCCGGGCCGGGGGCCGGGGGGCCTTCGGGGCCGGTGGGGTTCAGCAGTCCTTCGGTGGGTGTGGTCGAGACGGGGGAGGCGGCTGAGGGCACCGGGGTGGCAGAGGCAGGAGTGTTTGGCCCGCCACCGGTCATGCCGCCACCGGTCATACCGCCGTCGGTCGTCCCCACGCCGGCGACCTCCTCCGCCGCCGTACCCGCACCCCGTGACGCCGGCCCGCAGGACCCGGCCCCGTCGTCCACCGGGCGCCGCCCCGGCAAGGTCACCGTCTCCGTGGCGGCGACGTCCACGCCGGAGGGCGGCGGGCGGGTGCGGAGGCTGAGCTGCTCGGTCGCCCTGGCGGTCGCCGGGGCGATGGCGGCCGTGACGATCGGGTCGGTGCTCGTGTTCGACCTGCTGCCGGGCGGCCGCAACACCGATGACGACAGGGACGGGGCCGCCCCGGGCGCCGACCACTCCGCACCGTCGGCGAGCAGCGGCGCCCCCGGCACGGTGCCCGCCGCCTACCTCGGCACCTGGGAGGGCCAGGGCACCGCCCTGGACGGCAACCTGCCCCTCGGCACGTTCCGGATCACCGTCGAACGGGCCGCCGTCGGCCAGGAGCTGGGCCGACTCCGCCAGACCGACCAGATCGGCGGCGTCTGTATCGACGTACTGACCCTGAAGCAGGTGACGAAGAAGGAGCTCGTCGCGACGTCCGTGGGCGCGAAGACCAACCACAGCGGCTGCAACCCGGCCGCCACCACCATCCGACTCAGCCCGGTGGGCGACGACCTCCAGTACCGCTCGGAGAGCGAGGAGTCGGGGCGGCCTCAGGCTCGGATGTCGAAGGTGCGGTAGGGGAGGACCGGTGGCTGAGCCGGCCCGGCGGCGCAAACACCGCCGGGCCATGCGGGAGCCGGACCCCCGCTCAACACCTCACCCCGGGATGACGACCGTCCGCAGCTCCCCGTCCCCGAGGTGCAGCATGCCCTTGCCCGGGGCGACCTGGCCGCCGACCATGCTGCGGTTCAGGCGTACGCCGATGAGGTCGCCGCTGGAGGACTCCTGCGGGGAGAGCAGGATGCCGCGGCGGGCCTTCTTGGCGTCGACCTGCCAGCCGGAGAAGCCGCTGCAGACGTCCTCCTCGTCACCGGCGATGACCATGGCGAGGCCGCGTTCGGCACCGCGGGAGACCAGCTTCTTCATCTGGCTCTCGGCGTCACAGTCCTCCAGGAGCTCGCCGTCGTCGATGAGGACCGCGATCGGCTCCTCCAGGGACGCCTGGTCGATGAGCTCCTCGAACTCGTCCTCGTCGATGTCGTCGCCGGTGAAGACCTTCAGTACGCCTTCCGCGCCTTCGAGTTGACGGAGGGGCGACTGGCGCGGCGCCGCGATCACCAGACGCGTGCCCTGCGCCAGGAACGAGTGGGCGAAGTTCAACAGCACCGTGGAACGGCCCGACTTGGCCGGACCCGCGACGACGAACGCCGGCACACCCTCCGCCAGGTCCGGTCCAAAGCCGACGATCTCGTCGCCGCCGATACCGACCAGGCCCCACAGCCGCGAACGGGACGCGTCCGGGTCGCGCATTTCCCAGGCCTCCGGGAAGGAGATGCGGCTGGGCAGGCTGTCCACACGGAACGGACGCCGCGAACGCGGGACATCGGCGTCCCGGGCCGCCGCCGCCTCGCCGATCGCCGCCAGCGCGGCGGCCTGCCCCTGACCGGTGGTGTCCTCGGCGAGCAGCGCGAACTGCGTCTCCGTACCGAACTCGTTGCGGAAGGCACGCCCCGGCGGGATCTCCTCGGGCACCTTGCGGGCCGGAATGCCGAGCGAGGAGAAGTCGCTGCGGTCGGCCAGCCGCAGGCCGTACTTGTCCTCGGTGAGCGTCGCGATACGGCCCACGAGCAGGGTCCGGTCACCCGTGAGCACCAGGTGGATGCCGACGCTCGCGCCCTCGCGCATCATCGTCTGCAACTCGTCCGTGAGCGAGCCGTGGTCGATCTCGCCGAGCGTGGGCACCCAGCCCTCCCAGCGGTCCAGCAGCACCACGATGTGCGGCAGCCGCTCGTCCTCGGCCACCGAGGACCGCTGCTCACCGATGTCCGCGAAACCCTTGTCAGCCAGCAGGTCCTGGCGGCGGCCCATCTCGCCCTTGAGCCGGTTCACGAGCCGTACGACCCGCTCGGTCTGGTTACGTCCGACGACCGCGCCGCAGTGCGGCAGCCGCGTCAGGGCGTTGAGCGCGCCATTGCCGCAGTCGATGCCGTAGAGGTGCACGTCGGCGATCGAGTGCGTACGGGCGATCGAACCCGCGAGGGTGCGCAGCACCTGGGAACGGCCGCTGCGCGGGGCACCGCCGATCATCAGGTGGCCGAAGGAGGAGAAGTCCACGGCGACCGGGCGGCGGGCCTGGCTGGCGGGCAGGTCCTCGATGCCGTACGGGGCAGGCGGCAGCTTGCCGGGGCCGCCCACGAACGCGGGGAGTTCCACGTCGTCCAGCAGCAGCGTCTCGTCGAGCGCGGGCAGCCACGGACTGTGCTGCGGCGGGATGCCGAGCGAGCTGTTGGCGTCGCGGATCGTGTCGACGAGGACCTTCAGGTCGGTGATCTCCTCTTCCTCACGGGCCTCCGCCTTGGGCTTGACCAGCGCAGAACGGCCCAGGTCCTCCCAGGTCAGCGGGCCCACCCAGGGCATGAGCACGGCCGGGTCGGCCGCACCGGGCCGGCGGCCACCCACGCGTCCCGACTGGAAGGGGACCAGGGAGGCGTGACCGAGCCGGGCGTAGGCGCGACCCGGGGTGTTCTTGGAGATGTGCCCGGCCTCGGGCGAGTCGATGACGTCGGACGACTCACCGCCGTCCGTCACGCGCAGCGCGATACGGAGGTTGGTGTTGGCGCGGATCTCGGGCGACACGACACCGCTCGGCCGCTGCGTGGCCAGCAGCAGATGGATACCGAGCGAACGGCCTCGCTGGGCGATGTTCACGAGCCCCGTCACGAAGTCGGGCAGGTCACGCACCATCGAGGCGAACTCGTCGATGACGATGAGCAGTCGGGGCACGGGCTGATGCGACGGATCCCGGCGCACGAGATCCTGATAATCCTCGATGTCCTTGGTGTCGGCCGAGGCCAGGATGTGCTCGCGCCGGTGCAGCTCGGCACCCAGCGACTCCAGGGCGCGCTCCACCAGGTGCGCGTCGAGGTCGGTCACCATGCCGACCGTGTGCGGCAGATGCACACAGTCCTTGAAGGCCGCGCCACCCTTGTAGTCGACCAGCACGAAGGTCATGTTCTCGGGCGTGTTCGCCACGGCCAGCGCCGCCACGATGGTCTGCAGCAGCTCCGACTTACCGGAACCCGTCGTACCGGCGATGAGACCGTGCGGACCGTCCTTGCGGATGTCCAGCCCGAACGGCCCGTCGTACGACTCACCGATGACGGCCAGCGTCGACTGCCCGCCCATCCGCCATCGCGCCACGATCGCGTCGCTCGTCGGCGGCTCCAGCTGCAGCACGTCCAGCAGCCGGCTCGAACCCGGGAGCGCCGAGTCCTCGGTCTCACCGCTGATGTCCCGCAGCGGCGACAGCGACCGGGCGAGCCGCAGGCACCAGGCGGCGGAGACGAAGTCGGGCCGTACGTCCTTCAGCCGCTCGGCACCGGCCTCCTCTACGCGCAGCCTCAACTGCTCGGTGCGGTCGGCCTGTTCTGGCTGCTGCGCGGTGGTGTGCCAGGCCTGGAAGGAGGGGAAACCACCGGCGACCTGCTGCTGGGACTGCTGCTGAACCTGCTGGGCGGGCTCGTACTCCCGGGCCTTCGGCTCGGCGACGACGTACGCCTGGCACTCACCGGGCAGGAACCGCTCCTCCGCGTCCAGGCAGATGGCGAACATGGACACGGCCGGACCCTCGCGCAGCAGCCGCACCACACCCGGGAGTGACCGCAGCCGCCGCGACCCGTCCCACACGACGACGATGTCGGGGTCGCTGAAGCTCGAACCGGCCTGCGACTTGTTCTGCTCGGCTGCCTTCTTGCGCGCGTCGAGGATCTGCGTCAGTTCGCCGATGCGGGCACCGACGGTCTCGGCGTCGGTCCCGATGAGCGCGTTGACGTCCTGCCCGCCGGACGGCCGGGAGTGCGGCAGCCAGCGCACCCAGTCCCAGGACTCCTGCGCGGCGTTCTCGCTGAGCACGTAGAACTGCACGTCCATCGGGCTGTGCAGCGCCGCAGTCTGCGCGATCGCCCACCGTCCGAGGGCCCGGGCGGAGTCGCCGGGTCCGGCCATGCCGATGACACCGAGGGTGCGCAGGTGCAGCGCGACCGGGGCGTCCTCGATCTTCCAGGTGACCTGGCGGCGGTGGTCGTCCTGCTCGGGGTCGTCGAGCACGACCGCGGAGGGCAGCTGCCCGGTCCCGAGACGGACGAGAAGGTGATCGCGGTCGGTCCGCCGCCGCTCCCAGAGACGGGTGCGCGGCCCGGTCCCGAGGGCGAGGATCGTGGCCGGGTCGGGAATGGCGTGTCGCCGGTCGTTCCGCTCGGCGACCAGGGCCTCCTGCGCGTCCTTCTCGATCCGCTCCTTCTGCTCCTCGTACTCCTCGACCTGCTTGGCGTGGGACTTGCGCCCGTGCTTCTTGTCGTTGTGGTAGTTCGCGAAGAGCAGGATCGGGCTCAGCGCGGCCATGATCAGGTAGTACCACTTCTGGAAGATCATCACCGATACGAGGGCGCCGACCAGCGGCGTGAACGCCATCAGCCAGGGCAGTGGCCGGGCCTCGTACTCGCGGGGCGGGGAGGGAAGCCGGAAGTTGGTCTGCCGCTCGGGCGGACGCAGCCGGGGAGGCCGGTTGTAGTCGAGTCCGGCACCGTCGTCAGACCACTTGAGGGCGGCGTTCGGAGGCGTGTACCGGGCCAGTTCGAGAAGGGTGTTACCGAGGGCGATCTGCCCCCCGAGAGGCCACTCGACGGGCCCGTCCTTCTTCCCCTCCTTCTCCTTGTTCTTCTCCTTCTCCTGGGCTTTCTTCTTGCCGCGCTTCTTGTCCTGGTCCTTCTTCTCCTCCGTGTCCTCGCCGGCGAAGGACGTGCCGTCGAGGGTGACGGTCGCCTTGTCCATGTGCACGGCGACCTGGCAGGTGCCGTCGGTGGAGACGGAGAGGGTGAGGGCCCGGGCGTCGATCTCGGGATCGTCGATACGGACGTACGAGGCGGCCCCGCTGCCGATGTCGTAGCGCCCGACCCCGAGCCGGTGCACGAACCCGGCGGCGGGCCCGCCGACGACGCGCAGCTCGACGAGCCCGGTGGGCTCACCCGGCAGGCACCCGGACGGATCCTGGAGGCTGACGACGGCACCCTCGCGCAGGGGTGACCCGACGACGGTGGCGCTGGGATCGACGGCGTACCCGTCCACGTACACGAGGGGCGCGTTGTTGACCGGCGCGTGCCGGTGCTGCCCGAGCGGGATGACCTGCGCCCCGCTGTGCCCGACCTGCTTGGCCAGCTCCTGGGCGATGTCCCCCACAGTGGACTCAGGATCGGCATCGAGCACGACGTCGGCGGTACCACCGCCGTACGGGTCGACGACGGTCAGAGTCAGGCGCACGACTAGTCCTCCCCGTGCCACTGGGCCGGTGTGGCCGCGGTGGTTTCTGTCGCTGCGTCCGCTGTCTGTTCGCTTCAGTCACGCGGGTCACAGTCGTAAGGGACGATATCCGTTCGGTACGACAGTGGGGCAATGGGGAGGCACCGAGACGTTCCCGATGGCAACGTCGTACACGACTTCATGACGTCTCGTTCACAAGCCTGGGATGTGGCATCCCAGGCCCCACCCGTAAGCTGCAGACGCAAGAGCGGACGATCACACTGGTTGCCACGCGCGACCAGCAACTCGGCCTACGGGCAGATGAGTCCGCAAACAGGGAGCCACGGGGGTTGGCCCTGCGGCGTTGTGAGAGGGAGCGGCTTCATGGCCAAGGACCTTGATGTCACTTATCAGGACATGCGGGATGCTGCCAAGCATGTCGTGAAGGAGAAGGAAAAGCTCCAGGAGAAGCTCGAGGGCCTCAAGAAGTACATCAACAACCTTGTGCAGGGTGGCTACGTCACGAAGAGCTCGTCGAAGGCGTTCGACGAGAACTTCGACGAGTTCGTGCGCGGCATGAAGGACACGCTGGACGGTCTCGACGGCATGGGTGACTACCTGACCATGGCCGCGGACAAGTTCGAGCAGATCGATGACGAGCTGGCCAAGCAGGCTCGGAGCAAGTGACCTTCTGCTGAAGGGAGCCCTGCGGCTGCAGCGGCGGGACGGTGCGGTGGGGTGGCGTACGCGCTACGCCGCTGCGCCGCTCCGGCTGGTTGATGAGGGCGACGCCCTTAGGGCTCCCACTCGACTGATGCAAGTTTGCCTCTACTTCCCAGGGCTCGGCAATCGACTCGCCGCTGGACGGCCGCTTGGCCAGGCAACGGTGGGACTTACCCGGGGCGGGTTGTGTGTGGGGGAGAGGGGTATGGGTTGGCATGAAGTGCCAAGGGTTAGTAAAGTTTCGGCACTTCACATTGCTGAGCGCGGAGTCCGCGCAATCGGGGGATCGAAGTGATTAAGAGTGTGCTTGCGGCGGTGAATCATGGCTGACCGTGTGCGGATCGACGACCTTGAGGTCATCCGGGAGATGGGGAAGGGCCTCGGGCGGATTGGCAAGGCGTTCGAGGGACTGCCGGACATCGTGGAGTCGTATGGAGAGGACTTCGGGCACGACGATCTGTCCGACAAGTTTGAGGACTTCGAGTCCAATTGGAACCTGAATCGAGACAAGCTTCAGGAAGAGATCAAGTTCCTCTCGGAGTATGCGCTGGCTGCGGCGAAGACGTACAGCAAGATGGACCACGAGTTGGCCAAGGCGATCCGAGAATCCCAGAGCTCCGGCAACAAGAAGGGTAAGTGAGTTGCCGTGGGAGGACGACCTCGAGACTGGTCGCCGCTGTGTTGGTTCGACCCGGTTCCCGGCGACCCGGACAGGGTAGCGGGCCTGGGGAAGAAACTAAGAAAGACCGCTGAGGAGCTTGAGCGTCAGGTAAAGAATCTCAAGGCAATCTCTGAGGTCGACTCCTGGGACAGTGATGCGGGCAGGGAATTCCGCAAGCGGGCCGAAGGCTCAACGGGGAAACTCGAAGCGGCACGAAAGCGCTACGCCACCGCAGCGGCGGCACTCGGAGACAAGGTCGTCGACGTCGGCGGCGGTTACGCGGACAAGGTCCATGCCTCGGCCAAGGACTACGCATCCGACCTGAACCGCGCACAGCAGATTGCTGACCAGGCCCTCAAGGAGGCCCAGTCGGCGGAAGACGACAAACGTGCCGTCGGGACGAAGCTCGCCGATGCAGAAGACGATTCGAAGAAGAAGGAACTCGAGGAGCAAGAGAAGGCGGCCGACGATGTGGTCAAGGCTGCCCAGGAGAAGATCGAAGAGGCGAAGCGCATCCGAGACGCCGCGGCGAAGCGGGCATGCGACGCGATCGACGAGGTCATTTCCGATGATTCTCTGAAGGACGGCTTCTGGGACAGTCTCCTCGATGACATCGCGGACATCACTGGCCTCATCGCCACCGTGTGCGGGGTGTTGTCTTTGATGGTCGGCTGGATTCCGGTGATCGGACAGGCGCTGGCTGGCATCCTCGGCACTATCGCACTCGTCATGTCGCTGGTCGGGTTCATCTGCACCGCAGTCCTATACCTACGCGGGAATGCCGACCTGATGGACCTCGGTGAGGCGGCTCTGGGGTTCCTCATGATCGGGGTCGGCAAGGCGTTCTCGAAGCTTGCCGGCAAGTACGCAGGGACTGTTCTCAAGCGACTCAACAGGATGAAGTCGAGCAAGACACCGGGTATCGGTAAGGCCTTTAAGCGTGACCGCCAGAAGCTGAACAGGCTGGGTTCGCAGGGCTTCACGAAGGTGTTTTCGATGACGCCGAAGGAGCTCGGCAAGACGATGGCAAGCCCCTTCACCGAGCTGGTCACGAAGAGCGGCTGGAAGGGCTTCGCAGACAACGCCAAGACCGTCTTCAATATGAACAGCTGGCGGGGCGCAAAGGAAGCGATCTCCGCGAACGGTGGAGTGGCGAAGTCCGTATCCTTGGTGGACGCTGAAGTTGCCGCCAGCCTCAAGTCGATCAAACCTATGGCTGCCAGCTTCCCCAACATTCCCGGGCTGAACGGCGTAAAGACCACGGTCAACGTTCTGACTGGTATCGGATATGCTGTGACCGGCGGAAACATCTATCTTGACGAAAACACCCGACCGGCTCTTTAGGAGATCGACATGACAGTTGAAATCGACGACTGGACCTGTCGGCTGGACTTTTCAGACGGTTGGGTCGATCTGACGGCCGGTACCGGACTTGATTCCGAGGGGAAGACCGCTTGGGCGCGGGATGTCGTTGAGTCCTTCAACCCGCTGGATCTAGTGGCATCGAAGGAGTCCGTCGAGAAGGATCTGATTCACCTTGCGCGAGCCGCCGAGAAGAATCAGGCGGTTCTCGCTGCAGCCTTCTTCGCGTTGGGTGGAGCACACTACGCCACCTTCGACGTCCAGATCTTCGGCGAGGACGGGGTGGCTCTTTCCTTGGACGAGGTCGAGAACAGGCTGCGTGGCCACAAGGAGATCGCCGGGGAGCCACTTGTGAGCAGGGTCGACCTGCCCGTCGGGTCGGCAGTCCGGCTGCAGGCCATGTACCAGTCCAAGGGGGTCCTGGGGTTCGGCAAGAAGCTCTCAGAGGCGGTCTCGTACGCCCTGTTGGTCCCCGAGACCTCTGACGTGCTCTTGGCCACGATGAACTGGAGCGCCATAGAACACAGCGATCAACTCACCGAAGAGATCGATGCGTTGATTCCCACGCTGCGCTTCGTGCCCCTAGACGCCGAGGGCAACGTGATCCGGGAGGGGGGTACCCCTGATGCCTGAGCCTTGGAAGGACGAGGACACCACTACGCCGCCGAAGGACTACAACCTGGTCGTCCCCGATGGCTGGTTCAAGTTGTCGCTCGAACCGGAGCACCGCGATCGCAGCATCATCGCGCTGGCGGAGCAACAGTTTCACGGCGTCGACAACGCTCCTCTACTCAAAGAGCAGGTGATGCGTGAGTTGCAGAAAACAGCGAAAGACGCCTACCAGGCCGGCGGCATCGAGCTGTACGTGTCGACCTTGCGGGTCGGACCTCTGCCGCTCTCCTCATCGCTTCTGGTCAGTTTCCCCATGCCGGGGACGATGCCATCGTCCTCGGACATTCACACGTTCAAGGAAGCCCTTGGCCGACGTGGGACGGAAGCCGCAGTGGTCGAACTCTCCGCCGCTGGCAGGGTGGTCCGTGAGTTCCGCTCCGAAGCGGCTTCCCCCGGCACACAACTGGGCAACGAGCTCCCCACGACGACAGTCAAGTTCTACGTCCCTGTCCCGGCGACTGAGGAGTGGCTGATCCTGTCGTTTTCCACACCGCTGGATCCGCTGGCACGGCAGATGGTGGGGCTCTTCGATGCAGTGGCGGACACGTTGCACTGGAGCTGATCCCGGCTTCAAGCTCTTGTCGCGGCTGCCGTGATCCCGAGGGCCTGCGCACGACAGCCACGGGCGAGATCCCGCGATCGAGAAGCACAGCGGCGAGGAAGGGGAACGACAGGTGCAGAGACAGGCGGACGACACAGGAGCCAACCGTCCGAATCGGGCGCGAGCGGGCTTGGGTATCGCCGGAGTGATTCTCTGCCTGATGCTCGGCATGAGCCTCATTCTGCTGGTCATGGGCGTCTGGAAGAGGTTCGCCCGCGAGACGTTCCCGGCGCTGGTGGACTTGCCCGGGGGCTCGTGGGTGGTCGGAGGCGTCCTCGGCGTGATCACAGTGCTCGGGGCAACCGGGGGGTTGTGGAGTGCATCTGGAGATTCGGGCCGGACACAGGTGGCGCGTGGCTTGCACGCTGCGAGTACGGCGGCCTGCAGCTTTGCGGCGCTGGGGCCGCTCTTCTATCTGCTGAGTGGCCTGCCCGCCAAGAACTGCCATTCGGGGAGTTGCGCCTACATCTCCGGTACCGGCAGCGCATTTCTGGCCTACGCCATCAGCGCTGTTCTGGTGGGATTGCTACTCCACCGTTGGATCAGCGCGCGAACCCAGGAGCAAGAGGCGCGGGAGCGGGAACGGATGCGGAGGCTTCGGAAGAAGGGCAAGGGGAAGAGCCGGGCGGCACGTCCGCGGTAGCACGGACTTCGAATGCCGGCCCTGTCGTGCTTCGAGCGAAGGCCCAGTCCTCGCCCCAGACGGTCGGAGTTAAACTCCGCAAGGTCGGTCCAGCGAACGGGATGGTCACCCGTCGCTTGAACCATCATGTGGAGTTCCGCCCCCGGTCCTTGCCCTCCGACTGCCCGGCGACAGCGTTGAAAGGTTGCGGGACCCGGTCGGGGTCACCGTCATAGACGAAGGTTTGGTGCGCTGGAAGGTCCGGGATCGGATGGGGCTCGGCCAGTTGAAGAAAGTGATCGGCGCTCGCAAGTCGCTTGGGCCGCCGTCACCCACCGCTTGTGGCGTTCATGAACGATCTCCGTACACGTGACGGCAACCACTCGGCAGGATCGGCCTCGAACTCGAAGAAGATCATGTGTGATCCTGGGCCCGATCATTCGAATCGTCGGACGGAGTGCCGAAGGATACCGTTTCCAGGACGGAAGCCGTCATGTCGCAGATTTCCCCCCAGTACTCCATGGCAGCCGTATCCAGCGTGAAGACCGCGATGAAAGGGGCATCCGGGAAGGGGAGGAAGATCTGGATCTGGCCCGTGAGGAGTTTCGCTTCTTCTCCCGTCGAGGTGAGCTCCGCACCAACGGTGACCTCGCGAACGCTGATATTCGATACGGCCGGACCACAGGGCAAGGTGATGCGACGGCTGTCGTTCCCCGGGTCCCGGCCGAGGGACTGCGCGATCGCGCGAGCGGCCTCTTCGGAGGTCGCATAGGGGGATTCGATGGCGCCCACGGTGAAGGAGAAATGCACGACGCCGCCATTGTCGTCGCCGAACACACCCATGGCCGAATAGGCCAGACCGGAGTCCGCGAAGACTTCGGTGAGGCCGGCGTAGAAGGGCGCCGCCGACTCCCATAGATGGGCGTCCCCCTCGGGGAACAGTCCACGAGCAAACTCGGCAGCGGCGGATATTCGGGCGTCCGGCTCCGCGTCGACGGGCAGGGCGTGGAAGCCCTCCGGTGCCACGAACCACAGAGGAGGAATCGCCGGACCGTCGAGAACGGTCGGGATGCCGGATGACTGCATGTCGTTGGTGATCACGTTCACGCCTTGCTGGGTCCGATGTCTCCGGGGGCTGGGGTGGCGTCCCGGCCGGCCTCGTCCATGACGAAACCTCGTGACTCGGAGACGACGCCCTTTGCTCGGCCGGGAAGTGTGGAGTCGACTCGTACCAGTCCGCTCGGCAACCGTGTGATGACGGGCGGTGTGGCACCGGTGGGCAAGGACGACGCAAAGCCGGAGAGCCGCTCGTGCTGCTCACTCGAGAGGTCGGACTCGGACAGTCGTTGGTAGCTGCCGGTAAGCAATCCGACCAGCTCGGTGCTGTGATAGGAAACGCCGGTCGTCAGCCGTGTCCATGAACCATCCCGGAAGGTGATTCGGAAGTCCTTGCGGCCGATGCTGAACTGCTTGATCGCCGCTTCGGTGACGTTCTCCCGAGGGGTTTCCCACAATGCCGTGCCGGACCCGATGACAAGAAGGCGCTGTGAGGTAAGCACGAGCTCGGTGACGTGACCCTGCGGGCGCCGGGAAGGGTCGAGCTGCCAGGGCAGAGTGCGGGCGGTGTCACCGGCATCGGCCCACATCACGGGGAAGTCGTCTACTTCGTTCTCACGCTCCTCCACCTTCCCACGACCTGGCTCGGGATTGATTGTGCTTCCACCGAGCAGGTCGGAGAGGATGCCTCCGACCACGGCGAAGACGCCGGAAGCGGCCGTACGCCCATATACGCCGATCCTGCCGGGGAGGCCGCGAACCGCAAAGCCGCGTCCCTCGGGCCAGTCGGCCAAATCGGCCTCGATGTCGTTACGTCGGCGGTCGCGGAAAGAGCGCCGTCCGTCTACGGACGCGGCGGTTCCGGTCGCGAACGAGACCGGATGGCGCGCCAGTGTCTTCTCACCGGAATTCGGGTGCCAGTCCACAGGGTTTTCCGTCCTCGTCAGGAGGCGACCGATTCCTGGAAGCGGTCGCCGGGATTGATGAGCTCTCCGACATGGGTGGGGATCGACACCAGCTTAGGAGCGATCTTGAGGCCGGCGTCGATGCCGCGTCCCAGGTTGCTCATGGGGTCGATGGCCCAGCGGCCGCGGCTGACCAGGTCGAGACCACGGGTACCGATCCACTGCCCGTTGTGGACGGTCTGCTCGGCGACCAGCGTCATCCGTCCCATGAGTCCCTCGGCCTTGATCAGGCCACCGTGCTTGAGACCCCACAAACCGATGGTCTTGCCCTTGACGGTGAAGCTGGCGGCTCCCGCGACGTTGTCGCCGATACCGACGATGTTCCGGCCGATCGTCGTGACGCCACGGAAACCGCTGCCTAGCTGAGTCGCCCGTGCCGCTGCCACCGCGCCGTCCGCGACCTTGACTCCCTTGGCGAAGGCGGTGATACCCGGAATGGCTCCTAGGGCCTCGAGCCCCATGCTGAACCAACTGACGTCGGCGCCGCCTGCCTTGGCCAGGAGATGGCTGATGAGGGCGATACCGCTGGTCACTGCGGCAGCGGTCGCGAAGATGGCTCCCAAGGGCGGGAACGGCATCGTGATGATGGCCAGCATGCCGAGGATGCCACTCAGGTCTCCGACCAGGTCACCGATCGTCTTGAGGAGGTCGGCGTTGTCATGGAGCCAGCCCTTGGTGTCGTCCCAGAAGCTGTCCTCGATGGCGTCGTCGAGTTCGTCGCGGATCTTGTCCGCATAGTGTGAGGCGCGCTCGTCCCGCTCGGAGGTGATGCGGTTGAGCTGGAGCCGATACTCGATGAGCGGGTCGTGTTCCGTGCCGCTCGGTGACGGGCTCGGCTCGCCCGGACCCGGCTTGTTCGTGGTGGCCTTCTTCTTGTCGGCGTCAGCCTCTTCCTGAGCCTTCTTCGCGTTGGCGAGGACCTTGTCGGCCTGGATCTGGAAGTCCTCCAGCTCGCCGGCCCAGCTGGTCAGATAGCCGTGTACGTTCTCGTAGCGTCCCGCTACCTCGCCAAGCTTCTTCTCCAGCCCTTCGGACTCGTCCCGCAGGGAGTTCGCGTACTTGCCCTTGAGCTCGTTGTCGTCGCCTATGCCACGAAGTAGTCGGGCCTGCTCACGCAGAGAGCTCGCCACGCCCTTCATGCGCTTGACTTCGGAGCGAATCTCGTCCGGATCTCCAGGGACGGGGTCGGCCTCCGCGAGGGGATGCCAGTCGCGGGGCCGGGCCTTGGGAGCCGTCGTCACTTCTTCTTTTCCTTCTTGCGCAGTTCCTTGGCGAGCTCGGCGTCCAACCCTGTGAACCCGTCGACAGTAGCCTTGATCAGTTTTCCTACGGTGTCGATGTGTGTGAGCAGGCTTTCACGGTAGTCGTCCCAGTTGTCCACGAATTCGTCCATGGCACCTGTGACGTCACCGCTGCCCCAGTGCTCGCGCATGTCGTCACGATGGTTGCCGAGGTTCTTGAACTCCTTCTTGATTTTTCGGAGCCGGGACTCCGACTCCACAAGAAGGTCGACGTTCACCCTGAGATCTGAGTCGTTCGCCATGCTTACTCTCCGGCCGGGCTGGTCATTCTGTACTGAAGCCGTGCGATCAACGATTAACGGCTTGGCTTCCCTGGGCGACCACGCGCTGTCTGGTCCTGAACGTCCCGTCGGGCAGTGTGCCGGCGTCTCCGTAGCAGCGCCTTGAGGCCGTGCGCGGGGTCGCCGGACGTGCGGAGGTACGTCATACGGCGGAGAGGCGTACCTACGGACCGGCCGTCGAGTTCGTCCTGGGCGCCGTAGCGCTCTGCGTCGCGAAACCAACGCATCCTCTTGACCTGTGCGGCCGCGCCCGTTCTGAAAGCCAGAGGGGCACGGGTGATGAGGGTCTGTCCCAATCCGGGCCACCCAGCGCTCATGTCAAACTCCCCCCGAGGAACGAGAACGGTGTGCCAGATGCGCTGACGGTATCTGCTGGCTTCTGCGGTTCCTCGGGGAGAGCCCGTCGGAGAAGTGGGGTGATTCCTGTGCTTGCAGGTGGATTTGGCGGTGCGCATAAGTGACGGCGTCATTCCTGAGACGTGCAGCTGGTGAAGGTTCGTCGATGCGGGCGATCCCCGTCGTGAAGAGGTCTTCACAAAGGTCACACGACCGCACCGGGTCCGCTGGGCAGGGCGGCCGGTGACCAGGCTGCCCTGGCGGAGCGGGGCACGTGGAGCGGTGCCGTGGTCGTACGCAAGGACGACAGCGGGAAGACCGACTACTGCGACCTGCGCACAGCCGATGGGCGCGACATCTCGCCCGCGCTCTCGGAAGACGAGGGGTGCTGGAAGTGGGTGACGGCGGGCTCCAAGCTGCCGGTCCGGTTTGACCCTGCGGGTGTTGCCAGGCCGACCACCGACGAGGAGACCGGCTCTGAGGCCGGGATCCTCGCCGTCCTGTTCGTGCTCGCGGTAGGGATGGGCACGTGGGGTGGTGTGCGGCAGAGTCGGTGGGACAGGGAGCACGTTGGGGAGTGAGCGGCGTGAAGGGGAATCTTCACCGCCGCGTCGGCGTCAGTCGCACCTCCGACGCTCTCTGCCTCCTTCTCGGCCTCTCACCTGTTGACGGACTGGATTTCCTGGACGGTCACGTCCTGGTCGTTGCCGAAGGTGCCGTTGGGGAGCTGTGTCGGGTTGGGGCTGCCCGTCCCGGTCCAGGTGATCTCCCAGGTGATGGTGGCTTGGAGCTTGAACGTGCCGTTTCCGGAGGAGCGGAGGTATCCGACGCCGCAGGGCGGGGTCAGGTCGGCCTTGCCCTTGGCGTACGGCTCGCCGATTGATCCGTCGTCGTTGATCGTGCACTCGCCGGATGCGGGGTAGGTCTCGGCGTCGGGCGTACCGGGCTCCAGTTTGAGGGAGACAGGCTTGGCGGTGGTGGTGGCC
Organism: Streptomyces sp. NPDC044719; assembly: GCF_056433405.1. Classification (NCBI taxonomy): domain Bacteria; kingdom Bacillati; phylum Actinomycetota; class Actinomycetes; order Kitasatosporales; family Streptomycetaceae; genus Streptomyces; species Streptomyces sp. NPDC044719. Next base: position 136,994 of record NZ_JBWKHE010000001.1, read on the forward strand.
TGTATGTTCAGGCTTCCGGCATTGATCTGGGCTGTGACAGAAACTTCCTTGAACTTGGCCTTGTCGAGCCAGGCCCATGTGGGGAGATTGACCTTGGTGGCGGCCTCGGGCGCGAGGGATACCTCGGTGGTCGGCAACTCGATGCGGTTGTAGGCGAGTTCAGCAAGGACCTGAGGGGTTACCGCGTTCTCTACGGGCGGAGCGTCGCCTGTCTCGGCCCAGAAGGGCTTCCGGTCGCACGCCTGGGCCTCTGGCTCCATCCAGCGGTCTTCGTCGCGGACGGCCACCCACCAATTTCCCTCGTCTTTCTTGTCGAGGTTGTAGTTCTTGTACTTGCCGTCCTTGTAGGTATTGCGGAACATGCCGACCGAGGCCTTGGCGTAGCTGTGCTGGCCGGGCGTGTTGATGGTCTCGTTGTACTGCCCCTCGACGTACTTCGCGAATTCCTCAGCGCTTCGGGGCTCGTACCAACAGGCGGGCGGTGACCAGTTGCCCACTGGCTGCAGGCTGCCGGCGCCGCCACCCGACTTGCCGGCACTCGAACCGCTGAAGGTGACCTTGGAGACGAGGCTGGTTCCGTCCCGACCGCCGCTAGGGGTGGCCTTCTGGCCGTTGGACTTGCCCGGCGTGCCCCATGCGAACGCAGTGGCCGGTGCGAGGGCGAGAACGCCGGCAGTCGTCGTGGCTACGATCCATCGACGCTGAACTCTCATCGCAGGCACGTCTTGTTCCCCCGCTCCGACTCAAGCTTCGTCGTCTGCCAGACGCCGTTGCTGTTCTTCTCCAGACGTGTGCTGTAGCGCACGAAGGAGTTGTCAGAGGCGGGTGTCTTGTCAACCTTGTTGGTCTTGCGGTTCTTGTTGAAGGCCTTGCTTTCGTCTGCGCAGTACGAGACGCCTGCGGACTTCTTGTCGAACACGCTGATATCGGGCGCGAAGTAGCGGACCGTCCCGTAGTAGGTCAATCCGGAGTCCACGATTCCCTTGACCCAGTCCTGGCTGCCTGCCAGGGCGCTGCCCACCTGATAGAAGCTCAGGGCCGGGGACTCCGGATCGCCCTGCGTGACTGCGTAGGTCACGACTGATTGCGCTCGTCCCGCGTCCGCCAGGACTGCGTCCTTCGTGGCGTCTCCGGTGGTCCAGCCCTCGAACGTTTCCTTGACGTCCTTGGGAAGTTTCACGCTCGGGCGCTTCGCGTCGGATGCGCTGGGCGGAGTCGGTGATGTGGACTCTGCAGAGTCGGCGCCGGCGATCTTGTCGTTGTCGCTGGACTTGTCGTCCCCGCTACCGCAGGCCGTCAACAGCAGTGCTGCCGTTGCCGCCAGTGCGGCAGCAACGGGCAATGGGCGGCGCTTCACAGTGGCTCCCCGTGAGAGACAGAAGTTCAGTAATCGCCCTGACGTTACCGGTGGGGTTTCCGGTTTCACCAGGGCGAAGTTCTATGGGAACAGGGGTAATCCGGGGCGTATGGGGCTCTCGGAGGGCTGGCTGTGTCCTGATCGTGCCCGAGCAGGTGAGGGCTCGGATGCCGTGGTGTCCAGAGTCCGGTGCTATGACCTTGCGAGGAACGATTCGCTAGTGCGGGTGCCTAATTCGCGGTCAGGCGCAGGGAGGGCTCGTGTGTGCCGGTGGCTCGCTGGGGCTCGCCTGGCTCGGGCCTGTCGTGCCGCTGTAGAGCCCCGTTCGCGGGGTGGCCCTGCTCCTTCCTCTTCGTCCTCGCCGTCGTGATGGGCACCTGGGGAGGTGTGCGTCAGAGCCGGTGGGACAGGAAGTACGTCCCCGTGTGAGTGAACGCACGCGCTCAGTACAGCGCGCCCTTCGGCACTTCGATCTGCCGGTACTCCACCCACTGCCCCAGCCACTCATAGCGACCCGCCAGCACGAACAGCACGAACGGCGCCGGAAGGCCGATCAGCGCCACCGCCCACGCCGGTAGGAACCAGCCCAGCTGCGACAGGCACAGGCAGCACGCCAACAGGCCCGCGGATGTACGGGCGAACGACCCCGCGTGGGCGGTCATCGTGCGCCGGCTGTCCGCGGAGCGCGGCAGTAGTGCGCCGAGGACGTTGCCGACGGTGGCGCCCGCCAAAAGGCCCCAGAGTGCGCCGCCCGGGAGAAACACCGCCGGGAAGCCGTCGCGGGGGAAGTTGAAGGCGTAGCCGCTTGCCATGCCTGCCACCACGCCGATGAAGGTGCAGCAGAGCACGGTGACCGCTGTGAGCTGGTCTCGGACCTGGGTGGAAAGGGTTCCCTCGCCGTCGCCCCGTGTCTCGCGGAACACCCCTCCCGAGCCGACGATGAACAGCGGCACGCCGATCACCATCAGAATCGCCGCGCCGAACAGGCCGCCGTTCTTGCCCGGGGCGTCCGAAGTCGGGAAGAAGCCCTGCACCCGCCACGCCAGCGCGGCCATCAGCACGACGTACAGCCAGTAACCGGTGATCAGTGCCCAGCCCGTGCCGATCCGGGCGCGTCGGGCCAGTGCCAGGGGAGTGTGGAGCAGGCCTGCCACGGGGATTGCGATCAGGGCCCAGGCGAAGATGAAAGCGTCGGAGGCGCGGTTCTCGGTCCGGATCGCATCGAGGAGGTCCGGCGGTGTGGGCAGCAGCAGTGCCAGGATCAGGGAGGCGACCGCCGCTGTCGTGCCTGCCGTGATCCGGGCGATCTTGGCTCGCCGCGTCCCACGGGGTCTGTCCGTGCCCGTCGCCGAGTTCATCCCTGGCCATCTCCTGTGAAGCTCGCCGTTCCGCCCATACGCCAACCGCTCCGAAACTACACTCGCGCCCCATGCGTAACTCCCGCAGCGTGCAAGCGAAGTCGGCGCCCCTTTCGTGCGGAAGGCTCCCCGGCGCGAGGTGCGGGAGAAGACGGCTCGCGGGAGGCGGGGTGTGGTCCGCGCCCGGGGGCGGTGACGCAACCTGAGCCGCGCCAAGGCCAAGGCCAGTTCCAAACCCCGCGCCCGCCACAAACAGTCCCGCGACCCCCGGGCCCACTGGCTGCTTCTCGCCCTCACCCTCCCCCTCGTCTTCGCCTTTCTGATCTTCGAGGGCTGGACCCAGCACGAGGTCGACGCCGCCAAGACGCGGACGCCCTGTGCCTCGCCCGTGCCGGAGGCCGTCGCGAAGGGCGGGCCCGTGATCGGGATCAACCGGGACGGGATACGGACCGGGGCGATGCCCGCCCGGACCGTCGCGCTCACCTTCGACGGGGGGCCGGACCCCGTGTGGACCCCGCGGCTGCTTGACCTGCTCCGCAGGAACAACGCGCGTGCCACCTTCTTCGTGCACGGCGCGCAGGCCGCCCGGCATCCGGATCTCGTACGGCGGATCCGGTCCGAGGGGCATGAGATCGGGTCCAACACGTACACCGGGGCCGTGCTGGGGGAGTCGTCCGCGCCCCGTTTCGAGGCCGAGCTCGAACTGACCCAGAGCGCTCTGGCCGGGACCACCGGGCAGCGGACCAATCTGCTGCGGATGCCGCGGACGACGACCCCCGACACCCTGTGCGGGAGGGAGTGGCAGGCGGCGCGCAAGGCCACCGGGTACGGGTACGTGCTCGTCGCCGCCGACAAAGGCGCGAGGAAGCCCGCGCAGGGGATCGTCCGGCAGTTGAGCCAGACGGAGAGTGCCTACGCGGAGGCGCGCAGGCTGCTGAAGAACCCCGGCGTCGACCGGTTCACCACCGTGTCCGACGGGCTGCGGCTCGTGCCGTACAAGTCCGCCTCCTTCGTCGAGCGGTGGTCGGGGGAGGCGCTGATCTGGATCACGCGGATCGGGCAGGTCTTCTCCACCGCCATGATCTGGATCCTCGGTGTCGCCGGTGGACTCGGCGTGCTGCGGCTGTTGCTGCTGGCCCTGTTCGCGCGGGCGCATGTGCGCCGGCTGGAGCGGTTCCGGACCGGGGCGCCCTGGATGCGCGACACGTCCGGGCCGGTGACCGTGCTCGTCCCGGCGTACAACGAGGAGGCCGGGATCGGGTCGACCCTGCGGTCGCTGCTCGACTCCAGTCATCAGGAGCTCCAGGTCATCGTCATCGATGACGGGTCGACCGACCGGACCGCCGACATCGCCGAGAACATGGGTGACCCCCGTGTAGAAGTCGTACGGCAGCCCAACTCCGGAAAAGCCGCCGCCCTCAACACCGGGCTCGCGCACGCCCGGTACGACATCGTCGTGATGGTCGACGCCGACACCGTCTTCGAGCCCGACGCCATCGAGCGGATCGTCCAGCCGCTCGCGCATCCCGCCGTGGGCGCCGTCAGCGGCAACACCAAGGTCGGCAACCGGCGCACCCTGCTGGGCAGATGGCAGCACCTCGAGTACGTCTTCGGCTTCAACCTCGACCGGCGCATGTTCGAGGTGCTGGAGTGCATGCCGACCGTCCCGGGCGCCATCGGGGCCTTCCGCCGGGACGCCGTGATCGGCGTCGGCGGGGTCAGCGAAGACACCCTCGCCGAGGACACCGACCTGACGATGGCCCTGTGGCGGGCCGGCTGGCGGGTGCTGTACGAGGAGTCCGCCGTCGCCTGGACCGAAGTGCCCACCAGCGTCAGGCAGTTGTGGCGGCAGCGGTACCGGTGGTGCTACGGCACGCTCCAGGCCATGTGGAAGCACCGCGGTGCGCTCTTCGGCACCGGGCCCGCCGGGCGGTTCGGGCGGCGCGGGCTGACCTACCTCGCGCTCTTCCAGGTCGCCCTGCCGCTGCTCGCGCCCGTCATCGACGTCTATGCCCTGTACGGCGTGCTGTTCCGCGACCCGGTGGAATCGGCCGGAGTGTGGTTCGCCTTCTTCGGCGTGCAGATCGTCTGCTCGGGCTACGCGCTCAGACTCGACGGCGAGCCGGTACGCGCCCTGTGGTCGATGCCGTTCCAGATCGTCGTCTACCGGCAGTTGATGTATCTCGTCGTGATCCAGTCACTGGTCGCGCTGCTGGTCGGCAGCCGGCTCAGGTGGCAGCGGATGCAGCGCTCGGGCACGGCCGCTGAACAGATCGGTGGCCCCGTTCCGTATAAGAGCGTGCCGATGCGCTGACACCCACAGCACCTTCGAGGGGCCGATGAGCGACTGGACCGACCATCCGGGAGACCACCGGGCGGGGCGGGACCCGAGAAGGGTCCCGTCCGCGTCCCCGCTGGTACCCCCGCCCTCGACCCGTACCGCCCCCCTGCCCGGCATGTCCTCGCAGGCCGCGCCCGGACGCTACGACAGCAGCGTCGAGGAGCGTGGCCGAAGGAGCGAGGGAGGCCGAAGAGGCAGCAACAAAAACCCCGGCAGCAGGAACCCCGGCAGCAGAAGCCCCGGCAGCAGGAACCCCCGCCGCCGGGCCGGACGCAGCCGCCGGTTCGTGCGTACGGCCGCCGTCCTGTCGGCCGTCCTGACGCTCGCCGGCGCCGGTACGTACGTCTGGGCCGACACCCGGCTCAACCAGGACGTCGACCTCGGCGCGCTCAGCGCCCGGGTGCCGCCCGGCGAGGGCACCAACTACCTGGTCGTGGGCTCCGACAGTCGTGACGGCCTGTCGGAGAAGGACAAGAAGGACCTCAACACCGGCTCGACCGGCGGCCGCCGTACCGACTCGGTCATCCTGCTGCACACCGGGGCGAACGGCGCCACGATGCTCAGCCTGCCGCGTGACTCCTGGGTGACCCTCCCGCCCTACGTCGATCCCGACACCGGCAGGAGCTACCGGGCCACGCCGAACAAACTGAACGCGGCGTTCTCGCTGGGCGGCCCGGACCTGCTCGTGCAGACCGTGGAACGCAACACCGGCGTGCACATCGACCACTACGCGGAGATCGGCTTCGCCGGCTTCGTGGGGGTGGTGGACGCGGTCGGCGGCGTGGACATGTGCCTGGACAAGGCCGTACGGGACAAGGACTCCGGAGCCGATCTGCCCGCGGGCTGCCAGACCCTCGACGGCTCCGAGGCCCTGGCCTTCGTACGGCAGCGCAAGCAGGAGGCCCAGGGCGACCTGGGGCGCACCCGCAACCAGCAGAAGTTCCTCGCCGCGCTGGCCGACAAGGCGGCCACCCCGTCCACCCTCGCCGACCCGTCCAAGTCCTTCCCGACCCTGAGCGCCGGCCTCGACACGCTCATCGTGGACGAGGGTACGGAGCTGCCCGACCTCATGAAACTGTTCGAGGCCCTGAAGAAGGCCGCGGCCGGTGGCGGCAGACAGCTCAACGTGCCCGTGGCCGATCCCGACCTGCGGACCTCCAAGGGCAGCGCGGTGAAGTGGGACGACCGGCGGGCCCGCGCCCTGTTCGCGGCGATACGGGAGGACCGGCCGCCCGGTACATGAGGCAGGCAGGGGGCTAGATGAACGGCGTCCCCGGCTCCAGCCCCGCCAGCACCCTGCCGTACAGCTCCAGGTTGGTCGCCGGATGGACGAAGGCGTGCAGGTTCAGCGCCCGCAGATCGCGCACGGCGCGCTGGATCGGCACCTCCTCGTGGAGGGAGGAGGCGCCCGAGGCCGAGCCCAGCAGGTCGGCTGCCTCCAGACAGAGCCTGGCCACATAGCCGCTGCGCGCCCGGACCCCGGCCCGTTCCTCGGTCGTGTACGGAGTGGACGGACCGCCGCTCGCCGCCCGCGTATCGAGCAGCGTGACGATCTCGTCCGTCAGATGCTCGGCGCAGGAGATCTTCAACGCCGCCTCGGCCGTCTGCAGATGTGTGACGGGCGCCTCGTTCTGCCGCTCGTAGAAGGTGTACGTGATGCCCCGCCGGTGGATCCGCTCGCGGAACTCCGCCAGCGCCGAGCGGGCGAGGCCGAGGGCGTTCGGGGTCGCCCAGGCGCAGAACATCAGCAGCACCGGCACCCGGTAGAACGGGTCGTCGGCGTTGGCCTTCGACGCGAACTCACCGCCGAGCAGCGGGGCGACCGGCAGCACGCGATGGGCCGGTACGACGACATCGCGCGCCACGACACTGTTGCTGCCGCTGCCCGCGAGACCCGACACCCGCCAGTCGTCGAGGATCTCCAGCTCGGACACGGGCACGGCGGTCCACACCGACTCGGGCCGTCCCTCGACCCGGGCGGTGAGCAGATGCCAGTCGGCGTCCCGGCAGCCGGTGGCGAAGGGGGAGGTCCCGTTGACGACGTAGCCGCCGTCACCCGTCGGGACCGCTGTCGCGCTCGGGACCAGGCTGCCGCCGACGCGCACGTCGGGGCTGGTGAAGATCTCGTCCTGCGCCTCGTCCGGGAAGAGCGCGGCGACGTACGCGCATCCGGCCTGGATCAGCGTCATGAAACCGGCCGAACCGCAAGCGGCGGAGAGCTCCGCCAGCGCGTCGACCTGGGTCCGCAGGCTGCTCTGGTAACCGCCGTACCGCCGGGGCACGTTCATCCGCTGGATGCCGGTCCCGGTCAGTGCCTCCACGACTTCCCGCGTCACCCGCCGCTCCCGCTCGGTCCGCAGGGCGTGCCCGCGGACGAGGGGCGCGAGCTCGCGGACGCGCTCGACCAGGCCGGCGTCGGTGGGAGGTACAGGCAGAACGGTGTCTCGCGTGCCCGAAGTCATGGCTGCACGGTGACCTCCCACCGGCCCGGTGTCAACGGGCCCTGACCCGTCGGGAGTTGATCCCGGCCAGCACCGCCGTCAGCGAGCCGTACCCGGTCGCGGCCCACACGCTCCGCTCGGCCGGCAGCTCGAAGTAGGGGACGGTACGGCCGTCCTCGTCGGTGTCGGTGAGCACCTCCGGGGCGCGGCGGTCCCGCAGGGCGTCCGCGCACTCCTGGCACACCGCCACGTCCAGCCGCTCCCGGCGGCCGAGCGGACGCCAGCCGGTGCGCAGGGCGGCGCGGCCGTGCAGGGGGTGGAAGAAGCAGCGGGGGAGGGCCGTGTCCGAGCCGGTCAGGGAGTCCTGGCCCTCTTGGGCCAGGGCCAGGACGCCCGCCAGGTCCGGCAGGCCCCGGGCCTCGTCGAGGACCGTGCCGGCGGCGGCGTACGCGTCGAGGGCGTGCTGGAGTCCTGGTGTCGTGGTGAGGTCTGCGGCCCGGGTGGCCTCGCCGAGCGCCAGGACCTCCGCCTCCGCCCGGCGCCGCAGCTCCGCCTCGTCGGCCGCGCGGGCCGTGGCGAACACCAGCTGGGGAACGGCCGGGGCCGTCCTGCGGGAACGGATGCCGCCGCGGGCCGCGAGGGCCGCCGCCAGGGCCAGGGCCGGTACGCCGACGAGCAGCCACCAGGCGGAGCCGACCGAGTACGACGCGTCCGAGGACGCCTCCGAGCCGTCCGGGTCGGACGGGGTGGAGGGCGACGCCGAGCCGCCCAGGTCCTTCGTCGCTTCCTCGTACCGCTGCGTGCCCTTCCCCTCCGCCACCAGCTCCACGGCCTTGCCGGTCAGGTCGGCGAGTCCCGCGTCCCGTGTCTCGTCCAGGAAGCCGGCGGCGGCCACGGCGTCCCGCGTCTGGTGGGTGTCGGCGGGCCACTCGTAACCCTCAAGGGAGTCCGCGAAGTCGCCGTCCGTGGTGATGAGGACGAGCTCGCGCTGGTCCGGCAGCCGGTCGCGGACCGTCGCGGCGAGGACGCCTGAGTCGCCGTCGAAGGCGTCGCCCTTGGCGAGGGGCCTGAGCACCACTTTGATCGGCAGGCCCGTCCGGCGGATCTGCTGCGCCAGCTCCCGCTGCCGGGACGGCGGTACGGCATCGGCGTACGCCTCGTCGACGTAGACGGGGGAGCTGCGCAGGGCGCTCGCGATGCGCTGCCCGGCGCTCGGGGCGTCGCCGTCCGCCGCCCGGGCGGGACTCGCTGTGGTGGTGAGCGCGGTCAGCAGCAGGGCCGCGAGGACGGTGGTCAGGCGCTTGACGTCAGTGGACACCTGCGGTCTCCCTCACCTTGTCGATCAGCCGGGCGATTCCCTTGGGTAGGGCGGTCAGCGGACCGTCGGTCGCGTCGTAGTAGGGCAGGCGGCCGCTGCCCGAAGGGGCGGGCAGCCTCATCAGCCGGTCCGGCATCCCGAGCGGATCGGCGATGGCCGCGTCGCGGCACAGCGCGCAGACGGGAAGCAGCCGCCGGCTGGTGCCCTCGGCGGAGACCCGCACGTGGGAGAGGCGCACGCCGGGGCCGTGCAGGGGGTTGACGCCACAGCACAGGTCGGTCTCGTCGCCGGTGAGCGCGGCACGGCCCGCCCGGGCGAGCACGATGACGGCGACCAGGGTCGCGGGGTCGGTCCCGGATCTCCGGGCGCGGTCGGGGTCGCCGTCGACCAGGAGCATCGCCGCGTCGAGGTGGTCCCAGGCGCGGGTGCGGTCGTCCGGGTCGCTGAACGCGCCGACCAGGGAGGTGAGTTCGGTGTGGGCGGTGCGCCGGAGGTAGGAGACCGACGGCTCGGTGGGGGCCGTGACGGGCAGCAGGTGCGCCGGTTCGGGTGCCGTCCGGCGCCGTCCGGTCAGGCCGCCGACGATCCACATCCCGCCCGCCACGACACCGGACAGCAGGAGTGCCGCGAAGGCGCCCACGAACAGGCCGGGCCAGAAGTCGGTGGCGAACAGGGGCGGAAGGGCGTACTCCTCCTCGGCGTTCGGGGCGGCGGCCGGCGTGGACTCGAATACCGGACGGTCCGTGCGCGGGGCCTTGTCGAGGAAGGTCATGAGCGTGTCGAGGCGCTCGCCGAGGAGATGGTCGTCGGCCTCGTCCGCCCTGCTGTCGCCGAGCGTGACCGCGTCCGGCAGGTCGTAGGACAGGCTCTCGGTGAGGCGCACGCCGTAGTTGTAGACGTCGATCGTGCCGTCCTCCGGGTCGGCCACGACGTACAGACCGTCCTGGCGCGACGCCGCGTGCACAGCGGCGGCGAACAGCCACGAGTCTCCGGCCGACTCGCTCGCGGGTGTCTGCGGCACGAGGGTGATGTACACCGGGCCGCCGCCGTCGGAACGCCGAAAGTCCCGGATCCGCTCGTGCAGCCGGGCCAGTTGGCGCGAGTCGAGTACGCGCGGGCTCTCCGGGTCGGCGTAGACGGCGTCCTGCTTCAGGCCCGCCGCGACGCGTTCGACACGGGCGGACAGTTCGGCGGGGGTGGGTGGCTTCGCCGCGCTCGACCTGGTCTGGTCGAAGACGACGGGGGCGGCGAGGGCGATCGTCGCGGCGGTGAGGGCGGCCGCGCCGGGCACGACCCACCGGGGGACGCGCCGCTCGGCTCCGGAACGCCGGCGGTGGCGCCGCGCGTACCAGGCCGTCAGTACGATCATCAGCGGTACGCCGGTCAGCAGGATGCCCGTGAGGAACGACTGGTTGTTGCGGTCGGAGGGACCGATGTACATGTCGGCGGGCTCGTCGTCCTGGTACTTCTCGCGAGCCGCCTCGGCACGGGCGCCGGCCTTGTCGCTGCCCAGGGCGATGACCTCGGCGAACCGCTCGAAGCTGCGCAACGGGCCCGCGTCGTAAGGGAGTTCGTACCGCGTGACAGTGATGGCCGCGTCGGCGGGGACGCGGACGCCGTAGGCCGTGGCCGCCGCGAGGTCCGCCCCCTCGAACAGGACGTACAGTCCGTCGCGCCCGAGCCGGTCGTGCACCGCGCCGAGCAACTGCTCGCCGTCCGTGCCGACCTGCATGGGCAGGACCAGGACGTAGGTCGGCACGCCGGTCTTCTTCGCGATCCCGGCGAAGGCGGGGGCGGTGGACCGCGGGACCTCGCGGGGGAGCTGGTCGGTGACGTGGACCGGGTTCTCGCGCAGACGCTCGGCGAGATAGGCGGCCTGGGTGACGGGCGCGGCCTCCGCCGCCCGGGCCGGGGTGGCGGTTGCGAAGACACCCGCTACGGCACAGAGGGCGAGCAGCAGCCGGAGTACTCGCAGCCGGTCACTGCTCAACTCCGGTAGACGCACTGCGTATGCCCTGTTTGTCGTGACTGCTCTCACCGGTGTGCCCCCCGTGTTCCGATCGCTGCCCGGGCGGCACTCTACTCGGGGATTCGCGAGTGCTACAGGTCGCCGGGCTGCGGCTCGGGCCCGGGGGCGTGGGAGCGGAAGCCGGCGGCTCAGCCCAGTTTCGCGTTCTGGGCCTTCACCAGCGCTGCCGGGAGCTTCGCGTTGCCGGGCCTGTTCTGGACCATGGCCGAGCCGTTGACGGCGAAGTAGACGGCGACGACGTCGCCGCTGCGGACCGCCTGGGCGTGCAGGGTGTGGGTGACACCGCGGAAGGGCGTCGTGGCCTGGAACGCGAGCGACTCGTCCCCGCCCTGTGCGACCGGCTTCTCGGCGGTGACGGAACCGTATGTGATGCTCCCCTTCGCCTTCGCCGTGAAGCCGTCGCCACACGCGTCGACGCCCTTGGACAGCCCGGCGAACGCCGACTCGGCCTTGTCCGGGGAGTCGTAGGACATGAGCGAGATGTACGTGAACTCACTGTTCTGCGGAACATGATGGGTCAGGTCGGCCCGCGGCTCGCCGAGGGCCAGCTGGTTCATCGCGAGGGCCAGTGGCGCACAGACCGGCTTGTCGGTCTTGACGTCCTCGGGGGACTTGGCGAAGACGTACTTGTCGTCCTGCTTGGACGGGGGCTTCACCTCCAGGCCGGGCACGTCCGCCGACGTGATCATGAGCTTCGCCAGCCGCTCGGCCGGAGTCACCTGCTTCGCCCGGGACGCGGTGGGCTCGGGCTCACCGGTTGCCGCATCCGAGTCGGCGTTCCCGCCGCACGCCGTGAGCGTGGCGAGGGAGAGCAGGGACAGGGTGGACGCGGCGAGCACGGCTCGCTTCATGGAGGCTCCTCGTTGGGGGGACAGGCCGACGATCATGGCACGGCGGTTGCGGTCCCACGTGAGTGAATCGTGTGGGCCTCATGTCCGTGGCGTGACGAAAGCGCCGGTGGCCGTGCGCCCGTCGGCCCGTGGTGGATTCGCTGCCGCACAGCGAACGGCCCGTCCGTGTGCCGCCATCAACGGGTTTGTCCTGGCCGGAAGTTGCAGATGGGTAACGGTGCGCGCAGTGAGGTTCAGGACGTAGGACGCGCCTTGAGGGGCTTATGTGCGGCTGATACGGTGCGATGGCTTGACACTCACCCCCAGCGCTGGCTATTCGCCCAGGTAGGGCGGGTGCGTCCGGCCCGTTCCGTGGATTCCGTGCGGAGCAGGCGCGGGTGAAGTGTCCAATTTTGAAGGCAAATTGACAGACATCATCTTGGGTGTACGGGGAGCGGTTGCGTGAAGATCCAAGAGCGTACGGGGGCGGGCGCGGGACGTTCCGCCTCTCCGGCTCAGCCGTCGGTCGGCGACCGCCTTCCCGCACCGCCTCGCGAGCGCAAACCGGCCCTCGCCGCGCTCGCGGTGCTGCTCATCCTGGTGGGTGCGCTGGGCGCGACGATGCTCGTGCTGCAGGCCGGTGACCGGATCGAGGTCGTCAAGGTGAAGAACGAGGTCCAGGCCGGAGAGTCCCTCGAGGACGCCGACGTGACCTCCGTGATGGTCGCCAAGGACGAGAGCATCCACTACGTCGAGTGGTCGCAGCTGAAGACCATCCAGGGCTACAAGGCCAAGTCCACGATCTACCCGGGGACCCTCGCGGTCGGTGAGATGTTCGCCAAGAAGGCCAGCCTCCCCGCCGGCAAGGCCTCCGTCGGGCTCGCCCTCAAGGAGGGCCAGTACCCCGCCGACATCAAGGCCGGCGACGTCGTCGCCGCCTACCGCGTCAGCACCAGCGGCTCCCCCTCGAACAGCACCGGCGACAGCACCGGTTCGGGCGGCACTTCGTCCTCCGGTGGTGCCATCGTCGACGACGCGCGCGTGAACAACGTGGCCGAGGACGACGACGCGACCGTGAGCACCGGCAACCTCTCGCTCACCGTCCTCGTCGACGAGGCCGACGCGGCCGCGCTCGCCTCCGCGGCGGCCGCGAACCAGGTCGCCATCGTGCACGTCCCCGGCAACTAGAAGGCGGCACCCATTCCATGGCGCTCATCGCTCTCGCCGCCGACAAGGGTTCCCCCGGCGTCACCACCGCGGCCGTCGCTCTCTCGGCGGTCTGGCCGCGCCGTGTCCTGCTCGCCGAGGCGGACCCGGCGGGCGGTGACCTCGTCTACCGCAGTGCCGCCGCGCACGGCGGACCGCTCAATCCCAACACCGGCATGCTGTCCATCGCCGCCACCGCGCGCCGCGGACTCGTGCCGGACCAGCTCTGGGACCACGTCCAGCCGTTGAGCGGCGGCCTCGAGGTGCTCGTCGGGCTCGGTATCGCCGAGCAGGCGGCCGGACTCGCGGGACTGTGGCCGACCCTCGGGCACGCCTTCGCCTCCCTCGCCGACTCCCCGAACGCCGCCGCCGACGTCATCGCCGACTGCGGACGCGTCAGCGGGGACACCCCCGCCGTCGAACTGTTCCCGCACGCCTCGCTCGTGCTGCTCATCTCGCGCACCGAGCCGGAGGCCATCGCCCGGGTCCGCGACCGCGCCGCCGCCCTCGCCGGCAAGCTGCACGGCGGATCGCGCGGCGCCGCGAGCCTCGGCACCCCGATGATCGGCGTCGTCCTGATCGCCGACACGGGCACGGCGGCCAAGCTCGCCTCGCAGGTCAACGACATGCTCGTGCACGCCCAGACCGGCGCCCGCGTGGTCGGCACCATCGCCGACGACCCGGCCGGCGCCGACCAGCTGGCGGGCCGCAGGCGCGGCCGGCTCGACAAGTCGCTGCTGATCCGCTCGGCCCGCAAGGTCTCGGCCGACATCTACCAGCAGTACGGCGCCGCCTGGGCCGCCTCCGCCCAGGCGAACCAGGCCCACCAGGCCCAGCACCACCACCCGGGCCAGATGCAGGGCCACGCGGGGGCCGGCGCATGACCGCTGTCGACCACCAGTTGGTCAAGCGGTTCCGCCAGGACGCCGGCGACCGTATCGCCGAGCAGCGCCGACAGGACCAGGTCAACAACGTCACTCCGATGTCCACGGAGGACGAGCGGCACTACGCGCGTGCCGTCATAGCCCAGATACTGGAGGAGTACGCCCGCGCCGAGATCAACGCGGGCCGTACGCCGCTGGACGCCGAGACCGAGGAGCAGTACGCGGCCGCCGTGCACGCCGCGCTGTTCGGCGTCGGCCGGCTCCAGCCGCTGCTGGACAACCCCGACGTCGAGAACATCGACATCAACGGCTACGACCAGGTGTTCGTCGGATACGCCGACGGCCGCGAGGTGAAGGGCGACCCCGTCGCCGAGACCGACGAGGAGCTCATCGAGCTCATCCAGGTACTGGGCGCGTACTCGGGTCTGTCCTCCCGCCCCTTCGACTCGGCCAACCCGCAGCTCGACCTCCGGCTCCCCGACGGTTCGCGTCTGTCGGCCGTCATGGACGTCACCCGGCGCCCCGCCCTGTCCATCCGCCGCGCGCGCATGGGCAAGGTGTTCATCTCCGACCTCGTCGGCAACGGCACGGTGACGCCCGAGGTCGCCCACTTCATGGCCTGCGCGGTCCGCGCCCGCAAGAACATCATGATCGCGGGCGCCACCAACGCCGGCAAGACCACGCTCCTTCGGGCCCTCGCCAACGAGATCCCCCCGAACGAGCGCCTCATCACCGTCGAGCGGGCCCTGGAGCTCGGCCTCGACACCTTCTCCGACCTGCACCCCAACGTCGTCGCCTTCGAGGAACGCCTGCCCAACTCCGAGGGTCAGGGCATGATCTCGATGGCGGAGCTGGTGCGACGCTCGCTGCGTATGAACCCCTCACGCGTCATCGTCGGTGAGGTCCTCGGCGACGAGATCGTCACGATGCTCAACGCGATGTCGCAGGGCAACGACGGCTCGCTGTCCACGATCCACGCCAACAGCTCGCACGAGGTCTTCAACCGTATCTCCACCTACGCGTTGCAGGCCTCCGAACGGCTGCCCATCGAGGCCAGCCAGATGCTGATCGCGGGCGCGGTGAACTTCGTCGTCTTCATCCAGCGGCGCAACAACTACGGCAACGGCGGCCGCCTCCAGCGCATGGTCACCTCCGTCCGCGAGGTCAACGGCGTGGACGGACGCGTCCTGTCCAGCGAGGTGTTCGCGGAGGCTCCCGACGGCCGGGTCGTGCCGCACGCCCCCATCGCCTGCCTGGAGGAACTGATGGCACACGGCTACCGGCCGACCGGGACCTGGGGGTGACGGGGATGCACACGACACTCGCCGCACTCGGCTCGCTCGGCTCCATGGGCGGCCTGTTCTCCACCACCGTTCTGTACTCGATGGGCAGCGGCGTCGCCGTCGGCGGAGGCATCGCGCTCCTGCTCGTCGCCGTACGCGGCCTGCCCGCCAAGCCCGACCACGAGAAGCAGAAGGCCGCCGAGCGGGCGAGCGAACTCATCCGCTTCGCCGGACAGCGCGGCTCGCTCGCGGCCATCGTCGGCCTCGTCGTCCTGCTCCTCACCCGCTGGGCGGTCGCGGGCATCGCCGCCGGTGTCCTCGTATTCTTCTGGGACCGCCTGTTCGGCGGCGCCGGCGAGGAACGGGCCGCCATGCGCCGCGTGGAGGCCCTGGCCTCCTGGACGGAGTCCCTGCGCGACACCATCGCCGGCGCGGTGGGCCTCGAACAGGCCATCCCGGCCTCCGCCCGCGCCGCCGCCCCGGTCCTGCGCCCCCACCTCGACGCCCTCGTCGACCGCCTGCGCGCCCGCACCCCGCTGCCCGAGGCGCTCCAGCAGCTCGCCGACGAGATCGACGACGCCTCCGCCGACATCATCGTCGCGGCCCTGATCCTCAACGCCCGCCTGCGCGGCCCCGGTCTGCGCCAGGTGCTCGGCGCCCTCGCCAAGTCGGCCCGCGAGGAGGTCGACATGCGGCAGCGCGTGATGGCGCAGCGGTCGTCCACGCGGCGGTCGGTGCAGATCGTCGTAGCGGTCTCGATCTCCTTCGTCCTCGGCCTGTCGATCTTCAACCGTGAATTCGTGGAGCCGTACGGCACTCCCGCCGGCCAGCTCGTCCTGGCCTGTGTCTGCGGCCTGTTCGCGCTCGGCTTCTGGTGGCTGCGCAAGCTGTCCACCATCGAGACGCCCGAGCGCTTCCTGGTGCGGGACGAGGCAGCCGTCCAGTTCGTCCGTCCCGGGACGCCGTCGCAGCAGTCGCAGCAGTCCCAGCAACTGCCGCAGGAAGAGGGGGCACGCCGATGAACCTCACGATGCCGCTCGTCGTCGGCGCCGTCATCGGCCTGGGCATCTACGCCCTGGTCCGCGCCCTCATGCCCAGCAAGCGGAGCGCGATCTCGCAGGTCGCGCGGATCGACGCGATGCGGGCGCGCGGCTCGGCGTACGAATCGGCGCGCCGCGAACGGGAGAAGGGGCGCCTCGGCGCGCTGCGGGCCGAAGTCGGCCTGCGGGTCTCCGAGTTCTATCTGCAGCAGGGCTGGGAGCAGCGCTCGCTGCGCGCGGACCTGGCGGTGCTGGAGCGCAGCTGGGAGAAGTTCCTGGCGACGAAGGTGCTGCTGGGTGTGGCGGGCCTGTTCTTCGGCCCGTTCCTGTTCGCCATCGTCTACACCCTGGGTGTCGGCAAGAGCCCGATCATCCCAGTGTGGCTGGCGCTGCTGTTCGCGGTGGTCTTCTTCTTCCTGCCCGACCTCGAGGTACGGCGGGACGCCGCGGACAAGCGGCGTGACCTGCGGCGCGTGATCGGCGCGTACCTCGACCTGGTGTCGATGAGCCTGGCCGGCGGACGCGGTCTGCCGGAGGCCCTGATGGCGGCGGCGGAGGTGTCGGACGGCTGGGCCAACCAGCGCATCCGCAACGCCCTGTCCGACGCCCGTATCACCGGCCTCAGCCAGTGGCAGGCGCTCGGCCAGCTCGGCGAGGAGATCGGCGTCGAGGAGCTCAAGGACCTCTCCGCCTCCCTTGCCCTGGTCGCGGACGACGGAGCGAAGGTCCGTGAGTCCCTCGCTTCCCGCGCCGAGACCATGCGGCACCGCGAACTCGCCGAGATCGAGGGCAGCGCGGGTGAGAAGTCCCAGTCGATGCTCGTGGCGCAGCTGCTGCTGTGCGCCGGGTTCCTGGTGTTCCTGATCTTTCCGGCGGCGATGCGGGTGTTCCAGGTGCAGTGAACCGCCCGCAGTTCGCCGACCTTCACAACTCCAGAACTTCCCGGATCCGATTTCGAAAGGACAAGACGTCATGAACGGACGCAACTTCCACACCGGCATCCCCGCCGTGGACTTCCTGGTCACCTTCCTGCAGGCCCGCACCGAGCGGGCCCGCTCCGGCGAGCTGGACCGCGGTGCCTCCGCGGTCGAGTGGGTCATCATCTCCGCGGTCGTCGTGGCGATCGTCGGTGTCGTGGCCGCCATCATCAACGCCGCGCTGAGCGAGGGCGCCAACAAGGTCGGCGACTGCATCAAGGGCGCGGACGCCGGCAAGACCTGCTGATCGCCTGATCGTCGTAGAGACAGGCACAGGGACGGACAGGGACAACGGGGTCACGGGGATGCTGACGGATGTGAGCAGACGGATGTGCCGCAGGGTGCGGGCCGCGCGGAGAGCGGCGGCGGCCCGCGGCGACTCCGGCATGACCGCGATCGAGTTCGTGCTGCTCACCCCTGTCCTCTTCTTCATGATCTTCGCGACGGTGCAGTTCGCCCTGTACTTCTTCGCGGACCACGTCGCCCAGGCCGCGGCCCAGGCGGGAGCCCGCAAGGCGCGTGCCACGGCCGACGAACGCCCGGGCGCCTGGCGGGGCGAGGCGCAGGACGTGGTGGACGCGTACATCCGCCAGCTGGGCCCGCAACTGGTGCTGGGGCCGGACGTGACGATGCTCCAGCCGGACCAGAACACGGTGGGCGTGGAGATCGCGGCGCGGGTGCCGACGGTGTTCCCCGGGCTGAACCTGACGGTGCACGCGCAGTCGGCGGGCCCGGTGGAACGGTTCGTACAGGAGGAGAACTGATGACACTCTCCCCTCCTGCCTTCTTCCGGAAGAAGGGCCGGTCCATGGGCGACGACCGGGGCCTGTCCACGGTCGAGGTCGTGATCCTCGCACCGGTGATGATCCTGTTCATCCTCGTCCTGGTGGCCTTCGGCCAGCTCGTGGACGGCCGCGGGGCGCTCGACGGAGCGGCCAGGGACGCGGCCCGCGCGGGCTCGATCCAGAAGGACCACGCCACCGCCATGGCCGAGGCGAAGAAGGCCGCGGAGGCGAACCTGGCAGACGTCTGCGCGGGCCCCGTGTCGGTCGTCCAGACGAGCCAGGGCTTCGAGCCCGACACCATCTTCACGGTCGAGGTGAGCTGCGAGGTGCGAGGCCTCGCCATGCTCGGCCTCGACGTCCCGACCACGCTGACGGCGAGCTTCAGCTCTCCGCTGGACCCGTTCCGGAGGTCGGCGTGAGCCACCACCGCCCCTCCCCGCGCTCCTGGTGGGCGTCCCGCAGCGCGCGTCTGGACGACCGCGGCTCGGGCGCCGGCGCGGTCATCATCTTCACGCTGGTCTTCCTCTCCCTCTCCGCGTTCGTCATCGACGGCGGTCTGTCCATCTCCAAGCGGGAACGGGCGGCCGACATCGCGGAACAGGCGGCCCGTTTCGCCGCCCAGGACATCGACCGCGACGCCCTCTACGAGAACGAGGGCGGCCCCGCCCCGATCAACTTCCAGAACTGCAACGCCCGCGTGAAGGCCTTCGCCCGCGAGATGGACATGACGGGCGCGGACATCGCGGCGACCCACTGCGTGGCGGCGGACGCCGAGCAGGTGGAGGTCGACGTACAGCTCACCTACTCCCCGGTCTTCACGGGGATGTTCTACGGCGGCGACGTGGTCGTCCACGGGCAGGCGGTGGCACAGAACGAGGTCCAGTGAGGCCCTCTGGGCTTCCCTGAGCACCGATCCCCCCCCACTGGAGGTACACCCCCATGCGCACACGCACGACCACGGCGGCCGCGACCGCCCTGACCGCGGCGGTGGCGCTGCTGCTGACGGGCTGCGGAGGCTCGGACACGGCGGACAAGAAGGACGGCGACGGCGACAAGATCGCGGGCGCGGACACGGGGTCGGGGACGGCGAACCCGTCGGCGTCGGCCCCGGCCGACAACATCGAACGACCGGAGATCAAGCTGCCGGCTGATGTGCAGAACGTCTTCGAGGGCGGCGCGACCGGTGACGCGAAGAAGGACGCGATCCTGGCCGACAACGAGCGGCGCATCAACTCCATCGACGAGGCGATCACCGCCGACGCCAAGAAGTACCCCGCCCTGAAGTTCTACTCCCAGGACGACGCGCTGGCCTCGGCGGCGTCCTACATCAAGTCCTTCCGTGAGGAGAACCGGAGCTTCACCGGCGAGACCCGGTACTACGACCGCGAGGTCACGTTCCACGAGGACGGCGCCGCCTCTGTCACGTACTGCATGGACGCGACACGGACGTACCCGAAGGACGGCACGACCGACAAGGTCGACAAGTCGGTCAAGGCGTCCCCCAGCGACTACGTCTTCTACAGCACCCGCCTGGAGAAGAACGCGAAGGGCGTGTGGCAGACCGTCACGGTCTCGTCCACGGAGGCCGCCAAGAGGTGCATGTGATGAGCCGTACGACTGTGCTGCGCGCCGTCGCGGCGTCGGCTCTGGCGGTCGCTGTTGCGGCCGTGCCGTCCACGGCCACAGCGGGTGGCGGAAGGGGCGGCGGCGAGAAGGGTGGCTACGAAGGCAGCGCCGAGGGCTCTTCGAAGGACGGTGTCATCAGGGCCAAGACCAGGGTCACGGTCAACACCGACGGCGCTTCCCGGCCCTCCACGGGCACCTTGACTCCCTCGAACAGCAACTGGACACCGCCCGCCTGCTGGTACGAGCCCTCGTTCTCGCCCAAGGAGATCGAGACAGCGGTGAACGCGTGGCGGAGTATCGACGGGTTCGTGCTCCGCGGGGTCGGCAACTTCGTCGGCGACATGATGGACCACCGCTACAAGAACGGCCACCCCTACAAGGACTACAACCTCGACAAACAGGGCGAGGGAATGTTCTGGGCGGCGGTGAAGAACCCGAAGCGCAAGGACGACCCGGAAGCCAACTCCTGCGACAAGCAGCCCTTCTGGGTCGACGAGGGTGAACCCCCCAAGGAACCCCTGGCCGTCTCCCCTCAGGTCCTCGCCGAGTACGCCTACGACGAACTCCCCGTGCCCGACACCGAGATCAAGATGGCGCCGACAGGCAAGTCGACCGTCAATCTGCCCACCTGGATCTGGCTCGACAAGGCCAAGTTCAAGAAGCTCTCGGTGACGGCGAGCCTCCCCGGCACGGGCCTGTCGGCGACCACCACCGCCGAACCCCTCTCCCTGCACATCGAACCGGGCACGGCCGACGCCGAGACCTATCCCGCCTCCGGTGAATGCGCGATCAACGAGGACGGCAGCATCGGCGAACCGTATGCGAAGGGCAAGGCCGGCGAGACACCTCCCTGCGGCGTGAGCTACCTGCGCTCCACGGGCGACGACGAGTCCTACCCGCTGAGCGCCACGATCACCTGGAAGATCAACTGGACGAGCACGAACGGCGACGGCGGCGACCTCCCCGACGGCACATTCGGTACGACACAGGACGTGACGGTGCAGGAGATCCAGTCGGTGAACCGCTGATCCGGAACATTCGACGGATCTGCACACCGTTCACCGCGGCGTCGTAGGCATCCCGGGCAGGACCCGCTCTCGGCTCATTTCCATCGCCGCGCAATACATTCCTGTATCGCGAAGTGGCGGAAGATGTGAAGAGGGCGGGTTCCCCGGTGACCGAACGGTCACACCCATGAATTCGGCCCCCGAAATCCACCGCACCCCCATAACCACTGACTGGCCGTCCCTTCTCCCGACGTGCTTGGATCGGTTGCGCTCGAGCACTTCGAATTATTGAACGAAGGGAACCGCCCCCCATGGCCTTCACCCCGCAGATCGACACCGCCCAGATGTCCGACGCCGAGCTGGACACCATCGCCGGCGGCCAGGCGGGTGCCGCCGCGGGCGCCGGCGCCGCGGCCGGTCTCTACGTCGAGACCTCGGCCGCCGGCCTCAACGCCGGCATCGGCGGCGGCGCGGGCCTCGCCGTCTCCCCCCAGGGCATCGCGGCGGACCTGCACCTCAACGCCGCGGTCGCTTCCTGACGAAGGCACGCGAAAGGCCCCGGATCTCCGGATCCGGGGCCTTTTCCATGCCTCCAGGACAGCGGGCTACTTACCCCCGCCGTCCCCCTTGCCACCTTTACCGCCCTTACCGCCCCGCTTGTCCTCGGTCTTCATGGCGTCGTTCGCCTTCTTGGCAAGCTCGTCATCAAGCTTCTTGAACTCGCGAACAACGGCATCGGACATACTCGCCAACGCATCGAGCTGCTGCGTGATGTCCTCGCGCCCGTCTTCCCAGTTGGACTCGAAATCCCCGAGCGCGTCATTGACACTGCCGTCGCCGATGTCGTCCTTGTAGGACTCGAAGAGCTTCTTTGTGTGATTCAGACGGGTCTTGATGGAACGAAGCCGGCGCCCGTAGCCCTCCAGCTCGCTCAGCGGGAGCGCGAGGTCGCTCTTGCCTTTGCCCATGTGGATTCCCCCAGCCGGTCGGACGACTCAGATGAAACGGAACGTGCCCGTCACAGCGTCGAAGATGTCATGGAACGCCTCGGCCAGGTCCAGCACGGGGCTCGCACCCGAGACGAGCACGACCTGGTCGGTGGTTCCTGGTACGGGCACGTACGTCTGGGACAGCACCATACGCAGCGTACGGCTGTCCCCGTCGGCGACGGGAACGTCCTCGACACCGTATGTGCGCGCGGCCGGACCGACTTCCGGGATCTCCACGGTCGTGACCTTGCGCCAGGCGTCGCCTTCGCGGCGAGGCGTGATGGTGCGCAGGCTGTCGGCGATGGCACGCGGGTCCGTGGACAGAGCCACGCCCTGTCTGTTCCTCGCGCCGAGGACCGAGACCGTGACGGTCGCGGACAGCGGGATGCCGTCGAAGTTCTCCGCCATGCAGCCCAGGTAGAGGGCACCGGAGTCGTGGGCGTCCTTGGCCATCTTGCGGAGCATGGAGTTCATCTCGGTGCGATACGCGGCGAGTTCGGGCATCTTCCGGACCCGCTCGTCGACGAGGGACCTGATCGTGGCCTCACGGCCTTCGGGGCGGACGTCGAACTCCCACCAAGACTCT
Organism: Streptomyces sp. NPDC044719; assembly: GCF_056433405.1. Classification (NCBI taxonomy): domain Bacteria; kingdom Bacillati; phylum Actinomycetota; class Actinomycetes; order Kitasatosporales; family Streptomycetaceae; genus Streptomyces; species Streptomyces sp. NPDC044719. Next base: position 159,051 of record NZ_JBWKHE010000001.1, read on the forward strand.
GGGACCGCCAGCGAGAAACTGGGCATCAATGCAACCTATCTTGTTGGTCAGTGTTCCTATCCCATGCTGATTCCGAGGTCCTGTGTCGCAATTTCGATCAGCCTGGTTTCGGGTACTGGCGGTGCCTCGTAGCTCCGGGCCCTGATGTGCTCGACGAACTCGTCAGGCAGCGACACATGGTACTTAGCCACGTAATAAGGCAGATCCTCGCGCCAGAGCCACGTGCCATCGGTGAAGAGCGATCCCACGCCGGGCAGGTCCGCTGCGTCAGGGTCCAGGACGTCCGGTCCGGCACTCATCTCGCTCCAGATCCCGGTTCCCTTTCTGAGGTACTCGAGGATGCTGTTCTCGTCCGACTCGCCTGAGGGCCTTACGGCATCCCTGATCGAGCCGGTCTCGGCCAGCCCCCAGCCGGGAGAGAGTTCGGAAAAGAATCCTACGGGCCGAATCATCGAAACTCCTTGTAGTGCCGCCGTCTTCAGGCCATGGGAAGAAAAGTGAGCCACACTCCGCCGTCCCTGATGTGTGGTGTGAAGGGGCCCTCGCCGAAGCTCGGCACACCGACTGCGTTGGTAGGAGCCTTGACGGGAACTCCCAAGGAGTTCGCCATCTCTTGGATTACTTGCGGCTGGGCGGCCCCGGAATGACAGGTGAGCATCCGGACGGGCTCGCCATTGTAGCCGGGTATTTGGTTGATCGTATCGAGGACATGGTTCGGGTGGACGGTGTGACCACCCGCCCTCAGTCCTGCTCTGTTCGCCTCCCCGGCAATCATGCGTCCGTCTGTCGTTCCGTGAATGATGACGTCCTGATAGCCCGGAATTCGCTCCGCCACATCGAAGTTCCTGAGAGTGGCGGGGTCGTACCCAATGGCCGTCGCCCCGTCCCTGTGGTACACGGGAATATCTGAGGGGAGAGCGTCGTCCGCCGCCCTGGTGGGAGAACTCACGCGAGGGGAGTCGGCCTTCCACCACCGACTCTTTCCCATCATGCTGAAGGTCAGGAGCCGGACATCCTTGAGCGCGCGCACGCTGTTCCCGACATTATTCAAGCCGCCACCGATGCCGCCCATGAAGCCGGTGCCGAGCGCCTTCAGTCCCCCGGCCTTCCACAGACTGCCCAGCTTGGCGAGACTCGTGAATCCTTTCGTGGCAGGAATGCAGTCCAGTGCCGCCCATAGCAGGTCACCCCAGCCGGCTTGCCCCTTGATGACTTTTCTCAGCGTGTCCGCGAGAACGATCAGGGCAGCCGCGAAGACCAGCCATCCCAGTGGGCCGCCGATGATCATCACGATGATGCCGACGACGGTCACGATCCACTTGCAGACGGTGACGATCTCGTCCCAGTTGTCGGAGACCCAGTCGCCGATCTCCTCCCACCAGTGGCGGTTGGGGATCCCGGCGTCGGAGGCTTCCCGCAGCTTGGTGACCGTGCGGCCGGCGGCTTCCTCGCGCATCCGCTTCGCCTGGCCGGCGAGTTTCTTCGCCGCGTCGAGGGCGTTCTGCGCGGTCTGGACCTCGCGCTCGGCCGCGTCCTGGCGCGCCTTGGCGTGCTGGGCGTTCCGGGTGGCGCGGCGGACCTCTGACTCGTCCGGCTTGGGGACCTCCCTGCCGCCGTTCTTCGACGGGTCGTAGGAGTCGGTCTTCTCGGTCGCCGTCCGTACCCAGTCGTTGGCACCGGACAGGGCCGTTTGAGCGGTGGTGAGTTCGGCGCGCGCCTTTCGCCCGTCGCGCAGTGCCTTGTCGGCCTTGTCCTGCGCGGTCTCCAGGTCCGGCCAGAAGGAGGCCAGGGCGTCGCCTGCGAGGTCGTACGACTTCTTCAGCTTCCGCAGCCTCTTCGGGGCGTCCGCGAACTCTTCCGCGAACACATCCGCCGTCTTCCCCGCCCATGAGAGGATCTCGTCCTCCTTGGCGATGCCTCTGAGGTCACGCAGGGCATCGCCGACATCGTCGGCGAAGTCGTGCAGGGTACCGGCGAGTTTGCGGATGCGCTGTGGGTCGCCCGGAGTCGGGTCCGCGTCCAGGTCGATTATGTGCCAGTCGGTCGGCCTGTGTGACACGTGTGTTCCCCCATAGCACCCGCAACGTCTTCATCAGAGCGTGTGCCGAACTTATCGCACGGCAGGTCGAGGTCCGCGGGACAGTCGGTTCCGCGACAGGGCTATGAGGGAAGCCGAGTTGCGACTCGACTGCGCGCGCGACGGCATCGCGCGGCAGCCGAGGCGCTGTCGTGGGTATCAGCGGTTGATCGACTGGATTTCCTGGACGTTCATGTCCTGAGTGGTCTCGAAGGTGCCGTTGGGGAGGTCGCCGCGGGAGCCGTCGGAGCCTTCCCAGGTGATCTGCCAGGTGACGCTGGCGGAGAGTTGGTACGGGGTGCCGTTGGTGGCGCGGAGGTAGCGGATGCCGCAGGGTGGGGTCTTGTCGGCGTTGCCCTTGGTGTAGGGCGTGCCGATGCTGCCGTCGTCGTTGATCTGGCAGTCGCCGGAGGCGGGGTAGACCTCGGCGTCGTCCGTGCCCGGCTCCAGGTGCAGAGCGACCGGCTTGGCCGTCGTCTCCGCCCACAGGCCTGTTCCGGGGAGTTCGGCGCGGACCTTGACGTCCTGGAAGGTTCCCTTGTCCAGCCACGCCCAGGTGGGAAGGTTCACCGTCGACTTGGCCGCCGGCTTCAACTCCACCTTGGTCTCGGGGACCTTGACCTTGTCGTAGGCGTAGTCGGCGAGGGTTTCCGGGGTGGGGGCGTTGGGTTCGTCGGGGATGTCGCCGGCGTCCTGCCAGAACATCAGCCGACTGCACAGCGAGGTGTCGTCGACTTTGGTGACATCCGGTGACACTCCGCGCCAGAAGTAGCCCTTCTTGCCGAGGTTGTAGTTCGTGTACCCCTTCACTGTGGCCGGCTTAGTGAAGATGGTGGTGGCGTCCTTCTCGTCCCTGAAGTGGTCGGTCCAGAGCTCCGAGCCGTACCAGCCGTCACGCAGACCGGCGTCGCCGCTGCCGTCGTTCTCGGAGAAGTTCTTCAGCTGCTCCGGGGTGAAGACAGGCTCGTACCAGCAGGGCGGCGGCTCCCAGTTCACGTCCGTCGACGCGACAGTGCCCTGCTTGCCGCCGGTGGGGCCGCTGGTCTGCGTGACCTTGATCCGGGACTGCGAGGCGGAAGCGGAGATCTCGTTGTTCTTGGCTCCGCCGCCGTAACTGCCCTCGCCGCCGAGGGCGAGGGCAGGGACGGGTGCGAGGAGAGCGGCGGTGAGTGAGAAGACCGTGAGAGGCCGGGAGACGTGTGAGGACCTCACTTGGCGCAGCCACCCCTCTCCGAGTGGGCGGACACTGCCTGCCACACGCCCTGGGCGTTCTTGCCCATGGAGATCACGTAGAGGACCTCGGGGTCCGTGCCTGCCGGGTTCCCCTTGACCTCGCCGGTCTTGCGGTTCTTCGTGGAGGCCTTGCTCTCGTCGGTGCAGTAGGAGAGGGACGCCGCCGCCTTGTCCTTGGCGAGGGTGACCTTGGGGTCGAACACGGGCAACTTGCCGACGACGGTGAGGTTCTTGTCCGTGTAGGTCCTGATCCACTGCTGGCTTTGCAAGAAGCCGTTCTCGGTGTCGTAGAAGGCGCGGGCCTTGCTGTCGGGGTCGTTCTCGATGATCGCCGCGTACCCCGCCCGGAGCTGTTCCTTGCCGTCGTTGAGCACGGCCTGCTCGACGGGGTCGCTGCTCGTCCAGTTCTGGAAGGTCAGCTGGAAGCTGCTGGGGAGCTTGATCACCGGGCGCTTGACGCCGGGGGCCGCGGACGACGCCGACGCCGACGGGCTGCTCGAGCCGTTGCCTGCTCCCTTGATGTCGTCCGATGGCGAATCGCCGCCCCCGCCACAGGCGGTCAGGAGCAGCGCCGCCGTCGTGGCGAACGCTGCGGCAGCGGTGGTCAGTGCGCGGCGGGCCACAGTTGATCTCCCCCGTAGTTTCGGTGTACGCGACAGAGAACGAAGCTACCAGGGGAGGGGATTGGGCCCTTGAGAGGCAGGAGGGGATTGTGTGGGGAAGGTGAGGAGTGTGGCGTGGCGGTTGCGAACGACTTGGGATCCGGTGGTCAGCGGTTGATCGACTGGATTTCCTGGACGTTCATCTCCTGCGTGGTCTCGAAGGTGCCGTCGGGCAGGTCGCCGCCGGTGCCACCCGAGCCTTCCCAGGTGATCTGCCAGGTGACGCTGGCGGAGAGTTGGTACGGGGTGCCGTTGGTGGCGCGGAGGTAGCGGATGCCGCACGGCGGGGTCCTGTCGCCGCTGCCCTTGCTGTACGGGGTGCCGATACTGCCGTCGTCGTTGATCTGGCAGTCGCCGGAGGCGGGGAAGGTCTCGGCGTCGTCCGTGCCCGGCTCCAGGTGGAGGGCGACCGGCTTTGCGGTCGTCTCGGCCCACAGGTCTGTGTTGGGGAGTTCGGCGCGGACCTTGACGTCCTGGAAGGTGCCCTTGTCCAGCCACACCCAAGTGGGCAGATTGACCGTGGACTTGGCCGCTGGCTTCAGGTCGACCTTCGTTTCCGGGACCTTGACCTTGTCGTAGGAGTACTCGGCGAGCGTCTTCGGGGTGGGCGTGTTCGGGTCGTCCGGGACTTCGCCGGCGTCCACCCAGAACATGATGCGGCCGCAGTCCCAGGAGTCGGAGGCATTCGGGTCCGGTGCCACCCCGCGCCAGAAGTAGCCGTCCTTGCCGAGGTTGTAGTTCTTGTATCCCTCGGAGACGCTGTTCTTGGGCGAGTGCAGATCGAAATTCTCTGCGGGCTTGCCGTCCCTGTAGTGGTCGGTCCACAGACCCTTGCCCCACCAGGAATGGTGGATTCCGACGTCGCCGCCGCTGTCCGTGTCCACGAACCTCTTGAGCTGCTCGGAGGTCATGGCGGGTTCGTACCAGCAGGCGGGCGGTTCCCAATTGGGGTCAACGGCGCCGAGGTTCCCCTTCTTGCCGCCGCCGTCTCCACCCTCGGGGTAGGAGACTTGGATGCCGGAGACGGATGCCGAAAGGGTTCCGTCGCTGCCGGCGTTTCCCGAGGTGTCGACGCTGGAAGGCTTTTTGTCGTTTCCCACGCCGACGGCATGAGCGGGCGTGGTGGAGAGCGCGACCGTCAAAGCCGTCCCGACCATCGTGGTCAGGGCTCCCTTGCACCGCGTCATCAGGAGCAACCGCCCCTCTTCGAGTTCGTGGACACGGTCTGCCACACGCCCTGCTCGCTCTTCTGCATCGTGACGATGTAGGCCACGTGGGGGTCAGTCCCTGGAGGATTTCCGACGACCTCGCCCGTCTTCCGGTGCTTCGTCTGCGCCTTGCTCTCGTCCGTGCAGTACCTGAGCTGGGCCTTCGTCTTCTTCGCGAAAAGCGTGGTCTCAGGATCGAAGACAGGTAGCTCGCCGATGACGGTGACGTTCTTGTCGGTGTAGGACTTGAGCCACTCACGGTCCTGGGAGAGGCCGGCCTCCGTGTCGTAGAAGGCGAGGGCGTTGCCGCCGTCGGGCTTGTTCTCGATGATCGCCGCGTAGCCGGCTCGGAGCTGTTCCTTGCCGTCGTTGAGGACCGCCTGCTCCGCCGGGTCGCTGCTCGTCCAGTCCTTGAAGGTCAACTGGAAGCTGCTCGGAAGGGTGACCTCGGGCCGCTTTACTCCGGAGGGCGTTGACGCCGAGACGGAAGCTGACGGGCTCGCACCCGTGTCCGCTCCCTCGATGCCACCCGATGACTTTTCCTCGCCCCCGCCGCAGGCGGTGAGCAGCAGGGCTGCTGTCGCGGTCAGCGCGGCAGCTGTGGTGGTCAGGGCGCGGCGGGCCACTGTTTCTCCCCCGAGGTTGGCGTGTGCGACAGGGAACGAAGCTATCAGGGGCCGGGTGGGCCCCCTTGGGTGGCCTTGGGGGATTGTGTGGAGTACGTGAGGGGTGTGCGTGGCAGTTGCGAAGGGGGTGATCCTGGTGTTCCGTCCGGCCGTGTCGCCTCGAGCAGCAACAGGGGCAAAACGGAAGTCAACAGCCTTCCTCCCCGCCGCCCTTCGACGACCTCAATACGAGTCCATAAGATCTCTGTAGGCTCAGCACACCCCTTACTTCACAGCTCTGCCTCACGGCACTCCACACACGACCCCAGGACACCCGCCATGCCGCGACGCCGCACCTCAAGCTCGTCAAGCTCGACGGGAAGTACGACGGGAGCGACGGCCCCGACCACGGCCCCGAGGAATCGGACGCCGCAGCCGGTGAGGATCCGGCGGCGGTCGTTCGGGGACTTCGTCAAGGCGTTCTTCGCCTTTGTCGCCCTGGCCGTTCTGCTCGTCGGCGTGCCGGGCGCGCTGGCCACGCAGATCGGGTGGCCGTTGCCGAACGGGGTGCCGAGCCTCGACTGGCTGCAGCAAGAGATCACCGTTCAGACGTTTCTGAACATCCTCACCGTCGTGGTGTGGCTGGCGTGGGCCCAGTTCACCGCCTGCGTGCTCGTCGAGATGAAGGCCGCGCTGTCCGGTGTCGGCGTGCCGGGGCGCGTACCCGGCGCCGGGCCCAGCCAGTTGCTCGCGCGGCAGCTCGTCGCCGCGCTGCTGCTCGTCGGCGCCACGGCCGCCAGCTTCGCGCCCGGACTGTCGCAGCTCGGGCAGACGTACGACGGCAACCAGAAGCCCACCGTGGCCTCGGCCCAGCAGACCCCGGGCGGTCTCTTCGCCCAGCAGCAGGAGCAGGCCGCCGACACCGCGTCCGCCCTCGCCGAGCAGGCCTCGCACGCCGCCTCGCACGCCGAGGCCGGCGGCAGCACCGCCAAGCAGGGCGACACGAAGTACTACCGGATCCAGCCGCCCGAGGGGCGTCACCACGACTCCCTGTGGGAGATAGCCGACCGCCACCTCGGTGACGGGCGTCGCTACAAGGAGATCTTCGAGCTCAACAAGGACCGGGTCCAGCCGGACGGGTCCAAGCTCTCCGAGGCCAGCCTCATCCGGCCCGGCTGGATCATGGAGATGCCGGGCGACGCGCGCGGCGGCGACCTCGTCGAGATGCCCGACGAGGCTCCCGCCGTGTCGCCCGATGTGCAGCAGCAGATCAGCGACTACGCCCAGAGCGGCGATCACGCCCAGGGCGGAGGCGGCTCCGGCGCCCAGGGCGGCGGCAACGAGCACGTCGGCGGCGGCGCCTCCCAGGTGTCCCTGCCCGAGCAGCGGCCCGCCCCGGACACCGGCCACCAGCAGGCCACCAGCGTCGACGCCGAGTCCGACAGCTCCTTCGGCCTCCCCGAGGCCCTGCTCACGGCCCCTCTCCTCGCGGCCGGTCTCCTCGGCGCCCTGGGGCGGCGGCGCCGGCAGGCGCTGTGGCAGTCGGCGTTCGGGGCCGTCGGCGGGCGGCGCGGTATGGAGCCGCCCACGCCGACCGGCGACGCCCAGGACGTCCAGGACGCGCTGCTCGTCGGCGCCGACCCCGAGGGCGTACGGCTGCTCGACCGGAGTCTGCGGGGGCTCGCCGCCTCCCTCGCCGAGGAGTCGCGCGCGCTGCCGGTCGTCTACGCGGCCTGGCTGAGCAACGGCGACCTGCACCTCCAGCTCGCCCAGCCCGCCGGGAAGCCGCCCGCCCCCTGGCAGCAGGGGCAGGACCAGACCTTCTGGATGCTGGCCAGGACCGACGCCGAGCGCTACGAGGACACGGACACGGCCGCGCCCTACCCCGGGCTCGTCAGCCTCGGCACCATGGACGACTCGCGGTTGCTGCTCAACCTGGAGGCGGTGCCCGGCATCGTCTCGCTGAGCGGCCGGGAGGCCGACCGGGCCGCCGTGTTCGCGTCCGTCGCAGCCGAGTTGGCGACCAACGGGTGGTCCGACCGCATGACCATCACCCTCGTCGGCTTCGGCGAGGACCTGACGCCGCTCGCCCCGAACCGGATCCGGCACCTCGAGGACATCGAGGCGCTCGTCGAGACCATGGAGGCCGAGACGTGGCAGCGGCGGGGCGCGCTGGGCGCGGCCGGGCACGACTCCGTGCTCACCGGCCGCACCGGGCCCGCCCAGCACACCCGCTGGGCCCCGCACCTCGTCCTGCTCGCCGCCCAGCCGTCCGCCGAGGACGCCGTCACACTCGCCGAACTGGCCGCCGACGCCGGGCGTCTGGGTATCGGCTACCTCGTCGGCACCGAGACCGGCGATCTGCCGGGCGCCGCCTGGGAGATGGAGATCACCGGCCAGGGCAAGCTCCTCGCGCCGCTCCTCGGGCTCGAACTCGACGCCCAGCTGCTGCCCGCCGCCCAACAGCGCGCCGTGGTCGAGCTGTTCACCGACGCCGACCCCGAGCGCGAGACGAACGGGCCCGTGACCACGCCGCCGTTCCTCGTCGACATCAGCGAGCACGGCCGGCCCGCCGTCTACGCCCGGCTCGTCGGGCCGTACGAGATCATCGGCCTGGACACCCCGGACGGGGAGCGCAGCGCGCTGCTGCACGAGGCGCTCGCCCTGCTGCTCCTGCACCGCGAGGGCGTGCACCCGCGGGTGCTGGCCTCCGCGCTGTGGCCGCGCGGCGTCACCGACGACGTACGGGACGCGCTCCTTGACCGGTTGCGGGTGTGGCTCGGCGCCGACCCGGACGGCACGCCCCGCCTCGGCCGGGACCGGACGGGGCGGCTCACGCTCGCCAAGTCCGTCGTCTCCGACCTGGACGTGCTGCGTTCGCTCTACCACGAGGCCACGCAGGGCAAGGGCACCGACAGCCGGGCCGTGCGCGGGCGGCTGCTCACCGACGCGCTCGTGCTGGTGCGCGGGCCGCTGCTCGCCGACCGGCCCGAGGGCCGCTACCGGTGGCTCACCCACGAGATCGTCGACGCCCAGCTCCCCCTGCTCGTCGCGGACACCGGACTCGCGCTGTGCGAGTTCCACATGGAGAAGAACCGCGCGGAGAAGGCCATCGAGGCCCTCAACGCGGCGCTGCGCACCGCCCCGGCCGACGAGCGCCTGTGGCACGAGCTGCTGCGCGCCACCCACGCCACCGGCGACACGTCCCAGCTCACCGCGCTCGCCACCGATCTCATCGGCCGCAGTGGCGCCCGGGGCCTGCCGCCGCGCACCGAGGCACTGCTCGACGAGCTGCTGCCGACGTGGCGCGACGCGATCGCCGCGGTGGGATGAACACCGGTCTGCTGATCGTCGCCGCCGCGCTCTGGGGCGCGGCGGCGGGGTCGTTCCTGCCGCGCGCGGCCTATCGCTTCTCGGCCCCGGCGGGCGAGCCGTGGCGGGACAGCTGCCCCGGCGGGCACGCCCTCAAGGGGTGGCTCGGCCGGGCGAGGTGCCCGGAGTGCACGGGGATCGGATACGGGCCGCGTACGGCCCCTCTGGTGATCGCCACCGCCCTCGTGTGCGCCGCCCTCGCCGCCGCCACCGGCACCCGCCCCGAGCTCGGCGTCTGGCTGCTGCTCGCCCCCGTCGGGGTCCTGCTGACGGTGGTCGACTTCCGGGTGCGGCGGCTGCCCGACCCGCTCACGCTCCCGTTCGCCGGGTCCGCGCTCGCCCTGCTCGGCCTCACCGCGCTGGTGCCCGAGCACGCGGGGGAGTGGACGACCGCCCTGCTCGGCTCGCTCGCGCTCGGCGGCGGCTACTTCGTGCTGTTCCTCATCAACCCCGCGGGCATGGGCTTCGGCGACGTCAAGCTCGCCCTGGGCACGGGGGCGGTCCTCGGCTGGTACGGCTGGCCGACCGTGATGCTCGGCACCTTCGCCGGGTTCCTGCTGGGCGCACTGTACGGCGGTGCCCTCGTGGTCGCACGGCGAGCATCGCGCAAGACGGCGATCGCGTTCGGGCCGTTCCTGATCACGGGCGCCCTGCTGGGACTGCTCGTGGGTGCCTACACGGCCTGACACCGTGGTGCCTGCACGGCCTGACATCGTGGTGCCTGCACGGCCTGACGTCCTGCTCTCACGACCCCTGGCGTACGCTGGGCTGGTCCGTCCACAACCCTTACGAAAGGGACGCCCGGTGACCGAGAAGGCCGACCTTCAGCCCATCCTCGACCGCGCAGCCGCCGGTGGGCGGATCACCCCGGACGAGGCGCTCGTGCTGTACCGGGACGCCCCGCTGCACGCGCTGGGCGCCGCCGCCGACGCCGTACGACGCCGCCGGTACGCCGGGACCGAGCACATCGCGACGTACATCATCGAGCGCAACATCAACTACACGAACGTCTGCGTCACGGCGTGCAAGTTCTGCGCGTTCTACGCCCCGCCGAAGGCCAAGGACAAGGGCTGGACGCGCGACCTGGACGACATTCTGCGCCGGTGCGCGGAGACCGTCGAGCTGGGCGGCACGCAGATCATGTTCCAGGGCGGCCACCACCCGGACTACGGCGTCGAGTACTACGAGAAGCACTTCTCCGCCATCAAGCAGGCCTTCCCGCAGCTCGTCATCCACAGCCTGGGGGCGTCCGAGGTCGAGCACATGGCCCGGATCTCCAAGGTGAGCGTCGAGGAGGCGATCCAGCGCATCCACGCCGCCGGGCTCGACTCCTTCGCCGGTGCCGGTGCCGAGCTGCTGCCCGAGCGGCCCCGCAAGGCGATCGCCCCGCTGAAGGAGTCCGGCGAGCGCTGGCTGGAGATCATGGAGATCGCGCACGGGCTGGGCGTGGAGTCGACGTCCACCATGCTGATGGGCACCGGCGAGACCAACGCCGAGCGCATCGAGCACCTGCGGATGATCCGCGAGGTCCAGGACCGCACGGGCGGCTTCCGCGCCTTCATCCCGTACACCTACCAGCCCGAGAACAACCACCTGAAGGGCCGTACGCAGGCCACGATCTTCGAGTACCTGCGGATGATCGCGATCGCGCGGCTGTTCATGGACAACATCGCCCACATCCAGGGCTCCTGGCTGACCACGGGCAAGGAGGTCGGTCAGCTCTCCCTGCACTACGGCGCCGACGACCTCGGCTCGATCATGCTGGAGGAGAACGTGGTGTCGTCGGCCGGCGCCAAGCACCGCTCCAACCGGCTGGAGATCATCGACCTGATCCGCAAGGCCGGGCGCGTGCCCGCCCAGCGGGCGACCACGTACGAGCACCTCGTCGTGCACGACGACCCGGCGAACGACCCCGCCGACGACCGCGTGGCCTCGCACATCTCGTCCACGGCCATCGAGGGCGGCACGGCTCACCCCGAGCTCAAGCTGCTCGCACCCAACTAGGCGGCGGCAGGCAAGAGTTGGAGACGATTCACACGGCGGACGCGGTCCGTGTCACCTGGGACTCCGATCCCGTCAAGAACGGCGCCGTGGTCGTCGGGCGGGACCGGATCGGTGCCGTCGGGAAACTCGGCGACGTGCGCGAGGCGTTCCCGAAGGCCCGGGTGCGCAGCTGGCCCGGCACCCTCGGCCCCGCCCACGTCCACGAGGGCCCGCTCCCGGACGCCCCGAGCCCCCGCGAGCGTATCCACGCGGTGCTGAAGCTCGGCGCGGTGGCGGTCCTCGAGGAGTACGTCGACTCGGCGGAACTGCGGTCCGCCGCCGAGCGCAACGACGTCGTCGTCCTGCCGCGTACCCGCCGCACCGTCCTCGTCCCGACCGGCCGGGCCGACCTCGCCGTGTTCGACGAGGCGGGGGAGTGCGTCGCGACGGTCTGCGCGGGGCGGCTGGTGCACCGGCGGCGCTGAGCCGACGGCGCTTGAGGCCGCGTCAGCACACCGCGTCAGCCCGAGAACTCCTCCGCGAACGCCCCCGAACTCTGCTTCACCCCACTGCAGTCGGTCGCCGGCTTGTCGTTCTTCGCCCCGTCCGCGCACTGCCGGTCCCGGGCCGCCGACCACATCGACACCCACGCGACGCCCTTGCCCTCGGCGAAGGCGCGGACCTCGGCGGCGTCGGCAAGGGTGAAGGTCTCGCCCGCGACGTCGTTGACACCGATCATCGAGGTGAGCGCCATACCCCGCCAGGCGGTCGCGTCCGACGTGCCGAAGACCTTCTTCAACTGGGTGTGTGAGGCCTTCGCGGCAGCGAGGGCGTAGCCGCCCATGTCGCCGTCGAACGAACTGCCGTAGTTCATCGTCATCAGATTGACGGTGGCGACCTTCACGCCGTTGTCGTTGGCGGAGGCGAGGAGTGCCAGGCTGTCCTTGCCGAGGCCCGAGGGCATCACCGGCAGCGTGAAGGAGACCTCCAGGTCGTCGCGCTCCCGCTGCAACAGGGCGATCGCCTTCGAACGCAGGGCGATGGAAGCCGAGTCGGCCAGTTCGTCGCCCTCGATGTCGAAGTCCGCCCGGGTGGCGCCGGCCGCGTCGAGGGCCTTGCCGTACGCCGCCGCCAGCTCCGAGGCGCTGTCGCAGGCCGCCGCGAGTTCCTTGCCGGAGGCGCCGCCAAAGGAAACCCTGACCTGAGCGCCGTCCTTCTTGAGCGCCGCGATACGGGACTTCACCGCCGAGTCGCCGAGGGCGTCCGTGCCGTTCCAGCGCGGGGTGCAGCCGCTGCCGCCGGCCAGCACGAAGGCCAGGTTGTACGTCGTGGGAGAGCCCGCGGAGTCGGTGGCGGCGGCGTCCTTGGCGTCGACGTACGGGGCGTACGCGGTGCCGGTGCCGGTATCGGTATCGGACTCGGAATCAGAGCCGGACTCGGATTCGGCAGGGGACGAGGCGCTGGGCGCGGCTGACGCCGGGGGCGCCGGGCGGGCCGCCTCGCCCTGCTCGGAGCAGGCCGTGCCGGCCAGGGCGAGCAGACAGCTCAGCCCGACCGCCGCCCGCTTCCGGTGACTCCTCATAGCGCACGCTCCCGTTCTCGTGAGGTCATAAAGGTCCAAACCCCCAGTACGTTTCCCGGCAGCAAACGTCTCACGATGATGGGCGCTCAGAACGAGTTCCGCAGGAGTTCCCGGCAACTCTCAGAGAAAGGACAGCTTCGGTCGTTTCTCATGGGTCTCTCACATCAAAACCCAAGTTTAGGGCACATAAAGGCCGCCTAATGTCCGGGGAATGCATTCCGAGCCTGCCATCGAAAGCCGCGTCACCCGCGGTCGCCGCCGCAAACGCGGTAACGAGTCCGCCGAAGGGCCCGTGTTCGTTGACAACTCCGGACGCCGGGCCCGGCTGCTGCGCCGGATCGGTCTCGTCCTGGGGGTGGTCTGCCTCGGGTACGCGGCCGTGCTCGGCGCGGCCTTCATGGGCTGGGGCACCTCGCTCACACCGTCGCGGCTGCTGCCGTTCGCGGGCGCCGGGCCCGGTGGAGGCGGGCCGCAGGGCGAGGGGCCCGGCGGCCCCGGCGCCACCCCGCCGAGCGGTGGCCCCGGCGCTACCCCGCCGAGCGGTGTCCCGTCGGCGCCGCCCCGGGCAACCGGAGACGGCGCCGCCGGTTCCACCACGTCCCCGTCCACCACATCCCCGTCGACCACGTCCCCGTCCACCGCATCCCCCTCTGCCTCTGCCTCTGCCTCGGCCTCCGCCGCCGCGGCCGTGGGCTCCGACTGACCGGGGGCCGCCGTATGACCACGACCACCCCCTCCCGCGGCCGCCGCCGCGCCCCCTCCCGGATGGAGCGGGCCGCAGGCAAGGCCGCCGCGCTGCAGCGGCCGCGCGTCATCCTCGCCCTGCTGCTCCTGCTCGCGCTGATCTGCGTGATGCTCCTCGACGGCTATCTGCGCGCCGAGGTCGGAGGCGACCAGCGCGTGCGCACCGGGGCCAGCTCCAGCGATGTACCGGACGACGTCCTGGACGGCGGGCCGATCGTCACCTTCCGCGGCGGACAGGCCACGACCGTCTCCGTCCCCGACAAGACGATCGCGCTCACCTTCGACGACGGCCCCAACCCGACGTGGACGCCCCAGGTGCTGGCGATCCTCGAGAAGTACGACGTGCCCGCCACGTTCTTCCTGGTCGGCTCGATGGTGTCGCGCTACCCGGGCATCGTGTCGGACATGGTCGAGCAGGGCCACGAGGTGGGGATCCACACCTTCACGCACGTCGACCTGTCGTACCAGAGCGACGCCCGGGTCCGGCGCGAGATGGAGCAGACCCAGCTCGCGCTGGCGGGCGCGGCCGGCATCACGACCACCCTGTTCCGGGCGCCCTACTCCTCGGAGACGGACGCCATCGACAACTACAGCTGGCCCGTCTACAAGAAACTCGGCCAGGACGGCTACACCAGCGTCTTCGTCGACACCGACAGCGACGACTGGAAACGGCCGGGCGTCTCGAAGATCGTCCAGTGGGCCACGCCGAAGAAGAACAAGGGCGCGTCGGTCCTCTTCCACGACGCGGGCGGCGAGCGTTCGCAGACGATCGAGGCGCTGCCGGAGTACATCGAGAAGATGCGGGCGAAGGGGTACACCTTCACCACCATCAGCGGCGTCCTCGACAAGCAGCAGCAGGCGCCGGCCGGAGTGCCGCAGGTCGGGGGCGCCCGCCTTCAGGCCGCCCACCGAGAGGCCACCGGCGCGATCCTCTACGAGGGCAAGGCCCTGGTCGCCGCCGTGGCCGTAGCCGAATGGGCCGTGCCGACGCTGTCCGTCGGCCTGCTGGTGGTCGGCGTGGCCGTCATGGGCCGCTTCGGGATGATGCTCGTCCTCGCCCGCCGCCACCACCGCCTGCGCAACAGGCGCCGCTTCAGCTGGGGGCCGACGGTCACCCGGCCGGTGAGCGTGATCGTCCCGGTGTACAACGAGAAGGAGTGCATCGCCAACACCCTCGACTCGCTGGCGCGGAGCACGCATCCGATCGAGATCATCGTCGTGGACGACGGCTCCACGGACGGCACGGCCGACATCGCCGAGTCCCTCGGCATGCCCAACGTGCGCGTCATCCGCCAGACCAACGCGGGCAAGCCGGCCGCCCTCAACAACGGTGTACGGAACGCGGCTCACGACATCGTCGTGATGATGGACGGCGACACCGTCTTCGAGCCCGACACCGTACGGCGGCTCGTCCAGCCCTTCGCCGACCCGGAGGTCGGCGCGGTCGCGGGCAACGCCAAGGTCGGCAACCGCAAGACGCTCATCGGCGCCTGGCAGCACATCGAGTACGTGATGGGCTTCAACCTCGACCGGCGCATGTACGACCTGCTGCGCTGCATGCCGACCATCCCCGGCGCGATCGGCGCGTTCCGCCGCGAGGCGGTGCTCCAGGTCGGCGGCATGAGCGAGGACACCCTCGCCGAGGACACCGACATCACCATCGCGATGCACCGCGCGGGGTGGCGGGTCGTCTACCAGGAGCACGCGCGCGCCTGGACCGAGGCGCCGGGCTCGCTCAAGCAGCTCTGGTCCCAGCGCTACCGCTGGTCGTACGGCACGATGCAGGCGCTGTGGAAGCACCGCAAGTCGCTCACGGACAAGGGGCCTTCGGGGCGTTTCGGGCGGGTCGGCATGCCGCTGGTGGTGCTGTTCCAGATCGTCACGCCGGTCTTCGCGCCGCTCATCGACGTGTTCACGGCCTACTCGATGATCTTCATCGACTTCAGGGCGGCGCTGCTGGCGTGGCTCGCGGTGCTCGGGGTCCAGCTGGTGTGCGCGGCGTACGCCTTCCGCCTCGACCGCGAGAAGTACCGCTACCTGCTGATGATGCCGCTCCAGCAACTGGCCTACCGGCAGATGATGTACCTCGTCCTCATCCACTCCTGCGTCACCGCCCTCACGGGTGGCCGGCTGCGCTGGCAGAAGCTGAAGCGGACCGGCGAGGTCGGCACCCCGGCGGGTGCGGGCTGATGGGGGCGCACAGCAGGACGGCCGAGCGGACGCCCACGGAGACCGTCGCCCGCCCGGTGCGGGACCGCTACTTCGACACCCTGCGGGCCGTCGCCCTGGTCCGTGTCGTCACGTATCACACCTTCGGCTGGGCCTGGGCCGGGCTGGTCTTCCCCTCCATGGGGGTCATGTTCGGCCTGGCCGGGACCCTGATGGCGAGGTCGCTCCAGCGCCCCGCGCTCACGGTGATCAGAAGCCGCGTCCGCAGACTGCTGCCGCCCTTCTGGTTCTGGGGCGTGTTCGTGGTCGGCGCGATGCTGGTGCACGGCTGGATGCCGGGGTGGCAGATCGTCTACTGGGTCGTGCCCCTCGGCGACCCGCCGGGCAACGCCTGGGGCGAGCAGGCCTGGGAGATCCTCTGGTACCTGCGGACGTACCTCTGGTTCGTGCTGCTCTCCCCGCTCCTGCTGCGGGTCTTCCGGATCGCCCCCGTCCCGGTCCTGCTGCTGTCGCTGACACCGGTCCTGGCTCTCCGGTTCGTGTGGCAGCCCCCGGACGACCGGCTCGGTGCCGCGCTGTGGGACCTGGCGACGTTCCTGTTCTGCTGGCTCCTCGGCTTCGCGCACCACGACGGCGTCCTGGCCCGTCTGAAGCCCGCCGCGGTCGTCCCGCTCGCGCTCGGCGCCCTCGCGTACGGCGGCTGGTACGCCCTCGCCCACCAGGCGGAGTACGGCACGTACGACCTCGACGAGAACCCGCTCGCGCAGGCCTTCTGGTCGGCCGGGTTCGTGACGCTCCTGATGTACGCCAAGGCCCGCTTCCGGACCGACCTCGCGGGACTCGCCCGGTTCCGGCGGCTGGACCGGCTCGTCACGGTGTTCAACGCGCGGGCCGTCACGCTCTACCTCTGGCACGAGATCGCCCTGATCCTCGCCGTACCGCTGATCGACCGGTTCTGGGACGTGCCCGCCTTCGAGGCGTACCTGCCGCTGGACAGCCAGTGGTTCATGTTCGGTGTGGGCTGGGTGCTGATCGCGGTGTTCGTGCTGCTGTGCGGGTGGGTGGAGGACGTGGCGGCACGGAAGAGGCCGAGGCTGCTGCCGAGAGGTCACTTCGAGGCCCCTGGGGGGCGTACTGCAAGAATGGGCCCGTGACCCGCGCATCCCTGGACAAGCAGCCGCACGAAGTCGCCTCGATGTTCGACGACGTGGCGGAACGGTACGACCTGACCAACGACGTGCTGTCCCTCGGCCAGGACCGGCGATGGCGCAAGGAGGTCGCCAAGGCGGTCGACGCGCGCCCCGCGCAGAAGGTCCTCGACCTGGCGGCGGGCACGGGCACCTCCTCGCTGCCCTTCGCGCAGACCGGTGCCTACGTCGTCCCGTGCGACTTCTCCCAGGGCATGCTCAAGGTCGGCAAGCAGCGCCGGCCCTGGCTGCCGTACACCGCCGGCGACGCGACGCGGCTGCCCTTCAAGGACGGCACCTTCGACGCCGTCACCATCTCCTTCGGGCTGCGCAACGTGCAGGACACGGACGCGGCCCTGCGGGAGATGCAGCGCGTGACCCGGCCCGGCGGGCGGATCGTGATCTGCGAGTTCTCGCACCCGACGTGGGCGCCGTTCCGCACGGTCTACACCGAGTACCTGATGCGCGCCCTGCCGCCGGTCGCCCGGGCCGTGTCCTCCAGCCCCGACGCCTACGTCTACCTCGCCGAGTCCATCCGCGCCTGGCCCGACCAGCCCGCCCTGGCTCAGCGGCTGGGCAAGGCCGGCTGGTCACGGGTGGCCTGGCGCGACCTGAGCGGCGGGATCGTGGCCCTGCACCGGGGCTTCAAGGAGAGCTGATCCCCTACGAGGGGCTCATGGAGAGCTGAGGACCATGTACGGGTCGCCCGGCTCGTCCAGCTCCCGTTGGAGTCCGCCCCTGGGCGGTCTCGGGATCCGCGGCTCGTGCACGCCTCCGCCGCCCTCGCCGGGGCCGAAGTCGAACCACACGTAGACCATCGAGTCCCGCGGCACCTCGGCCTCGGGCTGCGGGTACTGGCGCACGACGTAGTCGACGACGGCGAGGTGGAAGTCGGGCCGGTCCGGCGCGTTGAGCAACAGGCCCCGTGCCCGGGCCGTCTCGCGCGCGTCCACGGCCATCAGACCGACCAGACGCGGGACGCGCACTTCGGGTGCTTTGCGGGATATCTGCACAGATGTCACCCCCAGCGGTACAGGAAGGGTAACTCCGGTCTCACGCCGCCCGGAAGCGACGGGTGTCTTTCTGTGACAGTCGGCTACGCTCCGTCAACAGGGGCTCGGTTCGCGTAGGCAGCCCTTCGGCCGGGTGATCAATACCGCTGCATAGACTGCGCATGTCCTGTGCCGGCCGGCACACAGATTCCGAAGCTTGGGGAGATCCCGCCGTGACCGTCGTGACCGAGCCCCTCTCCGAGAACACCGCCGATGTGATCGTCGTGGGCGCGGGGCCGGCCGGCTCCACGACCGCCTACCACCTCGCCAAGGCGGGACTCGACGTCCTCCTGCTGGAGAAGACCGCGTTCCCGCGCGAGAAGGTCTGCGGCGACGGCCTCACCCCGCGCGCCGTCAAGCAGTTGGTGGCGATGGGCATCGACATCTCGGAGGAGGCCGGCTGGCTGCGCAACAAGGGCCTGCGGATCATCGGCGGCGGAGTACGGCTCCAGCTCGACTGGCCGGATCTCGCCTCCTTCCCCGACTACGGCCTCGTCCGCAAGCGCGACGACTTCGACGACCAGCTCGCCCGGCAGGCCCAGAAGGCGGGCGCCCGGCTGTTCGAGCGCTGCAACGTGGGCGCCCCGATCCTGGACGACCGCACGGGCCGGATCACCGGCGTGCACGCCAAGCTCGGTGAGGACAAGCGCGAGGTCACCTTCCACGCGCCGCTCGTCGTCGCCGCCGACGGCAACTCCACCCGCCTCTCCCTCGCGATGGGCCTGCACCGCCGCGAGGACCGCCCGATGGGCGTGGCCGTACGGACGTACTTCGAGAGTCCCCGCCACGAGGACGACTACCTGGAGTCGTGGCTGGAGCTCTGGGACCGCCGGGGCCCGGGGGAGGACCGGCTCCTGCCCGGCTACGGCTGGATCTTCGGCATGGGCGACGGCACCTCGAACGTCGGTCTGGGCGTGCTCAACACCTCCGACTCCTTCAAGGAACTGGACTGGCGCGAGGTCCTGAAGGCCTGGTGCGCGTCCATGCCGGAGGACTGGGGCTACACCCCCGACAACATGACCGGCCCGATCCGCGGCGCCGCCCTGCCCATGGCCTTCAACCGCCAGCCGCACTACACCAAGGGCCTGCTGCTCGTCGGTGACGCCGGCGGCCTGGTGAACCCCTTCAACGGCGAAGGCATCGCCTACGCCATGGAGTCCGGCCAGATCGCCGCCGACGTCATCGTCCAGGCCCACGCCCGCTCCACCCCGGCCCGGCGCGAACTGGCGCTCCAGCGCTACCCGCGCGTGCTCAAGGACACCTACGGCGGCTACTACACGCTCGGCCGTGCCTTCGTGAAGCTCATCGGCAACCCGAAGGTCATGCAGATCGCCACCCAGCGCGGTCTGACGCACCCGCTGCTGATGAAGTTCACGCTGAAGCTCCTCGCGAACCTCACGGACCCGACCGGGGGCGACGCGATGGACCGCATCATCAACGGGCTGAGCAAGGTGGCCCCGAAGGCCTGATCACGTCCGCGGCATGGTGTCCGCGAAGGGTTGATCACGCCCGGCGTGAGTGCCTGATCAGGCACTGAGCGCCTCGACGTTGGCGGCCCGGCGCGCGAGCACCTCGTCCCGCCGGTCCGCCACCTGCCGCAGCACGTCCTTGCGCTCCCGCGTGGAGAGCCGGTCCAGATAGAGCTGCCCGGCGCAGTGGTCGGCCTCGTGGGCGAGGCAGCGGGCGAAGTACCCCGTGCCCTCGATGACGACCGGTTCGCCGTCCCTGTCGAATCCGCGCACGACGGCCCGGTCCGGCCGCGGTACGTCCATCGTGGCGCCCGGCACCGACAGGCACCCCTCGCCCTCGTCGAGCAGCCTCCGGTCAGCGGCGTCGAGCGACTCCAGGACCGGATTGACGATGTGCCCGACGTGCCGCACCCCGTCGTCGTCCGGGCAGTCGTACACGAACAGCCGCAGTCCGACACCGACCTGGTTCGCCGCGAGTCCGGCACCGTCCGCGATGTACATCGTCAGGAACATGTCGTCGATGAGCGCGGCGAGGTCGGGGCCGAACTCGGTGACGTCCCGGCACGGCTTGTGCAGGACCTCCTCACCGACCTCGGTGATCCGCCGGACCTTCCCCTGCCGGGCCTCGGGCGCGAGCCGAGGGTAGGAGTCGACGGGCTGTCCTTGCACGAAGACGCTGGGCATGTGGCTCTCCTGGGGTGTCGGTTGTGGTGACCGGCACTCATCACAGCAGAACCCCCGTACCCGTCCCAGGAGGAGTCCGGCCACACCGCACCGCCGGGTGTGGGGACGGCCGGAGGGGCCAGAGGGCCGTCTGAGCTCTGAGCCGCGGCTCGGCCCGCCCCGGGCACACCGCGACCCCGAAAGGCCGGGAGACGGCCCGTGAGGGCTGCAGGAGGGGGTGCGGACCCACCGCAGGAGGGATGCGGACACGCTGGGAGGGCCGCTGCCATCAGTGGCAGCGGCCCTCAAACCCGTGTGCGTGACGTCAGAGGACGCGTACCGCGCCCGACGCCGGGTAACCCGACAGGTCCTGGATGACGACGCCCTTGGACGGGTTGGCCGCGTCCAGGTACTGGCCGTCTCCGATGTAGACACCCACGTGGTACGCCGAGCCCTTGCCACCCCAGTAGAGGATGTCGCCGACCTGGACGCTGGACAGCGGTACGTCCGTGCCGGCCATCGACTGGTCCTGCGAGACGCGCGGCAGGTCCACACCAACCTGCTTGTACGCGGCCTGCACGAGGGAGGAGCAGTCCCAGGCGCTGGGACCGGTGGCGCCCATGACGTAGGCGTCGCCGACCTGAGCCTTGAGGAAGGCGATGACGGTCGCGACGCTGCCGCTGGAGGGCGCGGACACCGACGTGGACGCCGACGCGGAGGCGGAGGCGGAGAGGGTGGCGCGCTCGGCGCTGCGCGTGGCGCGCTCGGCGGCGGCCTTGCGGGCTTCCTCGGCGGCCTTCTTCTTGGCCTCCGCCTTCTTCTTCGCCTCGGCGAGGTCCTTCTTGGCCTCGGTGGCGGCCTTGGCGGCGGCGGCGTCACGCTCGGCGCGCAGCTCGTAGTTCGCGGCCGCCTGCTGGGTGGCGGCCGCGGACTGGGCGACCTGAGTGGACATGTCGGCCGTCAGGGTGGGCAGTTCGATGGTCTGCGTCACCGGCTCGGCGGCGTTCGCCGAGGCCGACGCACCCGCCGCTGCCATGCTGAGGATGCCACCGGTGACTCCGGCACGCAGGGCGATCGACGAGGTCGCACTGCGGCGGGGTTTCCGGTGGCTGCGTATGTGAGCGGTGTGGGACATGGGAACAACCGGTACCAGGGGCTCCTTCATATCTTCAAGAAACGTGTGCTGCGCCACAGTTGTTCAATCAGGCCCCCAAAACCCCCGTTCGAGGCCCTTTATTGACGCCGTAACGGACATTGCGGGCGCACCGTGACCGGCCTGTGATCACGGTCTTTGATCAATACGCCCGAATTGCCCCGCGCCTACCACCGGTTGGTTTGATTGGCCAAGCCCCGTTCTCATGGAGCTCTCATCCATGTGACGGAGGTCACGGAACGGTCGGCCCGGCGGTCGCGTCGCGCGCCGTAGATCACGACGCGGTCACGGCCTCGCGAAGATCGTGAACGCGCGCACACGTCCACATCCCGCTCCCTGTGCCCTCTGACGTGTGAACGCGCCACTATCAAGAGATCAAGTCCATCGCCAATTTGCATGCAAGAGAACTCTCTTGATATTGAGACGACCCCTCCGGCCTGCACTGACGAGCCAAAATGTCACCTCTCGTGATCACTCGGACGCTTCGAGTGTGAAGATCACCGCTCATCCGACTTCATGATCGATCGTCAGGTGGTGGAGATCACAAAGGTTGAGTAATACCCCGTGTCGCAGATCACAGAGCGACAGGCATAAGATGCACGCGGTTGGGCTTGTGACCTGCTTCACATGTTCCCGATCTTCGCCGGGGCGGGCGGGGTTCGCGGGACGGACGGGGCGGATGTGAGCCCGATGCAAACCGCCAGCAGTCAGTGCCGACTGAGAGGAGCGAGGAGCGGTGAACGCGTATGCGCCCATCCTCGTACTGGGAGCCCTCGGGGCAGGCTTTGCGATCTTCTCCGTGGTCATGGCCACGTTGATCGGGCCGAAGCGGTACAACCGGGCCAAGCTCGAGGCCTACGAGTGCGGAATCGAGCCGACCCCCACGCCGGCCGGCGGCGGGCGCTTCCCCATCAAGTACTACCTGACGGCGATGCTCTTCATCGTCTTCGACATCGAGATCGTCTTCCTCTACCCCTGGGCCGTCACCTTCGACGCCCTGGGGATTTTCGGGCTCGTGGAGATGCTGCTCTTCGTGCTCACCGTCTTCGTCGCGTACGCGTACGTATGGCGGCGCGGCGGCCTGGAATGGGACTGAGGGGCATTTAGTCATGGGACTCGAAGAAAAGCTGCCGAGCGGATTCCTGCTGACCACCGTCGAGCAGGCCGCGGGCTGGGTGCGCAAGGCATCGGTCTTCCCCGCCACGTTCGGCCTCGCCTGCTGTGCCATCGAGATGATGACCACCGGCGCTGGCCGCTACGACCTGGCGCGCTTCGGCATGGAGGTCTTCCGGGGCTCGCCCCGGCAGGCGGACCTGATGATCGTCGCCGGCCGGGTCAGCCAGAAGATGGCGCCGGTGCTCAGGCAGGTCTACGACCAGATGCCGAACCCCAAGTGGGTGATCTCCATGGGGGTCTGCGCCTCCTCGGGCGGCATGTTCAACAACTACGCCATCGTCCAGGGCGTCGACCACATCGTGCCGGTCGACATCTATCTCCCCGGCTGCCCGCCACGGCCGGAGATGCTGATGGACGCCATCCTCAAGCTCCACCAGAAGATCCAGACCTCCAAGCTCGGCGTGAACGCCGAGGAGGCGGCCCGCGAGGCGGAGGAGGCGGCGCTCAAGGCCCTGCCCACGATCGAGATGAAGGGGCTGCTGCGATGAGCGACGTGAACGGCACCGGCGGCGCCAACCCCGAGAAGGACCTGTCGGCCTCCAACCTCCCGGGCCAGCGCGGCCAGGGCGGCGAGGAGATCCGCGTCCAGCGCGGCATGTTCGGCGCCAACAACGGCGGCGACACCTCCGGCTACGGCGGCCTGGTCCGCTCGGTCCGGCTCCCGGGACCGGCGAACCGCCCCTACGGCGGCTGGTTCGACGAGGTCGCCGACGAGCTGGAGGGGGCCCTGGAGGAACAGGGGCTGCTCCCGGAGAACGCCATCGAGAAGACGGTCGTCGACCGCGACGAGCTGACCTTCCACATCGAGCGCGAGCACCTGGTCCGCGTCGCCCGCACCCTGCGCGACGACCCGGCCCTGCGCTTCGAGCTGTGCACCGGCGTCAGCGGCGTCCACTACCCGAGCGACAAGGGCCGCGAGCTGCACGCCGTCTACCACCTGCGCTCGATCACCCACAACAGGCTGATCCGCCTGGAGGTCAGCGCCCCGGACAGCGACCCGCACATCCCGTCGCTGTTCGAGGTCTATCCGACGAACGACTGGCACGAGCGCGAGACGTACGACTTCTTCGGCATCGTCTTCGACGGTCACCCGGCCCTGACGCGGATCATGATGCCGGACGACTGGCAGGGCTTCCCGCAGCGCAAGGACTACCCCCTCGGCGGCATCCCCGTCGAGTACAAGGGCGCCCAGATCCCGGCTCCGGACCAGCGGAGGTCGTACTCATGAGCACTTCGCACGCCTCCCCTCGCGAGACCACCGAGGGCACCGTCTACACCGTCACCGGCGGCGACTGGGACGAGGTCGTCGAGTCGGCGGCCCGTGCCGACGACGAGCGCATCGTCGTCAACATGGGCCCGCAGCACCCGTCCACCCACGGAGTGCTCCGCCTGATCCTGGAGATCGAGGGCGAGACCGTCACCGAGGCCCGCTGCGGCATCGGCTACCTGCACACCGGCATCGAGAAGAACCTCGAGTACCGGACGTGGACGCAGGGCACGACGTTCGTGACGCGCATGGACTACCTGACGCCGTTCTTCAACGAGACGGCGTACTGCCTCGGAGTCGAGAAGCTCCTCGGCATCGAGGACCAGATCCCGGACCGCGCCTCGATCATCCGGGTGCTCCTGATGGAGCTGAACCGGCTCTCCTCGCACCTGGTGTGCATCGCCACCGGCGGCATGGAGCTGGGCGCCACCACGGTCATGATCTACGGATTCCGTGATCGTGAACTCATTCTCGATATCTACGAGCTGATCACCGGCCTGCGGATGAACCACGCGTACATCCGCCCCGGAGGACTCGCCCAGGACCTGCCGCCCGGCGCGGTGGACCACATCCGCGAGTTCGTGAAGAAGATGAAGAAGAACCTCCCGGAGTACGACAAGCTCGCCACCGGGAACCCCATCTTCAAGGCCCGCATGCAGGACGTCGGCTATCTGGACCTGGCCGGCTGCATGGCCCTCGGCGCGACGGGCCCGATCCTGCGCTCCACCGGCCTGCCGCACGACCTGCGCAAGACGCAGCCGTACTGCGGCTACGAGACGTACGACTTCGACGTCCCGACCGCCGACACCTGCGACTCCTACGGCCGCTTCCTCATCCGGCTCGAGGAGATGCGCCAGTCGCTCAGGATCGTCGAGCAGTGCCTGGACCGGCTCCAGCCCGGCCCGGTCATGGTCGCCGACAAGAAGATCGCCTGGCCCGCCCAGCTGGCCCTCGGGCCCGACGGTCTCGGCAACTCCCTCGACCACATCAAGAAGATCATGGGCACCTCCATGGAGGCCCTGATCCATCACTTCAAGCTGGTCACCGAGGGTTTCCGCGTCCCGCCGGGACAGGCGTACGCGGCGGTCGAGTCGCCCAAGGGCGAACTCGGGGTGCACGTCGTGTCCGACGGCGGCACCCGCCCCTACCGGGTCCACTTCCGCGACCCGTCCTTCACCAACCTGCAGGCCATGGCGGCGATGTGCGAGGGCGGCCAGGTCGCCGACGTCATCGTCGCCGTCGCGTCCATCGACCCCGTGATGGGAGGCGTCGACCGGTGACCACCTCATCTTCCGAGCGGGGCGTCAGCCTGGGCATGCCCGAACTGCCCGCGCCCGCCTACCCGGACGACGTCCGAGCCCGTCTGGAGACGGACGCGCGCGAGGTCATCGCCCGCTACCCGGACTCCCGGTCCGCCCTCCTGCCGCTGCTGCACCTCGTGCAGTCGGAGGAGGGACACGTCACGCGCACGGGAATGCGGTTCTGCGCGGACATCCTCGGCCTGACCACGGCCGAGGTCACCGCGGTCGCCACCTTCTACTCCATGTACCGGCGCCGGCCGAGCGGTGACTACCAGGTCGGGGTGTGCACCAACACCCTGTGTGCCGTGATGGGCGGGGACGCGATCTTCGAGGAGCTCCAGGAGCACCTCGGCGTCGGCAACGGCGAGACCACCGACGACGGCAAGGTCACCCTGGAGCACATCGAGTGCAACGCGGCCTGCGACTTCGCTCCGGTCGTGATGGTCAACTGGGAGTTCTTCGACAACCAGACCCCCGGCAGCGCCAAGCGCCTCGTCGACGACCTGCGTGCGGGACGGCCGGTCACGCCCACGCGCGGGGCGCCGCTGTGCACCTTCAAGGAGACCGCCCGGGTCCTGGCGGGCTTCCCCGACGAGCGGGACGGAGCCGTGGAGTCCGGCGGGAGCGCGGGCCCCGCCTCCCTGATCGGCCTGAAGCTCGCCAAGGGCGAGAGCGCCCCCGCGCGCGTGGTGCATCCGCGCGGTGAGGCGGCCCGGACCGAGGCACCCCACGACCCGTCACCGACGGAGCACTTGAGCTCGCACGACGCGCCGCAGGACACGTCGGCCTCCGACCCGTCCCACCCGGCCGGGCCCGCCGCCGAGGAGGGGGAGTGATGACCTTGGCACCCGAGCTGAAAGACATGAGCCCCGAGAAGCTGCTCGCACCGGTGCTGTCGGCCTTCTGGGACGAGGACAAGTCCTGGACGCTGGACGTGTACCGAAGGCACGACGGCTACGAGGGCCTGCGCAAGGCGCTCGCCATGTCGCCGGACGACGTGATCGCGTACGTCAAGGAGTCCGGTCTGCGCGGGCGGGGCGGCGCGGGATTCCCGACGGGGATGAAGTGGCAGTTCATTCCCCAGGGGGATGGAAAGCCGCACTATCTAGTTGTCAACGCCGACGAGTCGGAGCCGGGGACGTGCAAGGACATCCCGCTCCTCTTCGCGAACCCGCACAGCCTCATCGAGGGCATGATCATCGCGTGTTACGCCATCAGGTCTTCGCATGCCTTCATCTATCTGCGTGGTGAAGTCGTCCCAGTGCTGCGGCGGTTGCACTCGGCCGTGCGCGAGGCGTACGAGGCGGGCTTCCTGGGCGAGAACATCCTGGGCAGCGGACTCGACCTCGACATCACCGTGCACGCGGGCGCGGGCGCGTACATCTGCGGTGAGGAGACCGCACTGCTCGACTCGCTCGAAGGCCGCCGGGGCCAACCGCGGCTTCGTCCCCCCTTCCCAGCTGTCGCGGGCCTCTACGCGTGCCCGACTGTGGTGAACAACGTCGAGTCGATCGCGTCGGTTCCCGCGATCATGACCCGGGGCAAGGACTGGTTCCGGTCGATGGGGAGTGAGAAGTCGCCAGGCTTCACGCTCTACTCCCTGTCCGGCCATGTCGCGGGCCCCGGCCAGTACGAGGCGCCGCTCGGGATCACGCTCCGCCAGCTCCTCGACATGAGCGGCGGCATGCGCCCCGGGCACCGCCTCAAGTTCTGGACGCCGGGGGGCTCCTCGACCCCGATGTTCACCGACGAGCATCTCGACGTCCCTCTTGATTACGAAGGAGTGGGCGCCGCGGGTTCCATGCTCGGCACCAAAGCTCTCCAGTGCTTCGACGAGACGACCTGCGTGGTCCGTGCCGTCACGCGCTGGACGGAGTTCTACGCCCACGAGTCCTGCGGCAAGTGCACACCCTGCCGCGAAGGCACCTACTGGCTCGTGCAGCTGCTGCGCGACATCGAGGCCGGCAAGGGACGGATGTCCGACCTCGACAAGCTGAACGACATCGCCGACAACATCAACGGCAAGTCCTTCTGCGCCCTCGGCGACGGCGCCGCCTCGCCGATCTTCTCCTCGCTCAAGTACTTCCGCGAGGAGTACGAGCAGCACATCACGGGCCGGGGCTGTCCCTTCGACCCGGCCAAGTCGACGGCCTGGGCCGACCGCACGGAGGTGAACGCATGACCGTGACCACCAGCTCTCCCTCCGGCGGGGGAGAGGCGGCGGTCCCGCCGGAGGACCTCGTGTCGCTGACGATCGACGGCGCCGAGATCAGCGTGCCCAAGGGCACCCTGGTCATCCGGGCCGCCGAACAGCTCGGCATCGAGATCCCCCGGTTCTGCGACCACCCGCTCCTCGATCCGGCCGGCGCCTGCCGCCAGTGCATCGTCGAGGTCGAGGGCCAGCGCAAGCCCATGGCGTCCTGCACCATCACCTGCACCGACGGGATGGTGGTGAAGACCCACCTCACCTCGCCGGTGGCGGAGAAGGCCCAGAAGGGTGTGATGGAGCTCCTGCTCATCAACCACCCGCTGGACTGCCCGGTCTGCGACAAGGGCGGCGAGTGCCCGCTGCAGAACCAGGCCATGTCGCACGGTGACGCCGACTCCCGCTTCGAGGGCCGCAAGCGCACGTACGAGAAGCCCGTGCCGATCTCCACGCAGGTGCTGCTCGACCGTGAGCGCTGCGTGCTGTGCGCCCGCTGCACCCGGTTCTCCAACCAGATCGCGGGCGACCCGATGATCGAGCTGGTCGAGCGGGGAGCGCTCCAGCAGGTCGGCACCGGCGAGGGCGACCCGTTCGAGTCGTACTTCTCCGGCAACACCATCCAGATCTGCCCGGTCGGCGCGCTGACCTCGGCGGCGTACCGATTCCGCTCCCGCCCCTTCGACCTGGTCTCCTCCCCGTCGGTCTGCGAGCACTGCTCCGGCGGTTGCGCCACGCGCACCGACCACCGGCGCGGCAAGGTCATGCGGCGGCTCGCCGCCAACGACCCCGAGGTCAACGAGGAGTGGATCTGCGACAAGGGGCGGTTCGGGTTCCGGTACGCCCAGCAGCGGGACCGGCTCGAGACGCCGCTGGTGCGCAACGCCGAGGGCGAGCTGGAACCGGCCTCCTGGCCCGAGGCGCTGCAGATCGCCGCTCAGGGGCTGCTGGCCTCCCGGGGCCGCACCGGTGTCCTGACCGGCGGCCGGCTCACCATCGAGGACGCCTACGCGTACAGCAAGTTCGCGCGCGTGGCGCTCGACACCAACGACATCGACTTCCGCGCGCGGGTGCACAGCAGTGAGGAGGCCGACTTCCTCGCCGCCCAGGTCGCAGGCCGCGGCCGGGACCTCGACGGCACGGGCGTCACGTACACCGCGCTGGAGAAGGCCCCCGCCGTCCTGCTGGTCGGGTTCGAGGCGGAGGAGGAGGCGCCCGGCGTCTTCCTGCGGCTGCGCAAGGCCTGGCGGGGGCACGGGCAGCGGGTCTTCTCGCTGGCCACGCACGCCACACGCGGTCTGGAGAAGGCCGGTGGCACCCTGCTGCCCGCGGCTCCCGGCACCGAGACCGAGTGGCTGGACGCGCTCGGCAGCGGTGTCGGCCTGGAGGACGACGGCGCGACGGCAGCCGAGGCGCTGCGCGCCGAGGGCGCTGTGATCGTCGTCGGCGAGCGGCTGGCCGCGGTGGCCGGCGGACTCACCGCCGCCATGCGCACCGCGACGGCCACCGGGGCCCGGCTGGTGTGGATCCCGCGCCGGGCCGGGGAACGCGGCGCGATCGAGGCGGGCGCGCTGCCGTCGCTGCTGCCGGGCGGCCGCCCGGCCACCGACCCACGCGCGCGTGACGAGGTCGCCGACGTCTGGGGCGTGGCCGGCCTCCCGCACCGCTACGGCCGTGACACCGGCCAGATCGTCGAGGCCGCCGCGACCGGCGAGCTGCAGGCCCTGCTGGTGGCGGGCGTCGAGATCGCCGACCTGCCCGACCCGGCACGCGCGCGTGAGGCGCTCGACGAGGTCGGCTTCCTGGTCTCCCTCGAACTGCGGCCCAGCGAGATCAGCCGCGAGGCCGATGTCGTCCTGCCCGTCGGCGCGGTCGCCGAGAAGGCCGGCACCTTCCTCAACTGGGAAGGCCGGGTCCGCTTCTTCGAGGCCGCGCTCAAGCCCGACCAGATGACCCGCCGCCTCGCGCCGAGCGACGCGCGCGTGCTGCAGATGCTCGCCGACGCCATGGACGTCCACCTCGGACTGCCGGATCTGCGCACCGTGCGCGCGGAGATCGACCGGCTCGGCGTCTGGGACGGCCCGCGGGCCGGCGAACCCCTGGAGACCGCGGCGGCGCTGCCCCGCCCGGCCGTCGGCGAGGCCGTCCTCGCCGGGCACCGGCTGCTGCTCGACCAGGGCGTCCTCCAGCAGGGCGACGAGGCGCTCGCCGGAACCCGGCACGCCGCACACGCGCGCGTGTCGGCCGCGACAGCGGCCGAGGCGGGCGTCAAGGACGGCGACCTCCTCGCCGTGACCGGCCCCCTGGGCGTCGTGGAACTCCCGCTCCAGATCAGTGAGATGCCCGACCGGGTGGTGTGGCTGCCGCTGAACTCCACCGGCGGCGGCGTCGCCTCCGACACCGGGGCGCGGCCCGGCTCCCTCGTCCGCATCGGCCCGGCGACGCTCGCCGGCGAGGCCCCCAAGGAGGTGGAGGCATGAGCCCGTACCTCGCCGCTGAAGACCTCTCGATGTTCGGCCAGGACCCGTGGTGGCTGGTCGTCATCAAGGCGGTGTTCTGCTTCGCCTTCCTGATGGTGACCGTGCTGATCTCCATCGTCATGGAGCGCAAGGTCGTCGCCTGGATGCAGCTGCGCATCGGCCCCAACCGGCACGGCCCCTGGGGCATGCTCCAGTCGCTCGCCGACGGCATCAAGCTGATGCTCAAGGAGGACGTCGTCGTCAAGCGCGCGGACAAGGCGGTCTACGTCCTCGCGCCGATCATCGCGGCCATCCCGGCCTTCATGGCGATCGCGGTGATCCCCTTCGGCCCGGCCGGCAACGAGATCTCGATCTTCGGCCAGCGCACCACGATGCAACTCACCGACCTGCCGATCGCGATGCTCTACATCCTCGCGGTCGCCTCGGTCGGCATCTACGGCATCGTCCTCGCGGGCTGGAGCTCCGGCTCGACCTACCCGCTGCTGGGGGGCTTGCGCTCCTGCGCGCAGATGATCTCCTACGAGATCGCGATGGGCGCCGCCTTCGCCTCCGTGTTCCTCTACTCGGGGTCGATGTCGACGTCGACGATCGTCGAGCAGCAGGCCGACCGCTGGTACATCCTGCTGCTGCCGCTCTCCTTCATCCTCTACATCGTCACGATGGTCGGCGAGACCAACCGCGCCCCCTTCGACATGCCGGAGTCCGAGGGCGACCTGGTCGGCGGCTTCAACACCGAGTACTCGTCGATCAAGTTCGCGATGTTCATGCTCGCCGAGTACGTCAACATGGTGACCGTCTCGGCCGTCGCCACCACGCTGTTCCTCGGCGGCTGGCGGGCCCCGTGGCCGATCAGCACATTCTGGGAGGGTGCGAACCACGGCTGGTGGCCGATGCTCTGGTTCACCGTCAAGGTCCAGCTGCTGCTGTTCATGTTCATCTGGATCCGCGGCACGCTCCCGCGCGTCCGCTACGACCAGCTGATGAAGCTCGGCTGGAAGGTCCTCATCCCGGTCTCACTGGTGTGGCTGATGCTCGTCGCCACCGTGCGGGCCCTGCGGAACGAGAACTACGACTTCGCCGACATCGTGCTCTACGTCGGCGGCGGCGTACTGGCCCTGCTGCTGCTCTCCTTCGTCGTCGACATGTTCCGCGAGAAGTCCAAGCAGGCCGAGCGGCCGGTCGAGACCCCGGCCGCCTTCGACCCGATGGCGGGCGGATTCCCCGTGCCGCCGCTGCCCGGGCAGGAGCTTCCGCCGGCTCCCAGGCGGCGCTCGCGCCGTGAGCGGGAGCTGATTGTCAGTGGTGGGCCCGATACTCAGAGTGACGAATCTCTGGGCGGATCTACGGATGGAAAGGAGGCGTCCGATGGCTGAGGAACTCGAGCGTTCGAAGGCTGCGGAACCCAAGGACACCAAGCCCGGTTTCCAGAACCCCGTGGCCGGCTTCGGCGTGACCTTCAAGGCCATGTTCAAGAAGCGGCTGACCGAGCAGTACCCGGAGCAGCAGAAGACCACGGCTCCGCGCTTCCACGGACGGCACCAGCTCAACCGCCATCCGGACGGCCTGGAGAAATGCGTCGGCTGTGAACTGTGCGCGTGGGCCTGCCCCGCCGACGCCATCTATGTGGAGGGCGCCGACAACACCGACGAGGAGCGCTACTCGCCGGGCGAGCGGTACGGCCGCGTCTACCAGATCAACTACGCCCGCTGCATCCTGTGCGGCCTGTGCATCGAAGCGTGCCCCACGCGCGCGCTCACGATGACGAACGAGTTCGAGCTGGCCGACTCCAGCCGGGCCAACCTCATCTACACCAAGGAGCAGCTGCTCGCCGGTCTAGAGGACGGCATGGTCGACTCGCCCCACGCCATCTACCCGGGGACGGACGAACAGGACTACTACCGGGGCCTGGTGACCGAGGCCGCGCCCGGCACCGAGCAGCAGGTCGCCCACTCCAAGGGTGAGGTGGTGCAGGAGTCCGACTCCACCTTCGGCGGGACCGAGCCGGCGTCGGAGAAGGTGATCGGCCGATGACCGCCCAGCTCGCCGCCTACTCCACCTCCACCGGAGAGGCCGTCCAGTTCTGGATCCTCGGCACGATCGCGGTGATCGGCGCCCTGTGCACCATCCTCATGAAGAGGGCCGTGCACAGCGCCCTCTGCCTCGCCGGCACCATGATCATCCTGGCGGTGTTCTACCTCGCCAACGGCGCCTACTTCCTGGGCGTCGTACAGATCGTCGTCTACACCGGCGCGATCATGATGCTGTTCCTGTTCGTGGTGATGCTCGTCGGCGTGACCGCGGCGGACTCCCTGAAGGAGACCATCAAGGGCCAGCGCTGGCTGGCCCTGCTGTGCGGTCTCGGCTTCGGCGTCCTGCTGATCGGCGGCATCGGCAACGCCTCCCTCACGGAGTTCAACGGCATCGGCCAGGCGAACGCCGGGGGCAACGTGGAGGGCATCGCCGCCCTCATCTTCACCAAGTACGTCTTCGCGTTCGAGATCACCGGCGCCCTGCTCATCACGGCCGCCGTCGGCGCCATGGTGCTCACCCACCGCGAGCGCACCGAGCGTGCCAAGACGCAGCGCGAACTCGCCGAGGAGCGCGTCCGCAAGGGCACGCAGCTGCCGCCGCTGCCGGCACCCGGTGTCTACGCCCGGCACAACGCGGTCGACATCGCGGGTCTGCTGCCCGACGGCACGCCCTCCGAGCTCACCGTCAGCAAGACGCTCCGTGAGCGCGGCCAGATCCGCGATGTGTCGCAGCAGGCGCTCAACGACCTCAAGGCCCTGGAGCAGCGGGCCGAGGATCGTCTGGAGCGCAAGGCGGTCGGGCCGGCGAAGTTCAAGCGGTCCGAGGAGGCGTCGAAGTGAACCCCGTCAACTACCTCTATCTCGCGGCCCTGTTGTTCACGATCGGCGCCACCGGCGTGCTGATCAGGCGCAACGCGATCGTCGTGTTCATGTGCATCGAGCTCATGCTCAACGCCTGCAACCTCGCGTTCGTCGCCTTCTCCCGGATGCACGGCAACCTCGACGGCCAGATCATCGCCTTCTTCACGATGGTCGTCGCCGCCGCCGAGGTCGTGGTCGGGCTCGCGATCATCGTGTCCCTGTTCCGTGCCCGTCACTCGGCCTCGGTCGACGACGCCAGCCTGATGAAGCTGTAAGGGGTCGGAAGAATCGTGGAGAACCTGATTGCGCTGCTGGTGGCGGCGCCCCTGCTCGGAGCGGTGGTCCTGCTGTGCGGCGGACGCCGGCTGGACGCCGTCGGCCACTGGATCGGCACGGCCCTGGCCGCCTCCTCCTTCGTGCTCGGCATGGTCCTGTTCACGGACATGCTGGGCAAGGGCGCCGACCACCGGGAGATGAACCAGCACCTGTTCAGCTGGATCCCGGTCGAGGGCTTCCAGGCGGACGTCGCCTTCCAGCTCGACCAGCTGTCGATGACGTTCGTCCTGCTGATCTCGGGCGTCGGCTCGCTGATCCACCTCTACTCCGTCGGGTACATGGAGCACGACGAGCGGCGCCGCCGCTTCTTCGGCTACCTGAACCTGTTCCTCGCGGCGATGCTGCTGCTCGTCCTCGCCGACAACTACCTGCTGCTGTACGTCGGCTGGGAGGGCGTCGGTCTCGCCTCCTACCTGCTGATCGGCTTCTGGCAGCACAAGCCCAGCGCCGCCACGGCGGCGAAGAAGGCCTTCCTGGTCAACCGCGTCGGCGACATGGGCCTGTCCATCGCGATCATGCTGATGTTCCTGTGGTTCGGCACCTTCGCCTTCGGGCCGGTGCTCGGCAGCCATGAGGAGGCCGGGCTCGCCGGTGCCGCCGGTGAGGACAAGCTGACCGCCATCGCCCTGATGCTGCTGCTCGCCGCCTGCGGCAAGTCCGCCCAGGTGCCGCTGCAGTCCTGGCTCGGGGACGCGATGGAGGGCCCGACCCCGGTCTCGGCCCTCATCCACGCCGCGACGATGGTGACGGCGGGCGTGTACCTGATCGTCCGCTCCGCGGCCGTCTTCAACGGCGCCCCGGACGCGCAGCTGGTCGTCACCGTCGTCGGTGCGGTCACGCTCCTCTTCGGTGCGATCGTCGGTTGCGCGAAGGACGACATCAAGAAGGCACTGGCCGGCTCGACCATGTCGCAGATCGGCTACATGGTGCTCGCCGCGGGGCTCGGCCCCATCGGCTACGTCTTCGCGATCATGCACCTGGTGACGCACGGCTTCTTCAAGGCGGGGCTGTTCCTCGGCGCCGGTTCGGTCATGCACGGCATGAACGACGAGGTCGACATGCGCCGCTACGGCGGACTGCGCAAGTACATGCCGATCACCTTCATCACCTTCGGCCTCGGCTACCTGGCCATCATCGGCTTCCCGGGTCTGTCCGGCTTCTTCTCCAAGGACATGATCATCGAGTCGGCGTTCGCCAAGGGCGGCACCGAGGGCTGGATCCTCGGCGGCGTGGCCCTGCTGGGCGCGGCCATCACGGCGTTCTACATGACGCGCGTGATGCTGATGACGTTCTTCGGCGAGGAGCGCTGGCGCAACGCCCCGACGCCGTCGCCGGTGGAGCCGAGCGCGGAGCCCGCCGCCGAGACACGCGGCGAGTACACCCCGCCGCACCCGCACGAGTCGCCGAAGGTCATGACGATCCCGATGATCGTGCTGGCCGTCGGGTCGGTGTTCGGTGGTGCGTTCTTCAGCATCGGCGACCGGTTCGTGCACTGGCTGGAGCCCATCACCGGGCACAGCCACGGCGACTCGCCGATCAGCGCGGGCGCGGTCACCGGCGCGACCGTCACCTGCATGGTCATCGGCGTCGCCCTCGCCTGGACGCAGTACGGACGGCGCCCGGTCCCGGCCGTCGCCCCGCGCGGATCGCTGCTCACCCGGGCCGCCCGGCGCGACCTGCTCCAGGACGACTTCAACCACGTCGTCCTGGTCCGCGGCGGCGAACACCTCACGCGGTCTCTGGTCTACCTCGACCACACCCTGGTCGACGGCGTCGTCAACGGCACGGCGGCCTCGGTCGGCGGCCTCTCCGGGCGGATGCGCAAGCTGCAGAACGGCTTCGCCCGCTCCTACGCGGTCTCGATGTTCGGCGGTGCGGCGGTCCTGGTCGCCGTGACCCTGCTGATGAGGGCGGTCTGATACCGATGTCCTTTCCTCTGCTGACAGCGACAGCGGCGCTCCCGGCCGTCGGGGCGATCGCCACGGCCGCCGTACCGGCCGCGCAGCGCACCGTCGCCAAATGGCTGGCGCTGCTCTTCTCGCTTGCCACGCTCGTCCTGGCGATCGTCGTCCTGGTGCGCTTCGACCCGGACGGCGACCGCTACCAGCTCACCGAGTCCCACGCCTGGATCGCGGACTTCGGCGTCCGCTACGAACTGGGCGTGGACGGCATCGCGGTGGCGCTGATCGCGCTCACGGCACTGCTGATCCCGTTCATCGTCCTCGCGGGCTGGCACGACGCCGACCCGCTGGAGACCGGCAGCACCCGCTGGCGGCCGACGCAGGGCTTCTTCGCCCTGATCCTGGCCGTCGAGGCGATGGTGATCATCTCCTTCGAGGCCACCGACGTCTTCCTCTTCTACATCTTCTTCGAAGCCATGCTCATCCCGATGTACTTCCTCATCGGCGGCTTCGGGGACCGTGCCCACGAGCACGGCGAGAAGGCGGCGGCGACGCAACGCTCGTACGCGGCGGTGAAGTTCCTCCTCTACAACCTGGTCGGCGGCCTGATCATGCTGGCCGCGGTGATCGGCCTGTACGTGGTCGCCGGGAACTTCTCGCTCACGGAGATCGCCGAGGCCCGGGCCAACGGTTCGCTCGACATGGCGACCAACACCGAACGGTGGCTGTTCCTGGGCTTCTTCTTCGCCTTCGCGGTGAAGGCGCCACTGTGGCCGCTGCACACCTGGCTGCCCAACGCGATGCAGGAGTCCACCGCCCCGGTCGCCGTGCTCATCACGGCCGTCGTCGACAAGGTCGGCACCTTCGCGATGCTCCGCTTCTGCCTCCAGCTCTTCCCGGAGGCGAGCAAGTGGGCGACGCCCGCGATCCTCGTCCTCGCCCTGATCAGCATCATCTACGGGGCGCTGCTCGCGGTCGGCCAGCGCGACATCAAGCGGCTGGTGGCGTACGCGTCGATCTCCCACTTCGGCTTCATCATCATGGGCATCTTCGCGATGACCAGCCAGGGCCAGTCCGGGGCGACGCTCTACATGGTCAACCACGGCATCTCGACCGCCGCGCTGATGCTGGTGGCGGGCTTCCTGATCTCCCGGCGGGGCTCGCGGCTCATCGCCGACTACGGCGGAGTGCAGAAGGTCGCTCCGGTGCTCGCCGGCACGTTCCTGATCGGCGGCCTCGCGACCCTGTCGCTGCCGGGCCTCGCACCGTTCGTCAGCGAGTTCCTGGTCCTGGTCGGCACGTTCACGCGGTATCCGGTGGTCGGCATCATCGCCACCTTCGGCATCGTCCTGGCCGCGCTCTACACCCTCGTCCTCTACCAGCGGACGATGACGGGCCCGGTGAAACCCGAGCTCGCGAAGATGCCGGATCTCAGGGTGCGTGAACTCGTGGTCG
This sequence comes from Streptomyces sp. NPDC044719, assembly GCF_056433405.1. Classification (NCBI taxonomy): domain Bacteria; kingdom Bacillati; phylum Actinomycetota; class Actinomycetes; order Kitasatosporales; family Streptomycetaceae; genus Streptomyces; species Streptomyces sp. NPDC044719. The sequence continues at coordinate 195,220 of NZ_JBWKHE010000001.1, forward strand.
TCGCCCCGCTGGTCGTCCTGCTGATCTTCCTGGGCGTCTATCCGAAGCCCGTCACCCAGATCATCGATCCGGCGGTCAAACAGACCATGTCCGACGTACAGCAGAAGGACCCCAAGCCCGAGGTGGAGGCGGCCAAGTGAGCGCAACAGCCGTCCACAGCCTGTGGACAACGGCGGCCGAACCGATCACGAAGATCGACGCGCCGAAGATCGAGTACGGGCAGCTCGCTCCCACCCTGATCATCGTCGGTGCGGCGATCGTCGGGATCCTGGTCGAGGCGTTCGTACCGCGCAAGTCCCGTTACTACGTCCAGATGTTCGTGTCCGTCGTCGCGATCGCGGCCGCCTTCGCGGCGGTCGTGGCGCTCGCGGCCGACGGGTACGGCACGACCAAGGCGCGCATCGCGGCGATGGGCGCCATCGCCGTCGACGGACCGGCCCTCTTCCTGCAGGGCACGATCCTGCTGGCGGCCCTGGTCGGTCTGTTCACCTTCGCCGAGCGGCGGCTCGACCCGGAGGCGCACGGCAACCGCGTCGACTCCTTCGCCGCGCAGGCCGCGTCCGTGCCGGGCAGCGAGAGCGAGAAGGCCGCGGTCAAGGCCGGGTTCACCACCACCGAGGTGTTCCCGCTGCTGCTGTTCGCCGTCGCCGGCATGCTGATCTTCCCGGCGGCCAACGACCTGCTGACGCTGTTCGTGGCGCTGGAGGTCTTCTCCCTCCCGCTGTACCTGCTGTGCGCGCTGGCCCGCCGCAAGCGGATGATGTCGCAGGAGGCGGCGGTCAAGTACTTCCTCCTCGGCGCCTTCGCCTCCGCGTTCACGCTGTTCGGCATCGCGATGCTGTACGGCTACGCGGGCTCGATGTCGTACGCGACGATCGCCCAGGTCGTCGACGGCACGGTGCAGGACGTCAACCCGGCGCTCGCCGGCACCATGGGCAACGACGCGCTGCTGCTGATCGGCGCCGCGCTGCTGGTGATGGGCCTGCTGTTCAAGGTGGGCGCGGTGCCGTTCCACATGTGGACGCCGGACGTGTACCAGGGTGCGCCGACGCCGGTGACCGGCTTCATGGCGGCGGCGACGAAGGTGGCGGCGTTCGGCGCGCTGCTGCGCGTGCTGTACGTCGTCCTGCCCGGCCTGCGCTGGGACTGGCGTCCGGTGATGTGGGCGGTGGCGATCATCACGATGCTGGGCGGTGCGATCGTCGCGATCACGCAGACCGACATCAAGCGGCTGCTGGCGTACTCGTCGATCGCGCACGCCGGGTTCATCCTCGCGGGTGTCATCGCGACCACGCCGGACGGTGTCTCGTCGGTGCTGTTCTATCTCGCGGCGTACTCGTTCGTGACGATCGGCGCCTTCGCGGTGGTCACGCTCGTGAGGGACGCGGGCGGCGAGGCGACACACCTGTCCAAGTGGGCCGGGCTCGGACGCAGGTCCCCGCTGGTGGCGGCCGTGTTCGCGGTGTTCCTGCTGGCCTTCGCGGGCATCCCTCTGACCTCCGGCTTCGCCGGGAAGTTCGCCGTGTTCAAGGCGGCGGCGGAGGGCGGGGCGGCCCCGCTGGTCGTGGTCGGTGTGATCTCGTCGGCGATCGCGGCGTTCTTCTACATCCGCGTCATCGTGCTGATGTTCTTCAGCGAGCCGCGGCCGGAGGGCCCGACGGTGGCCGTGCCGTCGCCGCTGACCATGACGGCGATCGGTCTGGGCGTGGCGGTCACGCTGGTGCTCGGTGTGGCGCCGCAGTACTTCCTGGATCTGGCCGGTCAGGCGGGAGTGTTCGTGCGCTGACCAGACGCTTGCAGGCGGGCGGCGGCCCGGCGCCCCTCTCGGGATGCCGGGCCGCCGCTTTCGGTGCCCGGTGGTTATTCGCCGCCCTTGCGGCGTGCCTTGATGTCGGTGAGATCCAGATCCACGGGGAACGGGGCACTCACCTTCATCCGCTCACGGAAGATGCCGATGCTGGTGTACGCGCCGGTGGTGGGCTCCAGCTCGAAGGCGTGCACGGCGGCGAGGCCCTTTTCGTTCTCCACACGCCAGTAGTGGGGGATGCCGGCCCGGGCGTACTTCAGCGGCTTGGTCTCGCGGTCACGGGAGACGGAGTCCGGCGAGACGACCTCGATGGCAAGAAGGACGGATTCCGCCGGATACCGGGTCTGCTCGGGGTCCTCCACCACGTCCTCGCGCACCACGATCACATCCGGTTCGGGCCGGTTCTGGCGGTCGATGTCGATGGTGAACTCGCGAATGACCTCGAATTCCGAGGGGGCCAGGGACTGGAGCTGCCATTCGAAGTAGCTCACAGCGCGTGAGTGGAAAAGCGTCTGCGGACTCACGAAGACGAGGCTCCCGTCGATCAGTTCCGTGTGCGGAGGCAGATTCGGGAGGCGGTCCAGGTCGTCGGCGGTCCAGCCGCCTTCCGGCGGGGTCGGCCAGCTGGGCGTGGACGCCTTCGGTGCGACGCTCATCAGTGCTCCCATGGGACGGAGTCTCGCCGGTGCATTCAGACTATCCGCCGGAAACGGGCGGGTCTCCCGCGAACGTGTGAACGACGATCGTGTCCTTGACGGAGACGGGCGGGGGTGACCTGTGGATAACTCCGGCCTTGTCGGTGCTGACCCCTATCGTGGACGCAGTGGTCGAGGGACGACGTACGGGGGGCACGACGATGGGTGGGACAGGCGGTATCGCCGAGATGGCAGTGACGCAGAGCGAGGCGCTGGCCACGCTGCACCGGGTCTTCGGGTACGAGGCCTTCCGTGGCGAGCAGGAAGCGGTCATCGAGCACGTGATCGCGGGCGGTGACTCCGTCGTGCTCATGCCCACCGGCGCCGGCAAGTCCCTGTGCTACCAGGTCCCGGCCCTGGTCAGGCCGGGCACGGGTGTCGTCGTCTCCCCCCTCATCGCCCTGATGCAGGACCAGGTCGACGCGCTGCGGGCGCTCGGCGTGCGGGCCGGGTTCATGAACTCCACGCAGGACTTCGACGAGCGGCGGCTGGTGGAGGCCGAGTTTCTCGCCGGCGAGCTTGACCTGCTGTATCTGGCCCCCGAGCGGCTTCGGCTGGACAGCTCCCTCGACCTGCTCTCTCGCGGCAAGATCTCCCTCTTCGCGATCGACGAGGCGCACTGCGTCTCCCAGTGGGGCCACGACTTCCGGCCCGACTACCTGACGCTGTCGCTGCTCGGCGAGCGCTGGCCGGACGTGCCGCGGATCGCGCTCACCGCGACGGCCACGCGTGCCACGCACCAGGAGATCACCGAGCGGCTGAACATGCCGGCGGCCCGGCACTTCGTGGCGAGCTTCGACCGGCCCAACATCCAGTACCGGGTCGTGCCGAAGGCGGACCCGAAGAAGCAGCTGCTGAGCTTCCTGCGCGAGGAGCACGCGGGCGACGCGGGCATCGTCTACTGCCTCTCGCGCAACTCCGTGGAGAAGACCGCCGAGTTCCTGAGCCGCAACGGCGTCGAGGCGGTGCCGTACCACGCGGGCCTGGACGCGGGCACGCGCGCGGCCCACCAGTCCCGCTTCCTGCGGGAGGACGGCCTGGTCGTGGTGGCGACCATCGCCTTCGGTATGGGCATCGACAAGCCGGATGTCCGCTTCGTCGCCCACCTCGACCTGCCCAAGTCGGTCGAGGGCTATTACCAGGAGACGGGCCGGGCCGGCCGTGACGGGCTGCCGTCGACGGCCTGGATGGCCTACGGGCTGAACGACGTCATACAGCAGCGCAAACTGATCCAGTCCGGCGAAGGCGACGAGGCCTTCCGGCGGCGGGCCCAGTCCCACCTGGACTCGATGCTGGCGCTGTGCGAAACCGTCCAGTGCCGCCGGGGCCAGCTCCTCGCCTACTTCGGCCAGGAACCGGACCCGGCCGGCTGCGGCAACTGCGACACCTGCCTCACCCCGCCGGAGACCTGGGACGGCACCGTCGCGGCGCAGAAGGTGCTGTCGACGGTGGTGCGGCTGCAGCGCGAGCGCGGCCAGAAGTTCGGCGCGGTGCAGATCGTCGACATCCTGCTGGGGAAGCGGACCGGCAAGGTGATCCAGTTCGACCACGACCAGCTGTCGGTGTTCGGCATCGGCGAGGAGCTGACCGAGGCCGAATGGCGGGGCGTCATCCGGCAGCTGCTGGCCCAGGGACTGCTCGCCGTGGAGGGCGAGTACGGCACGCTGGTGCTGACCGAGGGCAGCGGGACGGTGCTGCGGCGGGAGCAGGAGGTGCCGCTGCGCAAGGAGCCGAAGAAGCCGGTGGCCTCCCGGTCGGGGTCCTCGTCCTCGGGCTCCGGGCGAGGCGAGCGCAAGGGCAGGGCGGCTGCCGCCGAGCTGCCCGGGGAACTGATGCCGGCCTTCGAGGCACTGCGCGCCTGGCGGGCCGAGCAGGCACGCGAGCAGGGCGTACCGGCCTACGTCATCTTCCACGACGCCACGCTGCGGGAGATCGCCACGGTGTGGCCGGCGTCGGTGGCCGAGCTCGGTGGAATCGGCGGAGTGGGCGAGAAGAAGCTCGCGACGTACGGGGAGGGCGTGCTCGAGGTCCTCACCTCGCTGGGCGGACCGCCTGGCTCGGCTCCGGCTCCGGCTGTGGCGTCCGGCCAGGCTCCGGGGCACGCCCCCGCCCCCGGCCAGGAGCCGGGCGTCCCAGACGACTGGCCGGAGATGGCTGAGGAGCCGGAGCCCGACTGGATATAGGGCCGGGCTCCGGCAGGGGCAGGGCCCTCGCCTGGCATCCGCAGAGCTTCCGTGGGGCGTCGTCAGGGCTGCGTGTCAGCCGACGGCGGTCACAGCGCCCGTGCCGCGTACGCCCTGACATCCGCGTCGGAGTCAGCCGTCGCCGTGGCCAGGGCCGCGCGGGCCTCCTCGGCGTTGCGGTGCCGGGTCAGTGCCAGGACGGCGGCCTTGCGGACATCGGCGTTGGCGTCCGCGAGGGCCTTGGCCAGGGCGGGGACCGCCACCTCCGGGTGGGCGACGGACAGGGCCGTGGCGGCTCCGGCCCGTACCTGCCAGGCCGACTCGGACAGGGCGGCCACGGCACGCGCGGTGAGGCTCGCCGGGCAGCCGGTGGTGCCCAGTGCTCCGTAGGCCGCCGCCCGCACCAGGGCGTCGGGGTCGTCGAGGAGGCCGGTGAGGGCCGCTTCGATCGAGCCGGAGGCGGAATCGGAGCCGGCCGGAAGACCACCGGACAGTCGCTCGGCACCGACCGTGGCCAGCCCCTTGGCGATCGCCACCCGGACCTCCCGGGACGGGTCGGCGACCGCCGCGCGGGCCAGTTCCCCGGCGGCGTCGACCGACACCAGGGCGCGTACGGCCTCGATCCGGACGGCGATGTCGGCGTCGGCCAGGGCGTCCGCGAACAGGACGGCGTCTCCGAGGCGCAGGGCACGCAGGACGTCCAGCGCGGCGGCGCGTACCACTGGGTCGGGCTCGGCCAGGGCGGCGGCGAGGCCGTCGCGCAGGTCGGGCTCGGGCGGGAGCGTCTCGACGAGCTCCCGCAGTGAGGCGGCAGCGGCGGCCCGTACCTCGGCGGCGGTGTCGCGCAGGGCGGAGGCGAGGGCGCGGCCGGTGCCTGGCGGCAGCGTCTCGGTGAGCACGGCGACCGCCTCGCGCCGGACGGCGGGCGCGGGGTCGGTCAGGTACGGCTGAAGGGCGTCGAGTTCGGGCTCCTCATCGGCCAGGGCGACGAGTTCGAGGAGGCGGGCGGAGGACTGCTCGGGGGCGGGAGCGGAGGACGAGGACGGCGCGGTCGGCCGCGACTGCCCAGCCCCGGCCGCCCCCACCTGGGCCGCCACCGGAGCCACATCCCGCGGCCCCGCCATCGCCACGTCCTCGGCGTGGACCTCGCCGATCAGCCGGGACGGGCCGCCGACGGGGGTGAAGCCGTCGACCGGAACGAGATAGGGAGCCACGGGTCGGGCCGTGAACTCCATCGCACCAGAGGGGGACTTGTGCAGATCGAGGTGGTGGAACCAGGACGCGTCGTCGCGCCGGGGGTGGTCGAGACGGTCGTGGTAGAGGCCCCAGCGGGACTCCGTGCGGGCCAGGGAGGACCGGGCGGCCATCTCCGCGCAGTCGCGGATGAAGGTGACCTCCGCGCAGCGCATCAGTTCGTGCGCGGTGTGGGCGCCCATCTCGGCGATGTCGGCGTGCATCCGCTCGAACGCCTCCAGGGCCAGCGACAGCCGGGCGCCGGACTTCGGCGGGGCCACGTAGTCGTTCACGAAGCGGCGCAGCTTGTACTCGACCTGGGGCTGCGGCGGGCCGTCGGGGTTGCGCAGCGGGCGGTAGATCAGCTCGTGCGCCTCCCGGAGCTGCTGCGCCGGCAACTCGCCCGCGTAGGCCTGGTACTGGGAGGCGTCCGCACCCGCGAGGTCGCCGTAGACGAACGCGCCGATCATGTAGTTGTGCGGGACGCAGGCCAGGTCGCCGGCCGCGTACAGCCGGGGCACGGTCGTGCGGGCGTGGTCGTCCACCCTTACGCCGGAGGCGGAGTGGCCGCCGCACAGGCCGATCTCGGAGATGTGCATCTCGATGTCGTGGGTGCGGTAGTCGTGGCCGCGGCCGGAGTGGAAGGTGCCCCGGGTCGGGCGTTCGGTGGAGTGGAGGATCGTCTCCAGGGCCGAGACCGACTCCTCGGGGAGGTGGCTCAGCTTCAGGTAGACCGGGCCCCGGTCGGACGCGACCTCCGCTGCGAACTCGGCCATCATCTGGCCCGACCAGTAGTCGGAGTCGACGAAGCGCTCGCCGTGCCGGTTGACCTGGTAACCGCCGAAGGGGTTGGCGACGTAGGCGCAGGCCGGGCCGTTGTAGTCCTTGATCAGCGGGTTGATCTGGAAGCACTCGATACCGGTGAGCTCGGCGCCCGCGTGGTAGGCCATGGCGTAGCCGTCGCCCGCGTTGGTGGGGTTCTCGTAGGTGCCGTACAGGTAGCCGGAGGCGGGCAGGCCGAGGCGGCCGCAGGCGCCGGTCGCGAGGATCACCGCACCCGCGCGGACCTGGACGAACTGCCCGGTGCGGGTGTTGAAGCCCGCCGCTCCGACGGCCCGCCCCCCGGCCGTGAGGACGCGCACCGGCATCACCCGGTTCTCGATGCGGATCCTCTCCCGCATCTCGCGCCGCCGCAGCTGCCGGTACAGGACCTTCTTGACGTCCTTGCCCTCCGGCATCGGCAGCACGTAGGAGCCGGAGCGGTGGACCTGGCGGACCGCGTAGTCGCCGTGCTCGTCCTTCTCGAACTTCACGCCGTACGACTCCAGCCGCTGCACCATGCCGAAGCCGCGGGTGGCGGTCTGGCGGACGGTGGACTGGTCGACGATGCCGTCGTTGGCGCGGGTGATCTCGGCGACGTAGTCGTCGGGTTCGGCGCGGCCCGGGATGACCGCGTTGTTGACGCCGTCCATGCCCATGGCGAGCGCGCCGGAGTGGCGGACGTGGGCCTTCTCCAGCAGCAGCACGTTCGCGCCGTGCTCGGCGGCGGTCAGTGCGGCCATGGTGCCGGCGGTGCCGCCGCCGATGACGAGGACGTCGCAGGCCAGTTCCTCGGCGTCGGCGAGGGACGGGACAGCCAGGGAGGTGTCCGCAGGGGGGTTCACGGAGGTGGTCACCGGGGTGCCTTTCACGTACCGAGCGAGGTGAGGACGTCGCGCCGCAGGGCCACGCGCGCCGGGTCGTCGTGCGCGTCCCGGTCACGCGGGCGGGGCACGTCCCGTACGGCGGCGAGGCCGCCCGCGCCGAGCAGGGCCACACGGTCGCCGAGGAAGAGGGCCTCGTCCACGTCGTGGGTGACGAAGACGACTGTCGCGCCCGTGCCGTGCAGCACCTCCACCAGCAGGTCCTGCATGCCAGCCCGGGTCTGGGCGTCGAGCGCGCCGAACGGCTCGTCCATCAGCACGGCGCGCGGGCGTGCGGCCAGGGCGCGGGCCAGCTGGACGCGCTGGCGCTGCCCGCCGGAGACCCGGTGCGGCAACTGCCGTGCCCGACTGCCGAGTCCGACCCGCTCCAGCCAGGCCTGGGCCTGTTCCCGGCGCTCGGCTCGGGGCACGCCGCTGATGGCGAGGGGCAGTTCGACATTGGCACGCAGGGTGCGCCACGGGAGCAGTGCGTCCTCCTGGAAGACCAGGGCGCGATCGGCCCCGGGGCCGGTCAGCGGATGCCCGTCCTGGGTGATCTCCCCGGAGAGCGGCGACAGCAGGCCGGCCAGGGTGCGCAGCAGGGTCGACTTGCCGCAGCCGGACGGGCCGACGACGGTGAGGATCTCACCGGGGGCGATGTCCAGGTCGACGTCGTCCAGGGCGGGTGCGCCGGGGCGGCCGAGGCAGGCGCCGGTCAGGGTGAGCCGCGTGCCGCGCACCGGCGGGCTCGCCTCGGACGAGGCGCCTGAGGCGGTCTCCTTCGAGGCGCTCACGCCGGTCTCGGGCGAGGTGCCGACGGTCTCAGACGAGGTGCTCATCGCGTGCCTCCTCGGATGCGGGGCCCCCGGATGCGGGGCCCCCGGACACGGGGCTCCCGGACACGGGGCTCCCGGACACGGGGCCGCCGGATGCGGCGGCGGGGGCCGCCGGCGCGCGCTTCACGGGCCGGGCGGGCCGGGGCGGCCGGGCGCCGGGGACGTAGGCGGTGCGGGGCAGCCAGCGGGTGAGGCGGCGGCCCAGCAGTTCCACGGCGGTGGAGGTGAGCCAGCCGAGCACACCGATGGTGACCATGCCGACGAACACGCCCGGGTAGTCGACGACGGTGTAGTCCTGCCAGGTGCGGTAGCCCACCCCGTACTGCCCGGAGATCATCTCGGCGGAGATCACGCAGATCCAGGACACGCCGATGCCGACGGACAGGCCGCCGAACACGCCGGGCAGCGCGCCCGGCAGGACGACGGAGCCGAGGATCCGCCACCGGCCGCCGCCCATGGTGCGCACCGCCTCCTCCCACATGGGGGTCAGGGCGCGCACCGCGTGCCGGGTGGAGACCAGGACCGGGAAGAAGGCGGCGGTGCAGGTGATGAAGACGATGCCCTGCTCGTTGGAGGGGAAGAGCAGGATCGCCACGGGCACGAGCGCGATGGCCGGGATCGGGCGGATCACCTCCAGCACCGGGCCGAGCAGGTCCTCGGCGAGCCGCGAGCGCGCCACGAGCACGCCCGTGGCGACACCCAGGACGGCGGCCAGCAGAAAGCCGGTCAGGATCCGGGTGAGGCTGTCGGTCAGGTCCGTCCAGTAGTCAGGACCGGACAGCCGGGCGGCGAAGGCCCGGGCCACGTCGGTGACCGTCGGGAACTGCGAGAAGCGCAGCCACAGATCGACCTTCAGGCTGGTCAGCGTCTGCCACAGGCCGAGGGCGACGGCCAGGGAGGCCACGCGGAGCACATAACGCGTCACGACGCCTGCTCCAGAGCGTCGGCGTAGGAGACGACCCGCGCCCCGCCGTGCCCGGCGATATACGCCTGCGCGGTCTCGGGCGCGACGAAGGGCAGCAGCTTGGAGCCGTCGGCCACCCACACGGCCTTGTCGGCGAACCACAGGGTGCCGGTGGTGGTGTCCGGGACGTAGGAGGCGCGGACGCCGTCGCGGTGCCCGGCCACGTATGTCAGCAGCTGGGAGGGGGAGGTGAAGGTGACGGTCTTCGAGGCGCCCTTGGGCCAGGCCTCGCTCGCGGCCGGCGCGGGCTTCGTGGCGAGATGTTCGGCGTACGCCGCCGGGCCGAGGGCCTTCTTCACGTACTGGTCGTCGACGAAGGAGTCGACGTCCACGTCGCCGGTGAGCTTGGCCGACTTCAGGATCGAGACGTCCTGCTTCAGGGCGGAGACCAGCTGGGGCTTGATCGCCGGGTCGAAGGTGGCGATGCCGTGAGTGCCGTTGTAGAGGTAGACGACCTCGGCGGGCAGGCCGGTCGCCTTCGCGACCTTCTCGGCGGCGTCCACCGGGTGGTCGTTCAGATAGTCCGTCGCCTGCGCCTGCGCCTTCAGGAACGCGTCCAGCACGGCGGGCCGCTCCTTGGCGAAGTCCTCGCGGGCGGTGACGCCGTGGAAGGTGGGCAGATTCAGCCGCGCCCCGTCGTACAGGGCCTTCGCCTTGCCCTGGTAGGCGAGCAGACCCGGCCAGGCGACGAACTGGGACAGCGCGTCCGCGCTGCCCGCCGTGAGGGCGGAGGCGCCGACGGAAGGCTGCTGGTTGAGTTTCTCGATGTCGCTGTTCGGATCGACTCCGGCGCGCTGCAGGGCCCGTACGAGGGTGCCGTCGGCGGCCGAGCCGACGCTCGTGGAGACCTTCTTGCCCTTCAGATCCTTCAGGGAGGCGAGCTTGGAACCGGGCGCGGTGACGATGGTGTTGAGGCCGCCGCGGAGGTTGTAGCCGGTGACCGAGACCAGGCGGGTGGGGCTGTTCAGCTGCTTGCCGCGGGCCGCGTTGATGAGCAGCGGGAAGTCGCCCATCGAGCCGATGTCGATCTTCCCGGCGGTCATCTGGGCGGTGATGGGGGCGCCGGTGGCGTAGTCCTGCCAGTCCACCTTGTACTTGATGCCGTCGTGGCGGGCGTTGAGCTGCTTCTCGAAGTAGCCGAGGGAGCGGAGCAGGGTGCCCGCCGTGACGGTGTTGATGGTCCTGGACTGGTAGCCGACGGTGACGGTGACCGTGGAGCCGCTGCCGGCCTCGGCGTCACCGCCGCAGGCGCTGAGCGGGAGCAGGAGGACGACGGCCGACACCGCCACCGCTGTGCGTTTCCGTGTGGTTCGGGGCGTGATGGTTCGGGACATGACGGTTCGGGACATGACGGTTCGGGCCTCTCACCGGAGCAGATAGGGCATGTTGACCGTGACGGCTCCGGTGGGGCATCGGGCCGCGCACGGGCCGCAGTACCAGCACTCGTCGACATGCATGTACGCCTTGCCGTTGCTCTCGTCGATGGCGAGGGAGTCCAGCGGGCACATGTCCACGCAGAGCGTGCAGCCGTCGATGCACTTCGACTCGTCGATGGTCACGGGCACGTCGGCCCGCTGGGGCGCCAAGGGCATGGCTGTCTCCAGGGATCTGCGCGAGCGGGGTGGTGGCTAGGACCGGTGCAGCAGGCCGCTCATGGTGATGCGGTCGCCGCGGAAGCGGATGAACTCCAGGTCGACCGGGCGGCCGTCCGCGAGGTGGGTGAGGCGTTCCAGCATGAGGACGGCGGCGCCGCGCGGGGCCTCGAGCACGGCGGCCGAGTGGGTGTCCGCGCTGACCGCTTCCAGGGTGATCTCGGCGTGGCCGAGGGGCTGGCCGGTGACGGCCTCCAGGAGGCGGAAGACGTCGGTGTTCTCCAGGTCGGCGCCGAGCAGTTCGGTGCCGATGTCGAGCGGGATGTAGGTGAGGTCGAGGGACAGGGGGAGGCCGTTGAGACGGCGCAGGCGTTCGATGTAGAGGACGTCGGTGCCGGGCGCGAGGTGGAGGCGCTCGGCGACCGGCGCCGGTGCCGGGGCGGGACCCATGGTGCGGACCTCGTTGGTGACCCGGCCGTGTTCGCGGAGGGTTTCCGCGAGGCCCATCAGGCGGTCGAGACCGTGGGGGTACTTGTGTGCCACGACCACGGTGCCGACGCCGGGCCGGCGTTCCACGAGGCCCTCGGCCCGCAGCAGGTCGAGCGCCTCGCGGACCATGTTGCGGCCGGCGCCGTAGTCGGCGGCGAGGGTCGACTCGTGGGGGAGAGTGCCGTCGGGGAAAGCACCGGTGAGCGTCTGCTGGCGGAGCAGGTCCGCCAGTTGCCTGGCCCGGTCGGCGCGCAGCCGTCGCCGCGCCCGGTGGGCGGCGACGGTGGTCGCGGCTCCCTGTCCGGCGTGGTCTCGGCTGCGGTCGATGGGCATGGCTCGGACCATACCTATCCGATAGGAAAAGTAGTGTTGCGGGAGTGTTGCGCCACCGGGAATGTGACCGGTTCGACGGTTGAGCTGTGGTTTCGGCGGGCCCGTGGGGAGATCCGCCACCACGGCCGCCCACGTTCCACGGCCGGATTCGCCCCCTTGGCTCCCGGCCGGTGCGGCTACGACAGCGCCGTCAGGCCCGGGGCGAACGCGATCAGCAGGGGCAGCAGCGGTACGAGGGCGGCCGTGGTGGTCGTCAGGGCCCGGCGCCTGCGGTCCAGCCGGGGCGGCGGTTCCAGGAGCCGGTCGACCCGTTCGCCCAGCAGACGGTGGCTGGAGGCGCAGGACAGGACGCCGCGGTGCTGGTTGAGCTCGATCAGGGCCAGTGCGGTGGTCAGATGGCCGCAGCGGCGGGAGGCGGTGTCGTCGGCGGCCAGTTCGACCAGGCGGTGGGTCTGGTCGCAGAAGTGGGCGAACAGCGGGATGCGGGGGAAGCCGGTGGCCAGGGCCGTGGACAGATGCAGCAGCCAGTCGTGGCGGGCGCGGGCGTGGCCGCGCTCGTGGGTGAGGACGGCGTCGAGCTGGTGGCCGGTGAGACGGTGCAGGGCGCCCGTGGTGACGATCAGCTGGGACGGACTGCCGGGCATCCACCAGGCGTCGGGATACTCGTCCTCCAGGACCAGGAGGGGCCCGCGGGCAGCGGGCAGGCCGGCCGGCAGGTCGGGGGCGCGTTCGCGCAGATGGGCGCGGGCCTGGGCGCGGCGCCGGCGCGCCTCGACGAGTTCGCGTGCGAGCATCGCGGTCGTCCAGGCGGCCCCGCAGGCCAGCAGCAGGGTGAGGGTGGCGGCCCACGGCGGAGCGGTGGAGAGGTCGTATGCCGCGGTCACGGCGGGCGGCGCCGGAGCGAAGAGCTGGGCGCGCACCGTGCCGAAGACGGCGGCGCCGCCCAGGGCGAGAGCCGTCACACAGCACAGCAGGACGGTGGCGACCAGGCACTGCCACACCCACAGCGCGACCACCGGTTCCCGCTCGGGCCACGCCGACCGGGTCAGCGCCCGGGGCACGGGCACGGCGGCCGTCACGGCGACAACGCTCAGCAGGAGCAGGCAGACGGTCATTGCCACGGGCTCCGGTTCCTGGTCGGAAGAGGGGCGGCTACGGGTGGTGCGGGGGAGAGCGGCTGCTGTGCGCGCCGGTGCCACGGCCGAAGTGCTCGCCGAACCTGCCGGGTACCGCGCGCGGGCGGACACACCGCCCGACGCCCAGTATGACGGGCCGGACGGTGTGAGTCAGGAGTCGAACGCCATCGGAAGAGCCGGGAGGGGCGACTGTCGGCCAGACTCGCCCCTGCCGCGAGGCCTCACTCCGCTGCCGGTGTCACCCGCCCCGTCACCTCACCGAGCCCCACCCGTACACCGTCCGGCCCCGGGGCCCAGGCCGAGAGGGTCACCACGTCGCCGTCCTCCAGGAACGTCCGCTTGCCGTCCGGGAGTTCGAGGGGGTCTCGGCCGTTCCAGGTCAGCTCCAGCAGGGAGCCGCGCTCCCGGTCCGCCGGGCCGCTGACCGTGCCCGAGCCGTACAGGTCGCCGGTGCGCAGGGAGGCGCCGTTCACGGTCATGTGGGCCAGCTGCTGGGCGGCCGTCCAGTACATGGTGGAGAAGGGCGGCTCGGAGACGACGTGACCGTTGACGGCGACGGTGATCCGCAGGTCGTAGCCGCCGGGTTCCTCGTCGCGGTCGTCCAGGTACGGCAGCAGCTCGTGCGTCCGGGCCGGTGGGGCCACCCGGGCGTCCTCCAGGGCGTCCAGCGGGGTGATCCACGCCGACACCGACGTGGCGAAGGACTTGCCGAGGAACGGGCCGAGGGGGACGTACTCCCAGGCCTGGATGTCGCGTGCGGACCAGTCGTTGAGGAGGCAGAGGCCGAAGACGTGCTCGCGGAAACTGTCGAGGGCCACCGGCTCGCCCATGGAGGACGGCGCGCCGACCACGAAGCCGACCTCCGCCTCGATGTCCAGGCGGACGGACGGGCCGAACACGGGAGCGGCGTCGGTGGGCGCCTTGCGCTGGCCGGAGGGGCGTACGACGTCCGTGCCGGAGACGACGACCGTGCCGGAGCGGCCGTGGTAGCCGATCGGCAGATGCTTCCAGTTGGGGGTGAGGGAGTCCTCGGCGTCGGGGCGGAAGATCTGGCCGACGTTCCGGGCGTGGTTCTCGGAGGCGTAGAAGTCCACGTAGTCCGCGACTTCGAAGGGGAGGTGCAGGGTCACCGAGGACAGCGGGTGGAACAGTGGTTCGACGGTCTCGCGGTGGGACGGCACCGTCACCCAGGCGGTCAGCGCCCGGCGCACGTCCGACCAGGCCGTGCGCCCCGCCGCCAGTAGCGGGTTGAGGGTCGGCCGGGCCAGCAGGGCGGCGTACGGGGAGCCGAGCGCGTGGGCCGCGGCGCCGGCGTCCAGCACATGGTCGCCGAGCCGGACGCCCACGGACCGGTGGGACGAGCCGGGGAGGGAGAACACGCCGTACGGCAGATTGTGCGGGCCGAAGGGGTCGCCCTCGGGGACATCGAAGGGGGGCATCGGGTGCTGCCTCGCTTTCGGGTGTGCCATGTCGTCGCCACGTGTTCGTGGTCATGCCACACGTTACGGGTGGCGCGCCGGTCGTGGGCAGAGTCCGAGGAGGCGGACACGGGCGAACGGGGCAGGTGGGTGTGGGGGTGACCGGACGGCGCGACTCCGGCGCGGCGGACGAGACGCCACTTTCGTACGTGGCGGAAGTTATCCACAGGACGCGACGCAATCTTGACGGAGCGGTGCGAACGGGGCGACTCTGGGCGGGTGCCGGAAGGCCTCGGGGAGGGGGCGTTCCCATGGCACATCAGGGGGGCGGATGGCCATAGGGGAGGCCGGTCCGGGCTCGGTGCGGCGTGGTCCACAGCCGAAGCGGCTGGAAGAGACCATGCGCGTCCGGCTCGGCCGGGAATGTGTGTATGTACCGTCGTGCCGTTTCGGGCTGTACGTGGCGCTGCGCCACTGGTGCCCGCCCGGCGGACGGGTGCTGATGTCGCCGGTCAACGACGACGTGATCTTCTTCGTCGTGCTCGCGGCCGGACTGCGTCCGGTGCAGGCGCCGTTGAACCCGCTCGACGCGTCCATCGACGTCGATGCCGTGCCCGAGGAGACGTGGCGCTCGGTGTCGGCCGTGCTCACGACGAACCTGTACGGGAACCCGGACCCGGCGCCGCGCCTCAGACAGAAGTGCGACGCGCTGGGGATCCCGCTGTTCGAGGACGCGGCGCACGCCATCGGCAGCAGGGTGGGGGATCGGCCGGTGGGGGCGTGGGGGGAGGCGTCCGCGTTCAGCCTGTCCAAGCATGTGGGCGCCAAGGCCGGAGGCATGCTCTCGCTCGCCGATCCGGGACTGCGGGAGGCGGTGGAGAAGACCGTCGCGGGGCTGCTCGTCCCGCGCCGGATGAGCTCCGAACTGGCTTACGCGGTCCGGCCGTTCGCGGAGGCGACGGTGCGCGGGCTGCGGCTGCGGCGCGCCGCCTGGGCCGCGATCCGGCTGCTGGGTCTCGCGGACCGCGAGGAGATCCGGATGCCGCTGCGCCCGGACGAACTCGCCCAGGCCGAGCGCCGGGCGCCCGGCCTCGAGGCGCACCACCCTTGGGTACGGGTCGACATGCACGACTACCGCCAGGAGTCCGGCCTGCTGCGGCTGCGGCGCATCGGGCGCAAGCTCGACCGGCTCGACGACGTGCTGGACGCCTGCCGGGCGGGCACGGAGCTGCTGCTCTCCACGCCCTGGGCCAAGCCGCGCGACGTGTACGGCACACAGCCGCTGTTCCGCGTCCCGCTGTTCGTGGCGGACCGGGACGCGGCGATCGCGGCACTGGCCCGCCGGGGCGTCGTCGTCGGCTACCTCTACGACCCGCCCCTGGACGACTACGCCGGTGCGGAGTTCACCGACCCCTCACCGGCCCCCGAGGCGGCCCGCTGGTTCGCGCGGCACGCGCTGCCCGTGGACCCGCTGCGGGCGCGGACGGTCGTCGAGGTGCTGGAGCGGTCCGGGGCACGGCCGGCCGAAGCACCGGGAGAGCTGTCCAGGGCCAGGCCGACACCGGGAGGGCTGGGTTAGTCCCGTGGCTGAGATCCAGGTGCACGAGCCCGCCCCCACGCGCGCCGGAGGGGGCGGGCTCGAGCCTGCCGACAGCGAGCGCACGCACGACTCGCTGTTCAAGAACGCCTACTTCCTCATGCTCAGCACCGGCGTGTCCGCCGTGCTGGGCCTGGGATTCTGGCTGGTGGCCGCCCGCTACTACTCCGAGGAGGCCGTCGGCCAGGGCTCCGCCGCGATCGCCGCGATGCGGCTGCTCGCCAGCATCACGGCGACGACGATGATCGGGGCCGTCGTGCGCTTCGTCCCACGCGCGGGACGGGAGACCGGGCGCCTGGTGTGGGGCACATACGTGGCCAGTTCGCTGGTCGTGGCGCTCGCCGCCGCCGTCTTCCTGCTCACACTCGACGCCTGGGGAGCGTCGTACGCCCCGCTGGGCACACCCATGGCGGGGGCGGTCTTCGTCGCGGCGTGCGTGGCCTGGGCGCTGCTCACCCTCCAGGACGGCGTGCTCACCGGACTGCGCAAGGCGGAGTGGGTGCCGGCCGGGAACGCGGTGTTCTCGGTCGGGAAACTGGCCCTGCTGGCCGTCTTCGCCGGCACGCTGCCCGTCCTCGGCATCTTCGTCTCCTGGGCGGTGGCGATCGCCTTCTCGACTCTGCCGCTGGGCTGGCTGATCTTCCGCAGGCTCATTCCGCGCCAGGCGGACCGCGACCGCGAGAAGGAGCCTCCGAAAGTCCGCGACATGGGCCGCTTCCTGGCCGGGGACTCGCTGGGCGCGCTGTTCAGCCTGGCCATGATCAACCTGTTGCCGGTGATGGTCGCGGTCCGCTTCAGCGCCGCGGAGAACGGCTACTTCTACGTGGCGTACACCGTCGGCGGCACCATGGAGTTCATGGCCATCAACATGGCCTCGTCCCTCACCGCGCACGCCTCGCACGACCCACGCCAACTCGCCGACGGTGTCCGGGGAGCACTGCGGCGCATGACGCTGCTGCTGGTCCCGGTCGTGCTGGTGCTGGTCCTCTTCGCCCCGTACATCCTCACGCCCTTCAGCCCGGACTACGCCGAGCACGGCTCGACCGTGCTGCGGCTGCTCGCCCTCGGCGCACTGCCGCGGGTCGTGGTGGAGCTGTACATCGGCGTGCTGCGCGTCCAGGGGCGTACGGGTGTGCTGGCCGCGCTCCAGGGCGCCATGTGCGCCCTGGTGCTGGGCAGCGCGGCCGTGCTGTTCACCCCGGCCGGGATCGCGGGCGCCGGCTGGGCGGTGCTGCTGAGCATGACGCTGATCGCCGTCGTCTCCACGGTCGGGCTCCGGGCGGCACTGCGCCACGACGACACCGCGCCCACCGTCCGCACGGCCCCCGACCCCTCCTACGGCACCCGCTGGGCCAAACTCAACGCCACCGCCGGCTACGGCACGACCTGGGCGCGCCGGGCCGCGTACCAGCCCAAGGACGGTGACCAGGACACGGTCACGCTGTTCATCGGCCGGCCGGGGTACGAGCGCGAGGCGCTGCAGGCGGACACGCTGGCGCTGATCGTGCGGCCGGAAGGACCGCCCCGGGAATCACCGCACGAGCCCGGAGAACCGCTCACGGACCAGGAGCCACAGGAGCGGCGGCTGAGAGGCGCCCTCTGGAGTCTGCTCGGTGTCGCCGCCGTCTTCTTCCTGGCGCCGCTGCGCGACCTGCCCTGGCTCGACGACGCCTCCGCAGCGGCACTGACCGGGCGTCAGCTGCTGGAGGGGCTGCCGTTGCCCTCGCTCACCGCGGGGGGCCTGCTGCTCGTGGTGTTCGTCGCCGCCCTCACCCTGTGCACCCGGCGCGACCCGTGGCTGCCCGGCACGGCGCTGTACGCCGCCCTGCTCGCCCTGTACACCGCACCGGTCGCCCTCGGGCGGGAACCGCGGCCGGTGGACGGGGCGTTGTATGAGAAGACGGCCGGCTTCCTCGCGGACACACTGGGGCTCGACGGGCCCGAGCCGCTGCTGCGCTGGGCGCCGCCGGTCTGCCAGCTGCTGTGCCTCGTGCCCCTGTGGCTGCTGCTCGCGAGCGCGGGCGGGCGGCTGACGTGGCCGGGGCGCTGGGGGGTCCTGTATCTCGTCGCGGTCGGCGGCTGGGTGTGGCGCGACGCGCTCGCACCCGTCGCGCCGCCCCTGCTCGTCGTCCTCGTCCTGCTTCTGCTGCTCCGCCGCGCCGCGTCGGCGTGGACGCGCTCCCGCTCCCTATCCGACCGACCGGCCGACGGATTACCGAGCCGCCGGCCCAGCGACTGATCACGATCCAGCGCCGAACAGACACGATCCAGCGCCGACCAGAGTCGAACAGAGCCGATTCGCCAGGGGGGAACCACCGTGCGTCCGCCAGCAACTCCACGGGAGAGATCCACGCCAGAACCCACACCTGCCCGGGATGAAGCGGACGCGTCGGCTCCCCACCCCGAGACCTCCAGCCAGTCCTCCAGCCCCTCTTCCTCGGAGTCGTCGAGCCCCGCCCATGAGCCCGTGACGGACCTGTCCGATCTGCCTCCCGTCTGGCCCGGGCGCCGCGCCCTCGCCTGGCCCGGCGTGCCGCTGTTCGCCGCGCTCGCCCTCTGGGTGTACGCCGTGCGGCACACCGACGTCTCGCGGCTCGACGACTACGGCCTGGTCACCGCGCTGCACCCCACCTTCTGGGCCGGCCTCGCGGTGCTCACCACGGGCTTCTGGTTCACCGTCCGCGATCCGCGCCGGCGGGGCGGCTGGGCGGCGGCGTACGTCCTCGGGCTGCTGGTGATGGAGCGGGCCACCCAGGCCGTGGTCTACCCGACCCCGCTGTACGCCTGGGCGTGGAAGCACGAGGCGGTCATCGACCATCTGCTGACGGCCGGCGGTCTGCAAACGGCCGACCAGGTCGGCGACATGGCGGTGTACGACCAGTGGCCGGGCTTCTTCGCCGCGCAGGCCGCCCTGGTGCGGCTGCTGGGCGTGGACTCGGCGGCGATGTTCATGGCCTGGTGGCCCCTGGCCTCCAGCCTGATGCTGCTGCTCCCGCTGCTGCTGATCTACCGCACCTTCACCGAGGACCGGCGGCTGATCTGGACCGCCGTCTGGCTCTTCTGCGTCGCCAACTGGGTCGGGCAGGACTACTTCTCACCCCAGTCCGTGGCCTACGCGCTGCATGTCGGCGTGCTGGCCGTCGTCCTGCGCCGCTTCGGCCGGTCCGCGGTGCGGCGCGGGCAGCCCCGGCAGGCCGTGTGGACGGTGGTGATCACCGTCATGCTCGTGGCGATCGTCATCTCCCACCAGCTCACCCCGGGCATGCTGGTCGTCTGTCTGCTCGCCCTGTGCCTCAGCCGCCGCTACCGCGACTGGGTCCCGGTGGTCACGACCGTCGTGATCTTCCTGGCCTGGTGTCTCACGGCGGCGCTGCCCTTCCTGTCCGCCGCGATGCCGGACATGATCCGCTCCGTCGGCGACGTCGGCGCCAACGTAGAGACGGGGTACGGCGCCACCCCGACCGGCACCGGAGCGATCGCGACCTCCTGGGCGGCCCGTCTGCTGTCCGGCTCCGTGCTGCTGCTCGCGGCCGTCGGCGTGCTGCGCCAACGGGTGCTGCGGCACCGGGCCCGGCCGCTGCTGCTGATCGCGGCGGCCCCGCTGCCGATGTTCGCGGCCAGCAGCTACGGCAGCGAGATGATCTTCCGGGTACTGCTCTTCATGCTGCCCGGCGCCGCGTTCTTCGCGGCCGCGGCGCTGCTGCCCAAGGTCCGCACTCTGGCCGCCGACGCCGCGGCGCGGGAAGCCGGCGGCCGGCAGGCCGCCCCCGCCAAGGGCGGGCGACGGTGGCTCGGCGTCTGGCTGCCGCTGGCCGCACTGCTCGGCGGAACCCTGGCGTTCGTCCCGGCCTACTCCGGCAAGGACCGGATCAACTACTTCCCGCCGCAGGAAGTGGCCCTCGTACGGCAGCTGTTCGACCAGGCGCCCGACGGCTCGCTCGTCGTGGCCGCCAACCGCAACTACCCGCTCGCGTACGCCTCCTACTGGAGCGTCGACCACTACTGGTTCCTCGACGACGCCCGCAGTCACGTCGACCGGATCGTCCAGAAGCCGGCCGCCACCCTCGCCAGTGACATGGCCGGGGTCGAGCGGCCGGCCCGGGCCTACTTCCTGCTCACTAAAGGGCAGTTGGCCAACTCCGAGATGAACGGCCAGCTCACCGAGGCACAGCTGGACCGCGTCCGGAAGTCCGTCGCCGCCTCACCGCGGTTCCGGCTCGTGGCACAGAACAGCGCCGGATGGCTCTACGTACTGAAGCAGGCTGGGGGAGCGGAGCGATGACACCGCAGGATCTCGTCGTCAGGATGCTGCCGCCGTTCGGCGGCTGGCTCGCGCTCGCCGCGCTCGCCCTGCCCGGCGGCTCGCCGCTGCGGGGCGCCGCGGTCGTCATCTTCCTGGCCGCGGGCCCGGGCGCGGCGATGGTCAGAGTCTGCGCCCCCGCGCTGGGGGCACGGGCCGCCGAAGGCCCGGTCGAGCGCCGGGACCCGGACTTCGCACGCCACTCCGACCTGCTGGAGCGGCTGATGTTGGTGCTGTTGCTGAGCATCGGTGCCGTGATGCTCGTCGCGACCGTCCTGATCGCCACACACACCTTCAGCGCGCAGCGGGTGCTGCTGACACTGACTCTGCTGACCACGCTCGCCGCGTTCTGCCCGCCGCTGCGCGCATCCCCGCAGCCGAGGCCGACGCCGAGTACACCGAAGGGTTCCGCTCAGTGAGGTTCAACCGTCCCCATCGTCCCCACGGACGCCACCGTCCCTTTCGCCGCGACCCGGACACGAGCGGGCAGGCGGCCGCCGGCCCGTTCGCATCGAGCCGGCGCCGACTGCTGATCACGTCCGCCACCGTCGTCAGCGCGGTCCTGGTCGGCGTACTCGCCCTCCGGGACGCCTCCGGACCGGACCCCCAGGGCGCCGGCTCCGAGGCGGACTGCCGTCCCACGGCACTCCTGGAACCGCCCTGCGGCGCCTGGTTCGGCGCGTTCGTGCCGCACGAGCGCGGCGACCTGCCCGAGAAGGTGCGCGCCTACGAGAAACGCGTGGGCCGCGAGCTGGACATCGTGTACACGTACCACGACATGTCGCTGCCCCAGGGCACCCGCCGCGAGGGCCAGCTGCTCACCCCGGAGGAACGCCGCGTCGGCGAGGACCACCTGCTGCTGCTGTCCTGGGAGAGCAAGTGGTGGGGCGGCACGAAGAAGCAGCAGCCCACCTGGAAGCAGATCGCGTCCGGTGAGCTGGACGACAAGGTCATCGACGTCCAGGCCGAGCGCATCAAGGACTACGGCAAGAAGGTCTTCCTCTCCTTCGACCTGGAGATGGACACCCGCACCCCGGACAACGGCACCCCCGCCGAGTACGTGAAGGCGTACCGGCACATCCACGACCGGTTCCGCGAGCTGGGCGTCGACAACGTGGTCTGGACGTGGATCACCACCGGTTACCTCGACCACGCCGACGAGATGGAGCGGATGTATCCCGGCGACGAGTACGTCGACTGGATCGGCTACAACCAGTACAACTACTACCGCTGCCACAACACGCGCTGGATGACCTTCGCGCAGACCCAGAACGCCGCGCACGACTGGATCCGCGAGAACATCTCCGACGACAAGCCGCTGATGCTCTCCGAGTTCGGCACCGCCGCGGACTCGGCCCGCCCGCAGCGGCAGGCCGAGTGGTATGCGCAGGTGCCCGGGGTGCTGAAGGGCTTGGAGGGCGTCAAGGCCGCCCTCCAGTGGAACTACCGCGACCCAGGACCGCACTGCGACCTGGCGCTGGCGAACGACGCGGCCTGGGACAGCCTGCGCAAGGCGGCCGCCGATCCGTACCTGAACCAGCCGCTGCGGTAGTCCCCGCCGGGGTCACCCCGCGAACTCGGGCCCGTGCACGACGGCACGGGCCCGCCGGTACCACCGCCACCCGATCGTCTTCGGCCCGTCGCGGTACGGCGCGACCCGCGCGCCCGCCCCCGCCAGCCAGCCCTCGACGTCGGCGACGGTGTGGGTACGCCGGACGATGAGCCGCGCGATGCGGTACCGCTCGTCGTGGTCGGAGCTGAGCGCGTGCCGTACGGCGGTCGCCGTCTCGTAACCGGCCCGGGCCGACATGGCCCGCACCCGCGGGCTGTTGTAGCCGTGCGGATAGGCGAGATGGCGGACCTCGTGCCCGAGGGCGTCCTCCAGCACGGCCTTCGACGTGCGCAGTTCGTACGCCAGGTCCTTGCCGGACAGGGTGTCGAGCTGTGCGTGGGTGACGGTGTGGCTGCCGATCTCCATGCCGGAACGTTCCAGCTCCGCCGCCCGGTCCAGGGTCATCATCGGGGCGGGCGGCAGCAGACTGCGGCCGCCCGGGGTGATGGCGCCGGTGGTGAGATAGGCGGTGGCGGGCAGCCCGCGGCCGGCCAGCGTCTCGGCGGTCGGGCCCGGCAGATCGGCGAAGCCGTCGTCGAAGGTGAGCAGCACGGGCCGGGGCGGCAGGGGCGCCCGCCCGGCCAGATGGTCGGCGATCGTACTGATCGTGACGGGCGTACGGCCGCTGTCGGCGAGGGCGTCGAGGTGGGCCGCGAACTGCCGTGGCGTGACCGTGAACTCGGCGATCCAGCCGGGCGGATCGTCCATCACGGCGTGGTACAGGAAGACGGGGATGGCCGGGGTCCCCGAGGGCGATATCGGCCCCTCACCCCGCGTACGCGCCGACGTCCTCATCTCGCCCCCCGAACAGTCGCCCGGTCCGTCGCGCGCAGCGCCCGCCGCGCCCGCACATAGCCGACAGGCCCGTACAGCATCCCCCTGCGCTGCAACCTCGACAGCCGTCGCGGCCAGGGATGCGTCCGTACGTCGTGGTCACCCGGCGCTCCGCCCCCCTCCGTCTCGCGTACGGCCGTCAGCGTCCGGGCGTGGGCGAGGCCGCGGGGCAGCCGCGCGAGGAACGCCGGCAGCAGCGCGGGGCGGTTCACCAGCACCGCGGTCAGATACGCGGTGAGCCCGGCGCCGTAGCCGTACGCCTGGGTCTCCAGGTCCTGCCAGGTCTCCCGGTGGTGGTGCCACACCAGCGCGGACGGTGTGTAGCGCAGCCGGTGGCCCTGGGCCAGGACACGGACGAAGCCGTAGAGGTCGTCGCCGCCCCGGGCGGCCGTACCGGCACCGGTGGCCGGGTCGAAACCGCCGACGGAACGCAGCACCGCCGTACGGAACGCCATGTTCGCGCCCGAGCCGAACCGCCCGGCCGTGAAGGGGAACAGCGGTTCGTCGCCCGGCGGACGCGCCGGGTCGTACGTCCTTGGAGTGAAGCCCTTCGCGAAGCCGCCGTGGCTCTCCAGCAGCACCTGGGCCGGGGTCGTCAGCCGCGCGGGCAGGATCAGCCCGGTGGCGCAGCCGAGTCCGGCGTCGGCGGCGAAGGGCGCGGTCAGTTCGGTCAGCCAGCGCGGGTCGGCGACCACGTCGTCGTCGGTGAAGGCGACCACCTCGCCCCGTACGGCCGCGAGTCCCGCGTTGTGCGCGACCGCGAGCCCGGGCGCCCTCTCGCACACGTACCGCACACGCTCGGCGTACTTCCGCTCCACCAGCTCCCGCGTCTCGTCCGTGACCGGCGCGTTGTCGACGACGACGATCTCGAACCGCGGATGGTCCTGCGCCAGCAGCGAGTCCAGCGCACGGGCCAGCTGCCCGGCCCGCTCCCGGGTCGCGACGACGACGCTGGTGTACGGAGGCTCACCAAGCTCACTGGGCTCACCCACGTCCGCGCGCGCGGACGGAAGCGGCGCACACTCCGCCCGCGCCAGCGCCTCCAGCACGACCCTCGCGTCCGCGCCCTCCGGCACTCGCCCGAGCAGCGTGCCCACCGGCCGGCCACCCCTGCGGACCAGCACGAACACCTCGCCGTGCGTCAACGGCGGGCTCCCCGGGCCGGGTCTGAGCACCGCCTCGTCACCGTCGAGGTCCAGCTCGGCGACCTGAACCGCCCCGATGTCCAGGAACCGCCGTATCTCCTCCCGGGCACGTGCCGAACGAGCCATGCGCCCCTCACCCCCCACTCGTGTCAGGTACGTACTCGCGTTCAGGTACGGCGCAGCCGGGCCGCGCCCTTCAGGGTCCGCGCGGCCAGCGCCGCGAGCCGCGGCCTGGCGCGGACGAAACTGTGCGCGCGGCGCGCCGGCTCGCGGCTCAGCCAGTGCAGTGCCGCGCCCGCCCCCGGCCGCGTCACCGCACCCTCGTACACGGGCAGTTCGCCCGTCTTCAGCGCGTCCTTGTACTCCGATGCGCCCCGCCCCAGGTCGAGCATGCCGATGCCCTCGGCGGCCGCCGCCTCGGCCATGCGCAGATGCAGCACCAGACCCGGCGAGTACTTCGCGAACTCCAGGTCGTAGGCCGGGAACCAGCAGGCCAGGACGGATGCCGAGCGCAGTCCGAAATGCGCGGCCACGGGCCGCTCACCGGCGTACAGCACGGACAGCGTGCCGCTGCACTCCGGTGCACGGGTCCGGGCCAGCCGTCCCACGAGCCGGGTGATCCACTCCCGTGCGAAGCGGTCCTGCCGGCCCGTCCTGCGGTACTGCGCCGACTTCCACTCCATGAGGGTGCGCAGCGCGGCCGGGTCGCGTTCGTCGAACACGAACCGCGGCTCGCCGACCTGCCGGCCCAGCCTGCGCTCCTTGGCCAGGGTGGTCTTCAGGAACTTCGGCGACTGGGCGCGCAGCACCGACTCGTATGTCTCGTAGCCCTTCTCCACGTCGATGACGTAGGTGGCGTGCTCCTCGGCCGCGTACCGGACGAACAGCCGCTGCTCGGCCTCCAGGTTGTCGAAGGCGAAGCTCGACACCGAGCAGGCCTTGAGGAGCCGGCCCGCCTCCAGGTCCAGTCCCGGCCGCAGGATCGCCCCCTGCGCGTCCGAGACGCCCAGCCCGATCGCCCGGCCCTGGCCCAACGGGCCCCGTTCATGGGGCAGGAAGCCGGCCGGCTCCAGCCCCTCGTACACCACAGCGACCCGGGCCTGCGGCCTCACCAGGCCGACGGCTTCGGTGAACTCCGGTTCCATGAAGGGGTTGCGTGGTGCCTCGGAGGCAGCGCGCAGCGCGCGCCAGCGCTCCCTTTCCCCTTCGCCGAGCTCCCCGGGCCCAGCCACGCGAATGCGCCCACTGCTCAACCCGACCCCCCGATCAAGTCCCCCCTGGACACTTGGAAGGTACCGCCCGAGACGGCCTCGCCGGTAGGTAGCGGACCATGTTGTTGCCAACTGGTACAGAGGCCTTCAACCGGGCAATCGGTGTCCACGGCGCGATGAAACGAAGGGCCGCGCTGTCCGTATTCTCAGATCATGGCCGCACCCATCGCATATTCACTCATCGCCACCGACCTGGACGGAACGCTGCTGCGCGGCGACGACACCCTCTCCGACCGGTCGCTCGCCGTGCTCGCGCGGGTGGCGGAGGCCGGTGCCCAGCACCTCGTGGTGACGGGCCGGCCGGCGCCACGTGTGCGACCGCTCCTCGACGACCTCCGCTGCACGGGGCTCGCGGTGTGCGGGCAGGGCGCGCAGGTGTACGACGCCGGCGCGGACCGGCTGCTGTGGTCCATCACCCTGGACCGGGAACTGGCGGAGACCGCGCTCGGCAAGATCGAGGCCGAGGTGGGGCAGGTGTACGCCGCGGTCGACCAGGACGGGGTCGACGGGCTCACACTCATCGAGCCGGGCTATCTCATGCCGCACCCGACCCTGCCGGCCGTGCGGGTCGACCGGCGCGACGATCTGTGGGGCGAGCCGATCAGCAAGGTGCTGCTGCGCCATCCCTACCTGACGGACGACGAGTTGGCGGCGACGGCCCGTTCGGTGGTCGGCTCCCTGGCGACGGTGACGATGTCGGGGCCCGGCACGGTCGAGCTCCAGCCGTGCGGCGTCACCAAGGCGACGGGCCTGGCGCTGGCCGCCGAGCATCTGGGGCTGCGGCCGGCGGACACCATCGCCTTTGGTGACATGCCCAACGACATCCCGATGTTCGACTGGGCGGCCCACGGCGTCGCGATGGCGAACGCCCATCCCGAACTCAAGGCCGTGGCCGACGAGATCACCCTGTCGAACGAGGACGACGGCATCGCCGTCGTCCTCGAGCGACTGCTGGGCGGGTCGGCTCAGTACGGGCCGTTGACGTTGTCGATCGAGCCGTAGCGGTCGGCCGCGTAGTTGCAGGCCGCCGTGATGTTGGCGACCGGGTCGTACGGATCCCACGACGTGCCGTCCACGTGGTAGGCCTGGAAGGTCGGGTCGATGGTCTGGAGCAGGCCCTTGGACGGGGTGCCCTTGGCCGCGTTGGAGTCCCAGTTGTTGATCGCCTGGGGGTTGCCGGACGACTCGCGCATGATGTTGCGGTGGATGCCGTCGTAGGACCCCGGAATGCCCTTCTGCGCCATGATGTCCAGCGCCTCACGGATCCATCCGTCGAGGTTGTCGGCGTAGGTCTTGGCGGAGGCCGGGGTGGCCTTGGCGACGCCGCCGGCGGGCTTCGCGGCCGGCTCGGCGGACGACTTGGCCGCCTCCTTCGTGGCGGCCGCCTTGGTCGTCGACACCTTCAGCTTCAGGCCCGGGTGGATCAGCTTCGGGTCGTCGCCGACGGCGGAGCGGTTGTCCTTGTAGAGCTTCTTCCAGCCGCCCGAGACGTCGTACTTGTCCGCGATGCGGTAGAGCGTGTCGCCCTTGGTCACGGTGTACGTGAGGGACTTGGCGGGCTTGACCGCCTGGGGCTCCACGGCGTTCGCGTGCGTCGCGCCGAGGAGCGGGAGGGTCAGTGCCGCTCCGCCGGTGCCGGCGATCGCGACACCTCGGGTGAGCGGGTTGGTTCTGGGGCGACGGTGCTTGCCTCGTCCGGCCATGGCGATGTTCCTCTCCGGCGCCTGCGAGGTGAGCTGTCGGGTTCGGGCCGGGAGGTGCCCGGCCGCGTACGGCGGTGTACTGCCGTACGCGGCTTCACCCCGAGCCGTGCCGCTGTGCGGACCGGCGACTTACCTGGGTCCCCCGCTCCTGCCCTGCGTGAGTGAGTCGGTTCGTGTGGGGGTCCGGGCGGCGGCAGGATTCGGCGTCCGCCGGACAGGCCGGGAACGTATGCGAGAGCACATGTCGGGAACAAGCGCCGGAGTCACATATCGCGCGGTTGACCTTGGTCGGGGGTGTTTGGTCCGCTTGATCCTTTGCGGAAGCCAAGGCTCAACTGGCGTTCGGCTGAAGGAGGTACGGGTCGATGCCGGGGTGGCGCGGCAAAGGGGTTAACGTGATTCAACTCACTGATCACAAGCCTGTGGGGCAATTACCGTCAAAGGTAATTTGCTCAGTCGTCATGGCAAATCGTGAATATCTCACTATCGGCTGGTAAGTCGACAAATGTCTGTTCTTATGGCCCGATCAAAAACATAACGGTCGTGATCAGATACCACCCGGCCTGTAACCATGGGCGCTGGCGGTGATCGAAACGTGACCGGATACGCTGACTCGAGTGATGGCAGCGACCTATCGACAATCCGCGTAATCACCGGCAGACACAGCAGACAGGAGACCCCTCGTGACCGACGTCGGGCCGTTCGGGCTGAGCGTGCGGGACCAGGCTCTGGAAGCCGATGTCCAGGCCGGGTTGGCGGCTGTCGAGGAAGGCTTGTTCGAGGCCACCAAGAGTGAGGTGCCCTTCATCACGGAGGCCGCCCAGCACCTGGTGCGGGCCGGCGGCAAGCGGTTCCGTCCGCTGCTCGTGATGCTCTCCGCCCAGTTCGGCGACCCGTACGCGCCCGGGATCGTGCCGTCGGCCGTCGTCGTGGAACTGACCCATCTCGCCACGCTGTACCACGACGACGTGATGGACGAGGCGACGGTGCGCCGCGGGGTCGCGAGCGCGAACGCCCGCTGGGACAACTCCGTCGCGGTCCTCACCGGCGACTTCCTCTTCGCCCGTGCCTCGCACACCCTGGCCGACCTCGGCCCGGAGGCGGTGCGGGTGCAGGCCGAGGCGTTCGAACGGCTGGTGACCGGGCAGATCCTGGAGACGGCCGGACCGCAGGACGGCCGCGACCCCGTCGAGCACTACCTGGACGTGCTGGGCGGCAAGACCGGCTCGCTGGTGGCCGTGTCGTGCCGGTTCGGCGCGATGATGTCCGGCGCCGACGAGACGACCGTGGACGTGCTGACCCAGTACGGCGAGCGGCTCGGCGTCGCCTTCCAGCTCGCGGACGACGTCCTGGACATCGCCTCCGACTCCCACGAGTCCGGCAAGACCCCCGGCACCGATCTGCGCGAGGGCATCCCCACGATGCCGGTGCTGCGGCTGCGCGAGCGGGCGGCCCGGCTCGGCCTCGCGGACGACATCGCCCTGTGCGAGCTGCTGGACTCCGACCTCACCGACGACGAACGGCACGCCGAGGCCCTGCGCCTGCTGCGCGCCCACCCGGCGCTGGAACAGGCCCGGAAGGACACCGTCCGCTACGCCCAGGACGCCCGCTCGGCGCTGGCCCCCCTGCCCGAGTGCGCCGCCAAGACGGCCCTCGTGGAGCTGTGCGACGCCGTGGTGCACCGGGCCGGCTGACCGGCAACCCCTACGGGTCGGGGGAGAAGCCGCCCCTCCGTGTCATACCCCAGCAGTACGTGGAGTTGAGTCCGCGGTCTGACGTATCTGCCCGGCCGATTTGGTCAGATGGAAACCACGGAAAACACCAAACCTCACCTGTTCGGGTGAGAATGGCGGCCAGGGACGAGTGCGTGGACGACACGGACAGCCGCCGCCGACCACGGAGGTAGGGCACACATGGCACCGAACGCATCCGACGACAGCACGACCGCCGGAGAGGTCGACGAGCAGCGTTCCGGACGGCGCAAGGCCGCGCGGTACGTCGTACCGGTCACGGTGATGGGGGTGGCGGCCGCGACGATCGGGCTGGTCCCCGCGCTCGCCGACTCCGGTGACCCCGACCTCCCGAAGATCACGGCACAGCAGCTCATCGAGAAGATCGCCAAGTCGGACGTCCAGCAGCTGTCCGGCACCGTGAAGATCAGCACGGACCTCGGGCTGCCGGACCTCGGCGGTCTGGAGAGCAGCCTGATGTCCGGTGCCGCGAGCCAGGGCGAGGGCGGCTCCTCCGCCGACCCGACCGCCAAGCTCACGGAACTGGCCTCCGGCACGCACACCCTGCGCGTCGCGGCCGACGGCCCGGACAAGCAGAAGCTGTCGCTGCTGGAGAACGCCGCCGAGTACAGCATCGTCCACAACGGCAAGGACGTCTGGGCCTACGACAGCAAGTCCAACGAGGTCCACCACGGCACCGCCTCCGAGAGCGGCAAGGACCAGCAGCCGCCGGCCACGCCCAAGGACTTCGCCGAGGAGGCTCTCAAGGCCGCCGACGACACGACCTCCGTGACCGTGGACGGCACCGCCCAGGTCGCCGGCCGGGACGCCTACAAGCTGCTCATCAAGCCGAAGCAGTCCGGCTCGACGGTCGGCGCGATCACCGTGGCCGTGGACGCGAAGACGGGCACGCCGCTGAAGTTCACGCTGACCCCGGCGAGCGGTGGCTCCGCCGTCGTCGACGCGGGCTTCACCCAGGTCAGCTTCGCCAAGCCCGCCGCCTCGACCTTCGACTTCACCCCGCCGAAGGGTGCGAAGGTCACGGAAGAGAAGGGCTCCGAAAAGGGCTCCGAGAAGAGCTTTGAGAAGGGCTTCGACAAGGGAGAGGCCGGCCGGCACGCCCCGAAGTCCCTCCCGAAGTCCGAGGAGGACCTCGGCAAGGGCCTCGACGGCATGAAGACCATCGGCGAGGGCTGGAACTCCATAGCCACCTTCGACACCGGTGGCGAGGGCGTGCCCTCCGGCGAGGCCGGCGGCGAACTCGGCGGCTTCATGGACTCGCTCGGCGACAAGGTCACCGGCAAGTTCGGCTCGGGCACGGTCTTCTCGACCCGACTGGTCAACGCCCTGATCACGGACGACGGCAAGGTCTACGTCGGCCTGGTCACCAAGGACGCGCTCGTGAAGGCGGCCGACGCCGGCAAGTGAGTCCCGTACCGCCACAGGACGTCGAAAGAACCACCGGCGTCGAAAGAACCACGGGGCGTCGAGAGAACGAGGAAGCCGATGGGCGAACCGTCCGCCACGGAGCCCGAGCGCGTGCCGGAGCCGAGCGGCGCGGATGTCGCGGCCGGGGAACCGGTCATCGCCACCCGGGCGCTCACCAAGCGCTACCGCGGCGGACAGCTCGCCGTCGACGGTCTCGACCTGACCGTCCCGGCGGGCAGCGTGTTCGGCTTCCTCGGCCCCAACGGCTCCGGTAAGACCACCACCATCCGCATGCTGATGGGCCTCATCGAGGCCACCTCCGGCACGGCGCGGGTCCTGGGGCAGCCCATGCCCCGGGCCACCCGCGCCGTGCTGCCGCACGTCGGCGCCCTCATCGAGGGCCCGGCCCTCTACGGCTTCCTCTCCGGCCGCGACAACCTCGTCCGGTACGACTCGGCCGACCCGGCCGCCGATCCCCGCACCCGGCGGGCCCGGGTCGCCGCCGCCCTGGACCGGGTGGGTCTGACGGCCGCCGGGGGCAAGAAGGCCAAGGCGTACTCACTGGGCATGAAACAGCGCCTGGGCCTCGCCGCCGCCCTGCTCCAGCCGCGCCGGCTGCTCGTGCTCGACGAGCCGACCAACGGCCTTGACCCGCAGGGCATGCGCGAGATCCGCACCCTGATCCGGGAGCTGGCCTCGGACGGCACGACCGTCTTCCTCTCCTCCCATCTGCTCGACGAGATCGAGCAGGTCTGCACGCACGCGGCCGTGATGGCCCAGGGCCGTCTGATCACGCAGGGCCCGGTCGCCGAGCTGTCAGCGGGGGCGCGCGGCAGGCTCGTGGTGAGCACGCCGGACCCGGCCGAGGCCGCTCGGGTGCTGAAGGAGCAGGGCGTCGGCGACGTCGTCGTCACCGACGACCGGGTGACCGGCGAACCGCCGGACCGCGACCTCGCCGAGGTGAACGCCGCGCTGGTGACGGCCGGGGTACGGGTACGGGGCTTCACGGTCGAACGGGCCTCGCTGGAGGACGCGTTCGTGGCGCTGACGGGGGAGGGGTTCGATGTCGCAGGCTGACACCGCGAAGGCCGTACGCCCGGTGAGCCCGCTGTGGACCTTCGGACTGCTGCGCAGCGAGCTGACCACGACCTTCCGGCGCTGGCGCACCCTCGCGCTGCTGGCCGTCCTGGCGGGCGTACCCGTCCTGGTCGGCATCGCCGTCAAGATAGAGACGGGTGACGGGTCGTCGCCCGGCGGCGGAGGGGGCGGAGGGCCGGCCTTCATCTCGCAGATCACCAACAACGGCCTGTTCCTCGTCTTCACCGCCCTGGCCGCCACCCTCCCGTTCTTCCTGCCGATGGCGATCGGGGTCGTCGCGGGCGACGCGATCGCCGGCGAGTCGAACGCGGGCACCCTCCGCTATCTGCTGGTCGCCCCGGCGGGCCGCAGCCGGCTGCTGCTCACCAAGTACGCGACCGTCGTCATCTTCTGCCTGGCGGCCACCCTGGTGGTCGCCGTCTCGGCGCTGACGGTCGGCGCGCTGCTGTTCCCGCTGGGTGACCTGACGACCATCTCGGGCACGCAGATCAGCTTCGCCGAGGGCCTGGGCAGAGCCCTGCTGATCGCCCTCGCCGTCGCCGCTTCACTGATCGGCGTCGCGGCGCTCGGCCTGTTCGTCTCGACGCTCACGGGCAGCGGCATCGCGGCGATGGCGACCACCGTCGGCCTGCTGATCACGGTCCAGATCCTCGACCAGATCCCGCAACTGCACGCCCTCCAGCCGTACTTCTTCTCGCACTACTGGCTGTCCTTCGCCGACCTCATGCGCGAGCCGGTCTACTGGGACGACCTGGCGAAGAACCTCGGCCTCCAGGCCCTGTACGCGGCGGTGTTCGGTTCGGCCGCCTGGGCCCGCTTCACGACGAAGGACATCACGGCCTAGGGCTCACTCGCCGTCCGGGTTCACTTCTCGTAGAGGAACCGGGCGGGCGGGGCCTCCTGGGTGAAGAACGTCTTCGCCCGGGTCAGCGCCGCGGTGTCGTTCAGCACGTCACCGGGCTTGCTGCCGTTGCCGAGCAGCACCCCTCCGAAGCGCATCCCCATGTACGCGGCCGAGTTGTGGAGCGTCCCGACGAGCGGGTCGGCGACGACCTCCTCCCGGTGCGCGAGGGCGGTGACGCCCCACAGGGTGCGTCCGGCCAGGGTCGCCTTGAAGTCGAGGCCGGGCGTGCGCAGCCAGCCCGACCAGTAGTCCAGGTAGCGCTTGGTCTGCGCGGAGACCGAGTACCAGTACAGGGGCGAGACGATCACGATGTCCGTCGCCGCGAGCGTGGCGTCGAGCAGCAGGGCGAGGTTGCCCTCGGTCGGGCGGACATGGTCGCTGTCGTGCCGCAGGTCCTCGAAGTCGGGTATCGGGTGCTCGGTGAGGTCGATCCACTGCTGTTCGACGTCCGGGGGCAGTTGTTCGGCGGCCCGGCGGGCCAGCAGCTCGGTGTTGCCCTCGGCGCGGGCGCTGCCCAGGACGAAAAGGAAACGGCGGGTCATGGTGTCCCCCAGAAGAAGGCGTACGGCGATTACACGCGCATGCATCATATGCGTGCGCATTCAAATACGCCAGGGGTGCCCGCCAGGCAGGGACATGTGTCAGACGGGAGTGCCGTCAGCTCCCGATACGCGCCTCCGCCTCCCGCGCCACGGCCAGCAGCAGCGCCTCCCGCCGGTGCGGCGCCACCAGTTGCAGTCCGGCCGGGCAGCCGTCCTCGCCGAAGCCCGCCGGGAGGCTCAGCGCCGGATGTCCGCTGAGGTTGAACGCCCAGGTGAGCGAGGTGGAGTAGCGGTCGCCCGGCCCTTCGTGGCCGTGCGGCGCGGTGGGTGCCGTGGGCGTCAGCAGCAGCTCGGCATCCCCGAACAGCCCGGCCAGCCGCTGGTCGTTCTCCGCCCGGACGCGGTGGGCCCCGGCCAGGTCGGCGCCGGGTGCGCGCAGCGCGAGCCACGCGGGCCCGGGGTCCCTGAGCCGCAGCGGCACCCGGGGTCGTACGAGCCGTACGACACCCGCCGCCACGAGCCGTTCCACCGCTGCCCGGGCGAGTGCGACGGGCTCCGGATCGGGCCCGGCGAAACCGAGATCGGGGGACCAGACGGCGGTGACGGGCAGGGGCGGGCGGACGGACTCCGGCTCGCCCGTCACGACCTGCCACCAGCAGGCCGCGTCCGACGCCGAGCGGGCGAGCACGCCGGGGACGGCAAGTCCCGTGCGGTCGGCGGAGGGCAGCCGCCCGGCCGTGGCCTTCAGGCCGACGACCCCGCACCACGCGGCCGGGATCCGCACCGACCCGGCGCCGTCGCTGCCCGTCGCCAGCGGCACCAGCCCGGCCGCCACCGCCACCGCCGACCCGGCCGAGGAACCGCCCGGCGTACGGTCGGCCCGCCACGGGTTGACCGTCCGGCCGCGCGCACCCAGCCCCCAGGTCTGCCACGGCGTCCCCGGCCCGGGCACGGAGGTGGCCCCTACGACCACACCCCCGGCCGCGAGCAGGGGCCCAGCCGCCCGCAGCCCGTGCCGCCCCTTCACGGCGATGGGCACACCGGCGAGCGGCAGCGCCCCGCCCGCCGCCGCGAAGCCGTTGGCCTCACTCGTATGGGGGACGCCACCGGGTCTGTCGGCATTACTCGTACGAAGGGCGTGCCCGGCGCTGTCGGCCGCGCTCGCGCGAGGGGCATCCCCGGGCCTGTCCGCCGCGCTCGCGTGAGCAGCAGCCCCTTGGGGGTCGGCCGCGCTCGCGCGAGGGACACCCCCTGACCTGTCGGCACCACTCGTGCGAGGGGTGTCTCCGGAGATGCCTGCATCACTCGTGCGAGGGACGCCCCCGGATCCCGCCGCTGCGCTCGTGCGAGGGACATCCACCGCCCCGCCGGAGTTGGCAGCTCCGCTCGAGCCGGGTGCACACCCGGCCCTCCGTTCGAGCAGCGCGTCCACCTCGCCCGCCCGTCGCAGCGCCTCCTCGTGCCACACCTCGACGAACGCGCACAGCTGCGGATCGGCCCGGTCGATCCGTTCCAGCGCCGCCGCGACCACGTCGACCGCGCGCAGCTCCCGGGCCCGTACGCCCGCCGCGATCTCCCCGGCCGACCGGGGGAGGGCCGTCAGCGTGCCGCTCCCGTCAGCCTCGCCAGGGGTGCCGTCTCGCGCGGCGGGTGGCCCAGTTCGCCGAGCCGCCAGGACGGCACCCACGGCACGCGGTACACGTCGATGACCGCCTCGAGGGACTTGACCCGCTGGGCGAGCGGGCGCGGCAGCCGGCCCGGGGCGTCCGCCACGAGGACGACGCCGTCGAGGTCGAGCCCTTGCGGAGCCTGACCGCGCCGGAAGATCTCCACCGCACCGGCGACCGTGTCCAGCCCGGCCGCGTGCGTCCGGGCGACCAGCAGCACCGAGGCCGGGTCGCCCGGCCCGGGCCACGCGCGGCCGCTGTCATGACCGCCGTAGACCGCGGCGAGCGTGGAGACGCCCGCGCCGCCGTGCGTGCCGACCCAGGAGAAGCGCCGCGCCGCGGCATGGGCGTGGGCCGGCTCCGGCGGCCCCGGCTCCGGGGTGGTCACCGGGCCGCGGATCCAGATCTCCGGGCCTTGTCGCACGCCTGTCTGCATGCACCTCTCCTCCCTCGTACTCCCGATCTTCATGCCAACCGGAACAACGCGCGCCGGGGCCTACAGTCCTTGGGACGAGCCTGTGACACCGCGGTGACGTGAGAAACGGGAGCGAGCGGACACACTCGACAGTAGGTGTACGACGCCGAGTGAGGGGACGATGTCGCGACTCAGCCGCGAGAAGAAGCGGGAACAGAAGCAGGCCGCACACGCGGCGACCCCGGCGGCGCCGATCGACGTCCATGTCCCCAGGGCAGGGCACGGTGCCGGACCGAGTGCCGGGGCCGGAGCACCGGGCGTGTCCGACGGCGCGTCCGTCGGCGGCGTCCCGGTCTTCGCGGCCCCCGGCGAGGAGATCCACAAGGCCGTCCTGAACCGCCTCCACCACATCGCCCTCGCCACCGGCCACGCCGTCCTCGCCACGATCCACGACGAGCGCATCGGCTACGTCGTCCCGCTCCGCGTCGACCCGGACGGCTCCAGTCACTTCACGGCCGAGCCGGTCCGTACGGCACCGCCGGAGGAAGCGGTCGCCGGACGCCCGCCGGAACCGCCCACGGCCGGCGCGGCGACGGCCCCGCCCATGCCGGGCGCGGCGACGGCTCCGCCCAGGTCCGGACCGGCCACGGAGTGGCCTCCGGCGGGTGCGGCCGCAGAACCGCCGACGGCCGGCGCAGCCACGGCCTCTCCCATGTCCGGCGCGGCGACGAAGTGGCCTCCGGCGGGAGCGGCTTCGGAACCGCCGACGGGCGGGGCAGCCACGGAACCTCCCATGTCCGGCGCCGCTACGGAGTGGCCCCCGGCAGAAGCGGCTTCCGGACGGCCCCCGGCCGGCGCAACCACGGAATCTCCCATGTCCGGCGCGGCGACGGAGTGGCCTCCGGCGGGAGCGGCTTCGGAACCGCCGACGGCCGGCGCAGCCACGGAACCTCCCACGGCCGGACCGGCGACGGAGTGGCCCCCGGCCGGTGCTGCTGCCGAACCGCCCGCTGTCGGCACGCCCGCGGAACCGCCCGCACCGGGCACGCCCGCGCCGGGCACGCCCGCGCCGGGCACGCCCGCGCCGGGCACGCCCGCGCCGGGCACGCCCGCACCGGGCACCCCCGGGCCGATGCCACCCGCCGCGGCGGATCAGGAGCAGCCGCGCAAGCCCTCGCGGAGCGACAGCGCCACGCACATCCTGCGCCCCGTACCGGAGTCGGGTGAGCTCGGCGCGGCCCCCACGTTCCGGCTGCGCGCCGTACAGGAGCCGCCGCAGCCCGCACCGGAAGACGCGCCTTTGGGCCCGGCCACACCGCCCGGCACCGTCGCGCCCCCGACCGGTGAGTTCGGGCCGCCTCCGCCCATGGACGCGAGGCCGCTCCCCATCCCGGAAGCCGGTCCCGCCGCCGGGCCCCGGCGCGGCGGGAAGCCCGACCCGGTGCTCGAAGCGGAGCTGCTCGCCGACCTCGACGCCAAGCCCACCCCCGCCCGAGGCTTCGACGCCGTCGCGGAGGCCATGTTCGGTGACGAGCCTTCCGGCGCACCGGGCGACTCCGGAGCCCCCGGCCACCTCGTCGCCGAGCCGATCACGCGGATCAACGAGGCCGTGAAGGAGGGCAGGATCGACGCGGCGGCCGAGCTGGCGGACCAGACCGTCGCCCAGGCGTCGGCAACGTTGGGGCCGGAGCACCCCGAGGTGCTCCGGCTGGGTGAACTCAGCGCTTACATCGCCTACTTGGCGGGCGACCCGCTCCGCGCCTTCCGGCTCTCGCTCGACCTGGCCGGTGCCCGACGCCGTACGGGCGACGGGGAGGCCGCCTACGGCAATGTGCAGAGCGCGGCCACCGCCTGGCGGGCCGTGCGCGACCCGGCGGTGGGGCTGGAGCTGGGGCGCGACCTGATCGGCCTGTGGACCGAGCTCGCCGCCGAGGACGGCCCGGCCGCCGAGGAGATCGAGCAACTGGAGTCGGCCCGGGCCCGCATGGGCCGTCTCACGGAACGCGCCCGCAACCAGTAGGGGCGACCTGATGAGAACGGCAGGCCCTACTCCGACAGCTCCCACACCGCGTACGCGACCGCGTCGCTGTTGCGGTCGAGGGCCGTGTCGTTGATGTTGGCGGTGGTGTCGCAGGAGGAGTGGTAGCAGCGGTCGAAGGCCCGCCCGGCCGTACCGCCCCACTTGGCCGCCTGCGCCGCCGTCATCGTCCGGCTGGCCCCGGTGAACAGGCCTCCCACCGGTACGCCCGCGCTCTTGAACGGCGCGTGGTCGGAGCGGCCGTCGCCCTCGGTCTCGATCTCGGTCGGGACGCCGAGGCCGCTGAAGTACTCCTTGAAGGTCTTCTCGATCGCCGGGTCGTCGTCGTAGACGAAGTAGCCCGGGTTCGAGGAGCCGATCATGTCGAAGTTGAGGTAGGCGCTGATCCTCGAACGGTCCCCGGTCGCCAGCCGGTTGACGTAGTAGCGGGAGCCGACCAGGCCGAGTTCCTCCGCGCCCCACCAGGCGAAGCGCAGATGCTTGGTGGGCTTGTACTGCGCCCGTGACACGGCGAGGGCGGTTTCCAGGACGGCGGCCGAGCCGGAACCGTTGTCGTTGATGCCGGGCCCGGAGGAGACGCTGTCGAGGTGCGCGCCGGCCATCACGACCTGGCTCGTGTCACCGCCGGGCCAGTCGGCGATCAGGTTGTAACCGGTGCGGCCGGAGGCGGTGAACTGCTGGAGCGTGGTGGTGAATCCGGCGGCGTCCAGCTTGGCCTTCACGTAGTCGATCGAGGCCTTGTAGCCGGTCCGGCCGTGCGCGCGGTTGCCGCCGTTGGCGGTGGCTATGGACTGCAGCTGGGTCAGATGGGCCTTGACGCCCGCCAGGGGCAGGTCGGGCGCCGCCGCCGGTCTCGGGGGAGCGGACGCGGCATCGGCCACGGCACCGCCGGTCAGGAGCATGACAGTCGCTATGCCGCCTGCTGCCACGGCACGCGCGGAAACGGGGAGCTTCATGTGGGGACTCCGAGTTCCTACGGGCAGCCCGTGGGGTGTCCGCAGGCCGCCCACGCTGAATGGGGTGCCTGGATGGTGAAGCTGTTACTGACTCTCCGTCAAGCCCCTTATCCGGTCAGGGGGTTGAGGGGGTGGCGTCCGTGCTACTGGATGCAGAACTCGTTCCCCTCCGGGTCCGCCATCAGCGCCCACTCGCCGCCCTGCTCCGCCACGCGCCGCAGCACCCTCGCCCCGAGGCCCTCCAGCCGCGCGACCTCCTCCTCGCGCCGCCCCTCGCCCGGGTGCAGATCGAGATGGAGCCGGTTCTTGACCGTCTTGGTCTCCGGCACCCGCTGGAACAGCAGCCGCCGCCCCAGCCCGGTCCCGCTCTCCTCCTCGTACGGGTCCTCGGGGTGCCGTACGGCGATCAGGTCGCGGAAGGCGTGACGGCCGTGCGACTCGACGACGAGTTCCTCCGGCACGACCCCGGCACCGAGCAGCTTCCCGATGAGGACGCTGTTGTCCTCGACCTCGTAGTGGAGCGCGGCGGCCCAGAAGTCGGCCTGCGCGTGGGGGTCGTTCGCGTCGATGACGACCTTCCAGTGCACGGGGGCGGGACCTGCCGGTGTCTGTGTCATGTACCAGTTATACGGCGCGGGTGTCGTACGCGGTCCGGGCCGCGGCGATCTCGTCCTGGTGTTCCTCCGTCCAGGTCACCAGGGACTGGATCGTGGTGTGCAGCGTCCTGCCGAGGGAGGTCAGTTCGTACTCGACCCGCGGCGGCACCACCGGGTGCACCGTCCGCTTCACCAGCCCGTCCCGCTCCAGCGAGCGCAGGGTCACCGTCAGCATCCGCTGGCTGACCCCGTCGATCTCCCGGCGCAGCTCGGTGAAGCGCAGCCGCCGGTTCTCCAGCAGCGCGATGACCAGCAGCGACCACTTGTCGGCGATCCGGTCGAGGATCTGCCGGACCTGGCAGTCCTCCCGGGTGTCCCACTGGAAGGGATCGGCGTCGCCGTAGTCCACGGTGCTCTCGCAGTGACTCGGTGACTTCGAAGTGCCTTCTTCCATGTCTGTCGATGCTGCCGCAGGCTGGTCCCGGTTACAAGAGGGAACCGACCCTCAGTTGCGTAACCGACTGACGGCGGAGGAGTGTGGACTGATGGGCACCCGTGCCTGGGCGCTGCTGCTCGTTCTGTGCGGAACGATCTTTCTCGAAGGCATCGACGTCGCGATGATGGCGGTGGCGATCCCGGCCATCCGCTCCGACCTGGGGCTGGGCACCGACACCGCGGCGTGGGTGATGAGCGCCTACGTGCTCGGCTACGCCGGCTTCACCCTCCTGGGCGGCCGCGCCGCCGACCTGCTCGGCAGACGCCGGATGTTCCTGCTCTGGCTGACCGTCTTCCTCGCCTTCTCGGGACTCGGCGGCTTCGCGACCGAGGGCTGGATGCTGGTCGTCGCCCGCTTCGTCACCGGCGTCGCCGCCGCCTTCATGACCCCGGCCGCGCTCTCCCTGATCACCACGTCGTACGAGGAGGGCCCGCAGCGCAACAGGGCCCTGCTGATCTTCGCCGGGACCGGGGCGGCAGGCTTCTCCCTCGGCTTGGTGATCGGCGGTCTGCTCACCGAGCTCGGCTGGCGCTGGGTGTTCTTCGCACCCGTGCTGCTGGCCGGGGCCCTGCTCGCCGCGGCCGTACGGCTGATCCCCGGGCACGGCACCCCACCGGCCCGCCGGGGCACCTTCGACCTGCCCGGCGCGATCACCGCCGCCGGCGCGATGCTGCTGGCCGCCTACACCGTCGTCCGCCTGGAACACGGCCTGCGCGACTGGCCGCTCACCGCGGCCTCGGGGCTCGCGGCGCTGCTCCTGGCCGGTGCGTTCACAGCGGCCGAGCGCCGCTGCCCGGATCCGCTCGTCCGTCTCGGCATCCTGCGTCAGGGTCCGGTCGTGCGCGCCGACCTGGGGGCGCTGCTCTTCCTCGGCGCCTTCTTCGGCTTCCAGTTCATCGTCACGCTCTACCTGCAGGAACTGCGCGGCTGGTCGTCCCTCCAGACGGCGCTGGCCCTGGTCGTCATGGGCATCGACGCCGTGCTCGCCCCGACGCTCACGCCGAGACTGGTCGCCCGCTGGGGCAACGCCCGCGTGATCGTCGGCGGTTTCGTGCTGGCCGTGGCCGCCTACGCGCTGTTCCTGCCGGTCGGGATGGACTGGTCCTACGCCGCGATGTTCCCGACGCTGTTCCTGGCGGGACTCGCTTTCGCCCTGGCCTACGGGCCGCTGACGATCGCGGCCACGGACGGCGTGGCCGAGTCCGAGCAGGGCCTGGCCGGCGGGCTGCTGACCACCGCCACGCAGTTCGGCTCGGCGATCGGCATCTCGGCGGTGACCGCGGTCTACGGCCTGGCGTCCACCGGGTCCGGCCCCGAGGCCACGCTCTCGGCCTTCCGGGCGGCGCTGGTCGTGCCCGTGGTCCTGGTGGTGCTGGGCACGCTGATCTCCTCGGTGAGCGCGCGGGCTGCGCGGCGGGCGGTGCGCAGCGCGTCCCAGGTGAGCAGCGTCAGCGCCAGCCACACCAGCGCGAACCCGGCCCAGCGCTCCGGCGGCATCTCCTCGTGGAAGTAGAGGATGCCGAGCAGGAACTGGAGGACCGGCGTCGAGTACTGCAGCAGGCCGATGGTGGACAGGGGCACGCGGATGGCGGCCGCGCCGAAGCAGACCAGGGGCAGCGCGGTGACGATGCCGGCGGAGGCGAGCAGGGCCGCGTGCCCCGCGCCCTCGGCGGCGAAGGTGGAATCGCCCCGCGCGGTCAGCCAGACCAGGAAGCCGAGCGCGGGCAGGAACTGGATCGCGGTCTCGGCAGCCAGTGACTCGATGCCGCCGAGGCCCACCTTCTTCTTCACCAGCCCGTAGGCGGCGAAGGAGAAGGCGAGGGAGAGCGAGATCCACGGGGGCCGGCCGTAGCCGATGGTCAGCACGACGACCGCCACGCAGCCGGTCCCGACCGCCGCCCACTGCACCGGCCGCAGCCGCTCCTTCAGCAGCAGCACACCGATCGCGATGGTGACCAGCGGGTTGATGAAGTACCCGAGCGAGGCCTCGACGACGTGCCCGGAGTTCACGGACCAGATGTACAGGCCCCAGTT
Source organism: Streptomyces sp. NPDC044719 (assembly GCF_056433405.1). Taxonomy (NCBI): domain Bacteria; kingdom Bacillati; phylum Actinomycetota; class Actinomycetes; order Kitasatosporales; family Streptomycetaceae; genus Streptomyces; species Streptomyces sp. NPDC044719. The sequence goes on from NZ_JBWKHE010000001.1 coordinate 235,954, forward strand.
GACGGTGATGACCGTCGCGGCGGCCGTGACCAGCGCCAGCTTGCGCGGCTGCCGCAGCAGCTCTCCGGCCCAGGCCCAGCGGCGCAGCACGAGCAGGGCGGCGCCCACGAAGACCAGCGACCACACCATCCGGTGGGCCAGGATCTCCACCGCCCCCGCCGGCTTCAGCAGGGGCCAGAACAGGGGGACGAGCCCCCACATCCCGTAGGCCGCGAAGCCGTTCAGCAGTCCTATTCGCCCCTCGCCCCTCGGCTTGCCGGTCACGGCCCCCTCCTTCGCACGTCATGTTCCGCGACCACGAAGGTAACGCCGGGCACCCCCGGCTGTCATGGCCGTATCGGCATACGGTCATGACATCCGGGGGTGGGAGTCGGCTCAGGGGTCCGCCGGGGGACTTCAGCCCTTGAGCGCGGCGGCGATGGCCTCGGAGAACGGCGTGGTCGGGCGGCCGGCCAGGCGGGACAGGTCGCCGGTGGAGACGACCAGCTCACCCTTCTCGATGGAGGCGTCGACCCCGGCCAGGATCTGGGCGAACGGCTCGGGCAGGCCGGCGCCGGCCAGGATTCCGGTGAGCACCTCGGGCGTGACCGCGTTGTAGGTGATCTCCTTGCCGGTCTGCCGGCTCAGCTCGGCCGCGTACTCGGCGAAGCTCCACGCGGAGTCGCCGCCCAGCTCGTACGTCTTGTTCTCGTGCCCCTCGCCGGTCAGCACGGCGACGGCGGCGGCGGCGTAGTCGGCGCGCGAGGCGGAGGAGACCTTGCCCTCGCCGGCGGCGGCGACGACCGCGTGGTGCTCCAGCACGGGGGCGAGGTTCTCGGTGTAGTTCTCGTGGTACCAGCCGTTGCGCAGCAGCGCGTAGGGCACGCCCGAGTCCAGCAGGGCCTCCTCGGTGCCGCGGTGGTCGTCGGCGAGCGCGGCGGTCAGGCTGCCCGGGGCACTGGTGTAGGCGAGCAGGGCGACCCCGGCCGCCTTGGCGGCGTCGATGACGACCTTGTGCTGCTGCACACGGCCCTTGTCGAACTCGTTGCCCGAGACCAGCAGGACCTTGTCGCCGGCGGAGAAGAGGCCGTCGAAGGACGCGGGGGTGTTGTAGTCGGCCAGCGCGATCCTCACCCCGCGGTCCGCGAAGTCGGCGGCCTTCTCGGCGTTGCGGACGACAGCGGTGATCTGCTCGGCGGGGACCTTCTCCAGCAGCTGCTCCACGACGTGACGGCCGAGCTGTCCGGTGGCTCCGGTGACAACGATGCTCATGGTGATGACTCTCCTTGTGGGGTGCGGTGGCACTAACCCTAGGAGAAGCGCTAACTCTTCGAAAGTACCCACTTTGAAGTAAGGTACTGGCATGGCAGTAAGTGATGGCGAGGCCCTGTGCCCGTACCGGCTCGTCCTGGAACACGTCACCAGCCGCTGGGGCGTGCTCGTCCTGATCGAGCTGCTGGACCGCCCGTACCGGTTCAGCGAGCTGCGCCGGGCGATCAGTCAGTACAACGGCCGGGGCGTCAGCGAGAAGATGCTCACCCAGACCCTCCAGACCCTGGAGCGCGACGGCCTGGTCCACCGCGACGCCAAGCCGGTGATCCCACCCCGCGTCGACTACTCCCTGACCGACCTGGGCCGCGAGGCCGCCGAGCAGGTGCGGGCCCTCGCACAGTGGACCCACCAGCGCATGGACGAGGTGGAGAAGGCCCGCCTGACCTACGACGAGACCCGGGCCGCGTCGTAGCGGCCCCGGGCCTGATCGCCGTACGGCGTGGTCGTGCTCAGCCGACGACCGTCCAGGTGTCCCCGCCCGCCAGCAGCGCGCCCAGGTCGCCCTTGCCGTGCTGCTCGATCGCCTGATCGAGCTGGTCGGACATCTGCGTGTCGTAGACCGGCCGGTCCACGGCGCGGAAGACGCCGATCGGGGTGTGGTGCAGGGTGTCCGGGTCGGCCAGGCGGGACAGCGCGAACGCCGTGGTCGGGGACGGGGAGTGCGCGTCGTGGACGAGCACCTGGTCCTCGTTGTCCGGCGTCACCGCCACCACCTTCAGATCCCCGGTCAGCGGGTCGCGTACGACCCCCTTGGACAGATCGCTGCCGAACCGGATCGGCTCGCCGTGCTCCAGCCGGATCACGGCCTCCTCGGCCTGCTGCTTGTCCTTCAGGGCCTCGAAGGCGTTGTCGTTGAAGATGTTGCAGTTCTGGTAGATCTCGATCAGGGCCGTGCCCTGGTGGGCGGCGGCCTGGCGCAGCACCTCCGTCAGGTGCTTGCGGTCGGAGTCGACCGTCCGCGCCACGAACGACGCCTCCGCGCCGATCGCCAGCGACACCGGGTTGAACGGCGCGTCCAGCGACCCCATCGGCGTCGACTTGGTGATCTTCCCGACCTCGGAGGTCGGCGAGTACTGGCCCTTGGTCAGACCGTAGATCCGGTTGTTGAACAGCAGGATCTTGAGGTTCACGTTGCGGCGCAGCGCGTGGATCAGGTGGTTGCCGCCGATGGACAGCGCGTCGCCGTCACCGGTGACGACCCACACCGACAGATCGCGGCGCGAACTCGCCAGACCGGTGGCGATGGCGGGGGCGCGGCCGTGGATGGAGTGCATCCCGTACGTGTTCATGTAGTACGGGAACCGGGAGGAGCAGCCGATGCCCGAGACGAAGACGATGTTCTCCTTCGCCAGGCCCAGCTCGGGCATGAAGCCCTGCACCGCCGCGAGGATGGCGTAGTCGCCGCAGCCGGGGCACCAGCGCACTTCCTGGTCGGACTTGAAGTCCTTCATCGACTGCCTGCCCTCGGCCTTGGGGACGAGGGAGAGCGCTTCGACGGTGCCCGTGCCGTGCGTGGACGTCTCAGCCATCGATGGCCTCCTTCAGAGCCGCGGCGAGCTGCTCCGCCTTGAACGGCATGCCGTTGACCTGGTTGTACGACTGGGCGTCGACCAGGTACTTCGCCCGGATGAGCGTGGCGAGCTGCCCGAGGTTCATCTCGGGGATCACCACCTTGTCGTAACGCTCCAGCACCACGCCCAGATTCCGCGGGAAGGGGTTGAGATGGCGCAGATGCGCCTGCGCGACGGACTCCCCGGCTCTGCGCAGCCGCCGCACCGCCGCCGTGATCGGCCCGTACGTCGAACCCCAGCCCAGCACCAGCGTCCGCGCCTCGTGCGGGTCGTCCACCTCGAGGTCCGGGACGTCGATGCCGTCGATCTTGGCCTGGCGGGTGCGGACCATGAAGTCGTGGTTGGCCGGCGAGTAGGAGATGTTGCCCGTGCCGTCCTCCTTCTCGATGCCGCCGATCCGGTGTTCGAGACCCGGCGTGCCCGGGATCGCCCACGGTCGGGCCAGCGTCTGCGGGTCGCGCTTGTAGGGCCAGAACACCTCGGAGCCGTCCTCCAGGGTGTGGTTCGGGCCCTGCGCGAACTGCACCCGCAGGTCGGGCAGCTCGTCCAGGTCCGGGATCCGCCAGGGCTCGGAGCCGTTGGCCAGATAACCGTCGGAGAGGAGGAAGACCGGCGTGCGGTACGTCAGCGCGATCCGCGCCGCCTCCAGCGCGGCGTCGAAGCAGTCCGCCGGCGTCCGGGGCGCGACCACCGGGACCGGGGCCTCGCCGTTGCGCCCGTACATCGCCTGGAGCAGGTCCGCCTGCTCGGTCTTGGTGGGCAGGCCGGTCGAGGGCCCGCCGCGCTGGATGTCCACGACCAGCAGCGGCAGCTCCAGCGAGACCGCGAGGCCGATGGTCTCCGACTTCAGCGCCACACCGGGACCGCTCGTCGTGGTCACGGCGAGCGAACCGCCGAAGGCCGCGCCCAGCGCGGCCCCGATTCCGGCGATCTCGTCCTCGGCCTGGAAGGTCCGCACGCCGAAGTTCTTGTGTTTGGACAGCTCGTGCAGGATGTCCGACGCCGGAGTGATCGGGTACGACCCCAGATACAGCGGCAGATCCGCCTGCCGGCCCGCCGCGACCAGGCCGTACGCCAGGGCGAGGTTGCCGGAGATGTTGCGGTAGACACCCGGCGGGAACGCCGTGGCCGCCGGGGCCACCTCGTAGGAGACGGCGAAGTCCTCGGTGGTCTCGCCGAAGTTCCAGCCCGCCCGGAACGCGGCGATGTTGGCCGCCGCGATATCGGGCTTCTTGGCGAACTTGGACTTGAGGAACTTCTCCGTGCCCTCGGTGGGACGGTGGTACATCCAGCTCAGCAGGCCCAGCGCGAACATGTTCTTGCTGCGCTCGGCCTCCTTGCGGCTGAGGTCGAACTCCTTCAGCGCCTCCACGGTGAGCGTGGTCAGCGGCACCGGATGCAGGTGGTAGCCGTCCAGCGACCCGTCCTCCAGCGGACTGGTCTCGTAGCCGACCTTCTGCATCGCCCGTTTGGTGAACTCGTCCGTGTTGACGATCACCTCGGCACCGCGCGGCAGGTCGCCGATGTTCGCCTTCAGCGCGGCCGGGTTCATCGCCACCAGCACGTTCGGCGCGTCACCGGGCGTGAGGATGTCGTGATCGGCGAAGTGCAGCTGGAAGGACGACACACCCGGCAGGGTCCCGGCGGGCGCCCGGATCTCGGCCGGGAAGTTCGGCAGTGTCGACAGGTCGTTGCCGAACGACGCGGTCTCCGAGGTGAAGCGGTCACCGGTGAGCTGCATACCGTCACCCGAGTCCCCCGCGAACCTGATGATCACCCGGTCGAGACGGCGGACGCCCTTGGCGCCCGCCGCTTTGCGCTGCTCTCCTACGACTGGTCCGTCGGCCTGCTCCGCTGGGCTACTGACCTGGCTGGTCACTGAACTGGACCTCCCTCGAGGCGGCTGTCCGGGACAGGCCTTCCCGCAGGCCTCCCAGGATCAACCCTACGTCCGTAAGGGTCGCCTTCTTTGTGTCATTCGCATCTTGGACGCGCCTTTGGGGTGATCACGCGGTGATCACGCACCCTTGCGGCGCATGTCAGGAATTGAGGTACGTCAGCACGGCCAGCACCCTGCGGTGGTCCCCGTCGCTCGGCGACAGCCCCAGCTTCAGGAAGATGTTGCTGACGTGCTTCTCGACCGCTCCGTCGCTGACCACCAGCTGCCGGGCGATCGCCGAGTTCGTCCGCCCCTCGGCCATCAGCCCCAGCACCTCCCGTTCCCGCGGCGTCAGCCCCGCGAGCACGTCCTGCTTACGGCTGCGGCCCAGCAGCTGCGCGACCACCTCCGGGTCGAGGGCCGTACCGCCGTCGGCCACGCGCACCACCGCGTCCACGAACTCACGGACCTCGGCCACCCGGTCCTTCAGCAGATAGCCGACACCCCGGCTGGAGCCCGCGAGCAGCTCCGTGGCGTAGCGCTCCTCCACGTACTGCGACAGCACCAGCACACCGAGCCCCGGGTGCGCCTTGCGCAACTGCACCGCCGCCCGCACGCCCTCGTCGGTGTGCGTCGGCGGCATCCGCACATCGGCCACCACGACATCCGGCAGCTCGCCCTGGGCGTCCAGCTCGGTGATGGTCTTGATCAGTGCCTCGCCGTCACCCACCCCGGCGACGACCTCGTGCCCGCGGTCGGTCAGCAGCCGGGTCAGGCCCTCCCTGAGCAGCACTGAATCCTCGGCGATGACCACCCGCACCTTGTCCTCCACGATGTTCTGGCCCCCCACAGCCCCATGCCGCCCGTCCGCGGCCCACAACGGCTCCGCGCCCACCCGTGCGACGGGTCCAGCATTTCAGGATCGGGCGGTGGATGGGGGGTAGGACCGGCTTCTTGTCCGAGTGATTCGGGGAGGAGGGCTCACTTCCTGTCCGACTGATTCGGGTGGCGGGTGGCATAGGCGGGGTCCGGGGGGTGGAGCCCCCTGGCGAGCCGGAGACGGAACGTCCCCTCACCCGCCGCCCCGACCGGAGGTCACCGCACGTACGCGCCCCGCCACGGCAGCTCCGCCGTGACCCGGGTCGGCCCGCCCGCCGGCGAGTCCACCACCAGGATCCCGTCCACCGCGTCGAGCCGCTCGGCCAGCCCCGCGAGGCCGGAGCCCCGGGACACGTCGGCCCCGCCCGCACCGTTGTCCACGACCTGCAGCATCAGCCGGTTCTCGGTCCGCCAGACCTCCACGCCCGCCCAGGTCGCCCGCGCGTGCTTGCTGACGTTCTGCAGCAGCTCCGACACCGTGAAGTACGCGATTCCCTCGATCGCCGGCGCCGGCCGCTCCGTCAGGTCGACCTCGACCCGCACCGGCACCGTGCACCGCGAGGCCACCGCCGACAGTGCCGCGTCAAGACCCCGGTCCGTCAGCACCGCGGGGTGGATCCCCCGGGCCAGGTCCCGCAGCTCCTGCAGCGCCGTCTTCACCTCGCCGTGCGCCTCGTCCACCATCCGCGCGGCCGCCTCCGGATCCTCCTGGAGCTTCTCCTTGGCCAGCCCCAGATCCATGGCCAGCGCCACCAGCCGGGCCTGCGCCCCGTCGTGCAGATCCCGCTCGATGCGCCGCAGGTCGGCCGCGGCCGTGTCGACCACGACCCCCCGGTCCGACTCCAGCTCCACCACCCGCGAGGCCAGCCGCGACGGCCCGAGCAGCCCGTGCACCAGCAGCCGGTCCACCATCGTCAGCGCCCGCAGGATCCACGGCACGGCGATCGTGAACAGCAGGCCCACCAGCGCGGTCATCGTGATCTCGAAGGGATTGTCGAGGTAGACCCGGTGCGTCTCGTCGCCGTACAGCTGGACCCCGTCCTGGCCGGCGTACATCGGGAACACCCAGAACCACAGCGGATAGGTCAGCAGCCCCCAGCCCAGCACCCACACGTTCACGGCGACCGCGAACGAGAACACCGCCCAGGGCAGCTGCAGCACCGAGTACAGCAGGGCCCGCCACGAGGCGCCGCTCTTGAGGACGGCACCCATCCACGCCATCGCGCCCGGCTTCTTCATCCGCAGCGGCTCAGGCCCGGCCACCTCCAGGTCCAGCAGCGCCCGTGCCCGCGCCCGCTCCAGCGCCCCCAGACCGCGGCACCCGGCGAGAGCCGCCGCCAGCACCGGTACGCCGAGGAACGTCACCAGCAACCCCGCCCCCAGCGACACCATCGTCACCGCGTAGACGAACAGCATGATGCTGATCGGCAGGCTGAGCAGCACGTAGCCGAGCTCGCGCCAGGTGCGGCCCTCGACCGGCGCCCGCAGCGCGACGGGCAGCCGGTGCCGCCGTCGTTCGGTGCTCCCGGGGTACCCGGACCCGCCGTCGAGTCCGTATCCCTGTCCGTACTCCGTGGCCATCGGCGTCGTCCTTCTCCTCGTCCCGCGGTGGTGCTCCCGATACCTCCACCCTGCTCCGTCGCAGGTCGGCGGACCATGGAGTCCGTCGGCGTCTTGGACGGGGGGTTTTCCCCACCTCCGGCCCAGCGGTTTACCGGCGTGGCTCAGGGGCTGCCGGTGCCCGCGGCGGAGGCGTCCGTACGGTCGCGCCACGGCAGTTCCGCCGTGACCGTCGTCGGGCCGCCCTCGGGCGACTCCAGGACGAACAGTCCGTCCACGGCGCCCAGCCGGTCGGCCAGGCCCTTCATCCCCGTACCGCCGTCGAGACTCGCGCCGCCACGGCCGTCGTCCCACACCTGTATGAGCAGCCGGTCGGCCGTCCGCCAGACATCCACCGACGCCGATTTCGCCCGGCTGTGCTTGCTGACGTTCTGCAGCAGCTCCGAGACGGTGAAATAGGCGATGCCCTCGATGGCCGCGGCCGGCCGCGCCGGCAGGTCGACCGTCACCTTCACCGGGACCGTGCAGCGCGAGGCGACCGAGGACAGGGCCGCGTCCAGGCCACGGTCGGTCAGCACCGCCGGATGGATCCCACGGGCCAGATCCCGCAGCTCCTGGAGCGCCAGCTTCACCTCGCCGTGCGCCTCCTCGACCATCGCCGCCGCCGCGTCGGGGTCCTCCAGCACCTTCTCCTTGGCCAGGCCGAGACCCATGGCCAGTGCCACCAGCCGGGCCTGCGCCCCGTCGTGCAGATCCCGCTCGATGCGCCGCAGGTCGGCCGCGGCCGTGTCGACCACGACCCCCCGGTCCGACTCCAGCTCGGCGATGCGCCGCTCCAGCTCGTCCGAGGGCGACAGCAGCCCGCGCACCATGGCCCGATCGGCGTTGGCCAGCCCCCGCGCGATGAACGGCAGCACCGGCCACAGCACGAACAGCGAGGTCAGCGTGATGGTGAAGGTGAGGACGCCCCACGGCAGCCGGATGAACTCGTACAGCACCGCACGCCAGCCCACCGGGTCCTTCAGCGACATCCACACCTGGGCGAGGAAACCGCCGGAGCCGCGCAGCGGCAGCCGGCTCGGCTCGTCCACCCGCACCCCGAGCAGCGCCCTGGCCCGCGCCCGCTCCAGCTTGCCCAACTGCCGCGCTCCCATGAGTCCGGCGGCGAGCAGCGGGAACCCGATCACCGTGACGGTCAGCCAGAAGCTGGTGAACAGCACCGTCATGACGTAGGTGAATCCGAGAAGGGAGAGAGGAAGGTTCGCCAGGAGGTGCGCGATCTCCTTCCAGGTGTGCCGGTCGTAGGCGAACCGGGGCGGTGGCGGGCGGTCGTCCTGCCCGGCCGTCGTCGCGGCCGCCTCGGCGCCGGTGGACGGGAAGCGTTCGGTCATACGCGTTAGCGTGCCCGGCTGAGGGCAGCCGCGCCATGAGGTGGACCGCCAGGTTGGACTGAGGAAAACCCCACCCCCGCATGCCGGGGCGTGACGGGCTGCTTACCCTGCCTTTATCAGGGCCTAGACTCCCGTGCGTACAGATCGTCGAACAGCGGCGTCCGGGTGAACCGGGGGATCGCCGCAGGACCAGGTCCGAGTTTCTAGGGAGCGAGGGACGGACGTGCCGGAACCGACCGTCGTCACCACGACCGTCGTCGCGGCGGACTACTTCCAGTCCTATTCGGTCGTCGGACTGCTCGCCGCCGTCGGCGTGCTGTTCGTCGCCGTCGCCTTCGGGGCCGGCCGCCTGCTGCGGCCCGTGGTCCCCACGCCCGAGAAGCTCCTGACGTACGAATGCGGAGTCGACCCCGTCGGCGAGGGCTGGGCCCACACCCAGGTCCGCTACTACGTCTACGCCTTCCTCTACGTGATCTTCGCCGTCGACTCGATCTTCCTGTTCCCCTGGGCGACCGTCTTCGCCGCCCCCGGCTACGGCGCGACCACCCTGGTGGAGATGTTCATCTTCCTCGGCTTCCTGGCCGTGGGCCTGCTCTACGCATACAAGAAGGGCGTCCTGGCATGGACGTGACCCCCGACGTGACCCCCGCCGGCCCCGAACCCGTACTGCTTCCGGAACCGAAGCGGCTCGGCGCCCTCGCGCGCCTCGCACCCGAGCCGATGAAGGTGATCCTCAACTGGGGCCGCCGCTACTCGCTCTGGGTCTTCAACTTCGGCCTCGCCTGCTGCGCGATCGAGTTCATCGCCGCGTCGATGGCCCGCCACGACTTCATCCGGCTCGGCGTCATCCCGTTCGCCCCGGGCCCGCGCCAGGCCGACCTGATGGTCGTCTCCGGCACGGTCACGGACAAGATGGCCCCGGCCGTGAAGCGCCTCTACGAGCAGATGCCGGAACCCAAGTACGTCATCTCCTTCGGCGCGTGCAGCAACTGCGGAGGCCCGTACTGGGACTCGTACTCCGTCACCAAGGGCGTCGACCAGATCATCCCCGTCGACGTCTACGTCCCCGGCTGCCCGCCCCGTCCCGAGGCGCTGCTCCAGGGCATCCTCAAGCTCCAGGAGAAGATCGCCCGCGAGTCCCTCGGAGAGCGGTACGGCACGGGGCGCCCCTCCGCGGCGGCGCTGCAGAGCGGCTTGGTGAAGCCACCGTCCCCGTCCGACTCCGCGCCCGGGGAGGGACGATGACCGCGGTCGGCTGGCTGCCCACCGGCACCGAGGAACTCTTCGGTCCGGACGCCACGGCCGAGGAGTCGTACGAGGTCCTGACGGTCGACGTCCCGCCGGCGACCTGGATCTCCGCCCTGGAGACCGCCCGCGACCGGCTCGGCTGCACCTACTTCGACTGGCTGAGCGCGGTCGACGAGCCGGGCACGGGCTTCCGCGTCACGGCCCACATCGCGGCCCTGTCTCCCCTCCGCCGCCTCCTGCTGCGTACGACGATCCCGCACGAGGCCCCCGCCCTGCCCTCCGCGGTCCCCGTCTACGCGGGCGCCGCCTGGCACGAACGCGAGACGCACGAGATGTTCGGCATCGCCTTCGAAGGCCACCCGGCACTCGACCACCTGCTCCTGCCCGACAGCTTCGAAGGCCACCCCCTGCGCAAGGACTTCGTCCTGGCCGCCCGCGTCGCCAAGGCCTGGCCGGGCGCGAAGGAACCCGGCGAGTCCGAACACGGCGGTCCCAAACGCCGCCAGATGCTCCCGCCCGGCGTCCCCGACCCCAACGAATGGGGCCCCCTGAAGGGCCAACTCCCCCCGGCCCCGTCCCGCCCTGCCCGGGGCGCGACGCCCCGCGCCACAGGCGAACGCCCCGTACGACGGGCACGTTCGGCGGGGGAGGGCTCGGCGAGCCAGGCTGCTGCGGGTGCCTCGGAAGCCCCGGCTCCGTCTGCGGGTGCTCCGCGTCGTGCGCGTTCGGTGGCGGAGGGCTCGGCGAGTCAGGCTGCTGCGGGTGCCTCGGAAGCCCCGGCTCCGTCTGCGGGTGCTCCGCGTCGTGCGCGTTCGGCTGCGGAGGGCTCGGCCAGTCAGTCCCCGCCTGGGGAGTCGAGTGCTTCGGCTCCGGCGGGGCCACGGCGTAACCGCACGGTGGCGGAGGGTTCGGCGAGCCAGACCGCTGCGGGCGCCCCGGAACCCCCGGCTCCGTCTGCGGGTGCCCCGCGTCGTGCGCGTTCGGCTGCGGAAGGCTCGGCCAGTCAGTCCCCGCCCGGTGAGGCGGCTGCTTCGGCTCCGACGGGGCCACGGCGTAACCGCACGGCGGCGGAGGGTTCGGCGAGCCAGACCGCTGCGGGCGCCCCGGAACCCCCGGCTCCGTCTGCGGGTGCTCCGCGTCGTGCGCGTTCGGCTGCGGAAGGCTCGGTACGCCAGACCACGCCCGGCGACACTGCACCCTCGTCCCCGGCCGCCCCGCGTCGCACGCGTACCGCCGCGGACGGCTCGGCGAGTCAGACGTCCAGCGGATCAAAATCCCCGGCGACCGGACCTGATTCGCCGACGCCCGGGTCCGAATCCCCGGCGCCCGGGTCCGAATCCCCGGCGACCGGTTCCGAAGCAGCGGTGCCCGGCACCGATACGCCGATCACCGGGCAGCCGGAGCCTCCCGCCGCCGAGGCCCAACCCCCGACCCCCTCGGCGGGACCGCGCCGCGCGCGCAGCGCGTCGGAGGGCAGCGCGAGCCAACGCGCCGCCACCGACCATGGCGACAACCGACCGGGCAGGTCTGCCCCCACTCCCCGCAGCTCGGACGCCCCCTGGCACCACGCCCGCCCGGCCTTCGACGAACCGGAACCCACGACGGAGTCGTCGCCCGAGACCGCGCAGCCGCCGGCCCCCGAGCCCTCGGACGACTCAGAGACCTCCGAGCCCTCAAAGCCCTCAGAGGCCACAGAGCCCACGGACACCCCCGACGACCCCACAGGAGGCACGCGGTGAACGACGCCCTAGACGTCACCCTGCGACTCCTGGTCGTCTTCGTCGTCTTCCTCACCTTCCCCCTGATCATCGGCCAGACCGAACACAAGGTCATGGCCCACATGCAGGGCCGCGTCGGCCCCATGTACGCCGGCGGTTTCCACGGCTGGGCCCAGCTGATCGCCGACGGCGTGAAGTTCGCGCAGAAGGAGGACGTCGTCCCCGCGGGCGCGGACCGCCGTATCTTCCAACTGGCCCCCGCCGTCGCCCTGCTGCCCTACCTCCTCGTCCTGCTCGCCATCCCCATCGGCCCGGACGAGGGAGCCGTCGGCCAGGTCATCGACGCGGGCGTCTTCTTCGTCCTGGCCGTCATGGGCGTCGGCGTCCTCGGCTCGCTCATGGCCGGCTGGGCGTCCGCCAACAAGTTCTCCCTCCTCGGCGGCCTCCGCACCGCCGCCCAACTCCTCGCCTACGAACTGCCGATGCTGCTCACCGCGGCCTCCGTGGCGATGGCGGCCGGCACCGTCTCCCTCCCCGGCATCCTCGACGCCTTCGAGTGGTGGTGGCTGCCCTGGCAGATCGTCGGCGCGATCGTCTTCTTCGTGGCCGGCCTCGCCGAACTCCAGCGCCCTCCCTTCGACATGCCCGTGGCCGACTCGGAGATCATCTTCGGCGCGTACACCGAGTACACCGGCCTCCGCTTCGCCCTCTTCCTCCTCGCCGAGTACGCCGGGATCGTCGTCCTGTGCGGCCTCACCACCGTCCTCTTCCTGGGCGGCTGGCACGGCCCCTGGGGCGCCGATGGCCTCGGCTGGGTCTGGACCCTGCTGAAGACCGCCCTCCTCGCGTTCCTGGTGATCTGGCTGCGCGTCACCTACCCGCGCCTGCGCGAGGACCAGCTCCAGAAGCTCGCCTGGACCCTCCTCGTCCCCCTCGCCCTCGCCCAGATCGCCCTCACCGGCGTCGTCAAGGTGGTGATCCAGTAACCATGGCCCCCATTCCTGGCAGCGGCCTGGCCAAGGGCCTGGCCGTCACCCTCCGCACGATGACGAAGAAGTCCGTCACCGCGCAGTACCCGGACGCCCAGCCCGACCTCCCGCCCCGCACCCGCGGTGTGATCGGCCTGTTCGAGGAGAACTGCACGGTCTGCATGCTCTGCGCCCGCGAGTGCCCGGACTGGTGCATCTACATCGACTCCCACAAGGAGACGGTCCCGGCGGCGACCCCCGGCGGCCGCGAGCGCAGCCGCAACGTTCTCGACCGCTTCGCCATCGACTTCTCCCTGTGCATGTACTGCGGTATCTGCATCGAGGTCTGTCCTTTCGACGCCCTGTTCTGGTCACCGGAGTTCGAGTACGCCGAGACCGACATCCACGACCTCACCCACGAGCGCGACAAGCTCCGCGAGTGGATGTGGACCGTCCCGGCCCCGCCGGCCCTCGACCCCGCCGCGGAGGAGCCGAAGGAAGTCGCCGCCGCCCGCAAGACCGCCGAGAAGCTCGCGGCCCAGCAGCAGCCCGCGCCCACCGAGTCCGCCGCCGACGAGCGGGCCCGCGCGGCGGAGGCCCCCACCCGCCCGGCGGGCGACTCCCGGCAGCAGACCGACCAGCCGAGGCAGCGGCCCGCGGACCGGCAGGAAGGACAGGAATGACCCTGGCCGCAGCCGCCACGACAGCGGCACACGCCACCACCACGGCGGCGCACACCACCACGGCCGCCGAGAGCCACGGCTTTCTCTCCCCGACCGGCGTCGAGATCGCCTTCCTCCTCGTCGGCCTGGTGACCTTCGGCGCCGCGATCGTCACCGTCACCACCCGGCAGCTGGTGCACGCCGCCCTGTGGCTGGTGGTGACCCTCGGCGGCCTGGCCGTCGAGTACCTCCTGCTCACCGCCGAGTTCATCGCCTGGGTGCAGGTCCTCATCTACGTCGGATCCGTCGTCGTCCTCCTCCTGTTCGGACTGATGCTCACCAGGGCCCCGATCGGCCGCTCCCCGGACGCCGACTCCGGCAACCGATGGGCCGCCCTCACCGTGGCCCTCGCCGCGGCCGCCGCCCTGGTCTGGGTCGTCGTCGACGCCTTCCGCACGACCTGGATCAACCTGGACGGCCCCGCCGCCGGTTCCACCGAGGCCACCGGCGCCAGCCTCTTCCAGAACTGGGTCCTCCCCTTCGAGGCCCTCTCCGTCCTCCTCCTCGCCGCCCTGGTCGGCGCGATCGTCCTGTCCCGCAAGGCGAAGGCCGGCGCGGCGACCGCGTCCCGGAACACCCCAGCCGAGGGCACCCCGGCCGGCCGGAGCGAGAAGGAAGGCACCCGCTGATGCACCTCGCCTATCCCGCCGTCCTCTCCGCCCTCCTCTTCTGCACGGGCCTGTACGGCGTCCTCGCGCGACGCAACGCGATCCTGGTCCTGATGTCGGTCGAGCTGATGCTCAACGCCGTCAACCTCAACCTGGTCGCCTTTGACGTCTGGCTCAGCAAGACCGCCGAGGAGACCCTGCACTCCGGCCAGGCCCTGACCCTGTTCACCATCGCCATCGCCGCCGCCGAGATCGGCATCGGCCTGGCGATCGTCCTCGCCGTCCACCGCAACCGCGGCACCTCAGACATCGACAAGCTCCGCGACACCGCCGAACGGCACGACCCCGACGGCGACGACGGCCCCGACCACGACGCACTCACGGTCGCGCCGTCCGACGAGGCCCAGAAGGCTGAGGCCACCGCGTGACCACGACCACCCTCGCCGTCCTCGTCCCCCTCCTTCCGTTCCTCGGCGCCGCCGCCGGCCTGCTCCTGGGCCGCACGGCACCGGGCTTCGTCCGCCCGCTGGCCGTCCTGCCGACCCTCGCCTCCCTGGTGCTCGCAGCGCTGGTCGCCGCACGGCAGGGCGGTGACACGGCCGTCAACGCGGCCACGGAACTCACCCCGACCGGCTCGGTCCCGATCGAACTCGCCCTGCACATCGACGGCTTCGCCGCCCTCGTCGCCGTCGTGGTCGGTCTGGTCGCCACCTGCGTGCAGATCTACTCGACGGGCTATCTGCGCGACGACCCGCGCTACCCCTCGTACGCCGCTCTCGTCTCCCTGTTCACCTCCGCGATGTTCCTGGTCGTCTACTCCGGCGACCTGATCGTGCTGCTGGTCGGCTGGGAAGTCATGGGCATCTGCTCCTACTTCCTGGTCGGCCACTACTGGGAGACCCCGGAAGCCCGCGCCGCTTCCCTCAAGGCCTTCCTGGTCACCAAGCTCGGCGACGTCCCCTTCCTCATCGGCCTGTTCGCCCTCGCCACCGACGCCGGCTCCTTCCGCATCACGAAGGTCCTCGGCGCCGTCGCGAGCGGATCGCTCGACCACCCGACGCTGATCGCCCTGCTGCTCCTGGCGGGCGTGGCGGGCAAGTCGGCGCAGTTCCCGCTGCACACCTGGCTCCCCGACGCGATGGCGGGCCCGACCCCCGTCTCCGCGCTGATCCACGCCGCGACGATGGTCGCCGCCGGTGTCTACTTCATCGCCCGTCTCCTCCCGGTCTTCGAGGCCTCCCAGGCCGCGATGGTCGTCCTCGCCGTCATGGCCGCCGTCACGATGGCGGGCTCGGCGCTCGCCGCGCTCGCCCAGGACGACATCAAGCGCGTCCTCGCCTACTCGACGATCGGCCAGCTCGGCTACATGACCGGCGCCCTCGCCGTCGGCGACCGCGGAGCCGCCGTCTTCCACCTCCTGTCCCACGGCGCCTTCAAGGCGCTGCTGTTCCTCGCGGCCGGCGTGATCATCCACGCCGCCGGCACCAACTCGCTCGCCGCCATGTCCCGCATGCGGAACCTGCGCGACCGCGTCCCCGACGCCTACTGGACGATGACCGTGGCGCTGCTCGCGCTCGCCGCGATCCCGCCCTTCAGCGGCTTCTTCTCCAAGGAGGCCGTCCTCGGCGTCGCCGAGCACGTCGTCACCGGACACACCGAGCACGCCCCAGCAGCCGCGGGCTGGATCGTCCTCGTCGCCGGCCTGCTCACGGCCCTGCTCACCGCCGCCTACGCGATGCGCCTGTGGCTGCTCGCCTTCCGGGGCCGGGGCACCGAAGCCCCCGACCACGGCAAGGAGCCGCTGACGATGACCGTGGTGCTGTGGGTGCTGGCCCTCCCGTCCCTGGCCTTCGGCGGATTCGCCTTCCGCCTGCTGCCCGACTGGTTCGACGGCCGTGACCTCGGCCCGACCCTCACCACCTCCGTGCTCGGCACCGGCGTGGCCCTGGTCGGCGGCATCGTCACCTACGGCGCCTGGCGGCACACCACCGCGCTCGCGGCCCGTGTCCCGCTCGGCGCGGTCGCCGCCCACCCCGAGGGCGACGCCGCCCAGGTCGAGGCGGAAGCCATCGCCACCCACGAGCCGGCCTACGGCGACATCGCCTACGCGCCCGACCCCGCCGACCCGGGACGGCTCCTGCTCGGCCCCCTGCACCGGCACGCTGCCGCCGGCTTCCACCTGGACGCCGTGTACACGGCCCTCTTCGTCCGCCCGGTCCAGGGCGGAGCGAGCCTCGTCCGGTTCCTCGACCGCGAGGTCGTCGAGACCTACGTACGCGGTGCTGGTGCGCTGCCCCGCTGGCTCGGCGCCGCCGTACGACGCGCCCAGACCGGCAACGTCCAGACCTATGTGAGCGCGCTGCTCGCCGGCACCGTCGTCCTCGCGGTCGCCGCCGTCCTCGTCGCCACGGGAGCGTGAGCAGGCGTGATCGATATCAACGAGTCCGTGATGCAGGTCCTTCTGGCGTTCATCGTCGTCGGCCCGCTCCTCGGCGCCGCCGCGGCCCTCCTGCCGGCTCCGCCCGGGCTGAAGGGGAAGTCACCCGAGCAGGCAGTGCTCCGGCACGGCGTCACCGTCACCGGCGCGGTCCTCATCGCGGCGATCGTCCTCGCGCTCGGCTTCGACCACGACCAGCCGTCGAAGATGCAGGCCAGCACGGACATCAGCTGGATCCCCGCACTCGACGTACGCATCCACCTCGGCATCGACGGCATCTCCCTCCCCCTTCTGGTGCTGACCGCGCTGCTGACCTTCCTCTGCGCGCTCTACTCGTACTTCAAGATGCCCGCGGGGCCGACCCTGAAGGCATTCGTCGCCCTGCTGCTCGTCCTCGAGTCCGGCACGCTGGCGACCTTCGCCGTCCTCGACCTGCTGCTGTTCTTCCTCGCCTTCGAGATGGTCCTCATCCCGATGTACTTCCTCATCGCCCGCTGGGGCGGTGAGGGCCGGAGCCAGGCCGCCTGGCGGTTCATCCTCTACACGCTGCTCGGCTCCGTCGTCATGCTGCTCGGCCTGCTCCTGATCGGGCTCAAGGCGGGCACGTTCGACATGATGGCACTCGCCACTGACAACGGCCGGTCGCTGAGCACATCCGTGCAGGTCATCGCCGTTTTGTCGATCGGGATCGGCCTCGCGGTCAAGACGCCGATGTGGCCGCTGCACAGCTGGCTGCCCGACGCCCACACCGCCGCGCCGACCGTCGGCTCGGTCCTGCTGGCCGGTGTCCTGCTGAAGATGGGTACGTACGGATTCGTCCGGATCCTGCTCCCGATCACGCCCGACGGGTTCCGCACCTTCGCGCCCTACCTCGCGGCGCTCGCCGTCGTCGGCATCATCTACGGATCCCTGGCCTGCCTGGCCCTCGCCAAGCAGGGCGCGAAGGGCGATCTCAAGCGCCTCATCGCCTACTCGTCCGTCGGTCACATGGGCTTCGTCCTGCTCGGCATCGCCACCATGACCCCGACCGGTGTGAACGGCGCCCTCTTCGCCAACATCGCCCACGGCCTCATCACCGGCCTCCTCTTCTTCCTGGTCGGC
The DNA here is from genome assembly GCF_056433405.1 of Streptomyces sp. NPDC044719. NCBI lineage: Bacteria > Bacillati > Actinomycetota > Actinomycetes > Kitasatosporales > Streptomycetaceae > Streptomyces > Streptomyces sp. NPDC044719. The sequence continues at coordinate 253,347 of NZ_JBWKHE010000001.1, forward strand.
GCGCTGAAGGACCGCACCGGCACCACCGACCTCGACACCCTCGCCGAGGAGACCGGAGCCGCCCTCTACGGCAAGGCCCCACGCCTCGGCGGTCTGCTCGCCTTCGCCGCGGTCGCCTCGCTCGGCCTGCCGGGCCTGGCCGGCTTCTGGGGAGAGATGCTGGCCCTGTTCGGAGCGTTCCAGCCCGCCGCGGGCCTCAGCCGTCCCGCCTTCCTCACCTTCATGGCGATCGGCGCGTTCGGCACCCTGCTGACCGCCGCGTACCTGCTGATCGTGGTCCGCCGCGTCTGCATGGGCGCCCTGCCCCAGGACGACCCGAAGCTCACCGACGTCCGCTCGTACGAGTTCGCGGCCTGGACCCCGCTCGTCGCCCTCACCGTCGTCGCGGGCCTGTGGCCCAAGGCCCTCCTCGGCCTGAGCGACCCGGCCGTCCAGCAGCTCCTCGCAGGAGGCAACCGATGAGCTCCCCGGCCCAGCCCCTGGCCGCGTCGCTGGTCCAGTCCGTCGACTGGCTCGCGATCGCGCCGCCCACCATCGCGGCGGTCGTCGGACTCGTCGTCCTGGTCGCCGACCTGTTCGTCGCCGAGCACCGGAAGACGCTGCTCGGCTGGACGTCGGTGGCGGGCCTGGCCGCCGCCACCCTGATGCTGCTGCCGATCCTGGACGGCGACCGCAGCACCTTCTGCCTGACCGGCGACGCCACCGTCTGCAGCTACACCGCCGACCGCTACACCCTGGTCATCCAGTTCCTGGTCCTCGGCGGAGCCCTCCTCACCGCCCTTCTGTCGGTCACCGCCCTGAAGGACGGCCGCAAGGACCTCCCCGAAGGGGAGTACTGGTTCCTGCTGCTGTCCTCCGCCGCCGGCGCCGCCCTCCTGCCCGCCTCCCGCGACCTGGCGACCCTGATCGTCGCCCTGGAGGTCGCCTCCCTGCCCGCCTTCGCGCTGGTCGGCCTGAAGTACGGCGACCGGAAGTCCTCCGAAGCGGCCCTGAAGTTCTTCCTGTCCTCGGTCACCGCGACCGCGGTCAGCCTCATGGGCATCAGCTTCGTGTACGCCTCCACGGGCACCCTCTACCTCACCCAGGTCGCCGACCGCGTTCAGAACGTCGACGGACAGCTCCACACGCTCGCCCAGACCGGCGTCGTCCTCACCCTCGTCGGCTTCGCCTTCAAAACGGCCGCCGTGCCCTTCCACTTCTGGGTGCCCGACACCTACGTGGGCGCGCCCCTGCCCATCGCCGCCTACCTGTCGGTCATCGGCAAGGCGGTCGGCTTCAGCGGCCTGATCCTCGTCACCGTCGTGGCCCTCCCGTCGTACGCCGACCTCTGGGGCCCGGCCCTGGCGGTCCTGGCCGCGCTCACCATGACCGTGGGCAACGTCGGAGCCCTGCGCCAGCGGGCCACGCGCGCGTACAGCGCGGTCCGCCTGCTCGCCTGGTCGTCCGTCGGACAGGCGGGCTACCTGCTCGTACCGATCGCCGCCGCCGCGTACTCCGGGGACGCCGAGAAGTCGGTCGGCTCCACCGTCGCCTACGCCCTGATGTACGGCGCCGTGAACCTCGGCGCCTTCGCCGTGGCGGTTCTGGTCGGCCGCACCAAGACCCTCAACCGCGTCTCCGACTACCGCGGCCTGTACGCGTCGAGCCCCCTGTCCGCCGTGCTCCTCGCGTTCTTCCTGCTCTGCCTCGCCGGACTGCCGCCGGGCATCATCGGCCTCTTCGCCAAGGTCACCGTCTTCGCGGCGGCCGTCGACGCGGGCCTCGGCTGGCTGGCCGTGATCATGGCCGTCAACGTCGTCATCGCGCTGTTCTACTACCTCCAGTGGACGACCCTGCTCTTCCGCGCCCCCGAGGGCGAGCCCGCGAAGCACCGGGTCCCCGCCCCTCTCACCGCCGCGATCGCCCTGACCGGCGTCCTCGGCATCGCCCTGTCCGGGGCACCCCAGCTCGTCCTGCGCTTCACCGACACCGCCCTCTTCTGAACGACATCCGCTTTCGCCACGCGCGCGTGGGGCACCCGCCTCCCCACGCGCGCGTGCCGCTTCCCGGCGCCGTTCACCCGGACGGCCCATACCCGGCGCCGCACGCACAAGGGAACTAGTGCCCCCCGCCTGGCGTTGACCAGTACGGGAGGGTCCACTGGACGTGACACCACGGCACCAGTGGGCACCGCAGATCACCGAGCAAGGGTCCCCCTGCCGCACCACTTGGAGGGCGTACCGTGCACCGCCGGCACAACGGGCTCAGGACCGCAGTCCTCCTCGGGGGACTGTCCGCCCTCATCATCGTCATCGGCAGCTTTTTCGGCCGCATGGGGCTCGTCATCGCCGTCCTGGTAGCACTGGCCACCAACGCGTACGCCTACTGGAACAGCGACAAGCTGGCACTGCGCGCGATGCGGGCCCGCCCGGTGAGCGAGTTCGAGGCCCCGGGGCTCTACCGCATGGTCCGCGAGCTCTCCACCCAGGCCCGCCAGCCCATGCCGCGTCTGTACATCTCCCCGACGGAGGCGCCCAACGCCTTCGCCACGGGCCGCAACCCGCGCAACGCCGCCGTGTGCTGCACCGAAGGCATCCTGCGCCTCCTGGACGAACGCGAGCTGCGCGGCGTCATCGGCCACGAGCTCAGCCACGTCTACAACCGCGACATCCTCATCTCGTCGGTCGCCGGCGCCCTCGCCTCCGTGATCATGTTCCTGGTCAACTTCGCCTGGCTGATCCCGATCGGGCGCTCGGACGACGATGACGGCCCCGGCCTGCTCGGCATGCTGCTGATCATGATCCTGGGCCCGCTCGCCGCCTCGCTCATCCAACTGGCCATCAGCCGCTCCCGGGAGTATCAAGCGGACGCCTCCGGTTCCCAGCTCACCGGCGACCCACTCGCCCTGGCCAGCGCCCTGCGCAAGCTCGAACTCGGCACGAAGCAACTCCCGCTGCCCCCCGAGCCGCGTATCGAGACCGCCAGTCACATGATGATCGCGAACCCGTTTCGCCCCGGCCAGGGCCTCTCGAAGATGTTCTCCACGCATCCGCCGATGGCGGAACGCATCGCCCGGCTAGAGAAGATGGCAGGTGGGAACCAATGAGGACCATTCTCAATGTCATATGGCTCGTCCTGAGCGGCTTCTGGCTGTTCCTCGCCTACATGCTCGCGGGCCTGCTCCTCTGTATCACCATCATCGGGATCCCGTTCGGCATAGCGGCCTTCCGCATCGGCGTCTACGCCCTGTGGCCCTTCGGGTACACGACGGTCGAGCGCCGTGACGCGGGCGCGCCGTCCTGCGTGGGCAACGTCCTCTGGCTGGTGCTCGCGGGCTGGTGGCTGACCCTCGGCCACATCGCCACCGGCATCGCCCTGTGCGTCACGATCATCGGCATCCCGCTCGGCATCGCCAACTTCAAGCTCATCCCGGTCTCGCTGCTCCCGCTCGGCCGCGACATCGTCCGGACCGACGAGCCGTTCACGGCACGCTGACGGCGGGGCGACGCAGCCCGGTTTCCACAGGCCAGGGGTTATCCACAGGCCCGCCCGGCTGTCAGCGGCGGCCCGCATGATGAACCCATGACCGCGATCGAGCAGTTGCCACGGGCCACGAGTGCCCGACCAGCACCAGCGGCGGAGTGCCTGCCCCGACCGCCCCGCAGCCCTAGGCCCTCCCTGCTCCGGCCCCCGCCCACCGCCGCACTCCATACACAACCACGCCCACCACCAGCACCCCCGCTCCCACGGCCACCGATATCGCCGGCAGCGAGAACGCCAGCACCACGCACCCGGCCAGCCCGACTCCCGCCACCACCCGAGCGGCGAGCGCCGCCGATGCCGAAGTCGATGCCGAACCCAGTGTCCAGGCCGACGCGTTGGCCACGGCGTAGTACGCCAGCACACCGAAGGAGGAGAACCCGATCGCCCCCCGGACGTCCACCGTGGCGGCCAGGACCGCGACCACCGCACCCACCGCCAGCTCCGCCCGGTGCGGCACCTGGAACCGCGGATGCACGGCCGCCAGCGCCCCCGGCAGATGCCGGTCCCGGGCCATGGCCAGGGTCGTCCGCGAGACCCCGAGGATCAAAGCCAGCAGTGATCCCAGCGCGGCCACGGCCGCACCGACCCGCGCCACCGGCACGAGCCAGGGCGTCCCGGCCGCCCGCACCGCGTCGGCCAGAGGTGCCGCCGCGTCCACGAGACCGTCCGACCCGAGCACCGAAAGGACAGCCACCGCCACACACGCGTACACCACCAGCGTGATGCCCAAGGCCAGCGGAATCGCGCGCGGAATGGTGCGCGCCGGGTCGCGTACCTCCTCACCGAGGGTCGCGATACGGGCGTACCCGGCGAACGCGAAGAACAGCAGGCCGGCCGCCTGAAGCACGCCGCCCGCACCCCCCGAGGCCCCGACGTCCAGCCGCCCGGCGTCGGCCGCACCGGACACCAGACACCCGACCACGACGGAAGCGAGGACAGCCAGGACCACCGCCACGATCACCCGCGTCAGCCACGCGGACTTCTGGATCCCGCCGTAGTTCACCGCGGTCAGCGCCACCACGGCCGCGACCGCCACCGCATGCGCCTGCCCCGGCCAGACGTACATGCCCACGGTGAGCGCCATCGCCGCACAGGAGGCCGTCTTCCCGACCACGAACGACCAGCCCGCGAGATACCCCCAGAACTCCCCGAGCCGCTCACGCCCGTAGACGTACGTGCCGCCCGAGGCGGGATACAGGGCGGCGAGGCGAGCCGACGACGTGGCGTTGCAGTAGGCGACCACGGCGGCGACGGCGAGCCCGAGGAGCAGCCCGGACCCGGCAGCGTGCGCGGCCGGCGCGAGGGCGGCGAAGATCCCTGCTCCGATCATCGAGCCGAGACCGATTACCACGGCGTCACCCACGCCGAGGCTACGGCGCAGTCCAGAACCGGAGACTGTCATGCGTCGCACCCTACTGATCAGTGCAACCGGTGGGTGCCGTCAGGGCGTCCTCCCGACCAAGACGGCGTGAAAGCGCGCGGCAAGGACGACGCGCGCGGTACGCCCGACGTACGACGCACGGGCACGGCCTGCCGGGAGCAAGATCACATGGCCGGGACAGTGCGGGCACAGCGTGAAAGGGCAGGTTCACGGCATGACCATTATCAGCTGGATCATCCTGGGACTGTTGGCCGGAGCCATCGCGAAGTTCCTGTTGCCCGGGCGCGACCCGGGCGGCCTCATCGGCACGACCCTGATCGGCATCGCGGGCGCCTTCATCGGCGGCTGGATATCCGCCCGCTGGATGGACCACCCGATCACCAAGGACTTCTACGACGGCACGACCTGGGCCGCGGCGATCGGCGGATCGCTCGTCCTCCTGGTCGCCTACCGCCTCCTGTTCGGCAACTCGCGCAGCTGAACGCGCCCACCGACCGCGGCCGGCAGACGAGAAAGGGTGGACACCAGCGGTGCCCACCCTTTCTCGTACCTGCGCAGACCGTGAGCCTCGAGGGCCCGAGCGGACCTACCGGTAGTTCACGAACTGCAGGGCGAAGTCGTAGTCCTTGTCCTTGAGCAGGGCGATGACGGCCTGCAGATCGTCACGGCTCTTGGAGCTGACCCGCAGCTCCTCGCCCTGGACCTGGGCCTTCACGCCCTTCGGGCCCTCGTCGCGGATGGCCTTCGCCACCTTCTTCGCGTTCTCCTGGGAGATGCCCTCCTTGATCGAAGCGAAGATCTTGTACTCCTTGCCGGAGAGCTGGGGCTCGCCCGCGTCCAGAGCCTTCAGCGAGATGCCGCGCTTGATCAGCTTGGACTGGAAGACGTCGAGGATCGCCTTCACCCGGTCCTCGGAGTTCGCCTCCATGAGGATCTGCTCACCGGACCACGAGATCGAGGCGCCCACGCCCTTGAAGTCGTAGCGCTGCGAGATCTCCTTGGCGGCCTGGTTGAGTGCGTTGTCGACCTCCTGCCGCTCGACCTTCGAGACGATGTCGAAACTGGAGTCGGCCATGTCCTGTGGCTCCTTGTATCGGGGTGCGTATCGTGCGTACCGGCGTACGTGGGGCGGCCGCCGGTCCCGTTCAGGTCCCGGGCCGCATCCGGACAAGCCTAGCCACCCCCCGCCCTTCGGGCGCCGATCAATCGGGTGGCGAAGCACCCCTCCACATCAGGTATTGTTTACGTCGTTGCCACGGAGCGCCGCCGAAAAGCGGTTCGAAGGGCAGCTACCCCCGGCGGTGTGCCCGAGCGGCCAAAGGGAGCAGACTGTAAATCTGCCGGCTCAGCCTTCCCAGGTTCGAATCCTGGCGCCGCCACACTGGGGAGAACCCCCTTCCTCTGCGGAGACGCAGCGGAAGGGGGTTTTTCGTGTGCGGTGGCCGCAGGGGCGGCGCTGCTCGGGGCAGGGGTGACGCGTCTCTCACTCGGCGGCCATGGCGCGGAGGCGGTGAACGCCAGTGACGGATACGGGAGTTCGGGCGCCGCGGTGATCGGCGTGGCCCTCAGGCAAAACGAAAGGCAAGGAGTCACGTACTCCCTGCCACTCTCAACGTATAGCGCGCGGGGGACCTTGCGGCAAGCCCCCGGTCGGGCCGCAGAATCTTTGGCCTGGAGCTGGAAACAGGCGAAAAATGGGGTTTGCCGTGATTGATGTGATCATTGTCGGCGCTGGGCCGACCGGCATGACGCTGGCCGCCGAGCTGCGGCTGCACGGTGTGCACGTGGTCGTGCTGGAGAGACTGGCGGAGCCGACCGGGCAGTCACGCGCGCTCGGGATGCACGTGCGCAGCATCGAGCTGCTGGACCAGCGCGGTCTGCTGGAGCGCTTCCTCCGGCTCGGCCGGAAGCACGCGACCGGCGGGTTCTTCGCCGGCATCGGCACGTCGTGGCCCGACCGGCTGGACACCGCGCATGCGTACGTGCTCGGCATCCCGCAGAGCGTGACCGAGCGCCTGCTGACCGAGCACGCCGTCGAGATCGGCACCGAACTCCGGCGCGGCAGCGAGCTGGTCGGGCTGAGCCAGGACGACGACGGTGTGACCGCCGAACTGGCCGACGGCACACTGCTGCGCTCGCGCTACCTCGTCGGCTGCGACGGCGGCCGCAGCACCGTGCGCAGGCTGCTCGGCGTGGGCTTCCCCGGAGAGCCCGCCCGGCACGAGACGCTGCTGGGCGAGATGGAGTTGGCCGTGCCGCCGGAGGAGTTGGCGGCCGCAGTGGCCGAAGTCCGCAGGACCGAGTGGCGGTTCGGCGTCATGCCCCTCGAAGGCGGGGGATACCGCGTCATCGTGCCGGCCGAGGGCGTGACCGAGGACCGCACGGTTCCGCCGGCCCTGGAGGAGTTCAAGGAGCGGCTGCGGCACTTCGCCGGTAGCGACTTCGGTGTGCACTCGCCGCGTTGGCTGTCCCGGTTCGGCGACGCCACGCGGCTGGCCGAGCGCTACCGCGTCGGCCGGGTGCTGCTGGCCGGCGACGCGGCGCACATCCACCCGCCGACCGGCGGGCAGGGGCTCAACCTCGGGATCCAGGACGCGTTCAACCTCGGCTGGAAACTGGCCGCCGAGGTGCGCGGCTGGGCACCGAAGGGGCTGCTCGACAGCTACCAGACCGAACGGCGCCCGGTGGCTGCGAACGTGCTGGACAACACCCGTGCGCAGGTGGAGCTGTTGCTCTCCGAGCCGGGGCCCCGGGCCGTGCGCCGGCTGGTCGAGGAACTGATGGACTTCGAGGAGGTGAACCGGTACCTGATCGAGAAGATCACCGCGATCGCGGTCCGCTACGACTTCGGCGAGGGCCATGAACTCCTCGGCCGACGACTGCGGGACGTGACGCTGAAGCGCGGGCGTCTCTATGAGCTGACGCGCGGCGGCCGCGGACTGCTGCTCGACCAGACCGGCAGGCTGTCAGTGGCGGGCTGGGCGGATCGGGTCGACCACGTCGTCGACGTCAGCGAGGAACTGCACGCACCCGCGGTACTCCTGCGACCGGACGGCCATGTGGCCTGGGTCGGCGAGGACCAGCAGGAGCTGCTCGCCAGACTGCCGAGGTGGTTCGGCGCGGCGACGGGCTGAGCGCGTCCGGCAGCCAGGACGGGGGCGGCGGCACACTCGCACGAACTGCCCGCCCGGCTGCCGCGCAGCTTCGGGCGCAGCTTCGGCGCGGCAGCCGGGGCGAGGGGGGCGTGACTGAGCGACCTGACATCGAGCGGCGGCCCGCAGGCAATACAGCAACCCGCCGAGCGCGCACTGCACCACACCCCGCGCGCCCCGCCTCCCGCGCCCCCTACTCGCTCCCGTGAGCCAGCTCGATGTCATGGTCGTCCACACCGGTGCCCGAGACCGACACCGAAGCCGCCCTCGGCGGATACCCGGTCGCGATGACCGTGTACGCGCCGGTGTCCAGGTCGGAGAAGGCGTACGCCCCGTCGAGGCCGGTCCGGGCCGTGGCGAGCACATTGCCCGCCGCGTCCACCAGCGACACCCGCGCGTCGCTCAACGGCGCGCCCCCTCCGCGCACCGTGCCCCGCACCTGCGCGCCAGGCCGCAACTCGAGCTCGACCCGGGTGGTCCCGGCCCCGCCGATCTCGACGATCTGGGCCAGCGGCCGGTGCTTGGGAGAGTTGACCGCGAGGGTCACTGGGCCCGGCACCAGGTCGGTGACGGTGAACTCGCCCAGCACATCCGTCCGTCCGGTGGCCAGTACGTCCCCGCGAACGTCCGTCACGATGACCACGGCCTCGGCGACCGGCGTCCCGCTGTCGGCCGACCGCACCACACCGGCGAGCCCGCTGGTGCCGCTCAGCAGCACGTCGTACGCCACCGGCTCACCGGCCACGACGATCATGGAGGCCTGCGGCTGGTAGCCCTCCGACGAGGCGATCAGGACGTAGGAACCGGCGCCGGGAGCGTCCATGCCGTACGACCCGTCGGCCCGCGAGACCGACCGCCCGAGCTGCTTGCCACCGAGCGAGATCAACGTCACCGCGGCCCCGCCGACCGGCACCCGCTCGGCACCCAGGACACGCCCCCGCACCGGGATCCCGGCACCGGCGGACCCCACCGTCTCAACCTCCGCCACAGCAGATCTCGCGACACCAGACCTCTCGACGGCAGGCCTCGCGACGGCCGGTCCCTCGACAGCCGGCTCAACCAGAGCTGACCCGCCGGCCCCAAGCGCCTCACCGGCCCCACGCACCTCACCGTCCCCCGGCTCCTCGCCCTCCGCCGACTCCACACCCGCCGCCTCCCCCACCCACTGCCGCGGAATGAACGACGCGACCAGGAAGGCGAGCAGCGCGGCCCCGGCCCCGATGGCCAGGACGACCTTGAACCCGTTCTGGGACGGCAGGGCGGTCGGCCCGAAGGGCGTCGTCATCTGGGCCAGGATCACCCCGGCCACCGCGCTGGCCGTCGACGTACCGATGGAGCGCATCAGCGTGTTGAGGCTGTTCGCCGCGCCCGTCTCGGAGGCCGGTACCGCGCTCATGATGAGCGCGGGCATCGAACCGTAGGTGAAGCCGATACCCGCCCCGATGACGCAGGTGACGACCACGAAGTGCCAGAGCTCGGACATCAGCGCGATGTTCAGCCCGTACCCGGCGGCCACGATGAGTGCGCCGACCATCAGAGTGATCTTCGGGCCCTTGGCCTTGGACAGGGCGGCGGAGACCGGGGCCGTGGCCATCATGACCAGGCCGGACGGGGCCATCGTCAGCCCGGCGACGAGCAGGGACTCGCCCAGGCCATAGCCGGTCGCCTCAGGCAACTGCAGGAGCTGCGGAATGACGAGGGACATCGCGAACATCGCGAACCCGACGGCGATCGAGGCGAGGTTGGTGACCAGCACCTGACGGCGTGCGGTGGTGCGCAGGTCGACCAGCGGTTCCCTGACGCGCAGCTCCCACCAGCCCCACACCAGCAGCACGACCACGGCCGCCGCGAACAGACCGAGGGTGGTGCCGCTGCTCCAGCCCCAGTCGGCACCCTTGGAGATCGCCAGCAGCAGGGACACCAGCCCCGCGGCCATGCCGATGCCGCCGACCAGGTCGAAGCGCCCGCCGGTGCGCACCCGCGACTCGGGCACGATGGCCGGCACCAGCACGAGGGCGACGGCGCCCAGCCCGGCCGAGGCCCAGAACAGGGTGTGCCAGTCGAAGTTGTCCGCGATCAGCGCGGCGGCGGGCAGTCCGAGGGCGCCGCCGACGCCGAGGGATGCGCTCATCAACGCCGTGGCGGAGCCGAGCCGTTCGGCGGGCAGCTCGTCCCGCATGATGCTGATGCCGAGGGGGATCACACCGGACGCGAGGCCCTGCAGCGCCCGTCCGACGATCATCGGGGCGAGCGTGTCGCTGAGCGCGGCGGTCACCGAGCCGGCCACCAGCATGACGAGGCTGATCAGGAGCATCCGGCGCTTGCCGTACATGTCGCCGAGCCGGCCCGTCACCGGGGTGGCGACGGCCGCGGCGAGCAGCGTGGCCGTGACGGCCCAGGCGGTGTCCGACGCCGGGGCGTTCAGCAGCCGGGGGAGCTCCGGGACGATCGGGATGACCAGGGTCTGCATCAGCGAGACCACGATCCCGCCGAAGGCCAGGACCGCGACGACGGCGTTGGCCCGTGGCGCCGCCGGCTTCCCGTCGTCGGTGGGCCGGGGAAGGGCGTGGGACATGGCCGGGCCTCCGTAGGGGCGTCAGTCAGGGACAGCGCGACCCGTCAAACCTAAGTCCATTGATTGACTTAAGCAACCGCAACCGCAATCGGGTGAGGGTGCGGTGAGCGAAGGCAGATCGAACAGAGCAGGGGGAGGGTGAGACGCAGAGCAGCGCAGGGGGAGACGCGGAGCAGAGGAGGACAGGCATACTCGGGCCGCCCGCGCGGCACACTGGCCCCATGTCCTCCCGCCGCAGAATCTGCCCCGAGTGCCGCCGCGAGATCGCCGTCGTCGCGGGGCGGTACGCGCGCCACGACCCGCCGGGCGCCCGGGAACACGGCGAACTCACCTCGTGCCCGGGCTCCCGTCGGCAGGCCCAGCTCGGCGCGGAGCAGCCGTCCCTGGACGGCTACGCGGTGCCCGAATTCCCCGGCCAACTGCCCCTGTTCTAGGGAGACACCGCCCCGGAAGAGTCAGTTCCCCGCCACCGACTTCACCGCCACGGACACCGGCGCCGGTCCGCTGATCAGCTCCAGGGTGAGCCCGGCCGTCGCCGGGGTGTCCACCAACTCCGCCAGTACGGCGGCCACGTCGTCCCGCGGAATCGGCCCGCGGCCCGTGCGCGCCTCCAGGCGGACGAGACCGGTGCCGGCGTCGTCGGTGAGCTGACCGGGCCGCAGGATCGTCCAGTCCAGGGCGTTCAGGCCGCGCACGTACGCGTCCGCCTCGCCCTTGGCTCGCAGGTACAGGTCGAAGATCTCGTCACCCTCGTGCCGCGGGTCGGCGCCCATGGACGACACGACCACGAGGCGCCGTACGCCCGCCTTCACCGCCGCGTCCGCGAAGAGGACGGCCGCGGCCTTGTCCACCGTGTCCTTGCGGGCCGCACTGCTGCCCGGGCCCGCGCCCGCCGCGAAGACCGCCGCGTCGGCACCCCGCAGCCGCTCGGCGACCTCGTCCACGGACGCCGACTCCAGGTCGAGCACGACCGGTTCGGCACCGGCCTCCCGCAGATCGTCGGCCTGTTCGGCCTTACGGATGATCCCCGCTACCTCGTCCCCGCGCGCGGCGAGCAACCGCTCCAGCCGCAACGCGATCTGACCATGACCACCAGCGATGACAATGCGCATGCCTTCGACCGTACGCCCGGACGCCCCCATCCGCCGCACGACTTCAGCCACGCCCCACCGACTTACACCCCCACCGGCCACCGGGCGCGCGTCCCCCCGATCCACGCCCCCACGACCGGCCCACGCCCCACGACCGACCCCTCCCACGACCGGCCCCCGCCCCTACGACGACCCGCCCCCACGACCGACCCCCGCCCCCACGACCGACCCCCGCCCCTACGACACCTCCCCCCGCCCCTGCCGCGGCAACCCCAGTTCCGCCGAAGCCGCCGAATCGCAGTACTCCCGGACCGCGCTGGTCCGCGCCACCACACGCCCCCGGTGCACCACCACCCGGCTGTACGCCAGCGAGAGCGCCCCCGCCAGCCGGTCCCCGCGCACCGCGAGCAGTTCGGCCGGGAAGCCCGCCTCCACGCGCACCTCGGGCAGCCCCAGCACCGCCCGCGCCGACCCGCTCACCGCCTCGTACGCCTCCTCGGGCGCCAGCCCATAGCGCGAGGCCAGCAGAAACGCCGCCTCCAGCGGGTCGCCGCGCCCCACGGGGTTCGACACGTCCCGCAGCGCCCCGCTCCCGGCGGCCACCCGCACCCCGGCCGCGCGCAGCAGCCGTACCGGAGCCGCTCCCCGCCGGTCCACGCCGCCGCAGCCGCCCTGCGGCAGGCACACCACCGCCACGCCCGCCGCCGCGAGCTGGTCGGCGGTCCGCGAGGCCACCTCGGTGGGCAACCGCCCGAGGTCGCCGCACGGGCTCAGGGTCACGCCGGGACGCAGCCCGCCAGCCATCGCGGCGAGCCGGGCCAGCCGCGCCGGATCCCCGGCGTCCGTGTGCAGGTCGACCGGACAGCCGTGCTCGGAGGCCACCTCCAGGACCGCCTCCACGTACCCCGTCGGATCCGGATCGAGATCGGGCCGGCCGCCCACCACCGAGGCGCCCATCTTCACCGCGTCCCGCAGCACCGCCAGCCCGTCCGCCCCGGCCACTCCGGTCAGCACCCGGGGCATCGCGACCGTCGTCAGCTCGGCCAGCCCCCGCAGCGCGCGCCGCGCCTGCAACACGGCCTCCAGCGCCCCCAGTCCCTGGACGTCCCCCACGCGCACGTGGGCCCGCAGGGCGGTCGCCCCGTGCCCGAGCTGGAGCAGCGCGGCCTCGGTCGCCCGGCGCTGCACGTCCTGCGACTCGTACGGGACCGGTCCCTCGGTGTCGGCCGACAGGGCGGTGTCGCCGTGGGCGTGCGGTTCGGCCGGGGCCGGCAGGAGCAGATAGCCGCCGAGGTCCACCCGCGCCCCGCACGCGCGCGTGCCGCCCGCCGCCAGGCTGCCGGCCGTCCCGACCGCCTCGATGTGCCCGCCGCCCAGCCGTACGTCCACGGTCCGGCCGTCGGTGAGCCGCGCTCCGCACAGCAGCAGCGACGACGGGTCGGCCGGACCTTGAGAGGACGACGGGGGTGGTGGCGGCTGCGGCCGGCTGTCGGGCATCGCGCTCCAGGGGCTCGGGCTTGCGCACGGGAGGACGCATGATCACGCAGAGTGAGTCGAGCCTAGGACGGCCTCCCTTCCATGTCGGGGAGGAGGGCAATAGTCGTACCGGTGTGGCCCGCTGTGCGGAAGGGAAGCGGAAGGGAAGGCGCTCGCGAGGCCGCCGGCAGGACGGTCCGAGCGCCCGCGGCGGGTACCCCGAAACGGATTTGGGTGAACGGCTTCCGACCGTGTAATGTCTTCATCGCTCGCCCCAATAGCTCAGTCGGCAGAGCGTCTCCATGGTAAGGAGAAGGTCAACGGTTCGATTCCGTTTTGGGGCTCTGGTGTGTGAGGTTCCCGTCGCGAGGCGGGACCCGATCGCATCACAGCGGTGTAGCTCAGTCGGTAGAGCAAGCGGCTCATAATCGCTGTGTCACCGGTTCAAGTCCGGTCACCGCTACTGACAGTAGCCGATTGCGGGGTCGGTCCTTCGATCGGCTACTCTTCTATGCGTTAAACCATCCCATCCGTTCGTCAAGGAGCACTCACGTGGCTGCCACCGACGTCCGCCCGAAGATCACGCTGGCCTGCGTGGAGTGCAAGGAGCGGAACTACATCACCAAGAAGAACCGGCGTAACAACCCGGACCGTCTTGAGATGAAGAAGCACTGCCCGCGTTGCAACGCGCACACCGCGCACCGCGAAACGCGATAAATCAGGCTCGTACGCGAGGCCGCTCCCGAGTGATCGGGGGCGGCCTCGCGTCGTTGAATGACCCGTACCGGTCAGTAGAGCAACCAGGAGGTGCCGAGCCATGGCGCTCGACCAGTCCTTCGTGGGGCGGACGTACCCGCCCACCGCGCCCTACGAAGTGGGCCGGGAGAAGATCCGTGAGTTCGCCGAGGCCGTCGGGGACGCCAACCCGGCGTACACGGACGCGGAGGCGGCCAAGGAACTCGGCCACCCCGACGTGATCGCGCCGCCGACCTTCGTCTTCTCGATCACTTTCAAGGCCGCAGGCCAGGTCGTCCAGGACCCCCAGCTCGGTCTGGACTACAGCCGGGTGGTGCACGGCGACCAGAAGTTCGCCTACCGCCGCCCGGTCCGCGCCGGTGACCGGCTCACGGTCACCTCGACCATCGAGGCCGTCAAGTCCCTCGCGGGCAACGACATCCTGGACATCCGCGGCGAGGTCCACGACGAGGCCGGCGAGCACGTCGTGACCGCCTGGACCAAGCTCGTGGCCCGCGCGGCCGAGGAGGCGTGAGCGATCCCATGACGGCGAAGATCTCCTACTCCGACGTCGAGGTCGGCACCGAACTGCCCGCGCAGACCTTCCCCGTGACCCGCGCGAACCTCGTCCAGTACGCGGGCGCCTCCGGCGACTTCAACCCGATCCACTGGAACGAGAAGTTCGCCAAGGAGGTCGGCCTGCCGGACGTCATCGCGCACGGCATGTTCACCATGGCCGAGGCGATCCGCGTGGTCACCGACTGGGCCGGCGACCCGGGCGCGGTCGTCGAGTACGGCGTCCGCTTCACCAAACCGGTCGTCGTCCCGAACGACGAAGAGGGCGCCCTGATCGAGGTCGCGGGCAAGATCGCGGCCAAGCTCGACGACAACACCGTCCGCGTGGACCTGACGGCGACCAGCGCGGGACAGAAGGTGCTGGGCATGTCGCGGGCGGTCGTGCGGCTGGCCTGAGCCGGGGAAGACCGGTGACGGGTAAGGGGCGCTCTCCATTGCGGGGCGCCCCTTACGCGTACGGAGGCCCGGGCGCTCCCCTTGACGTAGTTAGTGATTGAGTACTAACTTATTTCCATGGCCAGGATGAGTGCGGAGGAGAGGCGCGAGAGCGTCATTCGTGCGGCGACGACCGAGTTCGCGCGCGGCGGCTACCACGGCACGTCGACCGAGGCGATCGCCCGCCGGGTCGGCGTCTCGCAGCCGTATCTCTTCCGGCTCTTCCCGGGCAAGAAGGCGATCTTCCTGGCGGCGGCCCGGCGGTGCGTCGAGGACACCATCCGGATGTTCGCGGAGGCCGCCGAGGGGCTGGAGGGCGAAGAGGCCCGCCATGCCATGGGCGGCGCGTACGTCGAGGCCATCTCCGAGCAGCCCGAGTTGCTGATGATGCAGATGCAGATGTACCTCGCCGTGGCGGCCGCCGAGGAAGAGGGAGACCACGAGTTCGGCGAGGCCGTGCGCGCGGGCTGGATGCGGCTGTGGGACACCGTCCACCTGCCGCTGGGTGCCGACGCCCACGAGACGACGACCTTCCTGGCCCAGGGCATGCTCATCAACTGCCTGACGGCCATGGGCTTCCCGGCCGATCACCGGGTCTGGGCGGGATTCAGCCCCTCGGAGCCCGGCAGCTGACAAGAAAGGGCGAGGATGCCCGGCCTTTTTGCGACCTCGAAAGTTAGTAATCAATAACTAATCGATCAAGCGAATCACTCTCTGGGGGAGCGATGTCACAGCAGACCGCACGTCGCGGGGGAGCCGCCTGGGCCCTCGTCATCACCAGCGTCGCCGGATTCATGGCGGCTCTCGACAACCTCGTCGTCACCACCGCCCTGCCCTCCATCCGCGAGGACCTCGGTGGCGCCCTGCACGATCTGGAATGGACCGTGAGCGCCTACACGCTCACCTTCGCCGTCCTGCTGATGTTCGGCGCGGCCCTCGGCGACCGCTTCGGCCGCCGCCGCCTCTTCATAGTGGGACTCGCCATCTTCACCGGGGCCTCCGCCGCGGCGGCCATGGCACCCGGCATCGACTCCCTCATCGCCGCCCGGGCGGTCCAGGGCGCCGGCGCGGCCGTCATGATGCCGCTGACGCTCACCCTGCTGACCGCCGCCGTGCCCGAGGCCAAGCGGGGCATGGCGTACGGCATCTGGGGCGCCGTCAACGGACTGGCCGTCGCCTCCGGGCCGCTGGTCGGCGGCACCCTCACCGAACACATCTCCTGGCAGTGGATCTTCTGGCTGAACGTCCCACTGGGCCTGGCCCTGCTGCCGCTCGCCCGCCTCCGCCTCGCCGAGTCGCACGGCACCGGCTCCCCGCTCGACGTCCCCGGCACCCTGCTCGCCAGCGGCGGTCTCTTCGGGATCGTCTACGGCCTGGTCCGCGGCCCCGTCGACGGCTGGACCGGCTCGCTGGTCCTGACGGGCCTGTTCGCGGGCACCGCACTGCTCGTCGGCTTCGTCCTCTACAGCACCCGCGCCAAGAACCCCATGCTGCCGATGCGGCTCTTCCGCTCCCGGGCGTTCGCCGGCATCAACGCGGCGAGCCTGCTGATGTTCCTCGGCATGTTCGGCTCGATCTTCCTGCTCAGCCAGTACATGCAGGGCGTCCTCGGCTACTCGCCCACCGAGGCGGGCCTCAGGATGCTGCCCTGGACCGGTATGCCGATGCTGGTCGCCCCGATCGCCGGCATCCTCGCGGACCGCATCGGAGGCCGCCCGGTCGTCGCCGCCGGCCTGTTCCTGCAAGCCCTGGGCCTCGGCTACATGTCGGTCGTGGCCACGGCGGACGCCTCCTACACCGCGCAGCTGCCCGCCCTGATCGTCAGCGGCATCGGCATGGCCCTGTACTTCGCCCCCGCCGCGCACCTGGTGATGTCCAGCGTCCGGCCCCAGGAGCAGGGCATCGCCTCCGGCGCGAACAACGCCCTGCGCGAGGTGGGCGGAGCGCTCGGCATCGCCGTCATGGCGTCGATCTTCGCGGCCCAGGGCGGCTACGAATCCGGCCAGACCTTCGTCGACGGCATGCGGCCGGCCCTGGTGACGGGCTCGGCGGTGGTCGGCCTCGCGGGCATCGCGGCCCTGCTGATCCCGACCCGGCGGCACACCGAGCGGCAGGCGGCCCCGGCCGAACCGGCGCGTGCACTCGAAACCGCGTCCCGCTGAACCGTTTCCCACTGAGCCCACGACAGCTGACGACCCGAAGGAGGAACGGCCATGCCCACCCTTCCCTGGACCGTCCCGAACACCCCGCCCCACGACACAGAGGTGCACGTCTTCGCCTCCCGGTTCGAGACCCGCACCCTGTGGGGAGCGCTCAAGTTCTTCGCCGGAACGCCCGCCGTCTGGCGGCAGGTGCGCAGCAGCCCGGGCGCCTACGGGGCCACCCTGATGGCGAAGCCCCTCAAGCGGACCTTCTGGACGCTGTCCGCCTGGGAGTCGAAGGCGGCGCTCGACGACTTCGTCCGCTCGGGCGCCCACCGGCCGGCTGCCCGGGGCCTCGCGCCGCAGATGAGGGACGCGGCGTTCACCACCTGGCAGGCGAGGACCGACGACCTCCCGCTCTCCTGGTCCGAGGCGTTCCGGCGCCTGCCCTGACAGCCACGCGCGCGTGCGGCCCACGTCCCGTCGAAGGGCCGCACGTACGCGTGCCCGAGCCCGTCAGTGCCGTCTCGTACTCTTGAGCCCGTGCAGGAACTCCACGACGCCCCCCTCGCCCCGCTGACCACCTTCCGGCTGGGCGGTCCCGCGACCCGGCTGATCACCGCGACGACGGACGACGAGGTGATCGCCGCCGTCCGCGAGGCCGACGAGGCGGGCACCCCCCTGCTGCTCATCGGCGGCGGTTCGAACCTGGTCATCGGTGACAAGGGCTTCGAGGGCACCGCCCTCGTCATCGCCACCCAGGGCTTCTCCCTGGACGGCACGCGGCTGGAGCTGGCCGCCGGCGAGGTGTGGACCGACGCCGTCGCCCGCACGGTCGAGGCGGGCCTCGCCGGTATCGAGTGCCTGGCCGGCATCCCCGGCTCGGCGGGCGCGACCCCCATCCAGAACGTCGGGGCGTACGGCCAGGAGGTCTCCTCGACGATCACCGAGGTCGTCGCGTACGACCGCCGGACCGGCGAGACGGTCACCCTGGCCAACGAGGACTGCGCCTTCTCCTACCGCCACAGCCGCTTCAAGTCCGACCCGGAGCGCTACGTGGTGCTGCGCGTGCGCTTCTCCCTGGAGGACGCGGGCGGCCTCTCCGCCCCCCTCAGGTACGCCGAGACGGCCCGCGCCCTCGGAGTCGATGCCGGCGACCGGGTCCCGCTCGCGTCGGCTCGCGAGACGGTGCTCAAGCTGCGCGCCGGCAAGGGCATGGTCCTGGACGCCGAGGACCACGACACCTGGTCGGCCGGCTCGTTCTTCACCAACCCGATCCTCACGAACAGCGACTTCGCGACGTTCCGCGCGCGCGTGAAGCAGCGCCTGGGCGACGACGCCGAGCCCCCCGCCTACCCGGCGGGAGAGGGCCACACCAAGACCTCCGCCGCCTGGCTGATCGACAAGGCGGGCTTCACCAAGGGCTACGGCGACGGCCCCGCCCGCATCTCCACTAAGCACACCCTGGCCCTCACCAACCGGGGGAGCGCGACCACGGAGGACCTCCTCACCCTGGCCCGTGAGGTCGTGGCCGGGGTCCACGAGGCCTTCGGCATCACACTGGTCAACGAGCCGGTGACGGTCGGGGTCAGCCTCCTGTAGGAGGCCGGCCTCGAGCAGGAGAGGCCGGGCGCTAGGACAGCAGCCAGCCGTCCACGCCCGCCAGCAGCTTCTCCTTCACATCCTCCGGTGCCGCCGACCCCCGGATCGACTGCCGGGCCACCTCCGCCAGCTCCGCGTCCGTGAACCCGTGATGCTGCCGGGCGATCTCGTACTGCGCCGCCAGCCGGGACCCGAACAGCAGTGGATCGTCCGCGCCCAGAGCCATCGGGACTCCCGCCTCGAACAGGGTCCGCAGAGGCACGTCCTCCGGCTTCTCGTAGACACCGAGCGCCACGTTCGACGCCGGGCACACCTCACACGTCACACCCCGGTCGGCCAGACGCTTCAGCAGCCGCGGATCCTCCGCCGCCCGGACCCCGTGCCCCACCCGGTTCGCACCCAGGTCGTCCAGACAGTCCCGCACCGACGACGGCCCCGTCAGCTCGCCCCCGTGCGGCGCCGACAGCAGCCCGGCCTCCCGCGCGATGGCGAACGCCCGGTCGAAGTCCCGCGCCATCCCCCGCCGTTCGTCGTTGGAGAGCCCGAAGCCGACCACGCCCCGCTCCGCGTACCGCACCGCCAGCCGGGCCAGCGTGCGCGCGTCCAGCGGGTGCTTCATCCGGTTCGCCGCGACCAGGACCCGCATACCGAGGCCCGTCTCACGCGAGGTCGTCTCCACCGCGTCGAGGATGACCTCCAGCGCCGGGATCAGACCCCCCAGCCGCGGTGCGTACGACGTCGGGTCGACCTGGATCTCCAGCCACCCCGAGCCGTCCCGCAGATCCTCCTCCGCGGCCTCCCGCACCAGCCGCTGGATGTCCTCCGGCTCCCGAAGGCACGAGCGCGCCGCGTCGTACAGCCGCTGAAAGCGGAACCAGCCCCGCTCGTCCGTCGCCCGCAGTCTCGGCGGCTCCCCGCTGACCAGCGCCTCGCTCAGCGCGTCGGGCAGGCGCACCCCGTACTTGTCGGCCAGTTCCAGCACGGTCGAGGGCCGCATCGACCCGGTGAAGTGCAGGTGCAGGTGGGCTTTCGGCAGTTCAGAGACATCACGTACACGCTCCATCCCAGGATCCTGCCGTATGCCAAAGCCGTCTCGACAGCGTTTTCCCCGAACGTGGTCTTGCTCGCACGCGCACACGACGAAGCGGGCCGCTCCCCACAAGGGGAACGGCCCGCCTCCGACCTACTCACGTGAGCAGGCTGAATCAGTCCCTGGCCTCCGCCAGCAGCTTCTGGATCCGGCTCACGCCCTCGACGAGATCCTCGTCACCCAGCGCGTACGACAGCCGCAGATACCCGGGCGTGCCGAACGCCTCGCCCGGCACCACCGCGACCTCGGACTCCTCCAGGATCAGCGCGGCCAGCTCGACCGTGTCCTTGGGCCGGCGCCCCCGGATCTCCTTGCCGACCAGGGCCTTCACCGACGGGTACGCGTAGAACGCGCCCTCAGGCTCCGGGCACACCACGCCGTCGATCTCGTTCAGCATCCGCACGATGGTCTTGCGGCGCCGGTCGAACGCCTCGCGCATCTTCGCCACGGCGTCCAGGTCACCGGAGACGGCGGCCAGCGCGGCCACCTGCGCCACGTTGGACACGTTCGACGTGGCGTGGGACTGCAGGTTCGTCGCGGCCTTGACCACGTCCTTCGGGCCGATGATCCACCCGACCCGCCAGCCGGTCATGGCGTACGTCTTCGCGACACCGTTGACCACGACGCACTTGTCGCGCAGCTCGGGCACCACGGCCGGCAGCGACACGGCGGAGGCGTCGCCGTAGACGAGGTGCTCGTAGATCTCGTCGGTCAGCACCCACAGGCCGTGCTCGGCGGCCCAGCGGCCGATCGCCTCGGTCTCGGTCTCGCTGTACACCGCGCCCGTCGGGTTGGAGGGCGACACGAAGAGGACGACCTTGGTCTTCTCCGTGCGGGCCGCCTCCAGCTGCTCCACGGACACCCGGTAGCCGGTCGTCTCGTCGGCGACGACCTCCACCGGGACACCCCCGGCCAGCCGGATCGACTCCGGGTAGGTCGTCCAGTACGGCGCGGGCACGATGACCTCGTCACCCGGGTCCAGGATCGCGGCGAAGGCCTCGTAGATGGCCTGCTTGCCGCCGTTGGTCACGAGGATCTGCGACGCGTCGACCTCGTAGCCCGAGTCGCGCAGCGTCTTCGCGGCGATCGCGGCCTTCAGCTCGGGGAGGCCACCGGCCGGCGTGTAGCGGTGGTACTTCGGGTTCGAGCAGGCCTCGATGGCCGCCTGGACGATGTAGTCCGGAGTCGGGAAGTCGGGCTCACCGGCGCCGAAGCCGATCACCGGCCGCCCGGCTGCCTTGAGGGCCTTGGCCTTGGCGTCCACGGCGAGGGTGGCGGACTCGGAGATCGCGCCGACTCGGGCGGAGACCCGGCGCTCGGTGGGAGGGGTTGCAGGGCTCATGCGCCCCATCGTTTCAGACCGGAAACGCTCGCGGCACGGGGGTTTCACAGACTGAACAACGTCGGGCAAACCCCTGGACAACAGTACGGATCGACCGCCCGGCCTGGGCGATCTTCAGCCTGATGCCCCGCCGCCCGCCCCCTGTTCCCGGGGCGATCTCGCGCCGACGAGGGCTCCCGCGGGCCCTTTCTGTTCGACGACCGGCCGCAGACCACGTACACTCTCACCTCGTTGGCCTTCAGCAGGCCGCGCCCGTTCGGTGCACACCACGCATCCGGATGGATGCGGTACGTTGGGGGACACACAAAGGGTCGTAGCTCAATTGGTAGAGCACTGGTCTCCAAAACCAGCGGTTGGGGGTTCAAGTCCCTCCGGCCCTGCTACACACACCTTCGCCAGGATGTGTGCGCATGTACGTACAGCAATGCACCGCCGTGCGGCTCAGACCGGGCGCGGCACGGCCACGACCCGGAATCAGGTGAGGACGAGTGACGGACGCCGTGGGCTCCATCGACATGCCTGATGCCCAGGATGAGGCGCCGGAGTCCAAGAAGGCCCGCAAGGGCGGCAAGCGCGGCAAGAAGGGCCCGCTGAAGCGCCTGGCCCTCTTCTACCGCCAGATCGTCGCGGAGCTGCGCAAGGTCGTCTGGCCGACGCGCAACCAGCTGACGACGTACACGACCGTGGTGATCATCTTTGTCGTCATCATGATCGGCCTGGTCACCGTGATTGACTATGGACTCAGCAACGCCG
Organism: Streptomyces sp. NPDC044719; assembly: GCF_056433405.1. NCBI lineage: Bacteria > Bacillati > Actinomycetota > Actinomycetes > Kitasatosporales > Streptomycetaceae > Streptomyces > Streptomyces sp. NPDC044719. The sequence goes on from NZ_JBWKHE010000001.1 coordinate 275,218, forward strand.
CCAAGTACGTGTTCGGCTGAGCAGCCCGCGAAGAGCGCCGAGGTACCCGGCGCTCCTTTCGCATGTTCCACCCCTATGTATCCAGGAAGAAGCAGCCACCGTGTCTGACCCGAACGTGAACGACGCCATCGAGCCTGTCGAGTCCGTCGAGGACGAGCTCGACACCGTCGAGGGCGCGGACAGCGAGGACACCGAGACCTCTGCCGAGGTCGAGGCTGCCGACGCCGTCGCGGACGACGACGCCGAAGCGGAGTCCGAGGCCGGCGAAGAGGCCGCGGACGAGCCCGAGGAAGAGCCCGAGGACGACCGCGACCCGATCGAGAAGCTCCGCGAGGAACTGCGCGTCCTGCCCGGCGAGTGGTACGTCATCCACACCTACGCCGGCTACGAGAACCGCGTGAAGACCAACCTCGAGCAGCGCGCCGTCTCGCTGAACGTCGAGGACTTCATCTTCCAGGCCGAGGTGCCGCAGGAAGAGGTCGCGCAGATCAAGAACGGCGAGCGCAAGACGATCAAGCAGAACAAGCTCCCGGGCTACGTCCTCGTCCGCATGGACCTGACGAACGAGTCCTGGGGCGTCGTCCGCAACACCCCCGGCGTCACCGGCTTCGTGGGCAACGCCTACGACCCGTACCCGCTGACCCTGGACGAGATCGTCAAGATGCTCGCCCCGGAGGCCGAGGAGAAGGCCGCCCGCGAGGCCGCCGAGGCCGAGGGCAAGCCGGCTCCGTCCCGCAAGGTCGAGGTCCAGGTGCTGGACTTCGAGGTCGGCGACTCGGTCACCGTCACCGACGGCCCGTTCGCCACGCTGCAGGCGACCATCAACGAGATCAACCCGGACTCGAAGAAGGTCAAGGGCCTCGTGGAGATCTTCGGCCGCGAGACGCCGGTCGAGCTCTCCTTCGACCAGATCCAGAAGAACTAGCGGACACCAGCTTCCGAGCAGGTCAGGCGGGCTCCTGGAGCCTGCCTGACCTGCTCGGTTTTTGGCCGCACATGGATACCCGTTATCGTTGTGCGGTATGCCTCCATCCGGATGATCCGGTTCGGAGGCTGGAAAACTCTCACTAGGACCCGGAGAGAGCAATGCCTCCCAAGAAGAAGAAGGTCACGGGGCTCATCAAGCTCCAGATCCAGGCCGGTGCCGCCAACCCGGCCCCGCCGGTCGGCCCCGCGCTGGGCCAGCACGGCGTCAACATCATGGAGTTCTGCAAGGCGTACAACGCCGCGACCGAGTCGCAGCGTGGCTGGGTCATCCCGGTGGAGATCACGGTCTACGAGGACCGTTCCTTCACCTTCATCACCAAGACCCCGCCGGCCGCCAAGATGATCCTGAAGGCCGCGGGCATCGAGAAGGGCTCGGGCGAGCCGCACAAGACCAAGGTCGCGAAGATCACGCGTGACCAGGTCCGTGAGATCGCCACGACCAAGATGCCCGACCTCAACGCCAACGACCTGGACGCCGCCGCGAAGATCATCGCCGGCACCGCCCGTTCCATGGGCGTCACGGTCGAGGACTGAGCCCCAACTCCATCAGCAGAAGTGGCAGGGCCGGCTCGGCCCGGACCACGACTCCTAAGAATCCACAGGAGCAGTAGTGAGCAAGCGCAGCAAGTCCCTTCGCGCTGCGGACGCCAAGATCGACCGGGAGAAGCTCTACGCCCCGCTCGAGGCCGTCCGTCTCGCCAAGGAGACCTCCACGACCAAGTTCGACGGCACCGTCGAGGTCGCCTTCCGCCTGGGTGTCGACCCGCGCAAGGCCGACCAGATGGTCCGTGGCACCGTGAACCTCCCGCACGGCACCGGTAAGACCGCCCGGGTCCTGGTCTTCGCGACCGGTGACCGTGCCGAGGCCGCTCGTGCCGCGGGCGCCGACATCGTCGGCGCCGACGAGCTGATCGACGAGGTGTCGAAGGGCCGTCTGGACTTCGACGCCGTCGTCGCCACCCCGGACCTCATGGGCAAGGTCGGCCGCCTCGGCCGTGTGCTCGGTCCGCGTGGTCTGATGCCGAACCCGAAGACCGGCACCGTCACCCCCGATGTCACCAAGGCTGTCAACGACATCAAGGGCGGCAAGATCGAGTTCCGCGTCGACAAGCACTCGAACCTGCACTTCATCATCGGCAAGACGTCGTTCGACGACACCAAGCTGGTGGAGAACTACGGCGCGGCGCTGGAGGAGATCCTCCGTCTGAAGCCGTCCGCCGCCAAGGGTCGCTACATCAAGAAGGCCGCCATCAGCACCACGATGGGCCCCGGCATTCCGGTCGACTCCAACCGCACCCGCAACCTCCTCGTCGAGGAGGACCCGGCCGCGGTCTGAGCCTGACGGCTCGCCCAACCGGTCACGGGCCCCGCACCTCTTACAGGTGCGGGGCCCGTTCCCTTTTCCGGTACGTACGCCGGTGGCCTGGGTTAACGTGCGGGAACCGGATGCGAACGGGGGGACGTATGCAGGGCAGGACCGTGCGCCGCGTGGGCCAGGTGCTCGCGCTGGCGACCGCGCTGACGGGGGTGGCCGCCTGCACCTTCTCGGACGCCTCCGACCGCCGGGGCGAGGACGACCGTGCCGCCCGAGGCACCTCCCTGGCAGCCCTGCGCTCCGCCGAACGGGCCACGGCGCGAGCCGAGTCTGCCCGCGTCGAGTCGACGACGACCATGGGCTCGCTGATGTCCATGACCGCCGACGGCACCCTCGGCTGGAGCGACGGCATCACCGGGACCCTCACCATCACCTACACCGGCGGCACGATCGCCGACACCATGCGCGGGCTCGGCACCACCTCGATGGAGGCCCGCTACCTGCCCGACGCGTACTACGCGCGCATGGGCGACAAGTTCGCCGAGCAGGCCGGCGGCAGACACTGGATCCGGTACGCGTACGACGATCTCGAAGCCCTCACCGGTGGCTCCGGGGCCCCTCTCGGCGACCAGATGCGCACCACCACGCCCAACCAGTCCGTGAAACTCCTGCTGGCCTCCGGGGACGTCCGGAAGGTCGGCGAGGAGACCGTACGCGGCCGGACCGCCACGCACTACTCCGGCACCGTGGCCACGGCGGACGTCACCGACGACGGCCTGAAGAAGCAGCTCACCGAGGCCGGCGTCACCACCGAGACCGTCGACATCTGGATCGACGAGCGGAATCTTCTGGTCAAGAAGACGGAGAAGGCGCGGATGACCACGGGCCGGATGACCCAGACCGCGCACTACCGCGACTACGGCGTGCGGGTCCCGGCCCAGCGGCCCCCGCTCTCCGACACCGGGGACTTCACGGACCTGATGCGGAAGAAGGCCGGTACACCCGGTACGCCCTGAGGCTGCAGTGAATTCGGATAGGTCACTTGTGCCCCTCTGGGATAAGCTCACCGCCTTGCTGTGAAGCAATCATGTATTCCTTGGGGGGAATCAATGAGGACATCCATACCCGCCGCCGGGCTGGGCGCACTGCTTCTCGCCGCCGGCGCGGTCGGCTGCGGATCCGAGCAGTCGCCGGAGATGACGCCCACGGCCGCCGTCGCCAAGGCGGCGAAGAACACGGAGGACATCACGTCCCTCCGGTACCGCCTGAGCGGCACGACGCCGGGTGAGGGCCGGGTCAAGGGCGAGGCGTCGATGCGCCTGAAGCCCACGATCGCCCTGAGCATGAAGATGACGGCGCCCGACAAGGGAACCAGCGAGGCCATGGAGATCCGCCTCGTCGACAAGGCCATGTACCTCGGTGGGGGAGCCGAGATGGCCAAGGAGATGGACGGCAAGCGCTGGATGAAGTTCGACCTGTCCGGGTCCGAGGCCGGCAAGGAACTGGACCAGATGGGCAGCAGCACGAGCCAGGCCGAGCAGAACCCGGCGGCCGAGTCCGCCTTCCTCACGGGCGCCAAGGACGTGAAGAAGGTGGGCTCCGAGAAGGTCGACGGTGTCGAGACGACCCACTACTCGGGCACGGTCACCCTCGCCGACCTGCGCGCCTCCTTCAAGGACGCGAAGGCGGACGTCCGCGAGCAGCGCGAGAAGAGCGTCAAGAAGTACGAGAAGCTCGGCGTCGACAAGCTCACGATGGACATGTGGATCGACGGCGACGACCACACCAAGCAGTTCCGCCTGAAGGGTGACGCCGACAAGGGCCCGCTCGACATGACCATCACCTTCCTCGACTACAACAAGCCGGTGGACGTCAAGGCGCCGCCCGCCAAGGAGGTCGCTGACCTCGCCGGCATGTTCAAGGAGCTGGAGCAGGGCTGATCCAGCCCGCACAGCCGGTCGTACGACGGAGCCGTACGGGCGGATTTGCTTGACGGCGATCCGTTCCCGTACCCTCCTGTAGAAGCCAAAGACCGCTGGTCGTTACCGCGTGCTCGGAAGAGGGCGCGGTGGCCGAAGGATCCGCTGAACGGCGGACGACCCGCGCAGGTGACACTGGAAGAGCTCCTGGATTCCGCCGCCCCGTGCGGCCGGACGACCGGTCGAGCTACGCCCCGTGCGCTTGCGCCGGGGCGTTTCGTTTTCCCCAGTCCTCCTTCGGGTCCGCGCGGTCCGAATCACCCGGAAGGAGGCCGAGGCTCATGGCGAGGCCTGACAAGGTCGATGCCGTCGAGGAGATGCGGGACAAGTTCCGCAACTCCAACGGTGCCGTCGTCACCGCGTACACCGGTCTCACCGTGGCGCAGCTGCAGCAGCTGCGTCGTTCACTCGGTGAGAACGCTAACTACCGTGTGGCGAAGAACACGCTGACCAAGATTGCGGCCAATGAGGCCGGGATCAACACGATCGACGACCTCTTCACGGGTTCGTCGGCCGTCGCCTTCGTGACCGGTGACCCGGTCGAGGCGGCGAAGGGTCTCCGTGACTTCGCCAAGGACAACCCCAACCTCGTCATCAAGGGCGGTGTCCTTGATGGCAAGGCGCTGTCCGCCGACGACATCAAGAAGCTTGCGGACCTCGAGTCCCGCGAGGTTCTGCTCTCCAAGCTGGCCGGTGCCATGAAGGGCAAGCAGTCTCAGGCTGCCTCCGTCTTCCAGGCGCTGCCGTCGAAGCTCGTCCGCACCGTGGACGCGCTCCGTGCCAAGCAGGGCGAGCAGGGCGGTGCCGAGTAACTCGGCTCGCATCCCGGCCCCCGCTGCCTGAACGCGGAGGCCGTCGCGGGCCAGACGTACGCCCGCCTCACATGTACATCCGGCACCAGCCGATTTAGTGGAAGGACCGCCATCATGGCGAAGCTCAGCCAGGACGACCTGCTCGCCCAGTTCGAAGAGATGACCCTCATCGAGCTCTCCGAGTTCGTGAAGGCCTTCGAGGAGAAGTTCGACGTCACCGCCGCCGCTGCCGCGCCGGTCGTCGTCGCCGGTGGTGCCGCTGGTGGCGCCGCCGCCGAGGCCGCCGAGGAGCAGGACGAGTTCGATGTCATCCTCACGGGCGCCGGCGACAAGAAGATCCAGGTCATCAAGGTCGTGCGCGAGCTGACCTCCCTCGGCCTGAAGGAGGCCAAGGACCTGGTCGACGGTGCGCCGAAGCCGGTTCTGGAGAAGGTCGCCAAGGAGGCCGCCGACAAGGCGAAGGAGTCCCTCGAGGGCGCCGGTGCCTCCGTCGAGGTCAAGTAAGACCTCTCGGATCCGCCAGGATCCACGACACGTCCCCCTGGGCGTGTAACGCGTAAGCGCTCAAGAGCGATCATCCATCCGGGTGGTCGCTCTTCGGCGTTCCCGGGGTCCGGCCACGGTTGCCTTGCACCCTCAGTGGCGGGGGGTATGGTGATCTTCGTCGTGTCTCCGGGCAGCCCCGGTTCGGGCAGGGGGGCCTTGACGAACCGCACGCAGCGCGCAATTCTCAGGACGCGTCGTCACAAGGATCCGTATCCGAGGCATGGATCGACGACGAAGAGGGCAGTATCAACGTGCGTTGAGGGCAGCGCCTTGTCGCAGGAGTGGAACAACGAGGGTCAACACGGGCGTGAAAACCCGGACTGGACATCAGTGTGCCAAGTGGCTACACTGACCCTTTGCGCTGCCTGTTAGCTGTCCCCTGCCCGTCACCAGGGGTCTGCCCTCACCCGAGCATCGACGACAAGACTGTCTGACCTGGCCTTTTGGCCGGACCGACTCAGCTTGTCTCTGTGTACGGGAGAGGGGCCGGTACGCGCGTAGTGAGTCCGAGCCCTCGGAAGGACCCCCTCTTGGCCGCCTCGCGCAACGCCTCGACCGCGAATACGAACAACGGCGCCAGCACCGCCCCGCTGCGCATTTCCTTTGCAAAGATCAAGGAGCCTCTCGAGGTTCCGAACCTGCTCGCGCTGCAGACCGAGAGCTTCGACTGGCTGCTCGGCAACACCGCTTGGCAGAGTCGGGTCGAGGAGGCTCTGGACAACGGTCAGGACGTCCCCACCAAGTCCGGGCTCGAGGAGATCTTCGAGGAGATCTCCCCGATCGAGGACTTCAGCGGGTCGATGTCGCTGACCTTCCGTGACCACCGCTTCGAGCCGCCGAAGAACTCGATCGACGAGTGCAAGGAGCGCGACTTCACGTACGCGGCTCCACTCTTCGTCACCGCCGAGTTCACGAACAACGAGACCGGCGAGATCAAGTCCCAGACCGTCTTCATGGGCGACTTCCCGCTCATGACGAACAAGGGCACCTTCGTCATCAACGGCACCGAGCGTGTCGTGGTGTCGCAGCTGGTCCGTTCGCCCGGTGTCTACTTCGACTCCTCGATCGACAAGACGTCCGACAAGGACATCTTCTCCGCCAAGATCATCCCGTCCCGGGGTGCCTGGCTGGAGATGGAGATCGACAAGCGCGACATGGTCGGTGTCCGCATCGACCGCAAGCGCAAGCAGTCCGTCACCGTCCTGCTCAAGGCTCTCGGTTGGACGACCGAGCAGATCCTGGAGGAGTTCGGCGAGTACGAGTCCATGCGCGCCACCCTGGAGAAGGACCACACCCAGGGCCAGGACGACGCGCTGCTCGACATCTACCGCAAGCTGCGTCCGGGCGAGCCCCCCACGCGTGAGGCCGCGCAGACGCTCCTTGAGAACCTGTACTTCAACCCCAAGCGCTACGACCTCGCGAAGGTCGGCCGCTACAAGGTCAACAAGAAGCTGGGCGCGGACGCTCCGCTCGACGCCGGCATCCTGACCGTCGAGGACGTCATCTCGACGATCAAGTACCTGGTGAAGCTGCACGCGGGCGAGACCGAGACGGTCGGCGACAGCGGTACGTCGATCGTCGTCGAGACCGACGACATCGACCACTTCGGCAACCGTCGTCTGCGCAGCGTCGGCGAGCTCATCCAGAACCAGGTCCGTACGGGTCTGGCGCGTATGGAGCGTGTCGTCCGCGAGCGGATGACGACCCAGGACGTCGAGGCGATCACGCCGCAGACCCTGATCAACATCCGGCCGGTCGTCGCCTCCATCAAGGAGTTCTTCGGCACCAGCCAGCTGTCCCAGTTCATGGACCAGAACAACCCGCTGTCGGGTCTGACGCACAAGCGGCGTCTGTCCGCGCTCGGCCCGGGTGGTCTGTCCCGTGAGCGGGCGGGCTTCGAAGTCCGTGACGTGCACCCCTCGCACTACGGCCGCATGTGCCCGATCGAGACGCCTGAAGGCCCGAACATCGGTCTGATCGGCTCGCTCGCCACCTACGGCCGGGTCAACGCGTTCGGTTTCGTCGAGACCCCGTACCGCAAGGTCTTCGAGGGCCAGGTCACCGACCAGGTGGACTACCTGACCGCCGACGAGGAGGACCGCTTCGTCATCGCGCAGGCCAACGCGCCGCTGACGGACGAGCTCCGCTTCGCCGAGGCCCGGGTGCTGGTTCGCCGTAAGGGCGGCGAGGTCGACTACGTCACCGGCGAAGACGTGGACTACATGGACGTCTCGCCGCGCCAGATGGTGTCGGTCGCGACCGCCATGATCCCGTTCCTCGAGCACGACGACGCCAACCGTGCCCTCATGGGCGCGAACATGATGCGTCAGGCCGTGCCGCTGATTAAGTCCGAGTCCCCGCTCGTCGGCACCGGCATGGAGTACCGCTCCGCCGCCGACGCCGGCGACGTGGTCAAGGCCGAGAAGCCCGGTGTGGTCCAGGAGGTCTCCGCGGACTACATCACCACCGCCAACGACGACGGCACGTACATCACGTACCGCCTGGCCAAGTTCGCCCGCTCCAACCAGGGCACCTCGGTCAACCAGAAGGTCATCGTCAACGAGGGCGACCGGATCATCGAGGGCCAGATCCTCGCCGACGGTCCGGCCACCCAGCACGGCGAGATGGCCCTGGGCAAGAACCTGCTCGTGGCGTTCATGCCGTGGGAGGGTCACAACTACGAGGACGCGATCATCCTGTCGCAGCGCCTCGTGCAGGACGACGTCCTCTCCTCGATCCACATCGAGGAGCACGAGGTCGACGCCCGTGACACCAAGCTCGGCCCCGAGGAGATCACCCGGGACATCCCGAACGTCTCCGAGGAGGTCCTCGCCGACCTCGACGAGCGCGGCATCATCCGTATCGGTGCCGAGGTCATCGCCGGTGACATCCTCGTCGGCAAGGTCACGCCCAAGGGTGAGACCGAGCTGACGCCCGAGGAGCGCCTGCTGCGCGCGATCTTCGGTGAGAAGGCCCGTGAGGTCCGTGACACCTCGCTGAAGGTGCCGCACGGCGAGACCGGCAAGGTCATCGGCGTCCGCGTCTTCGACCGCGAGGAGGGCGACGAGCTTCCCCCCGGTGTGAACCAGCTGGTGCGCGTCTACGTCGCGCAGAAGCGCAAGATCACCGACGGTGACAAGCTCGCCGGCCGCCACGGCAACAAGGGCGTCATCTCGAAGATCCTGCCGATCGAGGACATGCCGTTCCTGGAGGACGGCACCCCGGTCGACATCATCCTCAACCCGCTCGGTGTGCCGTCCCGAATGAACCCGGGACAGGTCCTGGAGATCCACCTCGGCTGGCTCGCCAGCCGCGGCTGGGACGTCTCCGGTCTGGCGGACGACTGGGCGCAGCGCCTCCAGGCCATCGAGGCCGACAAGGTCGAGCCCGGCACCAACGTCGCCACCCCCGTCTTCGACGGTGCGCGTGAGGACGAGCTGGCGGGTCTGCTGAACCACACGATCCCGAACCGCGACGGCGAGCGCATGGTGCTCCCGACCGGTAAGGCGCCGCTGTTCGACGGCCGCTCCGGCGAGCCGTTCCCGGAGCCGATCTCGGTCGGCTACATGTACATCCTGAAGCTGCACCACCTGGTCGACGACAAGCTGCACGCCCGTTCGACCGGTCCGTACTCGATGATCACCCAGCAGCCGCTGGGTGGTAAGGCCCAGTTCGGTGGCCAGCGCTTCGGTGAGATGGAGGTGTGGGCGCTGGAGGCTTACGGCGCCGCGTACGCCCTCCAGGAGCTGCTGACCATCAAGTCCGACGACGTGACCGGCCGCGTGAAGGTCTACGAGGCCATCGTCAAGGGCGAGAACATTCCCGAGCCCGGCATCCCCGAGTCCTTCAAGGTGCTCATCAAGGAGATGCAGTCCCTGTGCCTCAACGTGGAGGTGCTGTCCTCGGACGGCATGTCCATCGAGATGCGCGACACCGACGAGGACGTCTTCCGTGCTGCGGAGGAGCTTGGCATCGACCTGTCCCGGCGCGAGCCGAGCAGCGTCGAAGAGGTCTGACGGGAGTTCGGCGGCCTTCGTCATGAAGGCCGCCGGCCCCAGGACCCCCGTATCAGACCCCATGACTTACAACCCTGAGAGGGATTGACGCATAGTGCTCGACGTCAACTTCTTCGACGAGCTCCGGATCGGTCTGGCCACCGCTGACGACATCCGTCAGTGGAGCCACGGCGAGGTCAAGAAGCCCGAGACCATCAACTACCGCACCCTCAAGCCCGAAAAGGACGGACTCTTCTGCGAGAAGATCTTCGGTCCGACCCGGGACTGGGAGTGCTACTGCGGCAAGTACAAGCGCGTCCGCTTCAAGGGCATCATCTGTGAGCGCTGTGGCGTCGAGGTCACCCGCGCCAAGGTGCGTCGTGAGCGGATGGGCCACATCGAGCTGGCAGCGCCCGTCACGCACATCTGGTACTTCAAGGGCGTCCCGTCGCGTCTGGGCTACCTGCTCGACCTGGCCCCGAAGGACCTCGAGAAGGTCATCTACTTCGCCGCGTACATGATCACGTACGTCGACGAGGAGCGCCGTACGCGCGACCTGCCCTCGCTGGAGGCCCACGTCTCCGTCGAGCGCCAGCAGATCGAGCAGCGCCGCGACGCCGACCTGGAGGCCCGCGCCAAGAAGCTCGAGACCGACCTGGCCGAGCTGGAGGCCGAGGGCGCCAAGGCGGACGTGCGCCGCAAGGTGCGCGAGGGTGCCGAGCGTGAGATGAAGCAGCTGCGTGACCGTGCGCAGCGCGAGATCGACCGTCTCGACGAGGTGTGGAACCGCTTCAAGAACCTCAAGGTCCAGGACCTCGAGGGCGACGAGCTGCTCTACCGCGAGCTGCGTGACCGCTTCGGCACGTACTTCGACGGCTCGATGGGTGCCGCGGCGCTGCAGAAGCGCCTGGAGTCCTTCGACCTCGACGAGGAGGCCGAGAAGCTCCGCGAGATCATCCGTACCGGCAAGGGCCAGAAGAAGACCCGTGCGCTCAAGCGCCTGAAGGTCGTCTCCGCGTTCCTGCAGACCAGCAACAGCCCCAAGGGCATGGTGCTCGACTGCGTGCCGGTCATCCCGCCGGACCTTCGCCCGATGGTGCAGCTGGACGGTGGCCGCTTCGCGACCTCCGACCTGAACGACCTGTACCGCCGTGTGATCAACCGGAACAACCGACTGAAGCGGCTTCTCGACCTCGGTGCGCCCGAGATCATCGTGAACAACGAGAAGCGCATGCTCCAGGAGGCCGTCGACGCGCTGTTCGACAACGGCCGTCGTGGTCGTCCGGTCACCGGTCCCGGTAACCGCCCCCTGAAGTCCCTCAGCGACATGCTGAAGGGTAAGCAGGGCCGCTTCCGTCAGAACCTGCTCGGTAAGCGTGTGGACTACTCCGCGCGTTCCGTGATCGTCGTCGGTCCGCAGCTGAAGCTGCACCAGTGCGGTCTGCCGAAGGCGATGGCGCTGGAGCTCTTCAAGCCGTTCGTGATGAAGCGCCTGGTCGACCTGAACCACGCGCAGAACATCAAGAGCGCCAAGCGCATGGTCGAGCGCGGCCGCACGGTCGTGTACGACGTGCTGGAAGAGGTCATCGCGGAGCACCCGGTTCTGCTGAACCGTGCGCCCACGCTGCACCGCCTCGGCATCCAGGCCTTCGAGCCGCAGCTGGTCGAGGGCAAGGCCATTCAGATTCACCCGCTCGTCTGCACCGCGTTCAACGCGGACTTCGACGGTGACCAGATGGCCGTGCACCTGCCGCTGTCCGCGGAGGCGCAGGCCGAGGCCCGCATCCTGATGCTGTCCTCGAACAACATCCTCAAGCCCGCCGACGGCCGTCCGGTGACGATGCCGACCCAGGACATGGTCCTCGGTCTGTTCTTCCTCACCACCGACGGCGAGATGCGCGACCTCAAGGGCGAGGGCCGTTCCTTCGCCTCGGTCGCCGAGGCGATCATGGCCTTCGACGCGGGCGAGCTGTCGCTCCAGTCGAAGATCGACGTCCGCTTCCCGGTGGGCACCATCCCGCCGCGTGGCTGGATGCCGCCGGCGCGTGAGGAGGGCGAGCCCGAGTGGCAGCAGGGTGACAGCTTCCGGCTGAACACCACCCTGGGCCGTGCGCTCTTCAACGAGCTGCTGCCCGAGGACTACCCGTTCGTCGACTACGAGGTCGGCAAGAAGCAGCTCTCCGAGATCGTCAACGACCTCGCCGAGCGCTACCCCAAGGTCATCGTGGCGGCGACGCTCGACAACCTGAAGGCGGCCGGCTTCTACTGGGCGACCCGCTCCGGCGTCACCGTGGCCATCTCCGACGTCGTCGTTCCCGAGGCGAAGAAGGAGATCGTCCGCGGGTACGAGGCGCAGGACGAGAAGGTCCAGAAGCAGTACGAGCGCGGTCTGATCACCAAGGACGAGCGCACGCAGGAGCTCATCGCGATCTGGACCAAGGCGACCAACGAGGTCGCCGAGGCGATGAACGACAACTTCCCGAAGACCAACCCGATCTTCATGATGGTGAACTCGGGTGCACGAGGCAACATGATGCAGATGCGTCAGATCGCCGGTATGCGTGGTCTGGTGTCGAACGCGAAGAACGAGACGATCCCGCGTCCGATCAAGGCGTCGTTCCGTGAGGGTCTGTCCGTGCTGGAGTACTTCATCTCCACGCACGGTGCCCGTAAGGGTCTGGCGGACACCGCTCTGCGTACCGCCGACTCGGGTTACCTGACCCGTCGTCTGGTCGACGTCTCCCAGGACGTCATCATCCGCGAGGAGGACTGCGGCACCGAGCGCGGTCTGAAGCTGCGGATCGCCTCGAAGGACGAGTCCGGTGTCCTGCGCAAGGCCGAGGACGTCGAGACCAGCGTCTACGCCCGCATGCTCGCCCAGGACGTCGTCATCGACGGCAAGGTGATCGCGCCGGCCAACGTGGACCTGGGCGACGTGCTCATCGACCAGCTCGTGCACCACGGTGTCGAGGAGGTCAAGACCCGCTCGATCCTGACCTGCGAGTCGCACGTCGGCACCTGTGCCATGTGCTACGGCCGTTCGCTGGCCACCGGCAAGCTGGTCGACATCGGTGAGGCGGTCGGCATCATCGCCGCCCAGTCCATCGGTGAGCCCGGTACCCAGCTGACGATGCGTACCTTCCACACCGGTGGTGTGGCCGGTGACGACATCACCCAGGGTCTGCCGCGTGTCGTCGAGCTCTTCGAGGCCCGTACCCCGAAGGGTGTCGCCCCGATCTCCGAGGCCTCCGGCCGCGTCCGGATCGAGGAGACCGAGAAGACCAAGAAGATCGTCGTCACCCCGGACGACGGCAGCGACGAGACGGCGTTCCCGATCTCGAAGCGTGCCCGTCTCCTGGTCAGCGAGGGCGAGCACGTCGAGGTGGGCCAGAAGCTCACCGTGGGTGCCACCAACCCGCACGACGTGCTGCGCATCCTGGGCCAGCGTGCCGTCCAGGTCCACCTGGTCGGCGAGGTCCAGAAGGTCTACAACTCGCAGGGTGTGTCGATCCACGACAAGCACATCGAGATCATCATCCGGCAGATGCTCCGCCGCGTGACGATCATCGAGTCGGGCGACGCCGAGCTGCTGCCCGGCGAGCTGGTCGAGCGCTCGAAGTTCGAGACCGAGAACCGTCGTGTGGTCCAGGAGGGCGGTCACCCGGCCTCCGGTCGTCCGCAGCTGATGGGTATCACCAAGGCCTCGCTGGCGACGGAATCCTGGCTGTCGGCCGCCTCCTTCCAGGAGACGACCCGAGTCCTGACGGACGCGGCGATCAACGCCAAGTCCGACAGCCTCATCGGCCTCAAGGAGAACGTCATCATCGGTAAGCTCATCCCGGCCGGTACGGGTCTGTCCCGCTACCGCAACATCCGGGTCGAGCCGACCGAGGAGGCCAAGGCCGCGATGTACTCGGCCGTCGGCTACGACGACATCGACTACTCGCCGTTCGGCACGGGCTCCGGCCAGGCCGTTCCGCTGGAGGACTACGACTACGGTCCGTACAACCAGTAAGCGAGTCGTTTGAACCGGAGGGCGGTCACCTTGGGGTGGCCGCCCTTCGGCGTGTCAGCGCCGGCTGTCCAGATGGGCCTGCAGGCGGTGGAGCCGGGTGTGCACATCGGGGTGCGAGTCGAGCAGCCGCGTGATCATTCCGCCTTTCGTGAAGGCGAGGCCCGGGGCGGTGGCCGTGACCTCCCGTTCGCGCTCCTGGTGCAGTACGGCCATGAGCTGGGGCGCGAAGCCAAGTCCCGCCGCGTGGTCGTCGGCCCGCAGCTCGGACCGCCGGGCGACCGCCGCCACCAGGTAGGGCGTCGCCAGCGGCAGGAAGATCAGCCCGTACGTGGCGGTCGCCAGCGCGATCAGAACGGCCCCGGCCACGCCGATCACCACGGCGGCCGCACCCGTAGGGAGCCGGCCCAGCCGGGTGCACAGCAGGAGCAGCAGCCGCCAGGCGAGCCGGGCCGGCAGCGCGTACCAGAGGGACAGCAGCGAGGCCCACGCGTGTCCCCGCGTGTGGTGCCCGAGTTCGTGGGCGAGGACGCCGGCGAGCTGGGCGGGCGTCAGCGTCCGCAGCGAGTGACTGGTCACGCCGACGATGTGACCGGCCGCCGCCAGGGCGTTGATCTCGTCGCTCTCCTCCATCCAGAGCTGATACGCGCCCGCGTCCACTCCGGCCCGGGCGGTCACCTCGCGCCAGACGGGCCACAGCCGCCCGTCCTCCTCCGGCGTGGGGTAGCGCAGGCCGAACAGCCACCGGGCCAGGAGCCGCTCGCACGGCCGGTGGAAGACCAGGGCCCCGCTCAGGACCCAGCAGCCGAAGAGAAGCCACCAGGGCAGATCGCTCAGCCGGCCCATTGCGTACGACACGACGAAGACGACGGCCAGGCTGGTGGTGACGTGGGGGAGGTGCAGCGCCAGCGAGCCGAGGGCGGTCAGGTCCGCCCCGCGCCGGCGTGCGGCTATGTGGACCCGGCCGGAGCGGCGGGGGAGATCGTCGTCGGGGACCGGTGCGGACATGGGCATGGGCCTTCCTTCCCGTGCGGGGGACAGAGCGGCGTGGTTCAGGCGAGGAGCATCGATCCGGGCAGCAGGACCGCCGAGCAGCCGAACGAGAACAGTCCGGTCCGGATCCAGAAGTGCTTGCGGGCGGCGATGCCGCTCGTCTCGGCGAGGGCGAGCAGCAGGCCACGAGCGGGGTCGCGGCCGGTGTCCGCGAGTGCCGTGCTGAGCATCCCCTCGGCTGCGGCTCGTCGTACGTCGCCGAAGTAGGTGAGCGGGCTGCCGGGCGTCCAGCGGCTGCTCCGGTAGCGGGGCACGACCGCGAGCAGGAGGGCGAACAGCGCGACGACCAGGGACGTCGCCCCGGCCCACCACAGCACGGCGGCGGGCGCCGGAAGCCGGCCGGGAGTCCAGTCGCGGTCGGCCAGGAGCGCGGCGAGCATGCCCCCCGAGATGCCCAGGGCGCCGACCAGCACGGTGGCTTTGGCGTCGGCGCGGGCGATCTCGCCGCGGAGGTCGGCGAGCAGCCGGGTGCCCGCCCGCACGCAGGAATCGTCCGAGGAGGTCATGTGCCGGACTCCGGATCGTCCTCGGGCGGGGCGGAGGGGTCCGTGGTCCGCAGGATGACCTTCATCCGCTCGGCGATGAGCTTGTGAGGCTCGTCGAGCTGGTAGCCCTCCAGCTGCTTGTTGTCCAAGGCCTGGTTGATCAGGTTCACCTGGGTGTCCAGCAGCCTGTTCTGGCCCGACTGGAGGTGTTCCAGGACGAGCCGGGTCTCCTCCGGGTGCGCCGCCAGGTGCAGGGCGAGCGCGGCGGTGCCGCCCCTGGCCAGGGTGAGTTCGTAGAACCTGATCTGTTCGGCCCTGCGCTCGGCCTCGTAGGTGTCACGGAGCCGGGTCGCCTCGTGCTCCGGCTTCGCGGCCTCCACCTCGTGCCGGGCGGTCCGCAGGCGGGCCTGGTGGGATCGTTCGGTGGCGTCGCGGCGCAGGCGTATCGAGCAGGTGACGTGCAGGCCCTGGGCGCGGCCGAGCCAGGTCGCCTCCCGCACGGCCTGCTGAACGGCCCGCTCCGCCTCGGCGCTCGCGTCGATGGGGTGACGGCGGCCGGCGTCCCGCATGAGCGGCAGCAGCTCCCGGGTGAGCAGCCCGGGTACGTCCCGCTCCTGGCTGCGGACGAAGAGCGCCGGGTGGCTGACCCGCCAGCCGACGTCGGCCGTGACCTCGAACTCGAAGCTGTCGACCCGGCTGGGCAGGAGCACGTCCAGCTGGAAGGCGTGCGGGTCCGTGTCCACCTCGTACACGGCGACGTACCGCCGCATGGAAGCGGGACGGTCGGGTGGCGGGAAGGTCTCGTACGCGCCCTTTCTGGTCACACACACCAGGGCGTGGTCGATGCGGCCAGTGAAGCGCCGGCCGCCGAGGTGGAAGCGCGGCAACTGCCAGACGGTGCGCACGGGGTCGGTGTCGTGTTCCATGGTCGGCCTCCGTAGCCGGTCAGTCGAGGGCGAGGCGCTTGCGCAGCCGGTCCGCGGCCGGTGTGACGGCTCCCCTGGAGTCGCGGACCGTGCCCAGCAGATGGCTGACGCGCCGCCGGTTGGTGGGCGTGGTGACGAGGGCGCCGAGCAGCGAGGCGAGGGCCGACTCGGTCTCCGGGTCGTCGTCGGCCTGGCGCACCCAGCCGCGCAGGACGCCGAGGGCCTTCGGGTTGTGCGTCCGGTCGGTGAGCAGCGCGTCCCAGAACGCGGTCAGCTGCCCGGCGGCCGTCGGGTCATCGGCTGCCGCGGCCCGCGCGTACCAGGCGAGGACGGGCGGGCGGTCGCTGTCGTCGTCCTTCGTCTGCCGGCAGGCCTGGAAGAAGGCGAGCAGGGCGTGCGGGCGGACCACGCGGTCGGTGCGGCGGAGTTCGGTCAGGGCGGCCAGTACCGGGTCCCGTACGGCGAGGAGGAGGAGTTCGAGGGCGTCGGCGAGCTGCCGGGCCTCCTCCGGTGGCTCCCCGTCCTCCTGGACACCCCCGGCATCGTCGGGCGGTGGCCGGTGCATGGCGTCCACGAGTGCTGCCAGGGTCTCCTCGTGGTGCACCGGCCCCAGGAGGCCGTAGGCACGGATGGCCGTCCAGCGACGGCTCTCGACGTCCCCGACGCACCAGTCGTGCAGGATCCGGGAGACGGCCGGCACGTCCAGCAGCTGGGTCATGGTGAGGGCGTTGGCCGCGGTCAGCCAGGCATGCGGCTTACGGCCGTCCGCCCACGGCTCGATGAGGTGGGCCATGGCGGACGACAGATCGGCCTTGGCCAGCAGCGCGGCGGCCGACGCCGCCCGGGTCCGCACCAGAGGGCGGCGGTCGTCGGCCAGCTTGCGGATCCACTCCGCGAAGGCGGGGCGCGCGGACGGGTGGAGGTTCCACACCTCCTCCAGCAGCATCGGAGCCGTCCGCTCGTCCCGGAACGCGGCGCAGAACCTGCCCTCCAGGGAACCCCACTCGGTGACCTCCGCGGTCGCATAGCCGTCGGCGTGCGCGAGCCGGAGCCGCTCCTCGCGGGAGCTGCCGAAGACGGGGATGGACGGCCGGACGTTCGGATCCTGGATGTCGTGCAGGCGTACGAAGAGGCCGTCGGCGAGCTCGGCCGTCACCGCGTACGGCGCCTTGTCGAACACGGCGAGGGAGACGAGGAACGCCTTGTCGCGCAGTTCGGGCTTCTCCTCGGTGAGCCAGCGGGTCACCTGGGTCGCCACGGCCGTCTCGCCGAAGGCGCCGAGCCGTGCCTCGTCGATCTCGCCGCGTTGGTGTGCGACGAGTTCCAGCGCGAACCGCCTGATCTCCTCGGGCCGGTGGTGCCGGGTGAGGAACTCCTTCACCGCTGCCAGTCCGCACAGTTCCGGCCAGGCGGCCTCACCGGTCGCCGGGGTGACATGGGCGTGCAGCAGGTCCGCGGCCGACGGCGGCTCCCACCGTACGGAGGGCAGGTCGCCCAGCGCCGCCGAGGGCTCGACTGTGATCACCAGGCGGGCCCGGGCGCGCTCCAACCGCTCCCGAAGAGAGTGCAGTCGGGCTTCGCTCAGGGGACGGTTCCGGCTGACGGGCAGATCGCACAGGACGTATCCGGCCGGGGCGTCCACCTGGTCGGCCAGCTCCGGGAACGACGCGGGGGGATCGAGGGAGCGCAGCCGCCCGGCGCCCGACCGGTGCAGCAGCATCAGCGCGGCGGTACGGCGGCCTGTCTCGCGCCCGCCGGAAAGGATGACGAGCCTGTCGTCCCGCAGGCGCTTCAGGGCCTCGTCGAAGCTCTGGCAGCCGCGGAAGACGCCCTCCAGCTCCTCGACCTCCGACGGCGGAATCGGCCCGGACAGCGTGCGAGGTGCCTCGGCCCGGCCTCCGAAGTGGAAGTGCTGGTCGCCGTAGTGCGTGCCGCCCGCCTGGCCGAACTGGTCGCGGGTGACGAGGGTGGAGACGAAGTCCGGGGCGTGCGCGATCAGGTCCCGGCGCGCGGCCCACGCCTCTTGCCTCGGCTGTTCCTCGGCCGCCTCGTCCCGCTGCTTCTTCTCGCCGTCCTGCGCTTCGGCCGGATTCGTCGCGTCGGCCGCCGCTTCCTCCTGGCTCATCGGCGCTCGTCCCGGGCCCGGCCGGTGAAGTCGAAGTGCTGGCCGCCGTGGAGTGTGCCGCCCGCCTGACCGTATTGATCGCCGTGGATATGGACGCTGTCGCGCTGGGGCGCGGGGGTGTCCGGGGCCTCGGAAGAGGAGGCCTCGAGAGACCCCGGGGTGCCCGGCTCCCCGTGCACCCAAGCCACCGTAGGCCCCTCCTTCGTCCCCACCGTCACCCGGTGGAACTCCTCCGGGCGCACGCCCAGCGGGCCGTGCCGCACCACCCCCTGGTAGATCCCTTCCGACACGCACAGCACGCAGTCGGACTCGCGCTGCTTCAGGGCGTCGCGCAGGGGGTCTGAGTTCAGCAGGCGGACCGCGTGGTTGAGGTCGGAGCCGACCCAGCCGTCGAGTTCGTCGACGGCGACGTAGCCGGAGGACAGGACGATGCGCAGCCGCATACGGGCGCTGGTCGCCAGGAGCCGGTTCTTGTTGTGGAGGAGGGCGGGGGTCTCGGTCAGAAGTGTCTTGATCAGGGCGGGTACGGGGACCGCGGTGTCGATCAGCTCCATGACGGAGTCGCCGCGGTCGGCGCGCAGCCGGGCCGTCTCGTCGACGGCGGCGTCGAGCAGGGTCGTGTCGACGACGTCGTACAGGACGCGGCGCAGGAACGCCTGTTCCACGTCGTCGCGCGAGCCGTACTGCTCGATGTCGAAGAGGAGGATCGTGCGGTACACGGGGTCGGTCATGGCTGCCTCTCGCACGTCGGTGTCCGTCGTCCAGCACGATGGCGGGTCGCGGGCGAGCGCCGGAGGGCCGATGACACGGACGGAGTGTGACCGTGTGCATGGAACGGCGGGCGGGGATGTGCGTCAGGCGGGCATGTGCGTCAGGCGGTGGCGTCGCCGGCTATGCGGCGCAGTACGTCGGGGCGGAGCACGACGATGCGGCGGCGCCGGGTGGCGACGACCTGCCGGTCACGCAGCTCCTTGAGGAGTCGGGCCACCGCCTCGCGCGAGGAGCCCACGGAACCGGCGAACTCCTGCTGGCTGAGCCCGATGGTGAGTTCGACGCCCTCGTCCGTCCGGCTGCCGTGTGTGCGCACCAGTTCGAGCAGCAGGACGGCCAGCCGCTCGCGCACCGTCAGCGCGGCCCATTCCAGCCGGCGGCGGTCGGTCGACCGCTGCCGGTCCGTGGACAGGCTCAGCAGGTGCAGCGCCACCCGGGGGTGGTCCGAGACGAACACGGTGAAACGGTTCTGGTCGATGACGACCGCCTCGACCGGCTCCAGGGCCGTCACCGTCGCCGAGCGGCCGCGGCCGCTGAGGGCCGCGCCCTCGCCGATGATGTCGCCGGGGCCGCGCAGGGCGAGCAGGGCCTCGTAGCCGTTGGCGGCGATCGCCGTGACCTTGGTCCAGCCGTGCAGGAGGAGCAGGACATGGGCCGAGGGCTCGTCCTGGTGCAGGATGACGCCCCGGGCCCGGTAGCCGAGGGGGCGGCCGATGGCGAGCAGGGCGGCGCGGTCCTCCCGCTCCAGCCGGGCGAGGAAGGGGACGCCGTCGTCGTCCCACGCGCGTGCCTGCCCCCCGGTCATCCCGCCGACCCCCGCGTGCACCTGTGCCGATGCCTGCCCTGTACAGGCGTCGTCCTGGCGTCAACGTACTGGAAACGACCATGGAGGAAACCGGCGTGATTCGGCCGCGTGGCTGACGTACGGTGCCTCGCCCCGGGCGCACCGATGCCGGAAACGTCCCGTCGGCGCATCATGGAAGGACTCGGGCTCCCGGGGAGGTACTCCGTGTCGCAGCCGCCCTATCCGTCCTGGCAGCCCTGGCAGGGCGCCGGCCCACCGTCGATGCTCGCCTCGCACGCCGATCGGGAGCGGGCCGTGGACGTGCTCAGAGCCGGGTACGGCGAGGGGCGGATGGAGCGGGACGAGTTCGAGAAGCGGGTGGCGCGGGCGTACGGGGCCCGGACCGTGGGGGAGCTGGCGCTGCTCGTCGCGGACCTGCCGCAGGGGCCCGTGCCGCAGTCGGTCGCTGCCGTGCCCGTGCCGCGGACGTTCCTGCCGGTGCCGCGGCCCGCGACGAACGGGAAGGCCGTCGCGGCGGGCGTGTGCGGTCTGCTGTGTGTGCCGACGATGGGGCTGACCGGGATCCCGGCCGTCGTGCTGGGGCACGTGGCGCGGGCCGAGATCCGCAGCCGGGGCGAGCTGGGGGACGGGCTCGCGCTGACCGGGCTGGTGCTCGGATGGTTGTCCACGGCAGGCTGGGCACTCGTCCTGGTGTTGCTCACGGTGGTGTCCATCGCGGCGGGCTGAACGTCCGGCTGAACGGCCTGGGGTCTTGACATGCTCCGCATAACCATGCGGGCGGCACCCATTTGTTTTGACCGCAGCGAATGCGATAGGTACGCTCAGACCTTGTGCCTGGGGTGTGCCCTGGCTCTCGTGCGTGCCATCAACCGCATCGCGAGCTGTTACCGGCCACCGCAATCTGCGCTTCTTTCTGCCTCGCGGCGGGAGTCCGCGGGATTCGACACACCCGACCGCGTGGGTCGGCGACGTTCCAGGTTAGCTTCACCATTCGGCACACAGAAACCGGAGAAGTAGTGCCTACGATCCAGCAGCTGGTCCGTAAGGGCCGGCAGGACAAGGTCGAGAAGAACAAGACGCCCGCACTCGAGGGTTCCCCTCAGCGTCGTGGCGTCTGCACGCGTGTGTTCACGACCACCCCGAAGAAGCCGAACTCGGCCCTGCGTAAGGTCGCGCGTGTGCGTCTGACCAGCGGGATCGAGGTCACCGCTTACATTCCGGGTGAGGGACACAACCTGCAGGAGCACTCCATCGTGCTCGTGCGCGGCGGCCGTGTGAAGGACCTGCCGGGTGTTCGCTACAAGATCATCCGCGGCTCGCTCGACACCCAGGGTGTCAAGAACCGCAAGCAGGCCCGCAGCCGCTACGGCGCCAAGAAGGAGAAGTAAGAATGCCTCGTAAGGGCCCCGCCCCGAAGCGCCCGGTCATCATCGACCCGGTCTACGGTTCTCCTCTGGTGACCTCCCTCATCAACAAGGTGCTGCTGAACGGCAAGCGCTCCACCGCCGAGCGCATCGTCTACGGCGCCATGGAGGGTCTGCGTGAGAAGACGGGCAACGACCCGATCATCACGCTGAAGCGCGCGCTGGAAAACATCAAGCCGACCCTCGAGGTCAAGTCCCGCCGTGTCGGTGGTGCGACGTACCAGGTCCCGATCGAGGTCAAGCCCGGTCGTGCCAACACGCTCGCGCTGCGCTGGCTGGTCGGTTACTCCCGCGCCCGTCGCGAGAAGACCATGACCGAGCGTCTGCTCAACGAGCTTCTCGACGCCTCCAACGGCCTTGGTGCCGCTGTGAAGAAGCGCGAGGACACCCACAAGATGGCCGAGTCCAACAAGGCCTTCGCGCACTACCGCTGGTAGTCGCTACCCACATCGAGACCGAGAGAAGACTGAAGCCTTATGGCTACCACTTCACTTGACCTGGCCAAGGTCCGCAACATCGGGATCATGGCCCACATCGACGCGGGCAAGACGACCACCACCGAGCGGATCCTGTTCTACACCGGTGTGTCTTACAAGATCGGTGAGGTCCACGACGGCGCTGCCACCATGGACTGGATGGAGCAGGAGCAGGAGCGTGGCATCACGATCACCTCTGCTGCCACCACCTGTCACTGGCCGCTCGAGGACAACGACTACACCATCAACATCATCGACACCCCGGGTCACGTCGACTTCACCGTCGAGGTGGAGCGCTCCCTGCGCGTGCTCGACGGTGCCGTGACGGTGTTCGACGGTGTCGCCGGTGTCGAGCCGCAGTCCGAGACGGTGTGGCGTCAGGCCGACCGCTACGGCGTTCCGCGTATCTGCTTCGTCAACAAGCTCGACCGGACCGGCGCGGAGTTCCACCGCTGCGTCGACATGATCTCGGACCGCCTTGGTGCGCAGCCGCTGGTCATGCAGCTGCCGATCGGTGCCGAGGCGGACTTCAAGGGCGTCATCGACCTCGTGACGATGAAGGCCCTGGTCTGGTCGGCCGAGGCGACCAAGGGCGAGATGTACGACACCGTCGACATCCCGGACACCCACGCCGAGGCTGCCGAGGAGTACCGCGGCAAGCTGCTCGAGGCCGTCGCCGAGAACGACGAAGAGCTGATGGAGCTGTACCTGGAGGGCACCGAGCCCACCGTGGAGCAGCTCTACGCCGCGATCCGTCGTATCACCATCGCGTCCGGCAAGAGCGACGGCACCACCGTCACCCCCGTGTTCTGCGGCACCGCGTTCAAGAACAAGGGCGTTCAGCCCCTGCTCGACGCGGTCGTGCGCTACCTGCCCACCCCGCTCGACGTCGAGGCCATCGAGGGCCACGACGTCAAGGACCCGGAGCAGGTCATCGCGCGCAAGCCGTCGGAGGACGAGCCCCTCGCCGCGCTGGCGTTCAAGATCATGAGCGACCCGCACCTCGGCAAGCTCACCTTCGTCCGCGTGTACTCCGGCCGTCTGGTGTCCGGCACCGCCGTGCTGAACTCCGTGAAGGGCAAGAAGGAGCGCATCGGCAAGATCTACCGCATGCACGCGAACAAGCGTGAGGAGATCGAGTCGGTGGGCGCCGGCGACATCGTCGCCGTCATGGGCCTCAAGCAGACCACCACCGGTGAGACGCTGAGCGACGACAAGAACCCGGTCATCCTGGAGTCCATGGACTTCCCGGCGCCGGTCATCCAGGTCGCCATCGAGCCCAAGTCGAAGGGTGACCAGGAGAAGCTGGGCGTCGCGATCCAGCGCCTGGCCGAGGAGGACCCGTCCTTCCAGGTCCACACCAACGAGGAGACCGGCCAGACCATCATCGGTGGTATGGGCGAGCTTCACCTCGAGGTGCTGGTCGACCGCATGAAGCGCGAGTTCAAGGTCGAGGCCAACGTCGGCAAGCCGCAGGTCGCGTACCGCGAGACCATCCGCAAGGCGGTCGAGCGGGTCGACTACACGCACAAGAAGCAGACTGGTGGTACCGGCCAGTTCGCCAAGGTGCAGATCGCGATCGAGCCGATCGAGGGCGGCGACGCCGCGTACGAGTTCGTGAACAAGGTCACCGGTGGCCGTATCCCGAAGGAGTACATCCCTTCGGTGGACGCCGGTGCCCAGGAGGCCATGCAGTTCGGCATCCTCGCCGGCTACGAGATGACGGGCGTCCGCGTCACGCTCATCGACGGTGGCTACCACGAGGTCGACTCCTCCGAGCTCGCGTTCAAGATCGCCGGCTCGCAGGCCTTCAAGGAGGCCGCGCGCAAGGCCAGCCCCGTGCTGCTCGAGCCGATGATGGCCGTCGAGGTCACCACGCCCGAGGACTACATGGGTGAGGTCATCGGCGACATCAACTCCCGCCGTGGCCAGATCCAGGCCATGGAGGAGCGGGCCGGTGCCCGCCTCGTGAAGGGCCTGGTGCCCCTCTCGGAGATGTTCGGCTACGTCGGAGACCTCCGCAGCAAGACGTCGGGTCGCGCAAGCTACTCGATGCAGTTCGACTCCTACGCCGAGGTTCCCCGGAACGTCGCCGAGGAGATCATCGCGAAGGCCAAGGGCGAGTAACGCACCGCGTCTACACGCCGTAGGCTTGACTCCGGAGCCTTGAGGGGCATTCCGTCACAATCGTGGCGAGAATGCCCCGGGGCCCGGGCTTTCCAGCAAAGATCACCTGGCGCCGATGAGTAAGGCGTACCAGAACCACTCCACAGGAGGACCCCAGTGGCGAAGGCGAAGTTCGAGCGGACTAAGCCGCACGTCAACATCGGCACCATCGGTCACATCGACCACGGTAAGACGACCCTCACGGCCGCCATTACCAAGGTGCTGCACGACGCGTACCCCGAGCTGAACGAGGCCTCGGCCTTCGACCAGATCGACAAGGCTCCCGAGGAGCGCCAGCGCGGTATCACGATCTCGATCGCGCACGTCGAGTACCAGACCGAGACGCGTCACTACGCCCACGTCGACTGCCCCGGTCACGCGGACTACATCAAGAACATGATCACGGGTGCGGCGCAGATGGACGGCGCCATCCTCGTGGTCGCCGCCACCGACGGCCCGATGCCGCAGACCAAGGAGCACGTGCTCCTGGCCCGCCAGGTCGGCGTTCCGTACATCGTCGTCGCCCTGAACAAGGCCGACATGGTGGACGACGAGGAGATCCTGGAGCTCGTCGAGCTCGAGGTTCGTGAGCTCCTCTCCGAGTACGAGTTCCCGGGCGACGACGTTCCCGTCGTCAAGGTCTCCGCTCTGAAGGCCCTCGAGGGCGACAAGGAGTGGGGCAACTCGGTCCTGGAGCTCATGAGCGCCGTCGACACCGCGATTCCGGAGCCGGAGCGCGACGTCGACAAGCCGTTCCTGATGCCGATCGAGGACGTCTTCACGATCACCGGTCGCGGTACGGTCGTCACCGGCCGCATCGAGCGTGGTGTCCTCAAGGTCAACGAGACCGTCGACATCATCGGCATCAAGACCGAGAAGACCACCACCACGGTCACCGGCATCGAGATGTTCCGCAAGCTGCTCGACGAGGGCCAGGCCGGTGAGAACGTCGGTCTGCTGCTCCGCGGCATCAAGCGCGAGGACGTCGAGCGCGGCCAGGTCATCATCAAGCCGGGCTCGGTCACCCCGCACACCGAGTTCGAGGCGCAGGCCTACATCCTGTCCAAGGACGAGGGTGGCCGCCACACGCCGTTCTTCAACAACTACCGCCCGCAGTTCTACTTCCGTACGACGGACGTGACCGGCGTGGTGACCCTCCCCGAGGGCACCGAGATGGTCATGCCGGGTGACAACACCGAGATGAAGGTGGAGCTCATCCAGCCCGTCGCCATGGAGGAGGGCCTGAAGTTCGCCATCCGTGAGGGTGGCCGGACCGTGGGCGCCGGCCAGGTCACCAAGATCAACAAGTGAGTCTTCGGACTGGCTTGAGGGTCGACTGACCTGAGTGGCTCGAAGGGGCCCGTACGACTTCGGTCGTGCGGGCCTCTTTGTTGTGCCCGGGGCGGGGTCAGAAGCCCAGGTACGTGATCTGGAGGATGTAGACCCGCTCGCTGCGGACCACGACCTGATACGTGAACATGCCGCCGGGGACGATGATGTCGCCGCCCTTCGGGTCGACGCCGTCATGGGCCTGCCCGTGGACGTGTAAGGCTTCGGCGGCTCTGACCAGCTCTTCCGCCTTGCTTCCCACCTCGGCGAGGAAGCTGGTGGGAGCGGTTCGGGCCGCTTCCTCCGCGCCGAAGGCGTACTCCCACTTCCAGCTCACTCGCGGACTGCCTTCATGGCTTCGTCCAGGACAGCGCTCAGTTCACGCAGCGCCTCCTGGGCGACGGCTGGGTCCTCGTGTTCCAAGTGGGTCTTCGCGTGGGCGAAGCGGGTGGACAGGTCGGGGCGTCGGGCGATCTCGATGTCCCGAGCCCAGGTCAGCACCCAGCTCTGCACCGGGCTGAGGGACTGCCATTCGACCGCCTTGGCGAACGCGTCGTCCTTGGTGGCCTGCATCTCTTGCAGACGGGCCGGATCGACGGTGGCGAGAGCCGCGCGCAGGGCGTCAGGAGTCTGCTGAGGGCGGGGGGCCAGCTCATGTCCGTGGCCTGCCTGCGTGCTCATCGTGTCCACCTCCAGGGAGTGCCCCGGCCAGGCTATCCCGCCCGGGTGGCGGGGGAGCGGGGTCGTGTGCGCGGCAGCTGCTCGCTTCATGCGGCTTCCAGGAGCTCGGTTCGCTGGGATCGGCAATCGCGGCAACGGCCGGGGGCCGGTGCGCGGAAGGCTCGGTCGCAGCCTTCGCAGGTCTGGAGTCGGTGAGGGGCCGTGGGCGGGGGCGGCGTGGGGGCACGGAAGGGCGGCGGAGGTGGAAGCCGGGTCGTGATGCGGTGGGCCAGGAGGGCCGCCGGGCGGCGCAGGGACTCGGGTGGGAGGTCGGTGGTCAGGGCCTGGCGTACGGCGGTGGGGGAGACGTCGCGTTCCAGCCAGGCCGCGACGCCCGGGGAGAGGTGGGCCGTGTCGCACGCCGACAGCAGGAGGCGGGGGTCTTCGCGGCGGAGGCCGGTGAGGAGGTCCGTGGCCTGTTGGAGGAGGGCGGGGGCGGGGCAGGCCGGCTGCGGTACGGCGGGAAGTGACTTGCCGCCGGGCGGCCTCGTCCGCTTACTCGGGGCTGGGCGAGGCGTCTCCGTGCCGCTGTGACCTGGCTGGTTGCAGGAGGTCGTGCGGGTGATGATCCGGCCGTCGGGTACGCGTACACGCTCGCGGCGCAGGTAGCCGTGGGTCTCCAGCTCGCGCAGGGCGGCGGCGATACGGGCCGTGCCCTCGGGGAAGCGGGCCGCGAGGGACTTGATGTCGACGCGGGCGCCGACGGGGAGCGACTGGATGTGCGTGCCGAGCCCGATCGCGAGCAGCGACAGCTCCGGGTGCTGGGCGAGGTGGTTGCCGATCACCGTGAAGCGGGTGGTGTGGCGGGTGTTGTCGTGTACCAGGCCGGAGTGGGGGTGCCGCCGGTTCGGGTGCTTCTTTGCGGCAACCCGGGTGTGGGCGTGCGGGGGCACGTTAGGGTTCTGCGTATCCATCGGGAAGGCCTTTTCTTCCTCGGTGGTCAGGCCCTCGCACTGGGATTGCCGTCCCGGCGGGGGCCGTCGCATGTCTGCGGTTGTGTGGTGCGTGTTGCGCTGAGCGTAGGGCAGGCAATGGCCTCCGAATCCAGCTGAGTTGGGGATGTTCACTCGCGCGAGTGAGGCGGCCCGGCGGGCGGGAGGAGGGGTGGGGCTTGGTGGGGTTCTTTCACCTATGTGGTCCTTCTGGGAGACCGCTTGCGCCACCGGAGTGCAGGTTCCTTGGCTCCGGTGCTTTCGTTGTGAGGTCCAGTTCGGCCCAGACGGTCTTGCGGGGCGGGAGTCCTGGAGTGACTCCCCAGCGGTCGCTGAGCGCCTCGACGAGGAGCAGGCCCCTGCCGGTCTCGGAGAGCGTCGGCAGATGGTCGTCTCGGGTGTCCGTCACCTCGATGCGGAGGGTGTCGGCGACGACGTAGAGGAGCAGGCGGAAGTCGCGGCCGGGGATGCGGCCGTGTGTCGCCGCGTTGACCGACAGCTCCGCGATGACCTGCCTCGCCGGGTCCAACGGCAGGTCCCAGGAACGCAGTTGTTCGACGGCCAGGAGGCGGGCGAGGCGGGCGCCGCGTGGGGTCGGCGACAGCTGGAGGCTGAAGTTGCGTACGGGGGTGATGAGTTCGGGGGAGTTCTGCTTCACGTCACTCAGCGTGGCGGCCCGTGGTTACTGTGAAAAGTGACTCAGCGGGTGCGTACGGTGACTGTCCGGAGCTTGTCCGGTGGTGTCCGGGCTGTCGGGGCCGGGCGTACGGGTAGGGCGCTGGGCACGGTCGTACGACGGCGGAAGGGTGCGGGATGACGGCGGTCGAGGCGGACTCGGGACGGCTCAAGGGCGAGGCGGACGAGCCGGGTTGGGAAGTCGATCCCGATGATGAGTGGGGCGTCGCCGTCATCGCGACCGTCGGGCGGCAGCTGAAGCTGCGGCGGGAGGCGGTGGGGATGCGGGCCGCCGAGTTCGGAACGGCGGTGGGGTACGGCGAGGACATGGTCTACAAGATCGAGGGCGGGAAGCGGATCCCTCGGCAGGACTATCTGGTCAGGGCGGATGAGGTGCTGGGGGCGGGTGGGCTCGTCGCGGCGGCTTGGGAGGACGTGAAGAGGGTTCGGTATCCCAAGAGGGTGCGGGAGCTGGCCAAGTTGGAGGGGCAGGCGGTGGAGATCGGGGTGTACGAAAGCATCAGTGTCAACGGCCTGTTGCAGACTCCTGAGCACGCGCGAGCCCTGTTCGAGTCCTGGCAGCCCGCGTACTCGCCTGAAGAGGTGGAGCGTCTGGTGGTCGCTCGTATGGCCCGGCAGTCCGTGTTCGAGCGGTCGCCCGCCCCATCGCTGAGCTTCGTCCAGGAGGAGGCGACGCTGCGCCGCCCGGTTGGGGGCACAATGGTGTGGCGTCAGCAGCTTGAGCGTCTGCTGGAGGTGGGGCGGCTGCGCAACGTCAGGCTCCAGGTGATGCCGACGAGCAGCGAGGCCCATCCCGGTCTGAACGGGAGGATCGAGGTGCTGAAATTCGGGGACGGCACTGCGGTGGGCAGGTCCGACGGCGCTTTCACCGGCAGGCCGACCACTGATCCGAAGCACATCCGGATCCTCGACATGCGCTACGGCACCATCCGAGCTCAGGCCCTTCCCCCACGGGAGTCGCTGGCTCTCATCGAGCAACTGCTGGGAGAGACATGATCCGCAACGCTGAACTGGCGTGGTTCAAGAGCAGCTACAGCAGTGGCCCTGATGGCGACTCCTGCATCGAGGTCGCGATAGCCCCCCACACCATCCACGTCCGGGACTCCAAGCAGAACCAGGGCCCCCGACTCGCACTCTCCCTCCCCGCGTGGGCCGGATTCGTATCCGGCGTCGCGGAACCGGGACGTTAATCGACCGCTTCTCCGGCAGGCCCGCTCTCCTCAGGCGCCCCGGCCTCGGGACCGATGGAACGGCCGGCCCAATCCCGCACCCGCCAGCCCTCGGCGGGGGTGCCGGTGAGGATGACGACTCCGGTGTTCTGCAGCACGTGCGCGGACGCGAAGCCGACGTCGATGTTCTCGGCCCGTGCCGCCGCCCACATACGGATGACGGCACCATGGCTGACCAGGGCCACCGTCTCAGCACCCGTACCCGAGGCCTCCTCGACCACGGCGTCGAAACGGCGTAGGGCTTCCACTCCGTTCTCCCCGCCCGGCATGCGCAGCTCGGTGTCTCCGGCGGACCAGGCGAAGGCGGTGCGCATGTACGTCTCGATGGCGAGGGCGTCCCCTCGCATCTCCAGGTCGCCGGCGGACAGCTCCCGGATGCCGTCCCGCACGCGGACCTCCAGCCCGGTCCGGGTCGCCAGCGGCGCGGCGGTGAGCTGTGTGCGGAGCAGGGTGGAGGCGTAGAGGGCGCCGATCTCCTCGTCGGCCAGCGCTGCCGGAAGGGCCGCTGCCTGCTGCTGGCCCAGTGGGGTCAGCGCCGGCCCCGGCGCCGCGGTGTCCAGGAGATGCTTGAGGTTGGAAGGGGTCTGGCCATGGCGGATGAGGAGCAGGCGCATGCCTCCCACTCTGGCACCCCTGGACTTCGTCCGAGTCAGTGGGCTGCGGATGCGGATGCGGATGCGGATGCGGTTGCTGGCGCGCCACGGCCCCGCAGAACATTGACCGCGCGGTCGAACGCCGAGTCCCGCTTCTTCGCGAACTCCTCCTTGGTGAACACCGGTTCGGTCAGGTGGGGCGGGATGCCCGTGCCGTCGTAGGTCTGGCCGGAGCGGTTGAGGAACTCCTCGTTCGGGAGGATCGCGGTCATGCCGTTGGGCAGGTCGCGTTCCATGACGTCGGAGAAGACGCCCTGGGTGGGCTGACCGACGCGGAGGGTGCCGCCGGGGCGGTTGATGAGCGCCTGGGTGAAGGTCTCGCCCGCGCTGACGGTGGAGCCTGAGGTGAGTACGGCGATGGGGCCGGTGTAGCGGGGCCGCCCGTCGGCAGGTGTGACAGGGATGGGCTCGGGGCGGGTGTGCCGGGTGGGGTCGGTGGGGTGGTTGCGGGCGCGTTTGGCGTAGGCGACGTAGGGCTTGTCGGTGAGGCGCTCGGCGATGCGGATACCGAGGGCGTCGGAGCCGCCGCCGTTGATGCGCAGGTCGATGATCAGGCCTTTGAGGCGCTGGGTGCGGTCCTTGGTGAGGACGGTGTCCAGGGCCTTGTCGAGCGCGGCGACGTGGGCGGAGTATGGGGCGTCCTCGGAGGTGTAGCCGCTGAAGCCGGAGATGCGGAGGTAGCCCAGGTCGGCACGGCCGGTGCCGCGGGGCAGGTCCGCGTAGGTGATGCGGCCGTTCGCGAAGTCCTGGCGGTACGGGGCGCCCTTGAGATCGCGTTCGACGACGAACTTCTTGACCTTGGTGTCCAACGCCTCCGTGGGCATCTCGGTGCCCGGGCGGACCTGGGCGAAGACACTGTCCTCGTCCTCGACGGCGACATGGGCGTCGTAGAGAGGCCGCACCATGTCGCTGAAGATCCCGAAGAGCTCCTTGCGGGTGGTGTCCTTGTGCACCTCGGGCCGGTAGCGGTCCCGCATGTCCTGCCAGTCGACGCCCTTCGCGGCGAAGAAGGGGTAGCTCTCGGCGAAGGAGTGCCAGAAGACGTCGAAGGTGGTGCGGGGGTCCTTGGGCGTGGGGCGGGTGCAGCCGGCCGGTAGTTCCTTGATCCGCCGCAGTGCGCGGTGGCCGACCGAACTGTCCGCGCCGAAGGTGGCGCGGTCCTGGCCCGGGCCGGGGCGGACGGTCACTACGGTGCCGTCGTCCGTCGTGTACGTGCCAGGGCCGGTGCGCCGGGCGGTGTCGCCCTCGATGCAGCTGACGGACGTCGTCTGGAACTCCTGGAGGGTGTCGCCGTCGAGGGAGAGGACGGTGCCGTAGCCGTCCATGCGCCAGAGGCCGTCGGTGCTCTGTTTGGTGGGAGTGGAGGCGGCGGCGGGTGCTGCCGCCGCGGCGGCGAGGGCCAGGGTGAGGGCGGTGGCTGTGGCGGTTCGCATGGTCGGTTCCCCCGTACGTGGTCGTATGTTTCTACAGTGCCCGGGGCAGTGGGGGTGGGCCATCCGGTGGGCTGGTGGACGGGGGTGGGGACAGCCCCCGGCCGGTTGCCCACTGCCGGGCAGTGACACTGGAGCATGACTTCGAAACCAGCGGCTCCTGACGACCACCTCGACCTGGATGGGATCGAGGAGCTGTGCCTCGCCTCGACTCCGGATCCGGTGCTGGCCGCCACCGCCAGGGAGATGGTGCCGCTGCTCGTGGCGGAGGTACGGCGACTGCGCTGGCTCGTCTCCTTCGGGGCGTGCGACACGGCCGGCACGACCGGCACGGAGTTCGTGCTCGAGCTCGACGAGGAGATGCTGGCGTACTTCCGCGAGATGGCGGACGTACTGGTGGAGCGCATCGGTATCTCCCGTGCGGAGGCGGTCGCGAGGATCAACGCGGTGTACGGGACGCGAGAGTCGGTGAGCTGGGGTGTGGGGATCTTGGGGCACGAGCTGCCGGAGTACTGGGCTTACGGGGTGTACTACGGCCCGGATGACCGGCACCGTATTCCGATCGGCGACCCGAACGCGGACGCGGACATCGACTTCAGCACCCACCCCGTGCGCCCCGCACCACCGAAGGACTCACCGTTCTGGACGCTGGAGGAGTAGTGGCACGATGTGCGCACGGCAACGAATGACCGAGTGATCGTGCGAACGGGGAGGCCGGCGTCATGGCCCGCTACATGGAGACACTGACCGTCGAGCGGGGCGGTTTCCGGATCAAGGTGCCGGAGACGTGGTGGGAGTTCGACGTACGGCCGGAGTCGCGGGACGACTCGATCCGCCGGATGGTGAGCGAACGGGTGCAGCAGCGCCCGGAGTTGGAGCAGTACCGCGGCACCTACGTCGACTTCCTCCAGAAGGCCGCCGCCGATGCCTGGAAGTCGGGCGCGCTGTACTGCGGGTGCATGGCGGAGAACTTCGGCGGCGATACGCCGATAACCGGCTCGGTGACCGTCTCCCTGGTCGGCGGCCGCAACGAGCGGGGCGAGCCGCTGTCGAACGACCCCTCTGTCATCGCGAGCCAGCTCGCGGTCAAGGAGGCCAAGCGGGAGGGCGACTCCTGGCGCAAGGTGACGACGGTCGACATCCCGGGGGTCGGCCCCGCCGCCCGCACGCACGGCATCGAGGGCATCCCCGTACCCGGCGACGCCCTCAACCGCACGATCCGCGCTGTGCTGATGCAGACGTACATCCCCGTGCCGGGCCAGGAGGGCAAGGTCGCCCTGGTCGCCGGCAGCAGCCAGGTCCTTGACCTCGCGGATTCGTTCTTCGACATCTTCGACGCGATCACGTCTACGTTCCGGTTCACGGGTTGATCGACATCCGGGTGGTCTCCGCGCCGTCGCGGGCAGAGGCCGAGGCCGGCGGTGGTGCTGTTGGCCGTATCACGGTGGGGGACTTCGAAGAGAGCTTCCCGATGGACCTGACCTATTGGGAGGTGGAGGAGTATCAGGCCAGTTGGGTCCGGGGACATGGTCTACGTCCAGAACTCGATCATCTTTCTCGAAGAGCTCGACCAGGCCTTCGTCCCCGACGACCCCTGGCGCTCCGTCGGACCACGATCCACGGTTGACGAAGAAGGGAACGGGATCTCCGAGTGGCAGGCGACAGTCGATGAAGTCAGGGAGTTCCTCCACAGGGCGCCCGGAGTGGCACTGGGAGAGCGGTGAGGGCCTGCTCGGGCTCGATGACCCCGAGGAGTGGGACGCCGCGTTCGAGCGCGGCGAGGAACATCTCGGTACGGCGGTGATCGGGTTGACGTTCCATTGTTCGCTCGCGGAGGCGTCGCCTCGGATCGTCAAGGCGATGCAGTCGCCGGACCCCGGTCAGCGGGGCTTCGCGTTCACGGCTGCGGGTCACGCGGCCCGTCTCAACTGTGAGTTGACGCCAGAGCTGTACGCCGCGCTGCGAGCGGAACGCCCCGGCCGCAAGAGCATCGCCGTGAACGCCATCGACGACACCTTCGACTACGTGCCGTTCCGGAAACTGCCGCTGTGGCTCAAGAGACGCTGGGTGTATGCGACTGTGCGAAACAAGCTGGATGGCTGGTGGCTGCGGTCCGTGGACGCCGTCGGGGATGCCCGGCGGGCCGTGCGCGGACGCCGTTCATGATGTGGAGCTCGTGTTTCCGTCGAACGATTGTGCCTTGTAAGTTCACGTGTGCATACGGATGTTGAAGGTGCGCAGGTGACGGGGGTTGCGGTATGGCGGGGCACAGGCCGGCGGACTGGCATGTCCTGGACTTGGACAAGGACCCGACCCCGGGTGATCCGCAGCGGGTGCGCTCGCTCGCGAAGCAGTTGCACGACTTCGCCGACGATGTCTCCGACGCGCTGCGTCTGGTCAAGGGCATGGCGGGGGAGGGCACGCTTCTGGAGTGGGCGGGCAAGTCGGCGGATGTGTTCAAGGAGGACTTCGCGGATGTCCCGAAGAACCTCAAGAAGCTGAAGAAGTCCTATGAGATGTGCGGGGATGCGCTGGCGGACTTCTGGCCGAAGCTGGAGCGTGCGCAGTCGCTGGCGGACAAGGCGCTGGTCAAGGGCCGTGAGGCCCGTGACAGTCTCTCCTCGGCTCAGTCGAAGCTGTCCTCGGCCGACTCGTGGGTGACGCGGGCGGGCAAGGAGGCGGACAAGTACAAGGACGACCCCACCGGCAGCAAGTCCGACGCGGACAAGCCGGACGAGGCCAAGGTCCGCGCCGCGACGCGGGATGTCCAGCACGCGAAGTCGGCGCAGTCGAAGGCGCAGTCGGCTGTTTCCGACGCGCAGGACGCTCTGGCCGCGGCGAAGAAGATGGCCGCGGACGCGCGCACGATGCGTGATGAGGCCGCGCGTGAGGCGAAGTCGAAGATCGACGAGGCCTCGGACGCGGGTATTCAGAACCGGTCGTGGTGGGAGGAGATCGGCGACTGGGTCACCGACAACTGGGACACCATCGTCGCGGTGTGCAAGGTCGTCGTCGCGGTCGTCGGCATCGTCGCGATGATCATCGGCGGGCCGATCCTGGGCGCGATCGTGCTGATCGCGGCCGCCGTCGTCCTCGCCGACACCCTCTACAAATACTCGAAGGGACAGGCGTCTCTATGGGACGTGGGGCTGGCGGCCCTGGACTGCATACCGGGCATGAAGGGCCTGACCACCCTCGGCGGACTTGCCAAGGGCCTCAAGGGCGGCATGGCTGCCATGAAGGGGCTCAGGGGTGGTCTGAAGGGGATGGGGCTCGCCGTGCGCGGGCTGGGCAAGAACGCCCGGGGCATGCTCGCGGACGGTGCGAAGGGTGCCTACGACCGGCTCAAGAACGTCGTTCGTTCCAAGGGCAGCGACCCCATCGACATGGCCACCGGAAAGATGTTCTTTCCGGAGAGCGACATCACCCTGCCCGGCAGCTTGCCGCTGTCCTTCACCCGCCGGGCCGCTTCGGACTACCGCTGTGGCTGGTGGTTCGGCCCCTCCTGGGCCTCCACCGTCGACCAACGCCTTGAAGTCGACGAGGACGGGGTCGTGTTCGTCACCGAAGACGGCATGCTCCTCGCCTACCCGCACCCGACCGGCCCTCGGCACACGGTGTTGCCCGAGGCCGGTCCTCGTTTCCGACTGGCCCGTCTCGGGGATGGCGGATATCAGGTCGAAGATCCCCTCACGGGTGTCGTCCGCCGTTTCGGCGTGCCCCAGGACGGCATCGCGCTCCTGGAGCGGATTAGCGACCGTAACGGTGACGCGATCGACTTCGAATACACGGGTGACGGGACTCCGTTCGCCATTCGGCACTCCTGCGGCTGGCACCTCCGACTGGCCGTCGACGAAGGGCGCGTCACGGCCCTGCAACTGGTCGGGGCGGGTGAAGAGGGCACGGACGTCATGGTGCGCCGGTACGCGTACTCGGACGGCTGTCTCACCGCTGTCGTCAACGCGACCGGCCACGCGATGAGGCTGACGTACGACGACCGGTACCGCATCACTTCCTGGACCGACCGCAACGGCCGCAGTTACTCCTATACCTACGACGCCGAGGACCGCTGCGTGGCTGAGGGCGGCGAGGCCGGGCACCTCACCCTCACGCTGGACTACGACGGCACGGACCCCGTCTGGCCAGGCAGCCGGATCACGACCGTCACCACCGCCGAAGGCGCAGTCAGCAAGTTTGTCGTCAACGGCAGTTGCCAGATCGTCGCCGAAGTCGACCCGCTCGGCGGTACGACCAGCAGCACCTGGGACGAGCACCACCACCTCACGTCCTGGACGGACGAACTGGGCAACACCACCCGCCGGACCTACGACGAGCTCGGCCGCCTGCTGAACGTCCAACGCCCCGACGGCACGACGGTTCGCGTCCAGTACGACGCCCAGGGCAACCCGATCGCCGTGACCCGCCCGGACGGATACGTGCTGCGCCGCGAGTATGACGCCCGGGGCAACTGCGTGACGATCGTCAAGCCCGGGGGCGCCACGACCCACTACACCTACGACGATGCCGGTCACCTCGCCTCAGTCACCGATCCCATGGGGCACGTGACCCGGGTGAGGTGCGACGCGGCCGGGCTGGCGGAACGCGTCTGCGATCCCACAGGCGGTGTCACGCGCTACGACCACGATGCCTTCGGCCGCGTCGCGTCCGTGACCGACCCGCTGGGCCGTTCGACCCGGATGATCTGGGGCGCGGACGGAGAACTGCTGCGCCGGATCGTGCCGGACGGGGCGGTGGAGGAGTGGACATACGACGGTGAGGGCAACCGGACCAGCCACACCGGCGCCATGGGCGAGGTCACACGGTTCGAGTACACCCACTTCAATCTGCTCGCGGCGCGGACCTCTCCCGACGGCGTCCGCCACGAATTCACCTACGACCCCTCGTTGCGGCTGGTAGGGGTGAGCCGCCCGGACGGACGGCACTGGGACTACCGGTACGACATCGCGGGACGGCTCGTCGCGGAGACCGATTTCGACGGCCGAACCCAGCTCTACCGCCGTGACGCCAGGGGCCAGGTCGTCGAGCGCACCAACGCGCTGGGCCAGACCGTCCGCATGACCCGGGACGAGTTCGGGCGCATGGTCGCCAAGGACGCGGACCTCGCAGCCAGCACCTACACCTACGACCTCAACGACCGGCTGGTCGGAGCCGAGGGCCCCGACGCGACCGTGACGCTGCTGCGGGATCTGGAAGGACGCCTGGTCTCGGAGACGGTCAACGGCAGGACCAGTACTTTCACCTACGACGCCGCAGGCCGACCCCTCAGTCGCACCACCCCCACCGGGGCGACCAGCACATGGGCCTACGACGACCGTGGCGATCGGTCCAGCAGCCGCATCGCAGGCCGCACTCTCGCCTGCGGCCGAGACGCGGCGGGACAACTGCTGTCCCTCGGTGTGGACGACTCCCTGTCGCTGACGCGCGCGTACGACGAGGGCGGGAGAATCAGTGCGCAGAGCGTCGGCACCGCCGTCGGCCGCACAGTGCTCGAGCGCTCTTACCACTACCGCGCCGACGGACACCTCGTCGGGGTCGATGGTCCCGACGGTGAGCCCCTGACCTTCGAGCTGGACAGGGTCGGCCGCACCACGGCTGTCAGGGCGGAACACTGGACAGAGTCGTACGCGTACGGTGACGACGGTGCGCAGACAGCCGCCGCCTGGCCGAGCACGCATCCTGGTCAGGCCGCTGTGGGCCAACGAGAGAGCGTGGGAACCCGGCTGCTGAGGGCCGGCAACACGCGCTACCACTACGACGAGCAGGGCCGGGTGGTGCGACGGCAGCGCACCCGCCTGTCCCGCAAGCCGGAGGTTTGGGCGTACACGTGGGACGCGGAGGATCGCCTGACCTCCGTCCGCACGCCCGACGGCACGTTGTGGCGGTATCGGTACGACCCGATGGGGCGCCGTATCGCCAAGCAGCGGCTGGGGGCGGACGGCGCCACCGTGGTCGAACAGACGGACTTCACCTGGGACGGGACCGCGCTCGCCGAACAACTCACGACCGGTCCCACCCACTCGCACGATGTGGCGGTGACCTGGGACTACGACGGAGCACGTCCCCTCACTCAGACGGAACGCCTCCTCACCGCGTCCCGGGAAGAGATCGACACGCGGTTCTTCGCCATCGTTACCGACCTGGCCGGAGCTCCCACCGAACTGGTCGGCGAGGACGGCCACCTGGCCTGGCAGGCGAGAAGCACGCTGTGGGGCGTCACGGCCTGGACGGGTGACAGCAGTGCGTACACCCCGCTGCGCTTTCCCGGTCAGTACTACGACCCCGAAAGCGGCCTGCACTACAACTTCCATCGCTACTACGACCCCGAGACGGCCCGCTACATCACCCCTGATCCGCTCGGACTGGGCCCCTCACCCAACCCCTTCCTCTACTTCCTCGATCCCCAGCTCTCGGCGGATCTGTACGGGCTCTACGAGATCGGAAAGCCGGACGCCGCGAGCCAGGCGGGCAATCTGCCCATGATCGCGGACAAGATCGCCGCACACGGCGACATCAAGAAACGTGGCATTCCGGGGGTCGACGACCTGGACGTGCCGGAGTACCTGGAAGACATGCTGACCGGCTCGCAGGGACTGCGCATGCGCAGCACTCCGTCCGGTATCCCCCGCTTCGCGTGGTGGGACGACGCGACCGGGACGATGCTGATCCGCGAGGGTGACAATGGGACCTTCATGCAGCCCGACGGTGGCTACGAGTACTTCTTGAAACAGCTGAAGGAGTGAGCGGTTTGGCAGACGCAGCCGGGCACGGTCGGTCTCGACGGGGCAAGCCGCGGCCACCCCGCGACGTCTTCTGGGTCGCCCCCGACAGCCGGGCCGTATGGGATGAGCTCTGCCCACCCGTCCTGGAGGCGATCGCCCGGTGTGACGCGGAGCGGCTGGAGGCGGAGCGGTCGCGTGTCGCACCCCACCTACGGGAAAAGATCACGAGCCCCGCGTACTCGGTCGCCGACCGCTTCGCCTCCTGGGAACGCCTGGTGCGCCGGATGGAGCCCGGCTGGTCGAGCGACGAGTTCTACCCCATCAGTGCCTACAGCAACGACCTCGACTCCCGGGACGCTCTGGACGAGGTGATGCGTGCGCTGCCGACGGAGGCGCGCGGGGGTGCGCTCGGGCAGCTGCTCGCACGGCTGGACGCCCGTTTCCGTGCCGCCACCGTCCCGGACCCGGAGCGTTCACTTCGCCCCTGGGTGCGCCCGACGAACGAGAGGCCGGAAGAGGAACTCGGCGAGTGGTGGAAGCGCAAGCCGGTGCGCGTTCCCTGGGCCGAGTGATCTGTTCCATCAGGAGAAGACGCGCGTCCCGGAAGAAGGGCGGCCGGCCCGGTCCGTCTCCGGTCCGTCTCCGGTCCGTCTCCGGTCCGCTCGGGGGAGTGGTGGAGATCCGGCCGGAGTCCGACGCACCCGACTGGGGCAAGGCCGGCTACCGGGCCTACGACGCAGAGCTGGAGTGGCTCGTCGAGGGGGAGGGGCCCGGGCCTGTCCGGCCTTGTGTTTGACCTACGTCACCCCCGGGGTATTCTCCTCGGCTCGATTGGCGTCGCCCCTGCCCCATATGGCAGACTGTCCGAGTTGCTCGGTCGAGTGTTGATGCTGCGCGCCTCCCGCCGGGGGGACCGGAAGCGAGTCCCACAGTACTCGTCGCCCCAACTGCCTTACGGCAGCGCTGAGGCGGACGTACGGGAATCTTCCGGGAAGCGTCTGCGCGGCACCGGCCAGGCACCCGGTGGGTTTTCCGCCCTCGGCTCGCGGTTCCGGAAGGGCCGTGTGCAATCCCGGAAAGTAGTACGGACAAGGGACATCCTTGTCAGCGGGAGCGCGACACGCCCGACCGCGTGGGTCGGAGAACGGATAGTACGGAACACCGGGTTCCAGAGCGTTACGAGAGACAGGACTACTGAGTAGCCATGGCGGGACAGAAGATCCGCATCCGGCTCAAGGCCTACGACCACGAGGTCATCGACTCCTCGGCGAAGAAGATCGTCGAGACGGTGACCCGCACTGGTGCGTCGGTCGCGGGCCCGGTGCCGCTGCCCACTGAGAAGAACGTGTACTGCGTCATCAAGTCGCCGCACAAGTACAAGGACTCGCGCGAGCACTTCGAGATGCGCACGCACAAGCGCCTGATCGACATTCTCGACCCGACGCCCAAGACCGTTGACTCTCTGATGCGACTCGACCTCCCGGCCGGTGTCGACATCGAGATCAAGCTCTGAGGGCTGGTGATCTGAGAATGGCTAAGCAGATCAAGGGCATCCTGGGCGAGAAGCTCGGCATGACGCAGGTGTGGGACGCGAACAACCGTGTTGTTCCGGTCACCGTCGTCAAGGCCGGCCCCAATGTCGTCACCCAGGTCCGCACGAACGACGTCGACGGCTACGAGTCCGTCCAGATCGCGTTCGGCGAGATCGACCCGCGCAAGGTGAACAAGCCCCTCAAGGGCCACTTCGCCAAGGCCGACGTCACTCCCCGCCGCCACCTCGTCGAGATCCGTACCGCTGACGCCAGCGAGTACACCCTCGGCCAGGAGATCACCGCCGAGGTGTTCGAGGCCGGCCTCAAGGTCGACGTGACCGGCAAGAGCAAGGGCAAGGGCTTCGCCGGTGTCATGAAGCGTCACAACTTCAAGGGCCTCGGCGCCGGACACGGCACCCAGCGCAAGCACCGCTCGCCCGGTTCCATCGGTGGCTGCGCCACCCCGGGCCGCGTGTTCAAGGGCCTCCGCATGGCGGGTCGCATGGGCAACGAGCGTGTCACCACCCAGAACCTGACCGTCCACGCCGTTGACGCGGAGAAGGGTCTGCTGCTCATCAAGGGCGCGGTTCCCGGTCCGAACGGCGGCCTCGTCCTGGTCCGCACCGCGGCCAAGGGGGCCTGAGGTACCGATGAGCACTGTTGACATCCTTTCGCCTGCGGGCGAGAAGACCGGTAGCGTCGAGCTCCCCGCGGAGATCTTCGGCGTGGAGAAGATCAGCATCCCGCTGATCCACCAGGTCGTCGTCGCGCAGAACGCCGCTGCCCGCCAGGGCACGCACAAGACCAAGCGTCGCGGTGAAGTCCGTGGTGGCGGCAAGAAGCCGTACCGCCAGAAGGGCACCGGTCGCGCCCGTCAGGGTTCGACCCGCGCGCCGCAGTTCGCCGGTGGTGGCGTCGTGCACGGTCCCGTGCCGCGCGACTACTCGCAGCGGACCCCGAAGAAGATGAAGGCTGCCGCTCTGCGTCACGCCCTCACCGACCGGGCCCGCCACAACCGCATCCACGTCGTCTCCGGCGTCATCGAGGGTGAGAACCCGTCGACGAAGGCCGCCAAGACGCTGTTCGGCAAGATCTCGGAGCGCAAGAACCTGCTCCTGGTCGTCGACCGCGCCGATGAGGCCGCGTGGCTGTCCGCCCGTAACCTGCCCCAGGTCCACATCCTGGAGCCGGGCCAGCTGAACACGTACGACGTTCTCGTCTCGGACGACGTGGTCTTCACCCAGGCCGCCTTCGAGTCCTTCGTGTCCGGCCCGAAGGCCAATGACACCGAAGGGAGCGAGGCCTGATGGCTATCCGTCACCCCGCTATCGCCTCCAAGGCGGCGAAGAAGGCCAAGGCCGCGCGCGTCGCCAAGGCGCGTCGCCACGCCGCCGAGGGCAAGAACACCGTCGAGACCCCGCTGAGCAAGTCCTTCACGGACCCCCGTGACGTGCTGCTCAAGCCGGTTGTCT
The DNA here is from genome assembly GCF_056433405.1 of Streptomyces sp. NPDC044719. Taxonomy (NCBI): domain Bacteria; kingdom Bacillati; phylum Actinomycetota; class Actinomycetes; order Kitasatosporales; family Streptomycetaceae; genus Streptomyces; species Streptomyces sp. NPDC044719. Next base: position 315,828 of record NZ_JBWKHE010000001.1, read on the forward strand.
CGGAGAAGAGCTACGCGCTCCTCGACGAGGGCAAGTACACGTTCGTCGTCGACCCGAGCGCCAACAAGACCCAGATCAAGCAGGCCGTCCAGGCGGTCTTCTCGGTCAAGGTCACCGGGGTCAACACGATCAACCGCCAGGGCAAGCGCAAGCGGACCCGCACCGGCTTCGGCCAGCGCGCGTCCACCAAGCGCGCGATCGTGACCCTCGCTGAGGGCGACCGTATCGACATCTTCGGCGGTCCGACCGCCTAAGGGCGGTCCGGATCGTCCGATATCGGACGAGGACTGAGAAATGGGAATCCGCAAGTACAAGCCGACTACGCCGGGCCGTCGTGGCTCCAGCGTCGCCGACTTCGTCGAGGTCACGCGGTCCACGCCGGAGAAGTCGTTGGTCCGCCCCCTGCACAGCAAGGGTGGCCGTAACAACTCCGGTCGTGTGACCGTCCGCCACCAGGGCGGTGGCCACAAGCGCGCCTACCGCGTGATCGACTTCCGTCGTCACGACAAGGACGGCGTGCCGGCGAAGGTCGCGCACATCGAGTACGACCCTAACCGCACCGCGCGCATCGCGCTCCTGCACTACGCGGACGGCGAGAAGCGCTACATCCTCGCGCCGCGTGGCCTGAGCCAGGGCGACCGCGTCGAGAACGGTCCCGGGGCCGACATCAAGCCGGGCAACAACCTTGCCCTGCGCAACATCCCGGTCGGTACCACGCTGCACGCCATCGAGCTGCGTCCGGGCGGCGGTGCGAAGTTCGCCCGCTCCGCCGGCGCCTCGGTGCAGCTGCTCGCGAAGGAGGGCTCGATGGCCCACCTCCGCATGCCGTCCGGTGAGATCCGCCTGGTCGACCAGCGCTGCCGCGCCACGGTCGGCGAGGTGGGCAACGCCGAGCAGAGCAACATCAACTGGGGTAAGGCGGGCCGTAAGCGCTGGCTGGGCGTTCGCCCGACCGTGCGTGGTGTGGTCATGAACCCGGTGGACCACCCGCACGGTGGTGGCGAAGGCCGTACCTCGGGTGGTCGTCACCCGGTGTCCCCCTGGGGCAAGAAGGAAGGCCGTACTCGTTCGCCCAAGAAGGCGTCGAACAAGTACATCGTCCGCCGCCGCAAGACGAACAAGAAGCGCTAAGGACGGGTTGAGATGCCTCGTAGCTTGAAGAAGGGGCCCTTCGTCGACGACCACCTGATCAAGAAGGTGGACGCACAGAACGAAGCCGGCACCAAGAACGTCATCAAGACCTGGTCCCGTCGCTCCATGATCGTGCCGGCCATGCTCGGCCACACGCTCGCGGTGCACAACGGCAAGACCCACATTCCGGTGTTTGTCACCGAGTCGATGGTCGGCCACAAGCTCGGCGAGTTCTCGCCGACGCGCACCTTCCGGGGTCACGTCAAGGACGACCGGAAGTCGAAGCGCCGCTAGCAGCGGGGTGGAATGACCATGACAGACACTGGAAGGACAACCATGGACGCCAGGGCCCAGGCGCGGTACATCCGCGTCACGCCCATGAAGGCCCGCCGAGTGGTGGACCTCATCCGTGGCCTGAACGCCACGGAGGCTCAGGCGGTCCTGCGTTTCGCCCCGCAGGCCGCGAGCGTGCCGGTCGGCAAGGTGCTGGACAGCGCCATTGCCAACGCCGCGCACAACTACGACCACACCGATGTCGACAGCCTCTACATCTCCGAGGCCTACGTCGACGAGGGCCCGACCCTGAAGCGGTTCCGTCCGCGCGCCCAGGGCCGTGCCTACCGGATCCGCAAGCGGACCAGCCACATCACCGTGGTCGTCAGCAGCAAGGAAGGAACCCGGTAATGGGCCAGAAGGTAAACCCGCACGGGTTCCGGCTCGGTGTCACGACCGACTTCAAGTCGCGTTGGTACGCCGACAAGCTGTACAAGGACTACGTCAAGGAAGACGTCGCCATCCGTCGGATGATGACGTCCGGCATGGAGCGCGCCGGCATCTCCAAGGTCGAGATCGAGCGCACCCGTGACCGTGTGCGTGTGGACATCCACACCGCGCGTCCGGGCATCGTCATCGGCCGCCGTGGCGCCGAGGCCGACCGCATCCGCGGTGACCTCGAGAAGCTCACGGGCAAGCAGGTCCAGCTGAACATCCTCGAGGTCAAGAGCCCCGAGACCGACGCTCAGCTGGTTGCCCAGGCCGTCGCCGAGCAGCTCTCCTCCCGCGTCTCCTTCCGTCGCGCCATGCGCAAGAGCATGCAGGGCACGATGAAGGCCGGCGCCAAGGGCATCAAGATCCAGTGCGGTGGCCGCCTCGGTGGCGCCGAGATGTCCCGCTCGGAGTTCTACCGCGAGGGCCGTGTGCCCCTGCACACGCTCCGCGCGAACGTGGACTACGGCTTCTTCGAGGCCAAGACGACCTTCGGCCGCATCGGTGTGAAGGTCTGGATCTACAAGGGCGACGTCAAGAACATCGCCGAGGTCCGCGCCGAGAACGCCGCTGCCCGTGCGGGTAACCGCCCGGCCCGCGGCGGTGCCGACCGCCCGGCCCGTGGTGGCCGCGGTGGCGAGCGGCGCGGTCGCAAGCCGCAGCAGGCCGCTGGTTCCGAGGCCCCCAAGGCCGAGGCTCCCGCGTCCGCCGCTCCGGCTGAGAGCACCGGAACGGAGGCCTGACCGACATGCTGATCCCCCGTAGGGTCAAGCACCGCAAGCAGCACCACCCCAAGCGCAACGGCATGTCCAAGGGTGGCACGCAGGTTGCGTTCGGCGAGTACGGCATTCAGGCCCTGACCCCGGCGTACGTGACGAACCGGCAGATCGAGGCAGCTCGTATCGCCATGACCCGTCACATCAAGCGTGGCGGCAAGGTCTGGATCAACATCTACCCGGACCGCCCCCTCACGAAGAAGCCCGCCGAGACCCGCATGGGTTCCGGTAAGGGTTCTCCGGAGTGGTGGATCGCCAACGTCAAGCCCGGACGCGTGATGTTCGAGCTGTCGTACCCCAACGAGAAGATCGCGCGCGAGGCCCTGACCCGTGCGGCTCACAAGCTGCCGATGAAGTGCAAGATCGTCAAGCGCGAGGCAGGTGAAGCGTGATGTCGGCCGGTACCAAGGCGTCCGAGCTGCGCGAGCTGGGCAACGAGGAGCTGCTCAACAAGCTCCGCGAGGCCAAGGAAGAGCTGTTCAACCTCCGCTTCCAGGCGGCGACGGGCCAGCTCGAGAACCACGGCCGGCTGAAGGCCGTCCGTAAGGACATCGCGCGGATCTACACCCTGATGCGTGAGCGCGAGCTGGGCATCGAGACGGTGGAGAGCGCCTGATGAGTGAGAGCAACGTGACTGAGCAGACTGCAGAGGCCCGCGGCTTCCGCAAGACCCGCGAGGGTCTCGTCGTCAGCGACAAGATGGACAAGACCGTCGTCGTCGCCGTCGAGGACCGCGTCAAGCACGCGCTGTACGGCAAGGTCATCCGCCGTACCAACAAGCTCAAGGCGCACGACGAGCAGAACGCCGCGGGTGTCGGCGACCGTGTCCTCCTCATGGAGACCCGGCCGCTGTCCGCGACGAAGCGCTGGCGCGTCGTCGAGATCCTCGAGAAGGCCAAGTAATCCCTCCTAGGGGGATGCCCTAGGAATCGTTCCGCCAGGCTCGGCAGGGGCCGACCTCGCACGAGGGAAGCCCCTGCCGGGAACCGGCAGACAACCAGGAGATAGACGTGATCCAGCAGGAGTCGCGACTGCGTGTCGCCGACAACACGGGTGCGAAGGAAATCCTCTGCATCCGTGTGCTCGGTGGCTCCGGTCGCCGCTACGCGGGTATCGGTGACGTCATCGTCGCCACCGTCAAGGACGCGATCCCCGGCGGCAACGTGAAGAAGGGTGACGTCATCAAGGCGGTCATCGTTCGCACCGTCAAGGAGCGCCGCCGTCCGGACGGCTCGTACATCCGCTTCGACGAGAACGCCGCTGTCATTCTGAAGAACGACGGCGACCCTCGTGGCACCCGTATCTTCGGCCCGGTCGGCCGTGAGCTGCGCGAGAAGAAGTTCATGAAGATCATCTCCCTCGCGCCGGAGGTGCTGTGAGCATGAAGATCAAGAAGGGCGACCTGGTCCAGGTCATCACCGGTAAGGACAAGGGCAAGCAGGGCAAGGTCATTGCCGCTTACCCGCGCGACGAGCGTGTCCTGGTCGAGGGTGTCAACCGGGTCAAGAAGCACACCAAGGCAGGTCCGACGGCTCGCGGTTCGCAGGCCGGCGGCATCGTCACCACCGAGGCGCCGATCCACGTCTCCAACGTCCAGCTGGTCGTGGAGAAGGACGGCAACAAGGTCGTGACCCGCGTCGGTTACCGCTTCGACGACGAAGGCAACAAGATCCGCGTTGCCAAGCGGACGGGTGAGGACATCTGATGACGACCACCACCAGCCCGCGTCTGAAGCAGAAGTACCGTGAGGAGATCACGGGCAAGCTGCGTGACGAGTTCAAGTACGAGAACGTCATGCAGATCCCCGGTCTCGTCAAGATCGTGGTCAACATGGGTGTGGGCGACGCCGCCCGCGACTCCAAGCTGATCGAGGGTGCCATCAAGGACCTCACCACGATCACCGGTCAGAAGCCGGCCGTCACCAAGGCCCGCAAGTCCATCGCGCAGTTCAAGCTGCGTGAGGGCCAGCCGATCGGTGCCCACGTCACGCTCCGTGGCGACCGCATGTGGGAGTTCCTGGACCGCACCCTGTCGCTCGCGCTGCCGCGCATCCGCGACTTCCGCGGCCTGTCCCCCAAGCAGTTCGACGGCCGTGGCAACTACACCTTCGGTCTCACGGAGCAGGTCATGTTCCACGAGATCGACCAGGACAAGATCGACCGCACCCGGGGTATGGACATCACCGTGGTGACCACGGCGACCAACGACGCTGAGGGCCGCGCGCTCCTTCGTCACCTCGGCTTCCCCTTCAAGGAGGCGTGAGCGAGATGGCGAAGAAGGCTCTGATCGCGAAGGCTGCTCGCAAGCCCAAGTTCGGTGTGCGTGGCTACACCCGCTGCCAGCGCTGTGGCCGCCCGCACTCCGTGTACCGCAAGTTCGGCCTGTGCCGCGTGTGCCTTCGTGAGATGGCTCACCGTGGCGAGCTGCCGGGCGTGACCAAGAGCTCCTGGTAATCCCCCTTTTAGGGATTCCCAGGGCTCTCGGTAAGCAATGGGCGTGTCAGGTGCCCTCCTCTCCATGGCTTAGGCTTGGAGGGTTGGGCGCCTGACTGCCGCCCGTACGACTTACTACGCCGTAGGTCCACCGCGCCGCACCCGCCCCGTCTCGGATCGGGGAGAAGGATGGCGCACCAGGAAACCCCGGCGAGAGAGGCCGAAGGCCAATTCATGACCATGACTGATCCGATCGCAGACATGCTGACGCGTCTGCGGAACGCGAACTCGGCATACCACGACTCCGTGACGATGCCGGCGTCGAAGATCAAGTCGCACATCGCGGAGATCCTCCAGCAGGAGGGCTTCATCACGGGCTGGAAGGTCGAGGACGCCGAGGTCGGCAAGAACCTCGTCCTGGAGCTGAAGTTCGGCCCCAACCGTGAGCGCTCCATCGCGGGCATCAAGCGGATCTCCAAGCCCGGTCTCCGGGTGTACGCGAAGTCCACCAACCTGCCGAAGGTTCTCGGCGGCCTGGGCGTGGCCATCATCTCCACGTCCCACGGTCTCCTGACCGACAAGCAGGCGCAGAAGAAGGGCGTGGGTGGGGAAGTCCTCGCCTACGTCTGGTAGTTCGGGAACGGAGGAGAGACAGCAATGTCGCGTATCGGCAAGCTCCCCATCCCGGTTCCCGCCGGCGTGGACGTCACCATCGACGGCCGTACGGTCGCGGTCAAGGGCCCCAAGGGCGAACTGACCCACACCGTCATCGCGCCGATCGACATCGCCAAGGCCGAGGACGGCACCCTTCAGGTGCTCCGGCCCAACGACGAGCGGCAGAGCAAGGCCCTGCACGGCCTGTCCCGCACGCTGGTGGCGAACATGATCACCGGTGTGACCCAGGGATACGTCAAGAAGCTCGAAATCAGCGGTGTCGGTTACCGCGTCCAGGCCAAGGGCTCCAACCTGGAGTTCTCCCTGGGCTACAGCCACCCGATCCTGGTCGAGGCCCCCGAGGGCATCACCTTCAAGGTGGAGTCCCCGACCCGTTTCTCGGTCGAGGGCATCGACAAGCAGAAGGTCGGCGAGGTTGCGGCCAACATCCGCAAGCTGCGCAGGCCCGACCCGTACAAGGCCAAGGGCGTCAAGTACGAGGGCGAAGTCATCCGCCGCAAGGTCGGAAAGGCGGGTAAGTAAGCCATGGCATACGGACAGAAGATCCTTAAGGGCGACGCCTACAAGCGCGCCGCGATCAAGCGCCGCCACATCCGGATCCGTAAGCACATCAACGGAACGGCGGAGCGTCCGCGTCTGGTCGTTACCCGCTCGAACCGCCACATCGTGGCCCAGGTGATCGACGACCTCAAGGGTCACACCCTTGCGTCGGCGTCCACCCTGGACACCTCGATCCGCGGTGGCGAGGGCGACAAGTCCGCGCAGGCCAAGCAGGTCGGCGCCCTGGTCGCCGAGCGCGCCAAGGCCGCCGGTGTCGAGGCCGTCGTGTTCGACCGTGGTGGTAACCAGTACGCGGGGCGCATCGCCGCCCTGGCGGACGCCGCCCGCGAAGCCGGGCTCAAGTTCTGAGCCTGCCGTAGCTAGCGGAAACAGAGAGAGGTAATTCCAATGGCTGGACCCCAGCGCCGCGGTGGCGGTGCCGGTGGCGGCGAGCGGCGGGACCGGAAGGGCCGTGACGGCGGCGCTGCTGCCGCCGAGAAGACCGCGTACGTTGAGCGCGTTGTCGCGATCAACCGCGTCGCCAAGGTTGTGAAGGGTGGTCGTCGCTTCAGCTTCACCGCGCTGGTCGTGGTGGGCGACGGTGACGGCACCGTGGGTGTCGGATACGGCAAGGCCAAGGAGGTGCCGGCCGCCATCGCCAAGGGCGTTGAGGAGGCCAAGAAGCACTTCTTCAAGGTCCCCCGCATCCAGGGCACCATCCCGCACCCCATCCAGGGTGAGAAGGCTGCCGGCGTCGTGCTGCTCAAGCCCGCGTCGCCCGGTACCGGTGTTATCGCCGGTGGTCCGGTGCGTGCCGTGCTCGAGTGCGCCGGTATCCACGACGTGCTGTCGAAGTCGCTCGGCTCCGACAACGCGATCAACATCGTGCACGCGACCGTGGAGGCCCTCCGGGGTCTGCAGCGTCCCGAGGAGATCGCGGCCCGCCGTGGTCTGCCCCTCGAGGACGTCGCCCCCGCGGCTCTTCTCCGTGCGCGTGCCGGGGCGGGTGCGTAATCATGGCGCAGCTCAAGATTACGCAGGTCAAGTCCTACATCGGCAGCAAGCAGAACCACCGTGACACCCTGCGCTCCCTTGGTCTCAAGGGCATCAACACGCAGGTCGTCAAGGAGGACCGCCCCGAGTTCCGCGGCATGGTGCACACCGTCCGCCACCTCGTGACGGTCGAGGAGGTCGACTGATCATGGCGGAGAACAACCCGCTCAAGATCCACAACCTCCGTCCCGCCCCGGGCGCCAAGACCGCCAAGACCCGTGTCGGTCGTGGTGAGGCGTCGAAGGGTAAGACGGCCGGTCGTGGTACCAAGGGCACGAAGGCCCGCTACCAGGTTCCGGAGCGCTTCGAGGGTGGCCAGATGCCCCTCCACATGCGTCTCCCGAAGCTGAAGGGCTTCAAGAACCCGTTCAAGACGGAGTTCCAGGTCGTGAACCTGGACAAGCTCGCCGCCCTCTACCCCGAGGGTGGGGAGGTCACCGTTGCCGACCTGGTCGCCAAGGGTGCCGTCCGCAAGAACAGCCTCGTCAAGGTCCTCGGCCAGGGCGAGCTCTCCGTGGCGCTGCAGGTGACGGTCGACGCCGTCTCCGGCTCCGCCAAGGAGAAGATCACCGCCGCCGGCGGTAGCGTCACCGAGCTCGTCTGAACACCACGGGCGTCTTGATGACCTGAGCGATCCCGACCGGGGATACCCCACATATGGGGTATCCCCGGTTGGTCGTTCCTAGGGCGGCAGTCACGCCGGTAAGGTGGCCTGCACTGCCCTCTTTTCACAGGGTGCTGCACTTCGGGCACTCTGAGCGGCAGTTGACCGTTACCTATGTCGTTGTTCCCATTGGACTCTCAGACCGTCACCCTTGACGCAGTTGCGCGGGGGTCGCAGGAGGCACCGTGCTCACCGCGTTCGCCCGGGCGTTCAAGACGCCCGACCTGCGCAAGAAGCTGCTCTTCACGCTCGCCATCATCGTGGTCTACCGGGTCGGTACACATATCCCGATCCCAGGTGTCGATTACCGGAACGTCCAGACGTGTATCGATAACGCCCAGGCCAACCAGGGTCTCTTCGGTCTGGTCAACATGTTCAGTGGCGGTGCGCTGCTGCAGATCACCATCTTCGCGCTGGGCATCATGCCGTACATCACGGCGAGCATCATCCTCCAGCTGCTGACCGTGGTGATCCCCCGCCTGGAAGCCCTGAAGAAGGAGGGCCAGGCAGGTACGGCGAAGATCACGCAGTACACCCGTTACCTGACGATCGCCCTCGCCATCCTCCAGGGCACCGGCCTCGTCGCCACCGCCCGCAGCGGCGCTCTGTTCCAGGGCTGCCCCGTGGCCAGCCAGATCGTCCCGGACCAGTCGATCTTCGTCACCATCACCATGGTCATCACGATGACCGCCGGCACGGCGGCCGTGATGTGGCTCGGTGAGCTCATCACCGACCGCGGTATCGGCAACGGCATGTCGATCCTGATGTTCATCTCGATCGCCGCCACCTTCCCGTCCGCCCTGTGGGCCATCAAGAAGCAGGGCTCCCTGGCCGGCGGCTGGATCGAGTTCGGCACCGTCATCGCCGTCGGCCTGGTCATGGTCGGCCTGGTGGTCTTCGTCGAGCAGGCCCAGCGCCGTATCCCGGTGCAGTACGCCAAGCGCATGATCGGCCGCCGCTCCTACGGCGGTACGTCCACGTACATCCCGCTGAAGGTGAACCAGGCGGGTGTGATTCCCGTCATCTTCGCCTCGTCGCTGCTCTACATCCCGGCGCTGATCGCCCAGTTCGCCGGTGGAAACTCGGGCTGGAAAACCTGGATCGAGCAACACTTCGTCAAGGGCGACCACCCGTACTACATCATTTCGTACTTCCTGCTGATCGTTTTCTTCGCGTTCTTCTATGTGGCGATCTCCTTCAACCCCGAGGAAGTCGCCGACAACATGAAGAAGTATGGTGGCTTCATCCCGGGCATCCGGGCTGGCCGACCGACCGCTGAGTACCTGAGCTACGTACTCAACCGGATCACCTGGCCGGGTTCGCTGTACCTGGGTCTGATCGCTCTCGTACCGACGATGGCGTTGGTTGGTTTCGGGGCAAACCAGAACTTCCCGTTCGGCGGGACCAGCATCCTGATCATCGTGGGTGTCGGCCTCGAGACCGTGAAGCAGATCGAGAGCCAGCTCCAGCAGCGCAATTACGAAGGGTTCCTCCGCTGATGCGTATCGTCCTCGTCGGGCCGCCGGGCGCCGGTAAGGGAACGCAGGCCGCGTTCCTGGCCAGAAACCTGTCGATCCCGCACATCTCCACGGGCGACCTGTTCCGGGCCAACATCAGCCAGCAGACGGAACTCGGCAAACTGGCGAAGTCCTACATGGACGCGGGCAATCTCGTGCCCGACGAGGTCACCATCGCCATGGCGAAGGACCGCATGGAGCAGCCGGACGCCGAGAACGGTTTCCTGCTGGACGGCTTCCCCCGCAATGTCTCGCAGGCCGAGGCGCTCGACGAGCTGCTCGAGACCGAGACCATGCAGCTCGACGCGGTGCTGGACCTGGAGGTCCCCGAGGACGAGGTCGTCAAGCGGATCGCCGGCCGCCGCATCTGCCGCAACGACTCCTCGCACGTCTTCCACGTGACGTACAAGCAGCCGGCCAAGGAGGGCGTCTGCGACGTCTGCGGCGGCGAGCTGTACCAGCGGGACGACGACTCCGAGGAGACCGTCCGCACGCGGCTGGAGGTCTACCACACGCAGACCGAGCCGATCATCGACTACTACAAGGCCCAGGGCCTGGTGGTCACGATCTCCGCGCTCGGCAAGGTGGAGGACGTCACGACACGCGCCATGGAGGCGCTGAAGCGTGGCGAGGGCGACAAGTAGTCGTTCGTACGCAGCTACGGCCGCGGTTCCCCTCGGGGAGCCGCGGCTGCTGTGTGGGGCGGGGTCCCTCGCGCGTCCCCGTATCGTTGAAGGCGTTCATTCTCTCTCCGGTCCAGAAAGGCCGTAGCTCCCATGGTGCAGATCAAGACCTCCGAGCAGATCGCCAAGATGCGTGAGGCGGGCCTGGTCGTCGCCGCCATCCACGCGGCGACCCGGGAAGCCGCGGTGCCGGGGGCCACCACGAAGGATCTGGACCAGGTCGCCCGCAAGGTGCTCGCCGAGCACAACGCCAAGCCGAACTTCCTCGGCTACGGCGGCTTCCCGGCGACGATCTGCACGTCCGTGAACGAGGTCGTCGTCCACGGCATCCCGTCCGAGGACGTCGTCCTCAAGGACGGGGACGTCATCTCCATCGACTGCGGCGCGATCATCGACGGCTGGCACGGCGACGCCGCCTACACGGCCTTCGTCGGCTCCGGCCACTCCCCGGAGCTGGTCGAGCTCTCCCGGGTGACCGAGGAGTCGATGTGGGCCGGCATCGCGGCCATGAAGCAGGGCAACCGGCTGGTCGACGTCTCCCGGGCCATCGAGACGTACATCCGCCGCCAGCCCAAGCCCGGCGGTGGCAAGTACGGGATCATCGAGGACTACGGCGGGCACGGCATCGGCACGGAGATGCACATGGACCCGCACCTGCTGAACTACGTCGACCGGCGGCGCGGCAAGGGGCCGAAGCTGGTGCCGGGCTTCTGCCTCGCCATCGAGCCGATGGTGTCCCTGGGCACTCCGAAGACGGAGGTCCTCAAGGACGACTGGACCGTCATCACGACGGACGGTACGTGGTCGTCGCACTGGGAGCACTCGGTCGCGCTGACCGAGGAAGGGCCGCTGGTGCTGACGTCTTTCGACGGGGGGAAGGCGAAGCTCGCCGAGCTGGGGATCGTTGCCGCTCCGGACCCGCTGGGCTGAGCGCCGACCGCGGCTGCGGGCCGGTGGGGGTTCTTCGCGTAGTTCCCCGCGCCCCTGTGGGGGCGCTTAAAGGGCTGCCCGCTGGGGCAGACTCTCTCGATTCGTGTTTCTGAGGGGCCTGACGTAGACTGACTCGTCGGCTCTGGTGCACCCGCATGTCTGCATGCGCTCGCCCGGAGTCGATCAAGGTAGTCGATTCGAAGGGCGAAGCGTGGCCAAGAAGCAAGGTGCCATCGAGATCGAGGGCACTGTCGTCGAGTCTCTTCCGAACGCCATGTTCAAGGTCGAGCTCCAGAACGGCCACCAGGTCCTGGCACACATCAGCGGCAAGATGCGCATGCACTACATCCGCATCCTCCCTGACGACCGGGTCGTGGTGGAGCTGTCTCCGTACGACCTGACGCGTGGCCGGATCGTCTACCGCTACAAGTAGATCTTGCCCCGCATCTCGCCCCGGCGAGGTGGTGGCACTGACCCGGAGAACCTCACCTAATGAAGGTCAAGCCGAGCGTCAAGAAGATCTGCGACAAGTGCAGGGTGATCCGCCGTCACGGCCGGGTCATGATCATCTGCGACAACCCGCGCCACAAGCAGCGCCAGGGCTGATCGACAGCGGATCGCACCCTCTGCATCCATCGCAGGGATTCGCGCGACGCGAGCTGAATATGTTCATACGCAGGACCCGGGCGGACGAAGTTCGCCTGACACCCCTGGTTCGGAGGCCGGGGACCCAGTTCGTACCTCATACGGCGGCTGGGAGTCGGTTCTGTGGAAGACCTCCGACAAGTAACTGGAGCCATTGAATGGCACGCGTTTCCGGTGTTGACATCCCGCGCGAAAAGCGCGTGGAGGTCGCCCTCACCTACGTGTTCGGCATCGGCCGGACCCTCGCGCAGCAGACGCTGGCCGCCACCGGCGTCGACCCGAACACCCGCGTTCGCGATCTCTCCGAGGAGCAGCTCGTCGCGATCCGCGAGTTCGTGGACAACAACATCAGGACCGAGGGTGACCTCCGTCGTGAGATCCAGGCCGACATCCGCCGCAAGGTCGAGATCGGCTGCTACCAGGGTCTGCGTCACCGCCGCGGCCTGCCCGTCCGCGGTCAGCGCACCAGCACCAACGCCCGCACCCGCAAGGGCCCGCGTCGCGCCATCGCCGGCAAGAAGAAGCCGGGCAAGAAGTAGTCCGCAGCGGACGCCTGTCCACGGTCTTCGCTGTAGGACCGACCACCTCCCGTAGGAGTTAAGAGATGCCCCCCAAGGGACGTCAGGGCGCTGCCAAGAAGGTGCGCCGCAAGGAAAAGAAGAACGTCGCTCACGGCCACGCGCACATCAAGAGCACGTTCAACAACACGATCGTCTCGATCACGGACCCGTCCGGCAACGTGATCTCCTGGGCCTCCGCCGGCCACGTCGGCTTCAAGGGCTCGCGCAAGTCCACGCCGTTCGCCGCGCAGATGGCCGCCGAGTCGGCTGCCCGCCGCGCCCAGGAGCACGGCATGCGCAAGGTCGACGTCTTCGTCAAGGGCCCGGGCTCCGGTCGTGAGACCGCGATCCGCTCCCTGCAGGCGACCGGCCTCGAGGTCGGCTCCATCCAGGACGTCACGCCGACCCCGCACAACGGCTGCCGTCCGCCCAAGCGCCGTCGCGTCTGATCTTGGACGCAGGCCGCTTGGTCTGAGGTTTTCGGGCGGTATGGCTCTTCGGAGCCATATCGCCCGTACCCTTGTTTCACATCAGGGCGTCAAATAGCGGGCGCCCCTGACAGAAGGATCGCAATATGCTGATCGCTCAGCGTCCCTCGTTGACCGAAGAGGTCGTCGACGAATTCCGCTCCCGGTTCGTGATCGAGCCGCTGGAGCCGGGCTTCGGTTACACCCTCGGCAACTCCCTCCGCCGGACCCTCCTCTCCTCGATCCCGGGTGCGGCGGTCACGTCCATCCGCATCGACGGTGTCCTGCACGAGTTCACCACCGTGCCGGGCGTCAAGGAGGACGTCACCGACCTGATCCTCAACATCAAGCAGCTGGTCGTCTCCTCGGAGCACGACGAGCCGGTCGTGATGTACCTGCGCAAGCAGGGCCCGGGTCTGGTCACCGCCGCCGACATCGCGCCCCCGGCTGGTGTCGAGGTGCACAACCCCGACCTGGTCCTCGCCACGCTCAACGGCAAGGGCAAGCTGGAGATGGAGCTGACGGTCGAGCGCGGCCGCGGTTACGTCTCCGCCGTGCAGAACAAGCAGGTCGGCCAGGAGATCGGCCGGATCCCGGTCGACTCGATCTACTCGCCGGTGCTCAAGGTCACGTACAAGGTCGAGGCCACGCGTGTCGAGCAGCGGACCGACTTCGACAAGCTGATCGTCGACGTCGAGACCAAGCAGGCCATGCGTCCGCGTGACGCCATGGCGTCGGCCGGTAAGACCCTGGTCGAGCTGTTCGGTCTGGCCCGTGAGCTCAACATCGACGCCGAGGGCATCGACATGGGCCCGTCCCCCACGGACGCCGCCCTCGCCGCCGATCTGGCGCTGCCGATCGAGGAGCTCGAGCTCACCGTTCGGTCGTACAACTGCCTCAAGCGTGAGGGCATCCACTCCGTGGGTGAGCTCGTCGCGCGGTCCGAGGCGGACCTGCTCGACATTCGCAACTTCGGTGCGAAGTCGATCGACGAGGTCAAGGCGAAGCTGGCGGGTATGGGCCTGGCGCTCAAGGACTCCCCGCCCGGATTCGACCCGACCGCTGCGGCGGACGCGTTTGGCGCGGACGACGACGCGGACGCGGGCTTCGTGGAGACCGAGCAGTACTGAGAACTCGGGCGATACGGTCCGTACCCGGGTGCGGGTGCGCTGTGCTTGATCGCGCAGTTCCCCGCGCCCCTTCCGGACGACAGCCCCTTCGGGGCCTGTCGTCCGGATCTCTGACAGGCAACCGTCTGCTCAGATACTGACCCCGGTACCTGATACGGCCGGGGCAGACACCTAGGAGAAACACCATGCCGAAGCCCACCAAGGGTGCCCGTATGGGCGGCAGCGCCGCGCACGAGAAGCTGCTCCTCGCGAACCTCGCGAAGGCGCTGTTCGAGCACGGTCGCATCACCACCACCGAGGCGAAGGCCCGCAAGCTGCGGCCGTACGCCGAGCGTCTGGTCACCAAGGCGAAGAAGGGCGACCTTCACAACCGCCGTCAGGTGCTCCAGGTCATCACGGACAAGAGCATCGTCCACACGCTCTTCACCGAGATCGGCCCGCGCTACGAGAACCGTCCGGGTGGCTACACCCGTATCACCAAGATCGGTAACCGCCGTGGCGACAACGCGCCCATGGCTGTCATCGAGCTGGTCGAGGCGCTGACGGTGGCGCAGGAGGCGACCGGCGAGGCCGAGGCCGCGACCAAGCGTGCGGTCAAGGAAGACGCCCTCAAGAAGGACGAGGCCGTCGAGGCCAAGTCCGACGAGGCCGCCGAGGCTTCCGCCGAGGAGTCGAAGGACGCGTAAGCGTTCTGCCGCGGGCCCGTTCCTTTACAGGAGCGGGCCCGCTTTTTTGTGCTCTGAGAGGATCTGTGCGTGAGTGATGAAGCAGCTGCCGGGTTTGTTCGTGTTCGGCTTGATCTGTCGTACGACGGGAGTGAGTTCTCCGGGTGGGCCAAGCAGGCCGGGGGGCGGCGGACCGTGCAGGGGGAGATCGAGGACGCGCTGCGGACCGTGACGCGGTCGCGGGAGACGTACGAGCTGACCGTGGCGGGGCGTACCGATGCCGGGGTGCACGCCCGGGGGCAGGTCGCGCATGTCGATCTGCCGCGTGAGGTCTGGGCCGAGCACCATCAGAAGCTGCTGAAGCGGCTCGCCGGGCGGCTGCCCCGGGACGTGCGGGTCTGGGCCCTCAGGGAGGCGCCCAGTGGCTTCAACGCGCGATTCTCGGCCGTCTGGCGGCGATACGCGTACCGGGTCACCGACAATCCCGGAGGCGTCGACCCGCTGCTGCGCAACCATGTGCTGTGGCACGACTGGCCCCTGGACGTCGACGCCATGAACGAGGCCGCGCGCCGGCTGCTCGGGGAGCACGACTTCGCCGCCTACTGCAAGAAGCGGGAGGGCGCGACGACGATCCGCACGCTCCAGGAGCTGAGTCTCGTGAGGGGCGACGAGGGAATCATCACCGCGACCGTGCGGGCCGACGCCTTCTGCCACAACATGGTGCGCTCGCTCATCGGGGCGCTGCTGTTCGTGGGCGACGGGCACCGGCCGCCGGACTGGCCGGGGAAGGTGCTGGCGGCCGGCGTCCGCGACTCGGCCGTACACGTCGTACGGCCGCACGGGCTGACGCTGGAGGAGGTCGGCTACCCGGCCGACGAGCTGCTGGCGGCGCGCAACAAGGAGGCGCGGAACAAGCGGTCGCTGCCGCCGGCCGGGTGCTGCTGAGGGCTATTCGTTGGCCGCGGCCGATGCCTGGGCCTCGCCGCGGCGGCGGATCTGGTTGAACGTGAACTGCTGGAGGTTGTCGCCCGTGGCGAACACCTCGGTGTCCTTCTCCGTCACGTCCTTGCCGTTGGTGAAGCCGGCGTTGGTGAAGTAGGCGTAGCGGCCGTAGGAGTTGCTGGTCGTGCGGCAGAACCCGGCCTCGCAGAAGGGCTTCACGCCGCCGCCGGAGAGCGACTTCACGAAGCTCTTCTTGTCGGTCTGGGCCTTGGCCTTGACGGCCTGCGCCTCGGTGTCGAAGACCGCCACGCCGACCGTCACCGCGATCCCGTCCTTGGAGTAGGTGACTCGTATCAGGCGGGTGCAGTCGTTCGCCTTGAGGACCTTGGGCAGCGAGCCGCCCGCCGCCGTGCCGCAGCTCCTGGTGTCGGCCGTGGGACCCTTCTTGTAGACCGTCTCGCCCATGGTCAGCTGGGTGCCGGGGAAGAGGGTGTCCGGGCCGAGCGGCGCCTTGTCCTTCTTCGCGCTGGCGACGAAGTCCTTCGGGTCCAGCGGGGGCGGGGCGCTGGTCGGGGCGAACGACGGGCCGGAGGGCGACCCGCTCGGGATGTCCGCCGAGGGCAGGGAGGCCGGGTTGCTCGCCTGGTTGTCGCCGTTGGCCGAGACCACGGCCACGGCCACGGCGGCACCGATCGCGACGGTGGCGACCGCGCCGCCGCCGACCAGCAGCAGCCGCCGTCGTTTGTTACGTGACTCCGACGCCTCGGCGAGCGCGGCCCAGTCCGGAGACTGGCCTCCGCCCCCGCTGTTCCAGGGCTGCTGCGACTGCGGTTTCCAGGGATCCCACTGGGACTGGGGTCCCCCCTGCCCATAGCTCATGTGGCGCATCTTAGACGGGACATGGGGTGTGCTGGTCCGTCCGGATCGGGCTCGTAGCGCTTAGCGTTCCTCCCATGCGGACGGGCAAAGGCGACATCTCCGGGTGGTTGGGGCGACTCGTGAGCCGGAGTCTGTGGGTGGGGTCCGCGCGGGTGCTCGTGGCCGTCGCGCTGCTGGTGTGCGTGCTGTCGTGGCCGTCGGTCGGGCTGCCCGCCGGGCTCGCGGTGCTGCGGGCGTACCGTCGTCCGCGCGGGGGCGGATCCGTGCTGCGGTGGGGCGCCGCGGTGGTCGTCGATGTGCTGCTGTCGTCGGTGCTTCCCTTGGTGCGGCCGGTGCGGCGCCGGACTCTGCGGAGGGCTGTCACGCTCTGTGCGGGCCTGTGCGTCTGCGTGTTCGACCGTCGACGGTGATCCCGCGTTTTGACCCTTGTGGTGAGCCCCGGTATTCTGCTTGTTCGTTGTGTATTGGCTTGCTCATTCTCACGGGACGGGCCCTTACACCGGTCCGCCGGGCCGATGACCAGCGACCAGCACGCGGTTTGCGTCACCGCAGTGCGGTCAAGGCTGTCGTGATCGTTTCGGTGACCTGTTCAGGACCATTCACTCGAAGCGAAGGCTACGAACCGTGCGTACGTACAGCCCCAAGCCCGGCGATGTGACGCGCCAGTGGCACGTCATCGACGCCCAGGACGTTGTCCTGGGTCGTCTCGCCACCACCGCAGCGACCCTCCTCCGGGGCAAGCACAAGCCGATCTACGCCCCCCACGTCGACGCTGGTGACTTCGTCATCATCATCAACGCGGACAAGGTGCACCTGTCCGGCAACAAGCGGACCCAGAAGATGGCGTACCGCCACTCCGGTTACCCGGGTGGTCTGCGTTCCGTCCGTTACGACGAGCTGCTGGACAAGAACCCCGAGAAGGCCGTCGAGAAGGCCGTCAAGGGCATGCTCCCCAAGAACTCCCTGGGCCGTCAGATGCTCTCGAAGCTGAAGGTCTACAAGGGTGACCAGCACCCGCACGGCGCGCAGCAGCCGCAGCCGTACGAGATCACCCAGGTCGCGCAGTAAGTCCGGCCACACCCCCTAAGACTGAACAGAATCTGAGGAGCATCGTGGCCGAGACCACTGCCGAGCAGCCGCTCGAAGAAGTCGACATCGACAGCTACACCACCGAGTCCGAGGTTCCGGTGGAGGGTGAGTACACCTCCGAGTCCCTCGCCTCGCGTTTCGGTGAGCCCCAGCCGGCCGCCGGCCTGGGCCGTCGCAAGAACGCCATCGCCCGTGTCCGGATCGTCCCGGGCACCGGCAAGTGGAAGATCAACGGTCGCACCCTCGAGGACTACTTCCCGAACAAGGTGCACCAGCAGGAAGTCAACGAGCCCTTCAAGGTGCTCGAGCTCGACGACCGCTACGACGTCGTCGCCCGCATCTCCGGTGGCGGTGTCTCCGGTCAGGCCGGTGCGCTCCGTCTCGGTGTCGCCCGTGCGCTGAACGAGGCGGACGTCGACAACAACCGCGGCCCGCTGAAGAAGGCCGGCTTCCTCAAGCGCGACGACCGTGCGGTCGAGCGCAAGAAGGCCGGTCTGAAGAAGGCCCGCAAGGCCCCGCAGTACAGCAAGCGCTAATCGCGTCGCCTGTCCTGGCGACTGGCTTTTGCAACGATCGCCCCGGCGGCACGAATGGTGCCGCCGGGGCGGTTCGTTTACACAACCCCTACCGCCCCCGGACAGTCTCAGGGATGTACTGGGGACGTACCTGGGGATGTGAGCCGCATTCTCACAGCAATTCGGAGGACACCACAGTGGGACGACTCTTCGGCACTGACGGCGTGCGCGGTGTCGCCAACGCGGATCTGACGGCGGAGATGGCCCTGGGCCTCTCCGTGGCCGCGGCGCACGTACTGGCCGAGGCGGGCACCTTTGAGGGGCACCGCCCGACCGCTGTCGTCGGGCGTGACCCGCGCGCGTCCGGGGAGTTCCTGGAAGCCGCCGTGGTCGCGGGCCTCGCCAGCGCCGGTGTGGACGTCCTGCGGGTCGGCGTGCTGCCGACCCCGGCGGTGGCGTACCTGACCGGGGAGCTCGGTGCCGACCTCGGTGTGATGCTCTCCGCGAGCCACAACGCCATGCCCGACAACGGCATCAAGTTCTTCGCCCGCGGCGGCCACAAGCTCGCCGACGAGCTGGAGGACCGGATCGAGTCCGTCTACGAGGAGCACCGCACCGGCGCCCCGTGGGAGCGGCCGACCGGGGCCGGGGTGGGCCGCGTCCGGGAGTACGGGGAGGGCTTCGACCGGTACGTCGAGCATCTGCTGGGTGCCCTGCCCAACCGGATCGACGGGCTGAAGGTCGTCCTCGACGAGGCGCACGGCGCCGCCGCCCGGGTCTCGCCGGAGGTGTTCCAGCGGGCCGGTGCCGAGGTCGTCACGATCGGGGCCGAGCCGGACGGGCTCAACATCAACGACGGGTGCGGCTCCACACACCTGGACAAGATCAAGGCCGCCGTCGTCGAGCACGGGGCGGACCTGGGCATCGCGCACGACGGTGACGCCGACCGGTGCCTCGCCGTGGACCACACGGGTGCGGAGGTGGACGGCGACCAGATCCTGGCCGTGCTCGCGCTGGCGATGCGGGAGCGCTCCGTTCTGCGGTCCGAGACGGTGGTCGCGACGGTGATGTCCAACCTCGGGTTCAAGCTGGCCATGGAGCGTGAGGGCATCCGGCTGGTGCAGACCGCTGTCGGTGACCGGTATGTGCTCGAGGAGATGAAGGAGCACGGGTTCGCCCTCGGGGGCGAGCAGTCCGGGCATGTGATCATCCTCGACCACGCGACGACGGGTGACGGGACGCTGACGGGGCTGCTGCTGGCGGCCCGGGTCGCCGGGAGCGGGCGTTCGTTGCGGGAGCTGGCGTCTGTCATGGAGCGGTTGCCGCAGGTGCTGATCAATGTGCCGGATGTCGACAGGACGCGGGTGCGGACGTCCGCGGAGTTGTCGGCGGCGGTCGCTGACGCGGAGCGGGAGCTCGGGGCTACCGGGCGGGTGCTGCTTCGGCCTTCCGGGACCGAGCCGTTGGTTCGGGTGATGGTGGAGGCGGCTGATATCGAGCAGGCTCGGTCTGTTGCGGGGCGGCTGGCTGATGCCGTGAAGTCCGCGCTGGGGTGAGTGGGCTTTTCGGGTAGGGGGTGGGGGCTGCGGTTGGTTGCGGGCTGACCGTTCGTCGTGGCTTGTCGCGCAGTTCCCCGCGCCCCCTACTGCTACCGGCGTTGTTTCGACCAGAGCCATTTCTGGGTCAGTAGCGTTGCCGTGCCGGCGAGGATGATGCCCAGGAGGTTCAGCAGGAGTTGCTGGGTGGAGCCCCAGGTCTGGGTGGTGTCGCCGTAGCTGAGAGCCACCGCGGCGTTCGCCGCGGCCGGGACCGTGGTCACCGAGATGGCCACGCCTACCAGGGCGCCGGACTTCGCCGAGGTCAGGGAGAGGGTGCCGGCGATGCCGGCCAGGACCGCCACGACGAAGGAGAACCAGTCGGGGGCGTAGATGAAGCCGGTGTTGGGGCGGTCGGCCGAGAGCTGGGCCTTGCTGAACAGGTCGACCGCGTCCATGAAGAGGCTGAAGCCGACCGTGATCGCCATCGCCACGGCGAAGCCCACCAGCAGCGCGGTCAGCGAGCGCAGGGCCAGGCGTGATCTGCGCCGGACGATCGCCGTGCAGAGGCCGGCGAGGGGGCCGAACTCCGGGCCCACCGCCATGGCGCCCACGATCAGGATCGCGTTGTCCAGGACCACACCGCAGGCCGCGATCATCGTGGCCAGCGTGATGAAGGCCAGGTAGGTGACCGAGAGCGTCGACTCCTCGTGCGTGGCGTCGCTCAGGTGCTCCCACAGGACCGCGTCGGCGCCCTCGCCCGGGGCGTCGGCCTCGGCCTTGTCGGCCCGCTCTGACAGGGACAGGTCGATGGTCTCGACGGCGATGGAGCCGCTGGTGTCGATGCCCAGTTCCCGCAGGCCGGTGAGCAGTTCGTCGCCCGCCTCACGGGCCACGTCGCACATGACGACGTCCCCGGCGGGGTTGCGGGCGGTGTCCGGCAGCACGACCAGGTGGGTGGTGCCGACCGTCTTCTCGATCAGCAGCACCACTTCGTCGGTCTTCTCGGACGGCGTGATCAGGCGCAGATGGAGCATGGCGACCATCTAACCGGCCTTTTCCCCGGGCGTCACAGCTTGCGCAGGCTGAGCCTCTGCACCTTGTGGTCGGGGCCCTTGCGCACGACGAGGGTGGCCCGGCCCCGGGTGGGGGCGATGTTCTCGACCAGGTTGGGCCGGTTGATCGTGCGCCACATCGTCTGCGCGTAGTCGAGGGCCTCCTCCTCCGAGACCTGGGTGTACTTGCGGAAGTACGAGGACGGGTTCTGGAAGGCGGTCGCGCGCAGCTTGCGGAAGCGGTTGAGGTACCAGCGCTCGACGTCCTCGACGCGGGCGTCGACATACACGCTGAAGTCGAAGTAGTCGGCGAGACCGACCCGGGTGCGGCCGTCCTTGCCGGGCAGGGCGGGCTGGAGGACGTTCAGGCCCTCGACGATCAGGATGTCGGGGCGGCGGACCGTGAGCTTCTGGTCCGGGACGATGTCGTAGATGAGGTGGGAGTAGACCGGGGCCGTGACCTCGTCCTTGCCGGCCTTGATGTCGGCGACGAAGCGGGTCAGGGCGCGGCGGTCGTAGGACTCCGGGAAGCCCTTCCGTGACATCAGGCCGCGGGCCTGGAGCTCCTTGGTGGGCAGCAGGAAGCCGTCGGTGGTGACCAGCTCGACGCGCGGGTGTTCCGGCCAGCGGGAGAGGAGCGCCTGGAGGAGGCGGGCGACGGTGGACTTGCCGACCGCGACCGAGCCGGCGACTCCTATGACGAACGGGGTGCCGGACTGGGAGCCCTGTTCGCCCAGGAAGGTGTTCAGTGCGCCTCTGAGACCGTCGGTGGCGCCGACGTAGAGGTTGAGGAGTCTGGACAGCGGGAGGTAGATGTCCCGCACCTCGTCGAGGTCGATGACGTCGCCGAGACCGCGCAGCTTCTCGACCTCCTCGGCCGTCAGCGGGAGCGGCGTCTTGTCACGCAGCGCGCTCCACTCGGCTCGGGTGAGGTCGACGTAGGGAGTCGCCTCCGGCCGCTGCCGGTGGGCGCTCCGGGGCATCGAGGAGACCGGAGAGATCACAGTCCATTGTTACGGGCATACGAACGGACGGTGAGGTGGGATCCGTCACGCGGGGCATTCGCCGCTGTTCGCCCTCGTTCGTACGGAGAAAAACTGACACAGGCGGAATGTCAGTGGCGTGCGTCACAGTTGTGGGAGGAGTGGGCCCGGTCCGGGGTCCGCGAACGCCTGGGGGTACCCATGACGTATGCGATAGAGGCGGAAGGCCTGGTCAAACGGTTCAAGGAGACCGAGGCGCTGGCCGGCGTCGACCTGGCGGCCCGCAAGGGCACGGTGCTCGGGCTGCTGGGGCCCAACGGTGCCGGGAAGACGACCGCGGTGCGGATCTTCGCGACACTGCTGCGCCCGGACGGAGGCAGAGCCCGGGTGGCCGGCCATGACGTGGTCCGGGAGGCCGGGGTGGTCCGCTCCCTGGTCGGGCTGACCGGGCAGTACGCGGCGGTGGACGAGAACCTGACCGGCACGGAGAACCTGCTGCTCATCGGCCGGCTGCTGGGTCTGCCGCGGCGGGAGGCGAAGGCGCGGGCGGGTGAGCTGCTGGAGCGGTTCCAGCTGACGCACGCCGCCGGGCGCGCCGCGAAGACCTTCTCGGGCGGCATGCGCCGGCGCCTGGACCTCGCCGCCAGTCTGGTGGGGCGGCCCAGCATCCTCTTCCTGGACGAGCCGACCACCGGGCTTGATCCCCACAGCCGAGGTGAGCTGTGGGATCTGCTGCGCGGCCTGGTCGCGGACGGGGCCACCGCGCTGCTGACCACGCAGTATCTGAACGAGGCCGATGTGCTCGCCGACGACATCGTGGTGATCGACAAGGGCCGGGTGATCGCCGAGGGCACGCCGGACCGGCTGAAGGCGCAGGTCGGCGGGCAGGTGCTGGAGCTGCGGCCGATCGTCGGGCAGGACCTCGCGCGGGCGCACGCGCTGGTGGCCGGAGCCGCCGGGCCGGAGGCCCGGATCGAGGGCGAGATGGTCACCGCCCCGGTGAAGGACCCCGAGCTGATGCCTGCCGTGGTGCGGGCGCTGGACCGGGAGGGGATCGCGGTGGGGGAGCTGGCCCTGCGCCGCTCCTCGCTCGACGAGGTCTTCCTCGCCCTGACCGGACACCGCGCCGAGCCGGGCGAGCCCGAGGAGGACGGCGGTGCCGCCGTCGACGGCGACGGCGAGACCGTCCGTGACGACGACGGGCTGGAGAAGGCGGTGAGCCGGTCATGACCGCCACCACGCTGACCGCGCCGGTCACCACGTCGGGCCGTGTGCCACCCCTCGCCGGGGTACGGCAGACCTTCACGATGGCCTGGCGGAGCCTGGTCGCCGTCAAGCACAACCCGCTCGAACTGGTCGACTACAGCATCACGCCGATCATGTTCGTGTTCCTCTTCACCTATGTGCTGGGCGGGCAGATGGCCGGATCGCCCGACGCGTATCTGAAGTACGCGCTGCCCGGGATCATCGTGCAGAACACCCTGTTCATGACGATGTACACGGCGATGGCGCTCAACACCGACCTCACCAAGGGCGTCTTCGACCGGCTGCGCAGTCTGCCGATCGCGCGGTCCGCGCCGCTGATCGGCCGCATCACCGCCGACCTCGCCAAGCACCTCTGGGCGCTGCTGCTGATGATCGGCCTCGGTCTGGCGCTCGGCTTCCGTATCACCGGCGGATTCGGCGGGTTCCTGCTCGGGACGCTGCTGGTGGTGGTGTTCGCCGCAGCCGTGTCCTGGAGCGCGGTGCTGATCGGGATGCTGGCGGGCGACGCGGAGAAGGTGCAGGCGTTCGCCTTCACGCTCATCTTCCCGATCACCTTCACCAGCAGCGCGTTCGTCGTCGTCGACACCATGCCCGGCTGGCTGCAGGCGTGGAGCGATGTCAACCCGGTCACGCACCTGTCCGACGCGTTCCGGGGGCTGCTGCTGGGCGGGCCGGTGGCGGAGCCGGTGCTCTGGTCGTTGGTGTGGGCCGCGGGGATCGCGCTGGTGTTCTATCCGTTGGCCATGAGGGCTTATCGGGCGAAGGTCTGATCCGAGCCTTCGTACCCCGGTGGGAATTTCCGAATTCGGGCACGCAACGGCCTGTTCGGCACGGGAATCGACCCTAAGCTGCCGCCCATGTGTGGAATCGTGGGATACGTGGGGCCGCAGTCCGCGCTCGAGGTCGTGATGGCCGGGCTGAAGCGGCTGGAGTACCGGGGGTACGACTCGGCGGGTGTCGCCGTGCTGGCCGATGGCGGGCTGGCGGCGGCGAAGAAGGCCGGGAAGCTCCTCAATCTGGAGAAGGAACTGGACGGTCGGCCGCTGCCGACCGGCACGACGGGCATCGGGCACACCCGGTGGGCCACGCACGGCGGTCCGACGGACTCCAACGCCCACCCGCACCTCGACAACGCGGGCCGGGTCGCCGTCGTGCACAACGGCATCATCGAGAACTTCGCCCTGCTGCGGGCCGAGTTGGAGGAGCGGGGCCACGAACTCGGCTCCGAGACGGACACCGAGGTCGTCGCGCACCTGCTCGCCGAGGAGTTCTCGTCGTGCGCGGATCTCGCCGAGGCGATGCGGCTGGTGTGCCGGCGGCTGGAGGGCGCGTTCACGCTGGTCGCGGTGCACGCCGACGAGCCGGACGTGGTCGTGGGCGCACGGCGGAACTCGCCGCTCGTGGTGGGCGTCGGCGAGGGCGAGGCCTTTCTCGCCTCGGACGTCGCCGCGTTCATCGCCCATACACGGTCGGCGATCGAGCTGGGCCAGGACCAGGTGGTGGAGCTGCGCCGGGACGGTGTGACGGTGACCGGCTTCGACGGCCGCCCGGCCGAGGTTCGGTCGTACCACGTCGACTGGGACGCCTCGGCCGCGGAGAAGGGCGGCTACGACTACTTCATGCTCAAGGAGATCGCCGAGCAGCCCAAAGCGGTCGCCGATGCGCTGCTGGGCCGGATCGACGGCTCGGGGTCGCTGACCCTGGACGAGGTGCGGATCCCCCAGACGGTGCTGCGGGAGATCGACAAGGTCGTCATCGTCGCGTGCGGTACGGCCTTCCACGCCGGGATGATCGCCAAGTACGCCATCGAGCACTGGACGCGCATTCCGTGCGAGGTGGAGCTGGCCAGCGAGTTCCGGTACCGGGATCCGATCCTGGACGCGCAGACCCTGGTCATCGCCATCTCGCAGTCCGGCGAGACCATGGACACGCTCATGGCGCTGCGCCACGCCCGTGAGCAGGGCGCCAAGGTCCTGGCGATCTGCAACACCAACGGCTCGACGATCCCGCGCGAGTCCGACGCGGTGCTGTACACGCACGCCGGTCCGGAGGTCGCCGTGGCCTCGACGAAGGCGTTCCTGACGCAGCTCGTGGCGTGCTACCTGGTCGCCCTGTACCTGGGGCAGGTGCGGGGCACCAAGTGGGGCGACGAGATCCGGGCGGTGATCCGGGACCTGTCCTCGATCGCCGGTGCGGTGGAGCAGGTCCTCGGGACGATGGAGCCGGTCCGGGAGCTCGCGCGCACGCTCGCCTCGAAGAACACGGTGCTGTTCCTCGGGCGGCACGTGGGGTATCCGGTGGCGCTCGAGGGCGCGCTGAAGCTCAAGGAACTGGCGTACATGCACGCCGAGGGGTTCGCGGCGGGGGAGTTGAAGCACGGCCCGATCGCCCTGATCGAGGAGGACCTGCCGGTGGTCGTCGTGGTGCCGTCGCCGCGAGGGCGGTCCGTGCTGTACGACAAGATCGTGTCCAACATCCAGGAGATCCGGGCGCGAGGGGCCCGGACGATCGTCATCGCGGAGGAGGGGGACGAGGCCGTGGTGCCGTACGCGGATCACCTGATCCGGGTTCCGGCCACGCCGACCCTGCTGCAGCCGTTGGTGACCGCGGTGCCGCTCCAGGTCTTCGCGTGTGAGCTGGCGACCGCTCGCGGCAACGACGTGGACCAGCCGCGGAACCTGGCGAAGTCGGTGACGGTGGAGTAAGGACGGCGGAGTGAGGAAGGGGGCGAACGGCTGAGTGCCGTTCGCCCCTTCACCGGCCGGTCAGTGGTCAGCCGGTCAGGCGATCAGGAGTGGCCCCACTTGTACTTCAGCGTGTAGTTGGCGCCGTTGGTGAACTTCAGCGTGCCGCTGCCGCTGCTCACGGTGTGCTTGCCGATGACGTCGTCGGGGTCGGGACCGTCCTGCTCGACGAGCTTGATGGTCGCCTTGCTGGTGTGGACGTACCGGTGGATGGAGACCTTGTCGCCCGGGTCGAAGAACTCGGTGAGGATGTTCTTCCCGTTGACCTCGATCCGGAGTTCGTCCTGGTTCCAGTCCTCGGTGTCGTTGCACTTGATGGAGTCCAGGTAGATCCACTTGCCGGAGGCGGCAGAGGTGCTTGCCTGGGCGGTTCCGCCGGTGAGAGAGACGAGTGCCAGAGCGGCGATGCCCGCGGCAGCGGACGTACGAATCCTGCGCGTCATGTGATGCTTCGCTTTCCCCGTGTCGGTGCGGTCAGAGCCCCGTTCGTGCACCACGAAGTCGGCCCAACTCGCCGTGCTGTGGCGGAGTTCGGGTCGTGTGGTCGCACGTCCCTGATCCGGAACCGGACCGTACCAGACTTGCCGTGCCCTTGACTTTCATTTCTGCGAACGAAAATGAAGAGTGGATCATGTGTGTGGTCTGCGGTGATGCCGTGGAGATTTGCGTGCCGATATTCCGTGTGTCGCCGCGTGGAATCGCCGGGAGCGGACCGGCCGAAGGGGGCGGGCGCTGACCGTAGGGTGCTCGGCATGAGCATCATCGGTGTGGGGATCGACGTGGCGGAGATCGACCGGTTCGCGGCGTCGCTGGAGCGGACGCCCGCGATGGCCGGGCGGCTGTTCGTGGAGGGGGAGTTGCTGCTGCCCAGCGGGGAACGGCGTGGGGTCGCCTCGCTCGCCGCGCGGTTTGCCGCCAAGGAGGCGTTGGCCAAGGCGCTCGGGGCTCCGGCCGGGCTGCTCTGGACCGACGCGGAGGTGTATGTGGAGGACAGCGGGCGGCCCCGGCTCCGGGTGAGCGGGAGCGTGGCCGCGCGGGCAGCCGAACTGGGGGTGCGGTCCTGGCATGTGTCGCTCAGTCATGACGCGGGGGTGGCCTCGGCCGTTGTCATCGCGGAGGGGTGACCCGAGGTCCGGAGGTCGGGAGGTCCGGGGGTCCGGAGGCGCGGAGGTCCGGATGCGCGGAGGTCCGGAAGTCCGGAGGCCCGCAAGGTCAGTACATGGCCCACAGCAGCACGACCGTGCCGAAGAAGCCCACCGCGCCCAGTGCCGTGCCGGCCGCCGCCGCCCACAGCCGGCCCATGCCCTTGCGGGCGTAGTGCATGCCCATCGTGCCGAAGGTGATGGCCAGCGCCCCGGCCAGCACCGTCCAGGGGATCAGGAACGCCCAGGTGCCCACGGCCGAGAAGGCGCCGAGGACGAGTGCCGTGGGGCCGAGGGCCGTGGCGGGTGAGTCGGTCGCCGTGGAGGTGGTGGATCCGGCCATGGTCTGGCCTCCCCTTTTTTGAACGAGTTCAAATCGTGCGTCGATCATAGTCCAGGAGGGCACGGCATGACCACGGTCGAAGGCGTCGACATCCGGGGTGGGCAGCACTGCGAGACGACCGCTCTCGGGGTGTTGCTGAGGCACCAAGGGCTCGACCTGTCCGAGCCCATGCTCTTCGGGCTCGGCTCCGGTCTGTCCTTCGTCTACTGGGACAGCAAGAACATGGCCTTCCCGTTCCTCGGAGGGCGGGTCAAGCCCTTCGAGCTCACCAGGAACCTGGCCGACAGGCTCGGGCTGGAGCTCGAGGTGCAGGAGACCGGATCCGCCCGCAGGGGATGGGAGAACGTCGCGGCGGCCATCGACTCCGGTCGCCCCGTCGGGCTGCAACTCGACAGCTACCACCTGGACTACTTCACCTCGAAGGTGCACTTCGGGGGCCATGTCGTCGCCCTGTACGGATACGACGAGCAGAACGCCCACCTCGTCGACACCGAGCAGCAGGGCGGCGGCGTGTCCACCGGCCTGGACGGCCTCGCCCGGGCCAGGGCCGCACGCGGGCCGATGACCGCCAGGCACCGGTCCTTCACGCTCAACCTCCCGGGGGAGCCGCCCGCCCCGCGGGACCGGATCGTTCCGGCCATCACCGCCTGCGCGGACGCCTTTCTCGACCCGCCCATCGCCAACCTCGGCCACCGGGGCATCGAGAAGGCCGGGAAGCTCGTGCCCGGCTGGCTCCGGCGCACCGAGGCCCCGGGGCGGGACCTGCCGCAGGCTGCCCTCCTGATGGAGAAGGCCGGTACCGGCGGTGCCCTGTTCCGCAACCTGTACCGCGACTTCCTCGGGGAATGCGCCGAGTGGCTCGACAGCGCGCAGCTGCGGACCGGGCACAGGCTGTACTCCGAGGCGGCCGGCTTGTGGACGGGCGTCGCGGCACTGGTCGCGGAAGCCGGTGAGTCGGGTGACGGGCAGTGCCTCGTGCGGGCGGGTGCCGTCCTCGGCGACATCGCGCGCATCGAACGCGAGGCCATGCGGGCGCTCCGCCGGCTGCGCGACGAAGCCCCCGCCGGGTGAGGGCGGGGGCTTCTCGGGCGGGCAGGGGGGTTTGGAGGCCTGTGCCGTTCAGCAGATCGACTGGCTGGTGTTCACCCGTGTGATGTTGCGGAACGTCGTGTTCTCGCCGCACGGGCTTTCCCTGATGGCCGAGTTGGTGACCGTCAGGTTCTGGACGGTGATGTCCTTGTTGTTCGGGAACTCCGAGCGGGCGGCCAGGCGCAGTTCGCCGCCGCCCGTGATCGTGCCGCTCTGGGCCGCCAGACTGACGTTGTAGCAGTTCTCGATCAGGACCGAGTTGTTGCCGGTGCTGGAGAGCGTCACCTTGTTGATCGTCGCCCCGCCGCTCTCCGAGACGCAGAACACACCGCGTCCGCCGCCGCGTGCGATGACCTCGCCGACGCGGATGTTGGTGGGGTAGCCGCTGCCGACCCGGCCGTTGCGGTTGGCCATGCGGAAGGCGGCGTAGCCGGTGCCGGTGCCGGCGTTCTCCGCGTCGACCTTGGTGACGTCGGCGTTGATGGTCTGGTTGAGCAGCAGGCCGGACTCGCCCACGTTGCGGGCGGTGACCGTGCCGATGGTGAGGCCGTCGACGCCGTAGGTCTCGACGGCGTGGCTGGACGCGCCGGAGACGTAGACGTTGTCGATGCGGACGTTGCGCGTCCACTGGCTGGTGTCGCCGCGGTTGTCGATGCGGACGCCCAGGCCGCGGGAGAGGCGCATGTCGATCTGGCCGAGCATCACGTTCTGGACGTTGCGCAGGAAGATGCCGTAGAGCGGGGTGCCGGTGAGCTTGAGGTTCTGCACCTCGATGTCGCGCGTGCCGCGGGAGTAGACCGGGGCCTGGTCGCCCGAGCCGCTGCCGGTGACGTTGATGGTGCCGCAGACGTCGAGGACGGTGTAGCTCGGGAGGGAGACGCGGGAGCCCGCCGGGATCGAACCCGAGCCGCGGACCACGACCCGCTCCTTCGAAGTGCGGCCCGCAGTGAGGCTGTTGACGGCCGCCTGGACCGCCGCGCGCATGTCGGTGCCGGTGTAGACCGTGCTGCTGCCGCGCCGGGCGGTCCAGTTGCTGCCGTTCTGCACGGCCTCGGCCTGGTAGGAGCCGTCTCCGCAGGCCAGTGCGCGTGTGGGGGTGGCGGTGGCGGGGGTGGTCAGGGTGCCGGCGGCGGTGAGGAGGGCGGTGGCACCGGCGGCGGCCAGTAATGCGGCTCTGCGTCCCATGGGGGCCTCGGTTTCGTCGGACAGTGGGGGGTGCGCAAGCGCTTTCTGCGCGGCCGGGAGTCTCGCAAAGGGACGGCAAAGCGTCAATGGATGCGACACGGTCCGGAGTTGCGCGAGATACGTGTGAGTGGTCCGGCGGTCGTACGGGAAACTCGACCGCATGCGGAGTGCGTACAGCGTGGAGACGGTCAGGACCGCCGAACGGGAGCTGATGGCGCGGCTGCCGGAGGGGGCGCTGATGCAACGCGCCGCCGCCGGACTCGCCGCCGCCTGCGCCGATCTGCTCGGGCGGGTGTACGGCAGCCGCGTCGTGCTGCTGGTCGGGAGCGGTGACAACGGCGGTGACGCGTTGTACGCCGGGGCCCGGCTGGCCCGGCGCGGGGCGGGGGTCACCGCCGTGCTGCTCGCGCCGGAGCGTGCGCACGCGGCGGGGCTCGCGGCGTTGCGGCGGGCCGGGGGGCGTGCGGTGGATGCCGGTGGGGCCGTGGGTGGCGGTGGCGGTTCCGTCGAGGAGTTGATCGAGCGGGCGGATCTCGTCCTCGACGGCATCGTCGGGATCGGCGGGAAGGGCGGGCTGCGGCCGGACGCCGTGCCGCTGGCCGCCGCCGCCGGGCGGGCGCGGGGCGCCGTGGTCGCCGTCGATCTGCCGAGCGGGGTCGACGTCGACACCGGGCAGGTGCGCGGCGTCGCGGTCCGGGCCGATGTGACGGTGACGTTCGGGACGCACAAGCCGGGCCTGCTGATCGATCCGGCGCGGGAGTACGCAGGTTCGGTGCGGCTGGTCGACATCGGCCTCGAGCTGCCGGTCGAGCCGGAGCTGGAGGCGTTGCAGCACGCGGACGTGGCGCGGCTGCTGCCGGTGCCCCGGGCCGAGAGCGACAAGTACCGGCGGGGTGTCGTCGGCATCGCCGCCGGGTCCGCGCGCTACCCCGGTGCCGCCGTACTCGCCGTCTCGGGGGCCTTGCGGGGCGGGGCCGGGGCCGTGCGCTACGTCGGGCCGGCCGGGGACGCCGTCATCGCACGGTTTCCCGAGACGCTCGTGTCGGACCGGGGGCCGAAGCACGCCGGGCGGGTGCAGGCGTGGGTCGTCGGGCCGGGGGCCGGGGACGACGCGGCGACGGTGGGGGAGGTGCTGGCGGCGGACGTGCCGGTGCTGATCGACGCGGACGGGTTGCGGCTGGCCGACGCGGAGGCCGTACGGGCGCGGAGGGCGCCGACGCTGATGACGCCGCATGCCGGGGAGGCGGCGGCGCTGCTCGGGGTGGAGCGGGGGGAGGTCGAGGGGGCTCGGCTGGCGGCGGTGCGGGAGCTGGCGGGGCGGTACGGGGCGACCGTGCTGCTGAAGGGGTCCACGACGCTGGTCGCCGACTCGGGGGGCGGGGCGGTGCGGGTGAATCCGACGGGGACGTCCTGGCTGGCCACGGCGGGGAGCGGGGACGTGTTGTCGGGGCTGGCGGGGTCGTTGCTGGCGGCGGGGCTGTGCGCGGTGGACGCCGGGAGTGTGGGGGCGTATGTGCATGGGCTTGCCGGGAGGCTGGCGGCTGATGGGGCGCCGGTGGGGGCGCATGATGTGGCGGACGCGGTTCCGGTGGCGTGGCGGAATGTCCTCGGGTGAGTGACGTGGGGGTTGCTGTGGGGGTGGGTCGCCCCCTCCGCCCCTTCCCGTCCCGAGTTCGGGGGCTGCCGCCCCCGAGCCCCCGCTTCGGCCTGGACGGCCTCGTCCTCAAGCGCCGGACG
>NZ_JBWKHE010000001.1:347062-393725 GCF_056433405.1 Streptomyces sp. NPDC044719
CGGGCTGAAAGGCGGGGGCTGGCGTCTCTGGTCCCTGCTTCGGCCTGGGGTGGCTTGTCGTCAAGCGTCGGACGGGCTGAAAGGCGGGGGCTGGCGTCTCTGGTCCCTGCTTCGGCCTGGGGTGGCTTGTCGTCAAGCGTCGGACGGGCTGAAAGGCGGGGGCTGGCGCCCACCGAGCCCCCGCTTCGGCCTGGACGGCCTCGTCCCCGCGCGCCGGACGGGCTGAAAAGCCGGTGCCGGCCTCGTCCCCGTGCGCCAATGCGGGCTGAAAGCCGGGGCTGGCCTCGTCCCCGCGCGACGGACGGGCTGGAATCGCAGGGCCGGTGCCCCGGCAGTGTCAGGCCGCTCTGAGACACTGTTCGCGATGAGCGAGAGAACAGCCCCGCGGACCGCGCCCTCGCGGGCCCGCGCCGAGATCGACCTGGCCGCCCTGCGGGCCAATGTGCGGGCCCTGCGTGCCCACGCGCCGGGCGCGGCCCTGATGGCCGTGGTGAAGTCCGAGGCGTACGGCCACGGGGCTGTGCCGTGCGCCCGGGCCGCCGTCGCGGCCGGGGCGGACTGGCTGGGCACCGCCACGCCCGAGGAGGCGCTGGCCCTGCGGGCCGCCGGGCTGCCGGGCCGCGTCATGTGCTGGCTGTGGACGCCCGGGGGGCCCTGGCGCGAGGCCATCGAGGCCGACCTCGACGTGTCCGTCAGCGCGATGTGGGCCCTGGACGAGGTCACCGCGGCGGCCCGGCTCGCCGGGCGGCCCGCGCGGGTGCAGCTCAAGGCCGACACCGGGCTCGGGCGCAACGGCTGCCAGCCCGGTGACGACTGGGCCGGACTCGTCCACGCGGCCCTGCGCGCCGAGGCCGAGGGGCTGCTGCGCGTCACAGGGCTGTGGTCGCACCTCGCCTGTGCCGACGAGCCCGGCCATCCCTCCATCGCCGCCCAGCTCGCCCTGTTCCGGGAGATGGTCGCCTACGCCGAGGAGCGGGGCGCCCGGCCCGAGGTCCGGCACATCGCCAACTCACCGGCCGCGCTCACCCTCCCCGAGAGCCACTTCGACCTGGTCCGCACCGGCATCGCCACCTACGGCATCTCGCCCAGCCCCGAGCTCGGCACCCCGGCCGACTTCGGGCTGCGCCCGGTGATGACGCTGTCCGCCTCGCTCGCCCTGGTCAAGCACGTACCGGGCGGGCACGGGGTCAGCTACGGCCACCGGTACGTCACCCCCGGCGAGACCACTCTCGGCCTCGTCCCCCTGGGCTACGCGGACGGCATCCCGCGGCACGCCTCCTCCGCCGGACCGGTCCTGGTCGAGGGCAAGTGGCGCACGATCGCGGGGCGGGTCGCCATGGACCAGTTCGTGGTGGACCTGGGCGGCGACACGCCCGCCGCGGGCGCCGAGGCGGTGCTCTTCGGGCCCGGGGACCGCGGCGAGCCCACCGCCGAGGACTGGGCCCAGGCGGCCGGAACCATCGCATACGAGATCGTGACCCGGATCGGAACGCGCGTTCCTCGCGTCTATGTGAATGAGGAACAGGACGGGTAACTCGCACAGGGTGCCATCACGCGAGAAACGACAGGCACCCTGGCAACACCAGCACCATCCGACCCAGTGAGTCACCCGATCAGAACCCCGGCGAAGAGGAGCGGTACGTGAGCGAGAGCAGTGCGGAGGCAGTCGCGAACGCAGCCTCCGCGGCCGTCGCGGCCTCCGCCGCGGGGGCGGCGGGAGGCTGGCGCCGGGCGACCGGCGTCGCGGGCGTGGCGATAGGTGTGGTGGCCGCGGGCGCGGCCGCCGGTGTCGCCCTGGAGCGGATGACGGTGGGCCGGGGCATGCGCCAGAAGGCCCGGCTCGCCCTGGACTCGGCCGGACCCTACGGCTCGCTGCGCGGAACCCCCGGCAAGGCGTTCGCCGACGACGGAACCGAGCTGTACTACGAGGTCGACGACATCGACTCCGAGGCGGCCCCTGCCGCCATCGGCCCCCGCCGCCGGCGGCTCTTCGGCCGCAAGGCCCCAGCCCCCGTGACGATCGTCTTCAGCCACGGCTACTGCCTCAACCAGGACTCCTGGCACTTCCAGCGGGCCGCACTGCGCGGCGTCGTCCGGACCGTGCACTGGGACCAGCGCAGCCACGGCCGGTCCGCGCGGGGCGTGGCCCAGACGCGGGACGACGAGCCGGTCACCATCGAGCAGCTGGGCCGCGACCTCAAGGCGGTCATCGACGCGGCCGCCCCCGAGGGGCCGATCGTGCTGGTCGGCCACTCGATGGGCGGCATGACGGTGATGGCGCTGGCCGACCAGTACCCCGAGCTGATCAGCGAGCGGGTCGTCGGGGTCGCCTTCGTGGGGACGTCGTCGGGGCGGCTGGGCGAGGTCAACTACGGGCTTCCGGTCGCCGGCGTCAACGCGGTGCGCAGGGTGCTGCCCGGCGTGCTGAAGGTGCTGGGGCAGCGGGCCGACCTGGTGGAGAAGGGGCGCCGGGCCACCGCGGACCTGTTCGCCGGGATCATCAAGCGGTACTCCTTCGCGTCCCGGGACGTCGATCCGGCCGTCGCCCGGTTCGCCGAGCGGATGATCGAGGGCACGCCGATCGACGTGGTCGCCGAGTACTATCCGGCGTTCAACGACCACGACAAGACCGAGGCGCTCGGGTGCTTCGCCGGCATGCCGGTTCTCGTCCTGGCCGGGGTGCAGGACCTGGTCACGCCCAGTGAGCACAGCGAGGCCATCGCCGATCTGCTGCCGGACGCCGAGCTGGTCCTGGTGCCCGACGCCGGGCATCTGGTGATGCTGGAGCACCCGGAAGTGGTCACCGACCGCCTCGCCGACCTGCTCACCCGCACGGGTGCCGTGCCCGCAGGGGCTACCGTGAAGGGCTATGGAAGCACCAGCACCGCACAGCCCGGCTGAGCCCGGATCCGTCCAGATCACCGTCACGTCCCCCGAGCAGATGCGGGAGCTGGGCCGCCGGCTCGCGAAACTGCTGCGCGCCGGTGACCTGGTGATGCTCAGCGGAGAGCTCGGGGCGGGCAAGACGACTCTGACCCGTGGGCTGGGGGAGGGGCTCGGCGTGCGCGGGGCCGTCACCTCGCCGACCTTCGTGATCGCCCGGGTGCATCCCTCGCTGGGCGACGGGCCGCCACTGGTCCATGTCGACGCCTACCGGCTCTCCGGTGGTCTCGACGAGATGGAGGACCTCGACCTCGATGTCTCGCTGCCCGAGTCCGTGATGGTCGTGGAGTGGGGCGAGGGCAAGGTCGAGGAGCTGACCGAGGACCGGCTCCAGGTCGTCATCCACCGCGCGGTGGGCGACACGACCGACGAGGTCCGGCAGATGACGATCACCGGAGTGGGCGAACGCTGGGCGTCGGCGGACCTGAGCGTGCTCGCCGCGTGAGTTCGTGAGCCGCGTACGTCGCGGTGTGCGGTCTTTTGATGAACGTTCCGACAAGACGTCGGCAAGATGTTGCGTTCGGCGTCTTGTGCGTGGTCACATGGTATCCAGTCCGTGGTTAGGTGAACCTAACTTCGTTGCCCCGGCCTTCGGGAGGCGTCCATGTCGGCTACAGAGAGCAAGGGGCAGCCGCAGCCGTTCGCGGTCGCCGGGGTGTCCATGCGTGATCTGCTGGCGGCCGGCGAGGCGGCGGCCCTGGTCTCCACGCCCCCGCGAGCTCCGGACCCGGATTTCTCGGAGCGGACCCCGGAACACCGCGAAGCGGCTTAGGAGCCAGCCCCTGGGGGTGTGTGACCGGGCGCGAACTTCCCTGTCACCGCGACGTCCTGGCGCCCCGGAATGACGCGTCACCGGCAGCTGTGTTCGCCGGCGCGCGCTGACCTGATGGTCTGCAAGGGAGTGGTCGTTCTGGCGGGCGCGGCCCGCGCGGTGTGCGTGGAGGGCGCAGATGTCGCCAGGGGCTCGCGGGATGCCGACACGCGGCCGCACGACCTGCTGTCCCGGGCGAACGCTCAGCTGGAATCGGAAGCGGAATCGTTGGGCACTTCGTGCCCGGCGCGGCGGCGGTACTCGGCGTTGATGCGCTGAGCTTCCTCGAGCTGGTCCTCGAGGATGACGATGCGGCACGCGGCGTCGATCGGGGTGCCCCGGTCGACGAGCTCGCGGGCGCGCGCCGCGATCCGCAACTGGTAGCGGGAGTACCGGCGGTGTCCGCCCTCCGAGCGCAGCGGAGTGATCAGCCGGGCCTCACCGATGGCTCGCAGGAAAGCCGGGGTGGTACCGAGCATCTCGGCGGCCCGCCCCATCGTGTACGCGGGGTAGTCGTCGTCGTCCAGACGATCACTGAGAGGGATATCAGCTGTCATTTCACCTCGATGTGCAACGCGTCGAGGGGCCCTGGTGCCGTACGGCACCAGGGCCCCGAAGGAAATTCAACACCATCTGTCGGCCCTCATGCTGTGCCGACCTTCTGTTTTCCGCTACCGGCCCTGCAGAAGGGGGGTGCGGGGATCGCGGTGCGTGACCGAGGACCACCTTCCAATCCGGGGTCTTGCGGTACCCGGGCCGAGTGCTTCTCGGGCCGGGCGATCCTGATGGCGTCTGCTCCTCCGTCCTTCCTCTGAACCAATCACTGGGCGAACTGGTACTGCGGAACTACTCAGGTACTGCACCCGCCAGTTCGTGTCTGCCGGGTTTCGCTTGACCTTGTCTACGAGAAGAATGCTAACCGTGCCAGAGCTCAATGTCTACTCTGACAAGAGTAGATTTCAGTCCTCTGGGGGCACAGATAGCCTGTGATCGGCCTTGATGGGTGGCAGCCTCGGGCTCTGCGACGGGCGGAACGGACGGCGGAACGGCGATGAGGGCCCTGCCGACGCGCGTCGGCAGGGCCCTCATCGGGACCTTGATGGCGGTCTTCCGCCCTTCCTCATACGTCCAGGGACGGGGCGCCGAGCAGTGCCGACGCCGTCTGGAGCGGAGGGGGGACCTGCGCGGCCGCGGCCTT
Source organism: Streptomyces sp. NPDC044719 (assembly GCF_056433405.1). Taxonomy (NCBI): domain Bacteria; kingdom Bacillati; phylum Actinomycetota; class Actinomycetes; order Kitasatosporales; family Streptomycetaceae; genus Streptomyces; species Streptomyces sp. NPDC044719. The sequence goes on from NZ_JBWKHE010000001.1 coordinate 352,015, forward strand.
GACGTGGTCCGGGCAGGTGAAGCCGAGACGGGTCATGGCCCGGATGACCTCGCCGCTGGTGAAGTCGCGGCGGTCCTGCCGGGTGATGACCTCGCTGAACTGCTTGACGGCCTGATCGGGCCGAGGCTGATCAGTGGGAGAGGGTGAGGACGCCCGGGGCCCGGCCGTGCGCCCCGACGGCGTGGGGCCGAGGGACGGGCGAGGTGAAGGAGCCGTCGAGGACGTCCCGTAGACGGATCCGGTCCGTGTACGTGGCGCTGCCGCGGTGCACGGCGAGTTCGGCCCGGGTGACCGAGCCCGTGCACTGGTCGTCCGCGTCGCACAGAAGGAGGTACTCGACCCGGGCACTGGCCATGACGGACAGCGCGACCTCTACGGTCATGTCGTCGGCCAGGGCCATGGGGGAGTGATCCGCCTGGTGTCGCGGTGCCTGAATCGGTGCCAAAGCGGCCTCCTCGGAGATGGGTGAGCTCTTGATCGACGCGCTCTAGGCCGTCGGGTCGAAGGAGGACCGCTGTGGCCTGCGCCGCCCCGCTGGCCCGGTGGCGCGTCCCTGGGTGGGACGGTCGTGGCGGCCCCGGGAGGAGGGAGCCGCGGAAGACGCGGCGCGGCGGGGGCGGGGCGCGGCCGGCGGGGTGATGACGACAGGGACACCGGAGGGGGCCTGGGCACCTGTGATGCGGCTCAGTTCCGCTTCACCCGAACGTACCGCGGTGATCCGGGGGGTGATGGCGGCCGAAGCCATCAGCCGGCTCATGCCGCGGCGCTGGCCGGGCGTCACGAGGGTGACGACGCTGCCGGACTCGCCGGCGCGGGCGGTACGGCCACCGCGGTGCAGGTAGTCCTTGTGATCACCCGGCGGATCCACGTTGACGACCAGATCGAGGTGGTCGACGTGGATACCGCGGGCCGCGACGTTGGTCGCCACCAGCACGGTCACATGTCCGGTCTTGAACTGGGCGAGGGTCCGGGTGCGCTGGGGCTGGGACTTGCCACCGTGCAGCGCGGCGGCGCGGACGCCGCTGTTCAGCAGATGCCCGGTCAGCCGGTCCACGGCGTGCTTGGTGTCCAGGAACATGATCACCCGGCCTTCTCGTGCCGCGATCTCGGTGGTCGTCCGGAACTTGTCCGCTTCGTGCACGTGGAGCACGTGGTGCTCCATCGTGGTGACAGCGCCCGCGGACGGGTCGACGGAGTGGACCACCGGGTCCGTCAGGTAGCGGCGGACCAGCAGGTCGACGTTGCGGTCCAGGGTGGCCGAGAAGAGCATCCGCTGCCCTTCGGGACGCACCTGGTCGAGCAGGGCGGTGACCTGGGGCATGAAGCCCATGTCGGCCATCTGGTCGGCCTCGTCGAGGACGGTGACGCCGATGTCGTCCAGTCGGCAGTCGCCACGATCGATGAGGTCCTTGAGCCGCCCCGGCGTCGCGATGACGATCTCCGCCCCGGCACGCAGCGCACCGGCCTGCCGGCCGACGGACATCCCGCCGACCACCGTCGCCAGCCGCAGCCGCACGGAACGGGCGTACGGGGTGAGCGCGTCGGTCACCTGCTGGGCCAGCTCGCGGGTGGGGACGAGGACCAGGGCGAGCGGCTGCCGTGACGCCGCGCGCCGGCCCGCTGTGCGGGCCAGCACCGCGAGGCCGAAGGCGAGGGTCTTGCCCGACCCGGTACGGCCGCGGCCGAGCACGTCACGTCCGGCGAGGGAGTTCGGCAGGGTCGCCCCCTGGATGGGGAACGGCACGGTCACGCCCTCGTGGCCGAGCGCGGCCAGCAACGGCGCCGGCAGGGCGAGGTCGGCGAACGACTCGACGGCGGGCAGCGCGGGCGTGATCGTCTTCGGCAGTGCGAACTCGCCCTGGCGTGCGGCCGGCCGGCGCTCGTAGCCGTTGGAACGCCGCGATGCTCCCGAGCGCTGGGCGGCAGCACTCCGGGAGCGGTCGTAGGTGCAGGTCGTGGGGGTCGTGCGGGTCGTGCGGTCAGTGCGTGCGCGGTTCAAGCGGAACCTTCCTCGATGTGGGCACGTAGGCACGTAGCAAGGAATTTTCCGCAGCAAAATGAAAGACGCAGAGAATCGCGAGAACGAGCCGGAGATGACGGGCGGCGCGTGGGCGCCCTGAAATGCGGCGAGCTGGGGCCCGCACCCCATGGTGCGGGCCCCAGCTGCGAAGTATGCGTTGCCGCCGGTGTCAGGCGGGAACGATGTTCTCGGCCGTCGGGCCCTTCTGGCCCTGCGCGATGTCGAACGACACCTTCTGGCCTTCCAGGAGCTCGCGGAAGCCCTGGGTGGCGATGTTCGAGTAGTGGGCGAAGACGTCGGCGCCGCCGCCGTCCTGCTCGATGAAGCCGAAGCCCTTTTCCGCGTTGAACCACTTCACGGTGCCGGTAGCCATGTTATTTCTCCTTCGGACACGATGTTCGGAATTCGCCCTGTGCGGATTCCGCGTCGCCGTGCTGATTTACCGTCGGAAAATGAACCTTCTGGCAACCACACCTGCAACTGAGATCGACATTAGCACGGTGTGATGGGCCGTGTGCGGTCGGAAATTCCGATCCGGTCTGCGGTCGAGAAATACTCGCAGCGGACCGCAGCTATTTCTCACGTCACGGATACAGATATTGGTTCCGTGCGGGTGAAGTGTTCCTGCCGGTCACTTCCGGCCACAGCGCTTTGACCTCCGTCGATGAGCCATGCGCCGCTCCCGTCGTGATGAATGGACGGGGTGACGGCGAGGGCGCTGAGCCCCCGCTGTCGCGATGAAGGTCACATCGGCGGGCAGGAGCACGACGCCGGTGCGGAACGAGTCAGCGCGGCCGGCGAGTTCCCGGTCCGCTTCTCCCCATATGACTAGCGGACCACAACGACCTTGCGGCCGATCGTCGCGAACGTCCACATCGCGTCGCCGTTCACGCGTGACTCGCGGATGCCGCCCGTGCGGACCTTCGGGTCGGGGGTGGCGGTCGAGCCGGGCACGGCCGCGCTGAAGCCGATGACCACGCCATCGACGCTGGTGAAGCGCACGACGTGCTCGACGGGGACGCCGTCGGAGCCGGTGATCGCGTTCGAGCGGGAGGTCACCGAGTAGCTGCCCGGCGCCGGGTCCACCGCGCTCGGGTCGACCTCGAACGTGCGCGTGACCACCTCGTCCGTGCCGACCAGCCACACGCGGTCGCCGCTCAGGGAGTACACGACCCGGGCGCCCTGGCCGGAGCCGCCGGGCAGCGCGGAGGGGTCCTTCTTGGTCCGGGGCGCCTTCGAGGCGCCGGCCTTCGGTGAGGCGCCCGCCTGGGGCTTGCCGAGGCCGGCCGGGGCGGTCGCCGACGCCTGGTAGGCCAGGTAGCCGACCGTCGTGAGGGCCGCGGCGGTGAGCCCGGCCACGATTCCCGAGCTGCTGACTGCCACCGGCGGCCACCTCCGCGTCGTACGTCCCTGCCGTGACGGTAGGTGACGGTAGCAGCAGGTGACGGCCCGGCAGGTGCGGCTCCGCCGGGCCCGGGGCCCGTGTCGAACGTCCTGCCCGCCGCGCGATGCCGGGCACGCGCGCCCGGCGCGCCGCGGGGTCGTCCCCGAACGGCCGGAACCGGTCCGGCCCCGGGGCTTTGCGACCGACGGGCGGACGGCGGTACGTCCGACTCGGGCCCCGCGGAGCCGTAGGCTGTTTGCGTGCTCTTGCTCGCTCTGGATACCGCCACACCCGCCGTCACCGTCGCGCTGCACGACGGCCGCGACGTCATCGCCTCGTCGAGTCAGGTGGACGCGCGGCGGCACGGGGAACTGTTGCTGCCGGCGATCGACCGGGTGCTCGCCGAGGCCGGTCTGAAGCTGGACGCCGTCACCGGGATCGTCGCCGGCATCGGTCCGGGCCCGTACACCGGCCTGCGGGTCGGGCTGATGACCGCCGAGACCTTCGGGCTGGCGCTCGGCGTCCCCGTGCACGGCCTGTGCACGCTGGACGGCCTCGCCTTCGCCGCCGACCTCGAGGGCCCGTTCGTCGTGGCCACCGACGCCCGCCGCAAAGAGGTGTACTGGGCGCGCTACGCCGACTCCCGCACCCGCCTCACCGACCCGGCCGTCGACCGGCCCGCCGACATCGCCGAGCAGGTCAAGGGCCTGCCCGCGGTCGGCGCAGGCGCGCTGCTCTATCCGGACACCTTCCCCAAGGCGCACGAGCCGGAGCACGTGTCCGCCGCCGCCCTCGCCCGGCTGGCCGCCGGGAAGCTGGCGGCGGGCGAGGAGTTCCCGGCGCCCCGGCCGCTGTATCTGCGCCGCCCGGACGCCCAGGTCCCCAAGAACTACAAGGTGGTCACCCCCAAGTGACCGAACCCGTGATGTGTGCGCTGCGCGAGATGCGCTGGTGGGACATCGACCCCGTGCTGGAGCTGGAGCGGGACCTGTTCCCCGAGGATGCCTGGTCGCGTGGCATGTTCTGGTCCGAACTGGCCCACGCGCGCGGGCCGGAGGCGACCCGGCGGTACGTGGTCGCCGAGGCCGGCGGGCGGATCACCGGGTACGCCGGACTGGTCGCCACCGGTGAGCAGGCCGACGTCCAGACCATCGCCGTCGCCCGGGACCGGTGGGGCACCGGACTCGGCGGGCTGCTGCTGGCGGAGCTGCTGCGCGCGGCGACCGCCTTCGAGTGCGCCGAGGTGATGCTGGAGTGCCGCGTCGACAACGTCCGCGCGCAGAAGCTCTACGAGCGCTTCGGCTTCGAGCCCATCGGCTTCCGGCGCGGCTACTACCAGCCCGGGAACGTGGACGCCCTGGTCATGCGACTCACCGACCCTTCAACTTCCGTACGAGGAACCGAGATCAATGGCTGACGAACCGCTCGTCCTGGGCATCGAGACCTCCTGCGACGAGACCGGCGTCGGCATCGTCCGCGGCACCACCCTGCTGGCCGACGCCGTCGCCTCCAGCGTCGACGAGCACGCCCGCTTCGGCGGAGTGGTCCCGGAGGTAGCGAGCCGCGCCCACCTGGAGGCGATGGTCCCCACCATCGACCGCGCGCTGAAGGAGGCGGGGGTCACCGCCCGTGACCTCGACGGCATCGCCGTCACGGCCGGTCCCGGCCTCGCCGGAGCCCTGCTGGTCGGCGTCTCGGCGGCGAAGGCGTACGCGTACGCGCTCGGCAAGCCCCTGTACGGCGTCAACCACCTCGCCTCGCACATCTGCGTGGACCAGCTGGAGCACGGCCCGCTGCCCGAGCCGACCATGGCGCTGCTGGTATCCGGCGGGCACTCCTCGCTGCTGCTGTCCTCGGACATCACCTCCGACGTCCGCCCGATGGGCGCGACCATCGACGACGCGGCCGGCGAGGCCTTCGACAAGATCGCGCGCGTGCTGAACCTGGGCTTCCCGGGCGGCCCCGTCATCGACCGGTACGCGCGGGAGGGCGACCCGAACGCGATCGCGTTCCCGCGCGGCCTGAGCGGCCCGCGCGATCCGGCCTACGACTTCTCCTTCTCGGGGCTGAAGACGGCCGTGGCCCGCTGGATCGAGGCCAAGCGGGCGGTGGGGGAGGAGGTCCCGGTCCGGGACGTGTCGGCCTCCTTCCAGGAGGCGGTCGTGGACGTGCTGACCCGCAAGGCCGTCCGGGCCTGCAAGGACGAGGGCGTCGACCACCTGATGATCGGTGGCGGTGTGGCCGCCAACTCCCGGCTGCGCGCCCTGGCCCAGGAGCGCTGCGAGGCGGCCGGGATCCGGCTGCGGGTGCCGCGGCCCAAGCTGTGCACGGACAACGGGGCGATGGTCGCCGCGCTCGGCGCCGAGATGGTCGCCCGGAACCGGGCCGCGTCGAGCTGGGACCTGCCGGCCGACTCCTCGCTGCCGGTGACGGAGCCTCATGTGCCGGGCAGCCATCAGGGACACCACCATGGTCACGACCACGTGCACGAGGTCAGCAAGGAGAACCTCTACCCGTGACGGTCGCCCTGATGTGGGAGGCGCGGGCCGTGCCCGGGCGCGGCGAGGACCTGCTGGCCTGGGCCCGCGCCCAGGAGCTGCCCCGCGAGCCGCTGCGCCGGGAGACCCTGCGCGCTCCCCAGGACCGGGTCCTCGTCCTCACCTGGTGGGACGCTCCGTACGACGCCGAGCTGCCGGAACTGCCGGAGCCGGACGCGGAGTTGGTGACCCGGGCGGTGCACCGGTGGCGGTTCGAGTCACTGGGCACGGGCTGAGCGGCCCGGTCACTCCACGCCGCTGACCTCCGTGTCGCAGCGCAGCCGCCGGTCGGTGCCGAGCACCCGGACCGGGCCCGTCAGGGTGAGGCGCGCGGTGTGCCGTACGTCCGCGCTCGATGCCGCCAGCCGCAGCTCCAGGGCGCCCGGCTCGACCACCCGGCGGCCCGCGCGGTCGGTGAAGGACGACAGGTCCGCGTGGAAGCGGAACGTCACCCGGACCGCCTCGGCCGGTGCTGCCGTCACCCGCTGATAGCCGATCAGCCGCATGTCGGGACGGGTCACGGACGCCACCGGGTCGTGCAGATACAGCTGCACCACCTCCGCGCCCTCGCGCCCGCCCGTGTTGCGGACGGTCACCGACACCTCGTACGAGCCGTCCGTGCCGATCTCGGCCGGTTCCGCGCCGCCCGTGCCGTCCTCCCAGGCGAACGTCGTGTACGAGCGGCCGTGGCCGAAGGCGTACAGCGGGGTCGGGTCGAGGTTGCTGACCTCTCCCGCCAGGCCCAGGGGCGGCTGGAGATACGTCCAGGGCTGGCCGCCGGGGACCCGCGGGACGCTCACGGGGAGACGGCCCGACGGGTTCACGCGGCCCGACAGCACGCCCGCGACCGCCGGGCCGCCCTCCTCCCCCGGGAAGAAGGCCTGGACGACGGCTCCCAGGCGTCCGTGCCAGCGGCCGAGGGCGTACGGCCGGCCGGTCAGCAGGACCAGCACCACGGGCACCCCGGTGGCGATCAGCGCGTCCAGCAACTCGCCCTGGGCGCCCGGCAGGCCGAGGTCCGCCGCGTCGCAGCCCTCGCCCGAGGTGCCCCGGCCGAACAGGCCCGCCCGGTCGCCGAGGACCGCCACGCACACGTCCGCCTCGGCGGTGCGGGCGACGGCCTCCTCGAAGCCCGAGGTGTCCGGGCCGGTCACCTCGCACCCCCCCGCGAACGTCACCTTGGCGTCGGGGAGTTCGGTGCGCAGGGCGTCGAGGACGGTCGGGATCTCGATGCCCGTCGGTACGTCGGGGTGGTGGGTGAGGACGTGGGACGGGAAGGAGTAGCAGCCCAGCATGGCCAGGGCGTCGGCGGCCCGGGGGCCGACCACCGCGACCCGGGTGTCGGGGGCCAGCGGGAGCAGGCCGTCGGGGTTGTCGAGCAGGACCACCGACTCCTCGGCCAGGCGGCGGGCCAGGATCCGGTTGCCCGTGGAGTCCAGGTTCACCGCGGCGGCCGGCTCGGGGGTCCAGTCCTCGTCCAGCAGGCCCAGTTCGCACTTCTGGAGCAGGACACGGCGGGCCGCGCGGTCCACGAGTTCCTCGGGCACCTGGCCCGCCCGGACGGCGGCCGGCAGCGGGTCGCCGTAGCACTTGAGGGTGGGCAGTTCGACGTCGATGCCGGCCTCGAGGGCCGCGTGGGCCGCCTCGGCCGGGGTGCCGGCGACCCGGTGCAGGGTCTGCAGGAATCCGATGCCGAAGTAGTCGGCGACGACCGTGCCGGTGAAGCCCCACTCCTCGCGCAGGAGCCCCGTCAGCAGGTCGGGGTCCGCCGAGGCCGGGACGCCGTCCCGCTCGGTGTACGCGGCCATCACCGAGCGCGCCCCGCCCTCGCGCAGCGCCATCTCGAAGGGCGGGAGCGTGACGTCCGCGAACTCGCGGACACCGGCCCGTACCGGTGCCAGATTGCGGGCGCCCGCCGAGGAGGCGTACCCGGCGAAGTGCTTGAGCGTGGCGACGACCCCGGCCGACTCCAGGCCCCTCACATAGGCCGAGCCGACCGTGCCGACCAGATACGGGTCCTCGCCGATGGTCTCCTCCACCCGGCCCCAGCGCGGATCGCGTACGACGTCCAGAACGGGCGCGAGGCCCTGGTGGACGCCGGCCGAGCGCAGGTCGTCGCCGATCCGGCGGGCCATCTCCTCGACCACCGGGGGATCCCAGGTCGCGCCCCAGGCCAGCGGGACCGGATAGGCCGTGGCCTGCCAGGCGGTGAAGCCGGCCAGACACTCCTCGTGCGCGATCGCCGGGATGCCGAAGCGGCCGGCCTCGGTGATACGCCGCTGGGCGCGGGCCAGGGCGCGCACGCCGAGCGCCGGGTCCACGGGCGCGGTGCCGAAGGAGCGCGTGAGCTGGCCCAGGCCGCGCGTGATCAGCTCGTCCCATGCCTCGTCGGAGTAGTCGACGGCCATGTCGTGCTGATGCGGAGCGACTCCGTCGCCGTCCGTCGAGGCGCCCACCCAGACGCCGTACAGCTGGGCGGTCTTCTCCTCCAGGGTCATCCGGGAGAGCAGGTCGTCGACGCGGGCGGCGGCGGGCAGCGCGGGGTCACGCCAGGGCACGGTGGTCATGAAGCTCCTGTCGGGTGGACGGACGGCCCTCTCACGAACGGTGCTGACGAGCGTTTCTCACGAACGTGTCTACGAATGTTTCGATATTCACTCCGAATGTTCCGGGAACCTATGGCGCCGCGAGGACTTCGTCAAGGGGGCCCGCAGGGTTACGATCGCCGCCATGACTTCCCCGGAGCCCGCTGAAAGCCGGCCGCAAAGCCGGACGCAAACCCGGACGCAGGGGCGCACCGCGCAGACCGCGACGCTCGCCGAGATCGCCCGTGAGGCTGGTGTGTCGGCGCCGACTGTTTCGAAGGTCCTGAACGGCCGTGCCGATGTCGCCCCCGCCACCCGGGCCCGCGTCGAGGACCTGCTGCGCGCCCACGGCTACCGGCGCCGCCGGGCCGAGGCGACCCGCTCGCCCCTGATCGACCTGGTCTTCCACGAGCTGGAGAGCGCCTGGGCGATGGAGGTCATCCGGGGTGTGGAGAACGTGGCCCGGGACGCCGGGCTGAGTGTGGTGCTGTCGGAGAGCGCCGGGCGGCTCACCCCCGGGCGGACCTGGGCGGACCAGGTCGCCGCGCGCCGCCCGCACGGCGTCGTCCTGGTGCTGTCCGGGCTCGACGCGTCGCAGCGGGCACTGCTGACCAGCCGCGCCATCCCGTTCGTGGTGATGGACCCGGCCGGGGACCCCGGCGCCGACGTGCCGTCGATCGGCGCGACCAACTGGCAGGGCGGTCTCGCCGCCACCCGGCACCTGGTCGAGCTGGGGCACCGCAGGATCGGCGCGATCACCGGGCCCTCGCAGATGATGTGCAGCCGCGCCCGGGTCGACGGCTACCGGGCCGCCCTGGAGACGGCCGAGCTGCCGGTGGACCCCGGGCTGATCGCGGACGGCGACTTCCATCACGAGGCCGGCTACCGGCGGGGCCTGGACCTGCTGCGCCGCCCGGACCGGCCGACCGCCGTCTTCGCCGGGAACGACCTGCAGGCGCTCGGGCTGTACGAGGCCGCGCGCGAACTGGGGCTGCGCATCCCCGAGGACCTGAGCGTGGTCGGGTTCGACGACCTGCCGGTGGCGCCTCTGGTCGGGCCGCCGCTGACGACCGTACGGCAGCCGCTGACGGAGATGGCCGAGGCGGCGGCCAAGCTGGTCCTGGACCTCGGCCGCGAGGAGGGCACCCCGGCGGCGACCCGGGTCGAGCTGGCGACGAGCCTGGTGGTGCGCAGCAGCACGGCGGCGCCCCTGGCCGGAAGTTGACGTTTTGACGGGCGGGGCGGGCATCTCGACACACCTCCGAAGCCAATCGGTTGCCTCGCCGAAACTTTCGGAGGCCCCGCGATGAGATGCCGAGATCAGGTGCGAGATCGCTGAGACACCCAGTCGGGTGTGGCGGTCAGTTGTGCGAGTGCCTCGTACAACTGGTCGGTGCCGGACGGCGGTTCGGTGCCAGCGAAGTCTGAGAATTTCCGAAGAAAAGGCGCGTCGAGGTCCCTGCCGGTAATAATTCGGACTTACGTTCCTGCCGTGACGGGACACGAGGCGAACGGGGACGAGAGCAGAGGCACTGCCCGGCGGTCGACCGCGCTGCGGACCGCCGGCCTGACCCTGACGGCCCTGCTGATGCTGGCCGCCGCGGCGGCGGGCTGGGCCTACTGGCATCTCGACAGCAACATCAAGAGCGTCGACATCGACCACGCGCTGGGCGACAACCGCCCGCCGAGGCCGGTGACGACGCCGTCGCCCTCGGCCTCCGCCCTGCCCAGCGGGGCGCTCAACATCCTGGTCCTGGGCTCGGACTCGCGCGGCGGGGAGGAGAACCAGAGGCTCGGCGGCGGCGACAGCTCGGGTGCCCGCTCCGACACGGCGATGGTCGTCCACCTCGACGCCGGGCGGACCCGCGCGACGGTGGTGAGCATCCCGCGCGACACGCTGGTCACTCGCCCGTCCTGCCCCCGCTCGTCCGGAGGTTCGACGGCGGTGGCCTACAACTCCATGTTCAACAGCGCGTTCGCGGTGGGCGGTCCGGTCTGCGCCGTGAAGACGGTCGAGTCGCTGACCGGCGTCCGCATGGACCACTACATCGAGATCGACTTCTCCGGCTTCGCGAAGCTCGTCGACGCGCTCGGCGGCGTCACGGTCACCACCGAGGACGACATCACCGACGACCACAGCCATCTGCGGCTGAAGGCGGGCACCCACCATCTGGACGGCACCCGGGCCCTCGCCCTGGCCCGCACCCGGCACGGCATCGGCGACGGCAGCGACCTCGGCCGCATCGGCCTCCAGCAGACGCTGGTGAAGGCGCTGCTGGAACAGATCGCCGAACAGAACCTGCTCACCGACCCGGCGAAGCTGTACCGGGTCGCGGACGCGGTGACCGCCGGCCTCACCACCGACACCGGCCTGGACTCCCTGACCGATCTGACCCGGCTCGGACAGAGCCTGCGGGGCCTCTCGGCGAGTGAGGTGCGGACGGTGACGATGCCGGTGGTGCGGGCACCGTCGGACCCCAACCGGGTGGTGGCCGAGCAGCCCGAGGCGGAGAAGCTGTGGGAGTCACTGCGCTGACCTGCGGGAACGCGGCCCGGGGAGGACCCGGAAAAAAATCTCGAAGAAAATGCGGCGACCGTGTCGATCCCGGGGTCTCCCGATCGACGCAGGGGTGAGAGCGGGAAAGGCCCCGCTCCGAAGACCCCGAGGAGTCACCATGCCGCGCTTTCTCACCCTGATCCGCATCGACGAGAAGAACGCCCCCGCTGAGGGCCCGAGCCCGGAGCTCATGGAGCGGATGGGCGCGCTCCTGGAGGAGATCACCAAGGCCGGGGTCATGCTCGACACGGCCGGACTCACCCCCACCTCGGACGGCAGCCGGGTGACCTGGGAGGGAGGGCAGCTCTCCGTCACCGACGGGCCGTTCACCGAGTCCAAGGAGGTCATCGGCGGCTACTCGATCAGCCAGTGCAAGGACAAGGCCGAGGCGATCGAGTGGACCAAGCGGTTCCTGTCCACGCACGAGGACTACTGGACGATCACGGCCGAGGTCCGGCAGATCGCCGAGGACTGACCGGCGCTGCTTGGCCGGGTGCCGCCGAGGGTGTCTGATGGTGGGCTGTGACAGCGCAGCCCACCCCGGACCCGAGCGGCACCGGCACGGCCATCGAAACGGTCTTCCGCATCGAGTCGCCCCGCATCATCGCCGGCGTCACCCGGATCGTCCGGGACGTCGGCATCGCCGAGGAACTCGCGCAGGACGCCCTGGTCGCCGCGCTGGAGCAGTGGCCGCGCGGCGGCGTGCCCGACAACCCGGGCGCCTGGCTCATGGCCACCGCCCGCAACCGCGCCGTCGACCTGGTCCGCCGCCGGGAGAACTACGCCCGCAAGCTGGCGGAGATCGGCCGCGACCCGTCGACCGTGTCTCCCCCGGAGGAGCCCGCGGACTTCCATGACCCCGACGGCATCGACGACGATTTGCTGCGCCTGGTCTTCACCGCCTGCCATCCGGTGCTGTCCACCGAGGCCCGCACCGCCCTCACCCTGCGCCTCCTCGGCGGCCTCACCACGGCCGAGATCGCCCGCGCCGTCCTGGTCCCCGAGCCGACGGTCGCCCAGCGCATCGTCCGTGCGAAGCGCACGCTGGCCACCAAGAACGTCGCCTTCGAGGTGCCCTACGGCCCCGACCGCGAGGCCCGTCTCGGCTCCGTCCTCGACGTCATCTACCTGATCTTCAACGAGGGCTACGCCGCCACGGCCGGCGACGACTGGCTCCGCCCGTCCCTGTGCGAGGACGCCCTGCGCCTGGCCCGGGTGCTCTCGTCCCTCATGCCGAAGGAACCCGAGGTCCACGGCCTGACGGCGCTCCTGGAGTTCCAGGCGTCCCGCACGGCGGCCCGGACCGGCCCCTCCGGTGAACCCGTCCTCCTCAAGGACCAGAACCGTGCCCGCTGGAACCGCATGCTCATCGCCCGCGGCGTCGCCGCGCTGGGCCGAGCCGAGGCCGCCTCCTCCGGCGCCCCGGGCCCGTACCTCCTGCAGGGCGCCATCGCCGCCTGCCATGCGCACGCGTACACGTACGAGGAGACCGACTGGTCCCGCATCGCCGTGCTCTACGGACTTCTGGCCGCCCGCTCCCCGTCGCCCGTCGTGGAGCTGAACCGGGCGGTGGCCGTCTCGATGTCCGAGGGCCCGGAGGCCGCCCTGCCCCTCGTCGACGCACTGTCCGACGATCCCGCCCTGCGCGAGTACCACCTGCTGCCCAGTGTCCGCGGTGATCTCCTCGCCCGTCTCGGCCGTACGGCTCAGGCCCGGGCCGAGTTCGAGCGGGCGGCGGCCCTGACGCGGAACGCGCGCGAGCGGGAGCTGTTGCTGCGGCGGGCCGCGGAGGAGACCTGAGCGTCAGACAGGGTGGCCGATGAGCATCGCCGGCGCCCCCGCCACCCGGGTCAGGAACACCGTGGCCGCGTGCGGGCCCTGGGGCTTGACCTTCTTGCGGAGTTCCTCCGGCTCGACCGCCGAGCCCCGCTTCTTGACGGTGAGGGTGCCGACCTGGCGTTCCCTCAGCAGGGCCTTCAGCTTCTTGACGTTGAAGGGAAGATGGTCGGTGATCTCGTAGGCGGTGGCGTACGGGGTCGGGCGCAGGGTGTCGGCCGTGACGTACGCGATGGTCGCGTCGAGCAGGCCGCCGTCGACCCGGTCGGCCACCTCGGAGACCAGGTGGGCCCGGATGACGGCGCCGTCGGGCTCGTACAGGTAGCGGCCCGGCGGGCGGACCTCCGGGTCGGGCAGGCCGCGCGAGAGCAGGGTGCGGGGGCCGGGCAGCAGGGTGGCCCGGACCGCCCCCGGCTCGGTGCCGAACCACAGCACCGCCTCCTTCACGTCCCCGCCGTCGGAGATCCACTCCGCCTCGGCGTCCTCGGGCACCGCCTCGTGCGGGATGCCGGGGGCGATCTTCAGCGCGGCGGCCCGGGGGGCCCGGCGGGCGGCCGAGACCGCCCAGGACAGGGGCGGTGAGTAGGCCTCGGGGTCGAAGATCCGGCCCCGGCCGCCGCGCCGGGCCGGGTCGACGAAGACGGCGTCGTACCCGGCCGTGTCCACCTCGGTGACATCGGCCTCCCGCACCTCGATCAGGGCGGCGAGACCCAGCGCCTCGGCGTTCGCCCGAGCCGCCGCCGCCGTCATCGGGTCGCGGTCCACGGCCAGCACCCGGATCCCGGCGCGGGCCAGCGCGATCGCGTCCCCGCCGATGCCGGAGCACAGGTCGGCGATGGAGGTGATCCCCAGGTCCTTCATCCGCTGGGCGCGGTACGCCGCCACACTCGCCCGGGTCGACTGCTCCACCCCGTTCGGCGTGAAGAACATCCGCCCCGCGTCCTCGGCCCCGAACTTCACCGCCGCCCGCTGCCGCAACCGCGCCTGGCCCAGCGCCGCCGACACCAGCTCGGCGGGGTGCTCCCGGCGCAGCCGCGTCGCCACGGCCAGCTCCTTCGCCGGGTCGGTGTCGCGGACCTCGTCGAGGAGGGCGCGGCCTTCGGGGGTGAGGAGGGGGGCGAGATCGTTCACCGGACCATTGTGGGCCAGTCGGTGGACGGTATGCCGTCGGCCGCGGTGTCGGGGAGGGTTCGCACCGGCCGGCTGCGAGGATCCGGCATCATGCGAGCAGTCGTACAAAATGACAAAAGGCGGGCAGCGGGCGGCATCCGCATCGGCCTCGTCGTGCTCGCCCTCGCTGCCATCGCCTCGGGCTGCGCACAGGCCGACGGCGGCCAGGTCGCCCCGGCCGGCGGCCAGCAGCCGCTCGACGCGCCCCCGGCCCGCGCGCTCGACTCCTACGCCACCAAGCTGCGCGCCGCGCACGCCGCCCGCATCGCCGCGGCGCACCGCTGGGGGCTGAGAAGGGTCCCGCAGGCCGCCCCGCCGGCCCCCGCGAAGAAGCCCAGGATCAGGACCCGCAAGGGCTTCGAGGTGGACGGCCACCGGGAGCTGGGCCTCCCGCCCGTCTTCACCACCGTCCCCACCCGGGACAAGGTCGTCTTCCTCACCATCGACGACGGTGCCGAGAAGGACCCGGAATTCCTGCGGATGATGAGCGACCTGGACGTCCCGTACACCGCCTTCCTCAGCGGCTACCTGGTGAAGGACGACGACCGCTACTTCCGGCAGATGCAGGCCAGGGGCGCGGTCCTGAACAACCACACCCTCCGGCACCGCTACATGCCGGGCCTGTCGTACCGCGCGCAGAAGCGCGAGATCTGCGGCATGCAGCGCTTCATCGAGAGGCGCTACGGCACCCGCCCCACCCTCTTCCGCCCGCCCTTCGGCAGCTACGACAGGGCGACGCTGCGCGCCGCCGAGGCCTGCGGCATCGAGTACGTCCCCCTGTGGAACGCGGAGGTCTTCGCCGACCACTGGGAGTACCGCGAGGCGGACCGCAGGCTGCGCCCGGGCGACATCGTCCTCACCCACTTCCGGGGCCGTGAGCTATGGAAGGGCACGATGACCGACATGATCCGCCGCTTCCTGAACAAGGTCACGGCCGAGGGATACGCGGTGGGGCGGCTGGAGGACTACCTGTGAGGCGGCTGCCGGCCGCTGCCGCGCTGTGTGCGGGCATGCTCCTGCTGGCCGGCTGCGCCGGGACGTCTGGGGAGCGGGCGGAAGCGGACGGCCGGGGCCAGGACCGGGCCCACTCGGCCGGCCCCGACACCCGTCCGGCACGCCTGCCGCCCGTCGTGGACCGGGTCCGCACCCGCGACCCGGTCGTCTTCCTGACCTACGACGACGGCGCCGAACGCGACCCCGGCTTCGCCGGCCTCGTCCGCGAACGGCGGCTCCCGGTCAGCCTGTTCCTCACGGACAGCGTCGCGGGCCCCGGCTACGGCCATCTGGCCCGGCTGCGCGCGGTCGGCGCGACCGTGCAGAACCACACCCTCGACCATCCGGCCCTGCGCGGCCTGCCCTACGCCGGCCAGCGCGCCGAGATCTGCGGCCAGCAGCACAAACTCCGCACCCGCTTCGGCATCCGCCCCCACCTCTTCCGCCCGCCCTACGGCACCTACGACACGACGACCGTGCGCGCCGCCGCCGATTGCGGCATCACGGCGATCGTCCGCTGGCGGGCGTCCCTGTCCGCCGACGGCGAACTGACGTACACCCGCGGCGAGCCCCGCCTTCGCCCCGGCGACATCGTCTCGGTGCCGTCGGCCGCGACGAATCCCCTGACAACGACGGAACGAACCGTGCGGCTGCTGGGGGAGATCGAGGGGCGGGGACTGCGGGTGGGGCGGCTGGAGGACTACCTGTAGGGGCGGCCTTCAAAGACCCGCCCGGCCGACGCGCCGCCGGGCAATTAGCAGTCCGCTTGACCGAGTGCTAATCACGGTCATAGTCTCGGCTCTGGCACTCCCCCCTGGAGAGTGCCAACACAGCGACGGGCAGGTCCGGCACCCGCGACGACGGATCCACCTGGTCGCCACCTCAGACAGTTAACCCCGTGAGATCTCCGAAGGGGGAGGTCGGATCGTGACGACCACCAGCTCCAAGGTTGCCATCAAGCCGCTCGAGGACCGCATTGTGGTCCAGCCGCTCGACGCCGAGCAGACCACCGCCTCTGGCCTGGTCATCCCGGACACCGCCAAGGAGAAGCCCCAGGAGGGCGTCGTCCTGGCCGTGGGCCCGGGCCGCTTCGAGGACGGTAACCGTCTTCCGCTCGACGTCTCCGTCGGCGACGTCGTGCTCTACAGCAAGTACGGCGGCACCGAGGTGAAGTACAACGGCGAGGAGTACCTCGTCCTCTCGGCCCGCGACGTGCTCGCGATCGTCGAGAAGTAATTCACCCCAAGCACATTGCTTTGAGCTGCGCCCCTGGCCCCCGCGATCTCCAATAAGCCGGGCGCCCGGGGCGCAGTGCCGTATATCCCAGATTCCGGAAGAGGGCTCACGCTCCCATGGCGAAGATCCTGAAGTTCGACGAGGACGCCCGTCGCGCCCTCGAGCGCGGCGTCAACAAGCTTGCCGACACGGTCAAGGTGACGATCGGCCCCAAGGGCCGCAACGTCGTCATCGACAAGAAGTTCGGCGCTCCCACCATCACCAACGACGGTGTGACCATCGCCCGTGAGGTCGAGGTCGAGGACCCGTACGAGAACCTCGGTGCCCAGCTGGTCAAGGAGGTGGCGACCAAGACCAACGACATCGCGGGTGACGGTACGACCACCGCGACCGTGCTCGCCCAGGCGCTCGTGCGCGAGGGCCTGAAGAACGTCGCCGCCGGTGCCTCCCCGGCCGCCCTGAAGAAGGGCATCGACGCCGCCGTCGCCGCCGTCTCCGAGGACCTCCTCGCCACGGCCCGCCCGATCGACGAGAAGTCCGACATCGCCGCGGTCGCCGCGCTGTCCGCCCAGGACCAGCAGGTCGGCGAGCTCATCGCCGAGGCGATGGACAAGGTCGGCAAGGACGGTGTCATCACCGTCGAGGAGTCCAACACCTTCGGCCTCGAGCTGGACTTCACCGAGGGCATGGCCTTCGACAAGGGCTACCTGTCGCCGTACTTCGTGACGGACCAGGAGCGCATGGAAGCCGTCCTGGACGACCCGTACATCCTCATCACGCAGGGCAAGATCTCCGCCATCGCGGACCTGCTGCCGCTGCTGGAGAAGGTCATCCAGGCCAACGCCTCCAAGCCGCTGCTGATCATCGCCGAGGACGTCGACGGCGAGGCGCTGTCCACCCTCGTCGTGAACAAGATCCGCGGCACTTTCAACGCCGTCGCGGTGAAGGCCCCCGGCTTCGGCGACCGCCGCAAGGCGATGCTGCAGGACCTCGCGGTCCTCACCGGCGCCACGGTCGTCTCCGAGGAGGTCGGCCTCAAGCTCGACCAGGTCGGCCTGGACGTCCTCGGTTCCGCCCGCCGCATCACCGTCACCAAGGACGACACCACGGTCGTCGACGGCGCCGGCAACAAGGACGACGTGCAGGGCCGCGTCGCCCAGATCAAGGCCGAGATCGAGTCCACCGACTCCGACTGGGACCGCGAGAAGCTCCAGGAGCGCCTCGCGAAGCTGGCCGGCGGCGTGTGCGTCATCCGCGTGGGTGCCGCCACCGAGGTCGAGCTCAAGGAGCGCAAGCACCGTCTGGAGGACGCCATCTCCGCGACCCGCGCCGCGGTCGAGGAGGGCATCGTCTCCGGTGGTGGCTCCGCTCTCGTCCACGCCGTCAAGGTCCTCGAGGGCAACCTCGGCAAGACCGGCGACGAGGCCACGGGTGTCGCGGTCGTCCGCCGCGCCGCCGTCGAGCCGCTGCGCTGGATCGCCGAGAACGCCGGCCTGGAGGGCTACGTCATCACCTCCAAGGTCGCCGAGCTGGACAAGGGCCAGGGCTTCAACGCCGCCACCGGCGAGTACGGCGACCTGGTGAAGGCCGGCGTCATCGACCCGGTCAAGGTCACCCGCTCCGCCCTGGAGAACGCCGCCTCCATCGCCTCCCTCCTCCTCACGACCGAGACCCTGGTCGTCGAGAAGAAGGAAGAGGAGGAGCCGGCCGCCGCGGGCCACGGCCACGGCCACGCTCACTGAGGCACCGGCCTCGTAGCAGAAGCCCCCGTTCCGCCTCGTGCGGAACGGGGGCTTCTCCCGTGTGCGGGGACTTCTCCCTTGTGGGGTGCTTCACAACTCCAGCGGGTCCAGCGCCCCCAGCTGCTGCATCAGCCCCAGCCGGTCGTACTGCCACCAGCCCTCGGCGAGCTTCCCGTCCGGAGTGCACCGGTGGACGGTCGTCCCGGTCATGGTGACGTCCTTCCCGGTCGGCGGAATCCCGAGGAAGTCGCCCTTGTGGTGTCCCTTCCAGGTCCAGCGGGTGCAGACCCGGTCGCCCTGGGCGATCTGGTCCTCGATCGTGAACGAGAAGTCGAACCCGCCTCGCCACACCTCCACCTCGCGCCGCAGCGCGTCCAGCCCGATGACGTCCTGCACATTGGCGGGATCGTGGTCGTGGTAGTCCTCGATGAACACGTCGTTGAACGGGGGCGCCGCACCCTGCCCGGGCGCCTGCTCGAAGAACCCGCGCGCGGCGGCCGCGTACAACTGCTCGTCCCGCACCACGTCCAGATCCGTGAACGTCGGTGCCTCGTCGCAGAGCGCCACCATGTCCTGGAAGATCCGGTCGGTCTCCGGAAGCCCGGAGTTCCGCATCGCCTCCTCGTACGACGGGAACTCCACGATCTCGACCACGTGCGACGCGTCGGCCCGGTCCTTCGCCACCACACTGTGCGACGCGGTGCGCTTCCCTTTGGTCTGCTCGACCCACCTGTCCATCAGCCGGTTCATCTCGTCGAGCCGGCTGGTTCTGCATTCGATGAGCTGTACGAAGGTCATGGCCTCGCCTCCGGCCCCCCTGGGTCCGGTCGAACAGCTCCAATTGTCCCAACGGGAGCTGCCCGTCGCCTCCTGACTCCAGGCGCCTACTGCGGTCCGTACTTCCGCCCGGTCTTGGACGACACCGCCCCGAGCATCCCTCTGGGCACCAGCTTCGCCGCCCCCATCAGCGCCTTGTAGCGCGGATCCGGGATCGACAGCGTCTTGCCCCGGGCCAGATCGTGCAGTGCCGCCGCCACCAGCTTGTCCGCGTCGAGCCACATCCAGCTCGGGATGTTGTCCGTGCCCATGCCGGCCCGGTCGTGGAACTCCGTGCGCACGAAACCGGGGCAGAGCGCCATCAGCCGTACGCCGCTGCCGGCCAGGTCGCGCGCCGCGCCCTGCGTGAACTGCACGACCCAGGCCTTGGACGCGCCGTAGGTGCCCCGCGGGACGAACGCGGCGACCGACGCGACATTGACGACACCGCCCCGGCCGCGCTCCCGCATGCCCTCGGCCGCCGCCGACGTCAGCCGCAGCACGGCTTCGCAGTGCACCTTGAGCATCCGCAGCTCATCGGCCATGGAGACATCGAGATAGCGGCCCTTGTTGCCGAAGCCGGCGTTGTTGACCAGGAGGTCGACGGGGTTCTTGCGGTCGCTCAGCCGGCCGGCCACCGCCTCGATGCCCTTGTCCTGAGCCAGGTCGGCCGTCAGCACCTCAACCTCGATGCCGTGCCCGTCGTGCAGTTCGGTCGCCTGTTCCCTGAGCCGCTTGGTGTCGCGGGCCACCAGCACCAGGTTGTGCCCGTCGCCCGCCAGTCGCCGCGCGAACGCGGCCCCGATGCCTGCCGTCGATCCCGTAATCAGAGCCGTTGTCATGGCAGAAGGTTAGTGACCCGGA
The DNA here is from genome assembly GCF_056433405.1 of Streptomyces sp. NPDC044719. NCBI lineage: Bacteria > Bacillati > Actinomycetota > Actinomycetes > Kitasatosporales > Streptomycetaceae > Streptomyces > Streptomyces sp. NPDC044719. The sequence continues at coordinate 371,755 of NZ_JBWKHE010000001.1, forward strand.
CTGGGTGCGTCCGGTTCCGAACAGGACCTTCGCCGGTGAAGGGTCCGTGGAGACAGTCGCGGTGAGGCGCTGTCAGGCCCCGTTCTTCTCCACGTACTCGCGCGCCCAACGCAGCACCTCCGGGTGCAGGGCCTCGCCCGCCGCCAGCAGCCGCGGCAGCAGCGTCCGCTCGGTGGTCACCGCGCGGAACTGCAGCGCCACCGTCACGTCGTGGTCCGGCCGGTGCAGGATCTCGACGGCGTCGCCCGCGCGGATCGCCCCGGGCTCGATCACCCGCAGATACGCCCCCGGCGCGCCCCGCCGGGTGAACCGCTTCACCCAGCCCTTCTCCTCCAGATGACCCTGGAACGTGCGGCACGGGATCCGCCCGCAGGTGATCTCCAGCACCACCTCGGGCCCGATGCGCCAGCGCTCGCCGATCAGTGCGCCGGACACGTCGAGCCCCTGGGTCGTGAGGTTCTCGCCGAACGCCCCGTCGGCCAGCGTCCGGCCCAGCTCGCGCTCCCACTCGTCCAGGTCCTCGCGCGCCATCGCGTACACCGCCTGGTCGTCGCCGCCGTGGTGTTCCAGCTTGCACACCGCGTCCCCGGCCAGCCCGCTCCCGCCGATGCCCTTGGGCCCGGGCGCCGACACCCGAACGGCCCCGTCCACCGGCCGCTTGTCGATCCCGGTCACGCCCGCCGGGTTGTCCGTGTACGACACAGCCTTGGCACGGCCCAGATTCACAGACAGAAGCTTCATACCCGCACGGTAAGCGACCGAGGCTCAAAGCGTCGACGCAATATTCGCATCAGCGTCAAAGGGTCGCTTATTCTCGAAGGGTGATCGAAGCTCGTCATCTCCGCGTACTGCGCGCCGTCGCCGCCACCGGTTCCTTCTCCGCCGCGGGCCGGGAACTGGGCTGCACGCAGCCCGCCGTCAGCCAGCAGATGAAGGCCCTGGAGACCTCCGTCGGCACCCCCCTGCTCATCCGCACCGGGCGCGAGATGCGCCTGACCCAGGCCGGTGAGGCGCTGGTGCGGCACGCCGCCGGGATCCTCGCCGGACTCACGGCCGCGGAGGAGGAGGTCGCCGCCATCGCCGGGCTGCGCGCGGGACGGGTCCGGCTCGTCTCCTTCCCCAGCGGCAGCTCCACCCTGGTACCGACGGCCCTCGCCGCACTGCGCGCGGCACACCCGGGCACCCGGGTCTCCCTGGAGGAGGCCGAACCGCCCGCGTCGGTGGGCCTGCTGCGCGAGGGCGACTGCGACGTGGCGCTCGCCTTCCGCTACGAGGGCGCGGCGGGCGCGGAGGAGTGGGACGACCTCGTCGTACGGCCGCTGCTGTCGGACCGGCTCGTCGCCCTCGTGCCGGAGCGGCACCGGCTCGCGGGTGCGGGATCCGTCGCCATCGGGGAGCTCGCGCGGGAGTCGTGGATCGCGGGCTGCCCGCGCTGTCGCGGTCAGTTGGTCGAGGTGTGCGCGGCGGCCGGCTTCACGCCTCGCATCGATTTCGCCACCGACGACTATCCGGCAGTGGTCGGCCTGGTCGGCGCCGGGCTGGGCATGGCCGTGCTGCCCCAGCTGGCTGTCGAGTCGGTGCGCCCCAGGGGAGTACGCACCGTGACGCTGGAACCGGCGGTGCGGCGGGAGATCGTCGCGCTCACCCTGCCCGACCTCGCACAGGTCCCGGCGGTGTCGGCGACGCTCGACCAGCTGGCGCGGGCGGCCGACCGGTAGCGAGAACCGACGGCACGCGTGCGCGTGCCCTTCGCAGAAACGTTATTTCAGTGATGCGAGGCGGTATGCCCGCCCGGTGCCGACGCCGACACCAGCCGGTTGCGCGCCCGCCCCATGAGCTCTTCGCGCTCGTCCTCGGTCAGCCCGCCCCACACGCCGTACGGCTCACGCACCGCCAGCGCGTGAGCAGCGCACTCGGCGCGTACCGGGCACCTCATGCAGACCTCTTTGGCCGAGTTCTCGCGAGCACTCCGAGCCGCACCGCGCTCGCCCTCCGGATGGAAGAAGAGCGAGCTGTCCACCCCGCGACAGGCAGCCAGCAGCTGCCAGTCCCACAGGTCCGCGTTCGGTCCGGGAAGGCGGGAGAAATCTGCCATTACGTGACCCCTTGTAGCCGTTTTGGGCGGATCCGGTGTCTACGACCGTACAACTACGATCTAAGGAGATGAAAATATGACTCATTGCGAATCTAGCTCCAGACACTGGCAAAGCGGAAGAAATGGGTCTGAATGGGGCATAGGTTGTGATGAAAGTTCGTGGGTCTGCTGCGCATGTCTGCACCGTGTCCGCCCCCTCACGTAGAGTGCCGAAGATGACAGCCGACCCCGTAACTCTTTCGAGTGACCGTCGTTGAGAGTGCGAGGCGGTTGAAGGAACAAGCGCTCGGACAGGCGTCCGAGGCGGTCGACCGCACAGGTGACGATTTCGTACCAGCCTGGAGGCTCAAGGTGACGCGCATCAGCTGCGGAGGGCGGTCATGACTTCCGTCCTCGTCTGCGACGACTCCCCGCTTGCCCGAGAGGCGCTCCGTCGCGCGGTCGCGACCGTGCCCGGCGTAGAGCGCGTGACGACGGCGGCCAACGGCGAGGAAGTCCTCCGCCGCTGGGGGGCCGACCGCTCGGACCTGATTCTGATGGACGTACGCATGCCCGGCCTGGGCGGCGTCGAGACGGTCCGGCGGCTGCTGTCCGCCGACCCCGGTGCGCGCATCATCATGCTCACCGTCGCCGAGGACCTGGACGGTGTGGCGCTCGCCGTCGCCGCCGGTGCCCGCGGCTATCTGCACAAGGACGCCTCCCGCGCCGAGCTGCGCGCGACGGTGACGCAGGCCCTGGCCGACCCGACCTGGCGGCTCGCCCCGCGCCGGCTGCGCTCGGCCGAGATGGGTGCGGCGCCCACGCTCACGGCGCGTGAGATCCAGGTGCTGGAGGGCATGAGTCACGGCCGCTCGAACGCGGAGATCGGCCGCGAGCTGTTCCTCTCCGAGGACACCGTCAAGACGCACGCCCGGCGCCTGTTCAAGAAGCTCGGCGCCTCGGACCGGGCCCACGCCGTGGCGCTCGGCTTCCGGTGGGGCCTGGTGCGCTAGGGCCTGTCGTTCGGATCGGGCCAGCCTCGAGGCGCGGCATCCGGGGCGGGTCGGGGAGCGGGGGCATGCGGATGCCCCCGCGTGAGCCGGACGCCCGCGTGCGACAGCCGGCGGTCGACGGCGACGCCGGTGCGGGGCACCGCCTCCCCGGGCGGGGCCGGGAGCTCGGGAGGGTGTCCGCGAGGACCCACGTACCCGGGATGATCCGAACAGCAGGCCCTGGGAGCGACCGCGGAGGTCCAAGCGGTCGTGGCGGAAGTACGGAAAGCCAGGTGGGCGGGGGTGGACCGGGGGTCCGCAGGGTGCCCGCTGCTTGTTTCGCCGCGGATGCCGCATCCTTGAGGGTGTGGAGTTCCTCGGGGACGAGTCGGTCGAGCGGAAGGGGAGGGCGCAGGGGATGAGTGCCGGCGCACCTGCTCATAACGCTTCGGTGCACAACAACGGGCGCGGTGCCGCGGACCCGGTGGCCGCAAGGCACCATGGACCGATGCGCGACGACGAGGCGGTCAATGCCCAAGGGGCGATCGGAGCGCTCGTCCACCGCGCCGTCGACGGGGACGAGCAGGCCACGCACGATCTGCTCGCCCATGTCCACCCTCTGGCGCTGCGCTACTGCCGCACCCGTCTGTCCCGTCTCCCTGGCGACGCCCGGCACTTCGTGGAGGACCTCGCCCAGGAGGTCTGCGTGGCGGTGCTCCTCGCACTGCCCCGCTACCGGGACACCGGGCGCCCCTTCGAGGCGTTCGTCTTCGCCATCGCCGCCCACAAGGTCGCCGACCTGCAGCGCGCCGCGATGCGTCACCCCGGCTCGACGGCCATCCCGTCCGACGAGATGCCCGAGCGCCCCGACGACTCCCTGGGACCGGAAGAGCGCGCACTGCTGAGCAGTGACGCGGAATGGGCCAAGAAGCTCCTGGCCAACCTGCCCGAGAACCAGCGGGAGCTGTTGCTGCTGCGCATCGCGGTGGGGCTCACGGCCGAGGAGACGGGCCAGATGTTGGGAATGTCACCCGGCGCCGTCCGGGTGGCGCAGCACCGGGCGCTGAGCCGGCTGCGGGCGCTCGCTGAGCAGTAGCCCCTTCAGCGGCCCTTGGTTGAACAGGCGGTGCGCGGCCTCCGTACGAACATACGAAGCCCGGAGCGAGCGGGAACCGTGGAATGAGACAGCCGCGCTTCCCGTTAGCATGGACATCCGCACCGATCAAGGCCATTTGGGGAAGGTGTCATGACTGCAAACGTCGACGGAGTGCCCGGAAAATTCGCGACACTCGGGCTGACCTACGACGACGTGCTGCTGCTGCCGGGCGCATCCGAGGTGCTCCCGGGCGCGGTCGACACCTCGTCCCGCATCTCCCGCAACGTCCGGGTCAACATCCCGCTGCTCTCCGCGGCGATGGACAAGGTGACCGAGTCCCGGCTGGCGATCGCCATGGCCCGCCTCGGCGGCGTCGGCGTGCTGCACCGCAACCTGTCGGTCGAGGACCAGGTCAACCAGGTCGACCTGGTCAAGCGGTCCGAGTCCGGCATGGTCACCGACCCCATCACGGTGCACCCCGACGCGACGCTCGCCGAGGCGGACGCCCTGTGCGCCAAGTTCCGCATCAGCGGCGTCCCCGTCACCGACCCGGCCGGCAAGCTGCTCGGCATCGTCACCAACCGTGACATGGCCTTCGAGACCGACCGCAGCCGTCAGGTGCGTGACGTCATGACGCCGATGCCGCTGGTCACCGGCAAGGTCGGCATCTCCGGCGTCGACGCGATGGAGCTGCTGCGCAAGCACAAGATCGAGAAGCTGCCGCTCGTCGACGACCGCGGCATCCTCAAGGGCCTGATCACGGTCAAGGACTTCGTCAAGGCCGAGAAGTACCCGAACGCCGCCAAGGACGCCGAGGGCCGGCTGCTGGTCGGTGCCGCGGTGGGCGCCAGCCCCGAGGCCCTGGAGCGTGCCCAGGCGCTCGCCGATGCCGGGGTGGACTTCCTGGTCGTCGACACCTCGCACGGCCACAACAGCAACGCCCTCAGCTGGATGTCGAAGATCAAGTCGAGCGTGTCCGTCGACGTGATCGGCGGCAACGTCGCCACGCGCGACGGTGCGCAGGCCCTGATCGACGCCGGTGTCGACGGCATCAAGGTGGGTGTCGGCCCCGGCTCGATCTGCACCACGCGTGTCGTCGCCGGTATCGGCGTCCCGCAGGTCACCGCCATCTACGAGGCCTCCCTCGCCGCCCGTCCCGCGGGCATCCCGCTGATCGGCGACGGCGGTCTGCAGTACTCCGGCGACATCGGCAAGGCGCTCGCCGCCGGTGCCGACACGGTCATGCTGGGCAGCCTGCTCGCGGGCTGCGAGGAGTCGCCCGGCGAGCTGCTCTTCATCAACGGCAAGCAGTTCAAGTCCTACCGCGGCATGGGCTCGCTCGGCGCCATGCAGTCCCGCGGCCAGGGCAAGTCGTTCTCGAAGGACCGCTACTTCCAGGCCGAGGTGGCCTCCGACGACAAGCTCGTGCCCGAGGGCGTCGAGGGCCAGGTGCCCTACCGCGGCCCCCTGGCCAACGTGCTGCACCAGCTCGTGGGCGGTCTGCGCCAGACCATGGGCTACGTGGGCGCGGCCTCCATCGAGGAGATGGAGTCCAAGGGCCGCTTCGTCCGCATCACCTCGGCGGGCCTGAAGGAGAGCCACCCGCACGACATCCAGATGACGGTCGAGGCGCCGAACTACAGCCGTCAGTAGGCATCAGGCCTGATGGGGCGGCCCTGGAAGCATCCGGGGCCGCCCTCGTCATGCCCGTCGGCGATACTGGAAGACGCTGCAACGCATCAGGGAAAGGCCACAGACGTGACTGAGATCGAGATCGGGCGCGGCAAGCGCGGCCGCCGGGCGTACGCCTTCGACGACATCGCCGTCGTCCCCAGCCGCCGTACGCGGGACCCGAAGGAGGTCTCGATCGCCTGGCAGATCGACGCCTACCGCTTCGAGCTGCCGTTCCTGGCCGCCCCCATGGACTCGGTCGTCTCCCCGGCCACCGCGATCCGCATCGGCGAGCTCGGCGGCCTCGGCGTGCTGAACCTCGAGGGCCTGTGGACGCGCCACGAGGACCCGCAGCCGCTGCTCGACGAGATCGCCGAGCTGCCCGCCGAGGCGGCGACCCGGCGCCTCCAGGAGATCTACGCCGCGCCGATCAAGGAGGAGCTGATCGGCGCCCGCATCAAGGAGGTGCGCGACTCGGGCGTGGTCACCGCCGCCGCGCTCTCCCCGCAGCGCACGGCCCAGTTCTCCAAGGCCGTCGTCGACGCGGGCGTGGACATCTTCGTCATCCGCGGTACGACGGTCTCGGCGGAGCACGTCTCGGGGGCGTCCGAGCCGCTGAACCTGAAGCAGTTCATCTACGAGCTGGACGTCCCGGTGATCGTCGGCGGCTGCGCCACGTACACCGCGGCCCTGCACCTGATGCGGACCGGCGCGGCCGGTGTGCTGGTCGGCTTCGGCGGCGGCGCCGCGCACACCACGCGCAACGTGCTCGGTATCCAGGTGCCCATGGCGACGGCGGTCGCCGACGTGGCCGCCGCGCGCCGTGACTACATGGACGAGTCCGGCGGCCGCTACGTGCACGTGATCGCGGACGGCGGTGTCGGCTGGTCCGGCGACCTGCCCAAGGCGATCGCCTGCGGTGCCGACGCGGTCATGATGGGCTCCCCGCTCGCGCGCGCGACCGACGGTCCGGGCAAGGGCCACCACTGGGGCATGGAGGCCGTGAACGAGGAGCTGCCGCGCGGCAAGAAGGTCGACCTCGGCACGGTCGGGACCATCGAGGAGATCCTCACCGGCCCGTCCCACACCCCCGACGGCTCGATGAACCTCTTCGGCGCCCTGCGCCGCGCCATGGCCACCACCGGCTACAGCGAGCTGAAGGAGTTCCAGCGCGTCGAGGTGACGGTGGCGGACTCGCAGCACCGGCGGTAGGCCCCGAGGGCGACGTCACAGACGGTGGGCGGCACCTGCGGGTGTCGCCCCTCGTGTGTCCAGGAGCAGCTGTGCCTTCACCGACAGGCCCTGGAGGTCGTACGTGCGGTGCTGCTGGAGCAGGATGGTCAGGTCCGCGTCGGCGGCCGCCTCGTAGAGGGAGTCCGCCCGGGGGACGGGGCGGTCGAGCACGCTCCAGTCGGGGACGTGCGGGTCGTGGTAGCTGACCGAGGCGCCCAGCTCCATCAGACGCAGGGCGATCTCCTCGGCGGGGGTGCCCTGCAGGTCGGCGAGGTCGGGCTCGTAGGTGACGCCCAGGAGCAGCACGCGTGCGCCACGCGCCGACTTGCCGTGCTCGTTGAGGAGCTGGGCGCCGCGCTGGACGACGTAGCGGGGCATCCTGCTGTTGACCTGCTGGGCCAGTTCCACCATGCGCAGGCTGCGGCCGCCGTGGGCGGTCAGGTCCTGCGGGAGGGTGTGGCCGCCGACGCCCGGGCCGGGGCGGAAGGCCTGGAAGCCGAACGGCTTGGTCTCCGCGCAGCGGATCACGTCCCACAGGTCGACGCCCAGGTCGTGGCAGAGCGCGGCCATCTCGTTGACGAGGGCGATGTTGACGTGCCGGTAGTTGGTCTCCAGCAGCTGCACGGTCTCCGCCTCGCGCAGTCCACGCGCGCGTACCACCTTGTCCGTGAGCCGTCCGTAGAAGGCGGCGGCCGACTCGGTGCAGGCCGGGGTGAGGCCGCCGATGACCTTCGGGGTGCCGGCGGGGGTGAGGTCGCGGTTGCCGGGGTCGACGCGGCTGGGGGAGTGGGCGAGGTGGAAGTCGCGGCCCGCCCGCAGGCCCGATCCCTCTTCGAGGAGCGGGCGCAGGAATTCCTCTGTCGCCCCGGGGTACACAGGTGACTCCAGGATCACCGTGGTGTGCGGGCGCAGCTGGGCGGCCAGGGTGCGGGCGGCCGTCTCCACCTGGCTCAGGTCGAGCCGGCCGTCCGCACCCGGCGGCGTCGGTGCGCAGATGACCGCGGTGCGCACCCGGCCGAGTTCGGCGGCGTTCGTGGTCTGCCGGAAGCCCCCCGAGAGCATCCGGCGCAGTTCGGCGGGGCTGAGGGGGCCGGTCTCGGGTCCGGTCCGGTAGCCGATGGTGGGGACGCCGGCGGCGACGGCGGCCTGAGCCAGGGGCAGGCCGTAAGGGCCGAGTCCGATGACGGCGAGATCTGCGGGCACGGCGTGGCCGTCCTTCCCGTAGCCGAAGTGGGACAGGTGCGCAAGCCCTGTGGACAGGACGGGCGAGCGCAATGTCAGACTAGGAGTAAATATGACCGTTATGTGGGATTGCCCGGCCGAGTTTCGGTGAGTGTTCCGTGCCGGTTGTCCACAGGCTGCGGGCCCGTGGTGGCTGAAGTCGGGCAACCCGGTCAGAATTTGGGCATGGGGGATACGGACGGGGCCTCACCCGACGGGTGCGGCCGGCGCGACCGATGAGCGGGAGGCAGCGGTGAGGACAGCGACACTCGGGCCGGCGCAGCGCGCCGAGTCACTTGCATCCATGGCCGAGCGAGAGCTGGACGTGCTGGTCGTGGGCGCGGGCGTGGTGGGTGCGGGCACCGCCCTCGACGCCGTGACCCGGGGACTCGCCACCGGCCTGGTCGAGGCCCGCGACTGGGCCTCGGGCACCTCCAGCCGGTCCAGCAAACTGATCCACGGCGGCCTGCGCTATCTCGAGATGCTCGACTTCGCGCTCGTCCGGGAGGCGCTGAAGGAGCGCGGCCTGCTCCTGGAGAGGCTCGCCCCGCATCTGGTGAAGCCCGTGCCGTTCCTGTACCCGTTGCAGCACAAGGGCTGGGAGCGCCTGTACGCCGGGTCGGGCGTCGCGATGTACGACGCCATGTCCATGGCGCGCGGCCATGGCCGGGGCCTGCCGATGCACCGCCATCTGACCCGCTCTCACGCCCTGCGCGTGGCGCCCTGCTTGAAGAAGGACGCCCTGGTCGGGGCGCTCCAGTACTACGACGCCCAGATGGACGACGCCCGCTACGTGACCAACCTGGTGCGCACGGCGGTGGCGTACGGCGCCAAGGCCGCCAACCGCGCGCGGGTGACGGGCTTCCTGCGCGAGGGCGAGCGGGTCGTCGGGGCGCGGGTGCAGGACGTCGAGGGGGGCGGGGAGTACGAGATCCGCGCCAAGCAGGTCGTCAACGCGACCGGCGTGTGGACGGACGACACCCAGGCGATGGTCGGGGAGCGCGGCCAGTTCCACGTCCGGGCGTCCAAGGGCATCCACCTGGTCGTGCCGCGCGACCGGATCCACTCCACGACCGGGCTGATCCTGCGCACGGAGAAGTCCGTGCTGTTCGTCATCCCCTGGGGCCGGCACTGGATCGTCGGGACCACGGACACCGACTGGGACCTGGACAAGGCCCACCCGGCCGCGTCCAGCGCGGACATCGACTACCTGCTGGAACATGTGAACTCAGTGCTCGCGGTGCCCCTCACCAGGGACGACGTCCAGGGTGTGTACGCGGGCCTGCGGCCGCTGCTCGCGGGCGAGTCGGACGCCACCAGCAAGCTGTCGCGCGAGCACACCGTGGCGCATCCGGTGCCCGGGCTCGTCGTCGTGGCGGGCGGCAAGTACACGACGTACCGGGTCATGGCCAAGGACGCGGTGGACGCGGCGGTGCACGGGCTCGACATGCGCGTCGCCGAGTGCGTCACCGAGGACGTGCCGCTGCTGGGCGCCGAGGGCTACCGGGCGCTGTGGAACGCGCGGGCGCGGATCGCCGCCCGGACCGGACTGCACGTGGTGCGGGTGGAGCACCTGCTGAACCGGTACGGGGCGATGACCGAGGAGCTCCTGGAGCTGATCGCCGAGGACCCGTCGCTGGGCGAGCCCCTGTCGGCGGCTGACGACTACCTGCGCGCCGAGATCGTGTACGCGGCCTCGCACGAGGGGGCGCGGCATCTGGACGACGTGCTGACGCGGCGGACGCGCATCTCGATCGAGACCTTCGACCGGGGCAGCCGCAGCGCACGCGACGCCGCCGGGCTGATGGCGTCCGTGCTCGGCTGGGACAAGGACCAGATCGAGCGCGAGGTCGAGCACTACCAGAAGCGGGTGGAGGCCGAGCGGGAGTCGCAGCGGCAGCCCGACGACCTCACGGCGGACGCGGCGCGGTTGGGGGCGCCGGACATCGTGCCCCTGTAGGCGCCTGCCGACGACGGCACCGTGTCCGGGTATCCGCTCCCGACATCACTCGAACGAGTGTCGTGAGCTGGGATCTTCGTTCGGAGTCCGGTCGTTCTACGAGGTGCGGGGGCAGAACTCGGCCGCGAGCACCGCGGGTTCGAGCTCGGGATCCGCGATCTCGTCCGTGTTCACGCGGAAGGTGAGGAGCCGCCGGCCGTCGACGGTGGCCGCGGTGCGCACATAGCTGCCGGCTATGTGCCCGTTGTGCCCCCACACCGTGGTGCCGCACGGCAGCTTCTCGGGGAGCAGGCCCATGCCGTACGCGCCGTGTGTGGCACGGGTGTCGAGCATCTCGCGCAGCCGGCGCGGGGGCAGCAGCCGGCCGTCGAGCAGGGCCGCGTAGAAGCGGTCCAGATCGGCGAGCGTGGTCACCAGTTCGCCCGCGGCGCCCGCCACCCGCGGGTCGAGACGGGTGACGTCGGTTCCGTCGGCGGCGTAGCCGCGGCCGTGCGGAGAGGGCAGCGAGGAGCGGGAGCCGGGGAAGGAGGTGCCCGTCAGACGCAGGGGAGTGAGGATGCGGCGCTCGGCCTCGGTGGCGTACGAGTGGCCGGTGGCCTGCTGGATGACCAGGCCGAGCAGGACGTAGTTGGTATTCGAGTAGGAGAAGCGGCCGCGCGGGGCCGGGGGGTGGGTGAGTGCGATGCGTACGGCCTGACGGGGTGTGACGGGTGCCGCTCCGTCGGTGTCCGCGGTGAAGTCGTACAGGCCGCTGGTGTGGGTGAGCAGGGAGCGCAGGGTCAGCGCGCGGCCGTCGTTGCCGGCTCCCCGCACCAGGCCGGGCAGGTGCTGCTCCACGGTGTCGGACAGCGACAGCCGGTGCTCGGCGGCCAGTTGCAGCACGACCGTCGCGATGAAGGTCTTCGTGATGCTGCCGGCGCGGAAATGGTCCGACCGGGCGATTCCGGGACCGGCATGGGCATAGCGGGTGGTGCTTCCCTCCCGGGCCAGCAGGGCCGCGGCGGGGGCTCCGCCCCGGGTCGTGAGCAGCGGCAGCACCGCGTCCGTGGGCGGGGCCGAAAGCGCCGAGGAGTCGGCCGGGGGCAGGCCGAGGAGGGCGGCGGCCACGGGCAGGGCCAGCAGCGTCCGAAACGGCGGCATACGGGCTCCTCCCTAGTCAGGGCCCATCATGCAGCGCGGCGCGGGGCGCGGCACACCCGGGTTCCGGGTGGGCGGGCCCGGCGCCCCGTGCCCAGGGGCCCCCTGGGCACGGGGCACTTGTCGGGTGAGAGACAATGGAGGCTCTGTCAGGGCGGGTTGTATGAGGGGACGCATGTCGGAGGCGGAGCGGGCGGGCACATCCCGTCAGGACACTCGTCAGGACAACAGGGAGCGTCTCCTGGCGGGGCGCTACCGGCTGGGCGAGGTGCTCGGCCGCGGCGGCATGGGCACGGTGTGGCGCGCCGAGGACGAGACGCTGGGGCGGACGGTCGCCGTCAAGGAGCTGCGGTTCCCGACCAACATCGACCAGGAGGAGAAGCGGCGGCTGATCACGCGGACGCTGCGCGAGGCCAAGGCGATCGCGCGGATCCGCAACAACAGCGCCGTGACCGTCTTCGACGTGGTCCAGGAGGACGACCGGCCCTGGATCGTGATGGAGCTCGTCGAGGGCAAGTCGCTCGCCGAGGTCATCCGGGAGGACGGCCTGCTCGAGCCGAAGCGGGCCGCGGAGGTCGGGCTCGCCGTCCTCGACGTGCTGCGGTCCGCGCACCGCGAGGGCATCCTGCACCGCGACGTGAAGCCGTCGAACGTGCTGATCTCCGACGACGGCCGGGTCGTGCTCACCGACTTCGGCATCGCCCAGGTCGAGGGCGACCCGTCCATCACCTCGACCGGCATGCTCGTCGGCGCGCCCTCCTACATCTCCCCGGAGCGGGCGCGCGGCCACAAGCCGGGCCCGGCCGCCGACCTGTGGTCGCTCGGCGGGCTGCTGTACGCGTCGGTGGAGGGAACGCCGCCGTACGACAAGGGGTCGGCCATAGCGACCCTCACCGCGGTGATGACCGAGCCGCTGGAGGAGCCGAAGAACGCGGGTCCGCTGACGGACGTCATCCACGGGCTGCTCACCAAGGACCCGGCCAAGCGGCTCGACGACGCGGGCGCCCGGGCGATGCTGAACTCCGTCATCCACGCGCCGGAGAAGGCCGAGCCGGAGCCGCTGGACGCGACGAAGGTCGTGCCGCTGCCCAAGCAGCCGGACAAGGCCTCACGCAAGGGTGGTCCGGCGGGTGCCGGGAGCAAGCGGGGCGAGGAGGCCGGGGAGCGGCTGCGCGGGGCGTTGCGCTCGGTGCGCAAGGCCGCGGCCGGACCGGCCGCGGCGTCGGCCGCGACCCACACCAAGTCGGAGGACGTCAAGGCCGCTTCCGGACCGAAGGACGAGGCGGCCGCCGGGGGCGCGAGCGCGTCCGCGGCGAAGTCGGGTCCGAAGCAGACGTCGGAGGCTGCGGCTTCCGGGGCCGGTGAGCGGGGCGCGCAGGACGCGAAGGCGACCTCCGAAGGGCGGAGTTCGGGATGGCCCGTCGTGCCGCCGCCGGACCTGCCGCCGCGGCAGGTGCCCCGGGCGCCGCTCACCGACGTGGTGTCGCGGCGGACCCTGATGATCATCGCCGTGGTCGTGGTGCTCGCCGTGCTCGGTACCGTGCTCACCATCGCGTTCAGCGGGGACGGCAAGGGCTCGAAGGGAGCCGGGGGTGAGAGCGGCGGCAAGACCGTCGCCACCGCGTCGAGCGCCGACACCAAGGGCGACGAGAAGGGCGGCACGGGCACCGACAACACCGCGACGCAGCCCGCGCCGTCGGGGCCCGCCTCGAACAGCGAACCGAGCGGCGGGGAGAGCGGATCGGCGGGCGACGGGAAGGACGGGTCCGCCGGAACGGGCACCGCGGCGGAGTCGACTCACCAGGGGAACCAGGGGTACTCGATCGGCCTGCCGAAGGGGTGGAAGTTCCAGTCCACGGGCTCCGCCGGCGACCGGTTCACCGGGCCCGACGGGCAGAAGCTGCTCATCGCCTGGACGTCCACGCCCAAGGGCGACCCGGTGGCGGACTGGAAGAGCCAGGAGCGCTACATGCAGCGCGCGGAGTACAAGAGGATCCGAATAGAGAAGGTGGACTTCCGCGGCTGGAACACGGCCGACTGGGAGTTCACCTACCGCGAGAGCGGCACCAAGTACCGGACGATCGACCGCGGGTTCGTCGTCGACGACTCCCAGGGCTACGCGCTGATGTACACGGCGAAGGCGGCCGGCTGGGACGGTGAGTCGCGCAAGAAGACATGGGCGACGCTGACCAAGACCTTCGAACCCAAGTCCTGAGCATGAGCGTCCCGGGGTTTGGGGAGGCAGATCTGGCATCCTCACATTGCGGGTTGCCTGCGGCACGTATCGTAAATATTTGCGGTCCGTGCGCAGCCGGAACAGACCGTGGGGCGAACGGATGTGACCGACCGGGCTGACGGGGGAGGCAACGTGGACGACTATGCGGGCCGGGTACTCGCCGACCGCTACCGCCTGCCGCTGCCGCCGTCCGACGAGTACGAACTCACCGAGACCCGGGCCTTCGACACCTACAGCGGACAGGAAGTCCTCGTCAGGCAGGTGCCGTTGCCCGAGGTGGTCGAGGCCGAGGTCCTCGACGCGGAGGGGCTGCCCGACGGCTTCACCGCGCGTGACGGTGGTGCGCGGCGGTCCGGCACGCGTCCGGGCCCCCGGCGGCCCACGGACCCGGTGGTACGGCGCGCGGTCGACGCCGCCCAGGCCGCTGCGGCCATTCCCGACCATCCGCGGCTCGACCAGGTCTTCGACGTGTTCGCCGAGGGCGGTTCGCTGTGGATCGTCAGCGAGCTGGTGGCCGCGCGTCCGCTGGCGGCGCTGCTCGCCGAGAAGCCGCTGACGCCGTACCGGGCGGCCGAGGTCGCCTCCGACGTCCTCATGGCCCTGCGGGTGCTGCACGCCCACGGCTGGGTGCACCGCAATGTCACCGCGCGGACGGTGCTCGTCTGCGACGACGGCCGGGTGATGCTGACCGGTCTCGCGGTGGGCGCGGCGGAGGAGGCACTGTGCGGGTACGACCCGGTGCCGGCCGCAGAAGAGCACGAGCGGGGGCCTGCCGACGAGGGCGGTGCCGGGCCGGCCAACGGCGTCCAAGGCCCGGGTGGCGGCGCCCCGGGCGGCCTCCGTGGCGCGGCCGATCCCGAGGCCGCCCGGCGAGCCGCCATAGAGGCGCGGGAGGCCAGGGGACTGCCCGCGGCCGGGGGTGACACGGCGGGCGGGGGCCCGGCCGTGCCGGCCCGCAGGAGTGTGGACGACAGTGGTGACCCACGGGCCGCGCGAGCCGGCGCCATCGCGGCCTACCGGGCGGGTGCCCGGGCCGCCGCACGGGTCCAGGAGGCGCAGGAGGGCGGCCGGGCCGCCCTGCCCGGTGCCCGGTCCGCCCCGGACAGCGGGCCCGCGCCCCACGGCAACGGCTCGGCGCAGTCGCCGTACATCCCCGGGCAGGGCCCGGCCCCCGGTGCGGGCCCGCCGGGGCGGATAGCCGACCCCTACGGCGTGGGCGGCGCCCCCCGCACGACCGCGTGGCACGGCGCCACGCCCCGGGGCGGAACGGGCGGTGCGCCCTTGCCGCAGGGGCAGGAGCAGACCGCTCTCCCGCCGGCCCCGGACCCCTCCGCCCAGGGGTCGCCCGCCCGGTGGGACGAGCTGGTCGCCGACACCCCCGCACCCCGGCGCGGCCCGGCCACGGCCCTGGCCGCCGAGCGGGCACGGCAGGCCCGGATGGCCGTCGTGGGCCCCGTGACGGAGCGCTGGGCGCCCGAGCAGGCCGGACCCGTGCACGAGAACTGGCAGTTGGCCGCCCCGATCGGACCCGCGACCGACCTGTGGGCGCTCGGCGCGCTGCTCTTCAGGGCCGTACAGGGGCATGCGCCCTACCCGGAGGAGTCGACGGCCGAGCTGGTGCAGATGGTGTGCGCCGAACCGCCCGCGTACGCCGAGGAGTGCGGGCCGCTGCGGCCGGTCGTGGAGTCGCTGCTGCGTCAGGACCCGACCGAGCGCCTCGACTTCGAGGAACTGCGCGGCTGGCTGCGCTCGCTCGTACGCTCCGCGCCCGAGCCGGAGGCCGGGGTGCACGTCGTCGCGGCGCCGCCCGCCGACGCGAGCCGGCTGCCCGTCGTACGCCGCCGGGGCGAGCTCGTGCGCAGGCGGAAGGCCGGGCTGCCCGCGCACCACGGGCGGCACAAACGGGCCAAGCGCGAGTCCCGGTCGCCGAACCGCCTCGGCCGCACCCTGCTCCTGCTGGTCCTGCTCGTGATGGCCGCCGCGATCGCCTACGCCATGCTCTTCATGCCCAAGTCGAAGACCGACGGCGCGGACGGCACGGGCGGCACGGACCGTGCCGGTTCCGCCGGGGAGGTCAGCCAGGCGCCCGAGCCGGACGCCAGCAGCGAGCCCCGGCCCGACCAGACGTCGCCCGAGCCGGAGAAGAGCCCGTCGACGTCGGCCGGTTCCGCCGAGACACAGACCGCCGGTCCCGATGTCGCCGACGGCTTCACCCTGCGCAAGGACTCGGCGGGGTTCCAGGTCGCCGTCGCCAAGGGCTGGGACCGCACCCCTCGCAACGGCAGCGGCCAGGTCGTCTACGCGAAGGGAGACTTCGAGCTCATCGTCGTACCGGGCCGGGACAGCGCCGCGGAGTTCGGCGGCGACCCGATGGCCTACCAGCGTGAGAAGGAGCGGGAGTTGCAGCCGTACCGCGACTCCAGCTGGGCCACCTCCACCGGGCTGAAGACGATCGAGGTGGGCGGGCGGACCATGGCCGAGGGGCAGTTCACCTGGACCGGCGGCGACGGGGGCGAGCTGTACGTGCGCAACCTCGCGATGCTGGTCGGCGGGCGGTACCACGTGATCCAGGTGCGCGGGCCGGAGGCCGAGCGGGACGAGGTGACGCGGCTGTACGAGCAGGCGGCGGCGACCTACAAGGCGACGGGCTGAGCGCCCGGCGCGCCGCCTGTACGCGGTAGTTCAACCCCTGGTTGCCTCACGTCCCAGCAGGCGACAACCGTCACAGTGCGGTCACCGTGGTACCCCGCTTGTTCCCTGGGGAGGGGCGGGTCCTTACGCTGACCCTGTCAAGACCATTGCGGGGCAACGTGAATCAGATGCAGGGCCAGCTCGTCGCGGGCCGCTACCGGCTCGCCGACTCCATCGGCAGCGGCGGCATGGGCCGGGTGTGGCGCGCCCATGACGAGGTGCTGCACCGATCCGTCGCCATCAAGGAGTTGACGGCAGCCCTCTACGTCTCCGAGAGCGAACAGGCCATCCTCCTGGCACGCACCCGGGCTGAGGCGCGGGCCGCCGCGCGGATCAACCACTCGGCGGTCGTCACGGTGCACGACGTGCTGGAGCACGACGGCCGCCCGTGGATCGTGATGGAGCTGGTCGAGGGCCGCTCGCTGGCCGACGCGGTCAAGGAAGAGGGGCGTGTCGAGCCGCGCGAGGCGGCACGCGTCGGCCTCTGGGTGCTGCGGGCCCTGCGCGCCGCGCACACCGCCGGCGTCCTGCACCGCGACGTCAAGCCGGGCAACGTCCTCCTCGGCCATGACGGACGCGTCCTGCTCACCGACTTCGGCATCGCCCAGATCGAGGGCGACACGACCATCACGCGGACCGGCGAGGTCGTCGGCTCCGTCGACTACCTGGCGCCCGAGCGGGTGCGCGGCCACGACCCGGGCCCGTCCTCCGACCTGTGGGCGCTCGCCGCGACGCTGTACACGGCGGTGGAGGGCCGGTCGCCGTTCCGCCGCACCACACCGCTGACCACCATGCAGGCGGTGGTCGAGGAAGAGGCCGCCCAGCTGCGGCACGCCGGTCCGCTCGGGCCCGTCATCACCGCCCTGCTGCGCAAGGATCCGGCCACCCGGCCCGACGCGTCCGAGGCCGAGCAGATGCTCGCCGAGGCGGCGGAGGGGCGGCGGCCCAGCGGGGCGGAGGCGTATGTCCCGACGCAGTACGGGGGGACGCCGTACCGCGACGTCCACAGCGGCATGGGCACGGCGGGCACGGGCACGGCCGGCCCTGTCATGTCCGGCACCGGCTCCGGGTCGCACACCCGCACGCCGCTCCCGCCGCTGGCCGGTACCCCCGCCAACGGTGCCCCGGCACCCGGGACTCCGGCGTCCGGGACTCCCGTCGCCGGCCATCCGGCGACCGCTCCCACCACCGTCGGTCCGACGGCGATGGGTCCGCAGGGGTCCGGGCCGCAGCAGACCGGTTCGGGCCGGCGCCGCCGGCTGCGGACGCTCGCCCTCGTCGTCGCGCTCGCGGCCATCATCGGCGGGACGACCGCCGTGGTGCTGCAGCAGTGGAACGAGGGCCGGCAGACGCCGGGCGGCGCCTCCTCCTCGGCGGGTCCCACGAGCACGCAGCAGCCCGGGGGAGTTCCCGACAGCTGGGTCCGCCACGACGACCCCGCGGGTTTCAGCCTCTCCCTGCCCAAGGGCTGGAAGCGCAAGCCCTTCGGCCCGCAGGGCGAGCTGAGGCAGATCGACTACACGCCGGACGGCGGACGGCACTTCGTGCGCATCGCCGTCGACACCTCCCCGGACTTCGCCGACCCGTACGCGCACCAGCTCGACCTGGAGCAGCAGATCAAGGATCTGGTCGACTACAAGCGGATCACGCTGGAGCGCAACGTCTACCGTGACCGGGGCGGCGCCCTGTGGGAGTACACCTGGACCGCGCGGGCGAAGGACACCCCGTTCCCCGGCCCGCGCCGCGCCATCGAGGAGACGTACGTCGCCCGCGACGGCACCGAGTACGCGCTCTACATGTCGTCGCCCGCCAAGGACTGGGCGAAGGCGCGCAAGCAGTTCACCTCGCTGCTCCAGGGATGGCAGGAGAAGACCTCCTGACACCGAGGCTCGTCGGCACGGAGCCCTGCTGACGCGGGCCGTCTGTTTCGGCCACCCGCGAGCGCCGCCCCGGAGCCGGTCCGTCCGGTGGGGCATGATTGCCGCATGGGGACCGAGGGGCACAACACGCGTGTCATCGCGGGCCGCTACCGGTTCGAGGAGAGACTCGGGCGCGGTGGCATGGGCGTGGTGTGGCGGGCGACCGACCAGCTGCTCGGCCGGGGCGTGGCAGTCAAGGAGCTCCCCTACGACGAGACGCTCTCCGCGGCGGAGGCACGCCGGCAGCGGGACCGCACGCTGCGCGAGGCCCGGGCCGTCGCCCAGCTGAGCCATCCGCACATCATCGTCGTGCACGACGTCGTCGAGGACGACGAACGCCCGTACATCGTCATGGAGCTGATCGAGGGCGGCTCGCTCGCCGACCGGGTCGCCGCCCGGGGCCCGGTCGACGCCGCCGAGGCCGCACGCATCGGCATCGACCTGCTCGGCGCGCTGCGCGCGGCGCACGCCGCCGGGGTCCTGCACCGGGATCTCAAGCCCGCGAACGTCCTGCTGGAGGCCGGAACCGACCGGGTCGTCCTCACCGACTTCGGCATCGCCCAGGTCGCGGGCGCCCCCACCCTCACCGAGAACAACTCCTTCGTCGGCTCGCCCGAGTACACCGCGCCCGAGCGGATGTCGGGGGCCAGGACCGGGCCCGAGTCCGACCTGTGGTCGCTGGGCGCGCTGCTGTGCGCGGCCCTCAGCGGAGAGTCGCCGTTCCGCCGCGACTCGCTGGGCGGCATCCTGCACGCGGTCGTCGCCGCCGAGATCCGGCCACCCGCGCAGGCCGGGCCGCTCCTGCCCGTCGTACAGGGCCTGCTCGAACGCGATCCTGACCGGCGGCTGGACGCGGACCGGGCGGAGCGGATGCTGCGGGCCTTTCGTGACACGGGCCGGACGCCGGAGGCGCCGCCGCCCGGGTACGTGCCGACAGTACGGGACACACCGGGCGGACGGCCGCCCGGCACAGCGAAAGACGCCGCCGAACAGCAGCCGTTGATGCCGTCGGCGGGCATGCCCGCACCGGGCCGGCTCGCCGAGCAGTTGATGCGGCAGCCCACCCGGAGGGTGCTCGTGGCCGCGCTGCTGGTCGCCGCGATGGCAGGGGCGGGAGTGTCCGCTGCTGCGCTGCTCATGGACGAGAGCGGTGAGCCGGGAGGAGGCTCCACACCGAGGAGTTCGGCTCCCGAGACCCCCTCGACCCGGCCCTCGTCCCCGAGCGCCCCCGCACCCACGACCACCCCGGTCGGCTCTCCTACCGGCACAAACGGGAGATAAGCCCTCGGCCAGGGTCACGGGTCTGTGACCGGTTCGCGGCATTGGTGGATACGTAAGCGCTTGGCGCGATATGGATGACCCCATGAGCAGCGACGGGGGATCCGGATCCGGGGCCGATGAGCCGACAAGTTTCGTTCTGCAACCGCCCAACCCGCCGGCGCCGGTACCGGGCAACCCGTACGCGACGCCCACCCAGGTCGTACCGCCCCGGACGGCGGCCGCGGCACCGGTGGCGACTGCGGCGGAGGATCCCGGTGCCGGTCGGCTCATCGCCGGGCGTTACCGGCTGATCGCCAAGCTCGGGCACGGCGGCATGGGCACGGTGTGGCGGGCCGAGGACGAGACGGTGGACCGGGAGGTCGCCGTCAAGGAGCCCCGCGTTCCGGATCATCTTCCCGAGCGCGAACGCGCCAATGCCTTCGAGCGCATGCGCCGTGAGGCGCGTGCCGCGGCCCGGCTCGACCATCCGGCGGTGGTCGACGTCCACGACGTGGCGGTCGTGGACGACCAGCCGTGGATCGTGATGGAGCTGGTGCGGGGCCGGTCGCTGGGCGACGCGCTCCAGGAGGGCACCCTGCCCGCGCGCGAGGCGGCCCGGATCGGCCTGGAGGTGCTCGGCGCCCTGGAGGCCGCGCACGCGGCGGGCATCCTGCACCGCGATGTGAAGCCGGACAACGTGCTGCTCGGCCGGTACGACCGGGTCGTCCTCACGGACTTCGGCATCGCCCAGATCGAGGGCGAGACCAGTCTGACCGACACCGGCGGCTTCGTCGGCTCGCCCGAGTACATCGCGCCGGAGCGGGTGCTGGGCCAGCGCCCGGGCCCGGCCAGCGACCTGTGGTCCCTCGGCGTGGTGCTGTACGCGGCGACGGAGGGCGTCTCGCCGTTCCGCCGCAGCAACACGCCCGCCACGCTGCAGTCCGTCCTCAACGCCACGCCCGCGCCGCCCGCCTCCGCCCCGGGCCCGCTCGCCGAGGTCATCACCAGCCTGCTGCACAAGGACCCGGCCCGCCGCCCGAACGCCGCACAGGTGCGTGCCCGGCTGGAGGAGGCCGCCGCCCCGCCCGCCGCTCAGCCCACCCAGGTCGTGCGGGGCCCGGGCGAGGGCACCGGCAGCCGGGGCATCCGGTTCGGCCGAAGAGCGTGGCTGGGACTCGGCGCGGCGGTCGTGGCGGCGGCGGTGACGGCGTACCTGGTGATCGCCGATCCCTTCGCCGGGCCATTGCCCGACGGCTGGCAGACCAAGCAGGAGAAGAGCCTCGCCGCATCGCTGGCCGTCCCCGACGAGTACCGCCGGGCCGTGCCCGACGGGGAGAGGGACCAGGGGCACTGGGTCACGTACACCGACTGGAGCGGCAGCATCTGGATCGGCCTGACCCTCTACAAGAAGGCGGAGGACACCGGCGGCAACATCGCGGGCTCCGCGGCCGCCGAGATGTACGACGACGACAGCGGGTTCAAGGAGAGCGGCAGCTACGACCTGGACATGCCGGAGAACCCGAGGACGAACCCCAAGGTGACGACGTACAGAGGCAAGAAGGCCGCCGAGAACACCGTCGTCTACGACACCGACGACAGCGAGAACCCCCGCCCCCGCGAACTCCGGATGTTCTACTACGGGACTCCCGGCGGCGACATGTACAAGCTCACCGTCAGCTACCCGGGCAAGGGCGACTTCACCGACCGGGGGCGTGAGGTGGCGAGCACGGCGATCGCGAACCTGGACATCGACGGGACCTGAACCCGCGCGCCTCCAACACCCCCGGAAAGCACCCGCGTCGACAACCGGCCGCCCCGCACGGTACTGATGGGGCATGAGCAACGACGGGGGCGGGACGGACGCTCAGGGCCGGCTGATCGGCGGGCGCTACCGGCTGATCGAGCGCATCGGCTCCGGCGGGACAGGCACGGTCTGGCGGGCCCACGACGAACTCGTCCAGCGTGAAGTCGTCATCAGGCAGCCCCGGTTGCGGGGCGGCCCCCGGGACGAGAGCCACCGGCGCGCGGCCCACCGGCTCCATCGCGAGGCCCGGGCCGCCGCCCGCGTCGACCATCCCGCGGCCCTCACCATCCACGACGTGGTCGTCGAGCCGGAGCGGCCGGACGAGGGCCCGCGCCCTACGGGCCCCGACGAGCTGGACGCGGCCGAGGCGCTCGACGGACTCCCCTGGATCGTCATGGAGTCGGTCCAGGGCGAGTCCCTGCACGAGACGCTCCGACGCGGTCCCGTCGACGTGCGCGAAGCGGCCCGGATCGGCCAGGCCGTCCTCGGCGCCCTGCGCGCCGCGCACTCCGTCGGCATCGTGCACCGGCACGTGAAGCCCGCCAACGTCCTGCTCGGCCCCGACCGACGCGTCGTCCTCACGGACTTCGGCATCGCGCATGTCCAGGAGGAGGAATCCCTGACGGCCGGTGGGGAGGTCCTCGCGGGAGGCGGGGAGTCCCTCGCGGCTGGTGGGG
>NZ_JBWKHE010000001.1:393822-394103 GCF_056433405.1 Streptomyces sp. NPDC044719
GGGAGTCTGTTGCGGTTGGCGGGGGGTCTGGAACGGCTGGTGGGGAGTCTGTCGCGGCTGGCCGGGAGTCGTCCACGGCCGGTGGGGATTCTCTCGCAACCGGTGGGGGGCCCCGCCCGGTCGGCGGGGAGTCCCTCGCGGCTGGTGGGGAGTCTGTTGCGGTTGGCGGGGGGTCTGGAACGGCTGGTGGGGAGTCTGTCGCGGCTGGCCGGGAGTCGTCCACGGCCGGTGGGGATTCTCTCGCGACCGGTGGGGGGTCCCGCACGGTCGGAGGGGAGTCC
>NZ_JBWKHE010000001.1:394200-1455034 GCF_056433405.1 Streptomyces sp. NPDC044719
GGGTCTGGAACGGTTGGTGGGGAGTCTGTCGCGGCTGGCCGGGAGTCGTCCACGGCCGGTGGGGATTCTCTCGCGACCGGTGGGGGGTCCCGCACGGTCGGAGGGGAGTCCCTCGCGGCTGGTGGGGGGTCTGGAACGGTTGGTGGGGAGTCTGTCGCGGCTGGCCGGGAGTCGTCCACGGCCGGTGGGGATTCTCTCGCGACCGGTGGGGGGTCCCGCACGCTCGGCGGCAAGTCCCTCGCGGCCGGTGGGGAGTCCCGCACGGCCGGTGGGGAGTCTCTCGCCGTCGGCGGGGAATCCCGCACAGTCAGCGGGTCCCGCACAGCCGATGGGGAAGCCCTCGCAGCCGACGGGGAAGCCCCCGCAGCCGACGGGGAGTTCGCAGGGTCGCTGGAGTTCGTCGCCCCCGAGCGGATGTCCGGCCGTACCGCCGGGCCCGCGTCCGATCTGTGGTCCCTGGGTGCCCTGCTGTACGCCGCCGTGGAGGGCTCGTCCCCGTTCCGCCGGGCCACGCCGGAGGCCACACGCGCAGCGATCCGCGCCGCCGAGCCGCCCGGGCCGGAGCAGGCCGGGCCGCTCGGGCCGCTGATCGTCCGGCTGCTGGCGTCCGACCCCGACCAGCGGCCGGACGCAGAGGAGGTCGCGAAGGAACTGGAGGCGGTGGCGGGACCACCGCCCCTCGCGCCCCTCGCGGAGATACCCGCCGGAGACCAGGAGGCCGCGGACGTACCGGAGCCGGCGGACGACCCCGACCCCGACCTCGACCCCGGCCCCGGCCCCGGCCCCGGCCCGGGCCCCGGCCCCGGAACGCACCTGGACGCGACCGCCGCACCGCCGGAGTCGCCGAAGCGGCACAGCCTCCTCCGCCCCGCCCCCCTCGCCCTCCTCAGCGCGCTGCTCGCCGGAGGCCTGGGCGCCGCCACCCACCTCGACGGCGCCGGCACCGCGGAGAGCGCCGAACAGACCGCCGACACGACGGACGCCTGGACCCCGCACCACGACCCGGACCTGTCGGCCGTACTCCATCTCCCGAGCCACTACCGCGAACTCGGCCGGACCGGCAGCGCGACCGACCAGCCCCGCACCGTGCTCTACGGCGACGAACGGGGCGGCACGGTCCAGGTCCGCCTCCTCCTCTGGGACCGTGCCCCGGCCTCCCCGATGGACCAGGCCCGTAAGGCACCCATCGTCCAGGGGGACACGCGCTACACCCGCACCGGCGTCCAGGGGCACGAGGCCGCCCTCGCCGACACCGCCTACCACGCGGACGAGGGCCCCAGAAGGGTCATGCGCCTGCTGATCCGCACCGGCGACGACCGCATGTACGAACTGCGCGTCGACATGCCCAGGGGCACGCCGGAGGAGGAGGAAGGCACCTCGGTGTTCCAGGGCGCCCGCGACCGGCTGGGGATCGGCTCGGGATCGTAAAAGGCTGAATTACACCGACTGTCACCGCACAACGCCCTGATCAGGGCGTTTGTTGCCAGCAGCCACTGGCGTCGTGTGTGCACTCGGTGAAGCCGTATTACCGACGGGTACCCAAAGCCTCCGCCGGGGCATACCCTGCCGCTCATGACGGACGCGCACGCCCCGGAGAAGACCGGCACGGCACAGACCGGCACGAACCCCCTCGCCCCCGCCCCGGAGGGCGCCCGCACCGCCGCCGACGTGGTCACCCCAGAGCTGGTCGCCCAGCTCACCAAGGGCGTGGCCGGCTCCGGTCGCACCGCCAACCACACGCCGTTCACCGGGGAGAAGCTGGCCGACCTCCCCGAGTCGACGCCCGAGGACGTGGCGAGGGCCTTCGAACTGGCCCGCACCGCCCAGGCCGTGTGGGCGCGGACCCCCCTGCGGCAGCGTGCCGCCGTCCTGCTGCGCTTCCACGACCTGGTGCTGGAGCGCCAGGCCGAGGTGCTCGACCTGATCCAGCTGGAGACCGGCAAGGCCCGGCTGCACGCCCACGAGGAGGTCCAGGCCGTCGCGGTCGCCGCCCGGCACTACGGCCGCAAGGCCCCCTCCTACCTCCGGCCGAAGCGGCACGCCGGTGCCATGCCGACCCTCACCAAGGTCACCGAGCTGCGCCACCCGCGCGGTGTGATCGGCCAGATCGCCCCCTGGAACTACCCCCTGGAGCTGTCGGTCGGCGACGCGATCCCGGCCTTCGTCGCGGGCAACGCGGTCGTCATGAAGCCGGACACGGAGACCTGCCTCACCGCCCTGTGGGCCCGTGACCTGCTCATCGAGGCCGGTCTGCCCGCCGACGTCTTCCAGGTCGTCCTCGGCGACGGCCCGGTCGTCGGCCCGGAGGTCGTCCGGCACGCCGACTACGTCTCCTTCACCGGCTCCACCCGTACCGGCCGCGAGGTCGCCCAGGGCGCCGCCGCCCGGCTCGTCGGCGTCTCCCTCGAACTCGGCGGCAAGAACGCCATGCTGGTGCTGGAGGACGCCGACATCGAGAAGGCCGCGGCCGGAGCCGTCCGCGCCTGCTTCTCCTCCGCCGGTCAGCTCTGCATATCCATCGAGCGGCTCTACGTCCACGAGTCCGTCGCGGACGCCTTCCTGGAGCGCTTCGCCGCCCGTACGAGGACGATGCGCCTCGGCAGGTCGCTGGCGTACGGCGCCGACATGGGCTCCCTGGTCGGCGAACGCCAGCTCGAGACCGTCACGCGGCACGTGGACGAGGCCGTAGCCAAGGGCGCGAAGGTGGTCGCGGGAGGCGTGGCCCGCCCGGACATCGGCCCGTACTTCTTCGAGCCCACGATCCTCGACGGAGTCGAGGCGGAGATGTCCGTCTGCGCCGAGGAGACCTTCGGCCCGGTCGTCTCGGTCTACCGCTTCCAGGACGAGGACGAGGTCATCGAGCGCGCCAACGCCACGGCCTACGGCCTGAACTCCTCGGTCTGGACGAAGAACGCCCGGCGCGGCCAGGAGGTCGCCGGCCGGCTGCGCACCGGCACGGTCAACATCAACGAGGGCTACGCCCCCGCGTACGGCAGCGTCCAGTCGCCCATGGGCGGCATGAAGGACTCGGGCCTCGGCCGCCGCCACGGCTCCGAGGGCATCCTCAAGTACACCGAGGCCCAGACGATCGCCCACCAGCGGGTTCTCCCGATGGCTCCCTCCCTCGGCATGGACGACGAGAAGTACGCCCGGTTCATGAGCAGGAGCCTCCGCCTGATGAAGGCATTCCGGTTCCGCTAGAGCCAGACCACACCCGTTCTCGACGAGGAGAGCCCGTGCCCCAGGACACCTACGACTACGACGTCATCGTCGTCGGCTCCGGCTTCGGCGGCTCGGTGACCGCCCTGCGCCTCACGGAGAAGGGGTACCGCGTAGGCGTCCTGGAAGCCGGCCGCCGCTTCACCCGCGAGTCCCTCCCCAAGAACTCCTGGGACCTCAAGAACTACCTCTGGGCGCCGAAACTCGGCATGTACGGCATCCAGCGCATCCACCTGCTGGGCAACGTCATGGTCCTGGCCGGCGCGGGCGTCGGCGGCGGCTCCCTCAACTACGCCAACACCCTCTACGTCCCGCCGAAGCCGTTCTTCGAGGACCCCCAGTGGCGTGACATCACGGACTGGCAGGACGAGCTGAAGCCGTTCTACGACCAGGCCCGGCGCATGCTGGGCGTCCGGCTCAACCCGACCATGACCCCGTCCGACGTCCACCTGAAGGCCGCCGCGGAGCGCATGGGCTGCGGCGACTCCTTCCATCTCGCCCCGGTCGGCGTCTTCTTCGGCGACGGCGAGGACGCCGACGGCACGGCGAAGGCGAGACCGGGCCAGGAGGTGCCCGACCCGTACTTCGGCGGCGCGGGCCCGGCCCGCAGGGCCTGCGCGGAGTGCGGCGAGTGCATGACCGGCTGCCGCCACGGCGCGAAGAACACCCTCAACGAGAACTATCTGCACCTGGCCGAGAAGGCCGGCGCCGTCGTCCACCCCCTGACGACGGTCGTCTCGGTGACCGACGACTCACGCGGCGGGTACGCCGTCGCCACGCTCCCCACCGACGACCGCCGCAAGGCGAAGGGCCGCACCTACACGGCCCGCAAGGTCGTCATCGCCGCCGGCACCTACGGCACCCAGACCCTCCTGCACCGCATGAAGGCGGGCGGACAGCTGCCGTACATCTCCGACAAGCTGGGTGAGCTGACCCGTACCAACTCCGAGGCCCTGGTCGGCGCCCAGACCGACGACCGGCGCTACCGCAAGGCCCACGGCGCACGGAAGGCCGACTTCACCCGGGGCGTGGCCATCACGTCCTCGATCCACCCGGACGAGAACACCCACATCGAGCCGGTCCGCTACGGCAGGGGCTCCAACTCGATGGGCGGCCTGTCCATCCTTCAGGTGCCGTACGCGGGGACGAACTCGGGCACCTCGCGGGTCCTGGGCTTCCTCGCCAACGCGGCGAAACACCCGCTGCTGGTGCTGCGTTCCCTGTCGAACCGCCGCTGGTCGGAGCGAACCATCATCGGCCTGGTGATGCAGTCGCTGGACAACTCCCTGACGACGTATCTGAAAACGTCGGGCGCCGGCCGCGGCCTGCTCACCGCACGGCAGGGCCACGGCTCCCCCAACCCCAAACAGATCAAGGCCGCGACGGAGAGCGCCTCGGCACTCGCCGCCGAGATCAACGGCTTCGCGGGCTCCAACGTCGGCGAACTGATGGGCACCCCGCTCACCGCCCACTTCCTCGGCGGCTGCCCCATCGGCGACTCCCGCGAGTCCGGCGTGATCGACCCGTACCACCGCCTCTACGGCCACCCCGGCATCTCCGTCGTCGACGGCGCCGCGGTCTCCGCCAACCTGGGCGTCAACCCGTCCCTCACCATCACCGCCCAGGCCGAGCGGGCGATGTCGTACTGGCCCAACAAGGGCGAGCCCGACCCCCGGCCGCGGCAGGGCGCGGCCTATGAACGTCTCCAGCCGGTCGAGCCCAAGTCCCCGGCGGTCCCGGCGGACGCGTTCGGCGCACTGCGGCTGCCGTTCCTGGGCATGCCGGCGGTGCCGCCCAAGAACTGAAGCCGACAGGCAACAGAAGAGGGACCTGCACCCCCCTCCGAGCGCAGGTCCCTCTTCTGCTTGGTGCTGCGGCCTATTGGCCGCTATGGCTTACGCCTGCACGCCGGCCTTGCGGCGACGCACCACGAAGATCGCACCGGCACCGGCGACGACCGCGGCACCGCCGACGAGGCTGATCATCGGCAGGGCGGAGCTGGAGCCGGTCTCGGCGAGGCTGCCGGTGACCTCCGGCGTGGTGCCGGCCGGCTTCTCGTCGGTGACGGGCGCCTTGCCGCCTTCCTGCGGCTTGGTGCCACCGGTGTCCGTACCGGCCGAGACGATCTGGAACTTGTAGGAGATCTGACCGAAGCCGGTGCACTCGGCGTCGTTGTCGCCGTAGATCGTCGCGCCGAGCGAGAAGCCGGCGCCGACCGGGGCGGACGGCTTGACGTTGAGGCGCAGCGGGATGTTGACCTCGTAGTCGGGCTTCAGCTCGTCGGTGTAGCCGACGTAGCCGACCGCGAGGCCGCCCTCGTTGAGGTCGACCCAGATCTTGTCCTGGGGGTCCCAGGCCTGGAGCTGGACCTGCTTGCTGGTGAACAGGTCCTCGCCGTTCTTGTCGGAGGAGGCTCCGGCGAAGAAGTCGAGGTCGTTCAGCGTGGAGTCGGAGTTGTTGAGCACGTTCAGCGAGAACTTGTGCCAGCCGCTGCCCGCCGCGATCTTGCCGGGCAGGCCGGAGATGCTGACGTCGACCTTGGTGTCCTCGCAGACCGAGGGCTCGGGGTCGGGGGACTCCGACTCCTCGGGCTCGGACGCGGAGGGCGCCGGGGAGGACTCGCTCGCGGAGGCGCTCGGCGAGGGCGTCGTCTCCGGAGCGGACTCGCTCACGGACGCGCTCGGAGTCGGCGTCGTCTCGGCGGGCTTGGACTCGGTCGCCGACGGCGAGGGCGTCGTCTCGGGAGCGGACTCGCTCACGGACGCGCTCGGCGTGGGCGTCGTTTCGTCGGTCGCGTACGCGGCCGGTGCCGCGAGCAGTGCCACCGGGGCTATGACCGCCGTAGCGGCCGCTGCTGCCATGGCGCGGCGAAGCTTCATGAAGACCTCGGAGAGTCCGGCGTACCGCAGGGTGCGGTACGAACGTTGGGGGAGGCCTCCGCGTGTGGGGCGCGGGAGTGGCCCGTGGTTCTGCAGGTTTGATCCGTGAAACCTGTGAATGGTTGCACTGTCCTTCACAGGATTTTTATGTGGGCTGAGTCACATCCATGACCTTCTTGTGAAGGCGCTTGCTGAACGCCTAGAACTGACGCTCGTGTCTGACAAGCCGTCCGACGATCAGCCGTCGGCCTCCGAGATCCCCGACGACGTCTGGGAACAGTTCATCCGCGACGCCGAACGGGACACCCGCGGCTCCGCCCCGAAGGAACCGTCCGCGCGGGCACGCATGGTCACCGAACGGTTGCGCCGGCAGGAGGAGCGGGGCGAATCGCCCCCGGGGTGGCGTACCGGCCCCGAATCGCCGTACGTCCACGGCCGGGCAGGCCGCCGCCGCAAGCTGTGGGCCCTGCTCGTCGTGCCCGTCGCCGTCGGCGTGGCCCTGGTGGCCCTGAAGCCGTCGCTGCTGCCCGGTGACCCCTTCGGTACGGGTGAGCCCGGGGCCGCCGAGACCTCGCCCCTGCCCGCCGAGACGGCGGCGCCCACCGCCGCACCCGGCGCGTCGGACCCCGAAACCCCCACCCTGGACGAGCCCTTCGCCGGCTCCCCGGCGCTGCACTGGGCCGACGGCGAGGCCGGCATCGTCCTGCCCGAGGCGAAGGCCGTCGGCGCGGTCCCGAAGGACCGCGTGGAAGAGGCGCTGAAGCTGACGAAGAAGCTGCTGGCCGGCGCCAACCTCGACCCGAAGACGGTGCGGGGCGAACGCCCCGAGGCCGCGCTCTCCGTGCTCGACCCGAAGCAGCCGGGCCTGCTCGACGACCTGAACACCGCCCTGCGCTCCCCGAGCGGCACACACGACCCGGTGACGATGTTCAGCCGTTTCGACTCCGACGAGATACGGCCGGTCGGTGACGTGATCAAGACGCGCGGGCGTATGACGTTCGAGAAGGGCTCGCACGCGGGGGTCGCGGTGCGCGCCGACTACACCTTCGTCTACCCCGTCATGCGCGCCGACGGATCGACCGAGGTCACCCGCACGATCGTGCGCAGGGTCCTCGACGTCGAACTCGCCGACCCCGTCCGCTACCGGGTCACCCCGGGCCGGCTGACCGTCCGGAAGTACGACGAGGAGATCGGCAACTCCACCTGCGACGTCCACGACGGCTATCTGCACCCGGAGTTCCCGTCGAGCGCGGACAAGGGTCCCGACCCCACCGGCCCGACGACGGACCCGTACGACCGCAGCAGGAGCATCGACGACGGCCACGTCTGCGGGACGGTCACCCGCACCTGACCAGGTGCGACAAGCATGAGCGAAGGGCCCCGCGGGGTGGAGCCGCGGGGCCCTTCTTCTCGTCAGCACCGACGTCAGGGCAGCGCCGGTGCCTGGAAGCGGCGCCGGGGGGTTGCGCCGCTGGTCTCGACCTTTGGCAGTCGGGCAATGCGGGTGCCGGCGGGGAGACTTGGGCTGTATGCGCATCGTGCTGGATGAACGCGGCGCCCGCAACCGTTTGGCCCAGCCTTGCGCGATTTCTCGATGTCCGCCGGGCGGCCCCGGGCGTCCCCGGAGCCGTCCGTTCTCTTGGGTGACCGGGCTGCTGTCCCCTGCCGTCCGGTCACTTCCCTGGAGCGAGGTCCCACGACGCACGGCACGATCCGTACGTCTCATCGCTCCAGTGAGCCACGCGTGGTTCTTTCGGGCCCGCGCCTGGCTGGCACGGACATCGAGACCAACGAAGGGCGCCGGGGGGCGGTCACGCGCCGTACGGGTGAGAGGGGTGCGTACGTCTGTCCCGGGAACGCGCATTCCTCCGGCGGATTCAGATCTTGCCCCGGCACAGCTCCAGCAGGGTCATCGCCAGGGCCGTACCCGGCTTGCCCAGCGCGTCCCTGTAGTGACCGAGCACCTCCATCTCGCGGGAGAGGTTCACGCGCCGGCCGCCGGAGGTGATCCTCGCCTCCTGGATGACGGCCGAGACGGCCACCCGTTCCTGGATCAGGCCGATGATCCGGTCGTCGAGCGCGTCGATCCGCTCACGCGCGCCGGTGATCACCTCGGCGGCCTCGGGGGTGCGGGCGCCGGTCACGTCGGTGGCGGTGGTGGGAACGGTCATGGGAGGGGCTCCTCGTCGTCAGGGGGTGCCCCGGGGCGGCAAGGCCCGGACGACGACAGGCGCCCCGGGCCTTGTCGGCCCGGGGCGCCTGGGAAGTCGCTTGTCAGTTGCTCAAGCAGCACGACCATGGCAGCCGGCGGGCCGGATGCCATAGGTAAAGCGGAAGGTCTGGTGCGTGAGCATGGCGCCAGTATGCCCCGGGGCGGCGCGGCGTCCAAGCGGGTTCGCATGGTGAGACGCGGGTGCCGGAGCCCGGACTGTCCGTGGGCGGGACGCTCCCCACGAGCACCTCGGTAGAATCGGGTGGCACAAGACCCCCGCCCCACCGCCGGAAGGCACCCCGTGTCATCAGCGACTCCCGCTGCCAACGCCCCCGACACCGTCCTGGTCGTCGACTTCGGCGCGCAGTACGCCCAGCTCATCGCCCGTCGTGTCCGCGAGGCGCGGGTCTACAGCGAGATCGTGCCGAGCACCATGCCGGTCCAGGAGATCCTCGCCAAGAACCCCGCGGCGATCATCCTCTCCGGCGGCCCCTCGTCGGTCTACGAGGAAGGCGCCCCGAGCCTCGACCGCGCGATCTTCGAGGCCGGCGTCCCCGTCTTCGGCATGTGCTACGGCTTCCAGCTGATGGCGCGGACCCTCGGCGGCACCGTCGACAACACCGGAGCCCGCGAGTACGGCCGCACCGGCCTGCACGTCTCCAAGTCGTCCTCCACCCTCTTCGAGGGCACCCCCGCCGAGCAGGCCGTCTGGATGTCGCACGGCGACGCCTGCTCCGCCGCCCCCGAGGGCTTCTCCGTCACGGCCTCCACGGACGTCGTGCCCGTAGCGGCCTTCGAGAACGACGAGAAGAAGCTATACGGCGTCCAGTACCACCCCGAGGTGATGCACTCCACGCACGGGCAGCAGGTGCTGGAGCACTTCCTGTACCGGGGCGCGGGTCTCACGCCGAACTGGACGACCGGCAACGTGATCGAGGAGCAGGTCGCCGCGATCCGCGAGCAGGTCGGCGACCGGCGCGCCATCTGCGGGCTGTCCGGCGGTGTGGACTCCGCCGTGGCCGCCGCCCTCGTCCAGAAGGCCATCGGCTCCCAGCTGACCTGCGTGTACGTCGATCACGGCCTGATGCGCAAGGGCGAGACCGAGCAGGTCGAGAAGGACTTCGTGGCCGCGA
This sequence comes from Streptomyces sp. NPDC044719, assembly GCF_056433405.1. NCBI lineage: Bacteria > Bacillati > Actinomycetota > Actinomycetes > Kitasatosporales > Streptomycetaceae > Streptomyces > Streptomyces sp. NPDC044719. The sequence goes on from NZ_JBWKHE010000001.1 coordinate 403,644, forward strand.
CCGGCGTGCAGCTGAAGGTCGTGGACGCCGAGGAGCGGTTCCTCAAGGCGCTGGCCGGGGTCTCGGACCCCGAGGAGAAGCGGAAGATCATCGGCCGCGAATTCATCCGGGTCTTCGAGCAGGCCCAGGCCGAGATCATCGCCGACCAGGGCCCGGCCGTGGAGTTCCTCGTCCAGGGCACCCTCTACCCGGACGTCGTCGAGTCCGGCGGCGGCACCGGCACCGCCAACATCAAGTCCCACCACAACGTGGGCGGCCTGCCCGAGGACCTCGAGTTCCAGCTGATCGAGCCGCTGCGCCAGCTGTTCAAGGACGAGGTCCGGATGGTCGGCCAGGAGCTCGGCCTGCCGGACGAGATCGTCCAGCGCCAGCCTTTCCCGGGGCCCGGCCTCGGCATCCGCATCGTCGGCGACGTCACCAAGGAGCGCCTGGACCTGCTGCGTGAGGCCGACGCCATCGCCCGCGAGGAGCTGACGGCGGCCGGCCTCGACCGGGACATCTGGCAGTGCCCGGTGGTCCTGCTGGCGGACGTCCGCAGCGTCGGCGTCCAGGGCGACGGCCGTACGTACGGCCACCCCATCGTGCTGCGCCCCGTCTCGTCCGAGGACGCCATGACGGCCGACTGGTCGCGTCTGCCGTACGACGTCCTGGCGAAGATCTCGACCCGGATCACCAATGAGGTGCGCGACGTCAACCGCGTCGTCCTCGACGTGACCTCGAAGCCGCCGGGGACGATCGAGTGGGAGTGACCCCTAGGTGCGCTTGATCGTGCGCAGGGGATCGCCGGGCGTCCAGACCTGGACGACGAGGTACGTGTCGTCCTCGACGTAGGTCCTCACGACCTCCGTCAGCTCGGTGCGGAAGAGGTGGAACGGCTCCGGCGGTTCCACCTCTTCGACGTATCCGGCCTTGGTCTCCGCGTCGTCGACCTCGATCGCCCGGCCGCTGATCCGGACGTCCCCGCCGCCCATGCCCGTGCCCTCCCCGGGGTTCGACTGGAGTGTGAAGCGCGGGTCGCGGCGCAGATCGAGGGCCTTGAGCGAGCCCGGCATCATGCCGAGCCACAGCTCGCCCTTCAGGAACCGCACTTCAAGGCCGCTGGTGCGGGGCGAACCGTCCTTGCGGAGAGTGGCGAGAACGTGGTGGGTGTAGGCGCCGAAGCGCTTCTCGACCGTGTCGGCCAGATCCGGTTCGGCGGTGACGAGAGCTGCCCAGTTCGCTGTCATACGGAGAGTGTGGCGCCGAAATGCGACATCTTCTGTCGGCTATTCGTGGGGTAGGCCCCTGGGGGAGACCGGGGGCAAAAGGGTGCGCACAGGGTGCTCTCAGGGGCGCTCGTTTCATCTTTACGAAACGGTTCTGTTCATCCCGGCCCGACCGGCGGTAACTTCCGCCCCGTACGAAGAAACAGCGCTGGAGGACCTATGCACGGGCCCACCCCGCCCCTGCCGCTGCCCACCGACCGGCTGCGGTTCGCGATGCCGCCCATGCACGAGTCGGTGGAGGACGAACGCCTGCACCGCAAGGAGCGGCTCGCGGGCGCCCTCAGGATCTTCGGGCGGCTCGGCTTCGAGGACGGTGTGTCGGGACACATCACGGCCCGCGACCCGGAATACACCGACTGCTTCTGGGTCAACCCGTTCGGGTTGCCCTTCCGGCACGTCACCGTGAGCGACCTGGTGCTGGCCAACCAGGACGGCCAGGTCGTCGAGGGCCGCTACCACGTCAACCAGGCCGCGTTCACCGTGCACGCCCAGGTGCACGCCGCCCGCCCCGACGTGGTCGCCGTCGCCCACTGCCACTCGGTGCACGGCCGGGCGCTCGCCGCCCTCGGCGAGCTGCTGGAGCCGATCACCCAGGAGAGCTGCGCCTTCTACGAGGACCACGTCCTCTACGACGCCTACACCGGTGTCTCCGTCGACGCCGAGGAGGGACGGCGTATCGCGGCCGTGCTCGGCTCCCGCAAGGCACTCGTGCTGCGCAACCACGGCCTGCTGACCGTCGGCGACTCGGTGGACGCCGCGGCCTGGTGGTTCGTGTCGATGGAGCGGTCCTGCCAGGTGCAGCTGACGGCGCAGGCGGCCGGGCGGCCGGTCCGCATCGACCACCGGATGGCGGTGGCGACGCGGGAGCAGCTGGGCGGCGACCTGGTGGCGTGGATCAACTACCAGCCGATGTGGCAGGACGTCAGCCGGAGCGAGCCGGATCTATTGAGTTAGTCATCAGAAGCCGCGGAGCACCACTGCTTTCGTCATCGCGAACTCCTCGTCGGTGAGCACCCCGTCCTGGTGCAGCCGGCCCAATTCGCGCAGCCGGCGCAGCAGTACGTCGTGGTGCTCGGAGGCGGGCGGGTAGTGAGCGGACATGTCGTGCGCCGCCTCGGTGGACGGGTGCGGCAGCCGGGCCGTGACCGCCGTCGCGACGAGCGCCGTGAGCAGATCGCGGCGGGCGCTGCCCCACAGGTCCAGGGCGTACGGGTCCTTCTCCGGCGGCAGCTTCGAGTACACGGTCTCGCGGGTCACGAAGCGCAGGAGGCCGTCCTCGTGGCCGGAGTTCGGCAGCCACTCGACCCGGACCAGGTCGCCCAGGGTGATGATCCGCGGGCCGGTGGCGCGTTTGACCCGCTCGGAGGTGTCGGCCCAGTCGATCCGTACGCGAGTGCCGTCGAAGGAGACCGTCCCGTCGGACGAACGGACCGAGACCGGGACCGGCGGGCCGGGCAGCAGATAGGTTTTCGCCGGGTCCTTGGGAATCCGGTCCAGGAGCAGCGCGCGGCGGATCTCCTCGGCGATGTACTCGGCGACCCCCGTCCGGTCGGCGTCCACCGTCAGCCGGTACGGATCGGCCGCGTCCGGCAGCCGTCCGCCGGTGGCCTGGAGCAGGGGGTCGGCGCCCTCCCGCAGCCTCAACCGCAACCGTCCGCGCCTGCGTTCGGGTTCCAGGACGACACTCGAGACCGCCTCGAGCGGCACGGCGATCTCCCCGTACGTCTGCCGGAACAGCGGCACGGAGCGGTGCAGACCGGGCGTGATCCGGACCGTGTCGCCGTCGAAGGCCCAGGTCCCGTCACGCTGGATGATCTCGGCCATAGGGGAATTCTCCCAGTCAGGTCAACACGGCACGCCGAAGTTCACCCGTGTTGACCAGACCGAGCGGACGCGAACCGGCTGGTGTAGGGCACAATTCGCTGTCGTCGCAGGGGAGTTGTACAGCGGGTTTCCGGGGTCCGGAAGGCCGACGGTGGTTGGGTCGCGGGAAGGCGGGCGTCGGGCGTGGCGGTACGCGAGGGACAGGGCGGCGCGGATGCGGGCGGGTACGCGGATGCGGGGGCGTATACGGATGCGGGTGCGTATGCCAGCCGGTACGCCGGTGGGCCCGTGAGCGGGTACGCGGGCGGCCACGGCAATGCTCATGGCAGTACTCACGGCAGCGCTCACGGCCGTGCTTACGGAGGGGCTCATGAAGGCGGGTGCGCCTGCGAGGACTGTCCGCACGGGGCGCGTGAGGGACACCGGCGGGCCGTCGCCGCGTTCCTGCGCAGGCGCGAGGAGTTCGCGGCCGGGCAGGGGCTGCCGGCCGCGGTGGCCCACTCCGCCTTCGCTTCCCGGCAGTGGGTCTCGGAGGAACTGGCGCAGTCCGCGGAACTCGTCGCCGAGCACGGCCGGGCCGAGGGCCGGTCCTGGCTGACGGGCCTGTGGCGCCGTACGGCGGGTGTGGTGTGGGCGGCCGTCGTGCTGCTGCTGCTCGGGCAGTGCCTCACCGCGGTCGGTGCGGGCTGGACGGCGGCGCGTACGGCCGGGCTGGCCGCGGCGCTGGTGGTGGCCGGTGCGGTGACGGCGGCGTCCTGGTTCCACCGGTCGAAGGGCGGTGCGCTGGCGCCCGTGATCGGCGAGGACAACCGCCTGTCCACCTCCCGCACGGTCGCCGCGGCGTGGGTGCTGTTCGTGGCCTACGCGGTGCTCGTCCTGGCGGGCCGGCTGGCGGCCGCCTCCCGGGCCCGGGAGCGGGACGCGCTGATCTCCGGGCTGGAACTCGCCCGCGGCGCCGGGGTCGTGACCGTGCTCGCCGTGGTGTGCGGGATCGCGGTGCTCGTACGGCGGGTGGTCGGGCTGCGGGTGCTCGGGCAACGGCTGCAGAAGGTCCGCGCCGACCGGCCGCGCGCCGCCGACCTGCTGACCGACGACGCGGGCCGGGGCACCTTCGCCGACATCCAGTACGTCGTCATCAGCGGTGTCGCCCTGGTCTTCGCGGCGGTGCGGCTGGCCAGGCGCCCGGACCAGTTGCCGGACCTGCCGTGGGGACTGGCGGTCGTGGTCCTGGTGTCGGCGGCGACCTATCTGGCCGGCAAGTACGCCGAGGGCGGTCGGCCCGTCATCCTCTCCGTGGTCCGGGCCCGGGAGGCGGGCGACCTCGACGGGCCGATCCGCACGGGCGACGACATCGAGATCCGGGGAGCCGGGTTCGTGCCGCCGGGTGCGCAAGGGGCCGACCGACTGGCCCGGATGGTCGTCCGGGTGGGTGCCGTGCACGTCCACGTTCCGCTGGTACCGGTACCCGGCGGCTTCAGCAACCCGGCGGACACGCTGCTGACGGTGCCGGTGCCGGCGGATGTCGAACCGGGGCGCGTGGACGTGCAGGTGGTCACGGCGGCGGGGGTGGAGACGAATCGGTACGCGGTTGATGTGACGGAGTGACGGATGCCCGCCGGCTCCGGCGGTCGGGCAAAAATTGGGGACATACAGGGTTGAGCACGGTCTGTTCGTCGTACGTATGGTCTGTTGAGGGGGTCTCGGCACCGGCGGCGAGAGGCGGCTATCAGCGATGACTCACAGTATGCGAACGGACACGAGCTCCCCCCACTTCCGCGGCGACGGAGGCTGGCGGGACACCGCCGGCCGCTACGCCCTCCTTCCTCTGCGCATCTTCCTCGGCGTCACCTTCATCTACGCCGGCCTGGACAAGATCACCGACAGCGCCTTCATGAAGGACTCCGGCGCCGGATCGATCGGCGACATGATGCGCGCCGTCCGCGACTCCTCCGCCATTCCCGCCCTGGTCGACCTCTCCTTGAAGAGCCCGGTCGGCTTCGGCTACGCCATCGCCTTCGGAGAACTGGCCGTAGGCATCGGCACCCTGCTCGGTGTGCTCGCCCGTCTGGCCGCGTTCGGCGGCGCGCTGATCTCCCTCAGCCTGTGGCTGACCGTGAGCTGGGCCTCCGATCCGTACTACTACGGCAACGACCTCGCCTACCTCATGGCCTGGACCCCCCTCGTCCTGGCCGGCGCGCCCCTGCTGTCCGTGGACGCCGCCCTGAGGTCACGACGACGGCAGAGGCGGGAGTACCGGTAGCCGGAGCCCCGGCGGTCGCTAGTCGGTGGCCGTACGCCCCGCCGTGCGGCGTCGGCGCAGGCGGCCCGTCAGGAAGGCCACCGCGCCGGCCAGGCACAGTCCGCCGGTGACGAGGGGGATCGCCACGAACCAGGGGATCTGCCAGGCGCCGCCCGCGTCACCGGCGTAGAGGACGCCCGTCAGGACGAGGACGAGACCGGCGACCAGCTTTCCGGGCCGGGGCTCATGACGCAGCACGGGTCACCTCCGCCTGTCCCATGCCGACCTGGAGGTCCAGGTCGATGGTGCCGGACCTCTCGACGCCCTTGGCGGGGGAGAGGGTGATCTGCTTCCGCTGGCCCGGTTTCACATCCACGTCCTTCGTGTCGTCGCCCGGCAGCTGGAGGTCGCCGAGCCCCACGTCGACGCTCAGCCGCACGGTCACGTCCTCGGGCACGAGCACCTTCACCCGGCCGATGCCCACGTCGGCGCGTGTCGTCACGGTCTGTCTCCCGGCCACGTCCAGCCTGCTGAGGTCGAGGGTGCCGACGCCGGTGCCCAGTTCGTACTGCTCCCGTACGTCCGCCACCGTGGCGGGCCGCCAGGTCGTGCGGGCCCACTCGGTGCCGATGTCCTTGGGCAGTGCCGCCGACCCGGCGAGCAGTCCGGCCGTGATGATCGCCAGGAGGATCGAGCCCGCCCCGGTCCGTCCCAGGAAGGCGCTGACGGCTATGCCCAGGCCGAGGACCGCGAGCGCGCAGGCCAGCCCTGTCTGCAGGCTGGTGCCCAGCGGGTGCTCGTCCCAGGTCAGGTCGGTGCCCAGGGCACCGGCGAGCAGGGCCAGCAGGAAGACCCAGCCGCCGATCCAGCGGGGGCCGCGCGGCTCGGGAGGCCGGCTGCGCGGGACGGGTATGTCCTGGCGGCCGCCGGCCCGGGTGCCGAGCCCGATGTTGACGGCGGCAGCGACATCCGGGTCGCGGGCGTCGCGGGGGCCCCACAGATAGCCCGTGCCGCCGATGTGGGTGCCGTCCTTGACGATGGGGTCGCGCCACCAGGAGGGGGCGGTGATGAAGACCGGCGGCGCCTGGGGCTCGGGCGGGGCGTCGGCGGCGGCCTGGGCGGCCAGCGGGTCGGGGCTGGGGGTGCCGCGCTGGCGTGACCAGTAGCCGCAGCCGGCCAGGAGTATGGAGAGGACGAAGGCGAAGGTCAGCACTCCGCCGTTGTTCAGCAGGGTCAGGAACACTCCGCAGCCGACCAGCGCGAACAGCACGGCCGTCAGGGCCTGGCCGTCGACGCGGCCGGTCAGCAGCTTGCGCACCTCGTTCTCGTCCTCGTCGTCGTACGGGACGAGAAGCCAGACGAAGCCGTAGAAGAGCAGGCCGATGCCGCCGGTGACGGAGAGCACCGCGAGCGTGATCCGGAAGATCACCGGGTCCAGGTCGCACTGCCGTCCGAGCCCGGCGCAGACGCCGGCCAGGGTCTTGTGGCGGCGGTCGCGACGGAACGCGTGGGGCGGGCCGGGCGGGGCCGCTTCCCCGGCCGGGTCGGCCGGATCGGCCGCGTCGGGGGCTCCTCCCTGTTCTCCCGCGTCCGCACGCCCTTGCGCGGGGGAGTCCGCGGGCGCGGCGTCCTGCGGGCCGGAGCCGGGTCCCGGGCCCGTCGCGGCGTGCTCGTGATCGGTCATGGGTCCATGGTGACGGGCGCGGCGCCGCTGCGGCAGTCGGAACGACCCTGGCCGAACCCTGATATCGGCCCTGAGGAACGGCTCGGGAGGCGTTCGACGGGCCGGGCTCCGGAGATCAGGGGAGTCTCCGGGGTCGACCCTGATGCTCCGGCCCTCCGGCCGTGTGACCATCAATGGCATGTCGGAAGCCGCAGCAGCGCCACTCGCCGAACCGCGGCCGCCGCGCAAGCTCTACCGCAGCAGCGACGGACGCTGGCTCGGTGGCGTGGCGCGAGGCCTCGCCGGGCACCTCGGGCTGCCCGTCGTCTGGGTGCGGCTCGTGTTCGTCGGCCTGTTCATGGCCGACGGTCTCGGCGCGCTGCTGTACGCCGCGTTCTGGTTCTTCGTCCCGCTCGGCGTCGGCGGAGTCGACGCGCAGAAGCCGCCGGCCGCCTCGGAGACCTCGCCCGACGGCCGCCGCAGACTCGTCGCCCGCAAACCCGACAAGGGCCAGATAGTGGCCCTGCTGCTCATGGTCGCCGTGGCCCTGGTGTTCGTCGGCAACGTGAACCTCAGCGGCGGGGCCCGGGTGTACCTGTGGCCGGCGGTGCTCGTCGGCGCGGGCGTCGCCCTGGTCTGGCGGCAGGCGGACAACGCCCGCCGGGCCCGCTGGGTCGAAGTCGGCCGCCGCCGGCGCACGGTCACGCTGCTGCGCGCGGTGGGCGGGGTGCTGCTGGTGACGGCCGGTGTCTCCGGCATCTTCGTCCTGCAGGGCTCCGCCGCCCACCTCGGCTCCGTGCTGCAGGCGGCCCTCGCGGTCCTCGTCGGGATAACGCTCCTCGCCGGGCCGTATCTGGTGCGCATGACGCAGGACCTCTCCGAGGAGCGTCTGATGCGCATCCGGGCCCAGGAGCGGGCGGAGGTCGCCGCCCATGTGCACGACTCGGTGCTGCACACCCTCACCCTGATCCAGCGCAACGCGGAGAACGCGAGCGAGGTGCGCCGCCTCGCCCGCGCCCAGGAGCGCGACCTGCGCACCTGGCTCTACAAGCCCGAGGGCACCGGCAAGGAGGAGGCCGACGAACCCACCACACTCGCCGACGCCGTGCGGCGCAACGCGGCCGAGGTGGAGGACAAGCACGGCGTGCCCATCGAGGTCGTCGTGGTGGGGGACTGCCCGCTCGACGAAGGGACCGGCGCACAGATGCAGGCCGCGCGGGAAGCAATGGTGAACGCCGCCAAGTACGGTGGCGAGGGCGGAGCCGTACAGGTCTACGCCGAGGTCGAGGGGAAGACGGTCTTCGTGTCCGTCCGGGACCGCGGCCCCGGCTTCGACCTCGACTCGATACCCGCCGACCGCATGGGTGTCAGAGAATCGATCATCGGCCGCATGGAGCGTCACGGCGGCACGGCGCGGTTGCGCGCGGTGCCGGACGGCGGCACGGAGGTCGAGCTGGAGATGGAGAGGGCGGAGAAGACGTCATGAGCGACCCGACCGAGTCGAACGGTACGGCGGGAGCGGCGGAGGCGGCCGGGCCCGCGGAGTCGGGCGGCGGCACCGGCGGGCGTCGGGTGCGCGTGGTCCTCGTCGACGACCACCGCATGTTCCGTACGGGGGTCCAGGCCGAGATCGGGCAGACCGAGCAGACCGGCGTCGAGGTCGTCGGCGAGGCCGCGGACGTCGACCAGGCGGTCACGGTCATCACCGCGACCCGGCCCGAGGTGGTCCTCCTCGACGTGCATCTCCCGGGCGGCGGCGGGGTGGAGGTGCTGCGCCGCTGTGCCCCCTTGATGGCCGACGCCGAGCAGCCGGTCCGCTTCCTCGCGCTGTCCGTGTCCGACGCGGCGGAGGATGTGATCGGAGTGATCCGCGGCGGGGCCCGCGGGTACGTCACCAAGACGATCACCGGCACGGACCTCGTCGACTCCGTCTTCCGCGTCCAGGAGGGCGACGCGGTGTTCTCCCCGCGGCTGGCCGGGTTCGTCCTCGACGCCTTCGCCTCCACGGACGCCCCGCCGGTCGACGAGGACCTGGACCGGCTGACCCAGCGCGAGCGCGAGGTGCTGCGGCTGATCGCCCGGGGGTACGCGTACAAGGAGATCGCCAAGCAACTGTTCATCTCCGTGAAGACGGTCGAGTCGCATGTCTCGGCGGTCCTGCGCAAGCTCCAGCTCTCCAACCGGCACGAGCTGACGCGCTGGGCCACGGCACGACGGCTGGTGTGACACGCGGCCCGGGCCGCCCCCGTCAGACCACCCGTGTCGCCCCCGCGTACGGCATCTCGTCGAGCGGGGCGACCCGGACCGGGGCCGATGAGTTCGGGGCGTGGATCATCTGCCCGTTGCCCACATAGATGCCCACGTGACTGATGCCGGCGTAGTAGAAGACCAGGTCACCGGGGAGGAGTTCGGAGCGGGAGACGCGGCGGCCGGCGGCGATCTGGGAGTACGTCGTGCGGGGCAGCGAGACGCCCGCGGAGCGGTACGCGGCCTGGACGAGGCCCGAGCAGTCGAAGGCGTTCGGCCCGGTCGCGCCCCAGACGTAGGGGCTGCCGAGCTTCTGGTAGGCGTAGGAGACGGCGGCGGCCGCGCGGGCGTTGGGCGCCTGCGCGGCGGCGGATCCGGTGGCCGCCAGGGTGTCGCGGGCGCCCCTCGAGGAGCGTGAGACGCGGTTCGAACCCGTCCCTCCGCCCAGGTCGGCACGTTCCTGCGCGCTGAGCCGTGACAGCAACTGCCGTGCGGAGCCCAGCTTGCCGGTGATCGTCTTCTTGTGCCGCTTCAGCTCCGTCTGCCGCGACTTCAGGGACGTCAGCTCGATGTGGGCGGCCCCGCGCAGCTGCTCGATCTCCCGGAGCTGCTTGCGGACGCCCGCGACGGCGGACTTCTGCCGGTGGCCGGCCCGCTCCACGAACTCGGCGTTCTCCAGGTACCGGTCGGGGTCGTCCGAGAGGGCGAGCCGGAGGGCGGGGTCGATGCCGCCGTCCCGGTACTGCGCGGCGGCCACCGAGCCCAGGGCGTCGCGGGCCGAGTTGAGCCGTTCCTCCTTGCGGGCCGCCTGGTCCTGGAGCTTCTTGAGCCGCTCTCCGGCGGCGTCGGCCTTCTCCTTCGCGCCGTTGTACTTCTCGGTGGCGACCTCCGCCTCCTGGTACAGCTTGTCCACCTTGGCCTTGACCTGGCCGGGGGAGAGCTGCGGTTCGGCGTGTCCGGTTCCGTCGAAGCCCGTCGCGGTCGCCGCGCCGGCGAGCGCGATCGTGGCGGCCGTACGGGCCGTGTTGCCGCTCGCGGTGCGCTGTCGGGGCTTGCGGTGCGCTGCCACCTTGGGAGCCACGTCCTTTCCTGCGACCGCCCGGTGCGTGCGACGGCCGCCGTGGGGAGCGGACGGGCGGCCTGCGCGTCCGGCGGCGGCCCGCACAGGGGAAGCGGGCCGCCGCCGGACTTCTGGCGGTGGTGCCCGACTGCCGCCCCTGGCCCGGGCGGCGGTGGGGAGCCGGTCACCTGGAGGAGGACGTTAAACCTCGCCATGGCGGCCCGTGGCCGGTGCGCGGAACTGTTCCGAGAGGACCGACGGTGACCGTATGCGACCGCGATCCCGCCTCGGCGCCGTCGACTTAACTCAGCGTGATGACCGATGCGTCGAAATCCCGGGCGGGTGCCGGTGATCGGGTGCTATGGGGCGCATATATGCATCGGTGGGCCGGTGTCGGGCGGATCGGACCCCCTGATTAGGCTCCGGCCTCATGGACGTACTCATCCACCTCTTCGTCGGCCTCCACATCATCGGCATCGCCTCGCTCCTGGGCGGCTTTCTCACCCAGATGAAGGCGATGGGCGAGGGCACCGCCCGCTACACCCCGGCGATGCTGCACGGCGCGCTGACGATGCTGGTCACCGGTGTGATCCTGGTCGGCCTCAACCAGGCCGACGACCAGTCCGTGAACAACATCAAGATCGGCGTGAAGCTGGCCCTGCTGATCGTGATCCTCGGCCTGGTCTACGTGAAGCGGGACGACGAGAAGGTGGACAAGGGCCTGTTCGGCCTGGTCGGCCTGCTGACCACGGCGAACGTCTTCATCGCCGTGCTCTGGACCTGACCCGGCGGCCGGGCAGCGCACCGGACCGGACCGCGGCGGCCGTCCAGGCGGCGGCCACGAGCCACGCGGCGACCGCGATCCACAGCAGCGCCTCCCCGAAGCCGTCCAGCCAGGAGACGTCGAGGGCGACGGCGACGGCCAGTGCCGCCGTCCCCGTCTTGGCCCAGGTGAACACGGTCGCCCAGCGGCGGACGTCATGGCGGGGCCGGGGCCACAGGAACTCGGCGGCGAGCAGGACGGCGTAGCAGAGCAGTGCGAGCACGAGCAGCGCGACGGTCACCGTGCGCAGGACGTCCCGGTCGTCTTCGTTCCACAGGTACAGACGCGCGCTGTCGGCGCTGATCAGCCGCGCCCCGGCGAGCGCCGAGAGGGCGAGCGCCCCGCCCGCGAGCCAGTGATCGCCGACCCCTTCGGCCACCTGCCGCACATCGAAACGGATCAGGGCGAGGACGTACAGGACCAGTCCCAGCCAGAACAGCACCAGCGCCGCGTGCGCGAGCCAGTCCGCCGACTCGGCCGCGGCCAGCGTGGCGCCGAGCACGGCGAGCCCCTGCGTGGCCATGCAGCGCGCGAACACCGTCCCGGGCCCGCGCCGCTGCCCGCCCTGCGGGACGAGGACGAGCGGCACCGGCCAGAGCAGTACGGCGAGCACCAGCAGCGTCACGGCCAGGGCCCGGGAGCCGGCCGCCGAGAAGGCGGTGCCCAGGACGGCCGTCGCCGCCACGGTGGTGAGGGCCGTCGTCATCACGCTCTCGAGGACGCCCGGCCTGCGCGTATAAGCCCGCCACCTGGTCCCGGCCCGCAGCAGCCGCAGGGTGAAGTCCGAGGCGAACAGCAGCCAGGCCGCGCAGGCCAGACCCAGGGTGACGCGTGAGAGGACCTCGTACCCCGCCAGATCCAGACCGACCGACAGGGTGCCGGTCGCCAGCACGGCGGCACTGGCCGCCGGAGCACGTTGCGCCCACCAGGCGACGGAGGGGGAGGGGCCGGGCATGGGGCCGATGCTAGGAGGCCCCGCGCGCGTTACGGGCAGGCCACGCGCGCGGGGTCCCAAAAACCTGCGAGACCCGTCAGGCCGGCCGCACCACGCTGTGGATCGACGACTCGCCGTCGTAGTAGATCGACTCCTCGCGCACGTACGTGCCGGGCTTCGGAGCGTGGATCATCATGCCGTTGCCGATGTAGATGCCGACGTGGGTGACATCGTCGTAGAAGAAGACCAGGTCACCGGGCTGAGCGTCGGCCAGGGGCACCGTGGTGCCGGCGTTGACCTGGTCGTACGTCGTGCGCGGCAGGGTCACGCCGGCGGCCTTCCAGGCGGCCTGGGTGAGGCCGGAGCAGTCGTAGGAGCCGGGGCCGGTGGCGCCCCAGACGTACGGCTTGCCGATCTGGGCGCGGGCGAAGGCGAGCGCCTTGTCGGCCTTGGTGGCGTACGAGGAGTCGGGCGCGGTGGACGACGAGGACGAACCCGTCGAGGAGGAACCACTGTCCTGCTGCTGGGCGGCTTCCTGCTGGGCGGCTTCCTGCTCCCGCTGCTGCTCGGCCTGCTGCCGGGCCAGCTCGGCGGCCTTGCGGGCGGCCTCCTCCTGCTTCTCCCTCTCGATCGCCGCGAGCCGCGCCTTCTCCTCGGTGGTCAGCTTCGACAGCAGCTCGCGCGCGTCGGCGAGCTTCCTCTGGACGGTCGCCTTGGCCGTCTTCAGGTCGTCCTGCGACTCGGTGAGCGTCTCGAGGCTCTCGGTGGCCTCCTGACGCTTCTCCATCGTCTCTGACTGCTGAGTGATGTAGTCGTCGACCGCCACCTTCTGACGGCCGGTCATCCGGTCCATCAGCTGGGTCTGGTCGAAGTAGTCCTGCGGGGTGTCCGCGAGCAGGAACGTCGCCGTGTCCGGGGTGGAGGCGCCGGTGCGGTACTGGGCGGCGGCGAAGGTGCCCAGCTCTTCCCGCGCCTCGTTCAGCTTCTGGGTGCGCTTGGCGACGTCGTCGAGGAGGGTGTCGACGCGCTTGCGCTGCTTGGCGGTCTTCTCCTTGGCCCCGTTGTACTTCTCGGTCGCGGACCCCGCCTGGCGGTAGAGGTCGTCGACCTTCTTCTCGACTTCCTCCAGGCTGGGCTTGTCGTCGGCCTCGGGGGCGGCGTTGGCCGACTGGGACAGCAGGGCCACGGAGGTGAGGGCCGCCGTCGCGAGGGCGGGGGTCCGTATGCCTGCAACGCGCGAACCCGTAGGACGCGACTTGCGGTGCGACGCCAAGGGAGGCGACTCCTTCCATGCTCCGCCTACCGGGTTAGCTGTCGGGTTCGGGCGGGTGGTTCGGAAGGGTTGCCCTACGGCCGTCTCCGGGAAGGGAGTCGGGCCGATTCACCCCGGGGTCTCGGTTGGGTCCCCGGCTCTGGCTGCCGCTGCGGCACGCCTGACTCGGCGGAGGCCACGCGGCCCGGCGACGTTCGCCGGTGGGGGTCGTGTGACCTCCTCGCACGGTAGCCAACTCGTGTGGCCCTTGTGAAGGTTGATGGGTGATATGCCCGATACATTTCCGTGACCTTGCTCATGAGCATCGCCGAGAGTGATCGATCGAGGGGGATTGGTCACCGTTTATACGCAATTGTGAAGCCGTAGCGGCCTGTGATCACGTGCACCTGGAGGGTGACAGGGGGGTTCTTTCGGCGATGTTCTCAGGGCGGCGGCGGGCTGTCAGTGGGGCGCCCTAGACTCGGAGAGCGATGAGCAGCCTCTTTGACGACAGCTTCCTGGCGGACCTCCAGGCCCAGCGGGGTCCCGCGGACGAACCCCCACCGCCGCCCGAGGACGATCACGGACCGGAGCCGGTTCCGGACGATCTGTTCGGCGGGAAGTTCGATGTGCCGCCGGACCGCGACGCCTACTACCGGGACGGAGCCGCGCGCCCGCCGGTGGACGCCGCCGCGCTCCTGGAGGGGCTGAACGACAACCAGCGCGCCGCCGTCACACACTCCGGCTCCCCGCTGCTCATCGTGGCCGGCGCCGGCTCCGGCAAGACCCGTGTGCTCACACACCGCATCGCCCACCTGCTCGCCGAGCGGGACGTCCACCCGGGCCAGATCCTCGCCATCACCTTCACCAACAAGGCCGCCGGCGAGATGAAGGAGCGCGTCGAGCAACTCGTCGGCCCGCGCGCGAACGCCATGTGGGTGATGACGTTCCACAGCGCCTGCGTCCGCATCCTGCGCCGGGAGAGCAAGAAGCTCGGCTTCACATCGAGCTTCTCGATCTACGACGCCGCCGACTCCAAGCGCCTGATGGCCCTGGTCTGCCGCGACCTGGACCTCGACCCCAAGCGCTTCCCGCCGAAGTCCTTCAGCGCCAAGATCAGCAACCTGAAGAACGAGCTGATCGACGAGGAGGACTTCGCCGCCCAGGCCGGCGACGGCTTCGAGAAGACCCTCGCCCAGGCCTACGCGATGTACCAGTCGCGGCTGCGCGAGGCGAACGCCCTCGACTTCGACGACCTGATCATGACGACGGTCAACCTGCTGCGCGCCTTCCCGGACGTCGCCGAGCACTACCGCCGCCGCTTCCGCCACGTCCTCGTGGACGAGTACCAGGACACCAACCACGCCCAGTACGCACTCGTCCGGGAGCTCGTGGGCACCTCCGAGCACCCCGTCGACGTACCGCCCAGCGCGGACGACCTGCCGCCCGCCGAGCTGTGCGTGGTCGGTGACGCCGACCAGTCGATCTACGCCTTCCGCGGCGCGACGATCCGCAACATCCTCCAGTTCGAGGAGGACTACCCGGACGCGACGACGATCCTGCTGGAGCAGAACTACCGCTCCACCCAGACGATCCTCAGCGCGGCCAACGCGGTCATCGAGCGCAACGAGTCCCGCCGCCCCAAGAACCTGTGGACCAACGCGGGCACGGGCGCGCAGATCACCGGCTACGTCGCCGACACCGAGCACGACGAGGCGCAGTTCGTCGCCGACGAGATAGACCGTCTCACCGACGCGGGTGAGGCGAAGGCCGGCGACGTCGCCGTCTTCTACCGCACCAACGCCCAGTCCCGTGTCTTCGAAGAGATCTTCATCCGCGTCGGCCTGCCCTACAAGGTCGTCGGCGGCGTCCGCTTCTACGAGCGCAAGGAGGTCCGGGACGTCCTGGCCTACCTGCGCGTGCTGGCCAACCCGGAGGACTCGGTGCCGCTGCGCCGGATCCTCAATGTGCCCAAGCGCGGCATCGGCGACCGCGCCGAGGCGATGATCGACGCCCTCTCCCAGCGGGAGAAGATCAGCTTCCCGCAGGCGCTGAAGCGCGTCGACGAGGCGTACGGCATGGCCGCGCGCTCCACCAACGCCGTCAAGCGGTTCAACACGCTGATGGAGGACCTCCGTACGGTCGTCGAGTCCGGCGCGGGGCCCGCCACCGTGCTGGAGGCGATCCTGGAGCGCACCGGATACCTCGCCGAGTTGCAGGCCTCCACCGACCCGCAGGACGAGACCCGGATCGAGAACCTCCAGGAACTCGCCGCCGTCGCCATGGAGTTCGAGCAGGAGCGCGGCGAGGACGAGCAGGGAACGCTTGCCGACTTCCTCGAGAAGGTCGCGCTGGTCGCCGACTCCGACCAGATCCCCGACGAGGAGGACGGCGACGGCGTCATCACCCTGATGACCCTGCACACCGCCAAGGGCCTGGAGTTCCCGGTTGTCTTCCTGACCGGCATGGAGGACGGCGTCTTCCCGCACATGCGCGCCCTCGGCCAGACCAAGGAGCTGGAGGAGGAGCGGCGCCTGGCGTACGTGGGCATCACCCGCGCGCGGGAACGGCTGTATCTGACGCGCTCGACGATGCGCAGCGCCTGGGGACAGCCGTCGTACAACCCGCCCTCCCGGTTCCTGGAGGAGATCCCGCCGACCCACCTGGAGTGGAAGCGGACCGGTGCGACAGCGCCCGCGTCCTCCGGGCCGGTCTCCGCCGTGGCGGCCTCGCTGTCGTCGTCCCGTTCGCGTTCGTCGGCGTCGGGCGCCTCCGGTTTCGCCACGCGCCGCACCTCCGAGAAGCCGGTGGTGTCGCTCGTGGTCGGGGACCGGGTCACGCACGACCAGTTCGGGCTCGGGACCGTCGTGGCGGTCAAGGGCACGGGCGCGAACGCCGAGGCGACGATCGACTTCGGGGACAAGCCGAAGCGGCTGCTGCTGCGGTACGCGCCGGTGGAGAAGCTGTAGCCCTGGACGGCGACAGTCCTGTGAGGTGAGCCTCCGCCGGAGGACCGGCGGGGGCTGGGCCGGCGGGGCCGGATCGGCGGGGGCTGCCGGGACGTTACGTCGGGTCGACGCCGTGGCTGCGCAGCCACGGGAGCGGGTCGATCGGCGAGCCGCCGGCCGGACGCACCTCGAAGTGCAGATGGGGGCCGGTCGAGTTGCCGGAGTTGCCCGAACGCGCGATCGGATCGCCGGCCTTCACGCTCGTACCCGAGGGGACCGTGTAGGTGGAGAGGTGGCAGTACCACGTCTCCGTGCCGTCCTTCGCGGTCAGGATCAGCATGTTGCCGTACGCGCTGTTCCACTGGGTGCGGACGGTGCCGTCGGTCGCGGCCATCACGGTCGTGCCGTACGAGACGGGGAAGTCGATGCCGGTGTGCAAGGACATCCAGTTGATGCCGGACTGGCCGTACTGGGCGCTGAGTCCGTGGCGGGCCACCGGCATGGCGAACTTCGGGCGCAGCCGCTCCTTGCGGGCCGCCTCCTCCGCCGCCCGCTTCCGCTCGGCCGCCTGCTGAGCCTTGAGGTCGATACGTTCCTGCGTACGGCTGGCCCGGTCGGCGAAGTCGTCGGCGCCGGCGGAGAGGCTCTGCAGCTGCGTGTCCAGCTTGTTGTTGGCGGCGGCCGGCTGCACCGGCTGTGCGTCCGCCGCGGTCGTCTGCGCCTCCGCGGCGCTGTCCTCGGTGAGGCTGCCGACGGACGCGGCGGCGATCCCCGCGACGCCCATCACACACGCCGAGGGCACCGCGATGGTCAGCAGTGCCGAGCGCTTGGGGGGTGTACGGCGGCGGGAGCGGGACCCGGCGCGCGAGGCCGCCCGTGCGGCGGTGCGCGGGCCGACCTCTTCCTGGCCGTCCAGGAGCGGGGTGACGGTGGGCAGTTCGCCGGTGGCGGCCGGCTCATCGCCGTCCGTGGCGGGGTCGTCGTAGCCGGCCCCGGTGGCTTCGTCGTAGCCGATCTCGATCTGCTCGAACGCCGCCGTCTCGTGCTGGTGGAAGGCGTCCGCGTGCTGCTCGTACCCGTCGGGGGACGGCGCGGCGGAGCCGTCGGTGTTCCACTGCGTGGCGTCGTAGGTGCCGGTGTCGAAGGCCTGCGTGCCCCATTCCCACTGCTGGGTCTGGTCGGCCGGATTGCCGGACTGGTCGGGCTGGAGCCAGGCGCCGGTGTCCCACTGGCCGGTGGCGTCGGGGGACCCGGCCTGCGGCGGGATGACCGACAGTGGCTGCTGCTGGGCCGTCCAGGAGGTCGTGTCGTAGACACCGGTGTCGTAGGCGGCGTGGTGCTGGGCCGCGTACGCGTCGTAGTGCGGGTTCTCGTGCGTACCCGTGGGCCAGTGACCGGTGTCGTACGTGCCCGTGTCGGGGCCGCTGCCCGGCATGTCGCCGAAGAGGGGGTCGCTGGCGAAGGTCGCGGTGGTGTGCCCGGTGGCGTCGAAACCGGAGCCGTCCGTACCGGTGGCGTGAGCGCCGGTGGCGTCAAATCCGGTGGCGGCGTAGTCGCCGTACGTGGTGAAGTCGCCGTACTGGGCTTCCTGGGTGCCGTACGACGCGTAATGCGCCGAGGCGGCCTCGGAAGCCGGAGCCGGGGTCATGGTCCCCGACGGGTGACGGTCGTTCACCAACTTCTCTTTCGCCTCGACAACAGGGGCTGCCAGAGCAGTGCGGCGACTGTACCCGGCGGTACGCGGGCACGACAATCTTCGGCAGGTTTCGCGCGCGCATGAAACGGGCATTCGGCCGTGTTTTGGCGGACGGCGGGCGCGGGTTTGGCTTTGTGTTCGAAGTTTGTTCGACGTTTCGACCCGAAGCGCGCAGCCGTCGAGTCCGGAGTCAGGCCACCGTGAGGCCGCCGGTGTGATGGGCGGACGGTTCACCCGGGTGGGCCGTGTCGAGGACCTGCCGTATTCCGTTGGCGACTGCGGGGTGCACGGGCAGGGCGAGATGGCCGATGCCGGTCACGAGTACGTTCTGCGCCGTCAGATCGGGATGGTCGATGCGGGCCGTCTCCAGCGGGTCCATCACATGGTCCAGGTCGCTCCAGAAGCTGACGAAGTGCGTACGGCAGTCAGGGGCGGGCCGAGTGAGCTCCTCGAGCACCGGTGAGCCGGGGCGCATCTGGCGCACGATGGGGTGCGCGTCCGCGAAGGGCGCGACTCGGGTTCCGGAGTGTGGCGTGCCGAGGGTGACGAGGGTCCGGACGCGGGCGTCACCGCCGAGCCGCTGCACGTAGTAACGCGCTATCAGGCCGCCGAGGCTGTGCCCGACGACATCGACCCGCCGGGCCCCGGTGCGCTCGCAGATCTCCTCTATATGCCGGCCCAGCAGCTCGGCCGCGGCGCGTATGTCGCAGGTCAGCGGCGAGTAGTTGAGGGACTCGATCTGCTGCCTGCCGTGCTGGGCGAGGCTGCGCCGCAGCAGGACGAAGACCGAGCGGTTGTCGATGAAGCCGTGCAGCAGGACGACCGGGGGCTTGGCCTCCGTGGGCAGTTGGGCGGCACCGCCGGTCGGGAGCGGCGCCGGGGCGGGGGCTCGTCGCTCCTGGGTGATGCCGGAGGGGTAGAGGAGGAGATGCCCGGCCAGGATCGCGATCTCCAGGGCGGTGGCCTTCAGAAGCGCCAGGGAGAGCCCTGTCAGCCGGCTCGGCAGCAGGCGCCGGCAGAACGGTAGAAAGGGCAGAGCAGCCCCGGTGACCTTCATGGCCGACCTCCTGTCGGCACGTGGAAGGACGGCTCCGCCCCCCGTGTGCCCTCGTGGAAAGCTGCTGCGAAGACGGCCGGCGATGACCATGTGAGCGGCCCGAGCCGCGTGTGCCGTGGGGCCTGAGTGAGGCGTGTGGCGTGTGTGGCGCCAGTGATCCCCTGCGTGCGGTACGTGCCGAACCTGCGGTGCTTGCCCTGCGTTTCTTCGCCGAAGTGCCGTACCGCCGCTGTGCGTGGTGGGTGCGGCGGCGGTACGGCGACTTCGTCGCGGCTCCCCTTGCGCTTGTCCCACCATGTGATTTCCCCCTCGGCCTGCAGTGCGAAACTGCCGGTTGCGGGATCCTGGAGATAACGTTCGTTCACTTGCCCGGACGATGCGGGGCGGGGTGTCCGTGCGGTGCGGCGTGTACTGCGTGCCCGATGTGTGCGGTACTTGTCGGTACGGATGGATGTATTCGCTTCATGGAGGCAGTGATGGGTGTGGCAGCCGGTCCGATCCGCGTAGTGGTGGCCAAGCCGGGGCTCGACGGCCATGATCGCGGGGCCAAGGTGATCGCGCGGGCCCTGCGCGACGCCGGTATGGAGGTCATCTACACCGGGCTCCACCAGACTCCCGAGCAGATCGTCGACACGGCGATCCAGGAGGACGCCGACGCGATCGGGCTGTCCATCCTCTCCGGCGCGCACAACACGCTCTTCGCGGCGGTGATCGAGCTGCTCAAGGAGCGGGACGCGGCGGACATCCTGGTCTTCGGCGGCGGGATCATCCCCGAGGCGGACATCCCCCTGCTGAAGGAGAAGGGCGTCGCGGAGATCTTCACGCCCGGCGCGACGACGACGTCGATCGTGGAATGGGTCCGGACGAACGCACGCCAGCCGGCCGGGGCGTAGGCCTCCGGCGGTGGGGCCGGGACGGCTGCGGCTGATCGAGGCCGGGGTTGGTGTGAGGGCTTGGGTCGATGCCGGTGTCGTGCCTGGTGGGCTTGTTGCCGGCCGGGGCCGGGTCGTCGCGCGGTCGGCTGGTATGCGCGGGTCTATGACACGCCCAGTTCCTCCGCCATCGCCGCGCGCAGCCGCAGGGTCGTGACCAGGCGCTGGAAGGCCTCCGCCCAGTAGCCGCCGGCTCCGGGTGACGCGTTCTCCGGTTCGTCCGGTACGGCCAGCAGGCCGTCGAGGCGCCCGGCCTCGGACGGGTCGAGGCAGCGCTCGGCCAGGCCCATGACCCCGCTGAAACTCCATGGATAACTCCCTGCGTCCCGCGCGATGTTGAGCGCGTCCACCACCGCCCGGCCGAGCGGCCCCGACCACGGCACCGCGCACACGCCGAGCAGTTGAAAGGCCTCGGACAGGCCGTGCGTCGCGATGAAGCCGGCCACCCACTCGGCCCGTTCGGCGGCGCCCAGTGTGCCGAGCAGCTTGGCGCGTTCGGCCAGGGACACCGCGCCCGGGCCGCCGGCCTCCGGCGCCGAGGGCTCGCCGAGCAGCGCGCGCGACCATTCGGCGTCCCGCTGGCGCACCGCCGCCCGGCACCATGCCGCGTGCAGTTCGCCCTGCCAGTCGTCCGCCACCGGCAGCGCCACGATCTCCCGGGGGGTCCGCCCGCCCAGCCGGCGCGACCAGGTCCCGAGCGGTGCCGCCTCCACCAACTGGCCGAACCACCAGGACCGTTCGCCCCGTCCCGCCGGGGCTTTCGCCACGACGCCGTCGCGCTCCATGCCCGGATCGCACTCGTGCGGCGCTTCGACGGCGATCGTCGGGGCGGGCAGTGTCTGCGTGTGGTCGATGGCCAGACACGCCCCCGCCCTGACCGCCATCCGCGCGGCCAGCGCCGAACCGGGAAGCGCCGACAGCAGCTCCGCCGCCGTCGCCCGGACGTTGCGGCTGCGGTCGGCCAGGGCCTGTTCCAGAAACGGCTCGTCGTCCGGGCCCAGGCCCGCGCGCAGGGAGTCGAGGAACATCAGCCGGTCCTCGGCCCGCTCCGTCGACCAGGTCGTCGCGAGCAGTTCCCGTGCGGCGGCCGGTTCGCGGGAGCGCAGGGCGGAGAGGAGAGCGACCCGTTCGGCGAACAGGCCCTCCTGCCACAACTGCTGAGTCCGGTCGTCGTCATCGACGTGCGGCAGCGCCGCTCCACCGCCCGGAGCCGAGCGCAGCGCGAAGCGCCAGTCCTGGTTCAGCCGCGCCAGCCACAGGGCCCGCGGCCCCGCGAACTCCAGCACCGCCGGACGCAGGTCGGTACGCCCCCGGGCCGCGTCCAGCAGCGCGGGGAGCGCGTGCGGAGGCGGTGCGAAACCACGGGCGTTGGCCCCCGCGAGCCACTGGGGCAGCAGCTCCACCAGATCGGGCGCTGCCCCCCGGCGGCCGCCGCCGGACGCGCCGGGGCGGTCGGCCAGCAGCAGTGCGAGTCTGCGGGCAGCCGCGGGCGGCAGGGGCGGACGAGGATCCTCCGGGGCCGCTTGCGGGCGTTCCGCCGCCCGCGCCGGACGCAGACCGGCCCGGCGTCGCACGGTCTCCGTCGCCGCCGCGTCCAGGAGCGCCACCGGTGCCTCCGGGCCCGGCCCGGCACCCGGCGGGGTGCGCCGGTCCGTGCCCAGCAGCGCCGTGGTGACGAGTCCCTCCCAGACGCTGGTGGCCGGCGCGTCCACAGAAGCGGTGGTACCGGTCATGAGCTTCCTTTCCGTGGGGCGCCCGGGAGTGGTTGAAGGCTCACCCTCATCGGTTGTCCCGTGATGCCTGAAAGATGCGTTGATTCATGGGAAGGGTGGGTCGGGTAGGAAAAACCCGTCCATCGCCGTCGGTTCAGCACAGCGCCACCGCGTCGCCCGGGCCCTCGGGCCAGGCCGTCAGCGGGGTGAAGCCCTGGTGGCCGCATTCGCCGAAGACCGTGACCGGGGCACCGCCCGACAGGGCGACCAGCCGCCACAGGCCGGGCCTGGAACGTGCGGCGGGAGTGAGCGGCAGCGCCTCGTCCTCGTCGGCGTCCGCCAACTGCCAGGAGCCGCCGTCCGGGGTGGGGACGACCCGGTCCAGCGTCACCGGGACGGAGTCCAGCCACGGATCGTCGCGCAGGGCGTCGCCGTAGCGGGCCGCCGCCTGCGACGTCGTCATCCCCGGCGGACGTATGTCCGTGGGCGTGGGCGGTGCGAACTGCTCGCCCAGGGCCACCCGCAGTTGCCCGGCGCCCGGGTAGGCGGACATCTCGGCGTCGAGGGTCAGGCCCACCGGCAGCGCCAGCTCCGGGGCGCGGCCGGCGGCGCCGTAGGAGAGGAGCAGCACGGTGCGGTGCGAGGCGGCGCCGTGCAGCCAGATCCGGCGGGTCGTCAGGCGTGGGTCGGTGGTGTCGTACTGGGCGAGCACCAGCCAGCTGTCCCGCACCGCCGGGCCCTCCGCGGAGGCCGGCAGGCCGATCCGTGAACGGACCGTGGCGGCGAGGCCGTCCGGCAGCCGCTCGCGGCGCAGCCAGCCCTGGCCGAGGAGATGCAGCAGCGCGCACTCCTCCAGCAGCCGCACCGGCCAGCCCGGACCGGTGGACGGGATCGCCCCCAGCTCCCGCACCCGGGCGGCAAGGCCCTGCGCCTGGGCGTCGACCATGCGGGCCGCCGTCTCCTCCCAGAGGCCGTAGCCGGACTGCTCCGCTGTCGCCAGCCCGCCGCGCAGCAGGTCCGTCAGGCGCTGCTCCAGTTCCACCGCACCCGCTGTGACCCGCTCGGCCCGCCGCTCCGCACGGCGCCGCGCCGCCTCCGGACCAGCGGATCCGGACGGCGAAGCCGAACTCTCTCCCGAACCCTTTTCCTCAGCGCGCTTTCGTCGCCCCGCTATCCACTGTCCTGCCCACTCCGGCGCCTGCCCCGACGGCACCGCTCCGTCGTCGCCCGCCCAGAGCAGCAGCAGCCCGAGAGCGTGCTTGCACGGGAACTTGCGGCTCGGACAACTGCACTTGTACGCGGGCCCGGAGGCGTCCGCGATGTCGATGACCGTCTGATACGGCTTGCTTCCGCTGCCCTTGCACAGCCCCCACACCGTCCCCTCGTCGGAACTCCCCGCCTCGGACCACGGACCCGCCGCGCCGAGTTTGCTGCCCGCTTTGCGTGACGCGGTGTCAGGCGCCAGTGCCAGCACCTGGTCCGCCGTCCAGCGCACCCCCTGCTGAGTCATGCCATCGAAGGTAGATCCCACCACTGACAATCGGGTCCGCGAGCGGCTCCGGCAGGACGTTTGCGCAGGTCAGGACGCATTGTCAGTGGTGTGGTGCAACGTGGTCGTCAGATCCGAACCGGCCGAGCTGGAGGGGGACTCAGCCATGCCTGTGTCCGTTGAAACGACGTCGCAGACCGACGGTGCCGAGGCGCTGCGGCCGCACGCCGAGGACGCTTTCGCCGGCGAACTCGCCGCACTCGCCGCGCAGGACGACCGCCCGCGCCCGGCCCGCTGGAAGCTGTCGCCGTGGGCCGTCGCGACCTACCTGCTCGGCGGCACACTGCCGGACGGCACCGTGATCACACCGAAGTACGTGGGTCCGCGCCGCATCGTCGAGGTCGCGGTCACCACGCTCGCCACCGACCGCGCCCTGCTCCTGCTCGGTGTGCCCGGCACCGCGAAGACCTGGGTGTCCGAGCACCTGGCCGCGGCGGTCAGCGGCGACTCCACGCTGCTGGTCCAGGGCACCGCCGGCACACCCGAGGAGGCCATCCGGTACGGCTGGAACTACGCGCGACTGCTCGCCCACGGCCCGAGCCGCGACGCCCTCGTGCCCAGCCCGGTCATGCGGGCGATGTCCGACGGCATGACCGCCCGCGTCGAGGAGCTGACGCGCATCCCGGCCGATGTGCAGGACACGCTCATCACGATCCTGTCGGAGAAGACGCTGCCGATACCGGAACTGGGCCAGGAGGTTCAGGCGGTCCGCGGCTTCAACCTGATCGCCACGGCCAACGACCGCGACCGCGGGGTGAACGACCTCTCCAGCGCCCTGCGCCGCCGCTTCAACACAGTGGTGCTGCCGTTGCCGGAGAGCCCCGAGGCCGAGGTCGACATCGTCTCGCGCCGCGTCGACCAGATCGGCCGCTCCCTGGATCTGCCGGCCGCGCCCGACGGCCTCGACGAGATCCGCCGGGTCGTCACGGTCTTCCGAGAGCTGCGCGACGGGGTCACGGCCGACGGCCGGACGAAGCTGAAGTCGCCCAGCGGCACGCTCTCCACGGCCGAGGCGATCTCCGTCGTCACCAACGGACTCGCCCTGGCGGCCCACTTCGGCGACGGCGTGCTGCGGCCGGGCGACGTCGCCGCGGGCATCCTCGGCGCGGTGGTCCGCGACCCGGCGGCCGACCGTGTCATCTGGCAGGAGTACCTGGAGACGGTGGTCCGCGAGCGCGACGACTGGAAGGACTTCTACCGGGCCTGCCGTGAGGTGAGCGTGTGAGCGGTACGGGGCGGGGCCGTCAGAGGTGCGTGTGGAGGGGAGGGAGCTGGCGTGACAGGCGTGGAGAGGGCTGAGGGCCGGGGGGCCGGGGCCGGGCCGCTGCTGCTCGGGGTGCGGCATCACGGGCCGGGGTCGGCCCGGGCGGTGCGGGCTGCGCTGGAGGAGGCCCGGCCGAGGGTGGTGCTGATCGAGGGTCCGCCCGAGGCCGACGCCCTGATCCCGCTCGCCGCCGACGAGGAGATGCGGCCTCCGGTCGCCCTGCTCGCCCATGCCGTGGACGAACCCGGCCGCTCGTCGTTCTGGCCGCTGGCCGAGTTCTCCCCGGAGTGGGTCGCCATCCGCTGGGCCCTGGCACACGACGTCCCGGCCCGCTTCATCGACCTGCCGGCCACGCACACGCTGGCCTGGGGGAGGCAGGAGGAGGCGGCGGGGAACGACGGCGGCGGTGACGGCGATGAACACCGCGACCGCGACGGCGACCGCGACGGCGACGATCGCGAAGGCGATGGCGATCGCGACTCGGCCCCCGGCCCCGCCGACCTGCGCATCGATCCGCTCGGCGTGCTCGCCGAGACCGCCGGATACGACGATCCGGAGCGGTGGTGGGAGGACGTCGTGGAGCACCGGGGCGTGGGGAAGGGGGACGCGCTCGCTCCCTTCACTGTGCTCGAGGAGGCCATGGGGGCGCTGCGGGAGACCTACGGCGTCGGGGGACACGTCCGGGACCTGGTGCGGGAGGCCTATATGCGGCTCCAGGTGCGGGCCGCGCAGCGGGAATTCGAGGACGGCGTCGCCGTCGTCTGCGGCGCCTGGCACGTCCCCGCCCTGCGGCAGAAGACGACCGTCGCCGCCGACAAGGCGCTGCTGAAGGGGCTGCCCAAGGTCAAGACCGACATGACGTGGGTGCCGTGGACTCACCGCAGGCTGTCCAGGATCAGCGGATACGGGGCCGGGATCGAGTCGCCTGGCTGGTACGGGCATCTGTTCGGCGCCCCGGACCGGCCGGTCGAGCGGTGGCTGACCAAGGTGGCCGGGCTGCTGCGCGCCGAGGACCGGATCGTCTCCTCCGCGCATGTCATCGAGGCGGTGCGGCTGGCCGAGACGCTCGCGGCGATGCGCGGGCGGCCGCTGCCCGGCCTGAGCGAGACGACCGACGCGGTGCGGGCCGTGATGTGCGAGGGCTCGGACGTACCGCTGGCGCTGGTGCACGACCGGCTGGTCGTGGGGGACGTGCTGGGGGAGGTGCCGCCGACGGCGCCGGCGGTTCCGTTGCAGCGGGACCTCGCCCGGCTCCAGCGCAGGTTGCGGCTGAAGCCGGAGGCACTGGAGCGGGAGCTGGAGCTCGACCTGCGCAAGGAGACCGACGCCGGCCGCAGCAGGCTGCTGCACCGGCTGCGGCTGCTCGGAGTCGAGTGGGGCGAACCGGCCGCCTCGCGGGGCAGTACGGGCACGTTCCGGGAGACCTGGCGGCTGCGCTGGGAGCCCGAGCTGTCGGTGCGGGTCGCCGAGGCCGGCGTGTGGGGGACGACCGTACTGTCCGCCGCGACCGCGAAGGCCGAGGCGGACGGAGTCGCCGCGCAGGGCCTCGCCGATGTCACCGCGCTCGCCGAGCGCTGCCTGCTGGCCGAACTGCCCGACGCCCTGCCCACGGTGATGCGCATCCTCGCCGACCGGGCGGCCCTCGACACGGACGTCGGCCATCTCGCGCAGGCGCTGCCGGCCCTGGTCCGCTCCCTGCGCTACGGCGATGTGCGCGGCACACACACCGGGGCCCTGGCAGAGGTCGCCGCTGGGCTGGCCGAGCGGGTCTTCGTCGGTCTGCCCCCGGCCTGCGCCGCGCTCGACGGGGATGCCGCCGAGGAGATGCGGCGTCATGTGGACGCCGTGCACGGGGCCGTGGGGCTCCTGGGCGACGCGCCCGCGGCGGAACACGGCGATCTGAGAGGCCGTTGGCAGTCGGTGCTGCGCGTGCTGTGCGGGCGGGACACCGTGCCCGGTGTGATCCGGGGGCGGGCCGTGCGGCTCCTGCTCGACGACGGGGAGCTGGCGCAGGACGAGGCGGCGCTGCTCATGGGGCTCGTCCTGTCACCGGGCACACCGCCCGCGGACGCGGCCGCGTGGATCGAGGGCTTCGTCGGAGGAGGCTCCGGCGGCGGGATGCTCCTGGTGCACGACGAGCGGCTGCTCGGGCTGGTCGACGCCTGGCTGACCGGCGTTCCGGCGGCGGCCTTCACGGACGTGCTGCCCCTGCTGCGGCGGACGTTCTCGGCGTACGAGCCCGGGGTGCGCCGGACCCTCGGCGAGCTGGTCCGGCGCGGACCCGGGGCCGGGGGCGGCCCGGCGGCGGCCGGCTCCGGCATACCCGGCTTCGCGGCCGAGCTCGACACGGCGCGCGCGGATGCCGTGCTGCCGGTCGTGCGGCTGCTGCTCGGGCTGGACGAGGCGGATGAGAAGACCGGAAGCGACCTGGCGGGGGTGACGGGATGACGACCGAAGGACCGAGGAAGCCGGCTCCGAGGACGGAAGCGGCCAGCAGCATCGGCAACGGGCCCGGGACGGAAGGCCGGCCGGCGACGACCGTGCCGGTGGTCCCGCTGTGGGAACGGCTTCGCGGGGGAGGGCACGGATGACGACCGAGGTGACGGACCCGGCGCAGGAGCGGTTGCGGCGGTGGCGGCTGGTGCTCGGGGGCGACGCGGCGGACGGCACCGGATGCGCCCTGTCGGGCCAGGACGCGGCGATGGACGGGGCGCTCACCGCGCTCTACGGAAAGGGGGAGAAGCCGCAGGGAGGCCGGGACCGTTCGGCGGGGCTCGGGGCGTCGGCGCCGTCCGTGGCGCGCTGGCTCGGGGACATCCGGACGTACTTCCCGTCCTCCGTCGTGCAGGTCATGCAGCGCGACGCCATCGACCGGCTCGGTCTCGCCACGCTGTTGCTGGAGCCGGAGATGCTGGAGGCGGTGGAGGCCGACGTGCATCTCGTGGGCACGCTGCTGTCGCTCAACAAGGCGATGCCGGAGACGACGAAGGAGACGGCACGGGCCGTCGTGCGCAAGGTCGTCGAGGACCTGGAGAAGCGGCTCGCCACCCGTACCCGGGCCACCCTCACCGGCGCCCTCGACCGCAGCGCCCGTATCAACCGGCCCCGCCACCACGACATCGACTGGAACCGCACCATCGCGGCCAACCTCAAGCACTACCTGCCCGAGTACCGAACGATCGTGCCGGAGCGGCTCATCGGGTTCGGGCGGGCGTCCCAGTCCACCAAGAAGGAGGTCATCCTCTGTATCGACCAGTCGGGATCCATGGCGGCATCGGTTGTGTACGCGTCGGTGTTCGGGGCGGTGCTCGCCTCGATGCGGACGATCTCCACGCGACTCGTCGTCTTCGACACGGCGGTAGCCGACCTGACGGACCAGCTCGACGACCCGGTCGACGTGCTGTTCGGCATGCAACTCGGGGGCGGTACGGACATCAACCGGGCGCTGGCGTACTGCCAGTCGCAGATCACCCGACCCGCCGAGACGGTGGTCGTGCTGATCAGCGACCTCTACGAAGGGGGCATCCGGAACGAGATGCTCAAGCGGGTCTCGACGATGAAGGCCTCAGGGGTGCAGTTCGTGACGCTGCTGGCGCTCTCGGACGAGGGGGCACCGGCGTACGACCGGGAGCACGCGGCCGCCCTCGCGGCGCTGGGGGCACCGGCGTTCGCCTGCACGCCCGACCTGTTCCCGGAGGTGATGGCGGCGGCGATCGAGAAGCGGCCGCTGCCGATACCGGACGCGGTGTGACGATTTGTCGACGCGTCGTCGTCCGATTCGGTTCGGCAAAACGGATATGACGGGCCGTCAATAGCGAGGGGCTTGCGCGACCTCCGCACTCCCGTGCGAGGATCAGCGCCTGCTCGGCAGGGCGCCGCGCCGCGCCGGGCAGTACCGCGTTGTGCCGACTCGTTGCCCGTGACGCGTGATGCGTTCCGCACTTGTTCCGTCGCACGGGAGGAAGCTCCCCCTCTTGACCTCGTCAGCAGCCCTGTCCGATGCCGATGCCGCTGTGCGCATGCTGCGCACGGCGGCCGGGCGGCGTGCGCTCCAAGTGGCGCTGCTGGTGGGCGGGGTGCTCGTCATCGCGCTGCTGTGCGGCGAGCGGGCGTATGCGGCGGACGGTGCGCGGGTGTCGGCGGAGAGTGCGGCCGGGCGGTTGGCCGGCGGGCAGGGGCAGCTGGTCCGACCCGACGCGCACGCTTCGGCCGACCGCGTCGTACGAGTGGTGGATGACGCGAGGAAGTCGGTCAGCGGGGAGCTGGTGAAGGCGCAGGCGAAGCTGCCGGTACCTCCGAAGGCCCCCTCGCTGCCGGAGCTGGAGGACCTGCCGGAGCTGCCGGGCCTCTCCGTACTGCCGAAGGCACCATCCGTGCCCGTGCTCCCCGGCTTGCCGTCCGTGCCCGGCCCTCCGGCCGTGCCCGAGTCGCCGGTGCTGCCGGGCCTGCCCGGGCTGCCGGGGCCGGCCGCTCCGCCGACTCCGCCCGAGAGTGACGTCGCGGTGCCGGAAGTGCCCCCTCAGCCCGGGCTCCCCGGCTATCCGGAGTTCCCGAGTCACCCCCTGCCCGCGACCGCGCCCGTCACGGTCGACCCGCAGCCGGCCGACACCCCTGCCGCCCCGGCCACGCCGGCCCCGGCCCCGACCGGGGAGGCGTCCCCCGTGGCGCACAGCCCGTACGGCCCGCACGGCCCGTACGGCGACCAGTACCGCGCCCCACACGCCGACCGCGCAGCCCACGACCACACAGCTCACGGCCGCGCGCACCACCTCAGACACGCAGTGCACACCGGAGCCTCCGCGAGCGTCGGAGACGCCGCCCCGGTCGGTCACGTGCCCGGAGGTCGTCCGGACGGCACCCTCTGCAACCGTTCCATGGCCGACCACGGCACACCGCGTCACGGGGACGCGCATGCCGTCACGCCGAGCAGCCGGGCTCCGCTGAGCCTCGTGCGCGGTGTCGCCGACCGCACCCGCGTGGCCGGTACCCGGGACAGTCACCGGGACGTCCCCGTCTTTCCCGGCTAGCTGAGCCAGACCACCGCTCCTCCGCCGTACGGATCTGTCGCGCGGGGGCGCGTTCCTCCCCCTGAGACTCCGCGAGCCCTCACGCCCGGACGGTCGAAAGCCGTCGACGGTCCGAGGCCGAAACCTCGTGGATGAGGTCGGCCGGTCCCCATTGGGGTGGGGACCGACCGGCCCACCCCCCGGAGAGCAGGGTCCTGAACTGGGCCTTTGTGTTCCTTCGAGGGTGCTCGGCGGGCCTCACCGGGTCTACCCCAGCCCGGTGAGGCCCCTCACCCCAGGCACGCTGTGCCAGAGAGCGCGGCATCATGTGACAGGTATCACCGCTCAGGTGTGACCCTCGATTTAGGGGCCTCCTGCAAGCAGCGATAACCTGCGAGACGGACATGCCGCGCGCTCGGACACCGTGTGCGCCTCCCTTGTGACTGACAGACGGCGGACGTCACGTTGCCCTCGCGGCACGCCCACGCAGACAACGAACCGCGAGATCACTGATAGG
Source organism: Streptomyces sp. NPDC044719 (assembly GCF_056433405.1). Classification (NCBI taxonomy): domain Bacteria; kingdom Bacillati; phylum Actinomycetota; class Actinomycetes; order Kitasatosporales; family Streptomycetaceae; genus Streptomyces; species Streptomyces sp. NPDC044719. The sequence continues at coordinate 433,632 of NZ_JBWKHE010000001.1, forward strand.
GACGGAAGCGCGTGGACCTGTTCGAGTACCAGGCGAGGGACCTCTTCGCCAAGCACGATGTACCGGTGCTGGCCGGTGAAGTCATCGACACGCCTGAGGCGGCCCGCGCAGCCACCGAGCGCCTCGGTGGCAAGTCCGTCGTCAAGGCCCAGGTGAAGGTCGGCGGCCGTGGCAAGGCCGGCGGCGTGAAGCTGGCGGCGACCACCGACGAGGCGGTCGAGCACGCGACCAACATCCTCGGCATGGACATCAAGGGCCACACGGTCCACAAGGTGATGATCGCCGAGACGGCCCCGGAGATCGTGGAGGAGTACTACGTCTCCTTCCTCCTGGACCGTGCCAACCGCACCTTCCTCTCCATCGCCTCCGTCGAGGGCGGCATGGAGATCGAGGAGGTGGCGGAGACCCGCCCCGAGGCCGTCGCCAAGACGCCGATCGACGCCAACGTCGGTGTGACCCCCGAGGTCGCCCGCCAGATCGTCGAGGCCGCGAACTTCCCGGCCGAGGTCGCCGACAAGGTCGCGAACATCCTCGTCACCCTGTGGAAGACCTTCGTCGAGGAGGACGCCCTCCTGGTCGAGGTCAACCCGCTGGCCAAGGTCGCCTCCGGTGAGGTCATCGCCCTGGACGGCAAGGTCTCCCTGGACGAGAACGCCGAGTTCCGTCAGCCGGAGCACGAGGCCCTCCAGGACAAGGACGCGGCCAACCCGCTCGAGGCCGCCGCCAAGGAGAAGAACCTCAACTACGTCAAGCTCGACGGCGAGGTCGGCATCATTGGCAACGGCGCGGGTCTCGTCATGAGCACCCTGGACGTCGTCGCGTACGCCGGTGAGGCGCACGGTGGCGTCAAGCCCGCCAACTTCCTCGACATCGGTGGTGGCGCCTCCGCCGCCGTCATGGCGAACGGCCTGGAGATCATCCTCGGCGACCCGGACGTCAAGTCCGTCTTCGTCAACGTCTTCGGTGGCATCACCGCCTGCGACGAGGTCGCCAACGGCATCGTCCAGGCGCTGCAGCTGCTCAAGGACAAGGGCGAGGAAGTCACCAAGCCCCTGGTCGTCCGTCTGGACGGCAACAACGCGGAGCTGGGCCGCAAGATCCTCTCCGATGCCAACCACCCGCTGGTGCAGCGCGTGGACACCATGGACGGAGCGGCCGACAAGGCCGCCGAGCTCGCGGCTGCGAAGTAAGGGACGAGGGACTAAACAGCCATGGCTATCTTCCTCAACAAGGACAGCAAGGTCATCGTCCAGGGCATGACCGGTGCCACGGGCATGAAGCACACCAAGCTCATGCTGGCCGACGGCACGAACATCGTCGGTGGCGTGAACCCCCGCAAGGCGGGCACGTCGGTCGACATCGACGGCAACGACATCCCCGTCTTCGGCACGGTCGCCGAGGCGATCGAGAAGACGGGCGCCAACGTATCCGTCCTCTTCGTGCCGCCGGCCTTCGCCAAGGCCGCCGTCGTCGAGGCCATCGACGCCGAGATCCCGCTCGCGGTCGTCATCACCGAGGGCATCGCCGTCCACGACTCGGCCGCGTTCTACGCCTACGCCGTGTCGCAGGGCAACAAGACCCGCATCATCGGCCCGAACTGCCCCGGCCTCATCACGCCGGGCCAGTCGAACGCCGGCATCATCCCGGGCGACATCACGAAGCCGGGCCGCATCGGCCTGGTCTCGAAGTCCGGCACGCTGACGTACCAGATGATGTACGAGCTGCGTGACATCGGCTTCTCCTCGGCCGTCGGCATCGGTGGCGACCCGGTCATCGGCACGACCCACATCGACGCGCTCGCCGCGTTCGAGGCCGACCCCGACACCGACCTGATCGTGATGATCGGTGAGATCGGCGGCGACGCCGAGGAGCGGGCCGCGGCCTTCATCAAGGAGAACGTGAAGAAGCCGGTCGTCGGCTACGTCGCGGGCTTCACCGCGCCCGAGGGCAAGACCATGGGCCACGCCGGCGCCATCGTCTCCGGCTCCTCCGGCACGGCCGCCGCGAAGAAGGAGGCCCTCGAGGCCGCCGGTGTCAAGGTCGGCAAGACGCCGACCGAGACCGCGAAGCTGGCCCGCGCCATCCTCGCCGGCTGAGCAGCGCCTCACGGCTCACAGGTGGGCCCGCTCCCCGCACGGGGGCGGGCCCACCGCTGTTTTCCGGAGGCCACTCCGGCGCTGCCGTCACCGGGGCTGCGGCATCAGCCGGTCCGGCCCCCGCTGCTGCTCCTCGCGCAGGAGCTTGCTCCGCAGGTGCCGCTCCGACTCCGACAGCGGTCCGGGCGCGACCGGTGGCGGTACGCCCTGGACGCTCTCGCCCGCCGGTACGGGCGGCTCGTAGCGCGTCGGGGCCGTACGCACGGTGAGCACCGTGGTTCCGATCAGCAGGGCCGTGAAGGCGATGGCGGCCCGGGTCCAGAGGCGGGCCCGGCGTTCCCCGGCCCGCCGTACCACCAGCGGCTTGGCGGCCCGCAGCCGCTCGGTGGAGGCGAGTTCGACCAGCCGCCAGTGCAGGACCTCCGGGTCCGCCAGCTCCGGCAGCCGTTCGGCGACCGCCTCGCGCGCGTGCGTCAGCCGGTTCACGGCGGCGCGGGTGCTCGCCTCCGTCTCCGCCGCCGTCTCCGGCAGGCCGAGGCCGACGCCGTCGTACAGCAGCAGCGTGCGGCGGTACGACGGCGGGAGCCTCAGCAGGGTGTCCATCAGCGCGCGGTCGAACGCGTCGGGCGGGGGCGGCTCGGGGTGCCGGTAGCGGGGCCGGAGCCGGTGCCACGGGGAGAGCGCGCACTCGTACGACACCGCGCGCACCCAGCCCGCCGGGTCCCGGTCGCGAGCCACCTCGGGCCAGCGCTGCCAGGCGATCTGGAAGGCCCGCTCGACGGACTCCCTGGCCAGCTCGCGGCGCCCGGTCAGCAGATAGGCCTGCCGGACCAGCGCGGGAGCGCAGAAGGCGTACAGCGCGTCGAAGGCCTGTTCGGGGTCGAGCGCGGAGGTCGCGTCGTCCGGCCGGTGCGGGGTCTTCGTACGGCCGGGGGCCCGGCTGAGGCCGGCGAGGGTGACGCGGGGGGTGGTGCGGCCGCGGTCGGGGGCAGGGGCGTGGGCGGGGGCGCGGCCCCGGTCGGCGACATGGGCGCGGTCCCGGTCCCGGGCGGGCGGGCGGCTCCCGGCGCCCCTGACCCGGGCGGAGGCCCTGCCCCGATCGGCCGTGGCGACGCTCGTATGAGGCTCCGTCACCTCCCGCTGCCCGCCCAGCGAGTTCAGCAGCCTCGCGTACTTCTCCCCCTTCCGGCCGCGTGGCGTCGCGCGGCCGGTCTCCCATCCGCGCACCGTCTCGCTGGTGACGCCCACCCGGGAAGCCAGCTGAGCCCGCGTCAGGGAGGCGGCCTCGCGCAGGCGTCGGCGTTCCTTGGGCGGAGGGAGCTGGAGGGCGGGGCTCTGGGTCACAGGGCGCCCCTGGGTACGGAAAAGTACATAAACGTATATTGAGCGACACAACGGTGGTTCGCCTGTTACGACGGGAAAGCGCGTGTCGTTGGCAGCATGGCGGGCGTGATCAAGATGACCGCTCGCCGCCGTCTGCCGGCGCTCCTGCTCGCCCGGGTGCGCGACCGTTCGCCCGGACTGGGTGATGCCCTCGTGAGTGGTGCGGTGGCGGCGGGCCTGGGGCTCGCGTGGTTCGCCGTGCTGGTGATGATGCTGTGGATCACCTCGCCGTACCCCGACAGCGGGCCCGGCGGTGTGCTGCACGTCACGGCGGCCCTGTGGCTGCTGGCCCACGGGGCCGAACTGGTCCGCGTCGACACGCTCTCCGGCCTCCCGGCCCCCGTGGGCATCCCGCCGCTGCTCCTGCTCGTGCTGCCCGTGTGGCTGCTGCTCCGGGCGGCACGCGACGCCACGGACGGCGGGGCGGCGGAGGAGGACGACGCCGGCGGCTTCAAGGGCATCGCGACGATCGAGGATCTGGAGCGCCCCGAGGATGCCGAGGTGATCGACGGCGCGGGGCCACCGCTGGTCGCCGCCCGCACCGCGTGGACGGGTGTCGTCCTCGGCTACCTGGCCGTCGCCCTGCCCGCCGCGCTGTTCGCCGCCGGCGGGGTGCTGCGGCCGTCGTGGCTGTGGACGGGCGTGTACGTTCCGCTGGTCGCCGTCCTGGCGGCGGGGGTGGGTGTGTGGTCGGCGTACGGCCGCCCGGGCGGGCCGCTGCGGCGCCTGCTGCGGGTCCTGCCGACGGGCCTGCGGCCGCTGGTCTACGGCGCGGACGGGCGCCCGGGTGCCGCCACCCGGGCCGCGGCGGCGGGAGTGGCGGTGCTGCTCGGGGGCGGTGCGCTGCTGGTGGCGGTGTCGCTGGTGGGGCACGGCACGCAGGCCCAGGCGTCGTGGCTCCTGCTGACCGAGGGATGGTCGGGGCGGTTCGCGGTCCTGCTGCTGTGCGCGGCCCTGCTGCCGAACGCGGCGGTATGGGGCGCCGCGTACGCCCTCGGCCCCGGCTTCGCGCTCGGCGCCGGCCATGTCGTCGGCCCGCTGTCCTCCGCCCCGCCACCGTTCCTGCCGCCGTTTCCACTGCTGGCGGCGGTGCCGGAAGCGGGGCAGGGGGCGTTCGTGCACTGGGCGGCCGGCGTCGTGCCGGTGGTCGCCGGGGTGGTGATGGGCCGGACCGTGGCGCGCGGGGCGGCCTCCAAAGAGCGCGGCGGGCGGGGCGCCGGCTGGTCACCGTGGCGCGGCGCCTGCGCCGCCGCTCTGGCGGCGCTCCTGTGCGCGGCCGTGCTCGCGGGTCTCGCCGCGTTGGCCGGCGGGCCGCTCGGGATCGCCGTACTGGCCCGTTTTGGACCGGTGTGGTGGCAGGTGGGCGCGGCGACCCTGGCCTGGCTGACGGTGGTCTCCGTCCCGACAGCGGTGGGGGTGGGACTCTGGCGCCGCCGGCCACCCAAGGCGGAGGAACCGGCGATCGGCAAACAGCGCGAGGAGAGCGCCGGCGTCGGCAGGGCCGGGCGGACGAGCCGCCGAGGCGACTGGCCCGCGCGCACCGGGGCTGCCGGGACCACCGGGGCTGCCGGGACCACCGGGGCTGCCGGGACCACCGGGGCCGCCGGGGCCGCCGGAGGCACCGGCCGGTCCGGACGCACCACGGGCGCCGGGGGCAAGGTAGGCGCCGCAGGGGAATTGGGAGCCGCCTGGGGCGCTGAGGGAGCCGGAGTCGCCGGGGAAGCCGGAGAGGTTTGGGGCGCCGCGGGGGCCGGAGCCGCTGGGGATGCCGGAGACGCCTGGGGCGCCGAGGGGGCCGGAGTCGCCGGGGGTGCCGGAGACGCCTGGGGCGCCGAGGGGGCCGGAGCCGCTGGGGATGCCGGAGACGCCTGGGGCGCCGGGAACGCCAAGCAGCCCCGGAGCACCAAGCAGCCCCGGAACGCCAAGCAGCCCGGGAACGCCGAGCAGCCCGGGAACGCCGAGCAGCCCGGGATCGCCAAGGGCGCCGGGGAATCCGGAGTCGCCTGGGGTGTCAGGAGCGGCAAGAGTGCCGGAGTCGCCGGGGGAGTCGGAGTCGGTCGCGGGGGCAAGGACGGCAAGGGTGCGCCGGGCCAGGCGCGTGGTGGCTCGGCGTCGGGTGGGGCTGCGGCATCTCGCACCCCGGACCTCTCACCGGATCTGCCCTACGTCCCCTACGCGCCCTTCGAGCACGACGCGCTGTACGGCCCGCAAGGCCAGGACGACGACGCCGGTTACGAGCCCTACGACTTCCTGCCGGCCGACCCGGCTCCGGGTTCCGACAGCCCCTGACGGGGGCGGGGGCGCCTCAGCCTCTCGACCCCAGCAGGCCCCGCAGCTCCTCCGGCAGCAGCTTCGCGCAGGACTTCTCGGCCTGATTCGTGAGGGCGTCGTTCGTGCACGTGTAGTAGTCGCTGTAGACCAGCTGCGCCGTGAAGGACGCGGCGACCAGGGCGATCGCCAGGGACGCCGTGACCAGGCCGCTGACCGCGGCGGTCGTCTGGGGGCGGCCCGGCTGCTCGGGGGCCGGGGAGTCCGGGTCGGACCTGCGGGGCTTGGCGCGCAGCGCGCTGATGCCCCAGTAGAGGGCGAGCGCGCCGAGCAGCAGCGCCACGTACGGCCAGCTGAACAGGGCGAAGAAGAAGGCCCACATGCCCGACAGCAGGGCATAGCGCGCCCGGCGCTGCGAGGGGTCCGTCGGGTCCCAGCGGAGGTTCGGGCCGCCCTGGGGGCCGCCCTGGCCCTCGGGGCCGCCGCGGGGGCGCTCACCGAAGCCGTCGGGGGAGCGGCCGGGCTGCCGGTCGCTCCACTGACTGCCCCACGGCGCACGGTCGCCCCCGTCGCCGTCCTGGGAGTCGTCGCCCGACGGGCGGCGCGGCTGCCAGGGCCGGTCCGGGGTGCCCTCGGGCGGCGGGGCGAAGGGGTTGTCCTCCTGGGAGCCGCGCCCTCGCCCGTCGCCGCGGGAGCCGTCCGACGGGGCGTCGGGCGGTGAGCTGGGGCGCTCCCGCAGCAGCACGGCGCCGCGCTCCCCTCCCTGTGCCGACGGCGGGGGGAACGTGAGGAGTCGCAGGCTGCGGTCCGGCATCAAGTGAGCGTCTTCCCGTTGGTGAGTAGGACGGTGAGTGGACTGGAGGATCAGTACTGGACGATCAGGACTGGACGGACAGAGGTCGGTGCGGCGTCGGGACCGGCTCCGTCACCCTCTTGAACGCACCACGCCCGGACGGCGTTCCCGAACCGGCTCCGCCCAGACGCTACCTCCCGGCTACGCCCCCGTCCCGTGGGGGCCGTCCGGTGTGCCGGTATCGTTGCTGACGGTCGGCCGGTTCGTAGGCTTCCCCGTATCAGGGGGCCCGAAGCATTCGTATGAATGTACAAACGTCACGGTCCGGCCGCCGGACAGACGCTTCCCCGAAGAAAGGCCCCACCGTGGCCGCCAAGCCCGTGGCCCCGCGCGCCAAGCGCCTCGTCGTGCTGGTCTCCGGATCGGGCACCAATCTGCAGGCGCTCCTCGACGAGATCGCCGCCACCGGCGCGCAGGCGTACGGGGCCGAGATCGTGGCCGTCGGCGCCGACCGCGAGGGCATCGAGGGGCTGGCGCGGGCCGAGCGCGCCGGGCTGCCGACCTTCGTCCGCAAGGTCAAGGACCACGGGAGCCGCGAGGAGTGGGACACCGCCCTCGCCGAGGCCGTCGCCGCCTTCGAGCCCGACCTCGTCGTCTCCGCCGGCTTCATGAAGATCGTCGGCAAGGAGTTCCTCGAGCGGTTCGGCGGCCGGTTCGTCAACACGCACCCCGCCCTGCTGCCCAGTTTCCCGGGAGCCCACGGCGTGCGGGACGCGCTCGTGTACGGCGCCAAGGTCACCGGCTGCACCGTCCACTTCGTCGACGACGGCGTCGACACCGGCCCGATCATCGCCCAGGGCGTGGTCGAGGTCCGGGACGAGGACGACGAGAGCGCTCTGCACGAGCGCATCAAGGACGTCGAGCGAAGGCTGCTCGTCGAGGTCGTGGGGCGGCTCGCCCGCAACGGCTATCGCATTGAGGGACGAAAGGTAGTTATCCAGTGACCGCCGACAGCAACAAGCGGCCCCTTCGCCGGGCGCTCGTCAGCGTCTACGACAAGACCGGGCTCGAGGACCTCGCGCGTGGGCTCCACGAGGCCGGGGTCGAGCTCGTCTCCACCGGCTCCACGGCCGCGAAGATCGCCGCTGCCGGCGTCCCCGTCACCAAGGTCGAGGAGCTCACCGGCTTCCCCGAGTGCCTGGACGGCCGCGTCAAGACCCTGCACCCCAGGGTTCACGCCGGCATCCTCGCCGACCTGCGCCTCGAGGACCACCAGCGGCAGCTCGCCGAGCTGGGCGTCGAGCCGTTCGACCTGGTCGTCGTCAACCTCTACCCGTTCCGCGAGACCGTCGCCTCGGGCGCCTCGCCCGACGAGTGCGTCGAGCAGATCGACATCGGCGGTCCTTCGATGGTCCGCGCCGCCGCCAAGAACCACCCGTCGGTCGCGGTCGTCACCAGCCCGGCCCGGTACGCCGATGTGCTCAAGGCCGTCCAGAGCGGTGGCTTCGACCTGGTCACCCGCAAGCGGCTCGCCGCCGAGGCCTTCCAGCACACGGCCGCCTACGACGTCGCCGTCGCGTCCTGGTTCGCCTCCTCCTACGCGCCCGTCGACGAGTCGCGGTTCCCCGACTTCCTCGGCGCCACCTGGGAGCGCGAGCACACCCTGCGCTACGGCGAGAACCCGCACCAGCCCGCCGCGCTCTACGTCTCCCCGGAGGGCGGCGGCCTCGCCCAGGCCGAGCAGCTGCACGGCAAGGAGATGTCGTACAACAACTACACGGACACGGACGCCGCCCGCCGTGCCGCGTACGACCACGCCGAGCCGGCCGTCGCGATCATCAAGCACGCCAACCCCTGCGGTATCGCGGTCGGCGCGGATGTCGCCGAGGCGCACCGCAAGGCGCACGCCTGTGACCCGCTGTCGGCGTTCGGCGGCGTGATCGCGGTCAACCGCCCGGTCAGCAAGGAGATGGCGGAGCAGGTCGCCGAGATCTTCACCGAGGTCATCGTCGCGCCCGGCTACGAGGAGGGGGCCCTGGAGGCCCTCACCAAGAAGAAGAACATCCGTGTGCTGCGCTGCCCCGACGGGCCCGCCGCCCCCGTCGAGGTCAAGCCGATCGACGGCGGTGCGCTGCTGCAGGTGACGGACCGGCTCCAGGCCGACGGCGACGACCCGGCGAACTGGACGCTGGCGACCGGCGAGGCGCTGAGCGCCGGCGAACTGGCCGAGCTGGCGTTCGCCTGGAAGGCCTGCCGTGCGGTGAAGTCCAACGCGATCCTGCTGGCCAAGGACGGCGCCTCGGTCGGCGTCGGCATGGGGCAGGTCAACCGGGTCGACTCCTGCAAGCTCGCGGTGGAGCGGGCCGGGGAGGAGCGGGCCCGGGGCTCCTACGTCGCGTCGGACGCGTTCTTCCCGTTCCCCGACAACATCGACGTCCTGGGTGCCGCGGGCGTCAAGGCCATCGTCCAGCCCGGCGGCTCGGTCCGTGACGAGCTGGTCGTGGAGGCCGCGCAGAAGGCCGGCATCACGATGTACTTCACGGGAACGCGCCACTTCTTCCACTGAGCCCGTTGACGGAGCGGGCCGGCGCGACCCCGCCGGCCCGCTCCCGACGCGTCAGCCGTCGACCTCGTACCGCCCGACCTCCAGGAAGTACCTCAGCTCCTCCGGAGTGCCGTCGATGGCGTCCTCGGCGGCCGCGCGCAGTGCCGCGCTGATGTTCGGGTCGGCCAGGATGCGGGCGACGGCGACGCGGTCGTCTTCGGCCTGGGCGAGGCGGTAGCCGGTTTCCAGGAAGGCGCGCAGGGCTTCGGGGGTGTTGGTGTCGAGGGCCTTGGTGGCTTCGCGTTTGACGCCTCGTCCGGAGTCCGGGTCGCCGATGATGCGGACGATGGCGACGCGGTCGTCCTCGGCCTGCGCGAGGCGGTAGCCCGTCTTGAGGAAGGCACGCATGTCCTCCACCGTGCCGTCGAGGGCCTCGGTGGCCTCCCTCTTGACGCCCCGTCCGCTGTCCTCGTCGGCCATGATGCGGAGGATCGCTATCCGGAGCTCCTCCTCCGACATCTCGTCCACCGGCGTGCCGTCCGTCGTCGCCGCGGCCGTCACGGCGGGGGCCACGGCGGCCGGGCCGGCTGCGACGGCCGGGGTGGCGAGCAGGAGGACGGGCGTCAGGGCGGCGGCGGCCGCCAGGGCACCGCGGGTGCGTCTCATGCGTGAACCTGCCTTCAGTGCAAGGAAGTTGGATGATCCGGGGCGGCACCGGGCTGGGCCGGGCCGTCGGTGCGGACATCCTCACATCCCCCGGCGTGCGGGTCCTCGCATTTTCCCGGCGCTGCCGGCACGGTCCCCGACCGCTGAGGCACCTCGGAACTCTCAGGGTCACTTCTTCCCGGGCGGGCTGTACTCCTTGAGGTAGTGCGCGACGCGGTCGGTGTAGGTACGAGTGTCCGGGGGAACGCCGCCCGCGTCGTTCACCGTCTTGTACGACGTCCGGTACGCGGCGGCGACCAGCACCCGCCTCTCGCCCCGCAGGCCGGGCTCCAGGCGCGGGGCGATCCAGCACAGGTAGCGGCCCATGGCCGGGATGGACTCGGCGGGCGGGAAGGGGGGCCGGGGGACGGTCTCGCCGGGAGTGCCGTCCTCGTTCATCCACCAGCGCAGGACGCGCGGGGTCCAGCGGGCGATGCCGTACTCGTCGTTGGCGGGGTCGGAGAGATCCGGGTCGAAGTCGCTCTCCACCTTCAGCATGGCGGCGATCAGGGCAGGGGTGACCTCCTTCTGGTCGCAGTCGTGCGCCGTCTCCACGATCAGCAGCCGGTAGGCGGGCGGGACGCCCCGGTCGGTGCGCAGGTCGGAGGCGCCGTACGCGGCGGCCGGGACGTTCGCGGTCGCGCCGGGGCCACCGCCGCCGGGGGGACCGCCGGCCCAGACGCTGACGCCGTAGGCGAGGGCGGCGAGCGCGCCGACGGCCATGGCGGCCGCGACGGACGTACGGACCGTGTGGCGGCGGGCCGGGCGCAGCAGGGGCAGCCGGAAGGGCCGGTGCGCCGTCCCGGCGGCAGCCGCCCGGACGCGGCGCAGCAGTGCCTCGCCGGTGATGCGGTCCTGGTACGTCCGGGTCAGACAGGCGCGTACGATCTCCCGCCAGTCGTCGGCCAGTTCGGGCGACAGACGCAGCTCGTCGGTGCCGCGGGCGTAGGCCGCCGCCGCGTCGCGACGGGCCGTCGGAGTGGCGCCGGGCAGCGGGAAGGAATCGGTGAGGACGAGGTGGGCCAGGACGCCGAAGGCCCACACGTCGGCGGACGGCCGGATCCGGCGGCCCCGTTCGCCGATCTCGGTCCACAGGAGCTCGGGCGGCGTGTAGTCGGGGGTGGAGAAGGCCGGGGTGTAGGCGTGGGTGCCCTCCAGCTCGGCCGCCATGTTGAAGTCGGCCAGCCGGACCGAACCGTCCTCCATCAGCAGCACGTTGGCCGGTTTCAGGTCGCCGTGCACCCAGCCGGCGTCGTGCAGCTGGGCCAGTCCCTCGCAGATCTGCGCGAGCAGCGTGGGACCCGCCTCGGGCCGGGGCACCGCTGTGAGCAGGGCGGACAGGGAGCCCTTGGCCCGCTCCAGGACGAGGACGGTGGCGCCGTCCAGCTCCGGGCGGCCCGGGTCGTCGACGGTCAGCGTCTCGTACATCCGCACCAGCCGCGGGTGTTTCAGCCGCCGGTACAGCGCGACCTCCCGCTCGATCAGCTCGCGCAGGTGGCTGAGCCGGCGGGGCGTGGCCGTACCGGTGGGCAGGAACTTCAGGGCGGCGGTCCGGGGCAGCTCCGTGCTCTCGCCGACGCGCCGGGCGGCGTACACACTGCCGAAGGCGCCGGTCGCGATCGGCTCGCGCACCTCCCAGGCGCCGACCCGGTAGCCCTTCGGCACGGGCACCGCATAGGCCTCGTTCACCGGGTCACCTCGCCCGGCGGGGCGGCCAGGACGCCCAGGTCGTCCTCCCGGACCAGGTCGAAGCGGAGCGCCAGGGAGACCAGGGACTCCTTCTTGCCGTTGAGCCGAGGGCCCGTGTCGGCGCTCTCCGGGCCCGGTTTGAGGCGGAGCTTCACGGCGAGGTAGTCGATGTTCCACTGCACGGCCGTGCGGGACGCGGCCGGCCAGGTGGGGCGCAGGCGGTCGGCGACCTGGTCGACGGTGGGCAGCGGGGCGTGCGGGGTGCCACGCAGGCGCGGTTCGCACAGGGCGGCCAGCACCGCGAAGTAGCGCTTGCCGCGGTCGACGGAGAAGGCCGGCGCGGTCGTGGCGCCGTCGAGGCCGCCAGCGCCGCTGAGGTAGTCGTGGCGCGGCGCCCACACCTCCAGCGGCAGCAGGTCGCCGGCGGCGGGCAGCACGATCCGCGAGAACTCGAAGGGGATCGGCGCGTCCAGCCGCCCGGGCGCCACCTTGACGTGTTCGCCCGCGCCCTCCGGGTTCTCCACCACGTAGGTCTGGTCGCGGCTGAGGTTGCTCAGGATCCAGAAGGCGCCCTGCGCGGTGATCTCACCGGCCCGGCGGGAGACCCCGTCGTGGGGGATGGGCAGGTCGTTGCCGTGCGCGGACCGGCCGAAGGTGAGGCGTTCGCCGGGCGCGAGTCTGACTTGGGTGCGGTTTCGCTCGTCCTCCGTGGTCGGCGGAGGTACCACGATGATGCTGTACAAGGTGCTCTCCCCGTGCCTGAACAGCTACCACCGTCAGACTAGGGCGACGCACCAGGGCCGTGCCCCCCTCGTACGGGTGAGACACGGCCCTTGGGTGTGATTGGCGTGAACTGGTCCGGTCGACCGGGCCCGTTCAGTACTTGGGGCGGTTGAACCAGGCCTTGCCGTTGGCGTTGCCGACGAACACCGCGACCAGGACGGCCAGGATGGTGTGCACCAGGCCGATGATGACGAACGGGTAGATGCCCAGGACGGCCGTGATGATCGCGAAGACCAGGATGGTGATCCGGGCGCTGTTGCCACCGGACTTGAACTTCGTCGCCAGGACCGCGCCGAACACCAGCCAGGCCAGGCCGAACACGGCGTAGCCCCAGATCACGCCGGTCGACTGGCCGACCAGGTCCTGGAAGGCGGTGTTGTCCTGGAGGGACTCGTCGTCCTTGGCCGCGTTGAGGGCCGCGGCGGCGAAGGCCATCAGCGCCACGCCGACGACCTGCAGACCGACGATCACCCACATCATCGCGCGGGCCGCGCTCACCGAGCCCGGCATCGTGGTCGGCGCGGCGGGGCCGCCGCCGTAGGGAGACACCGGAGGGGCCTGCGGGTAGCCGTAGCCGGGCGCCTGGCCCTGCTGCTGCGGGTAGCCGTAGCCAGGCTGCTGCGGCTGCCCCTGGGGAGCGCCGTAGGGGTTGTTCGGGTCGCCGTAGCTCATGGCTGGATTTCCTCCGTTGGTTCCGAGTGCGGGGACGACGCGGGGCATCCGCACGGAGGAGAAGTACTTCAGATTGCGACCGTCCCCCCGTTGAACTGCCCGCGGCACTTGTCATGTCATCGTTCTGCACCGGTGACGGGCTTGTCCAGCCGCATTCCTGATGTGTTGTGCAAGTGCAACATCGCTGATCATGGGCGGATACGGGAGGAGCGGCCCCCGGTGCCCGGATTGTGGCCGGATTGGAACCGTGGGCGGGTCATCCGCGAGGATGGGGTCATGACCGCCCAGATTCTCGATGGCAAGGCCACCGCAGCCGCGATCAAGTCCGATCTGACCGCCCGCGTGGCGGCGCTGAAGGAGAAGGGCGTCACGCCCGGCCTCGGCACGATTTTGGTCGGGGACGACCCCGGCAGCCAGAAGTACGTCGCCGGCAAGCACCGCGACTGCGCGCAGGTCGGCATCGCCTCGATCCAGCGCGAGCTGCCCGCGACGGCGACGCAGGAGGAGATCGAAACCGCCGTCCGCGAACTGAACGAGGACCCGGCCTGCACCGGGTACATCGTGCAACTGCCGCTCCCCAAGGGCATCGACGAGAACCGCATCCTGGAACTGATGGACCCGGACAAGGACGCGGACGGGCTCCACCCCATGAACCTCGGCCGCCTGGTCCTGAACGAGCCGGCCCCGCTGCCCTGCACCCCGAACGGCGTGCTGACCCTGCTGCGCCGCTACGGCGTGGAGATCAAGGGCGCGGAGGTCGTGGTGGTCGGCCGGGGCGTGACCATCGGCCGGCCGATGCCGCTGCTGCTGACGCGGCGCAGCGAGAACGCGACGGTGACCCAGTGCCACACCGGCACGCGTGATCTGTCGGCGCACCTCAAGCGCGCGGACATCATCGTCGCCGCGGCCGGTTCCGCCCATCTGATCCGCGCCGAGGACGTCAAGCCGGGCGCTGCCGTCCTGGACGTCGGTGTCTCCCGCAGCGCCGAGGGCAAGATCGTGGGCGACGTCCACCCCGACGTGGCCGAGGTCGCCGGCTGGATCTCCCCGAACCCCGGCGGAGTCGGCCCGATGACCCGTGCCCAGCTGCTCGTCAACGTGGTCGAGGCGGCGGAGCGCAGTGTCGGCTGACCGGAGCGCGCGCAGCGCGGCGGGCGGCGGGAGCGCCGAGACCGGGCAGGCAGGCCCGATCGCTTCGACCGAGCCGGAGGAGCAGGTCGGGCCGAGCGCTCCGGACGGGGCGGACGGGCCCGCGGAGGGCGAAGACGGCCTCACCGTGCGGGACCCGGTCAGCGCGCCCGACGCCGAGGGGCGGGCGCGGCGGGTCACCCGGCGGTTCCCGCTGTTCACCAGGGACACCGCGCGGCCCGAGGGCGGTGGCCGGGCCGTGTCCGGGGACGCGCCGGCGCCTGTGCGGCAGTGGCCCGTTCTCGCCGTGCTGGGGCTCGTGGGGCTCGGGCTGCTGGTGACCGCCTTCGACCAGTTCCGGCTCGGGACGCTGCTGATCGGAGCCGCCCTGCTGGGCGGTGGCGTGATGCGCTGGCTGCTGCCGGACGTCGGCATGCTCGCCGTCCGCTCCCGCTTCACGGACATCGTCACGTACGGCGTGCTGGGCTTGACCATCGTCCTGCTGGCACTGATGGCACAGCCGAAGCCGTGGCTGCAGATCCCGTTCCTGAAGGACACGCTGCACTTCACGGTCACCAGCGGATGACCCGACGGCGGTCCGTCCTCTCCCCCGAGGAAGGACGGGCCGCCGCCACGGACCAACCCTCCTGCACGGCGAACGGCCTGTTCAACGGCTGTCAGAGCGCTGTGGCACGGAAGTGACAGTTCCGGTACTTCCTCTGGTGAATTCCGCACGAAGTAGTGCGACGACGGGGTTGGCGTGGACAATCAGGACGGTCCAGGGTGTATCGCGCGCTGTCTTCATGCTTCTGTGCGCCCCCGGTCGGGGAACTGAGATCCTGAGTGTGCGCATCCCTGTGGGTAACCAGAACGGGGACTCGGCCGAGGCCGCCAACGCGCGGGGCGAACAGCGCGGGACATATCAGCACGACCGGCACGGCCGGGGGGAAGAGGGGGGAAGCAATGCCTCGTTGGAGGGCCTTGCCGGATGAGCTCGATCCACAGATCAGGGAGTTCACCAGCCAGCTGCGCAGACTCGTGGACCGCAGTGGTCTGAGCATCGCGTCGGTGGCGGACCGCACGGGCTACAGCAAGACGTCGTGGGAGCGTTATCTGAACGGCCGGCTGCTCGCGCCCAAGGGCGCGATCGTGGCGCTGGCCGAGGTGACCGGGACCAACCCGTTGCACCTGACCACCATGTGGGAGCTCGCCGAGCGCGCCTGGAGCCGCTCGGAGATGCGGCACGACATGACGATGGAGGCCATCCGGATCTCCCAGGCGCGCGCCGCGCTCGGGGAGTTCGGCGGGCAGGACTTCGGCGACCCGTCGGCCGGCTCCAAGAGCGGCGGTACGACGGCCTCCGGCGGCAAGAGCGCTTCGGGCAAGCCGGCTTCCCGGGGTGCGGACAAGCCCGCCCGCAGGAGCGGCAGCGCCACCGTCACGCCGGGTATCGCGGGGCCGGCCGGAGTGGCCCCGACCGTGCCGCCGCAGCCGACGGCGCCCGAGGTCCAGGACTCCTCCACCAGCGGTGGTGTGCGGGAGGACGGCGGCCGGGGCGGTGCGACCGGGGTCAACTCGTGGGGCATCGCCGGGTACCAGGGTCCGTCGCCGACGGGCGGCCGCTCCGCCGGCAGCGGCAGCGGCATCGGCAGCGGTCCCGGCAGTGGCCCGGGCAGCGGCAGCGGGTCCAGGCCCGGTGCGGGCGGCAGTACTCCCGCCGGGGCGCCCGACGGGCCTGCCCGGACGCCGGGTTCGGGCGCGGGTTCGCAGCACCGGTCGCCGCGGGGCGCCGCCCCGTCCCGGGCGAAGGGCTCCGCCGGGGGCAAGCGGCGGACCGTGACGTTCCTCGCGGGTGTCGTGGGCGTGCTCGTGGTGATCGCCGGCGCGTTCTATCTCACCGGCGGCGGTGGCGACGACGAGGCCAAGGGCGGTACCAGGTCGCCCAAGCCGAGCGCCACCACGAACCCGGACCTGCCGCCCGGTGTGAAGTGCAGCGGCGACAGCTGCACCGGCAAGGACGCGGAGGCCATGGGGTGCAGTGGTGACCTGGTCACCACGGCGCAGACCGCGACCGTCGGCACCGCCGTCGTGGAGGTCCGCTACAGCGAGACCTGCAAGGCGGCCTGGGGCCGTGTCACCCAGGCGACCCAGGGCGACGAGGTCGAGATCAGCGCGGGCAAGGCGAAGCAGTCCGGGAGCATCACCGTGGCCGGCGACGCGATCGCGTACACCCCGATGGTGGCGGTGAAGAACGCCGCCGACGCCAAGGCCTGCGCGACCCTGGCCTCGGGCGAGCAGGGCTGCACGGAGTAGGCCTGCGGGCAGCGGGCAGCGGGCAGCGGGTGTGGGCCGGTGGGGGTTGTTCGCGCAGTTCCCCGCGCCCCTGGAGGGGCGTCTCGGACCCGGTCCGAACGAATTTCGCAGACGGAGGAATGGCCGGGGGAATCGGGGGCAGGCGAACCGTACCCCCACGGGAGTCCGGCACGGTCGGTTCCCCCCGGCGGCCGCCCCAGTCCCTCTCTCCCGGACGGGCGGCCGCCTTTCGCATGGGCGCCGGGCGGGTTGTGGGGTGGGCCACACCTACCCGGCCGTGCGAGATACCGGATGCGCGATAGCCTGACCGCTGGTGGATCTCTTGACGCCAAGAGATCGATCAGACGTCCGGGGCAGGGACCGCCCCACCGCCAGCTGTCATACGGAGAACGCCATGACCCGCACTCCCGTGAACGTCACCGTCACCGGCGCGGCCGGCCAGATCGGTTACGCCCTGCTCTTCCGCATCGCCTCCGGTCAGCTGCTCGGCGCGGACGTGCCGGTCAAGCTGCGCCTCCTCGAGATCACCCCGGCGCTCAAGGCCGCCGAGGGCACGGCCATGGAGCTGGACGACTGCGCGTTCCCGCTCCTCCAGGGCATCGACATCTCGGACGACCCGAACGTCGCCTTCGACGGCGCCAACGTCGCGCTGCTCGTCGGCGCCCGCCCCCGTACCAAGGGCATGGAGCGCGGTGACCTCCTCGAGGCCAACGGCGGCATCTTCAAGCCGCAGGGCCAGGCGATCAACGCCCACGCCGCGGACGACATCAAGGTCCTGGTCGTCGGCAACCCGGCCAACACCAACGCCCTGATCGCCCAGGCCGCCGCGCCGGACGTACCGGCCGAGCGCTTCACCGCCATGACCCGCCTCGACCACAACCGCGCGCTGACCCAGCTCGCGAAGAAGACGGGCTCGACGGTCGCCGACATCAAGCGTCTGACGATCTGGGGCAACCACTCCGCCACCCAGTACCCGGACATCTTCCACGCCACGGTCGCCGGCAAGAACGCCGCCGAGGTCGTGAACGACGAGAAGTGGCTGGCCGAGGACTTCATCCCGACCGTCGCCAAGCGCGGCGCCGCCATCATCGAGGCCCGTGGCGCCTCGTCGGCCGCCTCCGCCGCGAACGCCGCCATCGACCACGTCCACTCGTGGGTCAACGGCACCGCCGACGGCGACTGGGTCTCCATGGGCATCCCGTCGGACGGTTCGTACGGCGTCCCGGAGGGCCTGATCTCGTCCTTCCCGGTCACCACCAAGGACGGCAAGTACGACATCGTCCAGGGCCTGGACATCAACGAGTTCTCCCGCGCCCGGATCGACGCCTCCGTCAAGGAGCTCGAGGAGGAGCGCGAGGCGGTCCGCGGCCTCGGCCTCATCTGACCGGAGCCTCTCCGCGCGTCCGCGCAGGCCCCGTACCGGCTCCGGCCGGTACGGGGCCTGCGCGCTTACCGCGTTGCCAGCCCCGGGTCGTAGTCCCCGCCGGAGGGCTTCCGGCCTCGGGCGGCCTGACGTCAGCCGCACCTGATTGGCGGGTGATTCGCCCCCGTTTGCCCGCATCCCCAGTGACACAGCGCACTTTCGGCCACGGATCGTGCATGCATCCAGAGGGCGAGGGCAGGCGCACTCGGTCTCTTAGTGACACGTGTGTGACACAAGGGCGCTGATCAGGAACGGAAGGCGAAAGCGGTCATGGCGGAAAGCAACGTACTTCAGGCGCGCAGCACCATCCACGCGGGGGGCGAGTGGCGTGCGGCCGTCTCCGGCGCCACCCGGGAGATCCTCGACCCCGCGGACGCGCTGCCGTTCGCCGTGGTCGCGGAGGGTGACGAGAAAGACACCGACCTGGCGATCGCCGCCGCCCGGCGCGCCTTCGACGAGGGCGACTGGCCCCGCACGCCCGTCACCGAGCGCGCCGCGCTGCTGAGGCGCGTCGCCGACCTGCTGGTGCGCGACCGCGAGCAGCTCGGGCGGCTGGAGGCCCAGGACGCGGGCAAGACCGTCGAAGAGGGCCGCGTCGACATCGACTGCGTCGCCGACGCCTTCCGCTACTTCGCCGACCTGGTCGCCGGCGAGGCCCCCGGCCGGGTCGTGGACGCGGGCTCGCCCGACATCCACAGCGTCGTCGTGCACGAGCCCATCGGTGTCTGCGCGATGATCACGCCCTGGAACTACCCGCTGCTGCAGGCCAGCTGGAAGATCGCCCCGGCGCTCGCGGCGGGCAACACCTTCGTCATCAAGCCGAGCGAGATCACGCCGATGACGACGATCGCGGTCATCGAGCTGCTGGTCGAGGCCGGGCTGCCCGCCGGTGTCGCCAACATCGTCACCGGGCCCGGTCATTCGGTCGGCGCACGGCTCTCCGAACACCCGGACGTCGACCTGGTCTCCTTCACCGGCGGCCTGGTCAGCGGCACCAAGGTCGCCGAGGCCGCCGCCCCGACCGTCAAGAAGGTCGCCCTCGAGCTCGGCGGCAAGAACCCCAACGTCGTCTTCGCCGACGCCTGCGCCACCGAGGAGGGCTTCGACACCGCCGTCGACCAGGCCCTCAACGCTGCCTTCATCCACAGCGGCCAGGTCTGCTCGGCCGGCGCCCGCCTCATCGTCGAGGAGTCGGTCCGCGACCGCTTCGTCGCCGAACTCGCCCGCCGCGCCGAGAAGATCCGGCTCGGCCGCGGCACCGAGGACGGCGTCGAGTGCGGCCCGCTGGTCTCCGAGCAGCAGCGCGACAAGGTCGAGATGTACGTCGAGTCCGCCCTCAAGGAGGGCGCGGTACTGCGCTCCGGCGGCAAGCGCCCCGAGCCGTCCCCGCAGCGCCCCGAGAACGGCTACTTCTACGAGCCGACCGTCCTCGACCACTGCCACCGCGAGATGCGTGTCATCCGGGAGGAGGTCTTCGGACCGGTCCTCACCGTCGAGACCTTCCGCACCGAGGACGAGGCCGTCGCCCTCGCCAACGACACCGAGTACGGCCTCGCGGGCGGTGTCTGGACCTCCGACGCGGGCCGCGCCCGGCGCGTGGCCGGCCGGCTGCGGCACGGCACGATCTGGATCAACGACTTCCACCCCTACCTGCCGCAGGCGGAGTGGGGCGGCTTCGGCAAGAGCGGAGTGGGCCGGGAACTCGGCCCGGCCGGACTCGCCGAGTACCGAGAGACCAAGCACGTCTACCAGAACCTCGCTCCGAAGCCGGTGCGCTGGTTCGCGGGCTGACCTCCCGCACCCGCGCACCCGCGCACCCCGCGCCCTTCGGGCCGACCTCTACGTCCCCTCTGGTTCATCCCCTCTGGAGCAAGTACGCCATGTCCCACACCAGTCACGAGTACGACTATGTCGTGATAGGCGGCGGAACCGCAGGTTCCGTCATTGCCTCCCGTCTGACCGAGAACCCCGACGTGACCGTCGCCGTCATCGAGGGCGGCCCCAGCGACGTCGGCCGCGACGACGTGCTGACCCTGCGCCGCTGGATGGGCCTGCTGGGCGGCGAGCTCGACTACGACTACCCCACCACCGAGCAGCCACGCGGAAACTCGCATATCCGGCACAGCCGCGCCCGGGTCCTGGGCGGCTGCTCCTCGCACAACACCCTGATCGCCTTCAAGCCGCTGCCGGCCGACTGGGACGAGTGGGAGGCCGCCGGCGCCAAGGGCTGGGGCGCGGTGCAGATGGAGGCGTACTTCGCGCGCCTGCTCAACAACGTCGTCCCGGTCGACGAGAAGGACCGGAACGCCATCGCCCGCGACTTCGTCGACGCGGCCCAGGCGGCGCTGAACGTGCCGCGCGTGGAGGGCTTCAACAAGAAGCCGTTCACCGAGGGCGTCGGCTTCTTCGACCTCGCCTACCACCCGGAGAACAACAAGCGCTCCTCGGCGTCGGTGGCGTACCTGCACCCGGTGATGGACGAGCGGCCCAACCTGACGATCCTGCTGGAGACCTGGGCGTACAAGCTGGAGCTGGACGGCAACCGCGCCGAGGGCGTGCACGTCCGCACCAAGGACGGCGAGGAGATCCTCGTCAAGGCCCGCAACGAGGTCCTGCTCTGCGCCGGCGCGGTCGACTCGCCCCGGCTGCTGATGCACTCCGGCATCGGCCCGAAGGCGGACCTGGAGAAGCTCGGCATACCCGTGACGCACGATCTGCCGGGCATCGGCGAGAACCTGCTCGACCACCCCGAGTCGGTGATCGTGTGGGAGACGAACGGACCCATCCCGGAGAACTCCGCGATGGACTCCGACGCCGGCCTGTTCGTGCGCCGCGACCCCGAACGGCCGCACCCCGACCTGATGTTCCACTTCTACCAGATCCCCTTCACGGACAACCCGGAGCGACTGGGCTACCAGCGGCCGGAGTTCGGCGTCTCGATGACCCCGAACATCCCCAAGCCCAAGAGCCGCGGCCGGCTCTACCTGACCAGCGCCGACCCCGAGGTCAAGCCGGCCCTGGACTTCCGCTACTTCACCGACGAGGACGACTACGACGGCCAGACCCTCGTCGACGGCATCAAGATCGCCCGCGAGATCGCCAGGACCGAGCCGCTGGCCGGCTGGCTCAAGCGCGAGGTGGCGCCCGGCCCGCACGTGACCGACGACGCCGAGCTCAGCGAGTACGCCCGCAAGGTCGCGCACACCGTCTACCACCCCGCGGGCACCTGCAAGATGGGCGACCCCGACGACCGGCTCGCGGTCGTCGACCCCGAGCTGCGCGTCCGCGGCCTGGAGGGCATCCGCATCGCCGATGCCTCCGTGTTCCCCACCATGACCACCGTGAACCCGATGATCGGCGTGCTCATGGTCGGGGAGAAGGCCGCCGAGCTGATCGGTGGTGGTGACCGGTGACCGAGATTCCGACCCTCGAACCCCCCACGGAGGAGCAGAGCATGGACACCACCCCCGTCTTCTCGGTGGAGGGCCTGTGGAAGGTGTTCGGCCCCAAGGCCGACCGCGTTCCCGCCGACCCCGAGCTCACCGCCCTCGACCCCGCCGAGCTGCGCTCCCGCACCGGCTGCACGGCCGCCGTCCGCGACGTCACCTTCGATGTGCGCAAGGGCGAGGTCTTCGTCGTCATGGGCCTGTCCGGCTCCGGCAAGTCCACGCTGGTGCGCTGTCTGACCCGGCTCATCGAACCGACGGCCGGCACCATCGCCATCGACGGCGAGGACGTCCGCGCCATGGACCGCTCGCGGCTGCGCGAACTGCGCCGCCACCGCGCCGCCATGGTCTTCCAGCACTTCGGCCTGCTGCCGCACCGCACGGTCCTCGACAACGTCGCCTACGGCCTGGAGATCCAGGGCATGGGCAAGGCCGAGCGGCGTGAGCGCGCCGCCGAGGTCGTCGCCAAGGTCGGCCTGGAAGGCATGGAGCACCGCCGCCCGAGCCAGCTCTCCGGCGGCCAGCGGCAGCGCGTCGGCCTCGCCCGCGCGCTCGCCGTCGACCCCGAAGTCCTCCTCTTCGACGAGCCGTTCAGCGCGCTCGACCCCCTCATCCGGCGCGAGATGCAGGAGGAGGTGGTCCGGCTCCACCACGAGGAGGGCCGGACGATGGTCTTCATCACCCATGACCTCCAGGAGGCCCTCAAGCTGGGCGACCGCATCGCCCTGATGCGCGACGGCCGGGTCGTGCAGCTCGGCACGCCCGAGGAGATCGTGGGCTCGCCCGCCGACGACTACGTCCGCGAGTTCGTCCGGGACGTCCCGCGCGAGCAGGTGATGACCGTCCGTACGGCCATGCGCAACCCGTCGGCGGACCTGGACGGCAGCGGACCGGCCGTGCGGCCCGACGCGACGGTCTCCGAGGCGATCGAGGCGGTCGCCCGCGCCGGCGTCCCGGCCCGGGTCGTGGACGAGGGCCGGTGCGTGGGCATGGTCGACTCCGACACGCTGCTCGGTGTCGTCGCCGGCACGGAGCAGCCGGCTCCGCCCGGGACGGAGAAGTCCAAGGAGGCGGTGTGATGGCGACCATCACCGCGAACCCGCCCCGGGTCGGCCTGCCCGGCCTCCTCAGGCACCGGGCCGTGCACAAGTTGCTGCTCCTCGCCCTGGCCGCCGCGATCCTCGTCCCCCTGGCGAACGCCCGCTGGGCGAGCGGCAGCTGGCCGGCCGCCCTGACCGTCGACTTCTCCGAGCCGCTCGCCAAGGCCAGCGACTGGATCATCGACAACCGCGACAGCCACCCGCTGTTCCTGTACTTCTTCGGCCACGTCAGCAACGTCGTCGTCATCGCCGTACGAGCCGTCTACCTCGGCCTCCTGGCCGTCGGATGGGCGGGTGTCACGGCCCTGGGCGCGCTGGTCGCCTGGCGCGTCGCGGGCATCCGGCTCGCGCTCGGCACGGGCATCGCGTTCCTGGCCTGCGGCCTGCTCGGCATGTGGGTGCCGACCATGCAGACGCTCGCCCTGATGGTCGTCGCGGTCCTCGCGTCGGTCGTGGTGGGCGCGCTGCTCGGGCTCGCCGCCGGGCTGTCCGACCGGATGGACCGCCTGCTGCGCCCGGTCCTGGACACCATGCAGGTGCTCCCGGCCTTCGCCTATCTGCTGCCGGTCGTGCTGGTCTTCGGCATCGGCGTCCCGGCGGCCGTCCTGGCCACCGTCATCTACGCCGCCCCGCCCATGGCCCGGCTGACCTCGCTCGGTCTGCGCGGCGCCGACAAGGAGGTGCTGGAGGCGGTCGAGTCGCTCGGCTCCACCGCACGCCAGCGGCTGCTGACGGCCCGTATCCCGCTGGCCCGCAAGGAACTCCTGCTCGGCCTCAACCAGACGATCATGATGGCGCTTTCGATGGCCGTCATCGCGGCCGTCATCGGCGCGGGCGGTCTCGGTGACCGCGTCTACCAGGCGCTGGCCTCGGTCGACGTCGGTGCCGCGCTCGCCGCCGGCATCCCGATCGTGCTGCTGGCCGTCGTCCTGGACCGCGTCACGGGCGCGGCCGGGGAGCGGCTCGGCGCCGAACCGGAGCCCCGGCGCGGGCGCGGCTGGCTGTACGCCCTGGTCGCCTTCGCCGCCGTGGCCGTCGCCGGCCGGGTCGCGGGGCGGCTCGACTGGCCCGAGGCCTGGGTCGTCGGCATCGCCGAGCCCGTCAACCGCGCGGTCGACTGGATGACCGCGCACCTCTACTCCGGCGTCCCCGTGGTCGGCGGCACCGCCGACTGGGCGGGCCACTTCACCACCTGGGTGCTCGACCCGATGCGCGACGGCCTGCAGTCACTGCCCTGGTGGTCGGTCCTGCTGATCGTCGCCGCCCTGGCCTGGGTGATCGGCACCTGGCGCACCGCGCTCACCGCCGTCCTCGCCATGGCCGCCATCGGCGTGCTCGGCGTGTGGAAGCCCTCCCTCGACACCCTGTCGCAGGTCCTCGCCGCCGTCGCCGTCACCCTTGTCGTCGGCTTCGCCACCGGCATCGCGGCGGCCCGCAGCGACCGTCTGGAGCGGCTGCTGCGGCCCGTCCTGGACGTGTTCCAGACGATGCCGCAGTTCGTGTACCTGATCCCGGTCGTCGCCCTGTTCGGCGTCGGCCGCGCCCCGGCCGTCGCGGCCGCGATCGTGTACGCGCTGCCGGCCGTCGTCCGGATCACCACCCAGGGCCTGCGCCAGGTCGACCCGGCCGCGCTGGAATCCTCCAGCTCGCTCGGCGCGACCAGCTGGCAGCAGCTGCGGCAGGTCCAGCTCCCGCTGGCCCGGCCGGCCCTGCTGCTCGCCGTCAACCAGGGCCTCGTCCTGGTCCTCGCCGTCGTCGTCATCGGCGGCCTGGTCGGCGGTGGCGCGCTCGGCTACGACGTGGTCTTCGGCCTCGCCCAGGGCGACCTGGCGACCGGTCTGGTGGCCGGCGCGGCGATCGTCTGCCTCGGCCTGATGCTCGACCGGGTGACCCAGCCCACCGAGCGGCGCGCGAAGAAGGGAGCGTGACATGCGAGTCCGTACGACTGCCATGATCGCCGCCGTGAGCTCCCTGGCGCTGCTCACCGGCTGCGGCGCGGCCGACATGACCAAGCAGGCCTCGCCCTTCGCCAACGCGCAGGGCGCCAAGTCCGTGACCCTGTCCGTGCAGTCCTGGGTGGGCGCCCAGGCCAACGTGGCCGTCGCCCAGTACCTCCTGGAGAACGAGCTGGGCTACCGCGTCGACACCGTCCAGGTCGACGAGGTGCCCGCATGGGACGCGCTCAGCCAGGGCCGCGTCGACGCGCTCCTGGAGGACTGGGGCCACCCCGAGCAGGAGCAGCGGTACGTCAAGGACAAGAAGACGATCGCGCCCGGCGGCGGACTCGGCGTCACCGGGCACATCGGCTGGTTCGTCCCGACGTACTTCGCCAAGAAGCACCCGGACGTCACGAACTGGAAGAACCTCAACAAGTACGCCGACCAGTTCCGCACCCCCGAGAGCGGCAGCAAGGGCCAGCTGATGGACGGTTCGCCGTCCTACGTCACCAACGACAAGGCGCTGGTGAAGAACCTGAAGCTGGACTACCAGGTGGTGTTCGCCGGCTCCGAGGCGGCGCAGATCACCCAGATGCGGCAGTTCGCCAAGGAGAAGAAGCCCTTCCTCACCTACTGGTACTCCCCGCAGTGGCTGTTCAAGAAGGTCCCGATGACCGAGGTGAAGCTGCCGGCGTACAAGGAGGGCTGCGACGCCGACCTGGAGAAGGTCGCCTGCGCCTACCCGCACACGCCGCTGCAGAAGTACCTCAACGCGGACTTCGCGAAGAAGGGCGGCAAGGCGGCGGCCTTCCTGAAGAAGTTCAAGTGGACGACCGAGGACCAGAACGAGGTCTCCCTGATGATCGCCGACCAGAAGATGACGCCGGAGGAGGCGGCGAAGAAGTGGGTGGACAGCCACAAGTCCACATGGAAGAAGTGGCTGTCCTGACGCGTCCTACGTCAGCCGGGCGGCGATCTCCCGCAGTGCGCGGGCCGCGCGCCGCTGGAGTCCCGGCCCGAAGGTGATCCGGGTGGCCCCTCGCGTGCCGAGTTCGGCGGGCGAGGGGCCCTCGTCGACCAGGGCTCCCACATTGACGGGCCCCTGGATACCGGCCCGCAGCAGCGGCAGCACCTCCGGCGGGGCCCCGATCGGGTAGACACAGTCGGCGCCCGCGGCGACGTACAACGCGGCCCGCTCGATGGCCCGTCCGGGATCGGCGACCCCGCAGGCGAAGGTGTCCACGCGGGCGTTCACGAAGAGCCGGTCACCGGCCACGGACCGCACCTCGGCGAGCCATTCGGCGTGCGCGCGCGGGTCCTTGAGCACCCCGTCCTCGGAGTCCTCCAGGTTGCAGCCCACCGCCCCGGTCTCCAGCAGCCGCTCCACCAGTTCCTTCGGGGCGAGTCCGTAACCGCCCTCCACGTCCGCCGACACCGGCACGCCGACGGCCCGGACGATCCGGGCCACCGCGGCGAACATCTCGTCGGCCGGGGTCTGCCCGTCCTCGTACCCCAGGGACGCGGCGACTCCGGCACTGGGCGTGGCGAGCGCCGGGAAGCCGGCCTCCTCGAACACCCGGGCAGTGGCCGCGTCCCAGGGGCCGGGCAGCACGAGGGGGTCGCCGGGCACCCGGTGGTGGTGCAGGGCGCGGAACACATCGGCCTTGCTCATGGTGTGTGACCTCCCGGCGGGATCCGGCGGCTCACCATCACCCGGTTCCAGCTGTTGATGGCGACGACCAGCCCGATCAGATGGGCCAGCCGGGCCTCGTCGAAGTGCTTGGCGGCCCGCTCGTACACCTCGTCCGGCACGAAGCCCGCCGTCAGCAGCGTCACCGCCTCCGTCAGCGCCAGCGCGGCCCGCTCCCGCTCGTCGAAGACGTCCTCGGCCTCCTCCCACGCGGCCAGCAGGTCGATCTGCTTCTCACTCACCCCGTACTCGCGCGCGATCGCCAGGTGCATGTCGAGGCAGAACGCGCACTGGTTGAGCTGCGAGGCGCGGAGCACGACGAGTTCGGCCAGGGCCGGGTCACCGAAGCCCCGCTTGGCGACCTTGCTGAGCGCGGCCATGGCCCCGCCGACCGCCGGATCCAGCAGCCGGGTCCGGGCCGTCACTTGTACTGGCCCGGCTGGTAGTGCCCCGGCGCCATCCGGCAGGTCACACCGAACCGGTTCCAGGCGTTGATCACCGTGATCGCGGCGATCAGCTGCGCCAGCTCCGCCTCCTCGAAGTGCCGCGCGGCCTGCTCGTACACCTCGTCCGGGACGAACCCTTCCGTCAGGACCGTCACGGCCTCCGTCAGCTCCAGCGCCGCGAGCTCCTTCGCGGTGTAGAAGTGCCGCGACTCGTCCCAGGCGCTGAGCTGCACGATCCGCTCGACGCTCTCGCCCGACGCGAGGGCGTCCTTGGTGTGCATGTCGATGCAGAAGGCACAGTGGTTGATCTGGGAGGCACGGATCTTCACCAGCTCGTACAGCGTGTGGTCCAGGCCCTGCCGGGCGGCGGTCTCCAGCCGGACCATCGCCTTGTAGACGTCGGGCGCGTGCTTGGCCCACTCCAGGCGGGCGGGCCGCTCGGCTGCGTACTCCGCGCCTGTCGTCGTCGTGTCATCGGTGTGCGTCGTCATGCTCCCGACCCTAGGAAGGAAGCAGCCCAGGAGTATGGTCCATTTCCATGGCGGAACCATGGGCCACTCTGGGCATCGACCTGCACGTGGAGCCGACCGGCCCGGGCCTGCGCCGGGGCCTGACCGACGCCCTGCGCGAGGCGGTGCGCTCCGGCCGGCTGGCCCCCGGCACCCGGCTGCCCTCCTCCCGCGCGCTCGCCGCCGACCTGGGCATCGCCCGCAACACGGTCGCCGACGCCTATGCCGACCTGGCCGCCGAGGGCTGGCTCACCGCCCGGCAGGGCTCGGGGACCCGGGTCGCCGCCAGGACGGTCGTCCCGCCGGCCGGTACGGCACCCCACCCCCGCGCCCACGCCCGCCCCGCCTACGACCTGCGCCCCGGCAGCCCCGACCTCGCGTCCTTCCCGCGCGCGCAGTGGCTCAAGGCCGCCCGCCGCGCCCTCACCGCCGCCCCGTACGACGCGCTGGACTACGGCGACCCCCGGGGCCGCCCGGAGCTGCGGGCCGCGCTCGCCGGCTACCTCTCCCGGGCCCGGGGCGTACGCGCCGACCCCGAACGGATCGTGGTGTGCGCCGGGTTCGCGCACGGCCTGAAGCTGCTCGGCACGGTCCTGCGGGCACGCGGGGCGGGGACCGTAGCGGTCGAGTCGTACGGGCTCGACGCGCACTGGAGGCTCCTCGCCGCGGCCGGCCTGGCCACCACCCCGCTGCCCTTCGACCAACTGGGCACGGACCCGGGCGAGTTGTCCGGCGCCGACGCGATCCTCCTGACCCCCGCCCACCAGTTCCCCATGGGCGTGCCCCTGCACCGCGACCGCCGCGCCGCCGTCGTCGACTGGGCGCGCCGCACCGGCGGGCTGGTGCTGGAGGACGACTACGACGGCGAGTTCCGCTACGACCGCCAGCCCGTGGGCGCGCTCCAGGGCCTGGACCCCGACCGGGCGGTCTATCTGGGCACGGCCAGCAAGTCCCTCGCCCCCGGCCTGCGGCTGGCCTGGGCGGTGCTGCCGCCGGGCCTCGCCGAGGAGGTCGCGGCGGCGAAGGGCGGCGTCGACACCTGCGGGGTGCTCGACCAGCTGACCCTGGCCGAGTTCCTTGCCTCCGGGGCCTACGACCGCCATGTGCGCGCGACCCGCCTGCGCTACCGCCGCCGCAGGGACGCCCTGGTCGCCGCCGTCGCCGCCAGCGCTCCCGGGGCCCGGGTCACCGGCATCGCGGCCGGTCTGCACGTCCTGCTGCGGCTGCCGCCGGGCACCGAGCAGTCCGTGGTCCAGGCCGCGCACTGGCAGGGCCTCGCCGTCCACGGACTCGCCCGCTACCAGCACCCCGCCGCGCACGCCGAGCCGGTGGACGCCCTGGTCGTGGGCTACGGGACGCCACCGGACCACGCCTGGTCGGGGGCGCTGGACGCGCTGTGCGCGGTACTGCCCGGATAATCGCGCCCTGACAATCGCGCGAATTCCCCTTCGGGAATGCGATTCCGGGGATATGGTCGCCCCATGAGCGAAAGCCCTTCCATATCCCGTGTGGCCCTGAAGAAAATCACCCCGGGCGTCTCCGCCGCAATGGGTTCCCTGCACTCCGCCGCCGTTTCCGCGGCGCAGGACGCCAAGGTCGAACCGGAACTGCTCGAACTGGTCAGGATCCGCGCCTCGCAGATCAACGGCTGCGCGTTCTGCCTCGACATGCACAGCAAGGACGCCCGCGCCCAGGGCGAGACCGAGCAGCGCCTCTACACCCTGAACGCCTGGCGGGAGACGCCCTTCTTCACTCAACGGGAGCGTGCCGCCCTCGCGTTGACGGAGGCGGTGACCCTGGTCCACGACGGTCGCGTCCCGGACGCCGTGTACGCCGAGGCGGCCGAGGTCTTCGACGAGAACCAGATCGCCGCGTTGATCTGGGCGGCCACCGTCATCAATGCCTACAACCGCATCGCGATAGCCACGCGTATGGTGCCGAAAAGCTGAAAAAGAACAACGGAAATCACGCCGGGTCGAATTCCTTCGGCCCGGCGTCGTCATGTCCTCTGTTCTTCTGTTAATTCAGCTCGGCAGGGGCTCCATGAGGCCGTCCAGCCAGGTCCGCCATTCCCCGGCCCGCTCCACCGGCGGCATTTCCATCGGCCTTCCCGTCCAGCCCGTGACAGGCCGGATCCCGTGCAGCGCGTTCACCAGCCACACCTCGCGGCCGTCCAGTTCGGCCACGGTCCGCTCGCGGTGCGCGATCCGGATCCCGGACCGCAGCGCCCGCTCCTGGACGAGCCCGGCCGTGACACTCGGCAGGACGGGCAGCCGGGGCGGGGGCAGGCACAGGGTGTCGTCCTCCCACCACAGCACGCCGGCGGTGGCCGACTCCAGCACCGTGCCCGACGGCGCGATCAGCACCGCCTCGTCGGCCCCTTCGCCGGCGGCCCGGCGGCGTACCCGGGCCAGGGTCTCCAGGTCCGGGCCCTTGCGGCGGGGCACCGTCCTCGGGTCGGCCTGGCCCGCCGCCCACAGCCGGATCTCCGTGCCGAGCGGCGGGGCGGGACGCACCAGCAGCCGCAACTCCAGGGAGCCCGCCGCGAGTTCCACCCGCGGGAACCACTCACCCGTGCGCGGCAGCGCGGCCGTCACGTCCTGCCAGAACGCGACCAGCAGGCGCGGTTCCGGCCCGCCGCACTCGACGCAGGACCGCGAGAACCGCTCCCGGTGCCGGGCATAGGCCCGCACCCGGCCCTCGCGCAGCAGCCACGAGTCCGCGACCAGCAGCCGCCCCCCGGCCTCCTGCTCCGGGGCGGCGGCCAGGCCACGGCCGGGCGTCCATGTCCACAGGCCTTCCGCCACCGCCGGTCGTGTCACCACCAGCTCCTCCTCAGTACTTGCGGCCCGCGACGGCCGGCGCCCCGTGCCGGGGCCCGTACGGCGCGTGCTCCAGCCATGATCCGCACCACGGCAGCACCGGCGCCAGGGCCGCCGCCGCCCGCTGCCTGACCCGGACGGTACGGCGGTGCGGCCGCAGATGGTCCAGGGCCGTACCGGCGGCGGCGCTGTTGAACAGGCCCGCCGCCCGCCGCACCTCGGCGAAGTGCGCGACCGCCTCGCCGGTCCCGGCGGCGATCGCCTCGGCGGCGGCAGCCGCGTCCGCGATCCCGCTGTTCATGCCGCGTGCCCCGAACGGCGGGAAGAGATGCGCCGCCTCCCCGGCCAGCAGCACGCGCCCGTCCGGATCGGTGAACGAGGCCGCCACCTTGCGCAGGAAGCGGTACGTCGACACCCACATGATCCGGTCGCCATAGCCGTCCCCGACGATCGCGGGCAGCCAGCGCCGCACGGCCTCCTCGGTGCCGTACTCCTCCTGCGCGTCGTCGTCCCGGCACTGCAGGTCCACCTGAAAACCGCCGGTGAACGGCACCCGCATCACACTGCGCCCACCGACCCCGGGGTGCTCGTAGTGGAAGACCCGCTCCAGCGGCAGCTCCGCGCCCGGCACGTCGGCGACGTCCACCACGACGTGGAAGCCCTCGCCGTGCGTGCCCTCCAAGGGGATGCCCAGCTCGCGCCGGACCGCGGAGCGGGCGCCGTCGGCGGCCACGGCGTACGCGCCGGTCCACACCCGCCCGTCCTCGCCCGTCAGCCGCACCTCCGTCTCCGAGGTGCTCACGCCCGCCACGCGCGCGCCCCACACGAACTCCACCCCGGCCCCCTCGCAGGCCGCGCGCAGGAACCGTTCGGTGTCCGTCTGGCGCAGGCTGGTGAAGGGCGGGGGACCCGACGGCGGCGGGAAGGTGCGGGCGTAGACCTCACGCCCCCGGTAGAGGGTGCGCCGGGTGTGCCAGGTCCGCCCGTACGAGGTGATCTCGGCGGCGAGGCCGGGCAGCATCGCGTCCAGCAGCCCAAGGGTCTCCCGGTGCACGAACAGGGCTCGGCTGCCCGGCCGTTCCCGGTCCTTGGGGTCGGCCTCCAGCAGCACCACCGGCAGTCCGTGCCCGCGCAGGGCCAGGGCCGCTGACAGGCCCACCGGTCCGGCGCCCACGACCACGACCATGGTCATGCGCGGGCGCCTTCGGCCCTGCTGCCGGCCAGCATCCGGGCGATCTCCACCCGCTTCACCTTCCACGTCGCGGTCATCGGCAGATCCTCGAACCGCCACTGCCGAGGCTCGGCCATCGCCGGCAGCCCCGCCGTGGCCTTCCGCCAGCGCTCCGGGTCCAGGGGTCGCTCGCCGCGCACGCACACCACCGGCACCGGCTCGCGGTCCGCGCCCGGCACGATGACGACCTCGCGCAGCTCCTCCAGCCGGGACATCAGCGCGTCCTCGACCTCCAGGTTGCTGTGCACGGCGTCGATCCGGTCCACCTCACGGTCGATCAGGTACAGGGCGCCCAGGCGGCTCCGGTAGCCCATGTCGCCCATCTCCCACCAGCCGTCGGTGAGCTGACGGTCGTAGCGCTCCGGCATGCCCAGGTAGGTGAGGATCCGGCCCCGGGTGCGGGCCTCGATCCGGCCGGGCGTGCCGGGCGCGACCCGCCTGCCCTCGGCGTCGGTGACACGGACCCGGGTGAAGCCGGGTATCCCGATCCCGACCCGGCGCCCGTCCACCCGTGCGGCACCGCGCCGCGTCACCACCTGGAACGCCACCGGGCCCGTCTCGCTCTGCCCGTACAGCTGGATCAGCCAGGGCGTACGGCGCCGGGAGGCGCCCAGCAGCCGCCGTACGGTGCGCGGGTGGATGGCGTCGAACGTGGAGCCGTACGACCGGACCCGGGACAGCGGGGCCCCGGGGGCGTCGGCCAGCTCCTCCCACAGCACGAACGTGTTGGGGTGCGTCTCCACGATCCCGGGCCGGTGCCGGACCAGCAGCGGGCCCACCGCGGCCGGATCCGGGTCGGTGATCAGCACCAGCGGGCTGCCGAAGTGCAGCAGCACACCGAGCAGATGGTAGAGGCGCGAGTGCACGAAGGACATGTGCAGCGCCGCCGGCTCGCCACGGGTGGGCCAGCCCATCGCCTGCTGCGGCACGAGCCGGTTCCACATGGTCTGCGCGCAGTGCACGGCAAGCTTGGGGACGCCGGTGGTGCCCGAGCTGTGGGTGATCAGGGCGGGCTCGCGGGGGTGGAGCCGGACCGGCGGGGGCGGCTCGGCGCCGGCGTACTTCGCCAGGGGCTCCGCCCCGGGCGCGTCGTCCACGCAGAGCGTGCGCCGCACGAGCCCGGACAGGGCGAGGTCCTTCAGACCGTCCAGGGTGGCGCCGTCGGTGATCAGCCAGGGGCGGCGCAGCCGTGCGAGGAGCTGCCCGGCCACCTGAGGGGCCAGCGCGGGCGACAGCAGCACGGGCACGGCGCCGATCCTGGAGGCGGCGCAGGTCAGCAGCATGATGTCGACGTTGTCGGCCTTGTGCACGACGACCTGTTCCGAGGGCCGCACCCCGGCCTCCCACAGCCGCCCGGACAGTTCCTCCACCACGTCGGCCAGCACGGTGTAGCTCAGGTCGACCCCGAGGGAGGGGTTGACGTCCAGCGGCCGGTCCAGGGTGACGAAGACGGCCCGGTGCCGGTCGGCGGCGTGCCGGAAGACCGGTCCCAGATAGAAGCCGCGATCGGCGAGCAGGGGCCGGGGCCGGTCCTGGGACTGTCGCATGAGGCCGTTCCTTTCCGAGGTGTTCACCAGGCCCCCCGGCGCACCAGATGGCGGCGGAGCTTCCCGGTCGGGGTGCGCGGCAGCGAGGGGACGAAGCTGACGCTGCGGGGGACCTTGAAGGCGGCGAGGCTCTCCCGCGCCAGGCCGATCAGCTCGTCCGACAGACCGTCACGCGCGGAGGCGACCGGCACCACGAAGGCCCGCAGCCGGCTCGCGCCCCGCCCGTCGGGCACCGCCGCGACCGCCACCTCCCGCACCGCCGGATGGCGGCGCAGCACGGCCTCCACCTCCAGCGGGGAGACGGTGATGCCGCCGACCATCTCCATGTCGTCGGCGCGGCCCAGATGCCGGTAGGAGCCGTCCGGTTCGCGGCACGCCCGGTCGTGGGTGGCCAGCCAGCCGCCGACCAGGGTCCGCGCGGTCTCCTCGGGCCGGTTCAGATAGCCCGGGGTGACCGTCGGCCCGCGCACCCACATCTCGCCCTCCTCGCCGTCCGGCACCGGGCGCCCGTCACGGTCGCGCAGCTCCACCTCGAAGCCGGGCACGGGACGGCCCACGGTGCCCGGGTGGTCGTGGGCGAAGCCGTTGGCGCAGAACGCGTGACCGGCCTCGGTGGAGCCGATCTGCTCCAGCACCGGCGCCCCGAGCAGCGCGGTCAGCTGCCGTGCGAGCCCGTCCGGCAGCCCCTCGCCGGCCGACACCGCGGCCCGCACCGAGGCGAAGCAGCCCTCATGTCCGTGGCCCCGCTCGGCGACCAGCGCGGCGTACGCGGACGGCACGGAGTAGAGCAGCGTCACCCGGTGCCGGGCGACCAGCTCGTCGATGGTGGCCGGGGAGGGGCGCCGGTCCACCAGCACCGCGGACGAACCGGAGAACAGCGGGAAGACGAGGGCGTTGCCGAAGCCGTAGGCGAAGTACAGCTTCGACACCGACAGGGTGACGTCGTCCGCGGTGATCCGCAGCACCCGCCGGCCGACCAGGTCGTGGTACGTCCGTGGATCGCCGTGCGTGTGCACGACGCCCTTGGGGCGGCCCGTGGTGCCGGAGGTGTACTGGACGTACAGCGGGGCGTGCGCGTCGACCTGGTGGGCGGGTGCGGGCTCGGCGGCCGGGGCGAGCGCCATCAGCTGATCCGCTCCGAGCCGGGACCGGCGGGCGAACCGCTCCTCCAGGCCCGGCCCCGTCACGCACAGCAGCGCTCCGGTGTCCTCGGCCAGGAACACATGGTCGGCCGCGGGTAGTTCGGGGTTGACCAGGACCGCGACGGCACCGAGGCGGGCGGTGGCGAGGAAGGCCGTCACCCAGGCGAGCGAGTCGGGCAGCGCCAGCAGCACCCGGTCCCCGGGGCGTACGCCGTACTCGGCGAGCACGGTGGCCGCGCGGGCCGCGAGGTCGTGCACCTCCCCGTGGGTCCAGGCCCGGTGGCCCTGGTGAAAGGCGGTCCGGCCGCTCCACCCGCGCCGCTCGGCGAGTTCGGCGAGCTGGGCCGCCATGTTCCCGGGGGCCTCGGCCTCGGCCGGGTTCAGCTCGACCTCAGGCCTGGTCATCTCGGCCTGATCACTGGTCATCTCGACCTGAGGACTGGTCATCGCCGGGCCTCCCCGGCCGCCCCGGCTCTGTCCCCAGGCGGGGCCTGCCGCCGTATCCGGTCGGCCGTGTGCTGGTGCAGGGCCCGCATCGGGGCCGCGGTCTTCAGCAGCATCTCCTCGTACTCCGCCTCCGGATCGGAGCCGAGCACGATCGCGCCGCCCGCGCCCAGGTGCATCTGGCCGTCGGCGAACACGGCGGTACGGATGACGATGCTGAGATCCGCGCCGCCGCCGCACCCGAAGTAGCCGAGGGCGCCGGAGTACACGCCCCGGGCCTCGGTCTCCAGCGCGTCGATGATCTCCAGGGTGCGCAGCTTCGGCGCGCCGGTCATCGACCCGCCGGGGAAGCAGGCACGGACGCAGTCCACCGCGTCCGTGCCCGGCCGCAGCCGTCCCGTCACGGTCGAGACGAGCTGGTGCACCGTGGCGTACGTCTCCGTGGCCATGAGCTTCGACACCCGCACCGATCCCGTCCGGCAGACCTGTCCCAGGTCGTTGCGGAGCAGATCGACGATCATCAGGTTCTCGGCCCGTGTCTTGTCGTCCGACGCGAGCGCGTCCCGCAGCCGGGCGTCCTCCTCCGGGCCGTCGCCCCTCGGCGCGGTTCCCTTGATGGGCCTGGCCTCGGCGGTACCGTCCCGCCCGATCCGAAGGAACCGCTCGGGCGAGGAACCGGCCACGTCCAGCTGCCCGAATCTCAGGAACGCAGCGTACGGGGCCGGGTTGTCGCGGCGCAGCGTCCGGTAGAACTCCAGCGCGTCGGGCGGAGCGGGTAAACGGGCGGCGTTCGTGAGGCAGACCTCGTAGCTGGTGCCGGCCCGCAACTCCCGCTGGCAGGCCTCGATGTCCGCGAGGTACGTCGCCCGGTCGCGTACGAGCCACGGCTCGGCGGCGCCGGGGTCGGCCGGGGCCGGCTGCGCGGGCAGCGGCGTCCGCTCCGTCGCCACGCAGCTGAGGTCCGCCAGCGCGCTCTCCAGCCAGTCGGCGGCCTCCCGGGCCGCCTGCGGGGTGTCCTCCGCGACGCACACGGCGTAGGTGAAGCCCTCCTGGTGGTCCACCGCGATCACCCGGTCGGCGAACAGCCAGGCGGCGTCCGGGGCGGGGGAGCGGTGCCGGTTGGGCGACCCGCAGTCGGCCTTCACCTCGTAGCCGAGGTAGCCGACGTAGCCCCCGGTGAAGTCGAACGGCAGCCCGGTCGCGTCCACCCGGCGGTTCGTCAACTGCCGCTTCAGATAGTCGAAGACACTCGCCGCGACCTTGCGCACCGGCCGCCCGGCCCGCTCGATCTCACAGCGCCCGGCGGTGACGTCGTACCGCACGAACTCGGCGAGCGGCCCGCTGTCGTCCCCCAGGAACGAGAACCGCGACCGCCCGGGCTCGACCAGGGAGCTGTCCAGCCAGAACGACCGTCGAGACGCGGCGAACATCCGGGTGAAGGCCGCCTCGGTGTCGACGGCACCGGTGACCCGCCGGGTGTGCAGCCGGTAACCGACCCGGCCGGGCCGCCGGGGGCGGGGGATGGCGGCGGCGGGCGGCTTGGGAGGCAGGGGGACGTCGTCGCCCGCCGCCACAGCCCCGTCAGCCCGGGACATCGCCGAAACGGGGAAGACGGCAGCAGGCCGAGGCACCGCGGCCCGCGGCGCACCCGCCGTGGCCCCGCCCTGACTGCCGGCCCCGACGCCGGAACCAGCCCCCGCCCGGCTGCTCAGCTCGGCCTCCGGCTCATTGCCGGCTCCGGTCTTGGGGGTGGCCGCTGCCCGACCGTTCGCCACAGCCCCGGCAGCGGCCGCAGGCCGGGAGCCTGCCCCGGCTTCGGAAACGGCCCCGGGCTGATCGCCGGCCCCGGCCCCGGATGCAGCCGCCGTCCGGTTGCTCAGCTCGGCCTCCGGCTCATTGCCGGCTCCGGTCTCGGGGGTGGCCGCCGCCCGACCGTTCGCCACAGCCCC
The DNA here is from genome assembly GCF_056433405.1 of Streptomyces sp. NPDC044719. Classification (NCBI taxonomy): domain Bacteria; kingdom Bacillati; phylum Actinomycetota; class Actinomycetes; order Kitasatosporales; family Streptomycetaceae; genus Streptomyces; species Streptomyces sp. NPDC044719. The sequence continues at coordinate 469,693 of NZ_JBWKHE010000001.1, forward strand.
GGCAGCGGCCGCAGGCCGGGAGCCCGCTCCGGCTTCGGAAACGGCCCCGGGCTGATCGCCGGTCCCGGCCCCGGATGCAGCCGCCGCCCGGCTGCTCAGCTGGGCCCCGGGAACATCCGCCGTCCGACCGGTCGCCCCGGCCCCGTCAACAGCCGCAGGCCGGGAAACCGCTCCAACCGGCGCCTGAGCCCTCGCCGTGGCCCCCCGTGCCCCCGTCGGCCGGCGGACCCCCGCGTCGCACTCCGGCACCACTGCACGGCGGCGGGCCGGGACCTCGGGGGACGGGACCGCCGTGTTCTTCGTGCGCAGCTTGCCGGCCCGTTCGGCGGTCAGGTTGCGGAAGTTCACGAGCATGCGGTGGCCGTACTCCGTGAGGACGGACTCCGGGTGGAACTGCACACCCCACAGCGGCCGGCCGCGGTGCCGCAGTCCCATCAGGACACCGTCCTCCGCCCAGGCCGTGGCCTCGAGCGCCGGAGGCAACGGCTCGCGCACGGCCAGCGAGTGATAGCGCACGGCGGTGAAATGCTGCGGCAGGCCCCGGAACAGATCCTGTTCGTCATGCCGGACCGTGGTGAGATGCCCGTGCCGCGGTTCCGGCGCCGGACCCACAACACCCCGCTCCCCGAGCGCGATGCCCTGATGGCCGAGACACACGCCGAGCACGGGAACCGGGGAGGTCGCGAGCAGCCTGGTCCCGATGCCGAAGTCACGCGCGTCACCCGGGTGCCCGGGGCCCGGGGACACCACCAGATTGTCGAACTCCCGGAGATCCGGGATCCCGTCCGCCGGCGCGTCGTTGCGCACCACCACCGGCTCCTCGCCATTGACCTCGGCGATCAGCTGGAACAGGTTGTACGTGTACGAGTCGTAATTGTCGATGAGCAGTGTCTTCACCCGCCCACCTCCCTCTGTTCGTTCGCGGACCTACGTGGCCCGGCGTTTGTGCCGCCCACGAAGCGCCTGGAGCGACGGGTACAGCCATTTCCTGAAGAAACGCTGGAGGCGCGGCATGAGAATCCAGGTGACAAGGGCGGTCACACACAGACATAACAACAGCGTGCGTATCAGTGCATTGAGGTCACCGAGATAAGGAAGAATCGTCAGATTGAACAGGAGCACCGGCGGAAAAACCGCGCTCATATTCACGAACCACAGTTTCCATTTCTTCGGCGGCGCCGGCGGCGCGGGCGTCAGCGTCTGCGCTTCGAACCAGGCCCTGGCGCCCGGCACTCTCCGGCGCTCCGCCTCCCGCGCGACCCCCTCCAGCCGGGCGTCCCACTGTGACCGGGAGGCTGATCGCTCCCAGGCCAGGGCCGAACCCTCGCTGGCGAAGCGATAGACGACATGCCACTCCGCCCCTCCGTCGACAAGCACCCCACCCCCCAGAAAACCCGGCTGCCGCGCGGTCGCGCCCAGCATGGCCCACCCCCAGGAGTGGAAGTCGGCCGCACGGCCCGGCGTCACGCGATAGGCCACGGTGACCGTGACGGGATTACTGGTCACGCCGTACCGTACGGAAAGCGGTTCCCGCGCGTTCAAGATTCAACAAACAATTTTCCGGCCGTCCGGAAGTTGTCCGGAACGTGAAGCTTTACGGCGGGTGCGCCTCCTGCCGCAAAGCCCAGCTCACTGCCGAGAAGCCCAGCTCACCGCCGAGAAGCCCAGCTCTCTGCCGAAAAAGCCAGCTCACTTCGGCGCGACCGCGTCCTCCCCGGCTTCCCCCGCCGCCCCGCCCCCGGACTCCACCGGCGCCTCCCCGAACCGCGACAGCGCCAGCGCCCCGGCCACCGCCACCGCGAAACCGAGCACCGCCAGCCAGCCCAGCCCCTCCCGCGTACGGTCCCCGAGCCAGATCACGCCGATCAGCGCGGGCGCGACCGTCTCCCCGAGCACCAGACCGGCGGTCGCGGTGGTCACCGACCCGCGCTGCAGGGCCGAGGTCAGCAGCAGGAACGCGGCACCGCCTCCGAGCACCAGCGCGTAAGCCGCCGGGTTCGTGAAGAGCTCCCCGGGCGACAGCCCGTCGATGAGCCGGACCGCCACCTCCACCACCCCGAACCCGCAGCCTGCCCCCAGGCCGAGCGCGAGCGCCCGCCCCCGCTCCGGCAGCCGCCCGCCCACCGCCCCGAGCAGCAGCACTCCGCCCGCCGCCCCGAGCATCGCCCACTTCAGCCAGTCCGGCCCCGCCTCGTCGCCCTCCGCCCCGGCCGCAAGGCCCAGCAGCGCGAGCCCGGCGCACACCACCCCCACCGCGGCCCACTCCACGCGGCTCAGCCGCACCTCGAGCAGCCGCGCCGCGACCACGGCCGTCACCGCGAGGCTCGCGGCCAGCGCCGCCCCCACGGCGTAGATCGGCACCGACCGCAGTGCGATGATCTGAAGCAGGAATCCGAGCCCGTCCAGCGCGAGCCCCAGCAGATACCGCCACTGCCGCAGTGCCCGCCACAGCAGGGCCACGTCCCCGCCCGGGCCGGTCGCCGCGGCCGCCCGGGCGGCCATCGCCTGCAACACCGTCGCCGTACCGAAGCAGACGGCCGCACCAAGGGCGCACACCATTCCAAAGATCACAAAACGACAGTAGGGGAGGGGGTGCGGGCAGGGGGGCATGTACGCCCGCTCTCACCCCTCTCTAGGCTGACCGCTCGGCAGTACCCGACGCGGTACACGCGCCGTACACGACACGAGGGAACACGGGGGAGAGAAGAACATGGCCGAAACACGGCGGCGACTGCGCTCGAGCACGGTGGTGCTGGGCGGTATGGGTGTCCTCGCGGCGGCCCTGTCCGCATGCGGCTCCGACCCGGACCGCCGCTGTGTGGACCGGGACAGCAACGACTACATCAACGGCTACAAGATCGTCGCCGACAAGAACTGCAACTCCGGCTCCTCGTCGGGCTCCTCCTACGGCAAGGGCCGCAAGAAGACCGGCAAGACCACGAACGCCGACTGGTACTACGACGCCGACGTCAGCGGCGGCTACGCCGACAACGGCACCTTCAGCCGCAGCGAGGCCGTCGACCGGGGCGGCTTCGGCTGCTCGGGCTCCGGCAGCGGCGGCGGCTGAGCGGGCCGCGCAGATGGAACGCCACACGATGGAGCCCCGCCCCGGCTGGCAGCAGACCGTCGAGGAACAGGGCCTGATCTACCCCCTGACCCGCTACCCCGACGACTCCCTGCGCCCCTACTGGGACGAAAGCGCGTACTACGTCTTCACCCTTCCGGAGGTCGAGGCCCTGGAGGAGGCCGTCGAGGAACTCCACCGCATGTGTCTGGCGGCGGCCGCCCACATCGTCGCCGAGGACCGTTTCGCCGACCTGGGCATCACCGACCCGCGCGTCGCCCGGGCGGTCGCCGAGTCCTGGCACCGCCGCGCCGAACTCCCCTCCCTCTACGGCCGTTTCGACCTCCGCTACGACGGGACCGGCCCGGCCAAGCTCCTGGAGTACAACGCCGACACCCCCACCTCACTGGTCGAGGCCGCGTCCCCCCAGTGGTTCTGGATGGAGGAGCGCTTCCCCGGCGCCGACCAGTGGAACTCCCTCCACGAACGCCTCATCGACGCCTGGAAGAAGCAGGCCGCCCTTCTCCCGCCGGGCAGCCCCCTGTACTTCGCGTACTCCTCCGCCGACGAACTCGGCGAGGACATGATGACGGTCGCCTACCTGAAGGAGACGGCCGAGCAGGCGGGCCTGGCCACCGACTGGATCGCCATGGAGGAGATCGGCTGGGACCGCCTCTCCGGCCGCTTCGTCGACAACCGCCTCCGCTTCATCCGCAGCGCCTTCAAGCTCTACCCCTGGGAGTGGCTCACCACCGACCGCTTCGCCGGCCACGTCCTGGACACCCTCGACAACGGCGGCGGCACGGGCTCCACGCTGTGGATCGAACCGGCCTGGAAGATGCTCCTCAGCAACAAGGCACTGCTGGCGATCCTCTGGGAGCTGTACCCCGGCCACCCCAATCTGCTCCCGGCCTACCTGGACGGCCCCCGCGACCTGCCTGCCCACGGCTGGGTCGCCAAGCCCCTCCTCGGCCGAGAGGGCGCGGGCGTCACGATCCACGACCCCGGCTCCCCTCCCACCCTCCGCGACGAACCCTGCGTCTACCAGCAGCTGGCCCCCCTGCCCGACTTCGACGGCAACCGCGTGGTCCTGGGCGCCTGGGTGGTGGAGAACGAGTCGGCAGGCCTCGGCATCCGGGAGTCGTCGGGCCTGATCACGGACGAGTACGCCCGCTTCCTGCCCCACGTGATCCTTTAGCCCACGTGATCCTCAAGACGTCCCTCAGGGGCACGTCCGTCAGGGGCGCGGGGAACTGCGCGACCAGCCACAACGCACCCGCACCCGGCAACGCAGAGCAACCCGGCAGACGCTCCCCCGCCCCAGCCGGTAGGCTGATCGCCGGGCCGTGACTGGCGCGCTGGGATGGACAAACCATCGGGGAGCGGCCCGAGCAGAGAGTGCCGTGCGCCTGGGCCGTACCGTGAACGCTGAACGCAACGTCCGGAGGTCCCCATGCCCGAGCCCCTCTCCACCGCTTCCACCGCCTACCGCGCCGCGCTGGACGTCATCCGCGCCGTGGAACCCCGCGTAGCGGACGCCATCGGCCAGGAGGTCGCCGACCAGCGCGAGATGCTCAAGCTGATCGCCTCCGAGAACTACGCCTCCCCGGCCACGCTCCTGACGATGGGCAACTGGTTCAGCGACAAGTACGCCGAGGGCACCGTCGGCCGCCGCTTCTACGCCGGCTGCCGCAACGTCGACACCGTCGAGTCCCTGGCCGCCGAGCACGCCAAGGAGCTCTTCGGCGCCCGCCACGCCTACGTCCAGCCGCACTCCGGCATCGACGCCAACCTCGTCGCCTTCTGGGCCGTCCTCGGCGCCCGCGTCGAGGTGCCCTTCCTGGAGAAGACCGGCGTCCGCCAGATCAACGACCTGACCGAGGCCGACTGGGCCGAGCTGCGCCAGGCCTTCGGCAACCAGCGCATGCTGGGCATGTCCCTGGACGCCGGCGGCCACCTCACCCACGGCTTCCGGCCGAACATCTCCGGCAAGATGTTCGACCAGCGCTCCTACGGCACCGACCCGGCCACCGGTCTGATCGACTACGAGGCCCTGCGTGCCCAGGCCCGCGAGTTCAAGCCGCTGATCATCGTCGCGGGCTACTCGGCCTACCCCCGCCTGGTGAACTTCCGGATCATGCGCGAGATCGCCGACGAGGTCGGCGCCACGCTGATGGTCGACATGGCGCACTTCGCAGGGCTGGTCGCGGGCAAGGTCCTGACCGGCGACTTCGACCCGGTCCCGCACGCCCAGATCGTGACGACGACCACACACAAGTCGCTGCGCGGCCCCCGTGGCGGCATGGTCCTGTGCGACGACTCCCTGAAGGACCAGGTCGACCGCGGCTGCCCGATGGTCCTCGGCGGCCCGCTGCCGCACGTGATGGCCGCCAAGGCGGTCGCCCTCGCGGAGGCCCGCCAGGAGTCCTTCCGTGACTACGCCCAGCGCATCGTCGACAACTCCCGCGCCCTCGCCGAGGGCCTGATGCGGCGCGGCGCGACGCTGGTGACGGGCGGCACGGACAACCACCTCAACCTGATCGACGTCGCCTCCTCCTACGGCCTCACCGGCCGCCAGGCCGAGGCCGCCCTGCTCGACTCGGGCATCGTCACCAACCGCAACGCGATCCCCGCCGACCCGAACGGCGCCTGGTACACCTCCGGCATCCGCATCGGCACGCCCGCGCTCACCACGCGTGGCCTCGGCACGGCGGAGATGGACGAGGTCGCCGGCCTCATCGACCGCGTCCTCACCAGCACGGAAGCGGGCACGACCAAGTCGGGCGCCCCCTCCAAGGCCCAGCACATCCTCGACGCGAAGGTGGCGGACGAGATCTCCCAGCGCGCCACGGACCTGGTGGCGGGCTTCCCCCTGTACCCCGAGATCGACCTCGGCTGAAACGCCCCTCAAGGGGCGCGGGGAACTGCGCGACCAGCCACGACGGTCCCGTAGTTCCCCACCCGCCGAAACCACCCACACCCCTCTGAGACAATAAGAAACATGGCCTCTGACCGTCCCCGCGTGCTCTCCGGTATCCAGCCCACCGCCGGCTCGTTCCACCTCGGCAACTACCTCGGCGCCGTCCGCCAGTGGGTAGCCCTCCAGGAGACCCACGACGCGTTCTACATGGTCGTCGACCTGCACGCGATCACCATCCCGCAGGACCCGAAGGACCTGCGCGCGAACACGCGCCTGGCCGCGGCCCAGCTCCTCGCGGCCGGTCTCGACCCGGACCGCTGCACGCTCTTCGTCCAGAGCCACGTCCCCGAGCACGCCCAGCTCGCCTGGATCATGAACTGCCTCACCGGCTTCGGCGAGGCCGGCCGGATGACCCAGTTCAAGGACAAGTCCGCCAAGCAGGGCGCCGAGCGCGCCTCCGTCGGCCTCTTCACCTACCCGATCCTCCAGGTCGCGGACATCCTGCTCTACCAGGCCAACGAGGTCCCGGTCGGCGAGGACCAGCGCCAGCACATCGAGCTCACCCGCGACCTCGCCACTCGCTTCAACGGCCGCTTCGGCGAGACCTTCACCCTCCCGAAGCCGTACATCCTGAAAGAGACGGCGAAGATCTACGACCTTCAGGACCCGACGATCAAGATGAGCAAGTCGGCGTCCACGCCGAAGGGCCTGATCAACCTCCTCGACGAGCCGAAGGCCACCGCGAAGAAGGTCAAGAGCGCGGTCACGGACACCGACACCGTCATCCGCTTCGACGCGGCGGAGAAGCCCGGCATCAGCAACCTCCTCGGCATCTACTCGACCCTCACCGGCGAGAGCATCGCCGAGCTGGAGGCGAAGTACGAGGGCAAGGGCTACGGCGCGCTCAAGACGGACCTCGCGGAGGTCATGGTCGATTTCGTGACGCCGTTCCGGGAGCGCACCCAGCAGTACCTGGACGACCCCGAGACGCTCGACTCGATCCTCGCCAAGGGCGCCGAGAAGGCACGCGCGGTCGCCGCGGAAACCCTTTCCCAGGCGTACGACAAGGTCGGTTTCCTGCCCGCCAAGCACTGAACCCGCCCCCGCGCACAGCCGTACCACCCGACAGCGCTGTACATCACTCTGGTTGCGCCTGCCCGTAACCCGGCCGTGGCCGTACAGTCGATATCCGGGTGGTCGTATCAGCGACCCGCCAACTGAACGACAGGAGACGACGTGGGGACCGTAACGATCGGTGTCTCGATCGCGGTCCCGGAGCCTCACGGCAGCGAGCTCCAGCAGCTGCGCGCGGGCTTCGGCGACGCCTCGGCGCACGGTATCCCCACGCACGTCACCCTGCTGCCGCCGACGGAGATCGACGAGGACGCCCTGCCGGCCGTCGAGGCGCATCTGACCGAGGTCGCCGCGGCCGGCCGGCCGTTCCCCATGCGGCTGTCCGGCACGGGGACGTTCCGGCCCGTGTCGCCGGTCGTGTTCGTCCAGGTCGTCTCGGGAGCGGAGGCCTGCACGGGCCTCCAGCAGCAGGTCCGCGACCCCTCCGGGCCGGTCCCGCGCGAACTGCAGTTCCCGTACCACCCGCACGTCACGGTGGCGCACGGCATCGACGAGGCGGCGATGGACCGCGCCTTCGGGGAACTCGCCGGCTACGAGGCCGAGTGGCCCTGCACCGGCTTCGCCCTCTACGAGCAGGGCGCCGACGGTGTCTGGCGCAAGCTTCGCGAGTTCCCCTTCGGAGGCGCGGTCGTCCCGTCCCAGGCCGGCCCCGCGGAACGCGGCTCGGTCCCCACGCGCTGAATCGGCATCAGATAGGCAGCCGCCGGAACACCCCACGTGGCAGATGGCGCAGTGCCGCCATCACCACGCGCAGGGCGCCCGGTACCCACACCGTCTCCGAGCGGCGGCGCAGCCCCAGCTCCACGGCCGTCGCGACCGCCTCGGGCGTGGTCGCGAGGGGCGCCTCGGGCAGGCCGGCGGTCATCCGTGTACGGACGAAGCCGGGGCGTACGACCATGACGTGCACGCCCGTGCCGTGCAGCGCGTCGCCCAGGCCCTGCGCGAAGGCGTCGAGGCCGGCCTTGCTGGAGCCGTAGATGAAGTTCGCGCGACGGGCCCGCTCGCCTGCCACGGAGGACATCACGACCAGGGAGCCGTGCCCTTGGGACTGGAGCGCGCGGGCGCACACCAGGCTCGCCGAGACCGCGCCGGTGTAGTTGGTCTGCGCGACCCGCACCGCCGCCTCCGGCTCCCGCTCGTCCCGGGCCTGGTCGCCGAGCACGCCGAAGGCGAGCAGCACCATGTCGATGTCGCCCTCGGCGAACACCTTGCCGAGCACGGCCTCGTGGGAGCCGGGGTCGAGCGCGTCGAAGGCGATGGTGTGCACATCGGCCCCGAGCCCGCGCAGCCGCCCGCCGGCCTCCTCCAGGGCGGCCGAGGGGCGGCCCGCCAGCCAGACCGTGCGGGTGCGGCGGGCGATCAGCCGGCGGGCGGTCGCCAGCGCGATCTCCGACGTACCACCGAGGACGAGCAGGGACTGGGGGAGACCGAAGGCGTCCTTCATGACAGCTCCTAGGTTCCTAGAGGTGGAGTCGGCGGGCCAGGTCGGACACGAACACCCCGCGCGGGTCCAGTTCGGCGCGCAGTGCGCGGAAGTCGTCGAGGCGCGGGTACATGGCCGCGAGCAGTTCCGGGCGCAGGCGGGCGTCCTTGGCGAGGTAGACGCGCCCGCCCGCGGCGGCGACCTCCGCGTCGAGTTCGTCGAGGAACGCCCCGAGGCCGGGCAGCCCCGCCGGGATGTCCAGCGCCAGCGTCCAGCCCGGCACCGGGAACGACAGCCAGCCCGGGTCGGACTCCCCGAAGCGCTTGAGGACGGCCAGGAACGACGGGCAGCGGCGCTCGGCGATCCGCCGGACGACGCCGCGCAGCGCGTCCTCCCGGCCGTGGCCGACGACGAACTGGTACTGCACGAAGCCGCCGCGGCCGTAGACCCGGTTCCAGTGGGGCACGCCGTCCAGGGGGTGGAAGAAGGCCGAGATCCGCTGGAGCCGGCCGGCCCGTGCGCGGGGGGCCTTGCGGTACCAGAGCTCGTTGAAGAGGCCCACGGTGGTCCTGCTGAGCAGGCCCTCGGGGACGACGGCCGGGGCGGCCGGGAGGCGGGCGGTGCGGAAGGCCAGCGGGTCCGCGCGCAGCCGGGCGGGCAGCGCGTCCAGGGGCGCGTGGTCGCCGCGGGTGAGGACCGCCCGGCCGGTGGCGGCGCCGCGGGCCAGCAGGTCGATCCAGGCGACCGAGTAGCGGTAGCGGTGGTCGGTGGCCGTCAGCCGGGCCATCAGGTCGTCGAGGTCCGCCGCCCGTTCGGTGTCGACCGACATCAGCGACGTCTCGACCGGCTGGAGGCGGATCGTCGCGGTGAGGATCACGCCGGTCAGCCCCATGCCGCCCGCGGTGGCGTCGAACAGGGGCGTGCCGGGGACCACCGTGCGAATCTCACCGTCGGCGGTGAGCAGTTCGAAGGACAGCACGTGCCGTGAGAACGAGCCCGAGACATGGTGGTTCTTGCCGTGGATGTCGGCGCCGATCGCCCCGCCGACGGTGACGTAGCGCGTGCCGGGGGTGACCGGCACGAACCAGCCGAGCGGCAGCAGCACCTGCATCAGCCGGTGCAGGGAGACGCCCGCGTCGCACAGCACGGTCCCGCCGGCGGCGTCGATCGCGTGGACGCGGTCCAGGCCCGTCATGTCGAGCACGGCCCCGCCCGCGTTCTGCGCCGCGTCCCCGTACGCCCGTCCCAGGCCCCGGGGGATGCCGCCCCGGGCCCCGCACTCACGGACGGCCGCCGCGGCCTCCTCGTACGTCCTCGGGCGGATCAGCCGGCCCGCCGTGGGAGCGGTGCGGCCCCAGCCGGTGACGGTGGTGTGGTCCAGGCCCATGACGTCCGGGGCGGAATCGGTGTCGGCAGACATGTCCGTGACCGTATCGCCCTCTTGTGAGCGATTAGTTAGCGAACATGGCATCCCTCCCCGAAATGGGTGATTAATGGGATGTCGCTCAATATTGCCGGAGTTCGGGCCGCATGGGCATGAACAGTGAGTCCACATGGACGACCTCGACGACCTGCACGACATGGATCACCGCATCGTCTCGGCGCTCAGGGCGTGCGGCACCGACCCGCGTGTGGCGGGCGCCGCGCGTGCCCTGTCCTGGGCGGGGGAGCACGCGGCGCTGTGGCTGGCGGCGGGGCTCGCCGGAGCCGCGGTGGACGGCGGGCGGCGCGGTGCCTGGCTGCGCGGCACGGCGCTGACCGCCGGGGCGCATCTCGTCAGCATGGGCGTGAAACGAGTCGTGCGCCGACCGCGCCCCGCGCATGTCGAGCCCCTGGTGCGCACCGCCGGCCGGCACTCCTTCCCCAGCTCGCACGCCGCCTCCGCCGCGGCCGCCGCCGTCGCCTTCGGCGCCCTGGGAGCGCGCGCGGTACGGCCCCTCGCCGCCGCCGTGTGCGTCTCGCGGCTGGTGGCCGGCGTCCACTACCCCTCGGACGTCGCGGCCGGCGCCGCCCTCGGCGCGCTCACGGCCCGGCTCGGCGCCCGCTGGGTGAAGGGGGGCGCCCGCGATGACTGAGGCGCCCGCCATGGCCGAGACGGCCGTCCTGCGGCAGCGCGCCGGCGAGCAGCCGCCCGCGCCACCCCGCAAGGGCGGCCTCCTGGCCGGTCTCCTCAGGACCGCGCGCCCCCGGCAGTGGATCAAGAACATCCTCGTGGTCGCCGCCCCCGCGGCCGCTGGCGAGCTCTTCTCCCGGCACGCCCTGGCACAACTCGCCCTCGTCTTCGTCCTCTTCACCGCCTGCGCCGCCGCCGTCTACCTCGTCAACGACGCCCGCGACGCCGAAGCCGACCGCGCCCACCCCACCAAGCGGCACCGGCCGGTCGCCGCCGGGCAGGTCCCCGTACCCCTCGCCTACGCCGTCGGCGGCGTCCTCGCCGTCCTCGCGCCCGCCGCCGCTGCCCGGCTGTGCTCCCCGGCCGTCGCCGCCCTGCTGGTCGCCTACCTCGGCATGCAACTGGCCTACTGCGTCAGCCTCAAGCACGTCCTCGTCGTCGACCTCGCGGTCGTCACGACCGGCTTCCTGATGCGGGCGATGATCGGCGGACTCGCCCTCGGCATCCCGCTGTCGCGCTGGTTCCTGATCACCACCGGCTTCGGCGCGCTGTTCATGGTGTCGGCCAAGCGCTACTCCGAAGCCGTGCAGATGGCCGGAAAGGCGGGCGCCACGCGCGCGTTGCTCACCGAGTACACCAGCGACTACCTCCGCTTCGTCTGGCAGCTCGCGGCCGGGGCCGCCGTCCTCGGCTACTGCCTGTGGGCCATGGAGGAGGGCGGCGTGCCGCACACCAGCGTGCTGCCCTGGCGGCAGCTGTCCATGGTCGCCTTCATCCTCGCCGTCCTCAGATACGCCGTCTTCGCCGACCGCGGCACGGCCGGCGAACCCGAGGACGTCGTCCTGCGCGACCGTGCGCTCGCCCTCATCGGCCTGGTGTGGATGGCGATGTACGGCCTGGCGGTGGCCAATTGGTGACCCCGCGCGCGTGGCGGAGCCGACCGGCTCTCCCGTGGCGCCGTGAACTGGCCGGCTTCGCCGCCGTCGGTCTCCTCGCCTACGCCGTCGACCTGGCCCTGTTCACCTGTCTGCGCGGCCCCGCCGGGCTCGACCCGCTCACCGCCAAGGCGCTGTCCTTCGTGGCCGCCTGCTCGGTGGCCTACGCGGGCAACGCCCTCGGCACCTACCGGACCACCCGGGGCCGGGGCTGGCGGCCGTACGCCGTCTTCTGCGCGGTGAACCTCGCCGGTGCCGCCGTCCAGTTGCTCTGTCTCGCCGTCAGCCACTACGGCCTCGGGCTCACCTCCCAGCGTGCGGACACCGTCTCGGGCGCGGTCGTCGGTATGGTCCTGGCCACGATTCTGCGGTTCTGGGGTACCCGTACATGGGTGTTCCGGGCGGAGGGCAGAAGCGGATCATGGACTGGCTGAAAAGGCTTCCGGTCGTCGGGCCGTGGGCGACCCGGCTGATGATCACGCACGCGTGGCGGTCGTACGAGCGGCTGGACCGCGTGGCGTGGACGCGGCTGGCCGCCGCGATGACCTTCACCAGCTTCGTCGCGCTGTTCCCGCTGCTGACCGTGGCCGCCGCGATCGCCGCAGCCACGCTCGGCCAGGACCAGCAGGACAAGCTGCAGGACAAGATCGCCGAGCAGGTGCCCGGTATCTCCGACCAGCTGGACATCTCCGGACTGGTGGACAACGCCGGTGCCATCGGTCTCATCGCGGGCGCGCTGCTGCTCTTCACCGGCATCAGCTGGGCGGGCTCCATGCGCGAGTGTCTGCGCGCGGTGTGGGAGCTGCCCGAGGAGGAGGAGAACCCGGTCCTGCGTTACGCCAAGGACGCGGGTGTCCTGATCGGCCTCGGCGGCGCGATCCTCGTCACCCTCGCCGCCTCGGCGGTGGCCTCCGCGATGGTCGGCTGGATCATCCGGCAGCTGGGCATCGACGAGGGCGGCTGGGGCGGGGTCCTGCTGCGGATCGCCGCGTTCCTGGTCGCCGTCCTCGCCGACTTCCTGCTCCTGCTCTACGTCCTGACGCTGCTGCCCGGCGTAGAACCGACGCGCCACCGCCTGGTCGTGGCCGCGCTGACCGGAGCGGTCGGCTTCGAACTGCTGAAGCTCCTGCTCAGCGGCTACCTCCAGGGCGTGGCCGCGAAGAGCATGTACGGCGCGTTCGGCGTCCCCGTCGCACTGCTGCTGTGGATCAACTTCACCTCGAAGCTGGTGCTGTTCTGCGCCGCCTGGACGGCAACACAGAGCAAGCAGGACGAACTCCCGGCCACCGCCCCCGGCCGCCCGGACGGTCCCGGCGGGACAGCGGATCCGGCGGTAGCGGGCGGCGGCTGACCGCGAACACCGGCAACGCCGCGGCGCGTCCGTGCGGTGATGTCCGAGTGCGGTGTGGCCGGCTGTCGCCACCGGGGCGGGTCGGGTGGCGTACCGGGCCCGGTGGTGGTGGGTGGTGGTCGGCCTGGGAGGCGCCGCCCGGTCGGCCCGGTGGTCGTGCGGCGTCGCAGGCCTCCCGGGCGTCGGCTGTCGTCGTTCGGGAGGATCGGGTGGTGTGCCAGGCCTGGTGGTGGGTCGCGGTCGTTCGGGAGGGGCGTCCGATCGGCCCGGGTGTCGTGCGGTGATGCTCGAGTGTGGTGTGGGCGCTAGTTGTCGTCGTCCGAGCGGGACCGGCGGCGTACCAGGTCCGGCAGGGGCCAGCGGCGGTTGATCAGGAAGGCGCCGGCCGCGAGCAGGACCAGTACGCCGCCGGTGATGCCGAGCGCCGTTCCGATGCCGCTGGAGCCGTCCGCGGCCGAGGCGCTCGCCACCGGCTTCGAACCGGCCCCGGCGTCGCCGGAGCCACCGGCCTCGCCGGAGGGGTTCGAGCCGGGCTGGGTGCCGGCCTGGCTCTTCGGGGGCACCAGCTCACCCACCGGCTGCACCTTCCCGGCCGCCTTGAACCCCCAGTCGAACAGCCGGGCGGTCTCCTTGTAGACCTCGTTGTGCTCGTCCTTCTCCGGGTTCATCACCGTGACCAGCAGCACCTTGCCGTTCCGCTCGGCGACACCGGTGAACGTGGCACCCGCGTTGGTGGTGTTGCCGTTCTTCACGCCCGCGATGCCCTCGTAGACGGGCACGTCCGCGTCGCCGCTCAGCAGCCGGTTGGTGTTGCGGATCTCGAAGGACTTGCGGACGGACTTCCCCTTCTTGTCCTTCTTCGTCTCGCCGGGGAACTTCGCGGTGACCGTCGAGCTGTACTCCCGGAAGTCCTTCTTCTGGAGCCCCGAACGGGCGATCAGCGTCAGGTCGTAGGCCGACGACACCTGCCCCTCGGCGTCGTAGCCGTCCGGGCTGACGACGTGCGTGTCGAGGGCCTGGAGCTCCTCGGCGTGCTCGTTCATCTCCTTGACGGTGTTCTCGACGCCCTTGTTCATCGCGGACAGGACATGCACCGCGTCGTTGCCGGATTGCAGGAAGACGCCGAGCCACAGGTCGTGGACGGTGTACGTCTCCTCCTCCTTTATCCCGACCATGCTCGACCCCGCGCCGATGCCCGCCAGGTCGGAGGGCACGACCTTGTGCTTGGCCGTGCTCGGGAACTTCGGCAGCAGCGTGTCCGCGAACAGCATCTTCAGCGTGCTCGCCGGGGCCAGCCGCCAGTGCGCGTTGTGCGCGGCGAGCACGTCACCGGTCTCGGCGTCGGAGACGATCCAGGAGCGGGCGCTCAGGTCCTTCGGCAGCACCGGCACACCGCTCGCCAGGTTCACCTGCGTCCCCGGCCGCCCGAGCCGGGCGCCGCCCAGGGTCGACATCGAGGCCGGGGGAGTGGCCGAGGGGCTCGCCGACGGGCTGCCCGACGGGCTGTCCGAGGGCTTCGGGGCCGCGACGGCGGCGGGCGCGGCCAGCGCGAGGGACGACAGGACGGCGGCGGTGACCAGCAGGGATCGCCTGGCGGTCTTCTTCGGTGCGGGCACGGTCGGAAACGTACATGCCGTACGCAGGGAAGTCCCGCTTCCGGCCCCACCCCGGGAACGGAACAGGACACGCTCTGGCGATACTGGACTCATGAAGCTCAGCCGCCCCGTCTCCTGGTTCCTGCTCGCCTTCGGGGTGTGGAGCTGGGTCATCTGGATCACTTTCGTCAAAAACCTTGTCAAGGACAGCAGTGGGCTCGCCTTCGACGACGGTCGTCCCACGGCGTACTTCTGGGTGCACCTGCTGCTCGCCGTCGTTTCCTTCGTATTGGGGACGGCCGTCGGGGCCATCGGGTTGCGTGGTCTGCGCGCACTGCGCCGGACGTCATAACGGCAATCGGGAGACACGACACCGTGGCCATCGTCTTCGTACTCGTCGCAACTCTGGTCCTGGCCGTCATCGTGACGGCCAACTGGTATGTGTGGCGCCGCCTGTTCCGCGACACGACCCGCGGACCGGGCCTCACCCGCCGTGCGGGCGCGGTCCTGATCGCCGGCGGCTGGGCCCTGGCGATCGCGGCCCTGGTCGCCGAACGCTCCGGAGCCCCCTTCTGGCTCCAGCAGACCCTCGCCTGGCCGGGCTTTTTGTGGCTGGCCCTGTCGATATACCTGCTGCTGGCGGTGGTGGCGGGAGAGGTCGTACGCCCCTTGCTGCGGCGCTTCCTGGAACGCCGGGACAAGGCGAGGGCCGAGACCGGGACGGGCCCGACGGCGTCGACCACCGACCAGGGACACACCCCTGTCAGACCCGGCGGAGCCACTGCTTCCGCGCCGGCGGCCGCCGTCCAGGCCGCCCCCCAGGGCGGAGCAGCCGACGCCGGGACGGTGGCCGATCCGCAGGCCGGCGTCGGCGCAGCCGCGCCCGGTGTGGCCGCCGCTGCCGCCGCACGGGCCGGTCTCCGCGGCGGATCGAGCGGAGCGACCGCCTCCGCCACCGAGCCCCACCCGCTGACAGACGCCACCCCCGACGCCCCAGAGGCCACCCCGGAGCCGCTCGCCCCCACCGGCACCACCGACACCACACCCGCCGCCCCCACCCCCACCGGTCCCTCCCGACGCCTCTTCGTCTCCCGCATCGTCGCCGGGGCCGCCGCGGCCGCCGCCGTCGGGACCGTGTGGTACGGGACGTACGGCGTGCTGCGAGGGCCGAAGGTGAAGCGGGTCACCGTGCCGCTGGCCAAGCTGCCGCGCGCGGCGCACGGCTTCCGTATCGCCGTGGTCAGCGACGTCCACCTCGGCCCGGTCCTGGGCCGCGGCTTCGCCCAGACGGTCGTCGACACGATCAACGCGACCCAGCCCGACCTGATCGCGGTCGTCGGCGACCTGGTCGACGGCAGCGTCAAGGACCTCGGCCCCGCCGCGGCCCCGCTGGCCCAGCTGAGGGCCCGTCACGGGGCCTACTTCGTCACCGGCAACCACGAGTACTTCTCCGGCGCCGAGCAGTGGGTCGAGGAGGTCCGGCGCCTGGGCCTCGCCCCCCTGGAGAACGCCCGCCGGGAGCTTCCGTACTTCGACCTGGCCGGAGTCAACGACGTGGCGGGCGAGGAGGAGGGCCAGGGCCCCGACTTCGCCCGGGCGCTCGGCGACCGGGACACCGCCCGGGCGTGCGTGCTGCTCGCCCACCAGCCCGTCCAGATCCACGACGCCGTCGAGCACGGCGTGGACCTCCAGCTCTCCGGCCACACCCACGGCGGCCAGCTCTGGCCCGGCAACCTCATCGCCTCCGCCGCCAACCCGACCCTCGCGGGCCTGGAGCGCTACGGCGACACCCAGCTCTACGTCTCGCGCGGCGCCGGCGCCTGGGGTCCGCCCACCCGGGTCGGCGCGCCGTCGGACATCACGCTGATCGAGCTGGCGTCGAAGCAGGCCTGACCACCCGTCACCCTGTGAGACCGCTGTGAAATCGGACCGAACCGCCCATCGGTAAGTTCTTTCCCAAGTCGGCAGATCTCCCTTCCCCGAGGTCAAAAGCCTGTGATTGTGTGAGGCCGCCACGAAGGGGTGTGGCACACGCACAAGGGCCACAACGGGCCCAAAGGGCCTGGGGAGGGCAAGGCCGATGCGATCGATTCGCATGCGGATACTCGCGGGGCTGCTCGTCCTGGCGGCCGCGGGCGTGGGCGCCTGGCAGTTCCTGCCGTCCAAGAGCGACGGCAAGGCCATCACGGTGGGCACGACGGACGCCGTCACCTCGCTCGACCCGGCCGGCGCCTACGACGCCGGCTCCTGGGCGCTGTTCAGCAACGTCTTCCAGTCGCTGCTCACCTTCGCGCCGGGCGGCACCGAACCCGTTCCGGACGCGGCCAGGAGCTGCGCGTTCGCGGGCGGCGACCTGACGACGTACCGCTGCGACCTGCGCTCCGGGCTCACCTTCCCGAGCGGCCGGACGATGACCGCCGAGGACGTGAAGTACTCCTTCGACCGGATCCTGAGGATCAAGTCGCCCGTCGGCCCGGCGCCCCTGCTCGACACCCTCGGTTCCGTCAGCGCCGACGGGCTGACCATCACCTTCCACCTGTCCTCGCCCGACGCGACCTTCCCGTTCAAGGTGGCCACGGGCGCCGGCTCCATCGTCGACCGCACCGCGTACCCGGCCGGCAAGCTGCGCACCGGCAACGGTGTCGACGGCACCGGCCCGTACACCCTCACCTCCTACGCGAAGAACGCCAAGGCGGTCCTCGCGCCCAACGCCCACTATCAGGGCGCCGTCAAGGACGGCGCGGGCCGCTCCGTCGAGCTGCGCTACTACGACACCCCCGACGCCCTCGACACCGCCTGGAAGGACAGGCAGGTCGAGGTCGCCACCCGCCAGCTGCCACCCCAGGTCCTCGCAAGCCTCAACCCGAGCGACCCGGCGCAGCGCGTCTTCGAGGCGGACGGCTCCGAGACTCGCAACCTGTACTTCAACACGCGCCCGGGCAAGCCCCTGCACAAGCCCGAGGTCCGCCGGGCCATGGCCTGGCTGATCGACCGCGAGCGACTGGCCGCCACCGTCTACGACGGCACCGTCGACCCCTTGTACTCCCTGATCCCTGCGGGCATCACCGGCCACACCGCCTCGTTCTTCGACGACTATCCCGCGCAGGACGCGAGGAAGGCACGGCGGTTGCTCACCAAAGCCGGCGTGAGCCTGCCGGTCCGTATCACCTACGGCTACGCCGAGGGCCGCGGCGCCGGTGCGCAGGAGGCGGCCGAGATCAAGAAGGAACTGGAGGCGAGCGGACTCTTCAAGGTCACCCTCCAGGGCTACGAGTGGACCGCCTTCCAGAAGCAGTGGGCGAACGGCAAGCTCGACGCGTACGCCGTCGGCTGGGTCGCCGACTTCCCCGACCCGGACACCTTCGGCGCCGCGCTCGTCGGCACCGGCAGCGCCATGAACACCGGCTACAGCAGCAAGACCGTGGACCGGCTCATCAAGGACAGCCAGCGCTACGCCGACCGCGGCGAGGCCGACCGGGACTTCCGCGAGGTGCAGCAGACCGTGGCGCAGGACGTGCCGGTGCTCCCGCTGTGGCAGGCGAAGGAGTACGTCGTCACCACCGAGGACATCGGCGGCGGCCAGTACCTCTCCGACGGCACGGGCGTCTTCCGCCTCTGGAGCCTCACGAGGCTCTGAGGCGCCCTGCGCGCCCCTAGGACTCGGTGCGGCGCCCCGCCGGGTCGGGGATGGCCCGGGTCATCCCCGGCAGGAAGTCCGTGAACAGCTCGTGCACCTCCCGCACCAGAGGGCGCAGCACCCGGAAGCGGGCCAGGGCGACGCCCCGCGAGGTGAGCCGGGCACCGCGCTCGGCCAGCCGGTAACTGCGCTCCCGCCCCTCGGTCCGGTCGAAGATCCAGTACAGGACGAGCCCCATCTGGGACAGCCACATCAACTCGGGCAGGATGTCCCGCAGTTCCTCGGCCACCTTCGTCTTCGTCGCCCCGGCCAGCACCTCCTGGTGGACGCTGATGGCCTCCACGCGCGCGTGCTCCGACTCGGGGGAGAAGGGGCTGAGCGGGCTGTCCGGGTCGGCGGCGTTTTTGAAGAACTGCACCGCGAACTCGTGGTAGGGCGCGGCGATGTCCAGCCAGGTCCGCAGGACACCCGCGAGCCGGGCCTCCAGGTCGGTCTCCCGGTCCAGGATCTCCCGGACCGCCACCTGGTGCTCGGCGGCGATCCGGTCGTAGAAGCCCTGGATCAGGTGCTCCTTGCCCGCGAAGTAGTAGTACGCGTTGCCGACGGAGACCCCGGCCTCCTGGGCGATGGCCCGCATCGTCGTCTTGTCGTAGCCGCGCTCCTGGAACAGCCGCATGGCCGTCTCCAGGATCAGGGCGCGGGTCTGCTCGGACTTCGTGGGGGTGGCGCCGTCGTCGGGGCCGTCGTTCTTCGCGGACACGGGAAGAGAGCCTAACGTCAGCACCGGCGCGGCTAGCGAGGGGCGCAGGTGCCGTCGGCGCAGCCCGGCGCGGTGTAGGTCCAGCCGGTGTCCGGCGCGTACGCCCACCCGTCCGCGCCCCGGTACACCCGGCCGCCCCACCCCGTCCCGCCCCACTGCGACCCGCGCCACTTCGCGGCGGCCAGCACCGCGCCCTTGGCGAGCAGGGCGCCGGACGGGCTGCTCAGCCGGTGGGCGAGCCGCCGGTGCGCGCGCAGCGCCCACAGGGTGACGATCCAGGCGGCGGGCCCCCGGTAGACCTGCCCGGCGTCTCCGACGACGGTGATCTCGTCGAGGGTGGCGCCGTGGTCGAGTCCGGGAAAGCGCCGCCGGGCCTCCTCGGAGGCGGCCGGGACCAGCTCCAGCGGCACCAGTTGCGGCTGCCGCAGGAGCCAGTCGCGCACGAAGGCGCACAGGGAGCACTCGGCGTCGTACAGGACGGTGAGCCGGCGGACCGGTGCGGTGGCGTTCATGCCGGTCTCCGCTCAGGCCTGTGCCTGCGGGGCCACCCAGCCCTGCGGCGGCACGGGCGGCGTCTGCTCCCGCTCCATCACACCCCGCCGCCGGATCCGGTTCAGCACATAGACGTTGGCCAGGTGCATCACACCGAGCACCAGCAGCACCACACCGAGCTTCGTCGACAGCGCCTCGAAGACCCCGCGCGTGTCGGTGATGGTCTCGTCCCCGCTCAGATACAGCGCCACGAACCCGAGGTTGACCAGATAGAAGCCGACCACCAGAAGGTGGTTGACGGCGTCGGCGAGCTTCTCGTTGCCGTGCAGCACATCGGCGAGGAACACCTTCCCGTTCCGGCTGAGCGTGCGAGCCACCCAGACCGTCAACGCGACGCTGACCAGCAGGTAGATGACATAGGCGATGACCGTGCGGTCCATTGCCCCACCCTTCTTGAACACGTTCAAAACGCTGTCGAGGGAGACTGTAGACCCTTTTTTGAACACGTTCAACACGCAAACCGGGGCCGTCTTCGACGAAGACGGCCCCGGTTTCGCACAACTCGACAGCGGGTCACCCGATGGCGATGCGGGTCCTCCAGTAGTCGGCCCGGCCGATGACCTCAGCCCCTGAGCCGGTGAGGGAGGTCTTGCTGCCCGCGTGGAAGCGAACCGATCCGTCGGCGAGGACGGCCCAGATGTCGGGAACCGTGTCGGCGTTGGCGCTCGGCGTGCCCATCAGATGAGGCTTGTCGCTGCTCGACCAGCCCGACGAGCCGTACTCGTTGTCCGCCCCGCCCGAGGAGTTCGCCGCGGTGGCCGGCGAGCTCAGGTCGACCCCATCGCCGGAAGCGGGGGTGCCCTTGCGCAGCCACAGTTTCCCGGACACGTCGGACCGGTAGACCATGTCGGTCACACCGTCGCCCGAGACGTCCTGGGTGACGACAAGGTCGCGCTCCTTCCAAGCGGTGGCGTTCAGACGGACACTCTGGTCGACCGTGGCGCCGTGATAGCCGGTGAGGGCCCACAGCTCGTCGTCGGCGCCGGCGGAGTTCCTCACCGTGGCGAAGAAGTCGGCGCGGCCGTCCCCGGTGGCGTCTCCCGCGCTGAGGATCTGGGTGAAGTCGGCCGGACTCGGCGCCCCTTCGGGCAGGAGGATCTCCTGGCGCTTGTCGACGTTGACGGCGCCGTAACCGTCTCCGGGGTAGACCCAGAGCTTGCCGCCGAGGCGGACGACGAGGTCCTGAAGACCGTCGCCACCGTAGATGTCACCGTTGTGCGTGATCAGGGCCCCCTTGAAGTGCCCTGACGGGGCAGGGACGTACGGGGGCAGGTCGTCCCCGTTGGGGTCTTTCTCGGGGTTGGTCCGATAGGCTCCGGCCATCGAGTAGTCCAGGTCGCCGGTGCCCTTGGCCAGGTCGTCCTTGTCGGCCTGGGACGGGTACATGGCCAGGTTGCCGCCCTCGGTGACGACCATGAGGTCGGGCAGCTTGTCGCCGGTGAAGTCGCCGGGGCTGTCGGCCTGGTCCCGGGGCGAGACGTAGAAGAAGTACTTCGTGGGATCCGAGGGGTTGCCCGCAGCGTCCACGGCACGGACGTAGAGCACGTTGGGTCCGGCCGTCGGAGGCCTGGCTCCGGAGAGTGAGGCACTCACGCTCGTCGCCGTGCCGTTCGCCCGGCCGAGGCTTCCGGTGTACGTGGCCGACTTGAAGCCGTACTCGTAGCGCACGACGTCTCTGGTTCCCGTCCGCGTTGGGAAAGTCGGTGGAACTCACCACGGGCGGCCGGGGTGCGGAGGTGTCCAGGACGAACCGGCAGGGCGACTTGACCGGGTAGTACGGCGAGGTCGTACCGGCCTCGTCGATCGCCCGCATCCGCCATGAGTACGTGGTGCCGTTCTTGAGCTTGCTCGTGGGGAAGCCCTTCGTCGTCCTCAGAGCGGTGCCGGTGTCACTTGTGGCTGGGCACGAGGAGCACCAACCGGTCCACGCCCGAGTACCTCGGCGATCGGACCAACCCCGCCCAGCAGAGGCAGGTGCAGCGCTGGCTGTACATGGCCTGCCGGGGCGGCAAGGACTGCCCTGAGGGCACCGCGGCGAGTTTCATGCCCGGGGGCGGGTGCCCGAGGCAGGGCCAAGCCGCCGGGCGGCTGCCAGTGCCTCCTCGCAGGCACCGACGTCCTCATGGCCGACGGCACCACCCAGGACATCGAGGAGCGGCGGAGGCCGGCCTTGCGGAGAAGCGTGGTGAAGGCGCGGGTGAGGTTGGTCGGGTCGATCGGCCTGCCCTGCGGCGGGGTGAAGAGGTGTCCGGGGAGGGCTGTGCGGCGTTCGGAGGCTCGGGTCTTGGTGGGCAGGGTTGTTGGGCCCGCCCGCGTTGGTGCGTTGGAGAGCCCGAATCTGGCCGGTCCCGGGCCCTGCGGCTCAGTCGCTCGTCTTCGGCTGGCCGGCCTTGAGGATCTCCGCCACGTCGAGGGTCACCTTGGCGCCGATGGAGTCCGGGAGAGTGACGAGCTCGCCGGGGGCATGGGGGCGGTGGTTCTCGTAGGTGCTGCCGACCGGGTCGGTCAGGACGTGGAGGCGCTGGTGCTTGCGGTCGACGATGACGTAGACGGGCACCGTCGCCTCGGCGTATGCGGCGACCTTGGTCTTGAGGTCGTCCTTCCAGTTGCCTGAGGTGACCTCCAGGACCAGGCGGAAGCAGGCCGGGTCGTACGCGTTGTTCTCGACGAAGTGGTCGTCGATGTCGGCGTCCACCACGACGAGGTCAGGGATGGCGTAGTCCTCGGCGCCGGTGGGGAGCCAGAGTCCGACGTTCTGCAGGACTTCGGTTTCCCCGTCATCCAGACCTGCTGCGATGAACGGGCGCATGAGTTTGGTCAGGGCGCGGGCATGAGGAGCATCCGGGGACGGGGTCACGAGGAGATGGCCTCCGATGATCTCGACGCGGTAGCCCGGATGGCGCTCCATGATCTCGTCGGCGATGGTCGTCAGGGTGACCGGCTCTTCCTCGTGGAAGGGCTGCTCGACGGAAGCTGCGGACATCAGGTGCCTCCTGGGGGGCTGGTGTCGAGAGCATCATCGTAGGTCCGAGGCCGCCCGCGCGTCCGTCCCGGAGGCCTTCACCCGAAGGTGTGGCATATGCCAGAGGGCCCCGTCTCCAGCGGAAACAGGGCCCTCAAAGCCGTACGGCGAACGACCTCAGAAGCGGCGCGTGATCAGCGCTCGCTTCACCTCCGCGATCGCCTTCGTGACCTCGATGCCGCGCGGGCAGGCGTCCGTGCAGTTGAAGGTCGTGCGGCAGCGCCAGACGCCGTCGCGGTCGTTGAGGACCTCCAGGCGCTGCTCGCCGGCCTCGTCACGCGAGTCGAAGATGAAGCGGTGCGCGTTGACGATGGCCGCCGGGCCGAAGTACTGGCCGTCGTTCCAGAAGACCGGGCACGACGTGGTGCAGGCCGCGCAGAGGATGCACTTCGTGGTGTCGTCGAAGCGCTCGCGGTCCTCGGCCGACTGAAGCCGCTCACGCGTCGGCTCGTTCGTGTCCTTCGTGATGAGGAAGGGCATGACGTCGCGGTACGCCTGGAAGAACGGCTCCATGTCGACCACGAGGTCCTTCAGGACCGTCAGGCCCTTGATGGGCTCGACCGTGATCGGCTTCTCGGGGTTGATGTCCTTGATCAGCGTCTTGCACGCGAGGCGGTTCTTGCCGTTGATCCGCATGGCGTCGGAGCCGCAGATGCCGTGCGCGCAGGAGCGGCGGAAGGTCAGCGTGCCGTCGACGTCCCACTTGATCTTGTGGAGGCCGTCGAGGACGCGCTCCTTGGGGTCGATCTCCAGCTGGAAGTCTTCCCAGGTCGCCTCGGCCGAGACCTCCGGGTTGAAGCGGCGGACCCGGAAGGTGACGGTGATGTAGGGGGAGTCGGCGAAGCCGGGCTCGGGCTGGCCGGCCGCTTCCGCCTTGTCCACAACAGGGGTAGCCATCAGTACTTACGCTCCATCGGCTGGTAGCGGGTCTGGACGACCGGCTTGTAGTCGAGACGGACGGTTTCGGAACCGTCGGCGCCGACCTCGCGGTACGCCATGGTGTGCCGCATGAAGTTGACGTCGTCGCGGTTCGGGTAGTCCTCGCGGTAGTGACCGCCGCGGGACTCCTTGCGGGCGAGCGCGGAGACCGCCATGACCTCGGCGAGGTCGAGCAGGTTGCCCAGCTCGATGGCCTCCAGCAGGTCCGTGTTGAACCGCTTGCCCTTGTCCTGGATCGACACGTTCTTGAACCGCTCGCGCAGCTCCGCGATCTTCTCGACCGCCGTCTTGATCGTCTGCTCGGTGCGGAACACCATGACGTTGGCGTCCATGGTGTCCTGCAGTTCGCGGCGGATCGCCGTCACGCGCTCGGTGCCGGTGGAGTCGCGCAGTCGCTCCACCTGCTCGATCACGAGCTCCGCCGGGTTCTCCGGCAGCTCGACGAACTCCGCCGTCTGCGCGTACTCCGCGGCGGCGATGCCCGCGCGCTTGCCGAACACGTTGATGTCCAGCAGCGAGTTGGTGCCGAGGCGGTTGGCGCCGTGCACGGACACACAGGCGACCTCGCCGGCCGCGTACAGGCCGGGGACGACGGTGGTGTTGTCCGCGAGGACCTCACCCTCGACGTTCGTGGGGATGCCGCCCATGACGTAGTGGGCCGTGGGCTGGATCGGGATCGGGTCCGTGTAGGGCTCGATGCCGAGGTAGGTGCGGGCGAACTCCGTGATGTCCGGGAGCTTCGCGTCCAGCTGCTCCGGCGGGAGGTGCGTCAGGTCCAGGTAGACGTGGTCGCCCTCGGGGCCGCAGCCGCGGCCCTCGCGGATCTCCGTGTAGATGGACCGCGATACGACGTCACGGGACGCCAGGTCCTTCATGACCGGCGCGTACTTCTCCATGAAGCGCTCGCCGTCCTTGTTGCGGAGGATGCCGCCCTCACCGCGGGCGCCCTCCGTCAGCAGGATGCCCATGCGCCAGATGCCGGTCGGGTGGAACTGGAAGAACTCCATGTCCTCCAGCGGCAGACCGCGGCGGTAGACCGCCGCCTGGCCGTCGCCCGTCAGCGTGTGCGCGTTGGACGTCACCTTGAAGAACTTGCCGCAGCCGCCGGACGCGTAGACCACGGACTTCGCCTGGAAGACGTGGATCTCGCCGGTGGCGAGCTCGTACGCCACCACACCGGCCGACTTCTTGACGCCGTCGACCTCGGTGATGAGCTGGTCCAGGACGTAGAACTCGTTGAAGAACTCCACGCCCTCCTTGACGCAGTTCTGGTACAGCGTCTGGAGGATCATGTGGCCGGTGCGGTCGGCCGCGTAGCAGGAGCGGCGGACCGGGGCCTCGCCGTGGTTGCGGCTGTGACCGCCGAAGCGGCGCTGGTCGATGGTGCCGTTCGGCGTGCGGTTGAACGGCAGGCCCATCTTCTCCAGGTCGAGGACGGAGTCGATGGCCTCCTTCGCCAGGATCTCGGCGGCGTCCTGGTCGACCAGGTAGTCACCGCCCTTGACCGTGTCGAAGGTGTGCCACTCCCAGTTGTCCTCCTCCACGTTGGCCAGCGCGGCGGCCATGCCGCCCTGCGCGGCGCCCGTGTGGGAGCGGGTGGGGTACAGCTTGGTCAGGACCGCGGTGCGGCTGCGCTTCGTGGACTCGATGGCCGCGCGCATGCCCGCGCCACCGGCGCCGACGATGACGGTGTCGTACTTGTGGATCTTCATGATTCTCGCAGCCCCGTGCCTAGCGGATGTTCGGGTCGAAGGTGAAGATCACCAGCGTGCCCAGCAGGATGGTGAACACCGTGGCGGTGTAGAGCAGGCCCTTGAGCCACAGCCGGGTGTTCGCGCGCTCCGCGTAGTCGTTGATGACCGTGCGCAGGCCGTTGGCGCCGTGCAGCATCGCGAGCCACAGCATCAGCAGGTCCCAGACCTGCCAGAAGGGGCTCGCCCAGCGGCCCGCCACGAAGGCGAAGCCGATCTTCGACACGCCGCCGTCCAGCACGAGCTGGATCAGCAGGTGGCCGAGGACCAGCACGACCAGCACGACGCCCGACAGGCGCATGAAGAGCCAGGCGGCCAGCTCGAAGTTGCCCCGCGTGGACTTCGGGGTCTTCTTGGTGCGCTTGCGCGGGGCCTCGATGAAGGGGGCCGGGTTGTCGACGGTGTAGACGGCGCCGCCCTCGACGGGGCCGACGCCGGCGGCGGTCTTCTCAGACGTGGACATTGGCGTCAGCTCCCGAACAGTTCACGAGCGGCGTGGCCGAGGACGGGGTAGATCGCCCCGAGCATCAGCACGACCCACAGGGCTACGACGGTCCAGAGCATCTGCTTCTGGTACCGGGCGCCCTTGATCCAGAAGTCGACGGCGATGACACGCAGGCCGTTGAGCGCATGGAAGAGGATGGCGGCGACGAGGCCGTACTCCAGCAGCGCGACGATCGGCGTCTTGTACGTGGCCACGACCGTGTCGTAGGCCTCAGGGGACACGCGGACGAGGGCGGTGTCCAGCACGTGAACGAACAGGAAGAAGAAGATGAGGACGCCGGTGACTCGGTGAGCCACCCAGGACCACATTCCTTCCCGGCCGCGGTACAGCGTTCCAGCCGGCACGGAAGTTTCCTCCGGGAGCGGGGATTGGGGCCGCGCCGGCTTGGTGTGTCGGTCGGGCCCGGCCGGGTACGGTCCACCGGCCCCCAGCATCGTAGCGATGCGCTGCCGCTGGGCTCAGCGGGGGTCTGCCTGTGTGATCAAACTGGCATGCTTACGGGCTAGCCTCTGCGGCTTCTGGGGTGTGATTTCCCGTTATCTGCCGGGTGCGGGTTCGCTGTGGTCGTTCGCGCAGTTCCCCGCGCCCCTCAGCGCGCCCACCAGCCGTTCCTTCGCCAGGCGCCGCAGCTCGTCGGCGACTACCGCCCGCTCCTCTTCCGGATCGTTTGTCAATCGTGACCGGATGGCCTCCAGGAGGCGGTCCAGGGTCTCGGACGGGGACACACCGTCCAGGCAGATGACGAACACGTGTCCGAAGCGGGCCTCGTAGGCGGCGTGGGCCGCGCTGAGGGCGGTGTGGGCAGCGGCGTAGGTGTCCGGCGGGAGGGCGGGCAGCGGCTCGGCCGCCAGCGCCTCGGTGAGGTCGGACCAGCCGAGGTCGTAGGCCGCCTCGTCCGCCGCGGCAAGCAGGGCGGCCAGGTCCGGGTAGGGGCGGTGGGCCGCGACACGCCCGGCCCAGCGGTGGCTGCGCAGACAGGAGAGGAGTGCCTGCTCCAGGTCCTCCTCGGAGGCTGCGTTGAAGTGCTCCACCGGTATGGCTGCTCGGCCGGGGAGGTCGGGGAGGCGGTGCGCAGGCAGCGTGGGTCCTCGTGGGCGTCACGTGTGTCGGCAGGTCAAGGTGTGAGAGATGTGACGTCACGCTATCGAGTGCGACCGAGACGTGTCCGACGGATGCCCGAATTTCACCCGGGGGAGAGAGTTTCGGAACGTGTGGTGGACGCGCGCCGGGCAGCCATGGGTTTTAGGTTGGCCGTGTGAGTCAGCACAGGCGCCGGGATACGGCGAAGCAGGTGAAACAGCGGCCAGTGCTGGTCGTGGCCATGGCCGTCGCACTGGTCATGATCGCGGCCGGGGTGAGTCTGGGGCTCTGGGCGGCCTCGGACGGCGACGGCGGGTCCACGGGGACGGAGGCCAGACCCTCCGAGGGCCGGACCGCTGGCGCCCCGCAGGGCACCTCGCCGGAGAGCAGCCCGAGTCCGAGCCGCTCGTACGCCCTGTCCGAGGCGCCGCAGACGATCCCCGCCGTGCGCGACCACGAGCCGGCGCGCGGCCCGGGCTGGCAGCCCGAGAGCGGCAACCGCGTGGTCGTGGCCGACGCCTCGCTGGCCGACGAGGGACGGCTGGTCGCCGGCGAGCTGGGGATGACGTACGCGGGCGAGAAGGACGACCGGCGCGCCGGGGACCTGCGGCTGGCGCTCGGCGGCGACAAGAAGGCGAACCCGGAGTCGTACGTGATGACCGTGCGCGACGGGCGCGCGGAGATCACCGGGCCCGCCGACGCGGGCGTCTTCTACGGGACCCGCACGCTCAAGCAGGAGACGCACGACGGCGGGACGGCACCCGAGGGCGTGGTGCGGGACGAGCCGGCCAAGCCGCAGCGCGGGTTCATGCTGGACATCGCGCGCAAGAACTTCACGGCCGGCTGGATCGAGGACCGGGTCCGGGAGCTGGGCGATCTGAAGTTCAACCAGCTGGGCCTGCACTTCTCCGACGACCAGGGGTTCCGGATCGAGTCCGACACGCAGCCGGAGATCGTCTCCCAGCCGCATCTGACCAAGGCGCAGGTGCGGAAGATCATCGACCTCGCGGAGAGCCGGCACATCACCGTCGTGCCCGAGATCGACTCGCCCGGGCACCTGGGCGCGGTCCTGCGCGCCCACCCCGACCTGCAGCTGCGCACCGCGCAGGGGTCGGCGGTGCAGGGGGCCATCGACATCTCCAAGCCCGAGAGCGCCGAGATCGTCGACGAGCTGCTGAACGAGTACGCGGAGCTCTTCCCCGGCAAGCCCTGGCACCTCGGGGCCGACGAGTACCAGGCGCTGGTCCGATCCGACCCGGAGGCGGCGTTCCCGCAGCTGGCCGCCGCGGCGCGGGAGAAGTACGGCTCGGGCGCCACGGTCGCCGACCTCACCACCGGCTGGCTCAACGACCGCGCCGCCACCGTCCGCGAGCACCAGCGCGTCCCGCGCGCGTGGAACGACGGCTTCTTCCGCGGCGGGTCCGTCCAGGCGGACAAGGACATCCAGGTCGCTTACTGGACCGGCAAGGAGATCGGCGCCCGGGAGCCCCTGGAGTACCTGGAGGCGGGCCGGAAGGTGATCAACTACAACGACGAGTTCCTGTACTACGTGCTCGGCGAGCCGCAGACCTTCGTCTATCCGACGGGGCAGCGGATCTACGAGCAGTGGACACCGCGGGTGCTGCGCGGCACCGCGGCCGTGCCGGAGCGCTACGACGGCCAGATCCTCGGCGGGAGCTTCGCCGTCTGGTGCGACCTCGCGAACTCGCAGACCCAGGACCAGGTGGCGGACGGGATCCGGATGCCGCTGCGGGCGACCGTCCAGAAGCTGTGGAACCCGGACAGGCCCGAGCTGTCCTGGGCGGAGTTCCGGGCGCTGGCGGACAGGATCGGCTGACTCCGCACGAATTGGCCCATACGGCTGCGAACTCCCGTACGACTGTGGTGGTCTTCTGACGCCAGTCGAATCGAATATGCCGGGGGGAACCGGAAGATGGGCTACTGGGGTTACTTCGTCGTGGGGAGAGCGGAGCAGCCGCTGGCGGAACTGGCCGCGCTGACGGGGGCCGAGGGCGGTATGACGCCGCACACCTCGGCACCCGGCGGATGGCAGCTGTGGGAGTACCCGAGCGGCGAGGGCGACGTCGGGAACATGAACGACCTGGCCCGGGAGACCGGGGCGCCCGCGCTGTTCGGGTACGTCATGAACAGCGACTGCGTGGTGCTGGAGGCCGCGGCCCCGCAGAGCGGGGCGTGGACGACCTGCCTCGCGCGGACCGCGATGGCCGGCTACTTAGGCGCGGACCGGGAGGGCCTCACGCTGGAGGACTACTTCCTGGAGCCCGGCGACGCCGCCGAGCGCGCGGTGCGCTGGGCCGCCGAGGCCGGACACGAAGTGAACGCCGAGGCGCTTGTGGACGTACTGACTTCAGACCCTGATCCTCTGGCCGAAAACCTCTTGTTCCGCTTCCTCGACAGACTCGGCGTGGTGCCCCTGTGACACTCCGGGGCCGTCGCACGCAGTAAGGGGAAGTGCGGGTTCCGTGAGGGGTGAGGGCTGGTAGCGGCCTGATAGGGCCCCTGAGAAGGCCCGCGGAGGGAGGCGTGGATGAGCCTGGTGGAGTTGATCGCACAGGCCGACGAACGCGGGCTGGCCGCGAGCGGGCTGGCTTGTATGGATCGGTGTGTGCCCCTGCTGGGCGGTGACGACGAGATCCTGCGGCCCCTGTGGGCGAGCCTCACCGACGACGCCGGCGCCGGCGACTGGGGTGACGGTCTCGAGCAGGCGCGCGGGAAGCTGGACGCCGCGGGCGACGGGGACGAGGCGGTCGTGCTCGCCCACCGGATGCTTCAGGCCGCTCCCGCGGAGCGCTCCGCCGCCGAGGTGCGGGTGTGGGCCGACGCCTGTTCCGTCGCCTCCCTCCAGATCCACCGCCTCCTCGACACCGCGCCTGACGACGCCTCCTCGGTCGACACCCGTCGCCAGGGCCGTACGGAGGGCATGTCGCCGCTCGTCGCCGCCGAACTGCGCCGTCAGGTCACCGTCCTCGAGGTCCTGGCCGGACACGGGCCGGCCGGGTTGCGGCGTGCGCTGGAGGTGTCGACGGAGGGGCGGCGGGTGCTGCGCGCGGTGGTCTCCCGCCGGACCCGGCAGCGGAGCTGAGCCGGGGGGGACCCCGACCGGCCTAAACCCCGTTCCTGCGAGAGTCCTGTGACTGTCGTAAGGCCGAGGTGGGGCGGTCCTGCGCCACTTCCGGGAAGTCGCCGATTTCGCGTGACGAAACGCCGCCCCGCAGCGCATTGAAGGGGTGTGACGACTCAGCAGGAGACCAGGCCATCGGCGGCTGCGAAGCCGCTGCGGTGGGCGGCGGACACGGTGGCGACGATGCGCGAGGGAGCACGACTGCGCCTCGACTACTCGGCACAGAGTCTGTGGAGCATCGACCGCATGATCGAGGGGATACGGCGGGAAGGAGCCCCGTACGCGGCCGTGGAGGAGGTGCTGCGCGGGTTCGGGGCCTATGCCGGTGAGGTGATGGCACGTCAGACCGGCGCCGAATGGTGGGCCACCGGCGGCGACCACTGGATACGCACCCCCGACGGGCGCCTCTGGGACCCGATCGACGAGGCCCGCCGCTGCTACGGCGGTCACGGATCGCTGCGGCTGCTGTGCCGGGACGCGGCGGGCACGGCGCCCCGGCAGTAGCGTCAGCGCGCCAGCACGCCCTCGATCCCCAGCTCGGCGAGCTCCCATTCCGACTCCGGTACCCACTCCGTCGCCGGTTCGGACGCCGGTGCCGTTCCCTGCCCGGGCTCCGATTGCGGCTGCGGCTGCGGCTGCGGCGCGACGAGCGTGCCGGCCTTCGCCGCGAGGGCGCGGATCTCGGGCAGGTCGTCGTAGAGGTTCTGTCCGGGGCACTCCGTCGGGGAGCCGTCGCGGTGCCCGGAGACGCGGTGGAGCGTGACCTTCTGGCCCGCCTGGTACTTGCCGTTGTCGGCACCTGAGGTCAGCACCACGGTCCCGGCCGGGTCGAGGCCGTAGAGCCCGAGCTTCCAGGCCGCCACCTTGGCGACCGACTCGCGCACCGCGGCGTTGGTGGCCGCCGTGGAGTAGTCGCCGAGCACCGACACGCTGCTGGTCGCGGTGTTGAAACCGTAGGTGTGCGCACCGAGGACGGGCTTGTCGATGCCGCCCGCGCGGCCCTCGAAGACGGTCCCGCACTTGTCGACGAGGAAGTGGTAGCCGATGTCGTTCCAGCCGTTGCTCTGCACGTGGTAGAGGAACACACCGCGTACCACCGACGCCGACTGGGAGCAGGTGTAGTCGTTGGTGCCCGCCGTGTGGTGGACGAACATCGCCTGGGTGCCGGTGGTGTAGGTGGGCGGGTCCTTCACCAGGGACTCGTCGGCGCCCCAGGCGGAGCGCGACGTCACGGCGGGGCGGCCGGCCAGGGGCGCCCCGGGGGCCGGTTCGACGGCGCCGGGCTGGGCAGCGCCGGGTTCGACGACCGAGGTGTGCACGGCGTCCGACCCGCCGTCGGGATCGACCAGTTCGACGCGCAGCCCCTTGGGCAGCCGCCCGCCCGAGACGCGCACCTGGACGCCGTCCGAGGGCCCGGTCCACAGCGGCTGGGTGCCGCCGCGCACCCCGGCGTGGTCGCGGTCGGGGCCGCTCTCGGGCATGCGCACATCGGCGTCCAGCGCCCGCCACGCGCTCCACTCGCCGCTCTCGCGCGAGCGGGTGCGCACATACGCGGTGCCGTCCAGGGAGGCGTCCGGGTCCGCCCAGGTGACACCGACCATGCTGAACGGCTCGGTGGTGCGCGGGGCGAGGGACCGCTTGTGCGGATCGCCGTCCGGCACCCGGACGGTGTACACGCCGTCCGAGGACGAGGCCCGGGCGGGCTGGGCCAGGCCGAGGGCACCGAGGGCCAGAGCGGTGGCGACGGCGGTGCGCAGGAGGGGAGATGGCATACGGCGCTCGCCTTTCGTGGGGCGGATGCATCGCGTGCAGAGCTCCCCGGTACGTCACTTGGCCCAAACCTCCGCGGGCCGGCGCTCCCGAGGACGGCGGGTCGGGTTGACCCGAACGGGGGCCGGCCGCCGGGCGCTGACGCGCTGTGACACTTCCGTCCGCGGCGACGCTGATCACCGTGGGGGCGTGGTACGGGAGGGCGCGCACTCGGTACGAACAGGGACGGTACGTGGGTCAGGGAGCGGCGCCCCGGCGCATGCAGGCGTACGACGGGGAACTGGGCGCGGCCGTCGCGCGGGCCCAGCAGGGAGACGAGGCGGCCTTCGCGGTCGCCTACCGGCTCGTGCAGCCCGGCCTGCTCGGCTATCTGCGCGGCCTGGTCGGGGACGACGCGGAGGACGTGGCGTCCGACGCCTGGCTGGAGATCGCCCGGGATCTGGGGCGATTCCGGGGCGACGGGGCCGGGTTCCGCGGCTGGACGGCGACCATCGCCCGGCACCGGGCGCTGGACCATCTGCGCCGGCAGCGGGTACGGCCCCGGCCGGCCGTGCTGGAACAGGACGTCCTGGACCTGCCCGGGCCGCACAGCACGCACGACCAGGCGCTGGAGGCCCTGACCACCGAGCACGCCCTGGAGCTGGTCCGCGGGCTGCCCCGCGACCAGGCCGAGGCCGTGCTGCTGCGCGTCGTGGTCGGCCTGGACGGCCCGGCCGCCGCGCGGGTCCTGGGCAAGCGGCCGGGCGCGGTACGCACGGCCGCGTACCGGGGGCTGAAGCGCCTCGCCCGGCAGCTGGGCGCGGAGGGTGTGACGGATGAGGTTCCCCGGACGCTGGGGGATTCGACGTGAACGATGCTCAGCTTCTCCGGCAGGGCTGACGGGACCGCGCGGTCGCTCGCTCCTGAACAGGCCGGACGTGTGGGCCGTACTGGTGAGGCCCGGCGGGCCGGTTGGGCGAGTGGATCGAGCAGGGACGGAATCGGACATGGCTGAACGGCAGAGCGGCGGCGGGCTTCCCGGCCGTCGTTCCCGTCCCGCCCTGCCCGACGTCGAGGTCGAGGCGCTGATCGTCGCCTCCCTCGTCCGGGACGGTGTCGACGCCGGGGCCGAGCAGCGGGCCGTGGCCGCGTTCCTGGCCGCCCGGGACGCCGGGGCCCACCGCGGCCGCGCCCGCCGCCGGGACGACTGGGGCCTGCGGGACCGGCGCCGCCCCGTGCCGTCCCCGCGGACGGCGCTCTCGGTGCTGTTCGCCGGTCTCATGCTGGTCGGTGTCGCCATGGGCGTGGTCGGCGCGGCGGGTTTCCCGGCGGACGACGAACGCCCGGCCCCCGCCCGGGGCGCCGAGGCCGACTGCCGCGACTACCAGGAGGTCGGGGGAAACGGCCGGGGCCTGAACGCGACGGTCTGGCGGCGTCTCGTGGCGGCGGCGGACGGCGAGAAGAACGTCACGGCCTACTGCACGGAACATCTGGCGGAGCCCGAGCCGGGCGGGAACGACCGCCGCCCCACGCCCTAGGAGAGTCCTGGGGATCCGGCCGGTCCTCCTTCGGTCTTCTCGGTCATCAGTCGCACAGGCTCGCCACCACGAGGCTGTCGAAGGCCAGCCGGCCGGACTGCCACGCGGTGACCCGGACCGCGGCGTCCTCGCTCGCGTCCTGCGCGGGGAGCCTGGTCGCGGAGATGCGGCAGGGGATGTCCAGGGTCAAGGGGGAGTGGAAGGCGCTGCGCAGTTCCACGGGGAGTACGCGGTACGGCGCGCAGGCCGCCTGCACGGCCTGGCGGGCGGCCTCCAGGAGCACCATGCCGGGGATCTCGTGGGTCGGGTGGTCGAAGAGCACCGGGTGGCCGGGGTCGATGCGCAGGTCCCAGTTCAGGCCCCGGCGAGCGGCGGCGGAGCGGGGGACGCCGAGGACGACGTCGCGTTCGTCGAGGCGGCCCACGATCGCGGGCGGCACGGGATCGGGCAGGGGCGGGTACCCGCCGCCCTCCCCTGCGGCGGGGCCCCGGGGGGCGGACACGCGCAGTGTCAGCCGTCCCGCGCCGGCGAAGTCGTCGCCGCGCAGCAGGTCTGCCTCCAGGGTGAGTGCGGTCGGGGGGCCCTGGCGGCGGTCGGCGCCCCGGACGTCCGTGGCCGCGGCCTCCAGGCGCATCTCGGCCGGGCGGGTGCCGAGCAGGATGACACCCGGCACGACCTCGAACTCCAGTTCGGCGATGGTGAAGTGACGGTCCGCCGGGACGCCGTAGTACGTCTGCCCGACCAGGACGGAGGCCTGGCGTAGCGACTCCGCTGTGAGCAGGGGG
This sequence comes from Streptomyces sp. NPDC044719, assembly GCF_056433405.1. Taxonomy (NCBI): domain Bacteria; kingdom Bacillati; phylum Actinomycetota; class Actinomycetes; order Kitasatosporales; family Streptomycetaceae; genus Streptomyces; species Streptomyces sp. NPDC044719. The sequence goes on from NZ_JBWKHE010000001.1 coordinate 503,688, forward strand.
TCGTACCAGGCACCGGCGATGGGTGCGTAGAAGTGGTGCCCGCGCGGCCACTGCGCGCCCAGCCGGAACGCGTCGGGGCCCAGCCGCCGCCAGTCGGTGATCAGCACCTCGGCCACGGCACTGCGGTCGACGAGGTGACGCGGGGCGGTCCGGACGAAGTGGAGGTCGGCCTCCGGCCCGGCATCCGGCGGCAGGGGGAGGGTGAGCGCCTTGGGTATCGGATCGGTGTGGGACACGCGGGTTGCCTTTCTCATGGGCGTCGACGCGACGAACGCGTCCCGGGGCGGGTCCCGGGTGCCGGGCCCTCCGAGCCAGGCCGGGCCGGCTCCGGGCAGGGCGGGGTGCGGTGCCGGGTCCCGGGGCGGGGCCGTGCGAACCGGGCCGGGCCCCTCACGGGCGGAGCCGGCTCCCGGGTGGGGCGCGGCCGTTCAGACCGGGCCGAGGACGCCGGTGGCCTCGGCTCGGCGGGTGGCGGGTGGTGAGAGAGGACGACGGGTGGTGAGCGATGGGTTGCTGAGTCCCCGTTTGTGGACCTGCCCTGTGCGACGGTTGGATCCGGTGCCGGTGCCGGTGCCGGTGCCGGGGTTGGGTCCGGTGCCGGGGGCCGACCCGTAGCCACGGCCGGGGCGGTGTCCGCGGCCAAACCGTCTAGCGGCCTGGCCTGCGACCGGTGGATCCGGTGCGGGGATGGGTTCGGTGCCGGGGTCGGCCCGTTGCCACGGCCGGGGCGGTGTCCGCGGCTGGACCGCCTGGCGGCCTGGCCTGTGCGGCGGGTGGATCCGATGCCGGACTGGACCGTAGCCACGGCCTGGCCTGGGCGACGGCTGGATCCGGTCACGGCCTGGCCCGTGCGACGGCTGGATCCGGGGCCGCAGCTGGACCCGTACCCACGGCCAGGGGCCGTGCCCGCGGCTGGACCGGTGCCGGTGCCGGTGCCGGTGCCGGTGCCCGGGCCGTTGCCGGAGGGAGCTGCGCCGGGGTTCCGTCGGGCCGTGTCCGGGGTGTCCCGGGGGGATCTGGGAGGGGAGGGACGGGTCAGGCCGCTGCCAGGGCCGTGAAGCGGCCCGCGTGGAAGACCAGGGGGCCCGCCTGTGCCGTCAGGGCGCCTTCCAGGGCCTCGGCGATGACCAACTCGTGGTCGCCCGCCGGATGGAGCGTGGTGATACGGCAGTCCAGCCAGCCGAGACCGTCGGCGGGAATGGGGTGCCCGGCCCGGGTCGTGGACCAGGCGCCCGCGGCGAAGCGGTCGGCGCCCTTCGCGCTGAACAGGCGGCACAGCTCTGCGTGCTGGTCGCCGAGGATCGTCACCGCGAAGGACCCGGCCTCACGGATCGCGGGCCAGGTCGAGGAGGTGTCCGCGGCGCACAGCGCGACCAGCGGCGGGGTGAGGGAGACGGAGGTGAAGGAGTTGACCGCCATGCCCTTGGGGCCTTCGGCCGTGTCGGCGGTGACCAGGACCACTCCCGTGGTGAACCGGCCGAGTATGTCGCGGAACGAGCGTTGCTCCAGCATGAGTTCTTTCCGATCGGTGGGACGCACGGCCGGGCCGACGGAACGGCCCGACCTGGCGTGACATACGGAGGGCTCGGCGAGGACGCTCCCTCGCGCTACTTCTTCCGGCTGGCGATCGCGAAGTCCACCGCTTCCTGCGGGCGGGCCGCCGAGCCGGTGATGCGGGGGGCGACATGGCGGGCCAGCAGTTCCATGCTGCGGTTGGTCTTCTCCCAGGACGTCCAGTCGGCGACGTAGACGAGCAGCGTGCCGAAGCCGCCGGTGATCTCGTGCAGCCGCTCGATGCCGGCGACCACGTCGTCCACCGAGCCGACGAGCGCGCCGCCCGCCTCGACCCGGGCCTCCAGCGCCTTCTCGCGCGGCACGTCGGGGCTGAGGACCTCACGGCCGGCCGCCTTGCCGAAGTACTCGAACAGCCAGCGGTCGTAGCCCTCGCGGACGTCCGCGTACGCCTCCTCGCGGGTCTCGGCCACATGCACCGGCAGCGCGATACGCCACTTGTCGCGGTCCAGGGTCTGCCCGTGCTCGGCGGCGGCCTCCTCCGCGTACTTCCACTGGTGGGCCAGGTTGATGTGCGCGGGGGCGCCGGGCGTGAGCAGGGCGAAGGGCAGCGCGAACGAGGTCATGCTCAGCCCGTACTGGCCGATCAGGCGCGGGCTGGACTGCGAGGTGCCGGAGGTGGCGACCGCGACCTCGATGCCCTGCGGGCTGAAGCGCGGCAGCTGGAGCTTGGCGTCACGCAGATCGAACCAGTCCGTCTGCTGGGTGATCCGCTCGTCGCCGTTGACCAGCTCGAGGACCGTCGGCAGGGCCTCCTCGAGGCGACGGCGCTGCACCGGCTGCTCCAGGCCGAACATCTTCGCGTCGAAGGGCACGCCCGGGCCGACGCCCAGGATGTACCGGCCGCGGGTGAGGTGGTCGAGGTGCACCGCCCGGCTCGCCACATGGAAGGGGTGGTGGCCGGAGAGCGGCACGACGCCGTGGGCCAGCTTGATCTGGGTGGTGCGCTGCGAGGCGGCGGCTATCAGCGTCTCGGGCGCCCCGACCAGGCCCCAGCCCAGCGTGTGGTGCTCGCCGAACCACGCCTCGTCGAAGTTGAGGTCATCGACGTACTCGACGAGGTCCAGGTTGCGGCGGATCGCGAGGTGCGGGTCCTGGCCGGTCTCGTGGACGGGGGACAGGAAGAGACCGATACGGCTGTGCATGACAGACCTCCGGGAAGCAAGCGGTGGAAGAAGGCGAAGAGGAAGGAAGAGAGAAAGAAGCGTGTGGCTGGTGGTCAGACGACCCGGTACACGGCGTCCTTGAGCGCGCGGACCTTCTCGTAGCCGGCCGTCAGGGCCGTCTCGTCCGGTGCCGTGAGGAACACCCGCATCGAGCTGGTCAGCAGATCGACCGTGGGCCTGATCCGGGCGCCGGGCGCGTACTTGACCGTCGCGAGGAAGACGCTGTCCAGGGCGCGGATCTCCGCCACGGCGCTCTCGTCGACGGTGTCCACGACACCGTCGAGTTCGGTCGGGGTGTTGTAGACGACGGCGGGCTGAAGCCTCGTGTACGTCCGTCCGGCGTACTCCGCGAGGAACTCGTCGGGCCGGGTGTACGCCTGCGCGGTGAGCGCCGCCTGGTTGTGACCGAGGCACACGTCGTGGAAGGGGGCGTTGAGGTTGCCGTTGAGGCGGGTGGCGATCTCGACCAGGACGGGACCCTCGTCGGTGACGATGACCTCGGCGTGGCCGGGCCCCCAGGCGACGCCGAGGGCGGCGAGGACCTCGTCGACGTACGAGGTGAGCTCGGCGACCACCGGGTTGTCGTCCGGGTCGGCGAGGAGGTCGCGGTTGTAGATGTTCTTGCCGGACGGCAGCAGCGTCTTCTCGTACTCCCAGACCCCGCAGACGTACCGCTCGCCGCCGCGGCTGACGGTGTCGACGATGTACTCGGTGCCCTTGAGATAGGACTGCACGAGGATCTCGGTGTTGGCGAGGCCGAACATGTTCGGGGCGTCGAGGACGCTGCGGGCGGCGGCGCGGACCGCGTCGGGGCCGTCGCAGACGAAGACGCCGTCGGAGGCCGCCGAGCTGAGCGGTTTGACGACCACCGGGTAACTGCCGTGGTCCTCGGCCCAGTCGACCGCGGCGTCCGGGTCGTCGGTCTTGAGCTGCCGCGCGCAGCGCACCCCGGCGCGGCGCAGCGTCTCGATCATCTCGTACTTGTCGCGGCGGGCCGGTGAAAGGGCCGAGCCGTTGGAGGGGACGCCGACCGCCTCGCTCAGCCGGTCGGCGAGCGGCACGGACGACTCCTGGCCCGCGATCACGCACACGGGGGAGAGGGCGCGCAGCCGCTCGACGAGGGCGTCCTCGTCGCCGTGTCCGGCGATGTTCTCCCGGTAGGCGGTGAGGTCCGGCGGTGCCATCGCCGGGATCAGCTCCGGGGTGGACTGGACGTGGACGACGTCCGTGCCGTACGCGGCGAAGGCGGCGGGGTAGAAGTTGCCGGCGGAGTAGCCGTCGACGATCACCGCCACGGGGCGCGTGGGAGTGCTGTTCATGAGGTGGCCTCCTGTTCGGATGTGGACTCGGCCTCGATGAAGCGGGCCAGGCGGGCGATGCCCTCGCGGATCGCGGCGGGGGTGAGGTTGCTGAAGCCCAGGCGCAGGGCGCGTTCGCCGCTGCCGTCGAGGTGGAACATGCGCATCGGCGCCCAGCTGACCGCGTAGTCGCGGGCCGACCGTTCCATGGCGACGAGGTCTGCCTCGAAGGGCACCTCGACGACCAGGAAGAAACCGCCGCGCGGCCGGTTCCAGCGCACGCCGTGCTCGGCGTACCGCTCGGGCGGGAAGTGCTCGGCGAGGGCGTCGAGGGTGGCGGCGAGCCGCTCCTGGTAGACGGCGGCCAGATCCCGGGTGGCGGAGCGCAGGTCGTAGCCGGCGTCGACGAGGATGCCCCCGATCGCGGCCTGGGAGAGCGAGGACGAGCCGACCGTGAACATCGCCTTGGCCTTGGAGAGTTCCTGGGCCAGGGTGCGCCGGGTGCCGTCCTCGCCGACGACCTCCCGGTCACCGACCAGATAGCCGAGGCGGGCGCCCGGGAACGCGGACTTGGCGAAGGAACCGAGGTAGACGACGTCACCGCGGGTGTCCAGCGCCTTGAGCGTCGGCAGCCTCTCCTCGTCGTTCGCGAAGAGCCCGTACGGGTTGTCCTCCAGGATGGTGAACCCCTCCTCGGCGGCCAGCGCGAGCAGCCGCCGCCGGGCCTCCAGCGGCACGACCGTGCCCGACGGATTGGAGAAGTCGGGGACCAGGTAGAGCGCGGCGGGCCGCTTGCCCTCGGCACGCACGGCACGCACGGCGGCGGCCACGGCCTCCGGTTCGAGCCCGTTGGGCCCCTCGGTGATGCCCTTGACCGGGATGTCGAGCATGCGGGCGGCGCCGCGAATGCCGACGTACGCGGGGGACACGGACAGCAGCACGTCGTCGGGCGACCGGAACAGCCCCCGCAGGGCGACGAGCGCCGCCTCCTGGAAGCCGTGCGTGATCATGATCGCCTCGGGCGCGACATCGATGTCCTCGTCCTTGGCGAGCATGCGGGCGACCTCTTCCTGGATGAACCCGTTGACGGGTCCGTACTGGAAGTGCAGCCGGGTGACGCGCTGCTCGGGCACCCCCTGCTCCCGCAGGTGCGCGATGTACCGGTCGACGTAGTACGAGAGCTTCGCGAGGTTGTGCGTACCGTCGTGGGGCGCCCCCGACGAGAACGACAGCGCCTCGGGGAACTTCATCGCCGTCTCACTGAGCAGCCGCATCGAGTCCATGCCGGGGTCGACGATCCCGGCGTGCAGGGCTTCTCGGCGCAGCGGAGTGGTGGATTGCTGAACTGGCGTCACGAGCACGTCAGTCGGTCCTTTCGAGGGGGGCTTGCTTCTTGACGGGGAGGGGCGGCGGGGCGATGGACCCGGGGCTCAGGCCGCGGCCTCCTCCGACGCCGCGGCCCACGTGCCCTTGCCCGGCGCCCACTGGCGGATACGAACCCGGCAGACGATGCCGCCCTTGACGTAGGGCTCGGCGTCCAGGACCTCCTGGAGGCGGTCGCGGTCCTCGGCCTCGTAGACCAGCAGGCCACCGTTGGTGTCCTGGAGCGGCCCGGCGAGCAGCAGGACGCCGCTGTCGGTGAGGGCGCGCAGATAGTCGGTGTGGGCGGGGTGCAGATGCTCCCGGCCGGCGCGGTCGACGTTGTACTCGAACTCGACGACGAACTTCGCCATGGATACCTCCGGTGTCGCGATGGGGGGTGCGGGCGGGGGGCGGGACTCACATGTAGATGCCGCCGTTGATGTCGATGACGGACCCGGTCGAGTAGCCGGCGCTCTCCGAGCAGAGGTGCAGCACACTGCCGACGGCCTCGGCGACGGTGCCGTAGCGGCCCATCGGCAGCTTGGCCAGTACGGCCTGCTGCTGCTCCGGGTCGCGCCGCTCGAACGCCCCGGCGACCCGCTCGGTGGCGATGGGCCCGTGGGCGACGACGTTGACGACCACCCCGGTCGGGGCCAGCTCGAACGCCAGCTGCTTGGTCATGCCGATGACGGCGGCCTTGGCCGCGACGTACGCGGCGTTGTTGAAGCGGCTGTACGTACGGCCGCCCGCCGAGGCGAAGTTGACGATGCGGCCGTAGCCGTCGGCGGCCATGCGCGGGGCGCACACCTTGACCGCGATCCAGCTGCTGACCACGTTCTCCAGGAAGGACTGGTCGAAGTGGTCGGTGGTGAGGTCGGCGTAGCCGATCACGCGGGTGTCGCCGCCGACGCCGTTGACGAGGATGGACGGGGCGAACCGGTCGACGATGTCGGCCAGCCGGCGTTCCGCCTCAGGGATGTCGGTGATGTCACCGACGACGGTCTCGACCTTGGTGATCCGTCCCAGCTCCTCGGCGAGCCGGCCGACGGCCTCGGCGTCCCGGTCGAACAGGACCAGCGTGTGGCCCTCCTCGGCGAGCTCGCGGGAGACCTCCTTGAGGATGCCGCCGGCGGCGCCGACGAGGAGCGCGGTGCGGGGGGTGGGTGCGGGCATGGTGGGTCACCTTGTCTCTCGGGTCAGGGGTTCCGGGGTGGTTGCCCCGGTGGTCACGGACTCGGTGTCGAGGTCGGAGCCCGTGTCGAGGTCGGAGTCGGGGTCGGGGCCGGGCTTGGTCACGAACCCGGCCAGCCGGGGCAGCAGGGCGAAGCCGGCCGCCACCGCGAGCCCCAGGCCGAGGACGGACATCCACAGCGCCTCGTAGCCGTGGGAGTGGGCGAGGGCGAGTCCTGCGGGACTGCCGACGACGAACGCCGCGTTCCAGGCGAAGAAGTACGAGCCCTGGTAGGTGCCGCTGCGTCCGGCCGGGGCCCGGTCGGCGATGAAGGTGGCGGACATCGGGGCCCACAGCACCTCGCCGAGCGTCCATACGACGGTGGCGACGGTGAAGGAGACCATGCCGTCGGCGAGGACGTTGCCGCCGAAGCCGAGGGCCATGAACACGGCCGCCAGGATCAGCGGGACATGGGCGCGCAGCCCGCCGACCAGGCGGGGCACGAGCGGGAGCAGCAGCACGGACAGGACGGCGTTGACGGCGAGGACGAAGCCGATGTCCCCGGCGGTCAGCCCGCCGGCCCGCATGTCCAGTGGCAAGGCGGAGTTGACCTGGAGGTAGATGCAGGCCAGCAGGAAGGTCAGGAGGAGGAAGGCGACCAGGACGGGGGTCCGGAAGGGTTCGGCGATCCCGCGTGCGGCCGCCTTGAAGGCCGCCGCGGCCCCGGCGGGCCGGTCGGCGTCCTGCGCGGGCGGCGGATCGGCGGGCACCGCGAAGACGAGGGCCGCGTAGACGAGGCTGGAAACCGCCCAGACGACGAAGAGGGCGCCGGGGCTGACCTCGAGCAGGAAACCGGAGAAGACGGGGCTCAGCGACATGCCGATGTTGAAGCCGACGAGGAAGAGGCTGTACGCCTTCGAGAACTGCTCCTGCGGGACGATCGCGGAGATCAGCCCGGCCCCGGCCGGCCGGTCGACGGCCGAAAGGAACCCGGTGATCAGCGACAGCGCGCACAGGGCGACGACGTGGTCGGCGACGGCGAAGAGCAGGGCCATCGCGGCGGTGACCGGCTGGGCGGCGATGATGGTGCGACGCGGCCCGATCAGATCGGCGACCGCCCCTCCCACCAGCCCGGACAGCACGACACCGGCACCGAAGAGCCCGACGACGAGCGGGGTCGTACCCGGGGCGACGAGCCCGTCCTGCTCCAGGTAGAGCACGAGGAAGGCAGGGGCGAGCGTCCCGAGCCGGCTGACGGTCTGCCCGAACCACAACAACCAGAACGCTTTGGGAAGGGCCATCAGGATTCCGTTCGTATCGGGGTGGGGAGCGGGTGCGAGGGGTGTGCGGGGGGTTGCGGTGGGATGGTGAGGGTGCGTGCCGGGGGCCCGGGGAGCCGGGCGTGTGGCGCGAGGGCCACAGGAGTCCATGTCGAAGCCGCGTCAGCTCGCCCGAGAGGCACCGGAGTCCGCACCGGAGCCCCAGTGGCGCGCGTCGAAGCGGCCGGACTCCCCGAGCCCCGCTCAGGAGCCACGCCGGCCCGCGCCGCTGTCTCAGCGGTCCGCGCCGGAGCCGCTGGGGCCCGCCCGGGTGTCGTGACCGTCCGGGCCGGGGCCCCGGCGGCGCGTCCCGGGGCCGTGCCGGCCCGCCCACCTGTGGCCGTAGTCCGTGCCCGGTGCGGTGGGCGGGCGATGCGTGGCCGGAGTGACGCGTGGGCCGGAGTGCCGGGGCGCGTCGGGGCGGCGGAGCCGAGCGTGCTGTAGGCGAAGGCGGCGGAGACCAGGGTCTTGTGGTGGTGCCAGCCGGCGTACGAGCGTCCCTCGAAGGCGCGCAGACCGAAGTCGTCGGCCAGCCGCTCCACCGTGTCGACGGCACCCGTGTGCAGCCGGGCCAGCGCGAGCACCTCGCGCGGTGACCTGTCCACGAGATCCGTGAGCCAGATCCGTCCGCCTCCCGGCTCGCCGATCAACCGGAGGGCGACGGCGATGCCGGGGAGGCGGACCACCCCCGTCGCCACTCGCGCCGAGTCCGGCTCGGCCGCCGCCGGGGGGTGGTGCGGCGGCCGGCCCGGACGGGCTGTGAGGAGGCTTCGTGCGGGCACACCACCGGCACCGGCACCGGTTCGAGAGCCGGGCCCGCCGAGGGCCGCACGGTCCGGGTGCACCACAAAGTCATCAGGTACGGCCACGGCAAACCGCCGCTCCCGGCCGACGAGCCCGCCCACCAGCGCGGCGGTGTCCGCGAACCCGACCAGGTCGGCGACGACCGGCACCTCGTCCGAGCCGGCCGCACCCCGGGTCGCGACCCCGTCGACGAGGTCCAGCGCCAGGGCATCGGCCGCACCCGCCTCCGGACCCGAACCCGCGTCCTCGGCCCACCGCCCGGGCAGCAGCAACCGCCAGTCGACCGGCACTGTCCCCTGCTCCACCGCGAGGAACGCCCCGATGCCGACCTGGCAGTTGACCGTGCGTCCGTCCCGGGGGACGAAGCGGCGGTGCACTCCGCAGGAGCGGTCACCCCGCTTGGGCAGCACCGCCGTACCGATGACCAGGGCACGCGGCCGGGACCGCCGTACGACCCAGTCGGCCAGACGGGCGCGGACCGGCTCCCAGTCCCACGGGCTGGCGTTGACGAACTGGTGCAGGGCCTGGGCCGCCGTGGTGGAGTCCGAGGCGGAGGCCGCGAGCCGGCGCACCGTCTTGCGCCCCGGCGTCACCAGCAGGCCCCGCGTGTAGACATGGGCCCATCTGCGCTGGTCGGCACGGGGCAGCCGTTCGAAGATCCCCGCGATGAAGGCGTCGAAGGCGTGGTGGCGTGCGGACCTCACCATGACGCGTTCCCCTCCTCTGGACTGGGCGGGCCCCGCCGGTTCGAAGCCCGCCCTCAAAAAATAGAGAACGAACTCTTTGTTTTCAATTGAAGGGGCCACTTCCAGCTACGACTTTGAGGAGTCCGCACCCCCGCAGGGCGCTCACCTGCGGTCGAGCAAAAGCATGGCGTCGCTCAACTCCCGCTCGGCCACCGCCGCCCAAGGCCCGCCGACGGCCAGCCCGACCGTCAACGCCCCCTTGAACGACGACAGATGCAGCGTGCCGTCGAGCGCCCCGGCCCCCCGGGCCGCCACGGTCCGGAACCCCGTGACCCTCTCCGCGTGCGGCCCGAGCGCGGTGTCCACCGAACCGGCGTCGGTCACCCGCAGCTCCGGCCCTCCGCCGCCCTCCGCCTCCCGTTCCACGGCCCGGCGGATCGCGGTGTGCGCCCGCCGCTCCGGACGCCAGTCCCGCCCGGCCGAGCACAGCACCTCCGCGTGGCCCCGGGCCCGGCCCCCGAGGTCACCCCCCGCGCCCACGGCGTCGCGACCGGCGCAGCCCGCCCGCAGCCGCGCCCGCACCAGACCCAGCACGCACCCGGGCTCGCTGATCAGCGCCCGCTCGGCGTAGCGCCGGCGCAGGGACACCGCCGTGGCGACCGTGACCTCCCGGCGGCCGGTCTCCCGGGCGAACGCGTCCGCCAGCACGGTCGCGAGGAACCCGCCGACCGTCAACCGCCGCGCACCGCACCAGTCCCGCAGCCGGCGGGTCTCGTACGCACCGAGGGCGAGGGTCACGCCCCCACCACTCTCACGGACCACTCCGGCCGGACGCCCGCGCCCCGCTCCCGGCCCCGTTCCTCCTCCGCGCGACGTCACAGCCCGCCGGGCCGGCCCCGGCACGCACATCCCGCAGACCCCACCGCTCTCGTACGTCAGCTCGTCGGTGTCCGGCGGCAGCTCCTCCTCCCGGGCACAGGCACCCGGAACGCCGAACAGGGCGTCCAGCAGCGGCCGTACGAGACGCCCGACGGAGTAGCCGTCGCAGATCGCGGGGTGGAGGCTGAGGGAGAAACCTGTCGTCCCCTCCGAAGCCCGCCCGACCCGCAGCCCCCACAGCCGCTCACCGTCCGGGGAGACGGGCTCCCCCTGCCGGAACCACAGCCCCGCGCCCCCGGTGTCCTCGATCCGCAGTGACAGCAGCGGCAGCCTCCTCAGCCACAGCTCCACAGCCGCCTCCATCCGCTCCGGCGAGAACACGCCGTTCACCGTGAAGGAGGTGGTGAGCCCGCCCCTGCCCCGCATCAGCGCATGGCTGTACGCGAACGTCGCCTCCGTGCCACTGAGCCTGCGCACCCCGTCGACCGGGGCATGCCCCCGCCCACCGCCGCTCACGATCCCTCGCGCGCGGCGGCGGCGAGCGTCGGCGACGCACATCGCACGGTGTTCGACAGCGTGACCCCGTGGCTCGCGAAGTCCAGGGTGACGCGGTCGCGGTCGGCCATCCGGAAGCCGTCGTGGAAGCTGCTGCGGTCGGCGCCGATGTAGACGTAGTGCACACGGCCGGGGGCGAGCAGAGCGTCGTAGGAGAAGAGCTCGGACATGATGTCGTCGAGCCCGTAGTGCAGGGCCTTGGTGCCGGTGGTGAACTCGCCCCGCCAGCACGGCTCGCCGTCCCGCTCGATCGTGACGTGCCCGGTGACGTGGCGCGGCGGCCTGTCGAGGAAGAGCAAGGGCGCCACGGCCGCCTCGCACAGCTTGGCGTACGAGAGGTGTCCCCGGTGGCGGCGGAAGCGGCCGATGTCGGTGAGGTCGTTGCCGAAGGTGTAGCCGACGTACCGGGGGACGCCGTCCGCGTCGGTGACGTAGACGAGGACGACCTCCGCCTCCTCGGTCAGCGCGACGGACCCGACCGGTGCGCGCAGCTCCTCCCCGGAGGTCCTCAGCACATCGCCGAGGCCCTTGAGGAACCAGTTCGGCTGGGACGGGGTGTCCGCGTCCACCTTGACGTTGTGGGTCTGCATGAAGCCGCCGACCACCGCGTCACCGAGGTGGTCGGGCAGCAGCGGCGGGCGGAAGGAGACGGAGTCGCGTTCGCTCACGGGAACGGTCACCGTCTCGGAGGAGGCGAGGAGCACGGCGACGTCGCCGCCCTCGGTGAGCAGCTTCCCCAGGTTCCGGTCCGTGAGCGGCGTGAGGCTCAACGGTTGGTCCTCCTTGGGCAGTCCGAGGCCGAAGTACCGGCCGCCCCGGTAGGTGCATTCGAACAGTACGGTCATGATGTTCCCGCCTTTCGGGCATGGGTGTGGTGGGGAATGGGCGTCGTTGATGTGCGACCGGGAAGGGCCGGCTCAGAAGTTCTTCACGGCCCAGCGTTCCGCGCTCGCGGCCAGGTCCATGCCCCAGCCGGTGCCGTCGGCCGGCGCCAGCGTGTTCGTGTGGCGGTCGACGGCCGGGGGCGGGGCGACGATCATCTCCGGGAAGAAGCGGTCGGACTGCCCGGCCTCGACGGTGAGCGCGTCCGGGTTGCCGAAGGCCAGCGCCCGGCCGGAGTTGATGAGCGGGCCCACCTCGGCGACCTGGACCCCGAACTGGAAACGGACGCCGTTCTCCCGGGCGTAGGCGACGAGCCCGGCGGCCGGCAGCGGCCCCCCGTTCTTCGACACCCGGATGTTGAACGCGTCGCAGGCCTCCGACTCGACCGCCGTACGGGCGTCCCGGGCCGTGCACACCGACTCGTCCAGCATGATCCGCAGCCCGCCCTCGCGGCGCAGCGCGCGCAACGCCTCCCACGAGCCCTTGGGCAGCGGCTCCTCCACATAGTCGACGCCGGCCTCGCGCAGCCGGCGGGCGTGGCCGACCGAGTTCTCGGGCGTCCAGCACATGTTGGCGTCGACCATGACCGGTACGTCGTCGCCTACCTTGTCGCGGATCGTCCGGACGGTACGGGCGTCGTGCTCGATGTCGTCCGACGCCTTGATCTTCACGAAGTGGAAGGGTCCCCGGGTGGCGAGGAACTCCTCGGCGTCCAGGCTGAGGTCGAGCACCTGCGAGACGGGCAGCGACCGGCGCCCCTCGTCGGCCTCGCCCGGCAACAGCTCCCGCGCGCCCAGCCCCGAGCGGCGCCCCAGCCAGTCCAGGACCGCCGTCTCCAGCAGGCAGAGCAGGTTGTTGCCGCCGTCGATCCCGAAGGTCCGCGCGAAGCCGTCCCGGTGGAGCAGCCCCAGCAGTTCCCGCGGGTCACGGCCGGTCAGTAGCGCGAACACCGCTTCGAAGTCGACCTGTTCGAGCGCCGTGCGCACACTCGCGGTGGTCTCCCCAGTGACGTACGACCGGGGCGCGCACTCGCCGATGCCGTCCACGCCGTCGGCCGAGAGCCTCAGGACCAGGCTGTCGGACGTACGCCGCCGGGCGGCGGGATGGTCGAACGGCGTCCGCATGGGCAGCTCGACGTGGTACAGCCGGGCCTGTCCGGACCCGCCGGCCTCAGGCGCCACGGTTCACCCCCTGGAGCAGGGTGTACGTCGACGTCCAGTCGACCAGGTCGCCGCTGACGCCGGTGTAGAAGAGGTAGTGCTTGTCGGTCGGGAACTTCATGATCGAGCCGCGCCCGGAGACCAGGTCCTGGAAGACGGAGTGCGCGGCGTCGAGGTCCACGATCGGGTCGGTCATCCCGGAGACGAAGGTCGCGGCGGGGACCGCCGGGCTGAGGCGTCCGCGCGTCAGATAGAGCCGCTCCAGTTCCAGCAGCACCGCCCGCGACCGCTGCGTCAACTGCCGTACCGCCAGGTCGTCGTGGTCGATGAAGTGCTGGTACTTGACCTCGTCGGTGAAGTCGCCTGCCTTCAGCCCCGCGTCCCACAGCTCCTCGCTCCCGCTCGCCGCGATGGCCTCAAGGGTGTCCGGTTCGAGGGTCGCGTGCATCCGGCCGAGCCAGGACGAGCAGAAGACGGCGGCGTCGTACGAGGTGGTGAACCCCTCGTACGCCATCAGGGCCGCCATGAAGGAGCCGCCGAGGCAGTGCCCGAACAGGGACAGGGGCACGGAGTCGCCGATCATTTCCCGGACGAACGCGACGGCCTCCGCGTAGTCGCCGAGGACGGTGTCGACGTCCGGTATCTCGTGGCGCGGACCGGGGCTTATGCCGCTGCCGCGCCGGTCGAGGACGAAGAACGCGATGTCGTTGTCGGCGAACTGCGGGCCCACCTCCCACAGCCACCCGGCGTGGCTCTGCAGTCCGTGGAAGTAGAAGACGGCTCCCTTGATCTGCTCCGGCCGCCACAGGTGCAGTGCGAGCCGGGTGTCGCCGCAGGGCAGGTCGATGATCTCGCGGCGGGTGTTCTGCGGGGGCCTGAGGGTCTCCAGCATGGTCAGCTCTCCTTGATCGGTACTGAGTGGGTGAGGGGCGCTTCAGCCGGCGAGGATCGCGTCGACGAAGTCGATGTCCTTCTGGAACGGCTTGTACTTGTACTGAGTGGCGTTGCCGCCCTGCCGCCGCGACTCGACGTACGCGGCGATCGCGCCCTGCGCCACGGTCCGCACCCGGAGCGCGGCGAGCCGTCCGCTGTCCCGCTTCGAGGCGTACTCGATGTTGATGACGGACAGTTCGCGGTCGATCGCGGCGGACAGCACCCGGTCGAGGTCCGCTCCGGGGTCCGGTACCTCGACGACGACGGTGTAGGACGGCGGCTCGTCCCAGCGCGGCCCGCACATGTACAGCCCGGTGTCGAGCCCGCTGCCTTCGAGCCCCTGCCGGATGGCCTGGGTGACCTGGCCCTCGGTGATCTTCTCGCCGGTGAACGAGTGGAAGACGCCGTCGCGGTGGGTGAAGTGGACCCAGGGGGTGCCGTCCGCGATCCGGTCCACGCGGTAGATGTCACCGGTCCACAGCCGGTAGAGGCCGTTTCCCTGGGACATGATCAGGTGGTAGTCGCGGCCCGCCTCGACCTCGTCGTACAGCAGCGTCTCGACCTTCTCGCCGGCGTCGAGGAGCGCGCCGAGCGGTACCTCGGCGGGGACGAACTCGAAGTACGCCTGGCTGACGGCGAGCGGCTGGCTCTCCAGGGTGTCGTCCACGGGAATGGTGGTGACGCCCTCGGTCCCGCAGCTCATGAACGGCAGCTTGGCGACACCGGGCAGCACGGCGTCCAGACGCGGCCGGTACAGCTCGGCGGAGGCCGACAGCCAGCAGCTGTACAGCGTCAGCGACGGCCAGAGGTCCACGAGGCTGAACTCGCCCTTGCCCAGGACCTGTTCGAGGTGCAGCGCGGCCTTCTCGTCGGGCTCGGTCCACGGCTTGCCCTGGAGCGTGCCCTCGCGCAGGTCGCGCACCAGCTCGGCGCCGTGCTCGGCGATCAGGTCGCGCAGCGAGACGAGGGTGCTGGGGTTGATCGCCGAGATGTAGTGCAGGTCCTTGCCGACGAGGTGCCGTACCCGGTGGTACATCCGCCCGGCGTGGCTGGTGGGCGTGTCGGGGCCGAACCACGGCGACTCGTACCACGGCGGGTTCCAGTCCCGGCTGTTGATCTGCGGATGCCGGTTGCTGATCGCCTGGTGCTCGACGCCGTGCACGAAGTCGTACACGTCCTCGCGGACCGTCTGGGTGTCGAGGGTGGCCCAGGGGTGGGCGAGGATCTCGGGGTGGTGTTCCAGGTAGGTGCCCCACATCGCCTTCATCGCGGGGATGCGGTACTTGAGCAGCCAGTGCAGCGTGTACGGGACGCGCTTGGGGGTGCCCGTCGTCCCGCTGGTCTTGAGCCAGCGCAGTACGGGGCTGCACGACAGGATGCCGCCCTTGGTGCGGGTCTCCCGGTCGATCTGCTCGGCGAAGTCGTTGTAGCGCATGATCGGCAGCACGGACCGGAAGGTGTCCGGGGCGGTGGCCACGGCGTCGTACCCCTGCTCCTTCCAGTGCAGCGACGCGGCGCCGATGTCGATGAGGTCGTCGAGGACACGGGCCTGGGCGGCGCCGGGGTCCTTCAGATCGGTGAGCAGGTTCTCGCGGGCCCGGAAGCACTCCTCGACGAAGGGGTCGCGCCGGTCCTGCCAGTGCTGCTGCCATTGCGATGCCGGGTACGTCTCCATGGCTGTCTCTCCTCAAGAACTGTGGTCGCGGCCCGCTTTCGGGCATGCCGAAGGGCCGCGCGGCGGTGGCCGAACGGTGGTGCGGGTTCTATGGGGTGGGGAGGTCTCTAGGGGCGGGCGGGTCTTCGGTGCGGGGGAGGGGCGTTACGGCGCGGGGAGTTACGCGCCGCTCTCCCCGGCCGCGAGCGCTGCCAGCTCGTTCAGGTCGTACAGGGCCTGGCGTTTGGTCCCGTACCGGGTGATCTTGCCGCGCCGGGCCCACTGCCGGATCGTCCCCTCGCGGACGCCGAGGGCGAGGGCGGCGAGCGACGTGGGGACGCGTTTGCCGCGCGGGGCGCGCAGGTCGTCGTTCATCCCGACTCCTTGGTCTCGAGCGTTGACTGACGGTGATTCATGACAAGCCACTGACGTGGCGAGAGCACATGCCCCGCGCCGCACATCGGTCCGCGCAGCACCAGGTCGTCGCCGCCGCGCCCGGGGAGTGACACCTCGGCGTCGCAGCCCGGCTCCACGCACCGGCCGAGCGGTACGAGGTCGGGCTTGGGCGGCGCGACGACGAGCCGAAGGGCCGTGGCGGTGCGGGCGATCTCGTCGGCCGCCGGGCCCGCGGCGGGGTGGGCGGCCAGGAAGTCGATGTGCCGGCCGAGGAAGGCGGCCAGAGCGGGAACGGTCCGCTCCGGCGGGGCTCCGGCGGCCGGCTCCTCGTCCAGGACGAGCCGGGCCCAGGAGGCCAGTCGTACGACGGCGTCGTGCCGGGCGTCCAGCGCCGCGTCGCTCACCGGCGGCGCGTCCGGCCGGTGACCCGTGACCCGGGCCAGGCCCCCCTGCCGTGCGGGGAGTACGAGCCGCTGCTCGCTCTCGTGGTGGAGCGCGGGCAGGGCCGTCAGATCGGCCGCGAGGGCGCGTTTGCACGGGCCGCAGAGCCGGGCACCGGGAGCGGCGGGCCTGCGTCGCAGACCGTCGGAACGGGCCGCACGGCGGCAGCGGTTCGACGCACACTGCTCCGGGCGGGGATGCGAGGGGGTCGGGTCGGCCATGGTCACTGGTCGCCTCACCTTCAGGAGACAAGGAGATGCGGGGAAACGGGGAAACGGGGAAACGGGGAAACGGAGAAACGGGGAAACGGGGAGACGCGGAATCGGAACCGGTACCGCGGAAAACAAAAAAGCGCCGCTCGACGGCGACGCGTTGGCAGTGCGAAGGCTCCTGGAAGTGGGCAGACTGCCTCGCGAAAGAGTGTTACACGTCTGCCGCGTGGGCCGCAAGAGGCCACCGGAAAATATCCAACAAGTTTGTTTCTCCTGGTAGTTGGCCGCGCACAGACGACAGGTGCCGTCCGCCCCGGCACTCGCGGGGCGGACGGCACCTGTCGCCGAGGGCCGGTCAGCCCGGTGTCGGCACACCGAGAACACGGTCGCGAAGAGCGGGGAACTCGGCACGGGTCTTCGCCACGAGCGCCGGGTCGAGGTCGACGACGAGGGTCTCCTCTCCCGCCCCGGCCTCGGCGAGGACCTCGCCCCAGGGATCGACCACCACGCTGTGGCCGGCCTGTTCCACCCCGGCGTGCGTACCGGCCGTACCGCAGGCAAGGACGTACGCCTGGGACTCGACGGCCCGGGCGCGGGCCAGCAGCGACCAGTGGGCACGACGGGCGGCGGGCCAGCCGGCCGGGACGACGAACAGCTGCGCGCCGGCGTCCACCAGGAGACGGAACTGCTCGGGGAAGCGCAGGTCGTAGCAGGTGGCGAGCCCTGCCGTCAGCCGTGCCGGGCCACCGTCGTCCAGGGTGACGGTGACGGTCTCCTCCCCCCGGCCCAGCAGGGTGGCCTCGCCCCGGTCGAAGCCGAAGCGGTGGATCTTCCGGTACGTCCGGTGCAGCCGGCCGTCGGGCGCGAAGACGAGGGAGGTGTTGTACAACGTGTCGCCCGGGCCCTGTTCGATGATCGAGCCCGCGTGCAGCCAGACCCGGGCCTCGGCCGCCGCCGCGCCCATCGCCCGGGCCGTGGGCCCGTCCAGCGGCTCGGCGTGGGCGCGGAACTCGTCGAAGGCGAACGCGCCGACCGTCCAGAGTTCCGGCAGGACCACCAGGTCGGCGGTGTGCTGCTCACGAACGAGGCCGGCCACGCGGGCCCGCCGCTCGGCGACGGGTTCGTCCGGTCGTACGGCGATCTGCGACAGCGCGGCGCGCACGGGGTCTCCTCTGAGGTGTGGTGCGGCCCGGGAGGGCCGGTTACGGGGTCAGCGCAGGTGCGAGGCGCCGTTGACGTCGATCACGGCACCGCTGCACCATTCGGCCCGCTCACCGCTGAGCCAGGCCACGGCGGCGGCGACGTCCGAGGGCGCGGCGATCCTGCCCAGCGGGCTCTGGCGGCGCACCTGCTCCTCGACGTCCCCGACGAGCAGGTCTTCCACCAGGTCCGTGCGGACGAAGCCCGGGGCCACGGCGGTCACCGCGATGCCGAGCGGGCCCAGGGACTGGGCGAGCGACTGGGTCAGCGAGTGCAGGGCGGCCTTGGTGGCGCCGTAGGCCGGGGCGTCGGGTTCGCCCCGGTAGGCGCCGCGCGAGCCGACGTTGACGATGCGGGCGCCCCGTGGGCCCTGCGGCCGCTGCCGGAGGTGGTCGACGAAGTGCCAGATCAGGTCGGCGGGTCCGAGCAGGTTGACGTCGACGAGGCGCCGCCAGTCGGCCTGCCAGTCCTCGTACGAGGTGGTGGCTACGGGCTGCTCGGAGTAGACACCGGCATTGTTGACGAGGACGTCCACGGTGCCCAGTTGCCCGACGGCCAACTCCATGACCTCCTGGGCAGCGCCCGGCGTGCTGATGTCACCGGTGACCAGGGCGTGGCCGGTGCCGGGCAGGGCGTCCAGGACGGCCTTCGCGGCGGCGGAGTCGGCACGGCAGTGCACGGCCACGCGGTGTCCGTCGGCGGCGAGTTCGGTCGCGATGGCGGCCCCGATGCCCCGGGAACCACCGGTGACGAGCGCGCAGCGTCGAGTCATGGGCTGAGCCTTTTCATTGGAGCGGTCAGAAAGATCGTCAGAAAGACCGGGTAGTCAGGGTGATCGGAGGCGGTCAGGGGTGACCGTGCACTCATTCGATGAGTGCACCAGGGCCCACAGGCACTTCAGTTGAGCCTGCACCTCCTCGCCGGTGCGCCCCGATCGCAGGGCCGCCTCCGCGCCCGCCGTCAGATAGACCGCCAGCAGTTCCAGTTCGTCGGGTGCGGGACGGGTCCCGGCCGCTTCCCGGGCCGCTGTCACGAGCTCGCGCAGGGCTGCCCGCCAGACGGTGTACCAGTGGGACGGGACGGCCCGTTCCCGGGTGAGCCGGGCCGCCGCGCGGACGGTGACCTCCTGCTCCAGCAGCCGGGCCACTTCGAGGGTGAACTCGGCGACCGGCGGGAGCGGTCCGGCCGGTTCGAGCCGGGCGAGCGCCTCGCCGGTGAGGGCCTCGGCCTCACGGCAGACCGCGGTGGCCAGGTCCGCCTTGGCGGGGAAGTGGAAGGTGAGTGCTCCCATCGTCGCCCCGCAGGCCCGGTGCACGGCGGACAGCGAGGTCCCGGCATACCCCTGCCGGTCGAACTCGACGGCCGCCGCCGCGATCAGCGCCTGACGGGTACGTTCCGCTCTCACCTGCTTCACCATGGGCTTGACCTCTGCATCCATCACGGGAAATGACTCCCACGGGCCCGCCGGGAACGGGGGCTGGGGACGGGGGAGGACGGAAGGCCACGCCCCCAGTCCTGTGAACGTACCGCCGCTTTCCCCCACAGACGCCTCCCGGCGCCGACCCCGCGACCACTTGGCCAAGTCGAGCGCGCCCGCCTTGACTTCAGCCGCGGACCGCTTCTCCCGCCGCCCCGTCTCGAGGGCGGTGTCACCCAGCGCTCAGCTGCTCCCGGTACCAGGCCGCCGCCCCGGCCAGCCGCTCGAGCGGTCCCGGCCCGGGGGCGCAGTCCGTGAGCCGCCAGATCCGCTCGCTCTCGTACCAGTGGTCCCGCGCCAGCAGGGCGAACTGCCGCTCGCTCATACGCCCCGGTGTCTCCCGCAGTCGCGCGAGGCACTTCTCCCAGTCCCAGTCGTCGGCGCCGGCCGACGGCAGTACGTCCAACTCGGCGAGCCTCGCCATGAGGTCGCCGTTGCGTACCGGCTCCGGATGGCTGGCGTGGTGGACCCCGGAGGCCACGGCGCCGCCGTCCGGTGCCGTGACCAGGGCGGCGACGAGGCGGGCCAGGTCGTCGACGTCCACGGCGGAGAGCAGTCCGTGGCCGCCGTCCCAGCGGGCCGGCACCCGCTGGAGCAGTTCGCCGAGCGCGGGCACGACCCAGCGGTCCCCGGGGCCGAGGACCAGTCCGGGGCGCAGGACCACGGCCCCCGCGTCGAGCGCGATCCGCTCGGCCGCCAACCGCGTACGGCTGGCCGCCGACACGGGCGCGGGCACGACCCCGTCGACGGGGATGCCCCGGTGCGGACCGGGCCCGTACACCGCCGCCGTGGACAGGTGGACGATCCGCCCCACCCCCGCACGCCGCGCCTCGTCGACGATCGCCCGGGTGCCGCCGACGTTCGTCCGCTCGCACTCCTCCGCCCCGCCGGAGACCCGGCAGGCGAGGTGGACGAGGACGTCCGTACCGTTCGCCGCCCCATGGAGCGAGGCGGGGTCCGTCAGGTCCGCGCACACCCACTCCACGCCCGCCCGCTCGTCCGCGAGGGCGGGAACGGCGCGGGCGAGGGCTCGTACCTCGACCCGCCGCCCGTCGGCGCCGCTCGCGCGCAGCAGCCGGCTCAGGACCGCCCGCCCGACGAACCCGGTCGAGCCGGTCAGCAACACCCGGACACGTCTCATGAAGCCGCACCCTCCCCAGGCTCCGCCTCCACCACCGATTCCCCCGCCGTCTCCCCGTTCCCCGGGAACTCCAGCGAGGCGACGATCTCCGCCGGCGCGATGGCCGGCAACAGACATCGCAGCATGTTCTCTATGCGCGCGGGCAGGTCGGACCGGTTGGTGGAGAGCCGGGACATGATCTGCGTACCGGTGTACGAGGCGACGATCACCTGGGAGAACGCGGCCACGTCCACTTCCGGCTTCAGCTGGCCGAGTTCACGCGCCTCGGCCAGATGGGTGCTGAACTGCTCGGACCACCAGTCGTAGATCGAGTAGTCGAGCAGATTCACCTCGCTCTGCTCGACGGCGAGCCGGACGCCGGCCCGGAACAGCACGTTGGAGCGCATCTCCACGGCCAGGTACTGGCACACGTCGATCAGCTGCTGCAGCCCCTTCTTGCCCTGGGGCCACTGCAGTTCGGCGGCCTGGTCGACGATGACCGCGCGGGCCAGTTCTTCCTTCGACTTGAAGTGGAAGTACATGGCTCCGGTCGTGATGCCGGCTCTCTGCAGGATCGCGTTCAGACCCGCGCCGTGGTACCCGGCCTGGTCGAACACCTCCGCGGCCGCGTGGATGAGCGCGGCACGAGTCCGTTCCGCGCGTTCCTGCCGTTGTCGTGCCATCGGCAGACTCCCTCAACCCGTAGACAAACAAAAAGAACGACCTCTATTTTATTCACGTCGGCGCGGTCCTGTCACCGGGGGCGCCTTCGCTTCACCTGCGCGTGCCCAGAAGAGAGTCACCGCATCAGGGGGGAACACCATGTCCATCAGCCTTGCCCAGCACGGCGTCGGAAACCGTTTTGAGACGGTTTCGCCCGTCCTCACGCACAAGACGAACCAGGACGAAGTGCTGCTGCGCAGCTGGCGGCGCACCGCGCCCGACGCCTTCACGGTCACGGCCGCCTGGCCCGCCACCCACCCGTTCTACGTCAACCGCCTGGGTCTGCACGACCCGTTGATGCTCAGCGAGACCGTACGCCAGACGCTGCCGCTGCTGTCCCACGGCGCCTACAACGTGCCGTTCGGCCACCAGCTGCTGTGGAAGGACTTCAGCTGGACACTCGATCCGGCCGCAGCGTACGCCGACGGGGGGCCGGCCGAGCTGGAACTGCACATCACCTGCGACGAGGTGACCTACCGTCGTGAGCGGGCCTCCGCGATAACCCTGAGAGCCGACGTCGAGCGCGACGGCCGCCCGCTGGCCTCGGCGCGCTCGCGCTTCACCGTCCAGGACCGCACCGTCTACAACCGGCTGCGCGGCCCGTACGCCGACGCTGCGGCGGCCACCGCGCGCGCCGTGCCGCTGCCGCCTCCGGCGGGCCTCACCCCGTTCGGCCGCGACCGCTTCGAGGACGTGGTGCTCGCCGCGACCGACCGGCCCGACCGCTGGCAGCTGCGGGTGGACACCACCCACCCCATCCTCTTCGACCACCTCGTGGACCACGCCCCGGGCATGCTGCTGCTGGAGGCCGCCCGCCAGGCGGCGCTGGCCACGGCCCACCCCGACACGGTGACGGTCACCGGCATGGAGACCGACTTCGTCCGGTACGCCGAGATGGACATCCCCTGCTGGCTGGAGGCGGAGCAGCTCGCGGACCCGGACCAGGTCAGGATCAGCGCCCGGCAGCACGGCAAGGAGATCTTCGCCAGCGTGGTGACCCTGGCCGCCGCACCCGCCGACCCCGCCCTCCACCGCGTCTGACATGTTCCTCTTCCGTCCTCGCCGCCGGCCCGCGCCCCTCGGGCAGCGGTCAGTCCGCCCCGGGTCCGCCGGGCGGGTCGGCGGTGACGGCCGCGTCCCGCAGCGCGGCCAGCAGGCCGCGCATGGCGGGCTGTTCGAGGGCGGTCTCCCGTGCGGCCGCCGAGATCACCCGGATCGGCTCGGGGTTGCGGACCGGGCGTACGACGACGCCGGGGTGCCGGTTGCGCAGTCCGAGACCCGGCATCAGACCGACGCCGAGACCGGCAGCGACGAAGCCCTGCGCGGTGGCGTAGTCCTCGCTCTGGATGACGAAGTCGGGGCTGAAGCCGGCCGCCGCACAGGAGTCGATGACGGGTTCGAGGCAGGGGCCGGGGGGCTCGCTGCCCACCCACTGCTCACCGGACAGCTCATGGAGGTCGACGACTTCCTTGCCGGCGAGCGGATGACCGAGGGGCAGTACGGCGGCGTACGGGTCGTCGAGGAGGTGGACGAGCCGGAAGCCGTCGCCCGCGCGGTCATGGGTCCGGACGACCACGGCCAGGTCGGCCCGGCCCCGCACCACCTCCTGGAACGGGTCCTCCGGGTCGGTGAGTTCGAGGTCGACGCGGACGCCGGGGTGCTCGGCGCGCAGCCGGGCCAGGGCCGGAGCCACCAGGGTGGAGCCCGCCGTGGCGAAGTAACGGACCGACAGCCGGCCGGTGCGCCCGGCGCGGAGATCCGCGAGGGCGGACTCCGCCTGGGCGACCGCCGAGCTGATCAGGGCCGCGTGTTCGGTGAGCAGCAGACCCGCGGCCGTGGGGCGCACCCCTCGGCCGACCCGCTCCAGCAGCGCCGTACCGGCCTGCTTCTCCAGTGCCGCCACCTGCTGGCTGACGGCGGACGGTGTGTAGCCGAGGTGGGCCGCGGCGGCCGTGACCGTGCCGCTGGTGACCACCGCGCGCAGGACCTGGAGTCGCCTGACGTCAAGCATGTAGCTGAGCTTAACAGAATAGGTAGAACCATTTGCTTGTCCTCAAAGCTTGACTGAGGCACCTTCGTAGGGACGGGACGAGAACGCATCGGGGCCCATGGCGGGGAGGAATCATCGTGAACAGTGGTACGCGGAGTCTGTGGGGCGGATTGCGGGTGGCCGTGCTCGCGCTGCTGTGGGGATCGACCTTCCTCTGGATCGAGTTGGCGCTGCGCGGGCTCTCCCCGCTCCAGGTCACGTTCATCCGCTGTGCCCTCGGCGCGCTGGTCCTCGTCGTCGCCTGTTACGCGACGGGGCATCGGCTGCCTCGGGGCGTGACCGTCTGGCGGCACATCGCCGTCGCGGCCCTCTTCTGCAACGCGCTGCCGTTCGCGCTGTTCAGCCTGGGCCAGCAGACGGTCGACTCGGGTCTCGCGGGTGTCCTGAACGCCACGACCCCGCTCTGGTCGATCGCCCTCGGTCTGGCCCTGGGCTCGGAACGCGGACTCCGTCCCGTACGACTGGCGGGCCTGCTACTGGGCTTCACCGGGACGATCGTGATCTTCGCGCCCTGGCAGACGACCGGGGCGACCGGCTGGGGCGCCCTCGCCATCCTCGGCGCGGCCGCCAGTTACGCCGTGGCGTTCACCTACATGGGCCGCACGCTGGTCCGCAAGGGCACCCCCACCCTCTCGCTCTCCGCCGCCCAGCTCGTCGCGGCGAGCGGGCTGACCGCGCTCGCGATGCCGGTGGGCGGCCTGGAGTCGATCGACGTCGGTCCGGCCGTCGTGATCGCGGCCGTGGTCCTGAGCGTCTTCTGCACGGCGATCACCTTCCACCTCACCTACCGGATCATCAACGACGAGGGCGCCACCAACGCCGCCGTGGTCGGCTATCTGCTGCCGGTCGTCTCCGTCCTGCTGGGCGCGGTCGTCCTGGGCGAGAACCTCAGCGTGCGGGTGGTGCTGGGCATGGTCGTGGTGCTTGTGGGCGTCGGGCTGACGCGGAGGAAGGTGGCGGTGACGTCGGCATCGCCGTCTCGGCACACCCCCGGGCGCACGCTCCTGGAGAACGCCCGGTGACCCTCGGCGGATCCGAGCCCGGGCTGTGGTCGGCGTACCGCGCGCTGACCGAGAAGGCGGTCTTCACGGACCTCACGCACGCCTTCCGGCCGGGGCAGCCGCATTTCCCGGGCTTCGGGGACGAGCGGCGCGAGACGCTCTTCGACCTGGAGCGCGGCGACGGTTTCACGGTCCACCGCTACACGCTGGTCGGCCAGTGGGGCACGCACGTCGACCCGCCCTCCCACTTCGTGGCCGGGGCCCGCCCGCTGGACCGTATCCCGGTCGAGGAGATGATCCTGCCGCTGGTCGTGCTCGACATCACCGCCCGGGTCGAGACCGACCCCGACGCCACGCCCACCCTGGACGACGTGAGGTCGTGGGAGGAGCGCAACGGCCGTGTCCCGTCCGGCTCGTTCGCCGCCCTGCGCACCGGGTGGAGCCGGCGCTGGCCGGACCCGGTGGCGCTGGCCAACCGGGACGAGGCGGGCGTCAGCCACACGCCGGGCTGGTCGGCCGAGGTGCTGCGATATCTGTTCGAGGACGCGGGAGTCGTCGCCATCGGTCACGAACAGTCCGACACCGACCCGGGCCTCGCCGCCTCCGCGGGTGACTACAGCCTGGAGGCGTACGTCCTGCGACGCGACCGCTGGCAGATCGAACTGCTGGCCAACCTCGACCAGGTCCCCGAGGCGGGGGCCCTGATCATCGCAACGTGGCCCAAGCCACAGGGCGGTTCGGGATTCCCGGCGCGAGTGTTCGCCGTACGTCCGGCGCGGTAAGCGCGTCCCGGGGCGCCGTGGCAACGGCCGGGGCCGCCACCCCCCACAGGAGAGGCCCCGGCCGTCACGCGGCACGGACCGCGCGGCGGCCCGTACTTCCTACAGCGCCATGTCTGCGTTTTCTGTCACACCTCGCCGTGTCACGGCTTAGTTGCATCCTGGACGGACATGGACGGGGAATGGTTTCAGGACGTAACGTGCCTTTCGCGCCAGACCGCGGAGGACGGATGACCACAGCAACCACTGCGGACCTGAGACCGCAACCAGGCATTGAGGAACCACGACGGCCAGAACCCGGTCCGCGAGAGCGGCGCCGGTTTAGGCGCAAAGAGGGGCGCGCGCGGTGCTGGGGGACGACGCGGAGCTGACCGCCGCGGTGCGTGCGGCACAGGACGGAGATGAAACCGCGTTCCGGACTGTGTACCGAGCCGTGCACCCGCGGCTGCTCGGATACGTACGGACGCTGGTCGGCGACCCCGACGCCGAGGACGTGACATCCGAGGCCTGGTTGCAGATAGCCCGTGACCTGGAGCGGTTCACCGGCGACGCGGATCGTTTCCGCGGCTGGGCCGCCCGTATCGCCCGCAACCGCGCGCTGGACCACATACGGATGCGCGGGCGCCGGCCCGCGATCGGCGGTGACGAGACCGAACTGACCGGCCGGGCCGCCGAGTCCGACACCGCCGGCGAGGCCATGGAGGCGCTCGCCACCGACGGCACGTTCTCTCTGATATCCCGGCTGCCGCAGGACCAGGCCGAGGCGGTCGTGCTGCGGGTGGTCGTGGGGCTCGACGCGAAGTCGGCAGCGGAGACGCTCGGCAAGCGCCCGGGCGCCGTCCGGACGGCGGCACACCGGGGTCTGCGGCGGCTCGCCGAGCTGCTCGGCGACGACCCGGAGGCCGATCCGGAATCGGCCGGGGTGCTCGACGCCCTGCCGCAGCAGCGAGAACCGCGCGGCGGTGCGGTGACGTCCGCAGGTGTGACGCGCAGCGTCCCGCGGACGCAGAAGGATGTGTGATGGCCGACGAGCAGTACAGGTGGCTGGACCGCGAAACGGCGGAGCGTTTGCTGAGCGGAGAGTCACTCGAAGCTGTCGAAGGCGCCGACCGCGACCAGGCCGAACGACTCGCCAGGACGCTCGGTGCGCTGTCCGCGTCACCCCCGCTGACCAGCGAGGAACTCCCCGGTGAGGCCGCGGCGATGGCCGCTTTCCGCAAGCTGCGCGCGGAGCGTGCCGACGCCGCGGCGGCCCTCGCGGCCTCCGGGACCACGGGCGGACAGGCCGCCGACGAGGTCGTGGACGCCGGACTTGTCCGGATCGGAACCTCGCGAGGCAGCGGCTCCGGCGATGGCCGGCGGCCTCCCTGGGCCCGTCCCGCACGCCTCGCCCTGGCCGCCGTGCTGGCGGTCGGCATGGTCGGCGGGATCGCGGTCGCGGCCGGAACCGGAGTCCTGACACCGTTCGGCGGCGACGAGCCCGGCCCCGGTGCCTCGGTCTCCGCCGCCGTCTCTCCTCCCGAACGCCCGCTGGAGTCGCCCTCGCCGAGCGACGAGGTGCAGGGCGGGTCCACCCCGGACGACGCGCCGAGCGGCCCCGCGGCGGGCGGCCCCGGTGGCTCCGGGCGGGGCGAGGCACGCGAGGACGCGACACCGAAGCCCGGCTCCGGCGAGCGGGGACACCGCCCGGGAGACAGCCGCAGGAAGATCACCTCAGCCTGCCGCGACCTGCGCGACGGCAAGCGGCTGGACGCCGACCGCAGGCGCGCCCTGCGGGACGCCGCGGCCGGCACCCGGGTGTGGAAGTACTGCAAGGGCGTCCTGTCCACGACCGGCTCCGGCTCCGCCGACCGGAACGACGAGGACGGCGACGGAAAGACGGGCAGGCACAAGAACGACGACCGGGACAAGGACCGGGACGGGGACCGCGACCGGGACGGAAAGCGGGACCGCGAGCACGGCGAGGCCGAGCGGAAGGCCGGCCGTCAGGCCGGCGAGCGGGCCGGGGCACGTGCCGAGCGGCGGAACGCCGACGGTGAGGCCGCGGACCGCGGCCACTCCCGGCAGTCTCTCGCACCCCTGTGACCTGCGGTTTCGTACTCCGTGAAAATCTCCTGGCCGAGGGTGTGACGTTTTCGGCCGCTCCGGCGCAGTAATGAGTGAGCCGACTGGTCATC
The DNA here is from genome assembly GCF_056433405.1 of Streptomyces sp. NPDC044719. Lineage (NCBI taxonomy): Bacteria > Bacillati > Actinomycetota > Actinomycetes > Kitasatosporales > Streptomycetaceae > Streptomyces > Streptomyces sp. NPDC044719. Next base: position 530,705 of record NZ_JBWKHE010000001.1, read on the forward strand.
GGCCGTCGCACAGAGCCGGGGTTCCCCCCGTACCTACGGCTCGTGCACCTGAGCGCGGGCGGGACACGTTCCCCCGGTCCCGCCCGCGCCCCAACTTCCCTCCCGCGTCCTCACCAGGACACGACGACCTTGTCGCCGTCGCGGACCTGCGCGTACAGCTCAGCGATCGCCGCCTCGTCCCGTACGTTGACGCAGCCGTGCGAGGCCCCCGCGTAGCCCCGGGCGGCGAAGTCCGCCGAGTAGTGCACGGCCTGGCCGCCGCTGAAGAACATCGCGTAGGGCATGGGTGCGTCGTAGAGCGTCGAGACGTGGTCGCGGGACTTCCAGTAGACGGAGAAGACACCCTCCCGGGTCGGCGTGCCGCTCGAGCCGAAGCGGACGGCCACCGTCGACACGGTCCGCCCGTCGATCATCCAGCGCAGCGTCCTGCTGGTCTTGTCGATGCACAGCACCCGGCCCCTCGTGCAGCGCGGGTCCGGCGGGTCGGCCGGCTGGCCGCCCATCAGATACAGGTCCCATCGGCCCGGCTCGCGGGTCATCCGCAGCAGCCGCTGCCAGGTGACGGTGTCCACCCGCCCGGTGCGCGGCAGCCCGCGCTTGCCCTGGAAGCCGCTGACCGCCCGCTCCGTCTGCTCGCCGTACGTCCCGGTCGGCCCCTCGAAGAGCCAGGCGACCTGCCGCAGCCGCGCCTGGAGCTCGCGGACGTCCCGGCCGGTGGCACCGCGGGACCACAGCACACGGGCCGGGGCGGGGGGCGCCGCGCCGGGCTTGTCGTCGCCGGGCGGGGCGGGGGCGGTGCTCGGGCCGCCCTCGCCGGGCGGGGTGCGCGCCGGGGACGGGGTGCCATCGGGTAACTCGATGTGCACGGGCGAACGGCCCTTCCCGTCGCCGTCGGCGGGCTGGACTGTGCAGCCGGTCACCGCGGCCAGCGCGGCGAGCGCCGCAGCGATCGCTCTCCCCATGCCCCTGGTACGCACGCGGCCCCCTGTCGTCTCACCGGTGTGCCCGGATGTCACCTGAGATGTTCCCCTGGCGTGACCCGTCGCGAACCAGGGGGCATGGTGGTGAGCGAGGTCCCGACCACCCACTGCTCGGCGGGAGGCATCACACCATGACGCGTGAGTCGGAGTCCGGGCTGCCCATCGAGCCGGTCTACGGGCCGGAGGCCCTCCAGGGCTGGGATCCCGCGGAGAAGCTGGGGGCTCCGGGGGCGTATCCCTTCACGCGGGGCGTGTACCCGTCGATGTACACCGGCCGTCCCTGGACGATGCGCCAGTACGCGGGCTTCGGCACGGCGACGGAGTCCAACGCCCGCTACCGGCAGCTGATCGCCCACGGCACGACGGGCCTGTCGGTCGCCTTCGACCTGCCCACCCAGATGGGCCACGACTCCGACGCCCCCCTCGCGCACGGCGAGGTCGGCAAGGTCGGCGTCGCCATCGACTCCGTCGACGACATGCGGGTGCTGTTCGGCGGCATCCCGCTGGACCAGGTCTCGACGTCGATGACGATCAACGCCCCCGCGGCCCTGCTGCTCCTGCTCTACCAGCTGGTCGCCGAGGAGCAGGGTGTGCCGGCCGCGCGGCTGACCGGGACGATCCAGAACGACGTGCTGAAGGAGTACATCGCCCGGGGCACGTACATCTTCCCGCCGAAGCCGTCGCTGCGGCTGACCGCGGACATCTTCCGGTACTGCGGGGCCGAGATCCCGAGGTGGAACACGATCTCCATCTCCGGCTACCACATGGCGGAGGCGGGCGCCTCGCCCGCGCAGGAGATCGCCTTCACCCTGGCCGACGGTGTCGAGTACGTCCGTACCGCGATGGCGGCGGGCATGGACGTCGACGACTTCGCACCGCGCCTGTCGTTCTTCTTCGTCGCCCGTACGACGCTGCTGGAGGAGGTCGCCAAGTTCCGTGCCGCACGCCGGATCTGGGCACGGGTCATGAAGGAGGAGTTCGGCGCGAGGAACCCCAAGTCGCTGATGCTGCGCTTCCACACGCAGACGGCAGGGGTGCAGCTGACGGCCCAGCAGCCCGAGGTGAACCTGGTCCGGGTCGCCGTGCAGGGCCTGGGAGCGGTCCTGGGCGGCACCCAGTCCCTCCACACCAACTCCTTCGACGAGGCGATCGCCCTGCCGACGGACAAGAGCGCGCGACTGGCGCTGCGCACCCAGCAGGTCCTGGCCCATGAAACAGACGTGACGGCGACCGTGGACCCGTTCGCGGGGTCCTATGTCATCGAGAGGATGACGGACGACGTCGAGGCCGCGGCGATGGAACTGATGGCCAGGGTCGAGGAGCTGGGCGGTGCCGTGGCCGCCATCGAGCACGGCTTCCAGAAGGGTGAGATCGAGCGCAACGCCTACCGCATCGCGCAGGAGACCGACTCCGGTCAGCGGGTCGTGGTCGGTGTCAACCGCTTCCAGTTCGATGAGGATGAACCGTACGAGCCGCTGCGGGTGGACCCGGCCATCGAGGCCCGGCAGGCCGAACGCCTGGCCGAACTGCGGGCGGAGCGCGACCAGCCGGCCGTGGACGCGGCACTGACGGCCCTGAAGAAGGCCGCGCAGGGTTCGGACAACGTCCTGTACCCGATGAGGGAGGCCCTGCGGGCACGGGCGACGGTGGGAGAGGTGTGCGACGCGCTGCGGGAGGTCTGGGGGGCGTATGAGCCCTCGGACGTCTTCTGACCGGGGGGAGGGGGAGTGTCAGACCCGCGTGCGACACTCATTCGCATGTTCGGTGTCATCGATCTGCCCACCTACCTCGTGGGCCTGGTTCTGATCGTCCTGCTGCCCGGTCCCAACTCGCTGTACGTGATCTCCGTCGCCGCCCGACGCGGTACGCGCACCGCGTATCGGGCCGCGGCCGGGGTGTGGTGCGGGGACGCGGTGCTGATGACGCTGTCGGCGGCCGGGGTCGCCTCGCTGCTCCAGGCGAACGCCGTGCTGTTCGGGATCGTGAAGTACGCCGGAGCCGGGTATCTGGCCTGGCTGGCGGTCGGGATGCTGCGCGCGGCATGGGGCCTGTGGCGGACCCGTCGTGAGCGGGCCGCGGAGGACGGCGCGCCCGGGGCGGCGGCCGATGAGCGGCCCTTCCGCAGGGCGCTGGTCATCAGTCTCCTCAACCCCAAGGCGATCCTGTTCTTCGTCGCCTTCTTCGTCCAGTTCGTCGACCCGGGATACGCCTACCCGGCCGTCTCCTTCGTCGTCCTCGGCACCTTCGCCACCCTGGCCAGCGTCCTCTACCTCAGTGCGCTGATATTCGGCGGCACCCGGCTGGCCGCCGCCTTCCGCAGCCGCAAGCGACTCGCCGCGGGCGCCACGTCCGCGGCGGGGGCCCTGTTCCTGGGCTTCGCGGTGAAGCTGTCCCTGGCGAGCAGCGCGTAGCGCCTCACCGGCTGCGGCCGAACCGGGCGAGGTACTCCGTGAGCCCGGTCGCCGAGTCCCCGGCCCAGCCGACGTATCCGTCGGGCCGTACGAGGAACAGCCCGGCCCCGTAGGCCCCGTGCGCCGGGCCGTGGACGGTCCGCACCTGCTCGATCTGCCTGCCGAGGGCGGGAGGCCGCGCCCCGCCCAGAGCCAGCAGCGTCCAGTGCGGTCCGCGGAACGCGTCGAAGAGGCGGGCCCCGTCCACCGTCCCGTCGGGTGCCCGGTCGCCGGCCCGTACCGGGCCCGGGTCGGTGCGTGTCTCCCGCGTGAGTGACGAAGTGCGGTAGCCGAGCCCCAGCTGACGGGTCGCCCCGCCCCGCCGGGTCTCGCCGCGGTGGACGCTGGTGGACAGCCCGAGCATGTCGGCGGCGACGGGACGCCGCTCCTCCTCGTAGGTGTCGAGCAGCGCCGCCTCCGTGCCGTCGCGCAGCACCGCGCCCAGTTTCCAGCCCAGGTTGTAGGCGTCCTGGACGCTGGTGTTGAGGCCCTGGCCGCCGGCGGGGGAGTGCACATGGGCCGCGTCGCCGGCGAGGAAGACCCGCCCGGAGCGGAAGCGGTCCGCCAGGGCCGCCCGGGGGCGGAAGTCCGAGGCCCAGCGCAGCTCGGTCACGGTCTCGGGGGCGAGGTGCGAGCGGGCGGCGACGACCTTCCGTATGCCCTCCAGCGAGAGGTCAGGGGCCGTCCCGTCCGGGAACTGCGCCACGAGCTGGAAGTCCTCGGTGCCGACCAGCGGGCAGAGCGCGAGGTAGCCGTCGCCGTCCCCGGCCGGCGGGAAGATGTGCCAGTTGTCCCGGTCCAGGCCGCTGATCCGGACGTCGGCCACCAGCGTCGGGTTCGGGTCGAGGGTCTCGCCCGTCATCCCGATGCCGAGGAGTCTGCGCACCGTCGAGCGGCCGCCGTCCGCCGCGACGGCGTACCGGGCGGTGACGGGCTCCCCCGAGGCGAATTCCGCCCGCACCCCGGCCGGGAGGCCGTCCTGCGTCAGCCCGACGAGCTCCCGGCCGAAGGCCACCTCTCCTCCCAGCCCGGCCAGCCGCGCGTGCAGGATCTCCTGCGTGCGCCACTGCGGCACCATCAACGGCTCCGTGTACGGCGCGTCCTCGCTCGCCTCGGCCGGGTCGAACATCCGGTGTTCGCCCGCCCGCCTGCCGTTCTGCCAGATCATCCCCACCGGGTAGGGGCCGCCCGCCGCGCGGATCGCGTCCAGCACGCCCAGATCGTCGAAGACCTCCATCGTGCGCGGCTGGATGCCCTTGCCGCGCGAGCCGGGGAACAGCGCCTCCGCCCGCTCGACGACCAGGGCGGCCACGCCCCGCCGGGCGAGGTCGATACCGAGTGCCAGGCCCGTCGGGCCCGCGCCCACCACCAGCACGTCCGTGTCCATGATCCACCGTCTCCTTAACGCTGTTAAGCAACCCTCCCTCCGAGGGTTGCCTTAACGGTGTTAAGTTGTCAAGCGTGAGTACGGAACGACGTGCGCCCCTGGACCGGCGGCGGGTCGCGGACACCGCCCTGCGGCTGCTGAACGAGACGGGCCTGGACGGCCTGACCCTGCGGGCCATCGCCCGGGAGCTGGACGTGAAGGCGCCCGCCCTCTACTGGCACTTCAAGGACAAGCAGGCACTGCTCGACGAGATGGCGACGGAGATGTACCGCCGGATGGTCGCCGGGGCCTCGCTCGACCCGGCCGACACCTGGCGGGACCGGCTGCTGAAGGCCAACCGGGGGCTGCGCGCGGCCCTGCTCGGCTACCGGGACGGCGCGAAGGTGTTCAGCGGCTCACGCTTCACCGGCATCGAGCACGCGGGGCAGATGGAGGAGAACCTGCGCCTGTTCACGGCCGCCGGCTTCACCCTCGCCCAGGCGGTCCGCGCGCTCACCACCTCGTACCTGTACACGCTCGGCTTCGTCACCGAGGAGCAGGGCGTGCGGCCGCTGCCGGACGAGCGCCGCGAGGGCTACGACGTGCACGAACGCGCCCGCCTGATGGCCGACTTTCCCTTGTCGGCCCAGGCGGGCGCGGAGATCTTCGAGGACTACGACCTGCACTTCGAGGAGGGACTCGCCCTCGTGATCGACGGGATCGGGGCGCGCTACGGCGTCTCATGACACCCCGGCGTCAGGAACGCTTCGCGCGTGCCCGCCGTACGGCCCGGGTGACCAGGGGCGGCAGCAGGTCCTTGGCGAGCCGGCGTGCCCGGGACGGGGCGGGCCGGGCCGGTCGCGCCGCACGGGACTCGGTCACCTCGGCGGCCGGGGCCTTCGCCGCGGCAGGCGGCGCCACATAGTGCCGGGAGGCCGGGAACGGCGGCGGCTTCATGCCCCGGGACCGGGCGCGGATCAGCCGGTGCCCGGCCGCCGACTGCACGCTCAGCCCGACGTCCGAGCGCTGCCGCAGCATCTCGAGCAGTTCCTCCTGGAGCGGCTCGGGATCGCCCCAGGTGCCGTACAGCTTCTGCGTGCTGAGGCAGACCGGGCGCAGACCGCGGTTGAGGACGGCCTCCCAGGCGGCGACCGAGACACCGGGGGTGTGCTCGGAGCGGAAGTCGTCGAGGACGACGACGCCCTCGGGCACCAGGATGTCGTGGGCCGCGCCGATGTCGCCGTGCACGTGCTCGTACAGGTGCGAGGCGTCGACGTGGATGAAGCGGCAGGAGGCCGGGGCCACCTTCTCCGGCACCACGGAGCTGGGTGCCGCGATCACCGTGGGCAGGTCGTCGTGGAAGGAGAGGTAGTTCCGCTCGAAGATCTGCTGGGTCAGCGAGGCGTACGACTTCGCCGACTCCGCCTGGTTGGCCCCGTCGGGGGCGTCGCCCTCGAACAGGTCGCAGACCGTGAACTTCTCGCCGTCCTGGAGGTGGTGGCCGAGCAGGATCGCGCTCTTGCCCATGTAGACGCCGAGTTCCAGCAGGTCGCCCTTCATCCCCTGCTTCTGCTGCCGCTCCAGGAACCAGGTGAACAGCATCTGGTCCAGCGGCGGGAACCAGCCCGGGACGTCGGCGAGTTCGCCGGGGTGCTTGTCGGTGACTTGTGCGTTGGTCATGAGACGAGCCTTCTCTCTGAGCGATGCCCAAACCGACGGTCGGTTGAACGGCCCGTGAACAGCTCAGCGGTCCTTCGCCAGCACTGCCCGCAGGCGTGGCGTCAGGGGCTTCTCCACATACTGGTTCAGCACCCACGCCAGCAGCAGCATTGAGGCCGCGGTCAGGGCGAATGTCGCCCCGGATGGCAGTCCGAGGCCGCGGTGCAGCGCGTGGATCACCACCCAGCCAAGGTGTTCGTGGACGAGATAGAACGGATACGTCAGCGCCCCCGCCACGGTCAGCCAGCCCCAGTTGGCCCAGCGCAGCCAGCCCAGCGCGATCGCCGCGACAGCCAGGAAGCCGAAGGTCACGACGAGGACGATGCCGGTCGAGGAGCGGTAGGAGAAGCCGTCCGCGCCGGCGGCGTGCCACAGGCTCTGCACCGCGTAGTGCTGCCCGATCAGCCAGCTGACGGCGACGATGCCCCACGCGTAGGCGTCCCGCCGGTCGAGGTGGACGAGGTAGAGGCCGACACCGCCGATGAAGTACGGGGCGTACTCGGGCATCAGGACGATGTCGAGCAGGGGCATGTTCGCGTTGTCCGCGATCACCGCCGCCAGCATCCAGCCCGCGCAGAACATGATCACCCGGCGGCGGCTCGCCCCCGGGAGCACCACGCACAGCGCGAACAGCGCGTAGAAGCGGACCTCCGCCCACAGTGTCCAGCACACCCCGAGCACCCGGTCCACGCCGAGCGGCATCTGAAGCATGGTCAGATTGACCAGCGCGTCGCTCGGCGACACCGCCTTGTAGGCCACCACCGGCAGGGCGAACACCACCGTCACTATCGCGACCGCCACCCAGTAGGCGGGCAGCAGCCGGGAGGCGCGGGAGGCGAAGAACGACTTCAGGGGACGTCCCCAGCCGCTCATGCAGATCACGAACCCGCTGATGACGAAGAAGACCTGGACGCCCAGGCAGCCGTAGGCGAAGAACTCGTGCAGGGTGGGGAACTGGACCTTGGGCGAGCTGCCCCAGGCCTCGGAGACCTCACCGTCGCGACCGCCGTAGTGGTACGCCGCCACCATCAGCGCGGCCACCAGCCGCAGGCCGTCCAGGGCGCGCAGCCGGCCGCCGGAGCCCTTCCTGCGCCGCGGGCCGGTCGTGGCTCCCGGTGGTTCGACCAGCACGGTGACTTCGGGCTGGGGCTTGCGGGTGCTGACGACCGTCTCGGTCACGCTGGAAACCTCTGTAGCTCGTGTGTCCTTCACCTGAGCCGCCTGCGGGCGGGCAGGACGCCGCCTGTCACCCTAGGACGTGAATTGACGCTTAAACGTTCGACGGAAACAGGCTTCGCCTTCCTGTTCCCATGGATTCATCTGGATGTCGGTAACCAGTGGCGAAAACGCGGAGGCGCCGACCCGCCTCTGTGGCGGACCGACGCCCTTGCGGTGCTCGGCATACGTTTTCAGCGGCGTACCGCCTTGCGCAGCGCCCTGGCCCGCCGGACCACCCGGCGTGCCGTGGAATTGCGCGGCAGGAAGGCCAGCCGCTGCGGAATACCGCCGGGCAGGCCGAGCGAGGTGAGACGGCGCTTCTTGAAGTAGCGCCGGGTGCGCGGACCGAGATGCCGGGAAAGGAACTGTTCCGCCTGCGGGCGCAGCTCGGGATAGATCTGCGGCTGCATGGTGAATCCGACGGCGGTGACCAGGGCGGACAGCCGCTCGGCCGGAAGCACGTCGCCGTCCGTCCCGCCGTCCAGGTCGGGCAGCAGCGCGTCCGCCAGGGTGGTGGGGATCCGGTTGCTGTTCTGGTACGGCGTCAGCCGCTCCAGCAGCAGCTCGGTACCGATGCGCGCGGCCGGCAGGTCGTAGAGCGCCGAGGCCGTGAACAGCGCGGTGGAGAAGCAGCCGACGACCAGCGCGGGCCTGGCCCGGTCGAACAGCACCTCGGCGAGGACGGGCGTGTCCAGCACGGTGAGGTCCACGCCGAGCTTCTCGGCCTCGGTCTCCAGGGCGCGGCTGTAACGGGCCGGCGCGGTCGGGTGCGGCTTGAAGACGACCGTGCGGTGGCCGCGGGCGACCGCGCCCCGCATCATCCGCACGTGCAGGTCTTCCTCTTCCTCCGGGGAGAGGATGTTCAGCGCCGACAGGTACTGGCCGAGCAGCAGCGCCGCGTCACCGGGCAGGGCGGGCAGCTCGGGGACGGTCTCGGTGACCTCGCCCAGCACCTTCAGGAACGCGGGCGACGGCACCAGGTGCGCCGGCACCTCGAACTCGGTCAGCAGCATCGGCGTGAGCCCCGGCACCAGATCGAGGTGCAGCAGCCGCCGCACACGCGTGCCGACCAGCGGGTCGAGCTTGTTGCGCGTGGGGCCGTAGCTCATCAGCCCGTCGGCGTAGACGTCGATGGGGGCGTCGGTGAACAGCTGGGCCACGGTCAGCGCGGGCGCCACCTGGATGGACTCGAGGACCAGGCTCACACGGTCGTCGCCGAGGCCCCAGAGCATCCGCAGATAGCGCTCGAACAGGGGGATGTCGTCGGAGCGCGGCGTCCAGGCCCCGGGGTGGAAGGGCCGGATCGCCTCGTTCCAGGACAGCACCTCGTCGAAGTGCTCGCGCAGCGGCGCGAAGCCCGGCATCTCGTCGAGGGCCGGGGTGGTCTCCGGAGTCGCGGAGTTGTTGAACACCAGCAGCACCCGGCGGTCCGGCTCCTCGAAGAGGTCCGAGTCGATCGCGGCGGCCAGGGTGGCGACGCCGTACAGCGTCGAGGCGCAGAAGATCTGAGTGGTCCCGGGCATCAGGCGGCCGCCTCCGTGGTGGTGGCCCTGCGCCGCAGCCGCCGCAGCTTGGACGAGCGGTCCATGTCCATCGCCTCCAGTGCGTCACCGAGCGCGTCCTGCGGCATGCGCTTGATGGCCGCCGCGCTCATCGACCGCAGCTGTCTGGCCACGGCCGGTTCGAACCTGTCTTCGTTGGAGAGGTGGTGGGCGATGATCGCGCAGTAGGTCCGCACCGCCTTGGGGAGCAGCCGGTCGGCCTCCCGGTCCGACGCGGTCTCCTCGATCACCTGGTCGAAGGCCCGGATGAAGTCGAGCTGGCGGACATCGCCGATCTGGGTCAGCGACGAGGCCACCCCGCGCCGGTAGAACACGCCCAGCAGGCTCACCACGGCGAACGACTCCGCCTCCCGGTGCAGCTTCCAGATCCACGGCCGGTCCTCGGCCGTGCGCAGCCCATGGGTGAAGTGGAGCACGCCCTTGTCGAGGAGGCGGCGGTGATAGGCACCGGCCCAGGCGTAGGCGTAGTCGACCGACGTCGAGCGGTGGGCGGGGAGGATGGCGTCCCGCGGGCTGAACACCTCCCAGCGGCGGCCGACCGGCACCCGGCTCACGGAACGGGCGCGCGCGGTGGCCTGCACATGGTCGGTGCGCACGAAGTCGCACCCCAACTCGTCCATGGCGGACACCAGTTCGGTGAAGTAGCCGGGGGCCAGCCAGTCGTCGCCGTCCAGGAACGTCAGGTACTCGCCCTGGGCCGCGTCCAGGCCGGTGTTCCGGGCGGTGGCGAGCCCGCCGTTCTCCTCGTGGCGGATGTAACGCACCTGGGCGACATCCGAAAGTTCCTCGGCCGCTCGTTCGAGAATGGCCGGGGTTTCATCCTTCGAATGGTCGTCGACCAGGATGAACTCGAAATCACGGTCGGCGTTCAACCGAAGGCTTCTGAGGGTGTCCGGGGCATATTGCTGCACGTTGTAGAACGGCACGATCACGGAAAGCTTAGGCACCTGCAAAACGTTAGGAGCCCGCCCGGCAGCGCAACTTTCCGATGGTCGTACACCGGGTGAACTCCATGTGTCAGAACGGTGCACCCCGTGTACTTCCCGCCTTCCAGCAGGCCAGTTCGGCTTTCGGTGGGGTGTTGTTAACTTTTCGTTGAGTCCTGGTTCCGCCATACCTCGGATTCGCTTCCTAGCGTCATCGACGTGCCAGCAAGTACACCGAAGCGCCCGCGAATCGCCGTCCTCGCGGACTCAGACACCCGATGGAAATGGGGTGCGCTGACCGCGGACCGCATCGCCCCGGGCCCGTCCATGGAAGCCGGACCGCGCGAGGGCGCGCAAGTCCGCCCTGTCCTCGACGGCTATCTGCTGCGCGGCCGGGCGACGCCCACCCCGCGCCAGCTGGAGGAAGTGGGCGTGCGCGCCGACTCGCTGCGGGAGGTCACCGCCGTCGAGTTCCTGCGCGCCATGGAAGAGGAGTCGTACGACCTCCTCGTCCTCGCCCTCGTCGGCGGCGGTGTACAGGCGATGCTGCACGGCCTGGCGCGCGTCTGGCAGGACCGCACCGCGCGGCCCGTCGTCGTCACCGGCTACGTCGGCGTCGTCTACGAGAAGCTCGCCGACGGCCTGCTGCTGCGGCACGGCGCGGACCTCGTCCTCGCCAACTCCCGCCAGGACGCGGACCGCTTCCGGGCCGTCTACGACGGAGTGGGCGCCGACGACTCCTCGGTGACCGAGGTGGCCCTGCCGTTCCTCGGCGGTGCGCCGTACGAGGGTGAGCACGACCCCTACACGGTGGTCTTCGCCGCCCAGCCCTCCGTCCCGGACAGCCGCAAGGACCGTACGTACCTGCTGAGCCGGCTGGTCCAGCACGCCCGCAGGCACCCCGAGCGCGAGGTGCTGCTGAAGCTGCGCTCCAAGCCGGGCGAACACACCACCCACATCGAGGAACTGCCGTACCAGAAGCTGGTGCAGCGCCTCGACCCGCCGGACAACTTCCGCCTGGTCTACGGGAACATGGGCGAGGTCCTCGACCGCACCGACCTGCTGGTCACGGTCAGCTCCACGGCCGCCCTGGAGTCGCTGCACCGCCGGGTCCCGACCGTCGTCCTGACCGACCTCGGCATCCGCGAGTCGCTCGGCAACCACCACTTCGTGGGCTCCGGCTGCCTCGCCTCCTGGGACCAGCTGGACGCCGGGCACCGGCCCACGCCCGACGAGGAGTGGGTCGCCCGGCAGGGCGTCGCCGCGGACGGCTCCTACGACTCCGCCTTCGACGCGGCCCGCGAACGCATCGCCAAGCTGCTCGACCGGCCCGGCGGCCTGCCCCCGCTGGCCCCGTACTACACACCCGTCACCGCGCCCGGCTATCTGCCCGGGATCCTCGCCCGCCACCACCTCGGCCCGGACGGCACCCCGCTGCCCGGCGCGCCCGCCGCCGACAAGGAACCCGGACCGGTCCGGCAGGTCGTGCGCCGGGCGGCGCGCGGCGCCTACCGGCACGGCGTGCAGCGCGTGGCGCCCGTCATCCGGCGGATGGGCGAGCTGTGAGCCGCCCCGAGTCCCCTGCCCAAGGAGTAGTCCCCATGTCCCAACCGGAAGCGGGCCAAGGCGCCTCGGTGCGCCGTGTGCTCGCGGTGATCCCCGCGCGCGGCGGCTCCAAGGGCGTGCCCGCGAAGAACCTCCTCCCCGTCGGCGGCGTCCCGCTGGTGGCGCGTGCGGTGCGCGAGTGCCGCGCCGCCCGGCTCGTGACGGACGTCGTGGTCTCCACCGACGACCAGGCCATCGCCGCCGCCGCCCGCGAGGCGGGCGCCGAGGTCGTGCTGCGGCCCGCCGCCATCGCCGGCGACACGGCCACCTCCGAGGCCGCCGTCCTGCACGCCGTGGACGCGCACGAGGCCCTGCACGGCGCGGTCGTGGACGTGGTGCTCCTGGTGCAGTGCACCAGCCCGTTCATCACCCGGGAGGACGTGGACGGGGTCGCGGGCGCGATCGTCGAGAACGGCGCCGACACCGCGGTGACCGTGGCGCCCTTCCACGGGTTCATCTGGCGGGACGCCGAGGACGAGGTGGCCGCCGGCAGCGTCGCCGAGGCCGACGCGGCCACCGGCGGCGGCTACGGCGTCAACCACGACAAGTCCTTCCGCCCCCGCCGCCAGGACCGCCCCCAGGACCTGCTGGAGACCGGCGCCGCCTACGGCATGGAAGCGGTCGGCTTCCGCAAGCACCAGCACCGCTTCTTCGGCCGCACCGAACTGGTGCGCACCGACCCCGCGCGCGTGCTGGAGATCGACGACCCGCACGACCTCGCCCGCGCCCGGGCCCTGGCCCCGCTCTTCGACGCGGACCGGCCCGGCGCGCTCCCGACCGCCGACGACATCGACGCGGTCGTCCTCGACTTCGACGGCACCCAGACCGACGACCGGGTGCTCGTCGACTCCGACGGACGGGAGTTCGTCTCCGTGCACCGCGGGGACGGACTCGGCATCGCGGCCCTCCGCAGGAGCGGCCTGAAGATGCTGATCCTGTCCACGGAACAGAACCCTGTGGTCGCCGCCCGGGCCCGGAAGCTCAAGCTCCCGGTGCTGCACGGCATCGACCGCAAGGACCTCGCGCTGAAGCAGTGGTGCGAGGAGCAGGGCATCGCGCCGGAGCGCGTGCTCTACGTCGGCAACGACGTCAATGACCTCCCGTGCTTCGCCCTAGCGGGCTGGCCCGTGGCGGTCGCGAGCGCCCACGACGTCGTGCGCGGCGCCGCACGCGCGGTCACCACCGTCCCCGGTGGCGACGGCGCGATCCGAGAGATCGCCAGCTGGATCCTCGGCCCCTCTCTCGATTCCCTCACCAAGTAAGGACATCTGCGCCATGAGCAACAACTCCCGCATCCGCAAGTTCGGTACCCGCGAGGCCGGCCCCGGCCGCCCCGTCTACGTCACCGGCGAGATCGGCATCAACCACAACGGTGACATCGAGAACGCGTTCAAGCTGATCGACGCCGCCGCCGAGGCCGGCTGCGACGCGGTCAAGTTCCAGAAGCGCACGCCGGAGATCTGCACCCCGCGCGACCAGTGGGACATCGAGCGCGACACCCCCTGGGGCCGGATGACCTACATCGACTACCGCCACCGCGTCGAGTTCGGCGAGGACGAGTACGGCCAGATCGACGCCTACTGCAAGAAGCGCGGCATCGACTGGTTCGCCTCCCCGTGGGACACCGAGGCCGTCGCCTTCCTGGAGAAGTTCGACGTCCCGGCGCACAAGGTCGCCTCGGCCTCCCTCACGGACGACGAGCTGCTGCGTGCCCTGCGCGCCACCGGCCGTACGGTCATCCTCTCCACGGGCATGTCCACCCCGAAGCAGATCCGCCACGCGGTCGAGGTCCTGGGCAGCGAGAACATCCTCCTGTGCCACGCCACCTCGACCTACCCGGCGAAGGCAGAGGAGCTCAACCTCCGCGTCATCAACACCCTGCAGGGCGAGTACCCGAACGTCCCGATCGGCTACTCCGGCCACGAGACCGGCCTGCAGACCACCCTCGCCGCGGTCGCCCTGGGCGCCACCTTCGTGGAGCGTCACATCACCCTCGACCGCGCCATGTGGGGCTCGGACCAGGCCGCCTCCGTGGAGCCGCAGGGCCTCACGCGCCTCGTCCGCGACATCCGCACCATCGAGGCCTCCCTCGGTGACGGCGTGAAGAAGGTCTACGAGTCCGAGCTGGGCCCGATGAAGAAGCTGCGCCGCGTCAGCGGTGTGGTCGCCGAGGCGGAGATCGCCGACGCGGCGGGCGAGCCGGTCGGCGTCTGAGCTCACACCCCCCACAACCCCCTTACGACGGGACGGTCGTACGTCGATGAGCCCCCGCGCCGGGAACGCCGGCCCCCACACTCTCGCGTTCGTCGAGAGTCCGGTACAGCTGCTGAACGTGCTGGAGTGGGCGCACGCGCATGCGCCCGGCGTGGGGCTCACCCTCGTGGTGCTGTCGCCCGTCGACCCGATGACGCGCGGCCAGCTGCGACGGATGTCCGACCTGGCCCGTGACGAGGGGCACGAGGTCCGCTGGGAGGAGGCGCGCGGCGGCCCGCTGGCGCCCTTCCAGACCATCGGCGGCCTCACGGGCGTACTCCGCAGGGCCCGCCGGATCGTCCTGGGTGACCCCTTCTCCCGCTACGTCCAGCTCCTCCTGACCATCACCCGCGCCCGTGACCTGGTCGTCGTCGACGACGGCACGGCGACGATGGAGTTCGTCGGTCAGCTGGCCCGGGGTGAAAGGCTGGTGCGCTGGCACCGCAAGGGCGGCCGCCCCGGCCCCCGCGACCTGATCTTCGCGCCGGTCTCCTCCTCGGCCCGCCGGCGCCTCACCCCCGGGGACAGGCGCCGGGTGGAGATCTTCTCCTCCATGCCGATGGAGGAGACCCCCGAGGGCGTCACGATCAGCGCCAACGACTTCGCCTGGACCCGGGCCCGCTTCGGCCCGCCGCGCATCACCAAGGGCGCCGACATGGTGGGCACGTCCCTGGTGGAGACGGGGGTCGTCGACGACGACCGCTACCTGGAGGCCGTCCGCGCCCTGGCCGCCGCCCACGGCGCCACCCGCTACTTCGCCCACCGCCGCGAGAGCCCGACGAAGCTCCGCCGCCTGGCGGTCGAGACGGGCCTGGAGATCGTACGCCCCGAACTCCCGCTCGAACTGATCGCCCGCCGAGGCCCCATCGGCCGCACCATCCTCAGCTTCCCCTCCACGGTCGTCCACACCCTCCCGCTCGCCCTCTCGGGCACCGAGGTCCGCGTAGCGGTCTGCGACATCGACCCCACCTGGCTGACCGAGAACGCGTCCCCCCGAGCCCAGGGCTTCCTCTCGGGCGTGACGGGCACGGCGCGGGACGTCCACCGACTGTCCACGGGGGCCGCGCCCGACGCCGTCGAAGACCCGCCCGCCCCGGGAAGCATCCCGGACCCGGCGACCATGACCGGCCCGGGGGGTGCGACGGGGTCGACGGGCATGACTGCCCCCACTGGCCCGGCGAGCGCCACCAATCCGACGGGTCCGGCGACCGTGACCGGCCCGGGGGGTGTGACGGGTTCGGCGGGCATGACTGCCCCCGCTGGCCCGGCGAGCGGCACGGATCCGACGGGTCCGGCGACCGGCCCGGCCGGCATCCCGGGCTCGACGGGAAGGGCGAGCCTGTCCGCCCCGGCGGGGGCGGTCCGCTCGGCAGGCAGGACGGGCCCGGCGGACGCCGCGGGGGCGGTGGCCGCCGGCTGAACGCCATACGGGGCCCTCGGGGACCTGAGGGCCCCGGGGAGCGGGGGGAGCAGGCACGGCAACTCAGACAGCCCTCGCGGCCGTTGCCGCCGACCAGCCCGGCCGGATCAGGCAGGCGAGCCCACGACGGACTCGTGCCCTACGGCGGCTCGCGCGTCGACCGGGCTGAAACAATCTCCGACGAAGTCGGACCACTACACCGAACGGCGCCCACCGAAGCCGCTCCGCGTGCCCGGCCGGGGCGGATCTGCGTTCCGCCCGTCTGGCGTGACACCCGGCACGGCGCCCATCACAGCCGGTCCACGGGCCCGACCGGGGTGCACTCAAGCACCGACCGTGGCTGATGCCCGCGGGGCCGGCACGGACCCACGCCCCGACCGAGGCGCAACGACGGGCCGACCGGCACCCCTGGACCGCGCCCCGCCAAAGGCAGGCCGAGGTGGAGCCAGATGCCCTCAGAGCGGGGCCCCGGCCGCGACCGGCTCACGCCCACGCCCCCGGTCAGGGCCCCGCTCACGCCCCCGCAGCACCCGGCTTGTAGGCCAGCAGGAATGCGCGGGGGAGTTTCTCCTCGCCCTCCGGCTCGCGCAGTACGCGGGCGTGGAGGTGCAGGCCCGACTCGGTGAGGGCGGTTGCGACCGTGTCGGGGGTGCGCCAGTAGTAGTCGAGCGAGATGGGGCTGCCGAAGCGCTCGGTGAGGCGCAGATGCCCGTCCTCGTCGCCGGACTGGAAGCCGAGCAGGACCGGCGCCCCCGGCAGCAGCACACGGTGGAACTCGGCGAAGACCGACGGCAGATGATCGTCCGGCACATGGATGATCGAGTAGAGCGCGACGATGCCGCCGAGCGTCTCGTCCGGCAGGTCCAGGGCCGTCATCGAACCGACGTGGAACCGCAGCCCCGGGTGCGCCCGGCGGGCCAGGGCCACCATGCGGGGCGAGACGTCGACCCCGAACACCGGCAGCCCGAGCCCGTGCAGCCGCGCCGCGACGTACCCGGGGCCGCTGCCGATGTCCGCGACCGGCGGTTGCACAGGCGCTCCGGACGCCCGGACCAGGTCCACGAAGGCCGTGAGCAGCGCCCGCTCCAGCGGTCTCCCGGCCAGGCTGTCGGGGAACCCGGCGGCATAGGCCTCCGCGATGGCGTCGTACGAGGCCTGGGTGGCTGTGAGGAACTCGGGGCTGTCGGCGCGCACGGGCCGCACACTATCGGGGCCGGGCGCCGGTGAGATGAACAAGACAGTGTTCCCCGCGCGGGGCGTGGTATCCGTGGAGAGGATGGATGGGTATCGCAGTCGCGACTGAGGTGTGGCCGATATCACACTCCCCGGAGAGTGGTGACCGGCTCGGCCCGAAAGGCAGGCGAGTTTACCCATCTCACTTGATAGCTATACGTCCGGCGGTCATATTTTCTTCCCCTAACGGGTTGAAAATTTGTTGATCGAGGGTCAGCCGACCGCCCTGGCGCCCTACCCTTCAAAGGGTGAAGCAATTGATGTCACTGGAGTCCGAGGTCGATCTTCCCGGCGAAGCCGTACTTCCCGGCGCACTGCCCGACGCCCTGCGCGCAGAGCTCATCGCGTTCCGACGCGACATGCACATGCACCCGGAGCTGGGCAACCAGGAGTTCCGCACGACGGCCGCGATCAAGGAGCGGCTCGAGCGGGCCGGCCTCAAACCGCGCGTACTCGCCGTCGGCACCGGACTCGTCTGTGACATCGGCGTAGAGGGCGAGCAGTGGGACGGAGGCCCCAGCATGCTCGCCCTGCGGGCCGACATCGACGGCCTGCCCATCCCGGACACCAAGGCCGACTGCCCGTACCGCTCGACCGTGCCCGACCGCGCCCACGCCTGCGGCCACGACGTGCACACCACCGTCGTCCTCGGCGCCGGCCTGGTCCTCGCCGAACTGCACAAGCAGGGCCTGCTGCCCCGCCCCGTCCGGCTGATCTTCCAGCCCGCCGAGGAGGTCCTGCCCGGCGGCGCCGCCGACGTCATCAAGTGCGGGGCGCTGGAGGGCGTCGGCGCGATCATCGCCGTGCACTGCGACCCCCGGGTGGACGCGGGGAAGATCGGGCTTCGCGAGGGTCCCATCACCTCGGCCTGCGACCGGCTGGAGATCTCCCTCGACGGCCCGGGCGGCCACACCGCGCGCCCCCACCTCACGACCGACCTGGTCACCGCCGCCGCCCGCGTCGTCACCGACGTACCCGCCCTGGTCGGCCGTCGCTTCGACAGCCGCAGCGGGCTCGCGATCACCTGGGGCCGCGTCGAGTCGGGACACGCACCGAACGTGATCCCGCAGCACGCCGAGCTCTCCGGCACCGTGCGCTGCCTCGACATCGAGGCATGGCGCCAGGCCCCCGACGTCGTGGTCGCGGCGATCGACGAGATCGCGAATCTGCACCGCGCCAAGTCGGAGATCAACTACGTGCGCGGAGTGCCGCCCGTCGTCAACGAGCCGGGCGTGACCGAGCTCCTGCGCGACGCCATGATCGCCCGTCGCGGGGTCGAGTCCGTCCTGGGCACCGAGCAGAGCCTCGGCGGCGAGGACTTCTCCTGGTACCTGGAGCACGTCCCCGGCGCCATGGCCCGACTCGGCGTACGCGTCCCCGGCGAGCGTCACGTACGCGATCTCCACCAGGGAGACTTCGACGTCGACGAGTCCGCGATCACGGTCGGCGTGGAACTCTTCACGGCAGCGGCCCTGGTCAACGGCCTCCGTTAGGACAGTCCTGGATCTCCTGGATCTCCGAGAAGGACCCCGGGCGGGGGCAGCGGAACGGCGCGTGTCGAACAGGCTCGCGCCGTGCCCCCGGCCGCACCTTTCGGCCCCGTTCGCTCCCGCGGTTCACAAGGGCGTAACCGGCCATCGGCACGAATGGATAACGGCCCCACTGCGAACCGTTCCCAAGGGTGTCTACGCGCGTTAATGTGCGCCGCACTGAGCACCCACTGCGGGGCTTTGGAGAATGGGGAACTTCAGATGCGTCGGATTTCCAAACTGACCCGTGTCGCGGTGGGGGTCGCGTCGCTCGGTCTCGTCGCCACGGCCTGTGGCAGCACCAGCAGTGAGAGCGGTGGCAGTGACACGAAGGAAGACAAGGGTCTCGCCATCGCCTACGACATCGGCGGCAAGGGCGACCAGTCCTTCAACGACGCCGCCTACGCCGGCCTGACGAAGGCCAAGGACGAGTACGGCTACAAGACGGCCGACATCGAGCCCACCGAGGGCGAGACCGACGCCGACAAGGAACAGCGGCTGGCCTCGCTGGCCAAGCAGGGCTACAACCCGGTCATCGGCGTCGGGTTCGCCTACGGCCCGGCGATGAAGGCCGTGGCCTCCAAGTACCCGGACACCACCTTCGGCATCGTGGACTCCGTGGTCGAGGGCAAGAACGTCGCCTCCCTCGTCTTCGCCGAGGAGCAGGCCTCCTACCTCGCCGGTGTCGCGGCCGCCAAGGTCACCAAGTCGAACACCGTCGGTTTCGTCGGCGGTGTGGACATCCCGCTGATCCACAAGTTCGAGGCCGGCTACAAGCAGGGTGTTCAGGACACCAACCCGAAGGCGAAGGTCGTCTCGCAGTACCTGACGCAGACGGCCGAGGAGGGCGGCTTCGCCAGCCCCGACAAGGGCAAGGCCGCCGCCGAGGGCCAGATCGAGAAGAAGGCCGACGTCGTCTACCAGGCGGCCGGTCTCTCCGGTCAGGGCGTGATCGAGGCCGCCGCCAAGGCGAAGGTCTGGGCGATCGGCGTCGACTCCGACCAGTACAAGCAGGCTCCCCTCGCCGCGTACAAGCAGTACATCCTCACCTCCGCCCTCAAGGACGTCGGCGGCGCGGTCTACGCGCTGTCCAAGTCGGTCCACGACGGCAAGCCGCTGTCCGGCACCCAGACCTTCGACCTGAAGGTCAACGGCGTCGGAGTCTCCGAGGCCAACCCGGAGTTCGGCAAGGTCGCGGGCCTCAAGGCCGCCGTGGACAAGGCCAAGAAGGGCATCATCGACGGCTCGATCAAGGTGAAGACCGAGTAGAGGTACCGGTCTGGGACAGCAGGAGAGGGCGGGCACCCCGGGGGGGGGTGCCCGCCCTCTCCTGCATTTCCGGGGGACGGATCACCCAGAGCCACCCCCTGTTCGCCGTCGGCAACGACCGGGCCAGAGCACGGGGACGGCAGAGCACGGGCGCATAACAAGGTGGACAGAAGGGGTTTTCAGGCAGGTCTACGCGCGTTAATCTGCGGCGAAACCAGCGCCGAAGCTGAACCGACCGATCGGGCGCTGGGCGACCCCGGGGTAGTCCGAGCACGTACCCACGCCGCCAGGCACACACTCTCGCCGAACGGCGTGTGAACGCACTCGCGCCGCCCCGGTCCCGCCAGTACGACAGGAGCACCCACACATGCGCCGGATTTCCCGGATCACGGTCGCAGGCGCAGCGACCGCCTCCCTGGCCCTCGCACTCTCCGCCTGCGGCAGCACCTCGACCTCTGCCGGGTCGTCGGACTCGAAGGGGAACAAGGGCCTCGCCATCGCGTACGACGTCGGCGGCAAGGGCGACCAGTCCTTCAACGACGCCGCGTACGCGGGTCTGGAGAAGGCGCAGAAGGAGTTCGGCTACGAGACGGCCGACGTGGAGCCCACCGAGGGTGAGACCGACGCCGACAAGGAGCAGCGTCTGGTCTCGCTGGCGAAGCAGGGCCACAACCCGGTCATCGGCGTCGGCTACGCGTACGCCTCGGCCGTCAAGGGCGCCGCGGAGAAGTTCCCGGACACCACCTTCGGCATCGTCGACGACGCCACGATCAACTCCAAGAACGTCGCCGACCTGGTCTTCAACGAGGAGCAGGCCTCCTACCTGGCCGGTGTCGCCGCCGCCAAGAGCACCAAGTCGAAGGTCGTCGGTTTCGTCGGCGGCGTGGACATCCCGCTGATCCACAAGTTCCAGGCGGGCTTCGCGCAGGGCGTCAAGGACACCGACCCGAAGGTCAAGGTGCTCTCGCAGTACCTGACGCAGACGGCCGAGGAGGGCGGCTTCGCCAGCCCCGACAAGGGCAAGACGGCCGCCGAGGGCCAGATCGAGAAGAAGGCCGACGTGGTCTACGCGGCCGCCGGTCTGTCCGGTCAGGGCGTGATCGAGGCCGCCGCCGCCAAGAAGGTGTGGGCGATCGGCGTCGACTCCGACCAGTACGAGCAGGCCGCCCTCGCCAAGTACAAGGACTCCATCCTGACCTCGGCGATGAAGGACGTCGCCAAGGCGGTGTACAACCTTGCGAAGTCGGTCGAGGACGGCAAGCCCGAGACCGGTATCGTTCGTGGCGATCTGAAGACCGGCGAGGTGAGCCTCTCGGACTCCAACCCGAAGTTCGCGGACGACGCCGAGCTTCAGGAAGCCATCAAGACGGCCAAGGAGAAGATCATCAGCGGCGAGATCAAGGTCAAGAGCAGCTGACGACTTACTGCCTCGAGCAGGCAGTGACCCCCGGGGGGTCGCGTCCGCTCAACGGGGTGCGGGGAGGCTGTTCCCGCGCCCCGTTGGCGCGGGACGCCGGCCCCTTTGTATGCCGTAGGGGCGCTACGCGCGTAGACGACCCCCGTCCCCAGGAGAGTGCGTTATCAACGCGTCCAGCAGCCCTCCGGCCGGAGCGGCGGTCAACGAATCGGTGACCGCCGTCGAACTCGCCGGGATCACCAAGCGTTTCCCCGGCGTCGTGGCCAACCACGACATCCACCTCAGCGTCCGCAAGGGCACCGTCCACGCCCTCGTCGGCGAGAACGGCGCCGGCAAGTCGACGCTGATGAAGATCCTCTACGGCATGCAGAAGCCGGACGAGGGCACCATCGCCGTCAACGGTGAGCAGGTCGCCTTCTCGTCGCCGGCCGACGCCATCGTCCGCGGCATCGGCATGGTCCACCAGCACTTCATGCTCGCCGACAACCTCACGGTCCTCGAGAACGTGGTGCTCGGCAGCGAGAAGCTCTACGGCATCGGCGCCAAGGCCCGTCGCAAGATCAAGGACCTCTCCGAGCGCTACGGCCTCGGCGTCCAGCCCGACCTCCTGGTCGAGGAGCTCGGCGTCGCCGCCCGCCAGCGCGTGGAGATCCTCAAGGTTCTCTACCGCGGCGCCACCACGCTGATCCTCGACGAGCCCACGGCCGTCCTGGTACCGCAGGAGGTCGACGCCCTCTTCGCCAACCTGCGCGAACTGAAGTCCGAGGGCCTGTCGGTCATCTTCATCTCGCACAAGCTCGGCGAAGTGCTCTCCGTCGCCGACGAGATCACCGTCATCCGCCGCGGCACCACCGTCGGTACGGCCGTCCCCGCCGAGACGACGCCGCGGCAGCTCGCCGAGATGATGGTGGGCAGCGAACTGCCCACGCCCGAGACGGCCGAGTCCACGGTCACCGACCGCCCGGTCATCACCGTCGACAAGCTCCGCCTCGAGACCCCCGGCGGCAAGGCCCTCCTCGACGACATCACCTTCACCATCCACGAGGGCGAGGTCCTCGGCATCGCCGGCGTCGAGGGCAACGGCCAGACCGAACTGGTCGACGCGCTCATCGGCCTCAAGCACGCCGACTCCGGCACGATCACCCTCGCCGCCGAGGAGATCACCGCCTGGCCCACCCGCAGGCGTCGCGAGCAGGGCATCGGCTACATCCCCGAGGACCGGCACCGCCACGGCCTCCTCCTGGAGGCCCCCCTCTGGGAGAACCGCATCCTCGGCCACGTCACCGAGAAGCCCCTCGCCAAGGGCGTCTGGCTGGACCCGAAGGCGGCCCAGGAGGACACCCGGCGCATCGTCGAGGCGTACGACGTGCGTACCCCCGGCATCGACGTCACCGCCGCCTCCCTCTCCGGCGGCAACCAGCAGAAGCTGATCGTCGGCCGCGAGATGAGCCACAAGCCCCGCTTCCTGATCGCCGCGCACCCCACCCGGGGCGTGGACGTCGGTGCCCAGGCCGCCATCTGGGACCTCATCCGCGAGGCCCGCCGCGAGGGCCTCGCCGTGCTGCTGATCTCCGCCGACCTCGACGAGCTGATCGGCCTGTCCGACACCCTGCGCGTGATCTACAACGGCAGGCTCGTCGCGGACGCCGACCCGGCCGGCATCACGCCGGAGGAGCTCGGCTCGGCGATGACCGGCGCCGCGTCCGGCCACCTGGAACACGAAGAGACCCCCGAGACCCGCAAGTCTCCCGAGTCTGGGGAAGACGAGGCCCGCTGATGAAGAAGTTCGACAAGGAGCGCGTGCTCCTCGCGGTGGCCGGACCGGTCATCGCGCTCGCCGTGGCCTTCGTCCTGATCGCGATCGTGCTGGTCGCGTCGGGCAAGAACCCCTTCGAGCCGTTCGCCCTGATGTTTGAGCAGCTCGGCTTCTCGGACATCCAGGTGCTGATCATCAACCAGGCGTCGATGTACTACATCGCGGCGCTCGCGGTGGCCATCGGCTTCCGGATGAACCTGTTCAACATCGGCGTCGACGGCCAGTACCAGCTCGCCGCCATGATGGCCGCCATCGTCGGCGCCCACGCGAACCTGTCGGCCGCCCTCCAGGTCCCGCTGCTGCTCCTGACCGCCGTCCTCACCGGCGCCTTCTGGTCCGGCATCGCCGGTGTCCTCAAGGTCACCCGCGGGGTCAGCGAGGTCGTCGCCACGATCATGCTCAACGCGATCGCCACCTCCGTGATCGCCTACCTGTGGCTGCCGGACGTCTTCGGTGTGAAGGTCGGCAACAACAACACCACGGGCGAGATGCACGAGTCCGGCTGGATCCCCGGCATCGGCATGGGCGCGGCCGGCGAGATCTACGGCCTGGTGCTGCTCGCCGTACTGCTCGGCATCGGCTACTGGGTCGTCCTCAACCGCACCCGCTTCGGCTTCGACCTGCGTGCCTCCGGCGCCTCCTCGACCGCGGCCGCGGCCAGCGGCGTCGACCCCAAGCGCATGGTGCTGACCGCCATGCTGCTCTCCGGCGGCCTCGCGGGCCTGGCCGGTCTGCCGATCCTGCTCGGCGACACCCACACCTACAGCCTGAACTTCCCCACCGGCATCGGCTTCCTGGGCATCGGCATCGCCCTGCTCGGCCGCAACAGCCCGGTCGGCATCGCCTTCGCCGCCCTGCTGTGGGCCTGGCTCGACAAGGCCTCGCCCGAACTGGACTTCCACGGCTACGACAAGGAGATCGCGGTCATCATGCAGGGCCTGATCGTGCTCTCGGTCGTCGTCTCCTACGAGGCCGTCCGCGAATGGGGCCTGCGCCGCCAGCAGCGCCGGGTCGGCGCCGAACTGGCCGCCGGTCACGTCCTGGGCGCCCACAACACCACGAAGGAGGTGGCTGGCCGATGACCACCGTGACCGACCTCAACCAGCCCACGCTGCAGCCCGCGGCGCCGACCGGCCGCCGCCTGTCGTGGCCCGTCCTGCTGCTGATCATCGCCGGCGCCCTGGCGCTGACCTCGATCGTCCGCATCATCACCGGCGCCGACGGCATCACCAACGTCAGCCAGATGTCCACCGCGCTCCAGCTCGCCGTGCCGATCGGCCTCGCCGGTCTCGGCGGCCTGTGGGCCGAGCGCGCGGGCGTCGTCAACATCGGCCTCGAGGGCATGATGATCCTCGGCACCTGGTTCGGCGCCTGGGCCGGATTCCAGTGGGGCCCGTGGACCGGTGTCCTGGTGGGCATCGCGGGCGGCGCGATCGGCGGCCTGCTGCACGCCTTCGTCACCGTCACCTTCAACGTCAACCACATCGTCTCCGGTGTGGCCATCAACATCCTCGCCCTCGGCGCCACCCGCTATCTCGCGCCCCTCGCCTTCGAGGGCCACACCGGCGGCTCCGCCAAGCAGTCCCCGGCGGTGGACTCCCTCGGCAACTTCACGGTGCCGGGGCTGTCCGACGCCCTGCGGGACCTCAACGCCCACGGCTGGTTCCTGATCTCGGACATCGCCGGCCTGCTCGGCGGCCTGGTCACCAACGTCTCCTGGCTGACCCTGATCGCCATCGCGCTGATCCCCGCCACCTGGTGGATCCTGTGGCGCACCGCCTTCGGCCTGCGGCTGCGCTCCTGCGGTGAGAATCCGGTCGCCGCCGAGTCCCTCGGCGTCAACGTCTACAAGTACAAGTACATCGCCGTGATCATCTCCGGTGGTCTGGCCGGCCTCGGCGGTGCCTTCCTGTCCATCGTGGCCAACCCCTTCTACCTGGAGGGCCAGGTCAGCGGCCGCGGCTACATCGGTCTCGCCGCGATGATCTTCGGCAACTGGATGCCCGGCGGACTCGCCATCGGCGCGGGCCTGTTCGGCTACACCGACAGCCTCAACCTGCGCGGCGGCTCGGCCAACGTGCACGCCCTGCTGCTGCTCGGCGCGCTCCTGCTGCTCATCGGCGCCATCTGGCTGGTGGTCCGCAAGAAGTACGTCCACGCCGCGATCACCCTGATCGTCGGCGGCCTGGTCTTCGCCTGGTACGCGACCACCGACGAGGTCCCGAACCAGGTCGTCTCCGCCACGCCGTACGTCATCACCCTGGTGGTGCTCGCCCTGTCCGCGCAGCGCCTGAGGATGCCGAAGGCGAACGGCATGCCGTACCGGAAGGGACAGGGCAAGTGACCGGCAGCGGCCCGGCCGTCGACTGGGAGAAGCTGCGTGCGGTGGCCCGGGACGCCATGTCCCGGGCGTACGCCCCGTACTCCGGCTACCCGGTGGGCGTGGCCGCCCTGGTCGACGACGGCCGGATCATCTCCGGCTGCAACGTCGAGAACGCCTCGTACGGCCTCGGCCTGTGCGCCGAGTGCGGCCTGGTGTCGGAGCTGCAGAACACCGGCGGCGGCCGCCTGACGCACTTCACCTGCGTCGACCGCGACGGCGACGCGCTCGTCCCGTGCGGCCGCTGCCGCCAGCTGCTGCACGAGTTCGGCGGCCCGGACCTGCTGCTGGAGACCCCGGCGGGCATCGTGCCGCTGTCTCAGATGCTGCCCCAGGCCTTCGGCCCCGGCCACCTCAGCAAGTAGTCATTTCCCGTACGGCCCCTCCGAGTCGCTCAGGAGGGGCCGTACGGCTTCTGGAACCCTCGGAAGGAAGCCCAAGCCATGGCCATGGACGCCATCTCCGTCATCCGCACCAAGCGGGACCGCGGCGAGCTCAGCGATGAACAGATCGACTGGGTCATCGACGCGTACACCCGCGGGGAGGTGGCCGACGAGCAGATGTCGGCCCTCGCGATGGCCATCCTGCTCAACGGCATGAACCGCCGTGAGATCGCCCGCTGGACCGCCGCGATGATCGCCTCCGGCGAGCGCATGGACTTCTCGTCCCTGTCCCGCCCGACGGCCGACAAGCACTCCACGGGCGGCGTGGGCGACAAGATCACACTCCCGCTGGCCCCCCTGGTCGCCGCCTGCGGGGCCGCCGTGCCCCAGCTCTCGGGCCGCGGCCTCGGCCACACCGGCGGCACGCTGGACAAGCTGGAGTCCATCCCCGGCTGGCGGGCCCTGCTCTCCAACGAGCAGATGCTGGACGTCCTGGACACCACCGGCGCGGTGATCTGCGCGGCGGGCGACGGCCTGGCCCCCGCGGACAAGAAGCTCTACGCGCTCCGCGACGTCACGGGCACGGTCGAGGCGATCCCCCTGATCGCCTCCTCGATCATGTCCAAGAAGATCGCCGAGGGCACGGGCTCGCTCGTCCTGGACGTCAAGGTCGGCACGGGCGCCTTCATGAAGACCGTCGAGGACGCCCGCGAACTGGCCTCCACCATGGTGGGCCTCGGCACGGACCACGGCGTGAAGACGGTCGCGCTCCTCACGGACATGTCGACCCCGCTCGGCCTCACCGCGGGCAACGCCCTGGAGGTCCGCGAGTCGGTGGAGGTCCTGGCGGGCGGCGGCCCCGCGGACGTCGTGGAACTGACTCTGGCGCTGGCCCGCGAAATGCTCGACGCGGCGGGCATCCGGGACGCCGACCCGGCGAAGGCCCTGGCCGACGGCTCCGCGATGGACGTCTGGCGCCGCATGATCACGGCCCAGGGCGGCGACCCGGACGCGGAGCTGCCGGTGGCCCGCGAGCAGCACGTCATCAAGGCGGCCGCCTCGGGCATCCTGACCCGCCTCGACGCCTACGACATCGGCATCGCCGCCTGGCGCCTCGGCGCGGGCCGCGCCCGCAAGGAGGACCCGGTGCAGGCCGGCGCCGGCGTCGAGATGCATGCCAAGCCGGGCGACACGGTGACCGAGGGCCAGCCCCTCCTCACCCTCCACACGGACACCCCTGAGCGCTTCGAGTACGCCCTGCAGTCGGTGGAGGGCTCGTACGACATCGCCGCGCCGGGGACTGACTTCACGGCGTCGCCGGTGGTGCTGGAACGTATCGCCTGACCAGGGGAATTCCCTTTCGGGGGAACGGGATCGGTGGACCTCCGCCGGTCCCGTTCGGCATGCTGGGATCGGTGACGCACTGATTGGAGAACCGCCATGAGCGCACTCACCGTCGACCACTCGGCTGCCAACGGCCACGAGTGGGACGACCTCGTTCGGATCTGGCAGGAGACGGACGCACCCGAGGGCTGCAAGGTGGAGATCATCGAGGGGATCGTCACCGTGGCACCACCGCCGTCCAATGCCCACAACGACATCGCTGACCTGGTTCAGCGAGTCCTGTACGAGGTCATCCCCAGGCACTGGGGCATCTACCAGACCCTGGGTACGGCGGTCCCGTCTCGTGACGGGCTCTACATCCCCGACCTCGCAGTCGCCCCCAGGCAGGTGCTGCGTGACGAGGGCGGTCACTTCATCCCAGCGGCTGCCGCAGAACTCATTGTCGAGATCACGTCCAAGGGGAATGCGAGCCACGACCGGATCAAGAAAGCCGCCGGTTATGCCCAGGCCGGTGTTCCGCTGTACCTGCTCATCGACGGCTGGGCCCCCGGAGGTCCTGCCATTACGCTCTACGGCGAACCGCGAGGGGACGTCTACCGGGTTCTGGATGAGGGCAAATTCGGAGATCGCATCACGCTGCCCGACCCCTTCGGCCTCGAGCTCGACACCCGCGAGTTCCCCGACAACTGACTCACCCCAGCAACGCCGCCACCACCACAAGCACCGGCACCGCCAGCACCGTCGACAACAGAATCGCCTCCCTCGCCAGCACCTCGCCCACCCGGTAGCTGCTCGCGTACGTGAACAGGTTCTGTGCCGCCGGCAGGGCGGACGTCACCACCACGTCGAGCAGGGAAGCTCCGTGGAGGCCGAAGACGCCCGCTGCCAGGGACCAGGCGATCAGGGGCTGGGCGATGGCCTTGAGGGCGACGGCCAGCAGCACCGGGGCCCGTTCCGCGCCGCGCAGGGGGAGCGTGCTGCCGCGCAGGGAGATGCCGAAGGCCAGCAGAACCGCCGGGACGGACATGTTGCCGATCAGGGTCAGGGGGTCCATCAGCGGGCCCGGGACGTGGAGCCCGGTCGCCGACGCCGCCACCCCGGCGAGGGAGCCCAGCGCAATCGGGTTGCGCAGTGGGGTGAGCAGGCTCTGCCACAGAGGGCGCTTGTTCCCCTCTCCGACGGTCGCCAGGTCCAGGACCGTCAGCGCCACCGGCGTGACAGCGACCAGCTGGAACAGCAGCACCGGCGCGACCAGCGACGCGTCACCCAGGACGTACACGGCGATCGGGATGCCGAGGTTCCCCGAGTTGACGTAGCTGGAGCACAGCGCGCCGATCGTCGTCCGGCCCACACCCCACCCGCGCGCGGCACCCACCGCCACGAAGACCCCCGCCGCCGCTGCCGTGCTCATCGCCGTGACCAGCAGCCGGTCGGAGAAGATCACCGACAGGTCGGCCTGCGCGAGCGTCGTGAAGAGCAGCGCCGGGGACGCCACGTGGAAGGCCAGCTTGGTCAGGACCTCGCGGCCCCCGTCACCCAGGTAGCCCCGGCGGCCGATCAAGTAGCCGACCCCGATGACCACGGCGATGACCGCGAACCCGCTCAGCACCCCCTGCACGAGACCCCCTCACCGGCGAAGAGGACATCGGGCAGCGGGGGAGGGGCAGGTGCATGGGGCATACAGCCAACCCTCCGGGGAAGGCCGTATCCCGGTCAATGTGATCTTGACGGCGCCGACAGGACGGACAGTCGCGATGAGTTACAGCCGCCCGCCCGGTCTACCGATCGTGGACGCCATGACACCCCCCGTACTCGTGCTGCCCGGCCCCGTCACCCGGGACGAGGTGAGAGGGCTGAGCGACGACGTACGGGCACTGCTGCACACCAGCGGTGCCCGGGTCGTGGTGTGCGATGTCGGAGGCCTGGGGCCACCGGGCCTCGCCACCGTCGACCTGCTGGCCAGGCTCCAGCTCGCCGCCCGCAGGGCAGGAGGCCGGATCAGACTCCGCGACCCCGACCCGGCCCTAGGCGCCCTGCTCGACCTGGTCGGTCTCCGCTTCGAGACGGAGGGGCAGGTCGAAGAGCGGGAACCAGCGCTTGGTGTCGAGGAAACAGTGGAACCCGGTGATCCGGCCGTCTGAGATCTCCAGCACCTGGACCGCCCACGGCATGAAGCCGCCGCCCTCCGGGTCGGGCTTGTACTGGGCGAACCCCGGCAGCCCGTTGACCTGGACCGGCACCAGCCGGGAGCCCGCGCAGGGCGCGCCCAGGGTCGTCATGAAGCCGGTGATGTCCTCGGTGCCGGTCAGCCACAGGTCGAACGGCGGCATCGTCATGACCGCGTCCTCGTGCAGCAGCGCCGTCAGCGCGGTCATGTCATAGCCCTCGAAGGCCGCCACATAGCGGTCCAGCAGCTTCTGCTGGTCCTCGTCCAGCGGGTCGGAGACGACCGCGTCGGCGCCCGGCTCCTGCCGCTCGGCCAGGGTGGCCCGGGCCCGCTGGAGGGCGCTGTTGACCGACGCCACCGAGGTGCCCAGCAGCTCGGCGACCTCGCTGGCCTTCCAGGCCAGGACCTCGCGCAGGATCAGCACCGCCCGCTGCTTGGCCGGCAGCTGCTGCAGCGTGGCCATGAAGGCGAGCCGCACGGACTCCTTGGCGACCGCCGCCTCCGCCGGGTCGTCGGTCGTGGGCAGCACACGGGCGTCCGGCATGGGCTCCAGCCAGACGTTGTCCGGTCGGGGGGCGAGGGCCGCCTGGGCGAGCGGGGTGGACTCGGTGAGGTCCATGGGCCGGGCGCGCTTGTTGCCCGCGGTCAGCATGTCCAGGCACACGTTCGTCGCGATGCGGTAGAGCCAGGAGCGGAGGCTGGAGCGGCCCTCGAACTTGTCGTAGCTGCGCCAGGCGCGGACCATCGTGTCCTGCACCGCGTCCTCGGCCTCGAAGGAGGAGCCGAGCATCCGGTAGCAGTACCCGGTCAGCTCCGTCCGGTGTGCCTCCAGCCTGGTGTCCAGGTCCGTCGGTGTCGCCGTGCCGTTCGTCATCGCCCACCCACCCCTGTGGAATTTCTGTCACGCGCCATTGCGCCCAGCACTTCGGAAGCTACCGCAGCCCACTGACAACGGCGCCCCGAGCGCGCGAAAGCGCAGGTGGAAGGGGCCCTTCAGACCAGCTGCTTCACCGACATCAGCAGATGCCGGTGCGTCCCGGCCCGCGCCGTGCCCGCCCCCGCCCCGCCGCCGTCCGGCACGCCGTGCAGCAGCGCCCGCTGCCCCGCCCCCAGCAGCTCCAGCCGTACCCGCGGACTCTCGAAGGACGTCAGCGCGTCCAGCAGATAGCCCGGGTTGAAGGCCACCGGCATCTCGTCGGCGCCGCTCAGCACGGCCGGCAGTCGCTGGACCGCCACGTCGTCCCCGAAGCCCGCGCGCAGCACGACGGACCCCTCGGCCGAGAAGTCCAGCCGCACCGGACTGTTCGCCTCCGCCACCACCGCGACCCGCCGCACGGCCTCCGCGAGCCCTTCGCACTCCACCTCGGCGACCGCCGCCCCCGCCATGTCGAACAGCGACTTGTAGGCCGGCAGCCGCCCGTCCAGGAGCCGCAGCGCCGTCCGCGTCGGCCCGCACTCGAAGCCGATCAGCCCGCCGCCACCGGCCGGATCCCACCCGATGAGCACGTCCCCGCCGCGCACCGGCGACCGCGTGACGTCCAGCAGCCGCCGCGACGGCAGCAAGGCCTCCACCACCCCGTCGGCGGCCCCCACCACCCCGTCGGCCGCCGCCCCCGGCTTCCACTCCAGCCGCCGCACCGCGTAGCGGTAGCGATCCGAGGCGGACAGCGTCATCTCCCCGCCGTCGAGGCGCAGTTGGACGCCCGTCAGCAGCGGCAGCGTGTCGTCGCGTCCGGCGGCGACCGCGACCTGCGCGACGGCGGTCGCGAACGCGGCGGCGTCCACCGTGCCGTACGGCGCGGGCGCCACCGGCAGGGCCGGGTACTCGGCGAGCGGCAGCGTCGAGAGCCCGAAGCGCGTACCGTCCGCCTCCACCGTGAACCGCGACGCCTCCAGCGCACAGCTCACCGGCCCCTCCGGCAGCACCCGGCAGACTTCCAGCAGCCGCCGCCCGAGGACCAGCACCTGCCCCGGCACCGCGATCTCCGCCTCGGCCTCCACCCGTACCGCCGCCTCGAAGTCGAACCCCGTCACGGCGAGCCGTCCCGCGTCCGCCTCCAGCAGCAGTCCGCCGAGCACCGGCACCGGCGTCCGCGCGGGCAGCGCCCGTACCGCCCGGCCCACGGCCTCGGCGAACGCCGTGCGGTCGATGCGGAACTCCATGAAAAATCCCCCCTGCTCGGTCCGGTGGTCAGCAGACGCGGACGTTATCCGCGCCCACTGACAACCGGCCCCGACCAGGGGGAACGCTCCGGAGGTACGGTCAGGCGGCCGTGGTCAGCCGCCGCTGCAGCCGAGCCGCGCGCGTGCCGAACACCGTGATCGTCACGACGCCGAGCACCGCCAGCAGCCCGACCCCGACCGTCCCGGCCCAGCCACCGGCGTGGAAGGCGATCGCGCCGACCGTGCTGCCCGCGCTGGAGCCGATGTAGTAGGCGGACTGGTACAGCGCCGACGCCTGCGCGCGGCCGGTCGTGGCCGTCTTGCTGACCGCCGAGGAGGCCACCGCGTGGCCCGCGAAGAAGCCGCCGGTGATGAGGACCAGGCCCAGCAGGACCAGCGGCAGGGACCCGGCCAGGGACAGCAGCAGGCCCGTGGCCGTCGTGCCGCCCGCCGCGTACAGCGCGCCCCGGCGGCCCATCCGGCCCACCAGCCGGCCCGCCGTCGACGCCGAGACCGTACCGACGAGGTACACCAGGAAGATCGAGCCGATGATGCCCTGGGGCAGCGAGAACGGGGCCTCGGTCAGGCGGTAGCCGATGACCGTGTACACGCCGCCGAACACCGTCATGAACAGGGCGCCGATCGCGTACAGCCGGCACAGCAGCGGGTTGGACAGGTGGTCGCGGACCGTTCGGGCCAGGACGCGCGGCCGCAGCGAGCCGGTCTTGAAGTGCTTCGGGGCGGGCAGCAGCGCCCGGAAGGCCACCGCGCACGCCACGGCGATCGCGCCGATGACACCGACGGCGACCCGCCAGCCCCACTCCTGCGCGACCCAGCCGGTGATGACCCGGCCGCTCATCCCGCCGACGCTGTTGCCCGCGACGAACAGCCCGATCGCGGTGACCAGCGCCTTGGGGCTGACCTCCTCCGCGAGGTAGGCGGTCGCCGACGCGGGCAGCCCGGCCAGGGCCGCGCCCTGGAGCGCCCGCAGCGCGACCAGCACGCCCAGCGACGGGGCGAGGGGCACCAGCAGCCCGATCGTGACGGCCACGGCCAGCGACGCCGTCATGACCGCCCGCCGCCCGAAGCGCTCGGACAGGGCGCTCATCGGCAGTACGAACAGCGCCAGCCCGCCCGTCGCGGCGGCCACCGTCCAGCTCGCGTCGCTCGCCGCCACCCCGAACTCGCCGGAGATCAGCGGGAGCAGCGCCTGGGTGGAGTACAGCAGCGCGAAGGTCGCGACACCCGCGAGGAAGAGGGCGAAACTCATCCGGCGGTAGCCGGGCCCGCCCGGCGACATACGGGAGTCGGAAGCAGGGACAGAGACATCGGCGCCCACGGTGGTGGACGCCCCGGTACTGGCGGGAGACATGCTTCGAAATTACGTACGCCCCCACTGATCCGTCCAATGCATGGAACGGCGATAATCGTTCCCATGGTGCATCAACCCAGTTCACCGGCTCGCCTGTCACCATCCAGTGACACAGAAGACATGGCAGAGATGTCCAAGGTGCTGGCGCCCCGCCTCGCGTACTTCGCCGGCGTCGCCCGCACCGAGCACGTCACCCGCGCCGCCCAGGAGATGAACGTCCCGCAGTCGACCCTCTCCCGTTCCATGGCCCGCTTGGAGCAGGACCTGGGCGTCGACCTCTTCGCCCGCCACGGCCGTACGGTCTCCCTCACCCCGGCCGGCCGTACCTTCCTCACCTCCGTCGAACGCGCCCTGGCCGAGGTCGAGCGTGCCGCCGAGGAGGTGCGGGCCGACGCCGACCCGGCCACCGGCAAGGTCGCCTTCGGCTTCCTGCACACCATGGGCGCCGAGACGGTCCCGGGTCTCCTCCAGGCCTTCCGGGCCGACCATCCCCGCGTCCGCTTCAGCCTGGTCCAGAACTACGGCGAGGCGATGCTCGAACGCCTCCGCGCGGGCGAACTCGACCTGTGCCTGACGTCACCCGTCCCCGACGCCCCCGGCCTGGTGGCCCGCCGCCTCGACGAACAGAAACTCCGGCTGGTCGTCCCGGCCGACCACGCCCTCGCCACCCGCCGCCGCATCCGCCTGGCGGAAGCGGCCGACGAAACCTTCGTCACCCTCGAACCCGGCTACGGCATGCGCCGCATCACCGACGACCTGTGCCAGGAGGCGGGCTTCAAGCCCCGCATCGCCTTCGAGGGAGAGGAGGCGGAAACCCTCCGAGGCCTGGTGGCAGCAGGCCTGGGAGTAGCCCTCCTGCCCCCACCGGCCGTCCCCCGGCCAGGAGTGGTGGAACTGACGGTGACCGCACCACGCGCGGTCCGCGAAATCGGCGTGGCCTGGCTGGAAGGCCACCCGGACACCCCACCGGTAGCAGCCTTCAAAAGGTTCCTGCTCTCCCGAAGGGGCAGTTTGCTGCCGACTTGAGGGGCGCGGGGAACTGCGCGAGCAACCCACCACAACCCGCGCCCCGAAACCCACAGGCACCTCAAACGGCGCTACCGCCTCGAAGGACTGAATCCCGCAGCCAACGGCATCCGCAACCCCAACGGCGGCGGCGCCGCGAACGCATCCCGCACAGGCCGCGACACCGCCCGCCCGTACACCGCCCCCATCACGAAGTCCTCGGCCAGCGCCAGCACTTCGTCCCGGTACTGATGCAACCCGTGCCCATCCGCATGCACTTCGAACCGGCACACATCCCGATTCGCCTTCTTCGCCCGCGCCGCCAGCCGGAACGACAACTCGGGATCCGTCCGCTCGTCGTTGGTGCCGTGCACGATCAGCACCTGCCGCCCCACCAACTGCTTCACCGGTTCGGGTGGCGCCGCCACATCGTCCTCCGGCAGCCAGGGGGCCAGCGCCAGCACGGAGTTGACGGCCTCGTGCCCACCCGCACGCAGCCCGGCCCGGCCGCCCATCCCGGTCCCCGCGAGGCAGACGGGCACGTCCCCGTAGCGCCGTACGACCTCGTCGGCCGCCCAGGCGGCGTCCGCCGCGAGGTTGGCCTCGCTGCCGTTCCAGCCGCGGCAGCGGTAGTGCACCACGTGCGCGGCCAGACCCTCCTCCCGGCCCGCTCGGGCCAGCCGGCGCCCCAGGGCTCGTACGGAGGCGGTCGCCAGCATGGGCGACGGTCTGCGGCCGGAGATCTCGTCCCCGCCCGGCAGCAGCAGTACCACGCCGCTCACCGCCGTCGGCCCCGGACCGAGTGTCCTGCCCAGCCGGGCCCTGCGAACCGGCGTCGCTTGGTGTGCCATGACAGAACAGTGTCAGAAGCGCGGGTGTATTCGACCCGTCCCCGGGGTCACCGTTACGTATCGACGAAAACGTAAAGGAGCCGAAGAGGCGCCATCTACGCGCGTAGGAGTTAGAGTGCGGAAATGACGAGCCAGACCATCGCGAACACCCCGACATCGGACCAGATCCGCCGGGCGCCCAAGGTTCTGCTGCACGACCACCTCGACGGCGGCCTGCGCCCCGCCACGATCGTCGAACTCGCCCGCGAGAACGGCTATACCCAGCTCCCCGAGACCGACCCGGAGAAGCTCGGCCTCTGGTTCCGCGAGGCCGCCGACTCCGGTTCCCTGGAGCGGTACCTGGAGACCTTCTCCCACACCGTCGGCGTCATGCAGTCCCGCGACGCCCTGGTCCGGGTCGCCGCCGAGTGTGCCGAGGACCTCGCCGAGGACGGCGTCGTCTACGCCGAGGTGCGCTACGCCCCCGAGCAGCACCTGGAGGGCGGACTGAGCCTCGAAGAGGTGGTCGAGGCCGTCAACGAGGGCTTCCGGGAAGGGGAGCGGCGCGCCGGGGAGAACGGGCACCGCATCCGCGTCGGCGCCCTGCTGACCGCCATGCGGCACGCGGCCCGCGCCCTGGAGATCGCCGAACTCGCCAACCGCCACCGGGACCTGGGAGTGGTCGGGTTCGACATCGCGGGCGCCGAGGCCGGTTACCCGCCCACCCGGCACCTGGACGCCTTCGAGTACCTGAAGCGCGAGAACAACCACTTCACCATCCACGCCGGAGAGGCCTTCGGGCTGCCGTCCATCTGGCAGGCCCTCCAGTGGTGCGGCGCCGACCGGCTCGGGCACGGCGTACGGATCATCGACGACATCCAGGTCCACGAGGACGGCCGCGTCGAACTCGGGCGGCTCGCCTCGTACGTCAGGGACAAGCGCATCCCGCTGGAGCTGTGCCCGAGCTCCAACCTGCAGACCGGGGCGGCGTCGTCGTACGCCGAACACCCCATCGGGCTGCTGCGTCGGCTGCATTTCCGCGCAACCGTCAATACGGACAATCGCCTCATGTCCTACACCAGCATGAGCCGGGAATTCGAGCACCTTGTCGAGGCTTTCGGTTATACGCTCGACGACCTGCAGTGGTTCTCAGTCAATGCGATGAAATCAGCGTTCATTCCTTTCGATGAACGACTGGCCATGATCAATGACGTGATCAAGCCGGGATACGCCGAGCTGAAATCCGAATGGCTGTTCCGGCAGACCGCTTCGACCAGCGGCTCTGTGGATTCGGAGAGCTGAGCCCGGGGGAATCGGCACACAGGGAATGCGGACGGTGTTCACAAGCCGTCCGCATTTCGATGTTTGCGGCGGATGGCGCCGCGTGATTACGGTCGCCGCACCGCTCACACACCCCGTCATTCCAATGCGAGGACGCGTTTTCATGAAGCAGTCTGCTGCCAAGTCCCTCGGTGTCGCCGCTCTCGGTGCCGCCTTCGCCGCCACCGGTGCGGGCGCCGCGGGCGCCGCCCCGGCCGTCCCGGACGCCACCCAGGCGCTGGAGAGCGTCACCCACGCGCTCCCGGCGGAGCAGCTCTCCCAGACGCTGCCGGCGGGCTCGGGTGAGGCGGTGGGGCAGGGGCAGAGCCTGGCCGGCACCGGTCTCGCCTCCGCCCAGCCGGTCGCCGGACAGCTGCTCGCCAAGGGCCCGAACGGCCCGGCTCCCAAGCTGCTCGGCGGGCTCCCGGTGAACGGCATTCCCCTCGCCTGACCCTCCCGCCCGTGCGGACGCACACGCCGATGGGGCGCACCCCTGGACACAGGGTGCGCCCCATCGGCGTTTCCGCGGCGGGCGGTCACCAGGCCGTCTGGGCCTTGTTCCGCACCTTGTCCTCCGAGGGCAGCACGATCCACAGCGCGATGTACAGCAGGAACTGCGGGCCGGGCAGCAGGCACGAGACCAGGAAGATCACCCGCATCGTCGTCGTGGAGGTGCCGAAGCGCCGTGCCAGCGCGGCGCACACTCCGCCGATCATGCGGCCGTTGGTGGGGCGGGCGAGGCGGGACATGTGCGACTCCTTCAGCGTCGGTGTGCGAGGTCTCTCGTCCGAGTACCCCATCTGCACTCCACGCTACGGAGACGAAGGGGGCAAAGCGTCGCTCCACGGGGCGATCCCGACCCTGGGAATCGTCGGGGTCCGACCCTGAGCCGGCTCCTCCGGGGCCAGGGGCGCCCGGGTCAGGGGCGCGGTGGAGCGGCGGCGCAGCCAGGAGCGGCCCGCGGGGACGAGCGCCAGGTGCGCGAGGCCCACGCCCGCGGTGTTCAGGAACAGTGAGTCGACATCCACGACCTGACCGGGCACGCCGGTCTGCAACAGCTCGATTCCCAGCGACAGCAGCGCGCCGGCCGCGACGGTGCGCAGCAGGGACGCCAGCGGCGAGACGACCAGCCTGCCGCTCGCCATCGGCAGCAGCACGCCCAGCGGGGCGAGCAGGGCCAGCTTCTCTCCGATGTGACGGGCCGCCTCGGGCCAGCCCAGGGCGAGATCGGCCCGGATCCCGGCGAACGGCCGCAGATTGGCGGGCATCACCCAGGGCACCTCCAGCGGCCGCAGCGTGAACCAGGCGACGAACGCGAGGTGTGCGACGAGGAGGACACCTCCCGTCACACGGATGCGGAACTCGGCGCTGCCGCCGATGGAGCCTTGACGCTGCACGCCCCCCAAGACGCGGCCTCCGGCAGGATCGGTTCCGGGATGCCCCCAGGGACGCCTGTGAGGCGTGCGCCACAGCCCGGCGGAAACCGCCGCCGCCTCACTCGCCGGCCACGTCCTTGGACGGCGGCTCCGTGCTGCCCGGGCGGGCCCGCACCTCGTCGGTGCACTCGTAGCGGCGCGGGGACTCGGGGCCGGGGCCGCCCAGGACCACGGAGCCGTCGCCCTCGGCGGCGGCGGAATCGGAGAAGGTGCACACGATCTGGGCCAGGGCGTACGAGGTGAGGCTGTCCGGCGCCGCGCTCAGCCGCAGCGTGTCCTCCGGGTCGCCCTTCCCGGGCCCGCCCACGGTGATGCCGCCGCGGACGTCCGTGCTGTAGCCGGCCTCCTTCTCGGCGGGCGACGGTGTCTCGGCGAGCTCGTCCAGCAGGCCCTGCGCCACCAGCATGCGCCGCTCGGAGTCGGCCGCGCCGTCCGGGACCCGTACGGTCCGGTCGACGGTCACCAGCGAGGACCCGCACAGCAGGAACACCTGCACCGGCAGCCCCCGCACGGCCTGCGCCGACACGTCCGGCTCGGCGAGCGAGCACCGCACCCGCGAGGGCGCGGGCCCGAAGTTCGTCGGCACCTCCGTGGCCCGGATCCCGCAGCCGGCCAGCACAACGGCGAGGGCGGGCACGGCGAGCAGACGAGACACGGCCGCGAGACGTACGGTCATCGGGCCTCCCCCTTCGAGTCCTCGCCCTTGGGCTGGTCGGTATCGCTCTCGGGCTGCTGCCCGTCATCGGCGGGCTCTTCCACCGGAGCGGTGCCCCGCGGGAGCCGCAGGGTGAACACCGCGCCCGAGTCGGCCGAGTTGGCCGCGGTGATCTCGCCGCCGTGGATGTGGGCGTTCTCCAGGGCGATGGACAGGCCGAGACCGCTGCCCTCGGAGCGCGGCCGGGAGGCGCTGGCCTTGTAGAACCGGTCGAAGACATGCGGCAGCACGTCCTCGGGGATGCCGGGCCCGTGGTCCTGCACCTCGATGACGAGCGAGTCGTCATCCGCCCGGACGGTCACCCGGACCGGGGACCCGCCGTGCTTGAGCGCGTTGCCGATGAGGTTGGCCAGGATGACGTCGAGGCGGCGCGGATCCAGGCGGGCGTGGATGCCGCGCTCGGCGTCCAGCTCCACCGCGTCCAGCCAGGCCCGGGCGTCGATGCACGCGGTGATCTGGTCGGCGATGTCGACGTCGTCCAGGACGAGCCGGGCGGTGCCCGCGTCGAAGCGGGTGACCTCCATCAGGTTCTCGACCAGGTCGTTCAGCCGCCGCGTCTCACTGACCACCAGCCGGACGGCGGGCTCGATCATCGGGTCCATGCTCCCGGTCTCGGCCTCCAGCTCCTCCTCCAGCACCTCCGTCACGGCGGTGATGGCGGTGAGCGGCGTACGCAGCTCATGGCTCATGTCCGCGACGAACCGCCGGGAGGCCTCGTCCCGCGCGGCCATGTCGGCGACCCGTTTCTCCAGCGCCTCGGCCGCGTTGTTGAACGTCCGGGACAGATCGGCGAGTTCATCGGTGCCCGACACCCTGAGCCGGGTGTCCAGCTTGCCCTCGCCGAGCCGCCGCGCGGCCGTCCCGAGCCGCTGCACGGGCTTCAGCACCGTCGTCGCGGCGGCCTGCGCGAGCAGCGCCGAGCCGATCAGCGCGAGTCCCGTGGCGATTCCCAGCGACCAGGCGAGCGAGTTCAGATCCTTCGCCTCCGGCTCCAGCGACTTCAGCATGTAGCCGGTCGGGCCGCCGCCGATCACCCGCGTCCCGGCCACGAGGTACGGGGTGTCGTGGTCTATGACCCGCTGCCAGTACAGGTGGTACGGGTGCTTGTTGGCCCCGTCGACCTTCTGCGTCTTGTTCACCGCCGTGCGCAGCGAGGCCGGCACGTCCCGCAGCGAGAAGCCGCTCAGCCCGCCGGAGCTGCCGTAGACGGTCCTGCCGTCGGCGTCGCGGGCGACCAGCAGCACACTGAAGCGCTGGTCGCTGCCCGCCATCTGGCCCGCGGTGTGCTGCAACTCGTCCTGCGTCGGCCGCTCGGGCAGCGCGCCCGCCCGGTTCTGCATCTCCTGCTCGAAGTCGCGCAGCACCGCGTCCTGGGTGCGGGTGAGCACGGCCTCGCGGTTGAGCCAGTACGCGATGGCGGAGGCGGACACGGCCGCCGTCAGGGCCACCAGGCCGAAGACGACGACCAGCCTCAGCCGCAGGCTGGTGAAGCGCAGCCGCGACAGAACTCCCTTGCGCTCCGCGGTCCAGCCGCGGGCCCCCCCTTGGTGCGCCTGTGTCACTGAGGCGCGTCCAGCCGATAGCCGACACCCCGCACGGTACGGATCAGCGTCGGGGACGACGGCACGTCCTCGACCTTGGCACGCAGCCGCTGGACACAGGCGTCCACGAGCCGCGAGTCACCCAGGTAGTCGTGCTCCCACACCAGCCGCAGCAGCTGCTGGCGGGACAGCGCCTGCCCCGGCCGCCGGCTCAGCTCCAGCAGGAGCCGCAGCTCGGTCGGCGTGAGCTGGAGGTCCTCGCCGTTCTTGGTCACGGTCATCGCCGAGCGGTCGATGACGAGGCTGCCGAACGACGCCGCGTCGTTGGACTCACGCTCGCCGCGCCGCAGCACGGCCCGGATCCGGGCGTCGAGCACACGCCCCTGCACCGGTTTGACGACATAGTCGTCGGCGCCGGACTCCAGCCCGACGACCACGTCGATGTCGTCATTGCGCGCGGTCAGCAGGATGATCGGCAACTGGTCCGTGCGCCGGATGCGCCGGCACACCTCGAACCCGTCGATGCCGGGCAGCATCACATCCAGCACGATCAGATCCGGCCGCTGCTCGCGCAGCAGCTTCAGACCGTCCTCACCGCTGGCAGCGGTCGCCACGCGGTGACCCTGGCGCGTCAGTGAGAGCTCCAGGGCCGTCCGGATGGCGTCGTCGTCCTCGATCAGCAACAGGGAAGGCACGGGCTCATTCTGGCCCATGAGGGGGGCGGGGTTCGACCTGTGGGCCGAGATCAGCGCCGCGCCTACCGCCGACGCCTGTGTACGAGCCGTGCTCCTCCTGTGGCCGACCCCTGTGACAGGCCTGTGACAGTCGGCGGACACGGCGATGAAAGTGCCTTGGCAAGCTTTTCGGCACAGGCAAGGAAGCCCGCCCGACCGGCGGGCCGCACACCGGAAGTCCACGACGGGGGGCGCGAGATGAACACGCTGCACGGCATCAGCACCAGCGCAGTGATCACGCGTCTGCACGACGTGCACCGGGTTTCCGAGAAGTCCGGTGCCGTGAGCGGGCGGGGGTGCGCTCGCGGCACCGGGCGTCAGCACACCGGTTACATGACGGTGGTCGACGCACACACGGGGGACGGCAACAAGGCCGGAGCCGCGTACAGGGAGGACCCGGGGGAGCGCCGTTCGCTGTCGGAGGCGGAGTTCACCGCCTACGTCCAGGAGCGCCGCGCCTCCCTGTACGCCACCGCCTACCACCTCACCGGCGACCGCTTCGAGGCCGAGGACCTGCTGCAGAGCGCGCTGTTCTCGACCTACCGGGCGTGGGACCGGATCAGTGACAAGGCGGCGGTCGGCGGATACCTCCGCCGCACCATGACGAACCTGCACATCAGCGCGTGGCGCCGCCGCAAGCTGAACGAATACCCGACCGAGGAGCTGCCGGAGACCGCCGGTGACACGGACGCGATGCGCGGCACCGAGCTGCGCGCCGTCCTGTGGCAGGCGCTGGCCCGGCTGCCCGAACTCCAGCGCACCATGCTGGTCCTTCGTTACTACGAGGGCCGCACGGACCCGGAGATCGCGGAGATCCTCGACATCAGTGTCGGCACGGTGAAGTCCAGCATCTGGCGGTCGCTCCGCCGGCTGCGCGAGGACGAGGTCCTCAGCTTCGGCCGTGACGAGGAAGACGCCTTCGGCGAGCTCGTGGCCTGAAGGTTCGGGGGGGAGCACCACAAGGGGGCCCACGGGGGACTGTGGAGACGCTGGGGGGCGTCTCCTCAGGAGAGTGGGGACACGGGGGAAACAAGGGGGAGGAAAACGGGGGAGCACCCAGGGGGGAGCACCACGGGGGAACACAAGAGCGGGACTGGAGGGCCGGGGGGTCCGTCCAGTCCCGCTTGTTTCTGTCTTCTGTTCGGTGTCTTGCCCTGTCGCCGCTCAGGCCGCCGTACGGAGGCTCGCGCAGCGGCCCGCAGCAGCCGCCGCCAGCCGGCCCATCGCCTCATCGCGGTCACAGGCGTACGCGCCCAGCGCGCTCTGGCGGGCGACGATCGAGCGCTCCTGCCGCATCAGGCGCCAGCCGCGGCGCAGCAGGAACGGCACCGACTTGCGGCCCTCCTTCAGGTCCCGCAGGAAGCGGCGGCGGAACGTCTTCACCGGGCCGCGGCTCAGGCACAGCGCGTCGGCCAGGACGCCGAGTTCCCGGCAGCGGGTGACGATCTCCGCGGCGAAGATGCCCTCCGCGAGGAACAGCGGGGTCCGTCCGATCTCGACCGTCTCCTCGCCGGTGCGGGCGCTGAGCGAGAGGTCGTAGACGGGGACGGCCGTGCGGCCCGTGCGGCACAGCTGGGTGATCGCGGCGACGGCGGTGTCCGCGTCCCAGGAGTCCGGATGGTCCCAGTCGATGTCCGAACTCCCCTCCACCACAGGCAGAGTCGGGTCGTCGCCCTCCTTGTAGAAGTCGTCGAGCCGCAGCACCGGAAGGCCGGAGCGGGCCGCGAGAAGGGACTTGCCGGAGCCGGAAGGGCCGCAGAGCAGCACGACTCGCGTCGGTATGGGCAGAGGGGAACTCACGGGACACCAGTGTGAGGCATCCATCGGGGGCCGTACGACCCCGCGGGTCGTCTTTGATGCGCGCGTCACATCTCAACTACCCTTCGTGTCGAATCGATTACCCGGAGCGTCAGAAGGTGGCAGTGATGGCCCGACACGACTCACCCAAGAAGCCGACCGTCCAGCGTGCCCTGGCCGTCCTCGCGACCGCGGGAATGGCGCTGGGGGCGGGTGCCGGGGCGGCGTCGGCCGCGGCGGGAACCGGCTCGGTCCTGGACCTGGTCCACACCGCCCCGGGGAAGACCGACACCCGGGCCGGTCTCCAGGCCGCGAGCGACACCCTCGCCCACACCACCGGCACGGTCACGGGCCTCAAGCCCAACCCCCTCGCCGGCACGGGAGTCGACCCGCTCGACAACAGCGTCGGCACCGAGGTCGCCGACTTCAAGCCGGTGGATTCCCAGGAGGTGACGGGCCCGGTGGCCCAGGCGCCCTCGGTCGGGGACGCCCTGGTGCTGAGCCAGGTCACCAGGCTGGTCTCGGGGTAGTTCACCGGCCCCGCAGCGGGACCTCCCGGACCAGCCAGGACACCGCGAACGCGACGGCGCACAGCGCGGCCGTGCCGAGCGCGACACCGTGCAGCCCGTCCACGACGCCCGCCCGGAAGGCGTCCCGGACCGGCTCCGGCAGGTCCCGCAGCGCCTCGGGGGTGAGCTCACCGCCCGTCAGCCGGTCGCCGTCGGGGCCGAGCCGGTCCGTGACCGCGGCCGTGAGCCGGCCGGTGTAGAACGAGCCGAGGACGGCGACCCCGAGTGAGCCTCCGATGGTGCGCAGCAACGTCTGGGTGCCGCTGGCCGCGCCCATGTCGCGTGGTTCCGCGCTGTTCATCGTGATGAGCATCGTCGGCTGCATCAGACCGCCGATGCCCACGCCCAGCACCAGCGTCAGACCGGAGGCCACAGGTGCCGTCGTGGCCGTGCCCAGCGTCAGCAGGGCCAGCGCCCCCGCCGTGGCCAGCGCGGCGCCCGCGATGGGGTAGCCGCGGTAGCGCCCGCCGTCGCCCACCCGCCGGCCGATGACGAGCTGGGCGGCCATCATGCCCAGCATCAACGGGAGCAGCAGCAGTCCGCTCTCGGTGGACGACACGTCCCCCACGAACTGCAGGTACTGGGGCAGATAGCTCGCCGCCGCCAGCATGGCCGCGCCCGTGACGAAGCTGAGCACCTGCGCGACCGAGAAGTTGCGGTCGCGGAACAGCCGGGGCGGGATCACCGGTTCCGGGGCGCGCCGCTCGACCCGCACGAAGGCGGCCAGCGCGACCGCGGAGATCAGGGCGAGCCCGATGACCTGCGGTGACGACCAGGCGTACGTCGTCCCGGCCCAGCTCGCGAGGAGGGTCAGGGCGAGGATCGCGCCGGTCAGCAGCCCGGCTCCGGCCAGGTCGATCCGGGCCTTGACCCGGGCGGCGGTCAGCCGCACCCCGAAGCCGATCAGGGCGAGTGCCACCGCGCCGACCGGGACGTTGACGTAGAACACCCAGCGCCAGTCGAGCTGGTCGGTGAGGAAGCCGCCGGCCAGCGGTCCGCCGATCATCGCGGCGGGCAGCAGTATCCCGATCAGCGACTGGGCCCGCCCGGCCTCCGCCGGGGTGAGCAGCGTGCCGATGAGGGCGAGCGCGCCCACGAAGAGGCCGCCCGCGCCGATGCCCTGGAGGGCCCGGAAGGCGATCAACTGGCCCATGTCCTGGGCGAGTCCGCACAGCACGGAGCCGATCAGGAACACGGTGATGGACGTGAGGTAGCTGCCCTTGTGGCTGTACAGGTCGCCGAGTTTCCCCCAGATCGGGGTGGAGACGGCGGTGGTGAGCAGATAGGCCGTGATCACCCAGGACAGCTGGTCGAGGCCGCCCAGGTCGCCGACGATGGTGGGCAGTGCGGTGCCGACGACGGTTCCGTCGAGTGTGGCGAGCACGATGCCGAGCAGCAGGCCGAGGATGACGAGCCGGGAGGGCGGAGCGTCCGGCCGGGCCGGATGTGCCGTGCTCGCGGGCGAGGCCGTGGTCTCACCGGTCATGCGACGTAGTCCCGGACGGACT
Source organism: Streptomyces sp. NPDC044719 (assembly GCF_056433405.1). Taxonomy (NCBI): domain Bacteria; kingdom Bacillati; phylum Actinomycetota; class Actinomycetes; order Kitasatosporales; family Streptomycetaceae; genus Streptomyces; species Streptomyces sp. NPDC044719. The sequence goes on from NZ_JBWKHE010000001.1 coordinate 574,732, forward strand.
TGGCGTCCCGCAGGGCGTGGCCCCACCAGGCGAGCTGGTCGAGCAGGGCCTTCGCGGCCGTGTCGGCGGCGGGGTCCGTGCAGGTGCCGTCCTCGTCGAAGCGGCTCCAGGCGTTGTGGAAGCTGACGGTGTTGCGGATGGTCGTGGCGTTCACCTCGGCCATGACGACCCGCAGTTGCTCCACCGCGCGCAGGCCGCCGGACAGGCCGCCGTAGGAGATGAAGCCGACCGGCTTGCCGTGCCACTCCTCGCCGTGCCAGTCGATCGCGTTCTTCAGGGACGCCGGGAAGCTGTGGTTGTACTCGGGCGTGACGAGGACGAAGGCGTCGGCGGCCGCGAGCCGCGGTGACACGAGGGCCAGCCGCTCTTCGGTGCCGGGCGGCGGCTGCTGTCCGAAGGCCGGGAACACCGTCGGCAGCGGCGTCTCCGCGAGGTCGACGACATCGGCGCGCAGGTCGTCGCGCTGGTCGAGGTGGCCGGTCAGCCACTTCGTCACGACGGGCGCGAAGCGTCCCTCCCGGGTCGAGCCGACGACAACGGCGACGCGGAGCGGTTCGGCGGTGGCGGGCATGGGTCTCCCCCTGGATGTGTACGGCGGTGTGTACGACGTATCTGCGACGTGTACGACGTATCTTCTGTGCGTACAACGTACACAGCGATGTGTACGCCGTCTACTGGAGATACGCTGTACGCGACGTTTCGACCGGGAGGAGCGGACCATGGCGGTCGCGAAGAAGAAGGAGGACACGGAGAGCGGGGCCGGGGCGCCCTCCCTCTGGGAGCGCATGGAGCGGCCCGCCCCGGCCCCTCGCACCTCACTGACCCTGGAGCGGATCGCCGCCGCCGCGGTCGAGATCGCCGACGAGGAGGGCGGAGCGGCCGTCACCATGCGCCGTCTCGCCACGAAGCTCGGTGTCGCACCCATGGCCGCCTATCGGCACGTCAACGGCAAGGACGACCTCTGGGCGCTCATGATCGACCGGGTGTCCCGGGAACTGGCCGTGCCGGACGACGTCACGGACTGGCGCGAGGTGCTGCGCTCCTACGCCCTCCAGACGCGGGATCTGATGCTCGCCCACCCGTGGATGGCGGTCATGCCCACCCCGGTCATCATGCTCACCCCCTCGCGGATGGCGGTGGCCGAACGAGGGTTGTCCGCGCTCGCCGCCCACGGTCTGGACGCCGACGCGGTGATGGCCGTCCTGCGGGCCGTCACCTCCTTCGTGCACGGCTCGGCCCAGGCCGAGATCGCCCTGCGGGACTACCAGGAACGCCACGGCTGGGCCGGCGGCGACGAGACCCGCGAGGCCCTGGCCCCGCAGATGCGCTACCTGATGAGCACGGGCCGCTATCCGGCCTTCGAGCGGTACGCCCTCGGTGCGAGCCGCAAGGACGACCGGGCCTGGGAGTTCGAGTTCGGCCTCGACTGTGTGCTCGACGGCGTCGGGCAGCGCCTCGGGATCTGACGGCGGGGCGCGCCCCGCGCGCGGAGAAGCCCCGGACCTCCTGGACGGAGGAGGACCGGGGCTTCGGCTGTGAGAGGCGTCTAGTAGGAGGAACCCGACGCGCCCAGTGACCCCGTGGGGTGCCAGACCGTTTTCGTCTCCAGGAACGCCGTCATGCGGTCGATGCCCGGAGTCTCCGCGTAATCCACAGGCTGTGGACGCAGGACGCGCTTGAGGTTGTCGGCCGCGGCGATCTCCAGCTCCTTCGCCAGGTCCTCGCCGGCGCCCGCGAGGTCGATCGCGTTGACGTCCTGGTGGGCAGCGAGCGGGGTGGCGATCTCCGCCGTGCGGCCCGAGAGGACGTTGACCACGCCGCCGGGGACGTCCGAGGTGGCCAGCACCTCGGCAAGGGACAGCGCGGGCAGCGGGGACTTCTCGCTCGCCACCACGATCGCCGTGTTGCCGGTGGCGATGACCGGGGCCACTACCGAGACCAGCCCGAGGAAGGACGACTCCTGGGGTGCCAGGACCGCGACCACGCCCGTCGGCTCGGGGGAGGACAGGTTGAAGAACGGGCCCGCCACCGGGTTGCCGCCGCCCACCACCTGGGCGATCTTGTCGGTCCAGCCCGCGTACCAGACCCAGCGGTCGATCGCCGCTTCCACGACCGCCGCCGCCTTGGACTTCGAAAGACCCTCCGCGTCGGCCACCTCACGGATGAACTGGTCGCGGCGGCCCTCCAGCATCTCGGCGACGCGGTACAGGACCTGGCCGCGGTTGTACGCCGTCGCCCCGGACCAGGCGCCGAACGCCTTGCGGGCCGCGACGACCGCGTCACGGGCGTCCTTGCGGGAGGACAGGGGCGCGTTCGCCAGCCACTTGCCCTTCGAGTCGCTCACCTCGTACACCCGGCCGCTCTCGGAACGCGGGAACTTGCCGCCCACGTACAGCTTGTAGGTCTTGAGGACACTGAGTCGCGTGTCAGACATCGAGGTACGCCTCCAGGCCGTGGCGGCCGCCCTCGCGGCCGAAGCCCGACTCCTTGTACCCGCCGAACGGCGAGGTCGGGTCGAACTTGTTGAACGTGTTGGACCAGACGACACCCGCGCGGAGCTTGTTCGCGACCGCCAGGATGCGCGAGCCCTTCTCCGTCCAGATGCCGGCGGAGAGGCCGTACTGCGTGTTGTTGGCCTTCGCGACCGCCTCGTCCGGCGTACGGAAGGTCAGGACCGACAGCACCGGGCCGAAGATCTCGTCGCGGGCGATCCGGTGTGCCTGGGTGACGTTCGTGAAGAGCGTCGGGGCGAACCAGTAGCCGCTCTCCGGAAGTTCGCAGGCCGGTGACCAGCGCTCGGCGCCCTCCGCCTCGCCCTGCTCGACGAGGGAGGTGATGCGCGAGAGCTGCTCCTCGGAGTTGATCGCCCCGATGTCCGTGTTCTTGTCCAGCGGGTCGCCGAGGCGCAGTGTCGACAGGCGGCGCTTGAGGGAATCGAGCAGCTCGTCCTGGATCGACTCCTGGACCAGCAGGCGGCTGCCGGCGCAGCAGACCTGGCCCTGGTTGAAGAAGATGCCGGTCACGATGCCCTCGACGGCCTGGTCGATCGGGGCGTCGTCGAAGACGATGTTGGCGCCCTTGCCGCCCAGTTCGAGCGTGACCTTCTTGCGGGTGCCGGCGACCGTGCGCGCGATCTCCTTGCCGACGGCCGTGGAGCCGGTGAAGGCGACCTTGTTCACGTCCGGGTGGGCCACCAGCGCGGCGCCCGTGTCGCCGTAGCCGGGGAGGATGTTGACGACGCCCTTGGGCAGGCCGGCCTGGCGGCAGATGTCCGCGAAGAAGAGCGCCGAGAGGGGGGTCGTTTCGGCGGGCTTGAGGACGACGGTGTTGCCGGTGGCGAGGGCGGGCGCGATCTTCCACGCCAGCATCAGGAGCGGGAAGTTCCAGGGGATGACCTGGCCCGCCACACCGAGGGGCCTCGGGTTCGCGCCGTAGCCGGCGTGGTCGAGCTTGTCGGCCCAGCCCGCGTAGTAGAAGAAGTGCGCGGCGACCAGGGGCAGGTCGGCGTCGCGCGTCTCCTTGATCGGCTTGCCGTTGTCGAGGGTCTCGAGGACGGCAAGCTCGCGGGAGCGCTCCTGGATGATGCGGGCGATCCGGAAGAGGTACTTCGCGCGCTCCGCGCCCGGCAGCGCCGACCACTTCTCGAAGGCCTTGCGGGCGGCCTGTACGGCACGGTCCACGTCCGCCTCGCCCGCCTGGGCGATCTCGGCGAGGACCTCCTCGGAGGAGGGGCTGACCGTCTTGAAGACCTTGCCGTCGGCCGCCTCGGTGAACTCACCGTCGATGAACAGGCCGTACGAGGGAGCGATGTCGACGATCGCCCGGGACTCGGGGGCCGGGGCGTATTCGAATGCGGGTGCCATGGTGATCAGTCCACCGTCACGTAGTCGGGGCCGGAGTAGCGGCCGGTGGCCAGCTTCTGGCGCTGCATCAGCAGGTCGTTCAGCAGCGAGGAGGCGCCGAAGCGGAACCAGTGGTTGTCCAGCCAGTCCTGGCCCGCGGTCTCGTTGACCAGGACGAGGAACTTGATGGCGTCCTTGGTGGTGCGGATGCCGCCGGCCGGCTTCACACCGACCTGGATGCCGGTCTGGGCCCGGAAGTCGCGGACCGCCTCCAGCATGAGGAGAGTGTTGGCGGGGGTGGCGTTCACCGCGACCTTGCCGGTGGAGGTCTTGATGAAGTCCGCGCCGGCCAGCATCCCGAGCCAGCTCGCGCGGCGGATGTTGTCGTACGTGGACAGCTCGCCCGTCTCGAAGATGACCTTCAGGCGCGCGGAGGTGCCACAGGCCTCCTTCACGGCGATGATCTCGTCGTACACCTTCAGGTAGCGGCCCGCGAGGAACGCGCCGCGGTCGATGACCATGTCGATCTCGTCGGCGCCCGCGGCGACGGCCTCGCGGACGTCGGCCAGCTTGACGGTCAACGGGGCGCGCCCCGCCGGGAACGACGTGGCGACGGAGGCGACCTTCACGCCGGAGCCGGCGACGGCCTCCTTGGCCACGGCCACCATGTCGGGGTAGACGCAGACCGCGGCCGTGGCGGGCGTCGTACGGTCGGTCGGGTCGGGCTTGACCGCCTTCGCGCCGAGCGCCCGGACCTTGCCCGGGGTGTCCGCGCCTTCCAGCGTCGTCAGGTCGACCATCGAGATGGCGAGGTCGATGGCGTACGCCTTCGCGGTCGTCTTGATCGAACGCGTACCGAGGGAGGCCGCACGTCCTTCGAGTCCGACCGCGTCGACGCCGGGGAGCCCGTGGAGGAAGCGGCGCAGCGCGCTGTCGGACGCGGTGACGTCCTTGAGGGGGTGAGCTGCGGTGAGTGCAGAACTGGGCATGGTCACCAGACGAGCATATCTACGCGCGTAGCGGCTGTACAGCCCCCGGGATTGACTGGGTGGGGGTGGGGGCGGGGGTGGTGGGTGTGGGCGGCTGCGGGGTGGAGTGGGGTGGGGAGCGGTGGTCGCGCATTGTGGTTTGGGCTTCGGGTGGGCGCGGTGGCTTGAGCTGGGGTGGCGGGGGTGGGGGCGTCGGCGTCCGGCAGAATCGGGGTATGACGAGTCCCGAGTCCCAGTCGCCCGAGTCCAAGGACCGGGTCTACCGGTCGGTCCCGGCCATCGCCGGTGGTGTGCTGCTGCTCGCCATCACAGGGTGGCTCGGTATCGACGCGCTCGTCTCGGGAGAGGGGCGCACGCAGTGGCTCGCGCTCGCGCTGATGCTGCTCATCGTGCCGCTCGTCGTCGCCTTCACCCTGCGGCCCGCCGTGTACGCGGGCGACGACCGGCTGCGGATCCGCAACCCCTTCCGCGTCATCGCGCTGCCCTGGGGGCAGGTCGCCTCGCTGAAGTCCGCCTACTCGAACGAGGTCCTCACCGAGTCCGGCGCCAAGTACCAGCTGTGGGCCGTCCCCGTGTCGCTGCGCGCCCGCAAGAAGGCCGCGCGGCGTGAGATGCGGGCGAGCGCGCAGGCGCGGCGGGCCATGGGGCGGAACGAGGGGCGTGGCGGCAGCACCCTCGGGATGGGTGCGGGGCTGGGGCGGGGCCCCGGTGGGGGCGGCCCGGAGTCCGACGGGCCCGTGCGTGCGGAGACCGACCGGATCATGGACGAGCTGCGCGGGCTGCACGAGGCGCGGCACCGGGCGGAGACGGCGCAGGGTGAGGTGACCGTGCGGTGGGCCTACGAGGTGGTGGCGCCGGCGGTTGCCGGGGCGGTGCTCGTCGCGATTCTGCTGGCCGTGGGGTAGGGAGCAGTTCTGTCCCGGGGTGCCCTGGGGGCACTCCGGGATGTGTGGTCTGACCGTCTGTTTCGTGTGGTCAGATGCCCGCTGCCGCCGACAGGTCGCGTTTGATCGACTCCAGTAGCGTCGTCGCCTTCGCGCGGGCCGCGGGGAGGTCGGTGTGGGACGCGACCGGGATCACGACCTCCAGGTAGCACTTCAGCTTCGGCTCCGTGCCGCTCGGGCGGACGATCACCCGGGCGCCGTCCAGCGTGTAGCGCAGGCCGTCGGTGGGCGGGAGGCTTTCCGTGCCCCGGGTGAGATCGTCGGTGCGGGTGATGGGCAGGCCGGCGAGTTCGGTCGGGGGCTGTTCGCGCAGGCGGTGCATCGCGGCGGCGATGAGGGAGAGGTCCTCGACGCGGACCGACAGCTGGTCCGTGGCGTGCAGGCCGTGTTCCACGGCCAGGTCGTCGAGGAGGTCGAGGAGGGTCCGGCCCTCCTCCTTGAGCTGAGAGGCCAGTTCCGTGATCAGGAGCGCGGCCGTGATGCCGTCCTTGTCGCGTACGCCCTCGGGGTCCACGCAGTAGCCGAGGGCCTCCTCGTAGCCGTAGCGCAGGCCCTCCGCGCGGGCGATCCACTTGAAGCCGGTGAGGGTCTCGACGTGGGGGAGGCCCGCCTTCTCGGCGATACGGCCGAGGAGGGAGGACGAGACGATCGACTCCGCGAACGTGCCGGTCGCTCCGCGGTGGACCAGGTGGGCGGCGAGGAGGGCGCCGACCTCGTCGCCGCGGAGCATGCGCCAGTCGGTGCCGTCCCGCACGGCGACGGCGCAGCGGTCCGCGTCCGGGTCGTTGGCGATGATCAGGTCCGGGGATGTCTCGCGGGCGGTGGCGAAGGCCAGGTCCATCGCGCCGGGTTCCTCCGGGTTGGGGAACGCGACGGTCGGGAAGTCCGGGTCGGGGTCGGCCTGTTCCGTGACGAGGGCCGGGGGCGGGAAGCCCGCGCGGGCGAAGGCCGCCAGGAGGACGTCCTTGCCGACGCCGTGCATCGCCGTGTACACCGTGCGGGCCGTGCGGGGGGAATCCTTGGCCAGTACGGCGTCGGTGCGGGTGAGGTAGGCGTCGAGGACGCTGTCGTCGAGGGTGTCCCAGCCGTGGGTGGGGCGGGGGACGGTGGTGAGGGATGCCACGGCGGCGATCTCCGCCGCGATGTCGGCGTCTGCGGGCGGGACGATCTGGGAGCCGTCGCCCAGGTAGACCTTGTAGCCGTTGTCGCGGGGTGGGTTGTGGCTGGCGGTGACCTCTACGCCGGCGACCGCGCCGAGGTGTCGTATGGCGAAGGCGAGGACGGGGGTGGGGAGGGGGCGGGGGAGGACGGCGGCGCGGAGGCCGGCGCCGGTCATGACGGCGGCGGTGTCCAGGGCGAAGTCGTGTGACTTGTGGCGGGCGTCGTAGCCGATGACGACCAGGCCGTTGTCGTGGCCCTGCTTCTTGAGGTACGCGGCGAGGCCCGCGGCGGCGCGGATGACGACCGAGCGGTTCATGCGCATGGGGCCGGCGCCGAGTTCGCCTCGGAGGCCGGCGGTGCCGAACTGGAGTGTGCCGGAGAAGCGGGCGGCGAGTTCGGTGTGATCCTGGGTGTCGAGGAGGCGGGCGAGCTCGGTGCGGGTGTCCGGGTCGGGGTCCTCGGTGAGCCACGCCTGGGCCTGTGCGATGAGTTCGTCGTGCACGGTCGGTGTCGCCTCTCGGTTGTGTGTGGTGGCGGGCCATGCCTGCGGCGGCCTGTGCGGCTTGGGTGGGGGTGTGTGTAGCGCCTATTCGCCGGGGGTGGGTCGGGGCCGCGCCGGGGGGTGTCCGTCCTCGGAACGTCGCGATGGGGTGCCACGCCGACTGGCTGTTCGTTGACGCGACAACCGCTGCGGGCGGACACCCCCCGACACGCCCCCTTGCGTCGTCCGGCGGGTGCGGGCGCGTCGTGGCTCTCGTGCCATCCGCTTTAGCCGCGGGCGCGCCGCCGCTGCGGGCCTGCGCCGCTCGGGGCGGCACGGGTTGGCGGTGGGGGCACCCCGAGCCGCCGGGGTGCGGCCCCCCGGCCCCGGCACCGACGCCCCGTGCTTACAGGCGTCCCAGGACCTGTGCGAGCAGTGAGCCCATCCGCGTTGCCGAATCACGGCCCGCCTGGAGGACCTCTTCGTGGTTCAGGGGCTCGCCCGTCATGCCCGCGGCGAGGTTGGTGACGAGGGAGATGCCCAGGACCTCGGCGCCCGCCTCGCGCGCGGCGATCGCCTCGAGGACCGTCGACATGCCCACCAGGTCCGCGCCGATGACGCGGGCCATGCGGATCTCGGCCGGAGTCTCGTAGTGCGGGCCGGGGAACTGGGCGTAGACGCCCTCCTCCAGCGTGGGGTCGACCTCCTTGCACAGGGCGCGCAGGCGCGGGGAGTAGAGGTCGGTGAGGTCGACGAAGTTGGCGCCGATGATGGGGGAGGTGGCCGTGAGGTTGATGTGGTCGCTGATCAGGACCGGCTGGCCGGGGCGCATGCCCTCGCGCAGGCCGCCGCAGCCGTTGGTGAGGACGATCGTCTTGCAGCCGGCCGCGACGGCGGTGCGGACGCCGTGGGAGACGGCGGCGACGCCGCGGCCCTCGTAGTAGTGCGTGCGGCCGAGGAAGACCAGGGCGCGCTTGTCGCCGATCTTGTACGAGCGGATCTTGCCTCCGTGGCCCTCGACCGCCGGGGGCGGGAAGCCGGGCAGCTCGGTGACCTGGAACTCGGCGTCGGGGTCGCCCAGGGCGTCCACGGCCGGAGCCCAGCCGGAGCCCATCACGAGGGCGACGTCGTGGGTCTCGGCGCCCGTCAGTTCGCGCAGGCGGGCCGCGGCGGCGTCGGCGGCGGCCCTGGGGTCGATCGGGGCGGCGCCCTGGATGTCGTCCGGAAGAAGAGATGCGTTCACGCGGACGAGGGTAGCCGGTGAATGCCTACGCGCGTAGATGGTGGAGCCGACGGGGTGGCGATCGTTGCCTTGTCGTTTCCGACGAGGGGCTCGGCTCAGCAGGGGCGCTTGCGGAGTTCCATCACGTAGTCGTGCGGGGCGCCGGCGGATTCGGCCGCGTCGGCGATCTCGCCCAGGTAGCGGGCGGAGGGCAGGCCGCCCTCGTAGGCGTTCAGGGCGTAGGACCAGGCCGGCTCCTCGCCGTCCAGGGTGTGCACCCGTACGCGGGTACGCCGGTAGATCTCCAGGCCCACGCCCTCCCAGCGGTCCATCGAGTCCTCGTCCATGGGGGCGATGTCGTAGAGGGAGACGAAGACCTGGGAGGTCGGGTCCTCGACGATCGTCGGCAGGGCGCCCTCCCAGCCCATGTGCTCGCCGCCGAAGGTCAGCCGCCACCCGTTCAGCCAGCCGGTGGCGCGCAGCGGCGAGTGCGGGGCGCGGCGGGACATCAGCCGCGCGTCGAGGTTGCCGGCGTACGCGGCGTAGAGCGACATGGGGGAAGGGTACGGCAGGCGGACTCGCGTCACTCGCGTAACGGAGCCGCATCGCGGCGGGCCCCCGGGCGGTGTCGGCTTGAGGGGTGCGGGACAATGGAGTACGTGACTCGGATCGTGATCATCGGTGGCGGACCCGGCGGATACGAAGCGGCGCTGGTGGCCGCTCAACTCGGCGCGGAGGTGACCGTCGTCGATTGCGACGGTCTGGGCGGGGCGTCGGTGCTCACCGACTGCGTGCCGTCGAAGACTCTGATCGCGACGGCCGAGGTGATGACCACCTTCGACTCGTCGTACGAGGAGCTGGGGATCATCGTCGCCGACGACACCCCGCCCATGGAGCAGTCCGCCCGGGTGGTGGGGGTCGACCTGGGGAAGGTCAACCGGCGTGTGAAGCGGCTCGCGCTCGCCCAGTCGCACGACATCGCCGCCTCCGTGACGCGTGCCGGCGCGCGGGTCATGCGCGGGCGCGGGCGTCTGGAGGGCATGCAGGCGCTCGACGGGTCGCGGAAGGTGGTGGTGCGCGCCGCTGACGGGAGTGAGGAGACCCTGACGGCGGATGCCGTGCTCATCGCCACCGGTGGGCATCCGCGTGAGCTGCCCGACGCACTGCCGGACGGTGAGCGGATCCTGAACTGGACCCAGGTGTACGACCTGAACGAGCTCCCCGAGGAGCTGATCGTGGTCGGGTCGGGTGTGACCGGTGCCGAGTTCGCGGGTGCCTATCAGGCGCTGGGTTCGAGGGTGACGCTCGTGTCGTCGCGGGACCGCGTGCTGCCGGGCGAGGACCCGGACGCGGCCGCCGTGCTGGAGGACGTCTTCCGGCGGCGCGGCATGAACGTCATGGGGCGTACCCGGGCGCAGTCCGCCAAGCGGGTCGGGGACCGGGTCGAGGTGACCCTCTCCGACGGGCGCGTCATCACCGGATCGCACTGTCTGATGGCCGTCGGTGCCGTGCCCAACAGCGCGGGCATGGGGCTGGAGGACGCGGGGGTCAGGCTGCGCGAGTCCGGCCACATCTGGACCGACAAGGTGTCGCGTACGACCGCTCCCGGCGTGTACGCGGCCGGTGACGTGACGGGTGTGTTCGCGCTCGCGTCGGTGGCCGCCATGCAGGGGCGCATCGCCATGTACCACTTCCTGGGTGATGCGGTGGCTCCGCTGAACCTGAAGACCGTGTCGTCGAACGTCTTCACCGACCCGGAGATCGCCACCGTCGGCTACACCCAGGCCGACGTCGACGGCGGGAAGATCGACGCCCGGGTCGTGAAGCTGCCGCTGCTGCGCAACCCGCGCGCCAAGATGCAGGGCATCCGCGACGGCTTCGTCAAGATCTTCTGCCGGCCGGGCACCGGGATCGTGGTCGGTGGTGTCGTCGTGGCGCCGCGGGCCTCGGAGCTGATCCATCCGATCTCGATCGCGGTCGACAACAATCTGACCGTCGAGCAGATCGCGAACGCCTTCACCGTCTACCCGTCGCTTTCGGGCTCGATCGCCGAGGTGGCACGGCAGTTGCACACGCGCAAGGAGACCGGCGAGGGCTGAGGCCGAAACCGGCTCCTCGCTGGTCACGGGGAGTATTCGACCATGTGTGTGGCATAGGCGGCGGGACTAGGCTCTATACCACTTCCCGCTGCTCGGTGCGAACATCTTCTGCTATTCAGCGCAAACTGCTGAAAGCAGACGGTCGCTGGCGTTACTGTCAGTTTCGTGTTCGCTGCAGAACGTCGCCAATTGATCCTCGAAATGGTGCGAGCGAACGGGGCCGTGTCGCTCCGTGAGCTCGCCCGCGTCGTCCAGACCTCCGAAGTGACCGTACGGCGGGACGTGCGCGCGCTGGAGGCAGAAGGACTCCTCGACCGCCGGCACGGCGGTGCGGTACTGCCGGGCGGTTTCACGCGGGAGTCCGGCTTTCCGCAGAAATCCCATCTCGCGACCGCCGAGAAGACCGCCATCGCCGACCTCGCCGCGAACCTCGTGGAAGAGGGAGAGGCGATCGTGGTCGGGGCGGGTACGACGACCCAGGAGCTGGCGCGCCGGCTCGCCCGGGTGCCCGGGCTGACCGTCGTCACCAACTCGCTGCTGGTGGCGCAGGCATTGGCCCACGCCAACCGGGTCGAGGTCGTGATGACCGGCGGGACGCTCCGCGGTTCGAACTACGCCCTGGTCGGCAGTGGTGCCGAGCAGTCCCTGCACGGGCTGCGGGTGTCGCGGGCGTTTCTGTCCGGGAGCGGTCTGACCGCCGAGCGCGGGTTGTCCACGTCCAACATGTTGTCGGCGTCCGTCGACCGGGCGTTGGTGCAGGCTGCCGCGGAGGTGGTGGTGCTTGCCGACCATACGAAGCTCGGGACGGACACGATGTTCCAGACCGTGCCTACGGATCTCATCACGCGCCTTGTGACGGACGAGCCGCCCGCACATGACGACCGTGCGGCCACCGAGCTTCAGGCGCTTGCCGATCAGGGCGTGCAGATCGCCGTGGCCGGAGGGCAACGGGGCTCCGCTGGAGCGGGGGCCGGGGGACCGGGGGGTGATTCGGTCCCGGCGCGTCAGCAGCGCAGGGATGTGCCGTTGCCCGGGCCGCGGCGTCAGGTTCCGGGGGCCGGGGGGCCGTTGCGCTCCGCCGCGATCCTGGGTGAGCAGGGGCCTGGGGCGGAGCGGGCGCGGGTGGCGGATCTGCGGCGGCGCTAGGAGCTGCCGGTGGGTGGGTCCCGTTGCTGGTGGCTGCCAGGTGCCCGGCGTGAGGGCTGGGGGCGGGTGGGTGCGCAGCTCGGCGAGACGAGGTGCCTCCCCCACTCTCGGCTTCGCTCGAGCGGGGGGGGGGAGCCCCACCGCCCACCCGTGCCGCCCCTAGCGGCACGCATGCCCGCAGCTGGGGCGGCGCGTATGCCCGCAGCTCAGCGAGACGGGCGGGCAGGTGCTGTGTGCGCCTGCCCGCCCGACTCTTGTTGTGTCAGTCCTTGATCTCGCAGATGGGCGCGCCGGACGTGACCGATGCGCCGATTTCCGCGCTGAGGCCCTTGATCGTGCCCGACCTGTGGGCGTTCAGGGGCTGTTCCATCTTCATCGCCTCGAGGACGACGACCAGGTCGCCCTCCTTGACCTCCTGGCCCTCCTCGACGGCCACCTTGACGATGGTGCCCTGCATGGGGGAGGCGAGGGTGTCGCCGGAGGCGACGGGGCCCGACTTCTTCGCCGCGCGGCGCTTGGGCTTGGCGCCCGCCGCCAGGCCCGTACGGGCCAGGGACATGCCCAGCGAGGCCGGGAGGGAGACCTCCAGGCGCTTGCCGCCGACCTCGACGACGACCGTCTCGCGGTCGAGCTCCTCCTCGGCCTCCGTGGCGTCGGCCGGAGCGGCGAAGGGCTTGATCTCGTTGACGAACTCCGTCTCGATCCATCGCGTGTGGACCGTGAACGGGTCGGACGAGCCGGTGAGCTCGGGGGCGAACGCCGGGTCCTTCACCACCGCGCGGTGGAACGGGATCGCCGTCGCCATGCCCTCGACCTGGAACTCCTCCAGCGCGCGGGCGGCCCGCTGCAGGGCCTCCGCACGCGTGCGGCCGGTGACGATCAGCTTGGCCAGCAGGGAGTCCCACGCCGGGCCGATGACCGAGCCGGACTCCACGCCCGCGTCCAGGCGGACGCCCGGGCCGGCCGGCGGGTCGAACTTCGTGACCGTGCCGGGGGCCGGGAGGAAGTTGCGGCCCGGGTCCTCGCCGTTGATGCGGAACTCGAAGGAGTGGCCGCGCAGCGCCGGGTCGTCGTAGCCGAGCTCCTCACCGTCGGCGATGCGGAACATCTCGCGGACGAGGTCGATGCCCGCGACCTCCTCGGTGACCGGGTGCTCCACCTGGAGGCGGGTGTTGACCTCGAGGAAGGAGATCGTGCCGTCCAGGCCGACGAGGAACTCGACCGTGCCGGCGCCGACGTAGCCGGCCTCCTTCAGGATCGCCTTGGAGGCCGAGTACAGCTCCTCCACCTGCGCGTCGGACAGGAAGGGCGCGGGAGCCTCCTCGACCAGCTTCTGGTGCCGGCGCTGGAGGGAGCAGTCACGGGTGGAGACCACGACGACGTTGCCGTGCTGGTCGGCCAGGCACTGGGTCTCCACGTGCCGAGGCTTGTCCAGATAGCGCTCGACGAAGCACTCGCCGCGCCCGAAGGCGGCGACCGCCTCGCGCACCGCCGAGTCGTACAGCTCGGGCACCTCTTCGAGCGTGCGCGCGACCTTCAGGCCACGACCGCCGCCGCCGAAGGCCGCCTTGATGGCGATCGGCAGACCGTGCTGCTCGGCGAAGGCGACGACCTCGTCGGCGCCCGAGACCGGGTCGGGCGTGCCCGCCACCAGCGGGGCGCCCGCGCGCTGCGCGATGTGCCGGGCGGCGACCTTGTCACCGAGGTCGCGGATCGCCTGCGGGGGCGGGCCGATCCAGATCAGGTCCGCGTCCAGGACCGCCTGGGCGAAGTCAGCGTTCTCGGAGAGAAAGCCGTAGCCGGGGTGGATGGCGTCCGCGCCCGACTCCCGCGCGGCATTCAGCACCTTCTCGATGTCGAGGTAGCTGGTGCCCGGGGTGTCACCGCCCAGGGCGAACGCCTCATCCGCGGCGCGGACATGCAGAGCGTCCCGATCAGGGTCGGCGTAGACGGCCACGCTCGCGATGCCGGCATCCCGGCAGGCCCGGGCCACGCGGACAGCGATTTCGCCACGGTTGGCGATGAGCACCTTGCGCACGATGAGGCTCCCTCCTTGAAACAAGCCGAGTTTAGGGACTGCCGACACGGCACTTCGACCCGTCCCCAGTGGTGAGCTTGCCCACACGGAGCGTGATGCGAGGCTCGCTCGACCCGCGAAATCCCTTGTCGCACCGCGGTACGCAGCACTCCTGCGGGAAACCCTAGCCGTCTCCTGTGGTCAAGGTCTCTGTCATCACGTGCTGCGGGCCACTCCGTTTCTTTGTGGAGTCCCTACGAATGGCCCAATGATTCTTTGCCCGCCACGGAACCCTTGTCCCAGGGTTTACCTGTCAGTAGCGTTCGCGATGTCTCGAACGTACTAGGGGTAAGAGGGTGGGCCCGGTGGTGCGCAGGCCGGTGGCGTGGGTCGTGGCGGTGGTGCTCTTCGGTGAGGCGTTCGGCATCGCCGCGCTGAACTGGTTCCTCGGGGTCGTCGTCGACCGGCAGGACATGTCCCTGGCCGGGCTCGATCCGCACATGATGTCGGTGTCGTCGAAGATCGGCGGGATCGCCTTCGGCCTCTACTTCGCGCTGTGCGGCCTGGTCGCCCTGCTCGTGGCGCTGCGGGACCGCCCCCCGGCGGGCCTCGGGCGGGTGCTGCTGATCAGCGCGGCGGTCGTGCACGGACTGCTGGGCGCGTTCACCTGGGGGCCCGTCGGCTGGCCCGCGTTCCTGTTCATGATGCTGGTGCTCGGCCTGATCGTCCTGCTGCTGATGACCTACGACCGCCCGGCCGAGCCGGTCATCGCTCCGCCGGCGCCCACAACTCCGTGATGCCGACGCCCAGGTCGGCGAGGAGCCGCCGGACCAGGGGCAGGCTGATGCCGATCACGTTGCCGTGGTCGCCGTCGATGCCGTTGATGAACGGGGCCGAGCGGCCGTCCAGGGTGAAGGCCCCGGCGACGTAGAGCGGTTCGCCGGAGCTGACGTAGGCGGCGATCTCCTCGTCCGTCGGGTCGCCGAAGTGGACGACCGTGGACGCGGTGGCGGAGACATAGCGGCCGCTGAGCGTGTCGTAGACGCAGTGGCCGGTCTGGAGGGTGCCGGCGCGGCCCCGCATCGACTTCCAGCGGGCCGTGGCCTCCTCGGCGTCCGCGGGCTTGCCGAGGGCCTGGCCGTCCAGGTCGAGCACGGAGTCGCAGCCGATCACGAGCGCGCCCTTGGTCTCCGGCCGGGCCGCCACGACGGAGGCCTTCGCCTCAGCGAGGGCGAGGGCCAGCTCGGCGGGGGTGGGGGCGGTGACGGCGTCCTCGTCGACGCCGCTCACGATCACCTCGGGGGTGAGTCCTGCCTGGCGGAGCAGTCCGAGCCGGGCGGGGGACTGGGAGGCGAGGACGAGTCGCCTGCGGCGCTGAGCGGTCATGCAGTCAGGTTAGTCATATGGGCGAGGCCGGCTCACCTGATGCCGATCACCAGCATGGCCACGAACATGGCCAGTGCCATGAGAACGCCCAGCCGCCGGAGCATGTCCTGCATGTCGCGGAGTTCTTTCGGCGGTTCGTTCTCGGGGTCGGACCAGAGCATGCCACCCAGCGTGCGGCTTGGCAGGGCGGGGCGCCTGAGTAGGGGTACTCAAATCGGCGCCCCGCGTTGTTCCGCCGTGCGCGGTTCCCCGCGTCCCTGGGGGCGAGAGCCCTAGGCCGGCCAGTACGTACGGCCCCAGGCCGCCGGCCCCGGCTGGGGCAGGCGGTGGGACGCGATGCGGGACGGGTCGGACCAGGAGTCGCGGGGGGCCGGTGCGCCGGGCGGGGTCTCTGTCGCCGCCGCGGCGCGGGCCCTGACCACCGCCAGTGCGGCGGCCAGCTCCTCCGGGGTCGGGTTGCCCCTTACGACCTTGATCGTCATGTGGGTCTCCTGGGCTCGCTGCGGGCTAGAGGGGGATGTTGCCGTGCTTCTTCGGAGGCAGGGATTCCCGCTTCGTGCGCAGTTGACGCAGACCCCGTACGACATGGCAGCGGGTGTCGGACGGCATGATCACCGCGTCGACATAGCCGCGTTCGGCCGCGACGTAGGGGTTGAGCAGGGCGTCCTCGTACTCCTGGATCAGCCGGGCCCGGACCGCCTCGAGGTCCTCGCCGCCCGCCTCCGCCTCGGCGATGGTGCGGCGGTGCAGGATGTTGACCGCGCCCTGGGCGCCCATGACGGCGATCTGGGCGGTGGGCCAGGCGAGGTTGAGGTCGGCGCCCAGGTGCTTGGAGCCCATGACGTCGTAGGCGCCGCCGAAGGCCTTGCGCGTGATGATCGTGATCAGCGGGACGGTCGCCTCGGCGTAGGCGTAGATCAGCTTGGCGCCGCGGCGGATGATGCCGTCGTGCTCCTGGTCGACGCCGGGCAGGAAGCCGGGGACGTCCACGAAGGTGATGACCGGGACGTTGAACGCGTCGCAGGTCCGCACGAAGCGGGCCGCCTTCTCGGAGGCGGTGATGTCGAGGCAGCCGGCGAACTGCATCGGCTGGTTGGCGACGATGCCGACGGGGTGGCCCTCGACCCGGCCGAAGCCGGTGACGATGTTCGGCGCGTACAGCGGCTGCGTCTCGAAGAACTCGGCGTCGTCCAGGACGTGCTCGATCACCGCGTGCATGTCGTACGGCTGGTTCGCGCTGTCCGGGACGATGACGTCCAGCTCGCGGTCCTCGTCGGTGATGTCGAGGTCGGCCTCCTCCGCGAAGACCGGCGGCTCGGAGAGGTTGTTGGACGGCAGGTACGACAGCAGCTGCTTGACGTACTCGATGGCGTCCTTCTCGTCCCCGGCCATGTGGTGGGCCACGCCCGAGGTCGCGTTGTGGGTGCGGGCGCCGCCGAGCTCCTCGAAACCGACGTCCTCGCCGGTGACGGTCTTGATGACGTCGGGCCCGGTGATGAACATGTGCGAGGTCTGGTCGACCATGACCGTGAAGTCGGTGATGGCCGGGGAGTACACGGCGCCGCCGGCGCAGGGGCCCACGACCAGGCTGATCTGCGGGATCACGCCGGAGGCGTGGGTGTTGCGGCGGAAGATCTCGCCGTAGGCGCCGAGTGAGGCGACGCCCTCCTGGATCCTGGCCCCGCCGGAGTCGTTGATGCCGATGACCGGGCAGCCGGTCTTCAGGGCGAAGTCCATGACCTTGACGATCTTCTGGCCGTAGACCTCGCCGAGCGCCCCGCCGAAGACCGTGAAGTCCTGCGAGAAGACGGCGACGGGGCGGCCGTCGACGGTGCCGTACCCGGTGACGACGCCGTCGCCGTACGGGCGGTTCTTGTCCAGTTGGAAGTTGGTGGACCGGTGCCGGGCGAACTCGTCCAGCTCGACGAAGGAGCCTTCGTCCAGGAGGAGTTCGATCCGCTCACGGGCCGTCAGCTTGCCTTTGGCGTGCTGCTTCTCGACGGCGCGTGCGGAGCCGGCGTGCGTCGCTTCCTCGATGCGGCGCTGGAGATCCGCGAGCTTGCCCGCGGTCGTGTGAATGTCAGGCTGCTGCAGCTCTTCCGGCTCGGACATCGGGATGCGGCTCCCTGCCTGCTCAAAAGGGGGGACGGTTACTCATCCGTAGAGTAGTGCGGTGCCTTCAGGTCGGCAGTGCGGCGTTTACCACACCTAGGGTGGCTTGCATGACGCCGCGAGATGCAGCAGAGCCGAGTGAGCCGAACGGTAGCCGTTGGTCGGACCTGGACCGTCCGCCCCTCAACGTCACCGCCCTGCGCCGGGGGCTGGTGCGGGAGGGAGGGCTGTGGTCGGAGCTGGACGTGGTGCATCGCACCGGCTCCACCAACTCCGACCTCGTGGCCCGGGCGGCGAAGGGGGAGGCCGTCGAGGGCGCGGTGCTCGTCGCCGAGGAGCAGACGGCCGGGCGGGGCCGGCTGGACCGGCAGTGGACGGCGCCGCCGCGGTCGGGCCTGTTCTTCTCCGTGCTGCTCACGCCGAGCGAGGTGCCGGTGGGGCGGTGGGGGTGGCTGCCGCTGCTCACGGGCGTGGCGGTGGCGACGGGGCTGTCGCGCGCGGCGGGTGTCGACACGGCTCTGAAGTGGCCGAACGACGTGCTGGTCACGGTGCGGGGCGAGGAACGCAAGGCCGGGGGGATCCTCGCCGAGCGGGCCGGTGACGACGGGGTCGTGATCGGGGTCGGCATCAATGTCTCGCTGAAGGAGAACGAGCTGCCGGTGCCTACGGCGGGGTCGGTGGGGCTGGCCGGGGCGGTGAGTACGGATCGGGATCCGCTGCTGCGGGGGGTGCTTCGTTCTCTGGAGGAGTGGTACGGGAAGTGGCGTGCGGCGGGGGGCGACCCGGAGGTGAGCGGGCTGCAGAAGGCGTATGCGGCATCGTGCGCGACGCTCGGGCGGACCGTGCGGGCGGAGCTGCCGGGGGATCGGGGCGTGGTGGGGGAGGCCGTGGCTGTGGATGGGGACGGGCGGTTGGTGCTGGCGACGGAGGACGGGGTGCAGGAGCCGGTGGGGGCGGGGGACATCGTGCACCTCAGGCCCGCTTGACAGGTCCTCGGCGTGAGGGCTGAGGCCGGGTGGGTGCGCAGCCCGGCGTTGCGGGGCTCCGCTGCGCCCACCCGTGCCGCCCCTAGCGGCACGCATGCCCGCAGCGGAGTACCTAACGGAGTGAGCTGGCGCACACCTGCCGTAGAGTTGAGGCCGGTCGATACATGACCGTGACAGATCGGAAGGGCAGCACGCGTGACCGTCGAAGACCCGGACTCCGGCACGGACGCGCAGGGCGCCGACCCCGGCGAGGACCCGCTCGCCCTGCGCCTCGAAGGGCTCATTCTGGGGGCCGAGCGCCGGTACACGCCGTTTCAGGCGGCCCGTAGCGCCGGTGTCTCCATGGAACTGGCCTCCCGCTTCTGGCGGGCCATGGGCTTCGCGGACATCGGGCAGGCCAAGGCCCTCACCGAGGCGGACGTACTCGCCCTGCGGCGTCTCGCCGGTCTCGTCGAGGCCGGGCTGCTGAGCGAGGCGATGGCCGTACAGGTGGCCCGGTCCACCGGGCAGACCACCGCACGGCTCGCCGAGTGGCAGATCGACTCCTTCCTGGAGGGGCTGACCGAGCCGCCCGAGCCGGGCATGACCCGCACCGAGGTGACGTACCCGATCGTCGAGCTGCTCCTGCCCGAGCTGGAGGAGTTCCTCGTCTATGTCTGGCGGCGTCAGCTCGCCGCCTCGGCCGGGCGGGTCGTGCAGGCCGCCGACGACGAGGAGATGGTCGACCGGCGCCTCGCCGTGGGCTTCGCGGACCTGGTCGGTTTCACCCGGCTCACTCGCCGGATGGAGGAGGAGGAGCTCGGCGAGCTGGTCGAGGCCTTCGAGACCACGGCCGCCGACCTGGTGGCCGCGAACGGCGGGCGGCTGATCAAGACCCTCGGTGACGAGGTGCTGTACGCCGCCGACGACGCGGGCATCGCCGCCGAGATCGCCCTGCGGCTGATCGAGACCATGGCGCACGACGAGACGATGCCGGAGCTGCGCGTCGGCATGGCGTTCGGCACGGTGACCACCCGTATGGGTGATGTGTTCGGTACGACCGTGAACCTGGCCTCCCGGCTCACCTCGATAGCTCCGAAGGACGCCGTCCTCGTCGACACGGCCTTCGCCGAGGAGCTGATCCGCACGCAGGACGCCCCCTCCTCCGAGGCGGAGGCGGCCGAGGAGGCCGCGGCGGCGGAGAAGGAGGGCGAGGAGCCCCCGGCGTACCGGTTCGCGTTGCAGCCGATGTGGCAGCGGCCCGTGCGTGGTCTGGGCGTCGTGGAGCCGTGGCTCCTCACCCGGCGGGACCTGGGCTGACAGGGGCGGTCAGCCGCGGCCGCCCGGTGTGTCCACGCACAGGCCGATGACCGGCACGCACAGGCCGGGGTCTTCGGGTTTCTTCGGCTGTTCGGGCTTGGGCTCGGGCGCCGGGGCGGGCGTGGTCCGGCTCGGCGGAGCGGGCTCGGCCGGTGCCGGGCGCGGGGCGTCGCCCTGGGTGACCGGTGCCGGGGTGTTCGGTGTGTCGGGGATGGTCGTGGGCCGGTGAGCGGCGGTCGTGTCGGTCCCTCGGGTACCGGTCGCGGCGGGCGGGGCCGGTCGTGCGTCCCTGGTGACCGGGGACGGGGTCAGGCCGCCCAGGGTTGCGGGTGATGAGGGGCTGACCTCGGGAGCGACGGCCGGGAAGGTCGCGGCGGTGTCGGCGGTCCGGCCCGTGTCCGTGCCGGTGGTGACCGGGTCCGGGCGGGGTTCGGCCTCGACGGTGCCGACGCCGTCGGGGCCCGGTCCGGAGGCCAGGCGTACGAGGCTCAGGGTGCCGGCGGCCAGGGCGAGGCCGCCGGCGGCGAGCAGGGCCTTGTGGGGGCGGGGCTTGCGGTGGCGGCCCCGGACGCGGGGGGTGAAGAGGCCGGTTTCCGCCGGGGGCGGCTCGGCGGTTGTGATCGGCTCCATCCGGCGGGGCGCCGTGGCAGTCCCGGTGTCCCGCTGTGGCGTCGTCGGCGTGTTCGCCCTCATCACGTTCCTCCCCGTTGCGCACGCGCCCCCTGTGCGCCGTTGGCGGACGCACGCTATGCGCTCCCATGGGTGGTCGGGCCGGAATTGAGGTGATGTCACTCGAACGGGTGGACGGGTGAGGGTGCGGGAACCGGTCGCGTCCGCTCTTTCGTGCGGGGGACGGGGCTGCGATGATCGAGACGGTGATTGTTAACCCGCGTTAACCGGAGGGTGTCATGAACGAGGAACGGTTCGGGGAGTTCGTGCTGGTGCGGCGGCATGAGCAGGGGCATGTCGCGGAGCTCGTCCTCGACCGGCCGGGGGCCATGAACGCCGTGTCGACCGGGATGGCGCGGTCCATCGCCGGGGCCTGTGCGGCGCTGGGGGAGGACCGGGACGTACGGGTGGTCGTGCTGACCTCGACGCATGAGCGGGCGTTCTGCGTGGGGGCCGACCTGAAGGAGCGGAACTCGTTCAGCGACGCGGATCTGGTGCGGCAGCGGCCGGTGACGCGTGGGGCGTACACCGGGGTGCTCGAGGTGCCGGTGCCGACGGTGGCGGCGGTGCACGGGTTCGCGCTGGGGGGCGGGTTCGAGCTGGCGCTCGCGTGTGACGTGATCGTGGCGGACCGTACGGCGGTGGTGGGGCTGCCGGAGGTGTCGGTGGGGGTGATTCCCGGGGGCGGGGGCACGCAGTTGCTGCCGCGTCGGGTGGGGGCGGCGCGGGCGGCTGAGCTGATCTTCTCGGCGCGGCGGGTGGAGGCCGTGGAGGCGGGCGAGTTGGGGTTGGTCGATCAGGTGGTGGAGGAGGGGCGGGATCGGGAGGTGGCGCTGGAGCTGGCCTCTCGGATCGCGGGGAACTCGCCGGTGGGGTTGCGGGCGGCGAAGCGGGCGTTGCGGTTGGGGCAGGGGTTGGATCTGCGGGCCGGGCTCGAGGTGGAGGACGCGGCGTGGAGGGCGGTGGCGTTCTCCGGGGACCGGGCGGAAGGGGTCGCGGCGTTCAACGAGAAGCGGAAGCCGGAGTGGCCGGGGGAGTGAGCTGGGGTTTGTTGTCCGGTACTCGGCGTGGGTGCTGGGGGCGGGTGGGTGCGCAGCCCGGCGCGACGAGGTGCCGCTGCGCCCACCCGTGCCGCCCCTAGCGGCACGCATGCCCGCAGTGGGGGCGGGACCGGCGGCCGCAGCTGAGTCCGCCCCGTTCGCGTCGTCCACAGAACGGATTGGCTGAAAAGTCCCTAGCCTGGAGTGATGGGTGAGGACAGACGGCTGGTGGCCGTCGTCGCGTTGGCTCAGGGGATGGCGGCCGCGCACGGGTCGCGTGAGGCGTGGCGTGCGGCGGCTGCCGGGGCGTGCCGGGCGCTGGGCGGGAGTTTCGCCGCGCTGTCGGTGTGGGAGCGGGAGCTCGGGCGGCTGAAAGTCCTCGTCAACGTGGGTGCGCTGGCCGACGGGGAGGAGGAGTTCCCGGAGGACGAGGCCTATCCGGTGCACCAGTTCGCGGAGATCACCGAGTTCCTGCACGAGCAGTGGGCGGCGGGGGGCGGTGAGCCCGACGCGTGGGTGGAGACCGCCGAAGGGCCCGCCGCCGGGCGGCGTCCCGGGTACTGCCATCAGCGCGTCGCCGCCCTGCGCCGACGCGGCCGGGGCTGCTGTGTGGTCGCGCCGATCGTGCTGCACGGCCGGGCCTGGGGCGAGCTGTATGTCGCCCGGCCGGCCGGTGAGGCCGTCTTCGAGCGGGCCGACGCCGACTTCGCCACCGTCCTGGCCTCCGTCGTGGCCGCCGGCATAGCCCAGACCGAGCGGCTGGAGGAGGCCCGGCGGCTCGCGTTCACCGACGCGCTGACCGGACTCGCCAACCGTCGTGCCGTGGACGTACGCCTGGAGCAGGCGATCGAGCGGCACCGCAGGGACGGCGCGGTCGTCAGTCTCGTGGTCTGCGATCTGAACGGGCTCAAGCGGGTCAACGACACCCATGGGCACGCCGTCGGCGACCGGCTCCTGGAGCGTTTCGGCTCGGTGCTGTCGCTGTGCGGGGCCATGCTGCCGGGGGCCCTGGCGGCGCGGCTCGGCGGGGACGAGTTCTGTCTGCTCGCGGTCGGGCCGCCCGCCGACCAGGTCGTGAAGGCGGCCGGTGAACTGTGCCGCCGGGCGTCCGAGCTGGAGCTCGGGGACGGCGTGGCCTGCGGGGTCGCCTCCACCGAGGATCCGATCGGGCCCGTGCGCTCCGCGCGGCGGCTGTTCCGGCTCGCGGACGCGGCCCAGTACCGGGCCAAGGCCGAGCGGGCCGCCCGGCCGGTGGTCGCGGGCCGGGCCGGGCCCGACGACCCCGTCATGCGGCTGGCGGACGAGCCGTCCAAGGGAGCGGACGGGGAGCGCCGGCGGTTCCGGGGGCGCCATGCGCCGTAGGGGAGCGGCCGTGTGACGTATCGGTAAGGGGCGAACCCGGCTCCCAGTGGTGACATCGTCGAATTCACTGCGTACGCTCCTGAATATGGATATGCACACTGTGGTGGTGGGGACGTCCGGCGTGACCGCGTCCGACGTGCTCGCCGTGGCGCGCGGCGGTGCCCGCGTCCAGCTCTCCGAGGAGGCCGTGGCCGCCCTCGCCGCGGCCCGCGAGATCGTGGACGCGCTGGCGGCCAAGCCGGACCCCGTGTACGGCGTGAGCACCGGCTTCGGGGCCCTGGCGACCCGGCACATCAGCCCCGAGCTGCGCGCACAGCTCCAGCGCAACATCGTCCGCTCGCACGCCGCCGGGATGGGCCCGGCCGTGGAGCGGGAAGTCGTGCGCGCCCTGATGTTCCTGCGGCTGAAGACCGTCTGCTCCGGGCGCACCGGCGTACGGCCCGAGGTCGCGCGGACGATGGCCGATCTCCTCAACGCCGGTATCACCCCGGTCGTGCACGAGTACGGCTCCCTCGGCTGCTCCGGCGACCTCGCGCCGCTGTCCCACTGCGCGCTCGCGCTCATGGGGGAGGGCGACGCCGAGGGCCCCGACGGTGTCGTACGCCCGGCCGCCGAACTCCTCGCCGCGCACGGCATCCAGCCGGTCGAACTGCGCGAGAAGGAGGGCCTCGCCCTCCTCAACGGCACCGACGGCATGCTCGGCATGCTGGTCATGGCCCTGGCCGACCTGGACACGCTCTACCGGTCCGCCGACATCACGGCCGCCCTGTCGCTGGAGGCCCTGCTCGGCACCGACCGGGTCCTCGCGCCCGAACTGCACGCCATCCGGCCGCACCCGGGGCAGGCCGCCAGCGCCGCCAACATGCTGGCCGTGCTGAAGGGTTCGGGCCTGACCGGGCACCACCAGGACGACGCCCCGCGCGTCCAGGACGCCTACTCGGTGCGCTGCGCCCCGCAGGTCGCCGGGGCCGGGCGGGACACCATGGCCCACGCCCGGCTGGTCGCCGACCGTGAGCTGGCGTCGGCGGTCGACAACCCGGTGGTGCTGCCCGACGGGCGGGTGGAGTCCAACGGCAACTTCCACGGGGCGCCGGTCGCCTACGTCCTGGACTTCCTCGCCATCGCCGCCGCCGACCTCGGCTCCATCGCCGAGCGGCGCACCGACCGGCTGCTCGACAAGAACCGCAGCCACGGCCTGCCGCCGTTTCTCGCCGACGACGCCGGTGTGGACTCGGGCCTGATGATCGCTCAGTACACGCAGGCCGCGCTGGTGAGCGAGCTGAAGCGGCTCGCCGTACCGGCGTCCGCCGACTCGATCCCGTCCTCCGCGATGCAGGAGGACCATGTCTCGATGGGCTGGTCGGCGGCGCGCAAGCTGCGCACGGCCGTCGACAACCTCACCCGTGTCCTCGCCGTCGAGCTGTACGCGGCCACCCGCGCCGTCGAACTGCGCGAGGGGCTGACGCCTGCGCCCGCGACACGGGCGGTCATCGATGCCGTACGGGAAGCGGGAGTTCAGGGTCCGGGGCCGGACCGGTTCCTGGCGCCCGATCTGGCCGCCGCGGACGCCTTCGTGCGCGACGGGCGGCTGCTCGCCGCGGTGGAGACGGTCACCGGGCCGCTCCGGTAATACGACGAACAGTGCAGGGGCCTTGCCGGGCGCAGGGCCCCTGGGCGGTCGGCCTTGCGCCAAGTGCGCTCAGAGGCCGAGCCGTTCCCGGCGGACCGAATAGGCGACGAAGCCCGCGCCCAGCATCAGGAACATCGTGCCGCCGGCCACGTAGGGCGTGCTGTCGAAGCTGCCCGTGTCGGCGAGGCGGGTGTCCGTGACGGAGTCGCCCGCCGTCGTGGCCGCGATCCGCGCCTGCTCTGTGACCTGCGGCGACGGGCTCGCCGAGACCGCGTCTCTCACCGGGGAGTCCGACGTCGCGTTGGCGGACGGGACGAACCACAGGGCGCCCAGCAGGGTCGCTGCGGCGGTGGTGGTCAGCAACGGGCGGCGAGCGGATGACACGGAATATCGATCCCCTTGTGGCACTGGCGAATTGGCCGTGTGGGGTGATGTTAGTAAAAGGCGCGGGTCACGGGAAAGTCACGGGAGATCCTGGACGTACGCTCCCGCCATGAGCACTCCTGAGACATCACGTTTTGTACGGGTTCGGGTTGAACTCGTTCTGGAGGTCGACGACGCGGACGCCGTCACCAAGTCCGCGCTGCGCCGGATCGCCGACGACGCCGAGTTGCCGGCGTCGGAACGGGTACACGCCGAGAACGCTGTGACGGAAGACACCGCTGAGGCCCTCGCCTACCTCGTGGACCCGTTCGACCTGGTCAGCGAGGTTCCGGGGGTCGAACTCCAGCAGGCCTCCTGGAGCAGCGAGCGGATCGAGTACGACCCCGATTCGCCGGACTGGGACTACGACGAGGATGATGATGAGGGCGAGTACGACCTGATCGACGGTGAGGACAGCGACGAAGGGGACGGCGGAAGCCGGGCGCACGCGGCCGGCTGAGGCGGCTCGGGGAAAACTTGACCCCGGGTGGCAACCGCCGCCCGGGGTTTCGTCGTCTCAAGCGACGCACCGACCGCACCAGCACCATCCGCGTCGCGGACGTGGTGATCCCCACACCTGTGTCACATGGGGAACCGGACGAACCGGTCGTAGCGTTGAAAGGTCTCGACGAGGACTCACGAGTCCACGCGAGGGCACTTGGACTTTGACGGGGACACACTCGGGGTCTTGGGGAAATCGGCAACGATGGAGAAGCGTGTGATAACGGTCAGTAAGCGGCGCAAGGGCCTGGCGGTCGCGTCCGCACTGCTCGGTGGAGTGCTGGCGCTCTCGGCCTGTACCGGCGGCGACGACAACGCCTCCGGGGGTGACGGCGGCGACAGCTCCCAGTCGAAGGTCGACGAGGCCGCGGCCAAGAAGACCTCCGCGGCCCAGATCAAGATCACGCCCGAGGACGGCTCCGACAACGCCTCCATCAACAACTCCGCCGCCGTCACCGTCAGCAAGGGCACGCTCACGGACGTCAAGATGACGACGTCCGACGGCACGGAGGTCAGCGGCGAGATATCCGCCGACAAGAAGAGCTGGAAGCCGAGCGCCCAGCTGGAGCGCTCCACGAACTACAAGCTCGCCGCGGAGGCGAAGGACGACGAGGGCCGCGTCGCCCACGAGAACGCCTCGTTCACGACGGTCTCCCCGGCCAACAGCTTCATCGGCAACTTCACCCCGGACGACGGCACCACCGTCGGCGTCGGCATGCCGGTCTCGATCAACTTCGACAAGGCGATCACCAACAAGGCCGCCGTCCAGAAGGGCATCAAGGTCAGCACGACCGGTGGCCAGGAGGTCGCCTGCCACTGGTTCAACGCCAACCGCATGGACTGCCGCCCCGAGGACTACTGGAAGGAAGGCTCCACCGTCACGCTGAAGCTCGCGCTCGACGGTGTCGAGGGCGCCAAGGGTGTCTACGGGGTCCAGCAGAAGACGGTCACCTTCAAGATCGGCCGTAACCAGGTCTCGTACGTCGACGCGAAGACCAAGCAGATGAAGATCACGCAGGACGGCAAGACCGTGCGGACCATCCCGATCTCCGCCGGCTCGCCCGAGAACAAGACCTACGAGGGCATCATGGTGATGTCCGAGAAGTTCAAGGAGACGCGCATGAACGGCGCGACCGTGGGCTTCACGGACGACGACGGCAAGGGCGAGTACGACATCAAGGACGTGCCGCACGCCATCCGCCTCTCCAGCTCCGGCACCTTCATCCACGGCAACTACTGGGGCGCGAAGTCCATCTTCGGCAGTGTGAACACCAGCCACGGCTGCGTCGGTCTCCAGGACGCGAAGGGCGCCGACGACCCGAAGACGCCGGGCGCGTGGTTCTACAACAACTCGATCCTCGGTGACGTGGTCGTCGTCCAGAACACCGGCGACAAGACGGTCGCTCCGGACAACGGCCTCAACGGCTGGAACATGAACTGGGCCGACTGGAAGGCCGGTTCGGCGGTCTGACGGTCCGGTAGCTCCTGACGGTCCGGTAACTCCTGCAGAGAAGCCGCCGCCCACTCGGCAACGGGGTCGGGCGGCGGCTTCCGTCTTGTCCCCGGCTTGACCGGGCGGCGTAACCCCACGGCCCTGTAACGGAGTTCCGGCGACCGTGTAACAGTCCGCCGACGGAATTCTTACCCTCTTCTCATCTATTGAGCACCTGATCACCCCTCGGCATACTTCCTTTTCCGGGGGGTGTACGGCCATGCGTACGAGACCACCCCCGGCCGGGTGAACGGGGAATTCACCTGGTTCTTCTGCAAGGGGGAATCTTGCGCAGACAAGTGAAAAAGGCGTGCGCGGCCACGGTCGCCACAGCGGCGGCCGTGGCCCTGGCGGCGGGAATGACCAGCCCGGCGTCGGCGAACGGCGAGCAGACGGCCGCAGCCTCGAAGCCCACCTCGCTCACCGCCAAGCACCGCATCACGCTGATCACCGGCGACCGGGTCGTCCTGGACGCCAAGGGGCGCGTTGTCGGCCTGGAACGGGCCAAGGGACGCGAGGACATTCCCGTCCAGGTCCGCAAGCTCGACGGCCACACCCTCGTCATCCCCGCCGACGCGGCCCGCCTGGTCGCCACCGGCAAGCTCGACCAGCGGCTCTTCGACGTCACCGAGCTCAACAAGTCCACGACCCGCAAGGCCCAGAAGAAGGGCCTGAAGGTCATCGTCGGCTACCGGGGCAGCGCCACGGCCGCCAAGGCCGACGTCCGCGACGCGGGCACACTGAGCCACTCGCTGAAGTCCGTGAACGCGGACGCGGTGCAGACGCCCAAGGAGGACACGCCCGACCTGTGGGACGCGGTCACCAACGGCGGCAAGACCGCCTCCGGCATCGCGCACGTCTGGCTCGACGGCGTCCGCAAGGCCAGCCTCGACAAGTCCGTCGCGCAGATCGGCACCCCCAAGGCGTGGGCGGCCGGCTATGACGGCAAGGGCGTGAAGATCGCCGTCCTGGACACCGGAGTCGACGCCACCCACGCCGACCTCAAGGGGCAGGTGATCGGTGCCAAGAACTTCACCACCTCGCCCGACACCACCGACAAGGTCGGCCACGGCACGCACGTCGCCTCGATCGCGGCGGGCACCGGCGCGAAGTCCGGCGGCAAGTACAAGGGTGTCGCGCCCGGCGCGAAGATCCTCAACGGCAAGGTGCTCGACGACGGCGGATTCGGCAGCGACTCCGAGGTCCTGGCCGGCATCGAGTGGGCCGCCGCCGAGGGCGCCGACGTCGTCAACATGAGCCTGGGCGGCGGGGACACGCCCGCGATCGACCCGCTGGAAGCGGCCGTGAACAAGCTCTCCGAGGAGAAGGGCATCCTGTTCGCCATCGCCGCCGGCAACGAGGGCGACGGCGAACAGACCATCGGCTCCCCGGGCAGCGCCGCCGCGGCCCTGACCGTCGGCGCGGTCGACGACAAGGACGCGCTGGCCGACTTCTCCAGCCGTGGCCCCGGCATGGACGGCGCCCTCAAGCCCGATGTGACCGCGCCCGGCGTGGACATCACCGCGGCCGCCGCCCCGGGCAGCCAGATAGCCCAGGAGGTCGGCGAGAACCCGGCCGGCTACATGTCGATCTCCGGTACGTCGATGGCGACCCCGCATGTCGCGGGCGCGGCGGCGATCCTCAAGCAGCAGCACCCGACGTGGAAGTACGCCGAGCTGAAGGGCGCCCTCACCGGCTCCACCAAGGGCGGCAAGTACACCCCGTACCAGCAGGGTTCGGGCCGTATCCAGGTCGACCAGGCCATCAAGCAGTCCGTGATCGCCGAGCCGGGCTCGGTGAGCTTCGGCGTCCAGCAGTGGCCGCACACCGACGACAAGCCGGTCACCAAGGAGCTGACGTACCGCAACCTCGGTACGAAGGACGTCACGCTGAAGCTGACGTCGACCGCCACCAACCCCAAGGGCCAGGCCGTCCCGGCCGGTTTCTTCAAGCTCGGCGCCACCACGGTGACCGTCCCGGCCGGCGGCAAGGCCTCCGTCCCGTTCACCGTCGACACCAAGCTGGGCGGCACGGTCGACGGCGCGTACTCGGCGTACGTGACGGCGACGGGCGGCGGCCAGGCCGTCCGCACAGCGGCGGCGGTGCAGCGCGAGATGGAGTCGTACGACGTCACTGTTAAGCACATCGGCAGGGACGGGAAGCCGACTGACGCGTACAGCACTGATCTCTTGAGCTACGCGGGCTTGGTCAAGAACCGTGAATACCAGGTGCCCGTCGCTCCTTCGGGCGCGGTCACGTTGCGTGTGCCCAAGGGCACCTACCTGCTGAACGGCTTGGTCGCCGAGAACGTCGAGACGTTCGAGGGCGGTATCGACTGGCTGGTCCAGCCGAAGCTGGCCGTCACCAAGAACACCACGGTGACCATCGACGCTCGTAAGACGAAGCCGGCCGACATCAGGATCCCGGACGTGCAGGCCAAGCCGGTGTCCGCGATGGTCGACTACTTCTACGAGCCGGCGGACTCCGGTCTCGGCCTGAGCCTCGACTCGTTCGCCGGCCTGCGCATGGCCCACCTGGGTCCGGAGGTCTCCGGATTGAGCCAGACCTGGAACGGGCAGTGGAACAAGGGCGATGCCGCCGAGTACAACGTGGTTACCACCGCCAAGGCCAAGAAGATTCAGGGCGACAAGGTCCGGCACTTCAAGGCGGGTGAGCTCGCCGCGGTGAAGAACAACATGGGTGCGGCGGCGTCCGGCAAGACGGGCGACTTGTTCACCATGGGCATGCTTCCCGAGAGTGTCGTTTTCGGCGTCCCTGTGGAGCAGAAGCTGCCGAGCGCGCGCACCTTGTACCTCTCGACGTCGGACAAGGTCAAATGGGCGTTCGACTTCACGCAGTACAAGGGGAAGGACGCGGACGGCAACCCGATCCCCGAAGCCGGTTACACGCTCGGTGACCCTCAGACATTCAAGGCAGGCCAGAAGTACACGAAGACCTTCAATACCGCGGTCTTCGGCCCGCGCCTGAACGCCGACTTCGGCATTTTCCGCATGGGGAACGCCCTCTACGGTTCCCTGCCCCTGTTCGCCGACGGCGCCGGGCACGCAGGCTCGTCCGACTACACGTCGGTCGCGACGAATCTCTACCGCAACGGCACCAAGGTCGGCTCCAACGCCGACCCGTTGTTCGGCGAGGAGTTCAAGGTCCCGTCTGCCGACGCCGAGTACAAGCTGACGACGTCGGTCAAGCGCAGCGTCAAGGTTGCGGCGGCCTCCACCCGCATCGACGCCAGCTTCGTCTTCCGTTCCAAGAAGCCGTCCGGTGACGCGCGCGTGAAGGTGCCCGCCTCAACGGCCCGCTTCAACGCGGTCACGGGACTGGACAGCAAGGTCCCGGCCGGCAAGACGGTCAGCATCCCGGTCACCGTCGAGGGCGCTGCCAGGGGCAGCAACCTGAAGTCGCTGTCGGTGTACGTGTCGTACGACTACGGCAAGACCTGGAAGAAGCTCACCGTCAAGGACGGCAAGGTCAGCGTCAAGAACCCGGAGAAGGGGAAGGCCATCTCCTTCCACGCCAAGATCGCCGACAAGAAGGGCAACAAGTCGACGATCTCGATCTACAACGCGTACTACGGCAAGTGAGCGGCCGTTAGCGGACGGCCCGCCGGAAGCCTCGGCTCCCGGCGGGCCGTTCGTGTGTGCAGGCCTGTGTCAGGCCGGTGTGTCAGGCGGTGTCAGGCCGGTGGGGCCGAGCTTTCGGCCCCCGCACGGGTCGCGTCCGCCCCCCAGCTCGCCAGCAGGCGCAGCGCCTCGGCCGACGGGGTGCCCGGTTCCGCGTGGTACGTGATCAGGGACTGTTCCGAGTCGTCGATCAGGCGGAACGTCTCGAAGGAGAGCGTGAGGTCGCCGACCAGGGGGTGGCGCAGGCGCTTGACGCCGTAGCTCTTCTCCTTGACGTCGTGGGCGGCCCAGAGGCGGCGGAACTCCTCGCTCTTCACCGACAGTTCGCCGATCAGCGCCGACAGCTGCGGGTCGTCCGGGTGGCAGCCCGCGTCCATGCGCAGATAGCCGACCATGTCCTTGGCCTTCTGGTCCCACTCGACGAACAGGTCGCGGTACCCGGGCCGCAGAAACACCAGCCGCGCCCAGTTCCGCTCCGGCGCCGGCAGCTCCGCCCAGTCACCGAAGAGGGCCGCGGCCATCCGGTTCCAGGCCAGGACGTCCGAGCGGCGCCCGACGATGTACGCCGGGACGGTGTCGATCGAGTCCAGCAGATGCCGCAGCGTCGGCCGCACCTGCTGGCTGCGTGCCACCGGCTTCTTCTTGTGCTGCTTCGGCTTCGCCAGGTGCGTCAGGTGGGCGTGCTCGGCGTCGCTCAGCCGCAGGGCGCGCGCGATCGCGTCCAGCACCTCCGCCGAGACGTTGCGCCCGTTGCCCTGCTCCAGCCGTGTGTAGTACGCCACGGACACCCCGGCCAGCTGAGCCAGCTCCTCGCGGCGCAGCCCCGGCACGCGCCGCCGCCCGAAGTCGGGCAGTCCCACGTCCTCCGGCTTCAGCCGGGCACGCCGGGTGCGCAGGAACTCACTGAGCTCGGCACGCCGGTCCAGGCCCCCGCCGGACTGTGCTGCGGGCTCCTGTACGGGTTCGGGCTGTTCGTCCATGCCCTCCAGTATTCACGGTCGTACGCACACGAGCCTGACCCCGCCAGTGGTACGCACCGTGTGCGTACGCAAAACCGTGGTCTGGGTAGACGCTCGCGTTTTTGGCACGGTGGTGATCGTGCCCGGTCAGAAGATCCAGAAGGCAGCCGGGCACGGAACCCCGCTAGGAGAACCCCGGCATGACCACTGTCGCCGCGTACGCCGCACCCGCCCCCAAGGCTCCGCTGGAGCGCACCACCATCGAGCGCCGTGAGGTGCGCGAGTTCGATGTCCTGATCGACATCCAGTTCGCCGGTATCTGTCACTCCGACATCCACCAGGCCCGCGAGGGCTGGGGCGAGGCGATCTTCCCGATGGTCCCCGGCCACGAGATCGCCGGTGTCGTCACCGAGGTCGGCCCGGGCGTGACGAAGTTCGCCGTCGGCGACCGCGTGGGCGTCGGCTGCATGGTCGACTCCTGCCGCGAGTGCGAGAACTGCAAGGCCGGCCGCGAGCAGTACTGCGTCGAGGGCAACGTCCAGACGTACAACGGCATCGGCCGCGACGGCGAGCCCACCTACGGTGGCTACTCGCAGAAGGTCGTCGTCGACGAGAACTTCGTCGTCGGCATCCCCGACGGCCTCTCCCTCGACGTCGCCGCGCCCCTGCTGTGCGCCGGCATCACCCTCTACTCCCCGCTCAAGCGCTTCGGCGCCGGCCCGGGCAAGAAGGTCGCGATCCTCGGCCTGGGCGGCCTCGGCCACATGGGCGTGAAGATCGCCCACGCCCTCGGCGCCGAGGTGACCGTGCTGTCGCAGTCCCTGCGCAAGCAGGAGGACGGCCTGCGGCTGGGCGCCGACCACTACTACGCCACCAGCGACCCGAAGACCTTCGAGGAGCTGGCCGGCACGTTCGACCTGATCGTGTCCACGGTGTCGGCCCCGCTGGACTTCAACGCCTACCTGGCGCTGCTGAAGCCGGAGGGCACGCTGGCCAACGTTGGCGCGCCCGAGGAGCCGATCTCCCTCAACCTGTTCTCGGTGATCGGCGGCGGCAAGTCGCTCGCCGGTTCCATGATCGGCGGTATCGCCGAGACCCAGGAGATGCTGGACTTCTGCGCCGAGCACGGCCTCGGTGCCGAGATCGAGCTGATCCGCGGTGACCAGATCAACGAGGCGTACGAGCGGGTGCTGGGCAGCGATGTGCGGTACCGGTTCGTGATCGACACGGCGACGATCTGAGCCTGACCATCAGGGGCCCCGGCGCACGTTGATCATGCGCCGGGGCCCTCGGCGTTGAGTATCGTGGATCGGGAGGGGAGGCCCACCATGACCGTGCAGCTGAACCACACCATCGTCGTCGCGCACGACAAGCGCGCCTCGGCCCGGTTCCTCGCCGACATCCTGGGACTCGACGTGAGCCCGCCCTACGGCCCGTTCCTCCCGGTCGAGATCCCCAACGGTGTGACGCTCGACTACATGGACAGCCCCGGCGCCATCACGCCGCAGCACTACGCCTTCCTCGTCTCGGAGGACGAGTTCGACGTGATCTTCGGCCGTATCCAGGAGGCCGGTCTGACGTACTGGGCGGACCCGTTCCACAGCCGCCCCGGCGAGATCAACCACAACGACGGCGGCCGGGGCGCGTACTTCGACGACCCCGACGGCCACCGACTGGAGATCATCACGAGGCCGTACGGCAGCGGCGGCTGATCTTCCGGGCTCTGGGACCTCTCCGCCTGTCACATCTCCCCGCCGCCCTCCGTCATACCGGCGAAGGCGAATCGGAAGTCGAGAGTCGGGGAGTAGTCATGACGTCATCCATCCTGGTCACCGGCGGCACGGGCACCCTGGGCGGCCATGTCGTCCCGCTGCTGCGCGCGGTCGGCCACGAGGTGCGGATCCTCAGCCGGAACCCCCGCTCCGCCGCGGACGGCATCGCCTACGTCACCGGCGATCTGCTGAAGGACGAGGGCGTCGAGGCCGCTCTCGACGGGGCGGAGACCGTGCTGCATCTGGCGGGCGGTCCCAAGGGCGACGACGAGGCCACCCGCAATCTGGTGCGCGCCGCGTCCCGGGCCCGGGTGGGGCACCTGGTCTACATCTCGGTCATCGGGGCGGACCGGGTCCCGCTGGCCTGGATGCGGACGAAGCTGGAGTCGGAGCGGGCCGTCGCCGACTCGGGCATCCCGTGGACGACCCTGCGCGCCGCCCAGTTCCACGACCTCGCGCTGACCATGGTCGAGAAGATGGCGAAGCTGCCGGTGCTCCCGGTCCCCGGCGGCCTCCGGCTCCAGCCGGTCGACTCCCGCGAAGTCGCCGCCCGCCTCACGCAGATGACCCTCGGCGCCCCGGCCGGCCTCGTCCCCGACCTGACCGGGCCACAGGTCCACGGCCTCGCCGACCTGGCCCGGCCCTACCTCCGCCTCCGGGGGCGGCGCCGCCCGATGCTGCCGGTGCGCATCCCCGGCAAGGCGGGGCGGGCGTACCGGGCGGGGGCGAACCTCACCCTGCGGGGTGCGGAGGAGGGGAAGCGGACCTGGGAGGAGTTCCTGGCGGAGCGGCTGGGCTAGAGGGTTTCCGTGATCACCGGGGCGCGGGCCGGCCCTGGTCGCCGAAGGTCCACACGGCTCGCGGCCCCGGGCCGACGGCGAGGGTCGAGTGACCGATGCGCTCCTCGTGCCGGTACGCCACCGGCCGGTTCAGCGACATCTCGACCTGCCGGAGGCCCACCTGGTCGAGGGGCACGGTGTCGAAACGGAGGGTGGTGCCGCCGCCCTTCGCGACGACGCCCCCGTCCGCCAGGGAGCGCACGGCGAACCCGCCGGCCTTCAGCAGCGGCACCGTGTTGGCGAGGTCGCGTGCGGTCACCGCGAGCCGGATGCCGGTCACGTCCCGCATCAGGTGGTCGCGGTAGCCGTCGGGCAGATAGCGCTCCCGGCCCACGTCATCGGGGTGTGCCGCGGGCTCGGTGTTGCCGCGGGGGTCGGCGAAGTACTCCGGTCGGTACTCCATGCCCCAGGTGCCGAAGAGGTCGAACTGGTCGGTGGTGAAGACGGCGTCGAACCACGGCACGGGGACGCCGTCGCCGAAGTCGCGCGTCTGCCGGAACTCGACGGGGTCGCTGATCCCCTGCTCGCGCAGCCTCGCGAGCACCGTCACCAGGTCGCCCTTCCGCTCGGTCGAGATGCCCATGCCGGCGGAGCCGAGGGTGCCGTCCTTGCCGGGCAGGTCGCCGACGCCGAACAGTTCGAGGTAGGTCTCGCGCCCCATCAGATAGCGGCCGGTCCAGGTCTGCCCGCCGGAACCCGTCGTGGTCCGGACCTGGAAGTCGGCGAACTCGCGCAGATAGGCCGAGTGTTCGATGGCGTCGGCGGTCTCCCGGTCGAGGACGCCGTAGGCGTGGTTGTAGAACAGCAATTGCCGTCCGGCGTCTCCGGCCCGCGCCGAACTCACCCCGCCCTGGACCGCCCCCGCGAGGGCCAGAGTGACGACCATGATCACCTGTAACGCTCGTCTGAGAACCATGCGAAGGAGCGTAGAGCGGGAGGAATCGGTTCCGCTCGGGATTCCGGCGCTGCCCGGGGCTCCTTGTCAGGGACCCTTGGCCAAGGGCCCTTGGCCGGGGGGCTCCTGCCCGCCCAGGTCGAGCCGGAACGGCGGGTACTGGTCGGTCATCAGGGCGGCGTAGGCGGTCACCCGCGCGCACCAGCGGGCGAGGCCCAGCAGGAAGTCGAAGAGGTGCCGTGGATAGCGGGCGGTGAACAGCAGGATGACCACCGCGACCAGGGAGAGCCACGTCATCAGCCCACCGCCCCGCCAGCCGCCCCCGTCGTGCCAGCCCGAGCCCCAGCCACCGCCCACGAACATCGCTACGACGATGTACTGCGGGATCGCCAGCAGCCACCACTTCACCAGGACCAGGCCGCGCGACAGCCGCTCGGGATAGACGACGTCGAAGCGCGCCGGATAGTCGGGCACGTCGGCGAGCGTGAACGGCGGGTACCGGTCGGTGCCGAGCGCGGTGTGTGCGTAGTAGCCGACCCGCCAGTTCCAGCGCAGCACGCCGACGCCGAAGTCGAAGAGGGACCGGGGGTACCGGGCGGTGAACAGGATGGCGAAGAACGCGATGACCGTCACGACGGCGAACGCGATCCACAGGAAGAACAGCACGATGTAGTGCGGAACGGCGAGCAGCCACTTCACCAGCCACAGCCATCGGGACAGCCGGGGGTCGACAGACGCCTCGATGCGCACGGGCGACGCGGTGACAGGGTTCATGTGGCGGTGCTCCTTTCGCCTGCAGATTCGCAAGCGAGGAGGAGCCACGCGACCTGGGCGGGGCCGTTCGCGCGTGCAGGACCGGTCGCGCGTCCAGGGCCGGTC
Source organism: Streptomyces sp. NPDC044719 (assembly GCF_056433405.1). Classification (NCBI taxonomy): domain Bacteria; kingdom Bacillati; phylum Actinomycetota; class Actinomycetes; order Kitasatosporales; family Streptomycetaceae; genus Streptomyces; species Streptomyces sp. NPDC044719. The sequence goes on from NZ_JBWKHE010000001.1 coordinate 610,518, forward strand.
GCGCGTCCAGGGCCGGTCGCGCGCCCGGGGCCGTTACGACGGCACGGGGGCGGTGGTGTCCGGCTCGTCGGTGCCGTCCGGTTCCCGTGGCGGGTCGCTGAGCTGCTCGCGCACGTAGTTCCACACCACCGCGATCAGCGCGGCGATGGGAACGGCGAGCAGACTGCCCACGATGCCGGCCAGACTGCCGCCCAACGTCACGGCCAGCAGCACCACGGCCGCGTGCAGCCCGAGCCCACGACTCTGGATCATGGGCTGGAAGACGTTCCCCTCGAGCTGCTGCACCACCACGATGATGGCCAGCACGATCAGCGCGTCCGTCAGGCCGTTGGAGACCAGCGCGATGAGGACCGCGACGAAACCGGCGAACAGGGCGCCGATGATCGGCACGAACGCGGAGACGAAGGTCAGCACCGCCAGCGGGAGCACCAGCGGCACGCCCAGGATCCACAGGCCCAGCCCGATCAGGACCGCGTCGAGCATGCCGACGGCCGCCTGGGACCGTACGAAGGAACCCAGGGTGGCCCAGCCGCGCGCGAACACGATCGGGACGTCGGTGGCGAACCGGCCCGGGAGCTGCCGGGACAGCCACGGGAGGAACTTCGGCCCGTCCTTGAGGAAGAAGAACATCAGGAACAGCGCGAGGACGGCGGTGACCACTCCGCTCACCACGGTGCTGACGCCCGTGACGACCGTGCCGACCATGCTGCCCACGCCCTCCTGGGCACGGGCGACCGCGGTGTCGAACGCCTTGTTGATCTGGGCGTCACCGATGTTCAACGGTGGCCCGGCGGCCCACTCGCGCAGCCTCTGGATGCCCTCGACCACACCGTCCGTCAGTTCACCGGACTGCGACGCCACCGGCACCGCGATCAGCGCCACGACGCCCCCCGCGACCAGCAGGAACAACACGGTCACGAGCGACGCGGCGAGCGCGGGCGGCCATCCGCGACGACGCAGGGCGCGGGCCGCGGGCCAGGTCAGCGTGGTCAGCAGCAGACCTACGACGAGCGGCCACACCACCGACCACATCCGGCCGAGCAGCCACAGAGACACGGCCAGCATCACAAGGACCAGCAGCAACTCCGCGGACACCCGCGCGGACAGACGCAGCGCGTGCCGGGCTTTCGCCGAACTCAGGGTCGAATTCAAGGGGGCAGTCACGGAGGCACCCTATTGCCAGGGAGCCCCCGTGTATTCAGTGGTACCGGGGTTCAGCCCTCGGGGGTTCAGCCCTCGGCCTTGGCCACACCGATCGGGCAGGACACGCCCGTGCCGCCGATGCCGCAGTAACCCGCCGGGTTCTTGTCCAGGTACTGCTGGTGGTAGCCCTCGGCCGGGTAGAAGGGGCGGTCCTGGGCGGGGGCGATCTCCGTGGTGATCTCGCCGTGGCCGGAGGACGTGAGGACCTTCTGGTAGGAGTCGCGGGAGGACTTGGCGATGGCCGCCTGCTCGGCGGTGTGGGTGTAGACCGCCGAGCGGTACTGCGTGCCCACGTCGTTGCCCTGGCGGAAGCCCTGCGTCGGGTCGTGGGACTCCCAGAACGTCTTCAGCAGGCGCTCGTACGAGATCAGCTTCGGGTCGAAGACCACGCGCACGACCTCCGTGTGGCCGGTCAGGCCCGAGCAGACCTCCTCGTAGGTGGGGTTCTCGGTGTGGCCGCCCTGGTAGCCGGCCAGGGTCGTCCACACTCCCGCCGGGAGCTGCCAGAACTTGCGCTCGGCGCCCCAGAAGCAGCCCAGGCCGAAGTCGGCGACCTCCAGGCCCTCCGGGTAGGGGCCGAGCAGGGGGTTGCCGAGGACGGTGTGGCGGTCGGGGACCGTGAACGCCGGGACCGGGCGGCCGGGCAGCGCCTGCTCGGGGGACGGCAGCTGGGGCGTACGGCTGTGCAGGAACATGCGGTCTCCAATCGGGGCGACGCCGCGCCGGGGCGACGCTCCCTACAACGTGCGGCGGCCGGGGGGAATTCCGGCCGGGGGCCCGGGGCCGTGCCTCAGTGCGGCAGGGTCGCCGGGCTGCCGCCGTTCGCCTCGTAGCCCGCCACCGCCAGCGCCCGGTACACCGCGAACTCCGCCGCCGGGTCCTCGGACAGGGTCCAGGGCAGGGCGCCCACGTGGCCGTCGATGTGTATCAGCTGGCTCATGGCCTCCGACCAGCGCTCGCTGCGGACCAGGAAGAAGACCAGCAGGTGCCGGGCGTGCGCCAGCATCGGGTCGTCGGGGCGGGCCGAGTGCACCGCGTGCAGCGCGCCGTGCACCGCCTTCGTGACGACCTCGGACTGCCAGAAGCTGCTGACCAGGGTCACCTCGGGGAGGTGCTCGAACACCGCGAAGAGGGGCATCGCCGCCAGCAGGGAGCCCTGGGGCGCGCGGGCCGCGGCGGCCTCGGCGAACGAGTACGCCAGCTCACGCGAGCCGTGCCACTTCTCGCACCAGTAGTGCAGCGCGGCCAGATGCGCTCCCATGTGCGCGGGGTCGCGGTCCAGGATCTTCAGCCAGAGCTGCTCGAAGTCCTTGCGGGAGTAGCCGAGCCCGCGGGCCACCGACAGCTCGACGATGTACGGAATCGGGTCGCCGGGGGAGAGCAGCGCCGCGTCGCCGCACGCCGACCTGGCCTCCTCCATGATGATCCGGAACTCGTCCGTCCCCGGCGTCGCCGTCCGCCACGCCTGCTGCACCAGGAACTCGGCCTGCACCGCCGCGCCACCCGCGTCCTTGGGCGCCTCGGCCCGCCACACCCGCAGCCACTGCCCGCCCGGCGCCTCGCCGACCCCGCCGGGCCGCTGCGCGAGCTCCAGCGAGGCGGCACCCGCGAAGGCCTGCACCCGCTGCCAGCGCCGCTCGCCCTCCGTCTCCGTGCCCGCGAGGAGCTGCTGCGCCGCGCGGTGGTCCTGCGAGCGCTGCACCACGTCCAGGACGTCCAGCAGGTCCTGGTCGGGGCCGGGCATGCGGATGTCGAGCTCCTCCTCGCGGACGAAGCCGTAGTTCGCCGGGTCCGCGGCGTCCGGGTGGTCGGGCGAGACCAGTCCGACCGCACCGCGCCTGCGCCGCAGGAAGGGGAGCAGCACGAAGCCCAGCATGACCAGCGCGATCAGGACCCAGAGAATCTCCATGCAACAAGCGAACCAGACCGCGCCGACAATTGGCCAACCTGCTCCCCGAACCTGTGGAAAACCGGGCCGAGCAGCCCTTGTGGCCCTGTGGAAAACCCGGTCACGGGCGCGCTTCGACTCGTACTCCGGCACTCTTCGCGTCGGCGCACTACCCTCGGTCCTCATGAGCGACAGGCAGATCAGTCAGCACTTCGAGACCCTCGCGATCCACGCGGGCAACACCGCCGACCCCCTGACGGGCGCGGTCGTCCCGCCGATCTACCAGGTCTCGACCTACAAGCAGGACGGCGTCGGCGGCCTGCGCGGCGGCTACGAGTACAGCCGCAGCGCCAACCCCACCAGGACCGCGCTGGAGGAGAACCTCGCCGCCCTGGAGGGCGGCCGCCGCGGTCTCGCGTTCGCGTCCGGGCTGGCGGCCGAGGACTGCCTGCTGCGTACGCTGCTCAGCCCCGGCGACCACGTGGTCATCCCCAACGACGCCTACGGCGGCACGTTCCGGCTGTTCGCCAAGGTCGTCGCCCGCTGGGGCGTGGAGTGGTCGGTCGCCGACACGAGCGACCCGGCGGCCGTACGGGCGGCCCTCACCCCGAAGACCAAGGCGGTGTGGGTGGAGACCCCCTCCAACCCGCTGCTCGGTATCACCGACATCGCCGCCGTCGCTCAGATCGCCCGGGACGCCGGCGCCCGCCTCGTCGTCGACAACACCTTCGCCACGCCCTACCTCCAGCAGCCGCTGGCGCTGGGCGCGGACGTCGTCGTGCACTCGCTTACCAAGTACATGGGCGGCCACTCGGACGTCGTCGGCGGCGCGCTGATCACCAGCGACGCCGACCTGGGCGAGGAACTGGCCTTCCACCAGAACGCGATGGGCGCCGTCGCCGGGCCCTTCGACTCCTGGCTGGTGCTGCGCGGCACCAAGACGCTCTCGGTCCGCATGGACCGGCACAGCGAGAACGCCGTCAAGGTCGCCGACATGCTCACCCGGCACGCGCGCGTGACGAGCGTGCTGTACCCGGGCCTGCCGGAGCACCCCGGCCATGAGATCGCCGCCAAGCAGATGAAGTCGTTCGGCGGCATGGTCTCGTTCCGTGTCGAGGGCGGCGAGGAGGCGGCCGTCGAGGTCTGCAACCGCGCCAAGGTGTTCACGCTGGGCGAGTCCCTGGGCGGCGTCGAGTCGCTCATCGAGCACCCCGGCCGCATGACGCACGCGTCCGCCGCCGGCTCGGCCCTCGAAGTCCCGGCCGACCTGGTGCGCCTGTCCGTCGGCATCGAGAACGCCGACGACCTGCTGGAAGACCTTCAGCAGGCGCTCGGCTGGATCGGCTGAAGCGGACCCGGCCCTCCCGGGGTCACCAGCCGGTCCAGCCGGTCACCAGCCGGTGAGGGGTGGAGTCGTGTTCGACGGCGGCTCCACCCAGGGGCGGGCCGTCAGCGCCCACACGGTGAACGCCACGGCCGCCGTGAGCAGCAGCAGCCACAGCACCCGGCGGGCCAGCGTCCTGCGCCGCAGTATGCGGCCGCCCCTGCGCACCGCCTCCGTGTGGATCTCGGGCGGCACGGGCCGCGGCGCCTGCTCCATCAGCCGCCGCGCGGTCGCCTCCCGGTCCTTCCCGCTCATGACGGCCTCCGGTCGCCGGAAGGGCTCATGACGGCACCGCCTTCGCGGCCGTCACCGCCGGTGCGGGTCCCCGCGGCCGGTGCAGCAGGGTCGACACCGCCCGGTGGCAGATGGCCCGTACGCGCTCCACGGACAGGCCGAGCAGGGCCGCCGTCTGCTCCTCGGCGACGCCCTCGTAGAGCCTGAGGACCAGGATCAGGCGTTCCTGCGGGGTGAGCGGCGCCAAGGGGCCGGCGGGGTGCGGGCGGGCGCGGCCGAGACCGCCGTAGTGGTGCCAGGTGCCGCGCGCGAAGCGGGTGGCGAGGTACTGGCGGGTGCGGTCGTACGGGTCCTCGCCGCGCAGCCGGTCCCAGCACGCGTACGTGTGCGCCAGGGACAGGGTCAGCAGACGCCGCGCGCGCGGGTTGTCGTCCGGGGCCTCGGCGGTGAGCAGGGTGGCGGTCTGCAGCAGCCGCCCCGCCGCGCCCGCGACGAACGCCTCGAACTCCCGGGCCCGACGGGCCGCCCGGGACGCATGCCGTTGTCGCATCGCGCCTCCCGCCCGCCGCGGCCCTGAAGTTGCGGGCCCGGCCGCGTACGCCTGTACGACAGGACCCGGTCTCATATCAGGCCAGGGTCGGCCCCGAGGTCAAGAGCCGCGCACGGCCGGGGCTCAGGACTGCGGCTGGGTCTCCGGCCCCGGCACGCCCGGCACCGCCATCCGGGCGGACAGCGCGCTGTTGAAGCGCGTGAGGAGCGAGCAGAACGCCTCGCGCTCCTCAGGGTCCCAGTCCTCGGTCAGCTCGGCCATCAACTGCCGCCGCGAGGAGCGCACTTCCTCCAGCCGGGCCTGCCCGCGCGGGGACAGCTGGAGCACCACCGCCCGTCCGTCCTCGGGGTGCGAGGTGCGCTTGACCAGGCCGGTGTCGACCAGCGGAGCCACCTGCCGGGTGACCGTGGACGAGTCGATCCCCATGCTCGCGGCGAGCGCCTTGACGCCCATCGGGCCTTCCTTGTCGAGACGGTTGAGCAGCAGGTACGCGGCGCGGTCCATGGAGTTGCGCACCTGCCCGACTCCGCCGAGCCGGGTCTGTTCGGCACGGCGGGCGAACAGCGCCACCTCGTGCTGCAGCGTGTCGAGAAGACCGGTGTCACCGACGGTCGTCATGTCCATCGACATTTCAGGTGTTGTGGGCATGGCCGGGGGCTCACTTCGTGGAGGGCTGGCTGATTGGGGGACAGGGTACGCGGCCGGGGGGCGGGTCGTACCGGCGCTTCACAAAGCGGGTCTCGGAGGTTGGTCACAACCGTCGTTCCCGCCTGTGAACTGCGATGCTGGGTGTCATGAGCTACAGCACGGCTGACTCCTTGCGCCCCGTCACCCTCGACGATGTGCGCGGCGCCCAGAAGATGCTGTCGGGTGTGGCGCGGGTGACCGCGATGGAAGGCAGCAGGCACCTCTCCCAGATGGTCGGCGCGCCGGTGCACCTCAAGTGCGAGAACCTCCAGCGGACCGGTTCCTTCAAGCTGCGCGGCGCATACGTCAGGATCGCGGGTCTGCTGCCCGAGGAGCGCGCCGCCGGTGTCGTCGCCGCGAGCGCCGGGAACCACGCGCAGGGCGTCGCGCTGGCGTCCTCGCTGCTCGGTGTGCGCTCCACGGTGTTCATGCCGAAGGGCGCCCCGCTGCCCAAGGTCAGCGCCACCCGGGACTACGGGGCCGAGGTGCGGCTGCACGGCCAGGTGGTCGACGAGACGCTGACCGCCGCCCAGGAGTACGCGGCCGAGACGGGCGCGGTGTTCATCCACCCCTTCGACCACCCCGACATCATCGCGGGCCAGGGCACGGTGGGCCTGGAGATCCTCGAGCAGTGCCCCGAGGCGCGCACGATCGTCGTCGGCATCGGCGGGGGCGGTCTCGCCGCCGGGATCGCGGTGGCGGTGAAGGCCCTGCGGCCCGACCTCAGGATCGTGGGCGTCCAGGCGGAGGGCGCGGCAGCTTACCCGCCCTCACTGGCGGCGGGACGGCCCGTGACGGTCGAGAACCCGGCGACGATGGCCGACGGCATCAAGGTCGGGCGGCCCGGCGACGTGCCGTTCGGCCTGGTCGGCGAGCTGGTCGACGAGGTGCGCACGGTCAGCGAGGACGAGCTGTCCGCCGCGCTGCTGCTGTGCCTGGAGCGGGCCAAGCTCGTCGTGGAGCCCGCCGGGGCGAGCCCGGTCGCGGCGCTGCTGAGCGAGCCGGGCGCCTTCGAGGGGCCGGTCGTCGCGGTGCTGTCGGGCGGCAACGTCGACCCGGTGCTGATGGAGCGGGTGCTGCGGCACGGCATGGCCGCGCAGGGCCGCTACCTGGCCGTCCGGCTGCGGCTGACCGACCGTCCCGGCGCTCTCGCCACACTTCTGGGCGTGTTGTCAGTGGTGGACGCTAACGTCCTCGATGTGAGCCATGTACGGACCGACCCACGGCTCGGGCTCACGGAGGCGGAGGTCGAGCTGCACCTGGAGACGAAGGGCCCGGCGCACTGCGTCGAGGTCGGCCGGGCGCTCCGCGAGGCGGGCTACACGGTCATGAACTGAGCCGCCGCCGGAGCCGGCCAAGATCCCTTTTTCTCACGGAACGCGACACCGACGAGACCTATTGTGAGACGCGATACATCGCGTTATGGTGTGTTCGTGCGAAGTATCAGTCATCTGTCCGGCGATCCCCGAAGACGTGGAGACTCATATGCCAGGCGCCATCTATGCCGAAGGTCTGGTCAAGACCTTCGGTGACGTCAAAGCCTTGGACGGTGTCGACCTCGATGTGCCCGAGGGCACGGTCCTGGGCCTGCTCGGGCCGAACGGCGCGGGCAAGACGACCGCCGTCCGTTGCCTGACCACCCTGCTGCGCCCCGACAGCGGACGGGCGGTCGTCGCGGGCATCGACGTGCTCAAGCAGCCCGACGCCGTCCGCCGCTCGATCGGCCTGTCCGGCCAGTTCGCGGCCGTCGACGAATACCTGACCGGCCGTGAGAACCTCCAGATGGTCGGCCAGCTCTACCAGATGAGGGCGAAGGCGGCGAAGGAGCGCGCGGTCGAGCTGCTGGAGCAGTTCCACCTCACGGACGCCGCCGACCGGCCCACCAAGACCTACTCCGGTGGCATGCGCCGCCGGCTCGACCTCGCGGCGGCCCTGGTCGTCTCGCCGCCCGTGATGTTCATGGACGAGCCGACGACCGGCCTCGACCCCCGCAACCGCCAGCAGCTGTGGGAGGTCATCAAGCAGCTGGTCTCCGGCGGTACGACGCTGCTGCTGACCACCCAGTACCTGGAAGAGGCCGACCACCTGGCGCACGACATCGCGGTCGTCGACCACGGCCGGGTCATCGCCCAGGGCACCTCCGACCAGCTCAAGGCCCGCACCGGCGGCGAGCGCGTCGAGGTCGTGGTGCATGAGCGTGAGCACATCCAGGCCGCCGTCGAGGTCCTCACCGGCTTCGGCAAGGGCGAGACCACGGTCGAGGAGCACATGCGCAAGCTGACCGCGCCCGTGACCGGCGGCGCCAAGCTCCTCGCCGAGGTCATCCGCGAACTGGACACCCGGGGCATCGAGATCGACGACATCGGCCTGCGCCGGCCGACCCTCGACGACGTCTTCCTGTCCCTGACGGGACATGTGGCCGAGGTCAAGGACGAGGAGAACGGCGCAGCGATCGACGAGAAGACCGGCAAGAAGACCGATAAGAAGACCGACCAGAAGATCGACAAGGAGGTCGCCAAGTGAGTGCCGTCACCGACGCCGTGCGGGTCGCGCCGGCAGCGAACCCGGTCAGCCAGTCGATCCGGGACTCCATGGTCGTTGCAAAACGCAATTTGATCAGAATGTCCCGCATTCCCGAAATGATTATCTACGGGCTGATCCAGCCCATCATGTTTGTGGTGCTGTTCACCTATGTCTTCGGCGGTTCCATGCAGATCGGCAGCAGCACCAGCGCTGTCGACTACAAGAACTTCCTGATGGCCGGCATCTTCGCGCAGACCGTCACGTTCGCCACGGCCAGCTCCGGCGCGGGCATCGCCGACGACATGCACAAGGGCCTCATCGACCGCTTCCGCTCCCTGCCCATGGCGCGCGGCGCGGTGCTCACCGGGCGCACCCTCGCCGACTCGGTGCAGACGGCCCTGACCCTGGTGGTGCTCGCGGTGGTCGCCCTCCTGGTGGGCTGGCGCGTCGGGTCGGACGGCAGCACGAACGCGGGCAAGGTGCTCGGGGCCTTCGGCCTGCTGCTCCTGCTGGGGTACGCGTTCACCTGGATCGGCGCCTTGATCGGCATGTCCGTCAGAACCCCCGAGGCGGCCACGTCCAGCGGGCTCATCTGGCTCTTCCCGGTCACGTTCATCTCGAACGCGTTCGTGGACACCAGCCACATGACCCCATGGCTGCGCCACATCGCCGAGTGGAATCCCTTCAGTGCCACGGTCCAGGCCTGCCGTGTGCTGTTCGCCAACCCGGGCCAGTCGCCGTCGGACGCCTGGCCCATGCAGCACCCCGTCTGGGCCTCGCTGATCTACTCGATCCTCATCCTGGTCGTCTTCCGGACGCTGGCGGTGCGCAAGTACCGGTCCGCGACGGCATGACAGTGCCCCCGGCACCGCAGCGACGCCGGGGGCAGGTCAAGGCTCGACGGTTGGTTCAGCCGTCGTACGGCTCGGCCTTGATGATCTTCACCGAGGCCTTCTTGCCGTTCGGCAGCTCGTACTCGGCGTCCTCGCCGACCTTGTGGCCGATCACGCCGGAGCCCAGCGGGGACTGCGGCGAGTACGTCTCGATGTCGGAGCTCGCGTATTCGCGTGAGGCGAGCAGGAACGTCAGCGTGTCGTCCTCGTCGCCGTCGAACGCGATCGTGACGACCATGCCGGGCGCCACCGCACCGTCCGCCGCGGGCGCCTCACCGACCTTCGCGCTCTCGAGGAGCTGGGTGAGCTGGCGCACACGGAGTTCCTGCTTGCCCTGTTCCTCCTTGGCCGCGTGGTACCCGCCGTTCTCACGCAGGTCGCCCTCCTCGCGCGCAGCGGCGATCTTCGCGGAGATCTCCGTTCGCGCGGGACCAGTAAGGTGCGCAAGCTCAGCCTTGAGCTTGTTGTACGCCTCCTGGGTCAGCCAGGTGACGTTCTCGCTGGTCTGGGTCACAGGTGCTCCTCGTAGGTACTGGGAATACAAAGCATCGCCCTACCCAGAAGAATGTTCCTTCACGGATGGGCGAAACCACGAGCCTAACAATTCAGGAGCAGAAGGGGGAGGACATAAGCCACCAGATTCACGTCAACGCAGGTCAGGCGCTACGTATTGCAGGTGACGTCCGTGCGGCCTCAGTCGGCCTGGCAGCCCTGCAGTTCGGCGGTCGTCCCGGGCGCGGTCGTGCGCAGGGTGAAGACCTTGTCGATGACGGTGGCGTCACTGTCGAAGCGCACTTCGGCCCGGCCCACCACGGAACCGTCCTCGGCCTGGGAGCGCACGGTGCAGTAGCCGGTGGCATCGGCGTCCTTGCGGACCTCCAGATGGACCTTCACTGATTCCTTGCCGGGCTCGAAGGTGATCACTTCGGCGCTGATCTCGTTCTGGACGACGTAGTGGTAGCCGAACCAGCCGACCAGTCCCAGCAGGGCCACCGAGAGGACAGCACCGATGATCTTGAGTTTGCGGTCGGCGCGCTCGTCCGAGGTGCGGCCGTAACGGCCCTCGGGCAGTCGCGTGCTCGCCGTACTCATGATCGTCCTCCAAGACAAGACCCGGGCGAGGGTCCCGGCAGGGCCCCGTGGCCCGGTCCCGGAATTATTCGCCTCCCGGTTCGGTCACTATAGAAGCCGCTGATTGCGCCGACGCACACAGGGCGCCGACTTACTGAGGATTGAGTCTTGACTGACCAGTTGCGACTGATGGCCGTGCACGCCCACCCCGACGACGAGTCGAGCAAGGGCGCGGCGACCATGGCGAAGTACGTGTCCGAGGGGGTGGACGTGCTGGTCGTGACCTGCACGGGCGGGGAGCGCGGCTCCATCCTCAATCCCAAGCTTCAGGGCGACAAGTACATCGAGGAGCACATCCACGAGGTACGCAAGAAGGAGATGGACGAGGCCCGGGAGATCCTCGGGGTCAAGCAGGAGTGGCTCGGCTTCGTCGACTCGGGGCTGCCCGAGGGCGACCCGCTGCCGCCGCTGCCGGAGGGCTGCTTCGCCCTGGAGGACGTCGACGTGGCGGCCGGTGAGCTGGTGCGGAAGATCCGCGCCTTCCGCCCCCAGGTGATCACCACCTACGACGAGAACGGCGGCTACCCGCACCCCGACCACATCATGACCCACAAGATCTCGATGGTCGCGTTCGAGGGGGCGGCGGACACCGAGAAGTACCCGGAGGACGAGTACGGCCCGGCGTACCAGCCGCTGAAGATGTACTACAACCAGGGCTTCAACCGTCCCCGCACCGAGGCGCTGCACCAGGCGATGCTGGACCGGGGGCTGGAGTCGCCGTACGGGGACTGGCTCAAGCGCTGGGACGAGTTCGGCATGAAGCAGCGCACGCTCACCACGCACGTGCCCTGCGCCGACTTCTACGAGATCCGCGACAAGGCGCTGATCGCGCACGCCACGCAGATCGACCCGGACGGGGGCTGGTTCCGGGTGCCGATGGACATCCAGAAGGAGGTCTGGCCCACGGAGGAGTACGAGCTGGCGAAGTCTCTCGCCGATACCTCCCTCCCCGAGGACGACCTCTTCGCGGGCGTCCGCGACAATGCCTGACATGAGCGCAAGCGCAAGCCTGGCAATGACGCACCTCGTCTCCTTCGCCAAGGAGGTCGACGAGGACAAGGTCACCCCCGGCGTCCTCGGCTTCATCGTCTTCGCGGCGATGGCCCTGGCGGTGTGGGCCCTGATGAAGTCCATGAGCCGCCACATGAACAGGGTCGACTTCACCCAGGTCCCGGACCCCAAGGCCGAGCAGGCGGAGTCCGAGCCGGAGCCGGAGTCGAAGGGTGCCGCCGAGAGCGCCGCAGGGGCCGCGAAGAAGCCGTCCGCGAACGGCTGACCACCCGTCGGCCGCTCGGCGGCAGCGCGCTGTCACCGGCTGTGGGCCGCCAGTGACAGCAGCGGGTGGGCCGTCTCCGGCTGGGCGGCCAGTGACAGCAGCGGGTGCGCCGTCTCCGGCCGCAGATGGCCGGAGTGCGCGCCCGCCGGGCCGTGCCCTCGGACGAGGACGTCGCTCGCGTCCACGCTGACGAAGCGGTGGTCGAGCGCGGCCAGGGGATGGGGCTCGGCGGGCGGCAGCATCCGGACCGCCGAGACCGGGGCCGGCCCGGTCCCGATACCCGCGTGGCCGACACCCGCCCACTTCTCGGCCCGCGGGTGCCAGAAGCCGGTGGCACGGTCGTGCCGGGAGTACGTGCCGCCTCACCCCTGTTCCGCCGGAACCACCACCCCCATCACCTCCCGCGCATGCCGGCTCGGGGTCATCCCCAGACCCCATGCCTGCCACCCGGACTCCAGACTCACGCCCCGTTCCAGCAGCAGCCCCCACGCGTCGATGTACTCGTCGAGCTTCTCGTCCCGCAGGGGATGGCCCGCGCGGGACAGCTGGGCCAGTTCCTCCTGGGCGACGGCGGTGCCGACCTCCGCGCCGCCCGGGGCCGCGTACGGCAGGAGGGTGCAGCGCAGGAAGCGGGCCCAGTCCTCGCCCCGGCGGTCGCCGTACGAGGTGAAGAGGTCGACGGCCTCGTCGCACAGGGCGAGTGCCTGCTGGGTGCGGGCGTTGCCCGCGTCCACGACGGCGAGTTCCAGGCAGGTCCACGCCTCGCCGTGGGCGACGCCGATGCGCTGGAAGTCGGCGCGGGCGTCCACCAGGAGCTGGCGGGCGAAGCCGGAGTTCCGCAAGGAGCCCGTCTGGGCGGCGCGCTGGTCGCGGGTGACGCGGGCCGAGTGGTGGCGGGCGCAGGCCAGGCCGTAGACGTCGCGCATGCGGGAGAACATCGTGCGGGAGCGTTCGAGTTCGCGGACCGCCTGGTCCAGGTTGCCCGTCTCCTCCAGGGCCTGGCCCAGGTAGTAGAGGGTCCAGGCCTCGCCGCGCGCGTCCTCGTTGTCGCGGTGCCGGGCGGCCGCGCCGCGCAGTTCCTCCACGGCCGGGGACGCGTCGCCGGCGACCAGCAGGGCCCGGGCCAGCTGGGTCAGGGCCCAGGCCTCGCCGCGGGCGTCGCGGGTACGGCCGTAGAGGTCGAGGGCCGCGCGCAGTTCGGACTCGGCGCGTGGGACGTCGCCCATGCGCAGGCCCAGCTGGCCGAGCTGGAAGTGGGCCCAGGCCTGGCCGTGCACCGACTCGCCTGCGCGGTGCAGGACAAGGGACTCGGTCAGCAGGTCCAGCGCCTCCGACACGCGGGCCCGGTCCCGCTCCACCGCCGCCAGGGCGTGCATCGTCCACGCCCGGTCCGTCGCCAGCTCGGCGGAGGACTGCAGGGCCAGGGCCTCGCGGAGCTTCGCCGACGCCTCCGTCAGATTGCCCTGGTGGTGCAGGGTGATGCCGAGGGAGCACAGGGCGCGGGCGGCCCCCGCGTCGTGGTGGGCCTCCCGGTAGAGGTCGACGACCGAGGCGAGGGTGGTGCGGGCCTTGTCGAGTTCGCCGAGCTGCCGCGCCGCGATGCCGGTGCGCCACTGCACCGAGCGCACCAGCAGTCCCTCGTCCACCGCCTGCGCCAGCTCGCTGATCTCGCCCAGCCGGTAGAGGTCGCCGCGCAGCAGGCAGTAGTCGCACAGGGCGCCCAGCAGGTTCAGGACCGCCGCCTGGTTCACGCCCTCGGCGTGCCGCAGCGCCGCCGTGATGAAGCTCGACTCGTCGTCCAGCCAGCGCAGCGCCTCGTCGAGGGAGGTGAAGCCGTACGGGCTGAAGCGGTTGGTGCGGGTCGACATGTTGCCGTCGACCATGCGTAGCACCGAGTCGGCCAGCTCGGCGTAGTTCACGATCAGCCGCTCCTGCGCCGCCGTGCGTTCGGCCGGTTCCTCCTCGTCGAGGAGACGGGCCTGGGCGAAGGCGCGGACCAGGTCGTGCAGCCGGTAGCGGTCGCCCCGGACGTGGTCGATCAGGCCCGCGCGGGTCAGGGCCTGCAGCTGCCGCTTCGCCTCCGCCTCGTCGGTGGCCAGCAGCGCGGCGGCCGCGGCGGCGCCGAGCGAGGCCCGCCCGGCCAGGGCCAGCCGGCGCAGCAGCCGCCGTACGGTGTCCGGCTGGTCGGTGTAGCGCAGCCACAGGGCGCGCTCCACCGGCTCGACCGGGCCGTACGCGCCGAGGTCCGTCGCCAGCGCGCGCGGGGAGCGCGGGCCGAGGCACGACCCCACGATGCGCAGCGCAAGCGGCAGCCCGCCGCACAGCTCCCGGACCCGGTCGGCGGACTCGGCGTCGTACGGCCCGGAACGGTCCTGCGCGGCGGCGCCCAGCAGTTCCTCCGCACCCGCCGCGTCCAGCGGCTCCACCGCCAGCTGATGGACGCGCGCGGGCAGGTCGTCCAGCTCCAGCGGGCCCCGCGCCGTCACCAGCACCAGGCTGTCGGACCGCTCCGGGACCAGGGCGCGGACCTGCTCGGCGTCCGAGGCGTCGTCCAGGACGACCGTGACGGGCAGGCCGGTCAGATGCTGGTGGTACAGCTCGCTCAGCCGCTTGACCTGCTGGTCGGGGGAGGAGCGCTCACGGAACAGCAGCTGCTCACGGGGCGCGCCGAGCCGGTTGAGCAGATGCAGCAGGGCGTCGCGGGTGGACAGCGGGGACCCGCCCGGGCCCTCGGCGCGCAGATCGACGACGCAGGCGCCGCGGAAGTAGTCCCGCAGATCATGCGTGGCCCGCACCGCGAGCGTCGTACGGCCGCTGCCGGGCGTGCCGTGCAGGACGACCACCGTCGGCTGGGTCTCCGTGTTCGCGCGGGCGGCCTGCACCCACTGCCGGATCTGCGCCAGCTCCGGCCGCCGTCCCGCGAACGGCTCCGCCGGATCCGGGAGCTGCGCGAAGGACTGCTCCAGCACATTGCGCCCGCGCGCCGCCGCGCTCTTGTCGGCGCCCCGCAGCCGTGGCCCGGTCTTCTTCGGCCCGGTGGAGGCGGCGAGCACCCGCTGCTGGTCCAGGAACGGCCGGATGCCCCGCACCTCCAGCGCCGTCAGCCACTGCAGCCGCAGCTGTTCCGGTCCGCCCGGCTGGCTCACGGCCCCGGCGCGGTGGTGCGCCGCCGGCAGATGGGAGCCGACCACCTTCACGACCGTCGCCGCGGCGCCCACGACCCCGACGGCCACGCCCGCGCCCAGTGCCGTCCCGGTGTCCGTACCGAGGGCCATGTCGGCGACGACGGCCGCGACCGCCGCGACCCCGGCCACCAGCAGCGGAGTCCCGGCGCCCTCACGGGCGTACCGCTGTCCGAAGGTGAGCTGTCCGGCCGCCGCCTCGTCGAGGGCGCGCGTGTAGGCCTCGTACTCCTCGGCCGCGCTCCGCGCCATCCCGTCGAGGCCCCCGCGCGCCCTCGCGAGCAGCACTTTTCCGTCGCTGCGCCCGCCGGTCCGCCGTACCTCCTCCTCCACGGCCCGCGCCAACAGCCCCTCGGCCTCCGCCCGATGACTGTCCCGCATGTCACGTCCCCCTCCGGCGGCAACGGCGTTCTCCGCGGTCACCTCGGTCGTGTTCTCGGTCGTTCCTTGGTCAAGTGTGCTGCGGACGGCGCATCGTTGCGAGGGGGCGTGCCCCGCCCGATTGTGTGAAGACACGGGCCCGGCGGAGCGCCGTGTGCCCGGCGGGCGTGCGGCGGGAGCGTCGCCCGGGCGGCGCCTGACGCGAGACCGGCGGGGTACTGCGGCAGGATGGACACCATGCCGAACCGACTGGCGCACGAGACGTCCCCCTACCTCCTTCAGCACGCCGACAACCCCGTCGACTGGTGGCCCTGGTCGGCGGAGGCCTTCGAGGAGGCCCGCGAGCGGAACGTGCCCGTGCTGCTCAGCATCGGATACAGCAGCTGTCACTGGTGTCACGTCATGGCACACGAGTCCTTCGAGGACCAGCAGACCGCCGACGACCTCAACACGCACTACGTGAGCATCAAGGTCGACCGCGAGGAACGCCCCGACGTGGACGCCGTCTACATGGAGGCCGTGCAGGCGGCGACCGGGCAGGGCGGCTGGCCCATGACCGTGTTCCTCACACCGGACGCCGAGCCCTTCTACTTCGGCACCTACTTCCCGCCCGCGCCCCGCCAGGGCATGCCCTCCTTCCGGCAGGTGCTCCAGGGCGTGCACCAGGCGTGGGAGGAGCGGCGGGACGAGGTCACCGAGGTCGCCGGGAAGATCGTCCGCGATCTGGCGGCCCGGGAGATCTCTTACGGGGATGCCCGGACCCCCGGTGAGGAGGAGCTCGCGCAGGCGCTGCTCGGGCTCACCCGGGAGTACGACCCGCAGCGCGGCGGATTCGGCGGGGCGCCGAAGTTCCCGCCGTCCATGGTGCTGGAGTTCCTGCTGCGGCATCACGCCCGGACCGGCGCCGAAGGTGCCCTGCAGATGGCGTCCGACACCTGCGAGCGCATGGCCCGGGGCGGTATCTACGACCAGCTCGGCGGCGGCTTCGCCCGCTACTCCGTCGACCGCGACTGGGTCGTGCCGCACTTCGAGAAGATGCTGTACGACAACGCCCTGCTGTGCCGGGTGTACGCCCACCTCTGGCGTGCCACCGGCTCGGAACTCGCGCGCCGGGTCGCCGTGGAGACCGCCGACTTCATGGTGCGCGAACTGCGCACGAACGAGGGCGGGTTCGCCTCCGCGCTCGATGCCGACAGCGACGACGGGACCGGCAAGCACGTCGAGGGCGCGTACTACGTGTGGACGCCCGGGCAGCTCCGTGAGGTGCTCGGTGAGCAGGACGCCGAGCTCGCCGCGCAGTACTTCGGCGTGACCGAGGAGGGCACCTTCGAAGAGGGCGCCTCCGTCCTCCAGCTGCCTCAGCAGCAGGAAGGGCTGGTCGACGCCGGGAAGATCGCCTCGATCCGGGAGCGGCTGCTCGCGGCGAGGTCGGAGCGTCCCGCGCCCGGCCGGGACGACAAGGTCGTGGCCGCCTGGAACGGGCTGGCGATCGCCGCGCTCGCCGAGACCGGCGCCTACTTCGACCGGCCCGACCTCGTCGAGGCCGCCGTCGTCGCCGCCGACCTTCTGGTGCGACTCCACCTCGACGAGCAGGCCCGGCTCACCCGCACCAGCAAGGACGGCCACGCCGGCGCCAACGCGGGCGTGCTGGAGGACTACGCCGACGTGGCCGAGGGCTTCCTCGCGCTCGCCTCCGTCACCGGTGAGGGCGTCTGGCTGGAGTTCGCCGGGTTCCTCCTCGACCACGTCCTGGTCCGCTTCACCGACCCGGAGTCGGGCTCCCTGTACGACACCGCCGCCGACGCCGAGCAGCTCATCCGCCGCCCGCAGGACCCGACCGACAACGCCGCACCGTCCGGCTGGACCGCGGCGGCGAACGCCCTGCTCGGCTATGCCGCGCACACCGGATCCGAGCCCCACCGCACCGCCGCCGAGAAGGCCCTCGGGGTCGTCAAGGCACTCGGTCCGCGCGTGCCCCGCTTCATCGGCTGGGGGCTCGCCGCCGCGGAGGCCGCGCTGGACGGGCCGCGCGAGGTCGCGATCGTGGGGCCGTCGCTCGATCACGAGGGCACGAAGACCTTGCACCGCACGGCACTCCTGGGCACCGCGCCGGGCGCGGTCGTCGCCGTCGGCGCTCCGGAGAGCGACGAGTTCCCGCTGCTCACGGGCCGTCCGCTGGTCGGCGGTGAACCGGCCGCCTATGTCTGCCGTAACTTCACATGTGACGCCCCGACGACCGAAGTTGAAAGGTTGCGTGCGGTGTTGCGCGACTGAAGTCGCGAATCAACGGAAACGTGCTCTTTATCTGAACGGCCCCCGGGCTTCACAGTTCCCCCTTAATCTCTGCACAGTGATGTGACGGATGGGGCCACTCAGGCCCACTGTCACCACTGGGGGTTCTGGGATCTGGGGGGATCTGTTTGCTGACGTCTGTCTTCATCGCTGCCGTGTCACTGGCTCTGTTCTGGATGGCGGCGTTCACGTTGTGGTGGCAGATGCACGCCTGGCGTACGCCGGAAGTGCTCGCCTCCACGCGGTTCAGCAGTCCGGACGGGGACGAGCACGTCTCCTTCTCGCTGCTGCTGCCCGCCCGGCACGAACAGGCGGTGCTGGACCACACGATCCAGCGGCTGCTGGAGTCGAGCCACACCGACTTCGAGATCATCGTGATCGTCGGGCACGACGATCCGGAGACCACCGAGGTGGCCGAGAAGGCCGCGGCACGTGACCCACGGGTCCGCGTCGTCGTCGACACGCACGAGAAGAAGAACAAGCCGAAGGCCATGAACACGGCCCTGCCGCACTGCCGCGGCGACGTCGTCGGGGTCTTCGACGCGGAGGACCAGGTCCACCCCGAGCTCCTCGCGCACGTCGACCACGCCTTCCGCACCACCGGCGCGGACGTCGTCCAGGGTGGCGTGCAGCTGATCAACTTCCACTCCAGCTGGTACAGCCTGCGCAACTGCCTGGAGTACTTCTTCTGGTTCCGCTCGCGGCTCCATCTGCACGCGCAGAAAGGTTTCATTCCGCTCGGCGGCAACACCGTCTTCGTCCGCACGGACGTCCTCAGGGAAGCCGACGGCTGGGATCCGGACTGCCTCGCCGAGGACTGCGACCTGGGCGTCAGGCTCTCCAGCGTCGGCAAGAAGGTCGTGGTCGCCTACGACTCCGACATGGTGACCCGGGAGGAGACCCCGGACTCGCTGATGTCCCTGCTGAAGCAGCGCACCCGCTGGAACCAGGGATTCCTCCAGGTGTACCGGAAGAAGGACTGGAAGCAACTGCCCACCCTCGGGCAGCGCCTGCTCGCCCGCTACACCCTGATGACCCCGTTCATGCAGGCCTTCACCGGCCTGATCATCCCGCTGAACGTGGCGATCGCGCTGTTCCTCGACGTGCCTGTCGGCGTCGCCTTCATCACCTTCCTGCCGGCCGTCACCGCCCTGGTCACCTTCGTCTTCGAGATCGTCGGACTGCACGACTTCGGCAAGCAGTACGGGCTGCGCGTCCGCTTCGGGCACTACCTCAAGCTGGTCCTGGGCGGCCCCTTCTACCAGGTCCTGCTCGCCGGTGCGGCCGTGCGCGCCGTGTGGCGTGAGCAGCGCGGCCGCAACGACTGGGAGCTGACGACCCATGTCGGCGCGCATCTCGACGAGACGCGGCATGACGTTCCCGTGACCCAAGAGGACGTTCCCGTGACCCGAGAGGACGTTCCCGCGTGACCTCCACCCTTCCCGCGGCGACCAGCCCTGAGGTCCCCGCGCAGCGGCAGCCTGTGCCCGGCGCCGGTCCGGCCCGTCGCACACCCGAGCCGCCGAGCCGGCTGCGCTCCTCCCGGCCCGACCTGATCCTGTGCGGCCTCCTGCTGGTCGCGACCCTCGTCGTGCAGGGCTGGAACATCGCCGACTACCCGGCCCTCAGCGACGACGAGGGCACCTACCTCGCCCAGGCCTGGTCGGTCCAGCAGGGCAACGGCCTGGCCCACTACACCTACTGGTACGACCACCCGCCCCTCGGCTGGATCCAGATCGCCCTGCTGACCTGGATCCCGGCGCTGATCAGCCCCGAGTCGATGACGGTGGGCACCATGCGCGCCGCGATGCTGCTGATCAGCGGCATCAGCGCGGTCCTGGTCTTCGTGCTGGGCCGCCGTCTGGCGCTGCCCCGCTGGGCCGCCGGGCTCGGCATGGTCTTCTTCGGGCTCTCCCCGCTGTCCGTGGTCCTGCAGCGGGAGATCTTCCTCGACAACCTCGCGGTGATGTGGACGCTGCTGGCCTTCACCCTCGCCGCGTCCCCGAGCCGCCACCTCTGGCACCACTTCGGCGCGGGCATCGCGGCCGCCACGGCCGTCCTCACCAAGGAGACGATGCTCGTCGTCCTGCCCGCACTGTTCCTCACCATGTGGCGGCACAGCCACAAGGACACCCGCAAGTTCGCCCTCACCGGAGCCGTCACGGCCTGCGCGCTGATCGGCTTCTCGTATCCGCTGTTCGCCCTGCTCAAGGGCGAGTTGCTGCCGGGCGCCGGGCACGTCTCCCTCTGGGACGGCGTCAAGTACCAGATGACCCGGCCCGGTTCGGGCTTCATCCTCGACCAGGGCTCCGGCTCCTGGGGCGTCCTCCAGTCATGGCTGTACTACGACAGGATCCTGCCCCTCGGCGGTCTCGCGGGCGCCCTGCTGCTGCTCGTCACCTGGCGCTGGTCGGTCACCGCCCGGGCCCTTGCCGGACCGGCCCTGGCCGTCGCGATCTTCGCCGCACTGGCGCTGCGCCCCAACGGCTATCTGCCCGCGATGTACGTCATCCAGGCCCTGCCGTTCCTCGCGCTCGTCCTCGCCGGCGGCACCGCTTCCGTCGCCCACGCCGTGCTGAGCCGCCGGCGCTCCGAGGCGGAGAAACGGTACGTCAGTCTGGGCCGGTACGCGCTCGCCGCGGTCCTGGCCCTCTCCGCCGGCGCCTATGTCGTACCGCGCTGGTACGACGGCGCCCGCATCGCTGTCACCACCGACGCCAACGCCGGCTACCAGGCGGCGTCGAAGTGGCTGGCCACGGAGGTCGAGGACCCGGCGCGCACCCGGGTGCTGGTGGACGACGCCCTCTGGCTGGACCTGGTGCACCAGGGCTACCGGCCGGGGCTCGGCGTCATCTGGTTCTACAAGGCCGACCTCGACCCCGCGGTGACGAAGACGATGCCGCGCGGCTGGAAGGACCTCGACTACGTCGTCGCCTCGCCGACGGTACGGCGTGACGCGGCCGACCTGCCCAACGTCCAGGCCGCCATGGAGCACTCGGACCCGGTCGCCACCTTCGGCACCGGCGAGGACCGCATCGAGATCCGCCAGATCCAGACGTCCGCCGGAGGCGCGCGATGAGCCAGGAGTCCACCGTCCCCGGTGAGGTCGTCGAGACCGAGACCACCGAGATCCCCGAACCGGGCGCCGTCACCATCGTCGTACCGACGTTCAACGAGTCGGCGAACGTACGGCAGCTGCTGCGCCAGATCACCGAGGCCGTCCCGGCCCGGCTGCCCTGCGAGGTCGTCTTCGTGGACGACTCCACCGACGACACGCCCGAGGTCATCCAGAAGGCGGCGCAGGACTGCCCGTTCCCGGTGACCGTGCTGCACCGGGAGGAGCCGGTGGGCGGGCTCGGCGGCGCGGTCGTCGAGGGCATGAAGGCGGCCACGTCGGACTGGATCGTCGTCATGGACGGCGACTGCCAGCACCCGCCCTCGCTCGTGCCCGACCTGGTCGCCACCGGCGAGCGGGCGGGTGCCGGGCTCGTCGTCGCCTCCCGGTACATCAAGGGCGGCAGCCGGGCCGGGCTCGCGGGCAGCTACCGGGTGTTCGTCTCGCGCGGGGCGACCTGGCTGACCAAGGCGCTCTTCCCTCGCCGGCTGCGCGGCATCAGCGACCCGATGAGCGGCTTCTTCGCGATCCGCCGCAGCGCCGTCACGGCCGAGGTGCTCCAGCCGCTCGGCTACAAGATCCTCCTCGAACTCGCCGTCCGCAGCCGCCCGCGCACGGTCACCGAGGTGCCCTTCGTCTTCCAGGACCGGTTCGCGGGGGAGTCCAAGTCGACCGCGCAGGAGGGCCTGCGCTTCCTGCGCCACCTGGCCGGGCTGCGCACCGCCTCGCCGGCCGCGCGCATGGTCGGCTTCGGCCTGATCGGGCTCACCGGCTTCGTGCCGAACCTGGTCGGCCTGTGGGCGCTGACCGCGCTCGGCATGCACTACGTACCGGCGGAGATCCTCGCCAACCAGCTCGGCGTCGCCTGGAACTTCCTGCTCATCGAGCATCTGCTGTTCCGCGAACGGCGCCGGCACCGCCGTTGGTGGGACCGGGCCGGACGGTTCGCGCTGCTCGCCAACGCCGATCTGGTGCTCCGCATCCCGCTGATCGCCCTGTTCGTGCACCAGTTCCACCTGGGCGTGCTGTCCGCCACCGCGCTCGCGCTGGTGACGACCTTCGTCCTGCGCTTCGCGGGGACCGAAGCGCTGGTCTATCTGCCGCGCCGGGGGCGTGAGAAGCCCGGACGCGGGAGCTCCGCACAGCAAGGAGAGCCGTGTGAAAAGACGTCGTAGAAGTACCGCACTCCTGGCCGTGGCGGGCCTCACCTCGGGCCTGCTGCTGACCTCTCCGCAGACCGCCTCCGCCGCCAACCTCATCAAGAACCCCGGATTCGAGACCGCCGGCACCGGCGACATGCCGTACTGCTGGGAGAAGTCCGGCTGGGGCGACAACGACTTCACCTTCACCACCACGACCGACGCGCACTCCGGCGGCAAGGCCATGAAGGTCGAGCTGACCCGCCGCGTCGACGGCGACCGCAAGGCGCTGATCACCGAGTCCGCCGCGTGCGCGCCGGTGGTGACGCCGGGCAAGCAGTACGACCTCGGTCTCTGGTACAAGACGACGACCCCGGACGCCGCGATCACCCTGTTCCGGCACGACGCCACGGCCGGCTGGCAGTACTGGACGGACCTCAAGACGCTGGACATGGCGGGCGGCTGGACCGAGGCCACGGTCCGCACCCCCGAGGTCCCGGCCGGCACCGACCGCATCTCCTGGGGCGTCTCGGTCTACGGCACCGGCTCCGCCACCACCGACGACTACACGATGGACCAGGTGCCCGACCCGGTCCTGCCTCCACAGTGCACGGGCACGGCCGAGCAGTGCGCGAACGGCAAGTGGGACGTGCTGCCCACGCAGAACCCGGTCCGCTCGATGCACTCGGTCGTCCTGCACAACGGCAAGGTGCTGCTGATCGCGGGCTCCGGCAACGACGAGTCGATGTTCGAGGCCGGCACCTTCACCTCGGCGGTCTACGACCCGGCGAACGGCTCCTACAAGGTCGTCCCGACGCCGAAGGACATGTTCTGCGCCGGGCATGTGCAGCTTCAGGACGGGCGCGTGCTCGTGATGAGCGGCAACAAGGCGTACCCGGTTCCCGGCGGGCACGGCTACGAGGGCTACAAGGACTCCTACATCTTCGACCCGGAGACCGAGACCTACTCGAAGACCAACGACATGAACGACGGCCACTGGTACCCGTCGGCGACGATCCTCGGCAACGGTGACGTCATCTCCTTCGGCGGACTGCGCGAGGACTCCACCGGCTCGGTCACCGCCGAACTGTTCTCCCAGGCCGAGCAGCAGTGGCAGCCCACCTGGAAGGTCAACCAGACCTGGTCCTACTGGGGCCTGTACCCGTCGATGATCCTGATGCAGGACGGCCGCCTCTTCTACTCGGGCAGCCACGTCTTCGGCAACAACATCCCCGGCACCGGCTCGGCGATCTACGACTACGGCGCCAACACCATCACCCAGGTGCCCGGCCTGCAGAAGAAGGACGAGCGCGACCAGTCGGCGAGTGTGCTGCTGCCCCCGGCGCAGGACCAGAAGGTCCTCACCCTCGGAGGCGGCAACATCGACTCCAACCCGGAGGCGAACCGCCTGACCGACATCATCGACCTCAAGCAGCCGAACCCCGCGTACGTGGCCGGGCCGCCGATCCCGCAGGGCACGGTCGACATGGGCAACGGGCCGGTCCCGCAGACCGGGAACCAGGGCAAGATGTACGTCTCCGCCGTGCTCCTGCCCGACGGCAAGGTGCTGGAGACGGGCGGCGCGCTGCACAACCGCGCCAACCCGGTCTACGAGACGTCGATCTTCGACCCCGCCTCGGAGACCTTCGACCCGGTGGCCGTCGACCCCGAGGCGCGGGGCTACCACTCCTCGGCGTTCCTGCTCCCCGACGGCCGTGTGATGACCACCGGCGACAACCCGGGCAACGGCTCCTGGAATCACGACGTGTCGGTCTACAGCCCGCCCTACCTGTTCAAGGGCCCGCGTCCGGAGATCACTTCCGTCATCGACACCGAGTGGAACTACGGCGACACCCAGCGGATCACCGTCGACCGGCCCATCGCCAAGGCCGAGCTGATCCGCCCGGCCGCCGTCACGCACTCCTCCGACCCCAACCAGCGGTTCGTGGACCTGCCGCTGTCCGTGGACGGCAACAACGTCGACCTGAACGTCACGAGCAACCCCAACCTGGCCCCGCCCGGCTGGTACATGCTCTTCGCGGTCGACGCGAACGGCGTGCCCTCGGTGGCGAAGTGGGTGCACCTCCAGGGCCCGCAGGCGCTCAAGGCGACCGACGCCTCGGCGCACGTCCACGACTTCGCCGACGCGCCCGAGGGCACGGTGGTGAAGCCCGGCAAGAAGCGGGCCTCGCAGAAGGTCAGCCCGACCATCTCCGGCTGCGACCGCCACTACGGCTCGATCAACGTCTGCGTCCCGACGGACTTCCCGGCGGAGGTGAAGAAGACGACGGCAGCCCGCTGCGAGTGGCTCAAGGCCAACGACTACGGCCGCCTGAAGATCAACGGCAGGGACGACCCCCTGAACCTGGACAGGAACAGGGACGGAATCGCCTGCGGCAAGGGGGACCTGACCAGGCGCTAGGAAACGGCCTCGGGTACGCGCCCCTCAGGGGCGCGGGGCTGTATCAATTTGCGGCTCCGCCGCGCGGGCGCGACCAGCCACAGCGGTCCCGCAGTTCCCCGCGGCGCTCAGATCAACGGCGCTCCGCGCGGAGCGCGATCGCCTGCTCCACGATGGCCTCCAACTGCTCGTGATGCGCACCCCTCCAATAGGCCCGGCCGCACGCCGTGCACTGCGCGAACACGTCATACGTCGCATGCGTCCCGTGCTTCAGCTGGTCGGCGACCTCATCCTTGGTCGCCTCACGCAGCACCCCGTTGCAGGCAGTGCACCGCGTCCAGGGAAGCAGCTCGGGACGGAACCGGTCCAGGACGTCCCGGAGCTGCTCCTCGGGCCGGGTGCTGTACACGAACGCGCCCGCCCACAACTCCCGGCGCCGCAGCAACCCCCGGTCGCGGCTCAGCATCACCCGCTGCTCGGCGGCCGACAGCGCGGCCAGCGCCGGGTCCCCGATGTCGGTCGACTCGTAGGCCGTGTCCACGCCGAGCAGCCGCAGCCGGCGGGCCAGCGTCCCCAGGTGCACGTCGAGGAGGAAGCGCAGGGGAGCGCCCGGGACCTTCTGGGGGCGTGCGACGGTCCGTACGGTCACGGACTCGCCGGCCGCCGGGACGTGCGAGAAGGACACCTCGCGTCCGTCCACGACCAGGGCGCCCACCTCGGTCAGCGGTACGCCCAGCGACTCGACGACATGGCCGAGGCTGGAGACGCCGTCGGTGGCGGCCCGTACGGCACCCGCATGCCGGGCCCGGGGGACGAACACATGCAGCTCGGGGGCGAACTCGACGTGGATCTCGGGACCGTTCACCCGGTCAGGATGACACGGCGACGGGCCGCCGCCTCAGCCTTTTCCGGTCGGCAGGCCGTGTTCCAGGACGTCCAGGGCGCGGTCGACGAGGTCCCGGATGTCGTCCCGGTGGCCGGTCTCGGCCCAGTAGTGGGAGACCTCCATCAGCCCGCCCATCACGGACATGGCGAACACCCGGAGCTCCAGGCCGTCGGGGTCGAGGCCGGAGCGTTCCGCGAGGGCGGTGCGGAGCAGTTCGCCGGTGGCCGCCGTGCTCTCGAGCATGCGGGCACGGACCGCCGGCACCTCGACCCCGAGCCGCGTCCGCAGCCGGGTCACCTCGGGTTCCTCGGCGAGGCTCAGGTCGAGGGCCGTGCGCATCACGTGCCGCAGCGTGTCGGCCCACGACTCGTCCTCCGGCCGGGCCCGCAGCTCTTCCAGCATCACCGGGTCCCACTCGTCGGTGATGACGATGTCCTCCTTGGTCGGGAAGTACCGGAAGACGGTCGACGGCGACACCTCGGCTCGGTCGGCGATCTGCTCGATCGTCGTGGCGTCGTAGCCCTGCTCCTCGATCAGCGCGTAGGTCGCGGTGCGGATCGCCTGGCGGGTCTTGATCTTCTTCCGCTCCCGGAGTCCCAGCGGGGGCCGGTCGGCGGGGGTGGTGCGTGGGGCCGTCATGAAGGTCATTGTCGGGCATCGCCCTCGGGCTCGGCCATCGCCGGGGCGCCGCTCGTCCCGCCCGGGACGGACCGGTTGTCCGGCAGGAACGCCCCGGCGCACAGCGCGGCGACCAGGGCGGCGACGCCGCACACCAGCAGGACGACGCCCATGCCGTGGACGTACGCGCTGTCCGCGGAGGCGGCCAGGCCGGGTGCGGAGGCCCGTTCGGCGACGAGGTGGGCCGCGACCACGGACTCCCCGGCGGTGTCGGCGGCCCGGGCGGACAGACCGGTGACGTCGAGCCGGTCCCGGTAGACGCCCGCGAGGAGGCTGCCGAGCAGGGCGATACCGATCGCGCTGCCGACCTGGCGCAGGGTCATCAGCAGCCCGGAACCTCCCCCACTGCCTCAACGGCGTGGGGGGACCCCCAGCCTGCCCGGTCGGCGGGCAGCGCGGCCAGCGCCCCGTCCATCGCGGGGACCACGGCGAAGCCGAAGCCCAGCCCGGTGATGGTCAGCCACAGCGCGGTGAAGGCGTAGCCGGAGTCGGCTGTCGTGCGGCTGCCGAGGAACGCGGCGAAGGCCAGCACCACCAGGCCGGAGCTGACCACCGCGCGGGGACCGAACCGGGCGACGACCGGCTGGGCACCGCGCGCGGCGGCCATCAGCCCGCCCATCATCGGCAGCAGCCGCAGCCCGGTGCCGAGGGCGTCATGGCCGAGGACGGCCTGGAGGTAGGGCGGCAGCAGGAACAGCAGGCCCGCCAGGACGAAGGTGACCAGGGTCGCCGTGAGCGTGTTGACGAGGAAGCCGCGGTGGCCGAGCAGCTCCATGTCGAGCATGGGCCGTGCCGCCCGGCGCTCGCGCAGGACCAGTCCGGCCAGCAGGACCGCGGAGCCCGCGAGGAACCCGGCCACCAGTGGGTCGCCCCAGCCGCGCGTGGGCGCCTCGATGATGGCGTAGACGAGGGCGCCGAGGCCGGCCGCGATGAGTGCCGTAGCGACGGTGTCGACCTTGGGGGAGGCCGGGTCGCGGGTCTCGGGCAGCAGGACGAGGCAGGCAGTGATGCCGATGCCGACCATCGGGACGTTGACCAGGAAGACCGAGCCCCACCAGAAGTGGTCGAGCAGCCAGCCGCCGAGGATCGGGCCGAGCGGCATACCGAGCGCCGAGGCGGCCGACATGACGCCGATGGCCTTGGAGCGCTCGTCCGGCCCGAACAGCGAGGGCAGCACGGACAGGGCGAGCGGCATGACCAGCGCGCCTCCGACGCCCATCACGGCACGGGCGGCGACGACCCAGGTCACGTCCTCGGCCAGGGCGCCCGCGACCGAGCCGGCCAGGAAGATCCCGAGCCCGGTGACCAGCATCAGCCGCCGCCCGAACCGGTCCCCGAGCAGCCCGGCGGGGAGCATCAGGGCGGCGAACACGACGACGTAGGCGTCCGCCATCCTCCCCCAGTGCTAAACGCCTGGGGGGACCCCCAGTTGCTCTCCGGTGGTCGCGCCCAGGTCCGCGGCCATGGTGGGCAGCGCGACGTTGAGGATCGTCATGTCGAAGCCGAGCGTCAGCATGCTCGCGACCAGGGCACCGAGGGCCCACCAGCGGCGCGGGTCCTGCTGGACCCCGATAGTGACAGTAGCCATGAAATGAGAGTAACTATCAAAACATAGAGACTGTCAATGTGATTCCCTCGGGCATGCAAAAAGGCCACGACCCGGGGGTCGTGGCCTGAGAGAGGTGGGTGGGATCTACGCGTGCTGGTACGCCACCAGCGAGATCCCCACGTAGTGCGTGATGAAGGCCGCCAGGGTGAAGGAGTGGAACACCTCGTGGAAGCCGAACCAGCGCGGTGACGGGTTGGGCTTCTTGATCCCGTAGACCACGCCGCCCGCGCTGTAGAGCAGGCCGCCGACGATGACCAGGACGAGGACGGCTATCCCGCCGGTCCGCATGAAGTCCGGCAGGTAGAAGACGGCCGCCCAGCCCATCGCGAGGTAGCACGGCGTGTAGAGCCAGCGCGGGGCGCCGACCCAGAAGACGCGAAAGGCGATACCGGCCGCCGCGGCGGCCCAGATGCCCCACAGCAGCCACTGGCCCTTGGCGCCCGGCAGCAGCAGCATGGTCAGCGGTGTGTAGGTGCCGGCGATGATCAGGAAGATGTTGGCGTGATCCAGACGGCGCAGGACGCCGTCCATGCGCGGGCTCCAGTTGCCCCGGTGGTACAGCGCGCTCACGCCGAAGAGCAGGCACGCCGTCAGTACGTAGATACCGCAGGCGACGCGCCCTCTGGACGAGTCGGCGAGGGCGGTCAGCACCAGGCCCGCGACGAGAACGGCCGGAAACATGCCGAGGTGCAGCCAGCCGCGCAGCTTGGGCTTCACCGGGTGCGGCAACGAGAGCGCCACCGGGCCACGGCCGTCGGCCGGCGTATCCGAGGGCGCGTCGGGGACGAACGCAGTCATGGCCGAATGGTAGCTACGGAACCGTAAGTGACCTATCAGTCCATCTGATTGGCCGATGAAGAGTGGCCATCCTCTCACCGTCGCCGAACGATGGTTACGCAAACGGACGGTCACATGAACCCAACGTGCACGCAAAGCGTCGTGAGAAACCGTGGCGATCCTCACGTTGCTCACCTGTGCGCTCCTCTGGACAGATGGGCGCGGACGTCGGATGATCAAATGAGTGCGGTCGGCACCGGATGAGCGCCAAGTTTCACCGTGAAGCATCCGGGTCGCAGCCCCCACGGGGCCTCCACATCACCAAAAATCCCTCATTTAGGAGCAATCGTGGCGCGCGATATCGCGGCTCCCACCGTCCCCACCACCCATCAGGGGCTGATCTCGTGGGTCAACGAGATCGCCGAGCTGACCCAGCCGGACAACGTGGTCTGGTGTGACGGATCCGAGGCCGAGTACGAGCGCCTGTGCGGGGAGCTCGTCCAGAAGGGCACCTTCCGGAAACTCGACCCGATCAAGCGCCCCCACTCCTACTACGCGGCCTCCGACCCCACCGACGTCGCCCGCGTGGAGGACCGGACGTTCATCTGCTCCGAGAAGGAGGAGGACGCGGGCCCGACCAACCACTGGAAGGCCCCCGCCGAGATGCGGGAGATCTTCCAGGGTGCCGGGGGCCAGGGCGGCCTGTTCCGCGGCTCGATGCGCGGCCGGACCATGTACGTCGTGCCCTTCTGCATGGGCCCGCTCGGTTCGCCGCTGTCCGCGCTCGGCGTCGAGATCACCGACTCGGCGTACGTCGCCGTCGCCATGCGCACGATGACCCGCATGGGCCAGGCCGTCCTGGACGAGCTCGGCTCCGACGGCTTCTTCGTCAAGGCCGTGCACACCCTGGGCGCCCCGCTGGAGCCCGGCCAGGAGGACGTCCCCTGGCCCTGCAACCAGACCAAGTACATCTCGCACTTCCCCGAGGACCGCGAGATCTGGTCCTACGGCTCCGGCTACGGCGGCAACGCCCTGCTCGGCAAGAAGTGCTACGCCCTGCGCATCGCCTCCGTGATGGCGCGTGACGAGGGCTGGCTGGCCGAGCACATGCTGGTCCTCAAGCTCACCCCGCCGCGCGGCGAGGCCAAGTACGTCGCCGCGGCGTTCCCGAGCGCCTGCGGCAAGACCAACCTCGCCATGCTGGAGCCGACCATTCCCGGCTGGACGGTCGAGACCATCGGCGACGACATCGCCTGGATGCGCTTCGGCGAGGACGGCCGGCTCTACGCCATCAACCCCGAGGCCGGCTTCTTCGGTGTCGCGCCCGGCACCGGCGAGCACACCAACGCCAACGCCATGAAGACGCTCTGGGGCAACTCCGTCTTCACCAACGTCGCCCTCACCGACGACAACGACATCTGGTGGGAGGGCATGACGGAGGAGACTCCGGCCCACCTGACGGACTGGAAGGGCAACGACTGGACCCCGGAGTCCGGCGTCCCGGCCGCCCACCCCAACGCCCGCTTCACCGTCCCGGCCTCGCAGTGCCCGATCATCGCGCCGGAGTGGGAGGACCCCAAGGGCGTGCCGATCTCGGCGATCCTCTTCGGCGGCCGCCGGGCCACCGCCGTGCCGCTGGTGACGGAGTCCTTCGACTGGAACCACGGCGTCTTCCTCGGCGCCAACGTGGCCTCCGAGAAGACCGCCGCCGCCGAGGGCAAGGTCGGCGAGCTGCGCCGCGACCCGTTCGCGATGCTGCCGTTCTGCGGCTACAACATGGGCGACTACATGGCCCACTGGATCGACGTGGCCAAGGACAAGGACCAGTCCAAGCTGCCGAAGATCTACTACGTCAACTGGTTCCGCAAGGACGACCAGGGCAAGTTCGTGTGGCCCGGCTTCGGCGAGAACTCCCGTGTCCTGAAGTGGATCGTGGGGCGCCTGGACGGCACGGCCGAGGGCGTCGAGTCGCCGATCGGCGTCCTGCCGGCGAAGGGCTCCCTCGACACGGACGGACTCGAACTGTCCGAAGCCGACCTGGACTTCCTGCTCACGGTCGACAAGGAGGTCTGGCGCGAGGAGGCCGCCCTGGTCCCCGAGCACCTCAACACCTTCGGCGACCACACCCCGAAGGAACTGTGGGACGAGTACCGCGCGCTGGTGCAGCGCCTGGGCTGAGACCCGCACACAGGACTCCGCGGCCGGTCTACCGAGAGTGCCCTGACCAGCAACATCGTCACGGCCGGCCGCGGTGACAGCAGTACCGGAGGCAGGGGTTCGCACAACGGCGTGCGAGCCCCTGCCTTCGTCGTTCCCGTCGCGCCCCCTTGCTCACCGAATCTTCACGCCTGTTTCATGCTCTACAGGCGCCCCACCGGTCCCGGTGGGGGCCGCAAAGAAGCCTGTGGGGGGCACAGTTGAATACCGCACACCGTTCCAGACGGCTCGCCGCCACGCTGTCCGCCGCGTTACTCGCGGGGACCGGCCTGACCGTCGCCGCCGCACCCGCGGCGCACGCGGCGGCCTCCGACGCCGTGGCCAAGCTGCCGATCTCGTCGTACTCGGCGCTGGCCGTCGACAACGTCCACCAGCGTGTCTTCGTGGCGGACAGCAACGTCGGCTACTACCTCAACTCCGGCACCATCGCCGTCTACACCTTCGAGGGCGAGCGCCTCACGACGCTCACCACCAACCAGGCCCATGTCTCCGGCCTCGCGGTCAGCGCCGACGGCAACACGCTGTACGCGGGTCTGCGCGAACGTATCGAGGCCTTCGACACCACCACCTACCAGCGCACCACCGTCGCCTCCGTCAGCACCGACACCTGCGGCCGGGAGGTCGCCCAGTCCGGCGGTCAGATCTACTTCACGACGCCGAACACGTCCTCGACCTCCCAGTGCGCCACCGCCGAGACCCACCTCGACGGGATCGTGAACGGCGTGCACACCCGCACCGGCTGGAACGACAACGGCGATCTGCTGCTGGAGGCCGGGGCCGGGGACCGCA
This sequence comes from Streptomyces sp. NPDC044719, assembly GCF_056433405.1. Taxonomy (NCBI): domain Bacteria; kingdom Bacillati; phylum Actinomycetota; class Actinomycetes; order Kitasatosporales; family Streptomycetaceae; genus Streptomyces; species Streptomyces sp. NPDC044719. The sequence goes on from NZ_JBWKHE010000001.1 coordinate 641,753, forward strand.
TGCTCATGGGCCAGCCGCTGGGCGCGAAGGCGGCCGACCCCTTCCTCGCCGTGTACGACACCAGTGACGGCGCCCTCGTCCGCAACGCCGCGCGGCGCTTCGCCGACGGCCAGGGCAACGGCGCCCTGAACCTCAAGGACCTGGCGTTCTCCGCCGACGGCGGCAAGGTCGCCCTCGCCGACGCCACCGCCGGCACCAGGCTGTTGAACACCGGCGACCTGTCGGACGCCGCGACCGGCTACCGGGCTCTGCCCGACGGGGCCACCGCCAGCGCGGTCGCCTTCAGCGGTGACGGCAAGTACATCGCCCGCGGAGCCTCCGCCACCGGTGCCGTCCCCGACCTCTTGGTGCAGCCCGCCGACCCGGGCGACTCCACCACCCCGCTGGAGTTCGTCTTCGAGGGCAGCCTCGACGGCGACCGGGTCGTGCCGCGCGGCATGGAGTGGGCGGCGGACGGATCCCGGCTGTTCGCGGTCACCACCAACGCGACCGGTGGCCAGTACTGGCTGCACATCATCAAGCCGCCCGCCGTCCAGTACGACACCCGTTTCACCGGCGGCCTCACCCACAGCCCCGGCCAGGCCGTGGCGGGCGAGCCGCTCGCCGTGCGCGGCCGGCTGGAGCACGACGGGCCGGCGCCCGCCGAGCCGCTGAAGGTCAAGGCGACCCGCACCGACGCGAGCGGCACCCATGACCTGGGCACCGCCACCGTCAAGGCGGACGGCACCTTCACGGTCCTCGACGAGCCCGACCGGCTCGGCGAGGCCACGTACACCGTCTCCTACCTCGGCGACCTGACCCACCGTCCGGCCACGGACATCACCCACACGGTGACGGTGGGCAAGGCCTCCAGCGCGATCGCCCTCACCGCTCCCGACGAGGCGACCATGTCCGGCGGCATCGAGATCACCGGCGCGTTCACCGCCCAGGGCAAGCCCCTGGCGGACCGGGCGGTACTCAAGGTCGTCCGTGAGGACCGCCTCGGCACCGGCACGCTCTCGTCGGTGACCGTCGCAGCGGACGGCACCTTCACCATCAACGACATCCCCCGCACCCACCGCGACGTGACCTACACGGTCAGCTGGCCGGGCGACGCCCTGCACGAGGGGTCGACAGCGTCGGCGGAGGTCTACGTCAGACGCTAGGGACGGCGATCGCCAGGACGGCGACCGCCGATCTGACGGTGTCACACATTCCGTATGTGTCCGCGCAGTTGGGACGCCTGAGCGGGCGAAAGGTTGTGCGCACATTCGACCTCACCTTGGGCACGGGTCCATCACAACTGATCGCCCGCCGGGTCCGATCTGGGTGCTATTGCTGGGATCAATCCAAGATCGTCTGATGCCCGGGCTGTGAAATGGTCAAGCGAAAGACTTCACAAGGGCGTTGATCCCACCCGCGCCTTTCGCTCCGCCCTTCGCTCGGACCCTCCGGCCGCCGGTGCCAACCGAGGCCGGAGGTGTCACCGACCCAGTGCCGCCCGATCTCAGGCGCGGCCCCGCATCCCCCAGCTGAGAGGGCACCTCATGGCCGACGAGATGGTGCGTCAAGCACAGGTCTTCATCAACCGCGTGTACGGCAGCCGCATCGGCATGACCGTCGAGGAGAACGGGCAGACCGGCTGGCCCACCATGTACGCCCTGACCCGGGCGCTCCAGTACGAGCTGGGCATCACCAACCTGTCGAACAGCTTCGGGCCGGCCACCCTGGCGGCCATCGCGGAGAAGTACGGCAAGATCGACGCCAACAACGTGCCGCACGCGGACTTCTGCCGGATCCTCCAGTCCGCCCTGTACTGCAAGGGCTACGACGGCAGCGCCATCGACGGCACCTACAGCGACCGCGTCAAGCAGTCCGTCACCCAGCTCAACGCCGACATGGGACTGAGCGCGGTCTACCCGGGCAGCGCACTGTGGCCGAAGGTCATCAAGGGCCTGTTCAACATGGACGCGTACGTCACCGTCAGCGGTGGCTCCAGCGCGGTCCGCGCGGTGCAGCAGTGGCTCAACGGTCAGTACGTCCTGCGCAAGGACTACTACGTCATCCCCTGCGACGGCCACCATTCGCGCGACGTCGCCAAGTCGATGCTCTTCGCCGTCCAGTACGAGATCGGGATGGCGGACGGCGTCGCCAACGGTGTCTTCGGCCCCGGCACCCAGTCCGGCCTCAAGTCGCACACCCTGTCGGTCGGCAGCTCCGGCAACTGGGCACGGCTCTTCACCGGCGCGATGATCCTCAACCAGCGCCCGGTGGCCTTCGGCAACTTCACCAGCGCGGTCTCCACCGCCGTCCAGAGCTTCCAGTCCTTCGCGAAGCTCCCGGTCACCGGCAAGGGCGACTTCTCCACCTGGGCCTCACTCCTCGTCTCCTACGGTGACCAGAGCCGTAGCGGCGAGGCCTGCGACGGCGTCACCAAGATCACCGACGCGCGCGCGGCCACCCTCAAGGCAGCCGGCGTGAAGTACATAGGCCGCTACCTCACCAACCCCAGCGCCACCTCGCTCCCGGAGAAGGCCATCCAGCCCGGTGAGCTGGCCACCATCGCCGCGAACGGCCTGCGCTGCTTCCCGATCTACCAGACGTACGGCAGGGACGCCGACGGCTTCAACTACGCCGCCGGACGGGCAGCGGGCCAGGCCGCCGCCAACGCCGCCCTCGACCACGGCTTCAAGCCCGGCACGCGGATCTTCTTCGCCGTCGACTTCGACGCGCTCGACCACGAGGTGACCTCGAACGTCCTGCCGCACTTCAAGGGCATCGTGGACGCGCTGGCCGCCGACGGCGCGGAGTTCAAGGTCGGTGTGTACGGGCCGCGCAACGTCTGCACCCGGGTCGGCGAGGCCGGGCACTCCACCGCCTCCTTCGTCTCCGACATGTCCTCCGGCTTCTCCGGGAACTTCGGCTACCCGCTGCCCGCCGACTGGGCGTACGACCAGATCGTCACCCGCACCGTCGGCTCCGGCGCCGGCTCCATCGAGATCGACGTCAACATCGCCTCCGGACGCGACACCGGCCAGGCCTCCTTCAACGCGCCCCGGCCACCGCGCCCCGACGTCGGTTTCGACGGCTCCTTCCTCACCTCGCTGCATGCGGACCTCAGCCGCTACATGCGCAGCATCGGCTACGAGGACGACGGTGGCACCGGCACCGACGCCCGTCTCTTCACGCACACCCAGTGCTTCGAGACGATCATGTCGCACGACGCGCAGACCACCCAGCTGTCCCGTGCGTACAGCATGCGCAAGGCGATGATCCAGACCTCCGCCTACTGGGAGATGCGGCACTACGACCTCATCGACCAGGGCGTGGACCACCAGGTCGCCTCGTACCACCTCAACGGCGTCGGCATCGTCAAGGACTCCTCGACCGGCATCGCGCAGATCAGTGGCGACGTCGGCATCCGTGCCTGGAACCACTGCATCGACAACGGGTTCGTCACCGGCACCCGCCTGGATCCGACCAAGGACGCCGACATCTGGACGATGTGGCAGAAGGTCAACAAGGACAACGCCTTCGCCATGCGGACCGTGCCTCTGATCCACCTGTGGGGTGTCGCAGGCAAGCCCGGCGGCAAGAACCCGCCTGCCGGCGAGACCAAGCTGCGCGCCATGAGCCTGGACTACACCGAGGGCGAGATCTTCGAGATCATCCGCCGCTACCAGGGCTGGGGCGACGAGGCCGAGGCCCATGCCGCCAAGCGCATGGGGCTGTACTACATCTTCGAGAAGTACAACAACCTTGTCCGGCAGCTCGCCGGCGGGTGAGGTGGTCACCATGACCACCACGTATCCCGCCGCCCTGCCCCTGCTGCTCTGCATCGTCGTCGCTGCCGTGACCGCCTTCGCTCTCGCCGGGTACGGCTTCCCGGCGATCGGCAGGGGCGGTCCGGGGGCCGTGGCACGCGGCGGCGCCGCGCTCGCCGGAGCCCTCGCCGCGGTCGCCTGGGTCTGGGGCCTGGTGTCGCTCTTCCTCGACGAGAGCGGCACCGCCCAGGCCTGCCAGGACGCGAACCTCTCGCTGTACGGGCAGGTGAGCGGCTACAGCGTGTCCTACCTGCCGCCTGCCCTCGACTGCCGCATGTCGTCCGGTGGTTCGTACCCGGCGGCCGTCCCCGGCTTCATCGCGCCCGTGATGACGGTCTGCGCGGTGATCGCGGTGACGCTCGCTCTGATCGCCCTCGCCGAACACCGCCGCACCACCACACCCGAGCATCCCGAGAAGAGGACCACGTGAGCGACGCTCCCGCCCCGCTGTCCCGCAGAGGCTTCCTGCTGCGTGCCGCCGCCGTCACCGCCGCCGCGGCGGCGGTCCCGTACTCGCAGGCGCTGGCCACCCCCGCGTACGCCGCCGAGCCGCCGGGACTACACCTTCCCCAAGGCCGTCCGCGAGGGCGTCGCACGGGCCGAGGCCCGTAACAAGCGACTCCTCGCCGGGGCCGACTCGGCCAACGGGTGGGACATGGAGACCGCCGCCGACAAGGGCGGATCCATCGCCACCCGGCCCGTGCCCGGCACCCCGGTGACGGACCTTCAGATCCGGCTCGGTGCTCCCGAGATCGTCCTGGTCCACCTCGTCCGCCGCTTCCACTACGAGATCGCCGAGCTCCAGCCCGGCGAGGCCGTCGGCTGGACCGCTCCGAAGGGGCTGCGCGGGCCCGCCCGCAACCTGGCCTCCGGCACCGCCGTCCGTATCCGGCCCGGCCACTACCCGCCCGGCGCCAAGGGCGGCTACTTCCCCCTGGAACTCGCGGTGCTGCGCGACATCCTCGCCGAACTCGACGGTGTGGTCCGCTGGGGCGGTGACGACCGTGCCGTCGACGAGGCCCTCTTCTACCTGGCCGTCGGCCCCGACGACAAGCGTCTGACCGCCGTCGCCGAACGCCTCCGCGCCGGTGGCGAGAGGACCGGGGGCGAGGGCGCCGGCACTCTCGTCGACGTCCACGAGAAGGACCGCCGCTCGGCCGCCGAGGCCCTCGCCCGCGTCCAGCGGAAGGCGGCCTGACGCCGCTTCGCGCGCGGTCCGGGTTTCCGGGTTCGCAGTCGACCGTCAAGGAGAAGGCAGTGAAGAGGAAGCTTTTCCTCGTGGCACCGTCGTCGTGGTCACCGTCGCCGTGGCGAGGCAGTGGACGCCGGTGATCGACCCCGCCACCTTGGCCGCCGCCCCGGCACTCGGCCTGGTCGCCGGCCTGCTTGCCGGCATGTACCCGGCGTGGAGAGCGTCCCGCATCCCACCCGTCGAAGCGCTGCGCCGCTGAGCGGGGCAGAACCCCGTCCGGGGCGCGGGGCCGCGTCGATGTGTGCGGCTCCGCCGCGTGGGCGTGACAAGCCGCCCCGAACCCGCAGCCGCCCACGGGCGATACCTCGACGGCGATACACGGCTCAAGCCAACGCAGAGATGTGGCACCCGGCCCGCGCGTCGCTGCGGGTGCGCGCGGGCCGGGGCCGTTTGAGGGAGCCCGTGAACCGGGCTCAGTGGGACGCGAGTGTGCGCGGCTCCAGGGCCGCCGAGTGGGCATCCATGCGCTCGGCGGCAAGGATGGCGGCGGCCGTATCGGCCCGGGACGCGGCGACGACCAGCGCACGCCCCGCCAGGGCGTGGGCCCGCCGGTGGAGCGCCACGGCGCTCCGCTCGCGCCGGCCCCTGGGCGCGCGGACCGGCGTACGCCCGCCCCTCAGCCGGGCCACCTGCTCCGTGAGCCGCTCCGCCGAGGCGTCCAGGTCGGCCGACGGTGCCGCGGTGCGCAGTTCGTCCGTGACGGCGAGCAGCGCGGCGAGATGGCCCGCGAGCTGGATGTCCAGCTCTTCCTCACGCGATCGGTGGGGGAAGTCGGCGGTGGTGCCGGCCATCGTGCTGTGGACCGACTTGGCGCGGATCGGTTCGTACATGGGACGGCCTCCTGAGTGCTTCAGGAAGCCATCCTAGCTTAGATTTCGTCTAAAGTTGAGTTGTTCACAAAACCGGACCGGCTGCACACACAGTGTGAGCGCGGTCTCGGGTCAGGGCTGGCTGTAGCCGTCCAGGAAGTGCCCGATCCGTCCCATCGCGTCCCGCAGATCACCGACCGACGGCAGGGTCACCACCCGGAAGTGGTCCGGCTCCGGCCAGTTGAAGCCCGTGCCCTGCACGACCATGATCTTCTCGCGCCGGAGCAGGTCCAGGACCATGCGACGGTCGTCCTTGATCTTGAAGACCTTGGGGTCGAGCCGCGGGAAGAGGTACAGCGCGCCCTTCGGCTTCACGCAGGTCACGCCCGGGATCTGAGTCAGCAGCTCGTATGCCACGTCCCGCTGCTCGCGCAGCCGGCCGCCCGGCAGCACCAGGTCGTTGATCGTCTGGCGTCCACTGAGCGCCGCGACCACGCCGTGCTGGCCCGGCATGTTCGCGCACAGCCGCATGTTCGCGAGGATCGTCAGGCCCTCGATGTAGGAGTCCGCGTGCGCGCGCGGCCCGGAGATCGACATCCAGCCGACGCGGTAGCCGGCGACCCGGTACGCCTTCGACATGCCGTTGAAGGTGAGGGTGAGCAGGTCGGGGGCGACGGCGGCGGTCGGGGTGTGCGTGGCCTCGTCGTAGAGGATCTTGTCGTAGATCTCGTCCGAGCAGACCAGCAGGTTGTGGCGGCGGGCGATGTCGGTGAGCCCCTTGATCATCGCCTCGTCGTAGACGGCCCCGGTCGGGTTGTTCGGGTTGATGATCACGATCGCCTTGGTGCGGTCGGTGACCTTGCGCTCGATGTCGGCCAGGTCCGGCATCCAGTCGGCCTGCTCGTCGCACCGGTAGTGCACGGCGGTGCCGCCGGACAGGGAGACGGCGGCGGTCCACAGCGGGTAGTCGGGCGCGGGGACGAGTACCTCGTCGCCGTCGTCGAGCAGCCCCTGCATCGCCATCACGATCAGCTCGGAGACGCCGTTGCCGATGAACACGTGCTCGACGTCCGTCTCGATGCCGAGGGTCTGGTTGTGCATGACGACCGCGCGGCGTGCGGCCAGCAGCCCCTTGGCGTCCCCGTACCCGTGTGCCGAGGACACGTTCCGGAGGACGTCCTCCAGGATCTCGGGCGGACATTCGAAGCCGAACGCCGCCGGGTTGCCCGTGTTGAGCTTGAGGATGCGGTGACCGGCGGCTTCCAGTCGCATCGCCTCCTCGAGCACCGGGCCCCGGATCTCGTAACAGACGTTGGCGAGCTTGGTCGACTGGATCACCTGCATGTCAGGGAGCTTACGGCCCGGTAACGCCCCGCGGCTCGTGTTTTCCGCCACGTGAGACACGGCGATTTGGGTTGATATCGCCGCACGCTGTCCCACCAGCACCTTCGGTACCTAGAATGCGCCGCCATGTCCAAGCCATCCGAGTACGCCGACGGAGCGACGAGCGGCGAGCCGCCGGGCCCGCCGCCGAACGTGTACCTGCCGCAGGCCGCACCGCCCCCGGAGTACGACGCGTACGCCGATCCGGCGGCGGCACACGGCTGGCAGGAGGCCGGCGACACCGAGGGCTCCCAGGACACGGAGACCACCCGGGCCGCCGAGCAGGGCTCGGTCGCCGGGTACGGCGCGCACGCCGAGCAGGGCACGGTCGCCGGGTACGGCGCGCACTCCGAGCACGGCACGGTCGCCGGGTACGGCGCGCACGCCGAGCAGGGCATGGCCGCCGGGTACGGCGCGCACGCCGAGCAGGGCACGGTCGCCGGCTACGGCTCACACGCCGAGTACAGCACGGACGCCGGCTACGGCCCGCACGCCGAGCACGGCATCCCCGCCGAGTACGGCATGCCCGCCCAGCACGGCACGCGTGCCGAGCGCGGTGCGGACGGCACGCGTCACCCGGGGGACGCGCACGTCGGGTATCCCGCGCCCGGTGCGGCCCCCGCGCCCGGTCCGGCCGACACCCGCGAGCTGCCGGCCGTGCCGGGCTACGGCCGGTCGGGTCCGAGTCGCCGCTCCCGGCGGCGGCCGGGGCCGTGGCATACCCGGCGCGTGGCGGTCGCGGTCGGGGTCGTGGGTGCCGTGTCCGCGGCGGCGCTGATCGCGGGTCTCTCCCTCCCGGACTCGCCCTCCGGCAGTCCGCGCGACGGCGAGGGCGGCCGGACGGGCCCGACCGCGGGGGAGTCGCCGGCGGCGACGCCCAGGGGGTCAGGCGGCGCGACGCCCCCGAACGCCCCGCTCTCCGGCCGGCCGTCGGATCGCGACGAGCCGTCCGGCGCCGCGTCCGCGAGCCCGTCCGACGCGACGAGCCGGAACCCGTCCGATACCGGGAGTCCTTCGAGCGGCGGCTCCACGCCCGGCGCCCCGACCGCGTCCGACCCCACGGCCGCCACGTCGGCCCCGGGCAGATCCGGGGACAAGCCCGGACACGGCCCCGGCGGCACCAAGGGGCCCAAGTGACAGGTCGGTCAGGGGGTTTGAGTAGGGTCGGGCAGAACTGACCGGTCCCGGGCGGCAAACAACTCCTTGCCCTGCCCGCCTTGCGACGATCACAATGCGCATGACAACACTGCGGGCGGCCGGAAGTTTTCCGGCCGCCTCCGTCGCAAGAGGGGACCCCCCATGAGAAAACCTCTCGCCGCCGCGTTCTTCGCCCTGGCGATAGCCGGGGCAGGCGCGGCTCCCGCGACCGCCGCCGATGCCGCCCCCCAGGGCGTCGGCAAGGCCGCGGACACGGGCAAGGTCACGTCCGCCGTCACGGACGTGGTCACGTCCGCAACGGAGACCCTGTCCGGGCTCCGGAGCCCGTCGGCCAAGGCCGTGAACTTCGCCGGCACCGTCGCGCTCAGCAATTGCTCCGGCTCCGTCGTCCGCATGCCGGACTCCGAGGACAACGACCCGGCGCTGGTGATGACCAACGGCCACTGCCTGGACGGCGGCATGCCCGGCCCCGGCCAGGTCCGCGTCGACCAGGCCTCCAGCCGTACCTTCGGCCTGCTCAACGCCTCCGGCTCGCGCGTGGCCACCCTGCGCGCCGCCAAGCTCGCGTACGGCACGATGACCGACACGGACGTCGCGTTCTACCAGCTCACCACCACGTACGGGCAGATCAAGAGCTCGTACGGCATCAACGCGCTGACGCTGAACGACTCGCACCCGGTCGCCGGCACCGCCATCAGCATCCCCTCGGGCTACTGGAAGCGGATCTACAGCTGCGACATCGACGGGTTCGCCCACAACCTGAAGGAAGGCGACTGGACCTTCAAGGACTCGGTCCGCTACACCTCCGCCTGCAACACCATCGGCGGCACGTCCGGCTCGCCCATCGTCGACCAGGCCACCGGCAAGGTCGTCGCCATCAACAACACCGGCAACGAGGACGGCGAGCGCTGCACGGTGAACAACCCCTGTGAGGTCGACGCGAACGGCGAAGTGACCGTCCGCAAGGGCATCAACTACGGCCAGCAGACCTACCAGGTCCCGGCCTGCTTCGGCACCGACAGCAAGCTCGACCTGCACGCGAGCGGCTGCACCCTGCCCAAGCCGTAAGGCAGGGTGCCGGGCCGGGTGGTCACGCCCGAGCGGTTCCGCGCACCGCCCGGCCCGCCAGGACGTCCGTGCGACGGCCGTCCTCGATCACGAAGCGGCCGTCGACCAGGACGTACGGGATGCCCGTCGGGAGCGTGCGGGGTTCGGCGAAAGAGGACCCCGCCGCTACCGTCGCCGGATCGAAGAGGACCAGGTCGGCGACGTACCCCTCGCGCACCAGGCCCCGGTCCGGCAGCCTCAGCCGGGCCGCCGGGCGCGAGGTGAGGTGCGCGACGCACTCCTCCAGCGACAGTACCCCCAACTCCCGCACGTAGTGCCCGAGGTAGTGCGGGAAGGTGCCGTAGGCGCGCGGATGCGGCTTGGCGCCCTGGAGGATGCCGTCCGAGCCGCCGGTGTGCACCCGGTGGCGCATGATCGCCCGGACGTTCTCCTCGTGGCCGACGTGCTGGAGGATCGTCGGGGCCAGCCGGTCGGCCAGCAGCAGTCCACGCGCGGTCGTCCAGGGGTCCTCGCCCCGCACGTCCGCCGACTCCTGGACCGTCCGGCCGACGAACCCGTCCAGGGCCGGATCGCCCACGCCGGAGATCTCGATGGTGTCCCACTCGATGGGCACGCCGTGACAGCCGTCCGAGCCCGTGACCTCCAGGTCGTGGCGGATCCGCTCGGCCGTCCCCTCGTCCGCCAGCCGCTTCAGGGCCTCCTGCGGGCCGCCCTCGTTCGCCCAGCTCGGCAGCATGGCCGCCAGGGTCGTGCAGCCCGGCGTGTAGGGGTAGGTGTCGAGGCTGATGTCGGCCCCGGCCGCCAGCGCCTCGTCCAGGAGGGACAGCAGCTGTGGCGCCCGGCCCTTGTTCACGCCGAAGTTCATGGTGGCGTGGGCGAGATGCAGGGAGCAGCCCGCCTCCCGGGTCAGGGCGACCATCTCCCGGTACGCCTCCAGGGCGCCGGCGCCGTAGGAGCGGTGGTGCGGGCAGTAGTAGCCGCCGTACGACGCCACCACCCGGCACAGCTCGGTCAGTTCGGCGTCCTGCGCGTACATGCCGGGCGTGTACGTCAGCCCGGACGACATGCCGACCGCGCCCTGCTCCATGCCCTCGGCGACCAACCGCCGCATCCGGTCGAGCTCTTCGGGGGTCGCCTCGCGGTCCTCCCAGCCGACGGCGAGCGCGCGGACCGTGCCCTGCGGGATGAGGTAGGCCGCGTTGACCGCGATCCCGCGGTCCAGCCGGTCCAGGTACTCGCCGACCGAGCGCCAGTCGAAGTCGATGTCGTCACCGGAGCCGTTCCACCCGGCGATCGCCCGGCGCACCTCGCCGAGCGTGCGATCGTCGACCGGCGCGTACGACAGTCCGTCCTGGCCAATGACCTCCAGGGTGACGCCCTGCGCGGCCTTGGCGCTGTGGTCGGGGTCGCGCAGCAGGGCCAGGTCGCTGTGGGCGTGCATGTCGACGAAGCCAGGGGAGAGGACAAGACCTTCCGCGTCCAGCTCCCGGCGTGCCTTCGGCCGCTGGCAGCCGGCCGCCGCGGCCTCCTTGACGATCTGGACGATCCGGCCGCCGTCGACCACGACATCGGCCCGGTACGAGGGTCCGCCGGAGCCGTCCACGACCTCGGCGTCCCGGATGACGAGCTCTTCCATCGCGCGGGCCTCCTAGAAGAACGTACGGACGTAGTCGACGACCGTGCCGTCCGCCGCCACGACCGGGATCAGCTGCCACTTGTCGAACGACGTGCACGGATGGGACAGACCCAGGCCGACCCAGTCCCCGACCTCCAGATCCGCCTCAGGCGTGGTGCTCAGCCAGGCGTGCTGGTCGGACAGGCCGGTCACCGACACCCCGGTGGCCGGGCGCTCGGCGCCGTCCCGGCGGACCACCTGGGCGAAGGGCAGATCGAGGTCGTAGGCCGCGTCCCGCTTGCCCGCGTTGACGAAGGCCTGCTCGGCGGAGGGCCGCGACACCACCTGCGTCCACAGGCGGAACGCCGGCTCCAGGGCGCCCTCCTCGGGAACCCGGTTGAACGGGGTCAGCTTGCGGTAGTGGCCGTCGTCGTGCGAGACGTAGGCGCCCGAGCGCAGCAACTTCAGCACGGGACGGGAGAGTCCGGGGATCTCGGCGAAGACCTCGGCGACCGCGTCGAACCAGGCGCTGCCGCCCGCGCTGACGACGATCTCGTCCAGGCCCTCGAAGCGCCCGGCCTCGTCGAAGCCGGCGGCGAGCGCGACCAGCCGCCGCAGCCACGCCGTCACCCGCTCCGGATCGGCCTTCGGGACCTCGCCCTCGTAGCCCGCGACACCGACGAGCCGCAGGGTCCCGGTGCCCGCGACCGCGTCCGCGACCGCCGCGCACTCCGCCTCCGTACGGACCCCGGTCCGGGCGCCCTCACCGGCGGCGAGTTCGACGACGACGTCCACCGGCCGCACGGAACCGCTCAGGGCCGCGTCCATCAGTTCCACCCCGCGCACGGAGTCGACGTAGCAGACGAAGCGGAAGTCCGGGTCGGCGTCCAGCTCGGCGGAGACCCAGCGCAGGGCCGCCGGGTCGACCAGCTCGTTCGCGAGGAACACCCTCCGGGTCCCGAAGGCACGCGCCACCCGCACCTGGTGCGGCACCGCCAGCGTGATGCCCCACGCCCCGTGCTCGATCTGCCGCTGGAACAGCTGCGGGGCCATGGAGGTCTTGCCGTGCGGCGCGAACGCCAGGCCGTGCCGGACCGCGTACGTCTCCATCAGCTTCAGGTTGTGCTCCAGGCGCTCGGCGGACAGCGCGAGCACGGGCGTGGCGAAGCCGCCGGTGAAGAGGTTGCGGCGCTGGGCGGCCAGCTCGCCCACGGTCAGGCCGTCGGCGTCCGGCGGGAGGCCCTTGAAGCGGTGGTCGACGCGCTCGGCGGCGAGCCGGGCGAGGGACTCGGCGGCGGTGTCGGCTGGCATGGAGCCTCCTGATCAGCTGTGTTGCATTCTCTGCAATCTGCATTGCGTATGTCGCTGAACGCTGTCTAACATCTCGGCCACCCGCGGTCAATGAAACGGCCACCGGCCACCGGCCACCCCGACGCCCCGACGAGGAGCTACGAGCATCGTGACCCCCACCGGACCCTGCAACGCCCCCGACGTCGTGGACGTCGTCGCGCTCGGCGAGTCCATGGTCACGTTCCTGCCCTCCCGGCCGGGGCGGCTCGCCGACGTGCCCTCCTTCGACCGGGGCATCGGCGGGGCGGAGTCGAACGTGGCGTGCGTGCTGGCCGCCGCCGGGCATTCCGTGCGGTGGGTGAGCCGGGTGGGCGACGACCCGTTCGGTGATCACCTGGTCGAGGCGATCGGCGGGTACGGGGTCGACGTGGCACACGTCCGGCGTGACCCCGGCCGCCCCACGGGCATCTACTTCCGCACCGCCGGGGACCGGGCCACCGACGCGCACGAGGTGGCGTACTACCGGGCCGGTTCCGCGGCGTCCGCGATGAGCGTGACGGACCCCGATCCGGCGGCGGTGCGCGCCGGGCGCGTGCTGCACCTCTCCGGGATCACGCCCGCGCTGTCCGCGAGCTGCCTGGACCTGATGCGCGAGCTGACCGCCCACAGGCCCGGCCGCCCCCTGGTCTCCTTCGACGTCAACCACCGGCCCGGACTGTGGGGCGACACGGACGCGCCCCGGGTCCTGCGGGACCTCGCCCGCGGCGCCGACCTCGTCTTCGTGGGACAGGACGAGGCCTGGGGGCTGTCCAGCCCCGAGGCCGTCCGCGCCGCCCTCCCCGAACCGGAGGTGCTGGTCGTCAAGCAGGGCGCCGAGGGAGCCACCGTCTTCGAGAAGCGGGACGTCACCTTCGTCCCCGCCCCCCGGGTCGACGTCGTCGCCGAGGTCGGCGCCGGCGACGCCTTCGCCGCCGGGTTCCTCTCCGCCACCCTGCGCGCACTGCCCGTCCGGGACCGGCTGCGGCACGGGCATCTGATGGCCGCCGCGGCGCTCACCGTCCCCGGCGACCACGCCACACCCCCGTCGCGGGAGCACGCCGACCGGCTCGCGGCCCTGGACGACGCGGCATGGGGGAGACTGCGACTCGGCCCGGGCTGGACCGCGGAGGCACAGCGGGCCGACGAGGAGGTACGTACGCCATGAGCCAGACCGTCGACCGCGCGCTGAGCATCCTGCCGCTGCTCGCCGAGGGCCCCGCCGACCTGGGGCAGGTCGCCGACCGCCTCGGCGTGCACAAGTCCACGGCCCTGCGCCTGCTGCGCACCCTCCACGAGCACGGCCTCGTCTACCGCCAGTCCGACCAGCGCTACCGCCTCGGCGCCCGCCTCTTCGCGCTCGCCCAGGAAGCGATGGAGAACCTCGACGTCCGCGAGATCGCCCATCCCCACCTGGTCCGCCTCAACGAGAGCTGCGGCCACACCGTGCACCTCGCCGTGTACGAGGAGAACGAGGTCCTCTACATCGACAAGGTCGAGAGCCGCTACCCCGTACGGATGTACTCCCGCATCGGCAAGCCCGTCGCCATCACCGTCGCCGCGGTCGCGAAGCTGCTGCTCGCCGACCTGCCCGAGCACGAGCGGCGGGCCGTGACGGAGAAGCTCGACTACCCCACGTACACGTCCCGTTCGACACCCAACGCCGGCGCGTTCCTGCGCGAGCTGGAGAAGGTGCGCGAACAGGGCTGGGCCACCGACCTCGGCGGCCACGAGGAGTCCATCAACTGCGTCGCGGCGCCCATCCGCGGCGCCGACGGCCGGGTCGTCGCCGCGATGTCGGTCTCCGCGCCGAACGTCGTCGTCACCGCTGACGAACTCCTCACCCTCCTGCCGCTGGTACGCCGTACGGCGGACGCCATCAGCGGGGAGTACTCCGGCAGAACACCAGTGAAGGGCACCGTATGACGGACAAGATCGCACTCACCCCCAAGACCCACACCACGCCGCCGGCGAAGTTCTCGCACGGTGTGAAGAAGGGCAACATCCTCCAGGTCGCCGGCCAGGTCGGCTTCCTGCCCGCCGAGGAGGGCAAGGCACCCACACCCGCCGGGCCGGCCCTGCGCGAGCAGACCCTCCAGACCCTGGCCAACGTCAAGGCGATCCTCGAAGAGGGCGGCGCCTCCTGGGACGACGTGATGATGATCCGCGTCTACCTCACCGACGTCGACCACTTCGCCGAGATGAACGCGATCTACAACGCGTACTTCGAGGAGCAGGGCCTGACCCAGCCGCCCGCCGCGCGCACCACGGTCTACGTCGGTCTCCCCGCGGGTCTCCTCATCGAGATCGACGCGCTGGCCGTCCTCGGCTGACCCTCCCCACCACCTCGCTCTCCGGGGCGCGGCGCCACCGGTGCGCCGCGCCGCGCTCCCCCCTACCCCGAAACCGCATGCATTTACGTAGAGGACCCCCGAATGTCCCTTCCGCTCGCCGCGTCCGCCCCTGCCGAGACCCCACCCCACACCGGAGGACTGCTCCTCCTCGTGGACGGCACGGCCGGACTGCTGCTCACCGCCGCCCTCGGTATCGGGCTCCTGCTGTTCCTCATCATCAAGACGAGACTCCAGCCGTTCGTCGCGCTGCTCGCGGTCTCCATAGCCGTCGGCCTGGCGGCCGGTCTGTCGGTCACCGAACTCTTCGGCACGGTCCAGAAGTCGGACGCCGTCTCCACGATCGAGTCCGGCATGGGCGGCATCCTCGGCCATGTCGCGATCATCATCGGCCTGGGCACCATGCTCGGCGCGATCCTCGAAGTCAGCGGCGGCGCAGAGGTACTGGCGGGTCGCCTCCTCGGCCTGTTCGGCGAGAAGCGTGCCCCGCTCGCCATGGGCCTCACCGGCCTGATCTTCGGCATCCCGGTCTTCTTCGACGTGGGCATCTTCGTCCTGGCACCGATCGTCTACGCCGCCGCCAAGCGCTCGGGCAAGTCGATCCTGCTCTACTGTCTGCCCCTGCTCGCGGGCCTCTCCGTCACCCACGCCTTCCTGCCCCCGCACCCCGGCCCGGTGGCCGCGGCCGGTCTCCTCCACGTGGACCTCGGCTGGGTCATCCTCATGGGCGTCGTCTGCGGTCTGCCCGCCGTGCTGGCCGCGTGGGCGTACTCGGCGTGGATCGGCCGCCGCATCTTCGTCGCCGTGCCGCAGGACATGGTCGAGGCCGCCGGAGAGGCCAAGCAGGCCGTCGTCGACGAGCAGCGGGCGACCGGCACCGAGCCGCGCGAACAGCCGGTCTCCCTCGGCACGGTCCTCGGCATCATCGGCACGCCCCTGGTCCTCATCCTCGCCGCCACGTTCTCCTCGATCGCCCTGGACCCCTCCACGCTCCGCTCGGTGATCGAGTTCTTCGGCAACCCCTTCGTGGCGCTCACGCTCGCCCTGTTCCTCGCGTACTACCTGCTCGGCATCCGGCGCGGCTGGTCCCGCAAGTCCCTGGAGACGGTGTCCACGGCGTCCCTCAAGCCGGTCGGCAACATCCTGCTGGTCGTCGGCGCGGGCGGCATCTTCGGCGCCGTCCTCAAGGCCAGCGGCGTCGCCCAGGCCCTCTCCGACACGTTCAACGACGTGGGCCTGCCGGTGATCGTCCTCTCCTACCTGATCTCCGTGGTCCTGCGCGTCGCCCAGGGCTCGGCGACGGTCGCCATCGTCACGACGGCGGGCATCGTGGCCCCGCTCCTCTCCGAGGGCAACCACTCCCAGGCCTTCGTCGCCCTCGTCATCATGTCCATCTCGGCCGGCTCCATCTTCGCCTCGCACGTCAACGACGGAGGCTTCTGGATGGTCGCCAAGTACTTCGGCATCAGCGAGCGGGACACGCTGAAGTCGTGGACGGTGCTGGAGAGTGTGCTGTCGGTGGCGGGATTCGTGGTGGCGGCGGTTTTGAGCCTGTTCGTGTAGGCGTCTGATAACGATGCCGGGGCTGGTTGTGTGCCGCACAGGTTTGTCGACCATACTGCTGCGCTGTGGAGCAGCGCATAGGTTCGAGCAGCCAGCCCCTGGAAGGCGCCGGATTCGACCCGGCCTTCATCCCCGGGCTCACGTCACCCGCGTCCGGACGGACCAAGGACGAGGAGCCGGAGAAGGAACCCGAGGTCGCGGAAGCCGAATCCGCCGAATCCGCCGGAGACGCAGACGGCGCCGAGGAGACCGAGGCAGCCGAAGAGTCCGCCCCGGAGCCGGACGAGGACGCTGCGGAGGAGGACGCCCCACCGGAAGACGGTCCCGTCTTCGAGGCCTCTGACCGCCGCGCGAAACTGGTCGCCGACCACAGAGGCGTACGACTCTCCCTGGACGACCAGGAATGCGAGTTCCGCTGGGACGAGATCGGCGCGGTCGAGACGGAGACCGCCCGCTTCGGCAAGCGCTACACCGTCACCGTCCACACCCCTGACCGGCGCTGGTACCCGATCGAGATCGAAGCACCGGCCAGGAGCCGTTTCACGGAGTGGGACGAGCAGTTGGACGCGGTTCTGGACGCTTACTTCGACGAGAACGCCGAGTAGGGGCGCGGGGAACCGCGCACCTAACTGCAGTACTGAGTTTCCTTCCCGATCGACCGATACATGCAGTCGGCGTTCTCCAGCAACTGCAGCACCGCATCGCGGTTACGCGAAGTCTCCCGCTCGATGACCTCGTCGGGCGGGTAGAACCCGCCTCCACCGGACCTCGGATACATCTCGAACGTGTACCCGAAGATCTTGTGCGCGCCCCAGAGGTAGTCGTCGATCGACCCGTCCGTGATGTACAGATCGCTGGACTGCTCCGCCGTGTACCCGTTGCTAGCGGCCATCTTCTGCCCGACCGCCTTGAACGCCGCGTTGTCGTCCGCGGTCATCCCGGTCGTCGTGTCCGAGTACGTGTAGCCGAACGGCCACAGCACCAGCTCGCTGTACGTGTGGAAGTCGACACCGGCCTTGATCTGCTGCTTCCCGCCGACGACCCGGCTGCGCACGAAGTCGGCGACGACCTTCACCTCGGGCGCCGACTCCGCCGCCGTGCCCCGGTAGGTGTCAGAGGACGCCGAGCCGGAGGAGCCGCCGCAGCAGCCCCAGCGGTAGTTCCAGTTGCGGTTCAGGTCCGTGCCGACGTACGACGAACCCGAGTTGGGCTGGCGGTTCTTGCGCCACGAGCGGTACGAACCGGTGGCGATGTCGTACTCGCCGCCGTCCGGGTTGACGTCCGGGACGATCCAGATCTCGCGGTTGTTCACCATGCTGGTGACGCGTGAGTCGGAACCGTAGTCGGAGGTCAGCTCACGCAGCAGGTAGAGCGCCATCTCGACGGTCAGGTGCTCGCGGGCGTGCTGGTGGTGCGTGAACAGCACCTCCGGCTCGGCCTCGTCGCTGCCGACGTTGTCGCTGATCTTGACGGCGACGATGTCCCGGCCCTGGTACGACTTGCCGATCACGCGCCGGCTCGCGATCGACGGGTTGGCCGAGACGATCGAATTGATCTCGGTCGTCATTTCCGCGTAGTTGTGGTACTTCGAGTCGGCGGACGGGAAGTCGAAGATCCGGACGTCGTCCTCGCCGGCGGACCGGTCGGGCACCGCGCCGAGCGGGGTGACCTCGTAGCCCAGTGCGCGCAGCTTCTTGATCTGGTCCGCGCTTCCGGAGACGACGACACCGTGCCCGTGGGACTCGTCCACGGTCACGCCCGTGCGCTGAAGTGCCGTGCGGTCCTTGGCCGTCGTGTGCAGATGGACCTCGTACTGCATGACGTCGTCGGCCGAAGGGGCCGCCTTGGGCGCGCTGTCGGCGGTGGCGTCCGGCGCCGTCGCGGACAGGGGCGCCGCGAGGGCGAGTGCGAGAAGGGCGGCGAGGGCGGCGGTGCGTCTGCCGGTGCCGGCCCCGGAGCCTCGTATGCGAAGTCGCATGAAATCTCCTTGTGGGAGGTGGGGTTGTTCCGTGCGACGTACGTAGTGCGGGTGGCGCACATCGTTCTGCTAATGGCATGAGCAGGTCAAGACTGAAAGCGGTCGCGCAGTGTACGCGTGCGGCGCGGAGGTCGAGGTGCCCCGGCTGAAGTACACCCGCGGGTGTGACTCGCGCGTGCATATATGTAGGCCAGGGGAGAGAGTGAGGATCCGCGCAAGAGGAGCCGGACTGTCCGGATCCTCGGACCACACCCCCAGAGGACTGGCTGATCATGGGCGGATCAGCGCCACGACGGGACAACCACCTGCCGGCCGAGACGACCAGCTTCGTCGACCGGCGTGGCGAACTGACCGAGGGCCGCGAACTGCTGGCCCGCGCACGGCTGGTGACACTGACCGGACCGGGCGGCGTCGGCAAGACCCGGCTCGCCGCGCGCATCGCGGCCCGTGTGCAGCGCGCCTTCCCGGACGGCGTGCGCTTCGTGCACCTCTCCGGGCTGCACGACCCGGCCCTCGTCCCGCTCGCCGCCGCCGACGCGCTGGGACTGCACGACCACTCCGCCCAGCCGCCGCTGGACGCCCTCGTCGAGCAGGTACGGGACCGGCGGCTGCTCCTCGTCGTCGACAACTGCGAGCACCTGGCGGGCGCGTGCGCCCGGCTGGCCGCGGCCCTGCTGCACGGCACCGGGGGCGTCCGGATCCTCGCCACCAGCCGGCACCGGCTCGGTCTCACCGAGGAGCATCTGCTGGAGGTACGGCCGCTGCCGGTGCCCGACCCGGACGGCGACCTGTCCGCCGCCGAGGGCTACCCGGCCCTCACGCTGTTCGCCGACCGTGCCGCCGCTGTCGTCCCCGGCTTCCGGCTCACGTCCGGCAACCTCGCCTCCGTGGCCCGCCTCTGCCGCCGCCTCGACGGCCTGCCCCTCGCCATCGAACTCGCCGCCGTCCGGATGCGCGTCCTCGACGTCGACCAGCTCCTGGACCGCCTCGACGACCGCTACCGCTTCCTCACCACCGGCAGCCCCGCGGCCCTGCCGCGCCACCAGACCCTGCGGGCGGCGGTCGCCTGGAGCCACGACCTGTGCACCGGCCCCGAGCAGACGGTGTGGGCCCGGCTGTCGGTCCTGGCGGGCAGCTTCGACCTGGAGACGGCCGAGGCGGTGTGCGCGGACGACGCGGGGGAGGGGGACGCGGGGTGGGGAACGGTCCTGGCACCGGCCGGGGTTCTCCTTCCGGAGGGCAGCACGACAGGCTTCGGCGGCGAGGCCGGGCGGGGAGGCGCGACGGGCTTCGGCGGCGGGGCCGGGCGGGGAGGCGCGGCCGTGGAGCGCCCTCACCCCGCGCACGCGCTCACCCGGACCACCACGCTGCCCCCGCTCGACGCCGGCCCCGGCACCTCGGCACCCCCCGCCCCGGGCCCGGCCGACGGCATCGCGCCGCGACCCGTGCCACCCCGCCACCCCCTGACCGCTCCCCGCGCCGGTGACGGCCCTGGTGGCGTGATGGCGCCCGCCCTTGCCGGTGAGCCGCCGTCCCTGGCCGTGCCCTTCCCCGGCGGGGTGACACCGTCCCCGGCCGTCCCCGGCCTCGACGGTGTGCCGCTGCCCCCGGTCGCGGTCGGGTGGTGTCCGGGCGGTTTGGTGCCGTCCCCGGGCGTGCCCGTCCCCGGCGGCGCGACACGGGACTGGGGCGCCGGGTCCGGGCCGGCCGGGCCTCGTACCGAGGACGTTCTCGACGCCGTCGCCGGGCTCGTGGACAAGTCCGTGCTGTGCCGGGAGCCGGGGCCCGGCGGTGTGCGGTACCGGATGCTCGACACGCTGCGGGAGTACGGGCTCGAGCGGCTGCGGCGGACGGCGGGGGAGGAGGACGCCGTGCGCAGGCGGCAGCGGGACCGGATGCTGCGGCGGGTCGAGGACTGTGAGCGCGGCTGGTTCGGGCCCGGGCAGCCGGAGACGGTCGCCCGGCTGCGCGCCGACCGGGACAATCTGCGCGCCGCCCTCGACTTCAGCCTGTCCACCCCGGGCGAGGAACGCGCCGGACTCAGGCTCGCAGGCACCCTCTGGTTCTACTGGCACGCCTGCGGCGCCCCCCGCGAGGGCCTGTACTGGCTCGACCGGGCCCTGGCCGCAAGCCCCGGACCCACCCGGGAACGGGCCCGCGGCCTCTGGGTCGCCGGGCTGCTGGCCGCCACCACCCAGGACTTCCCCCGGGGCCGCCGCCAGGCCACGGACGCCCTCGCCCTCGCCCGTGCCCTGGGCGACACCGCCGAGGCCGCCCACGCCGAGTACGTCATCGGCGTCATCCGGCTGTTCGGCGACGACCTGCCCGGCGCGCTCCGGCACTTCGAGACCACCGTCGCCCGCGGCCCCGTACCCGGCCAGCACCTGAGCCTCGTAGGTCTCGACCAGGTCGAACTCGCCTGCGCGCTGGGCTTCCTGGGCGAGGCCGACCGGGCCGTCGAGGTCTGCGAGCAGGCCCTGCGGCTGTGCGAGCGGCACGGCGAGCAGTGGGTACGGTCGTACGTGCTGCGCATCCTCGCCCTCGCGCACACCGTGCGCCGCGACTGGCCCCGGGCCGAGCGGCACGCCCGCGAGGCACTGCGGCTCAAACACGCCGTCCACGACATCATCGGCATCGCCCTCACCCTCGACCTGCTCGCGTCGATCGCCGCCGAACGCGGCGCCCACCGGCACGCGGCCCTGCTGATGGGCGGCGCCGACCGCGTCTGGGCCGACATCGACACCGGCCGCTGGGGCGCGCACACCCTCAACTCCGTACGCCGGGACAGCGAGGAGCGGGCCTGCTCGGCCCTGGGACGGGACGCCTTCGAGCGGGCCCACCGGCGCGGCGGCGGCCTCGGCCTCGCGGAACTCGTCGGCCAGGCGCTCCAGGAGCCGGCCCGCCCGCGCCCCGGGGACTCCCCGGCCCCGCACGACGACGCCACGGTCCGCCTGACCCGCCGCGAGACCGAGGTCGCCCGGCTCGTCGCCGAGGGGCTCGCCAACCAGCAGATCGCCGACCGCCTGGTGATCGCCCGCCGCACCGCCGAAGGCCATGTGGAACGCATCCTCAGCAAGCTCGGCTTCAGCAACCGCAGCCAGATCGCCGCCTGGGTGACGGCGCGGCGCTGACCTCCCGTACCGGACAACCCACCCATCTCCCGAGGGGAACACATGACCGTCCGACAGCCCTCCGCACCCGCCCCGTTCGACCACCGCATGGCCGTCTTCGACTCCGACGAGGACTTCGTGGCCGCCGCCCTGCCCTTCCTCGGCGAAGGCCTCGCCGCCCCCGGCGAACCACCGCCGGTGGCCATCGCCGCCCCCCGCAACCTGGACCTGCTCCGGGACGCCCTCGGCGGTGACGCGAAGGACATCGCCTGTATCCCGCACACCGACTGGTACACCGGTTCCGCCGCCAACGCCGTCGCCCGGGCCGCCTCCTACCTCGCCGCCCACGCCGGTCCGGGCGGCCGGATCCACCTCCTCATGGAGCCCGTGTGGAGCGGCCGCGCCGGCCGTTCGACGCGCGAGACCACCGAGTGGATCCGCTACGAGGCCCTCGCCAACCCCCTGTTCGGCCCCATGGCCACCACCGCCCTGTGCGCCTACGACACCCGTACCGCCGGTCCCGCCGTCGTCGCCGCGGCCCGCCGCACCCACCCCGACACGGAGGTGTACGAGGACCCGGTACGGCTCGCGGCCGAACTCGACGCCGTACCGCTGCCGCTGCCCCCGGCCGGCGCCGAGCACCTCGCGCAGCCGCACGCGGCCGCCGTGCAGTCCTGGGCGGAGAACCGCGGACTGCCCGCCGCGGACGCCGAGCTGTTCGCCACCGCGGTCGCGGAGACGGCGGCGGCCCTGGCCCCCCTCGACGGCACCGCACTGCTGTGGGGAGAGGCGCCCGCCTGCGTCTGCGAACTGCGCTCGGCCCGCCGGATCGACGACCCGCTCGCCGGCTTCGTCCCGCCCCCGGCCACCGGCCCGGAACCGGGACCGGGCCTGTGGTACGCCCGCCAGGTGTGCGCGTACGTCGACATCCGCGACGACTCCGAGGGAGCCACGGTCCGCCTCCAGTACGCGTGACGCCGCCACCGCGCACCGCCCCCACCTGCACAAGCAGGTAGGGGATCGGGTAGTCCTCCCCCTGCGCCGGACCGCCCCCGGGGATCACCCTGGACCCATGCTGCAACTCTCCGGGCGCCACCTCCCGGACCCCGACGCACGATTTGGTCCGTTCCCCCAGCCACCCCTGGGAGCGGGCCACCTCAGTGTCGAGTACGCGCCCCGGCTCTCCGCCGTCCGCGAGGCACGTGCGGAGGTCCGCAGGCAGTTGGAAGGCTGGGGGCTCGCGGAGCGAGGTGAGGTGGCGGACGTGGCCGAACTGCTCGTCGGCGAACTGGCCACCAACGCCCTGGTGCACGCCGAGAGCAGTTTCCGGCTGACCCTCTTCGCCGCGCACGGCGTACTGCGCTGCGAGGTCGCGGACGCGGAGCGCCGGGTGCCGCGGGTGCTGGACGCGGGCAACGGGGAGAACGGCCGTGGGATGTTCCTGGTGGACGCGCTCGCCCAGCGCTGGGGCTGCCACCGGGACGGGCCGGGCAAGACCGTGTGGTTCGAGCTCGGCACGTGTGGGGCGGACGGCTGTGGTCGGCGACAGCCGTGACGCTCCGCTGGGGTGGGCCGTGGGCGGTGCGTTGTGCCGCCTCGGCCTGTCTCCGGGCTGCGGGTTGTCTGTGGTTGCTCGCGCCCACGCGGCGGAGCCGCAGATCGACACAGTCCCGCGCCCCTGAGGGGTTTTCGCTCATGCCCTCTTGTCGGGCCGGGGTCTTTGCGGTTTCTTGATCTGCATGGCCGAGACCACGGATCACACGGGTACGCAGCAACCCCAGCCCCGTAAGGCGAGTTGGAAGCACATCGGGCCGGGCATCGTCGTCGCGGCGACCGGTGTCGGTGCCGGTGACCTGGTCGCCACGCTCATCGCGGGCAGCAACTTCGGCTACACCCTCCTGTGGGCCGCGATCATCGGCTGCCTGGTGAAAATTTCGCTGGCCGAGGCGGCGGGCCGCTTCCATCTGGCCACGGGGCGCACCCTGTTCGACGGCTGGGCGAGCCTCGGCCGCTGGACCACCTGGTTCTTCGCCGTGTACGTCGTGATCTGGGGCTTCGTCTACGGCGCGGCGGCGATGTCGTCGAGCGCGCTGCCGCTGCAGGCGCTGTTCCCGGACGTGATGGACCTGAAGTGGTGGGGCATCGCCTGCGGTCTGGTCGGTCTGGTCTTCGTCTGGTTCAACAAGTACGCGGTGTTCGAGAAGGTCATGACGGTCCTGGTGGGCGTCATGTTCGTGGTGACGGTGTATCTGGCGATCCGGGTCACCCCCAACCTCCCCGACGCCTTCGCCGGTCTCCTCCCGGTGCTGCCCGACGAGAAGGACTCGATCCTCAACACCCTGGGCCTGATCGGCGGCGTCGGCGGCACGATCACGCTCGCGGCGTACGGCTACTGGGTCAACGCCAAGGGCTGGACCGACACCGGCTGGATGAAGGTCATGCGCCTGGACAACCGCGTCGCCTACGCCACGACCGGCATCTTCGTGATCGCCATGCTCTTCGTGGGCGCGGAGCTCCTCCACTCGGCGAACGTCGCCATCGCGAGCGGCGACAAGGGCCTGATCCAGTTGACCGACATCCTGGAGGCCGAGTACGGCGGTGCCACTGCCAAGTTCTTCCTGATCGGCTTCTTCGCCACGTCGTTCACCTCGCTGATCGGCGTCTGGCACGGCGTCAGCCTGATGTTCGCCGACTTCGTGGCACGGCTGTCGGGCAAGGAGGCCGTCAAGGGCGAGGAGGTCGCCTCCGGCAAGCGCGAGCGCTCCTGGCCCTTCCGCGCCTACCTGCTCTGGCTCACCTTCCCGCCCATGGTCCTGCTCTTCCAGGGCCAGCCCTTCCGCCTGATCATCATCTACGGCGTCCTGGGCGCGGCCTTCATGCCCTTCCTGGCCCTGACCCTGATCTGGCTCCTCAACTCGGCCCGCACTCCCCGCGAATGGCGCAACGGCCATCTGAGCAACGCCATGCTCGCCATCGCGGGCCTGCTGTTCCTGGTCCTGTGCGTGAAGCAGATCTGGGACCAGCCGTGGGGGGAGTTCTTCTGAGGCGGGAGAATGGCCGGATGACCCAGCAGCCACCGCCGCCCGGCCCCGGCTTCGGCCCGCCCCCACCGCAGTACGCGCCCCCGCAGCCCTCCTACGCGCCCCCGCCCTCCCCGTACCCGCCCGCACCACCTCCGTACGTCCAGGCCCCGCCCCAGCAACCGGCACCGGCCGGCCCGGACTTCCTCGCCGTCGACAAACGCAACGCGATCGTCGTCGACGCGACGGGCGTCGCCTTCGAGTCGGCCGGCCAGACGATCGAGTTCCGCTGGCCCGAGATCCGCGGCGTCCACTACCGGGCGAGCCCCGACGGCAAGGCCCTGATGGTCTCGGTGGTCCACATGGACGGCAGGTTCTACGAGTGCGTGGTGGAGGCCAAGCCCAGGACGCGGCTCCAGGAGTGGTTCCCGCAGCTGGCCTGGGTGCTCGGCCATTACCGACCGATGGGCTGACGGCGTCCGGCGCCGCTACGGCAGCCCGTGGACGTGCGGCCCGACCGCGTTCGACCAGGCGTTGCCCGCCGTCGCGTCCCAGTTGGTCGACCAGGTCATGGCGCCCCGCAGGCCGGGATAGGTCCTGGACGGCTTGAAGGACCCGCACCCCGTGCCCTTGGTCAGGCAGTCCAGGGCGTTGTTCACGACGGACGGTGACACATAGCCGCTTCCCGCGCCCCGGGTCGAGGCGGGCAGGCCGAGCCCGACCTGGGAGGGGTCGAGGCCGCCCTCCAGCTGGATGCAGGCCAGCGCGGTCAGGAAGTCCACCGAGCCCTGGCTGTACACCTTGCCGTCGCAGCCCAGCATGGAACCGCTGTTGTAGTACTGCATGTTGACGACCGTGAGGATGTCCTTGATGTTCAGCGCGGTCTGGAAGTAGGAGTTCGACGTCGACTGCATGTCGATGGTCTGCGGCGCCATCGTGATGATCAGCGACGAGCCCGCCTTCGCCGAGAGCGACCGCAGCGCCTGTGTCATATAGGTCGCGTTGAGGCCGTTCTCCAGGTCGATGTCGACGCCGTCGAAGCCGTACGTCCGCATCAGGGAGTGCACCGAGTCCGCGAAGTTCGCCGCCGAGGCCGCGTCGTTCACCGCCACCGTGCCGCGCTCACCGCCGACCGAGATGATGACCTTCTTCCCGGCGGCCTGCTTGGCCCTGATGTCGGCCTTGAACTGGTCGACGGTGTAGCCGCCGAGACCGGCCGAGTCCAGGTTGAAGGTCACCGCGCCCGGCGTCGAGGTGGCGTCCGCGAAGGCGACGGCGATGATGTCGTACTGCGACTGGACGTCGGCGAGTTTCTGGACCGTGGCCCCGTTGTCGAAGTTCTGCCAGTAGCCGGTCACCGCGTGCTTGGGCAGGGCGGGACCGGGACCGTTCGGCGCGTTCGTCCGGCCCGTCACCGCCGCCGACTTCGGCGATTCACCCGCCGCGTTGGCCGCCGCGACCTGGAAGGAGTACGACGTGGAGGCCGCGAGGCCGGTCACCGTCGCCGAGGTGCCGGAGACGGCCGTCACCCTCGTGCCGTCGCGGTAGACGGTGTACCCCGTGGCCCCGGAGACCGCGTTCCACGCCAGGGACACCGACGAGGACGACGTACCGGAGACCTTCAGACCGCCCGGCGTGGCCGGGACCGTTGGCCCCGGATCGGTGCCGCCGCCCCCGTCGGGCCCGAACACCGACACGTCGTCCGCGTAGTACGCGGCCTGCCCGTACCAGCCGTGGGTGTACACCGTCACCGAGGTCGTCGACGAGCCCGTCCGGAAGGTCGTCGAGAGCTGCTTCCAGGAGGAGGAGTCCGGGGTCCAGGTGGACACGTCGGTGGTGCCCGTGCCCGAGACGCCGAGGTAGGCGTATCCGCCCCGGACCCAGGCGCCCAGGGTGTACGTCGAGCCGGGCTTCACCCGCACCGTCTGGGCGCACCGGGCGTTGTCCTGCCCCGCCGGGGTCCCCTTGAGCGCGGCCGTGCCGGCGTGCACCGGTGAGGAGACGGCCGTACCGCTGCCCGCGGAGCAGGTCCAGTCGCTCAGGCCCGACTCGAAGCCGGCGTTCCTGGCGTTGTTGACGTCGGCGGCGGAGGCCTGGCCGACGGTCGTGACAGTGAGGGCCAGGGCAGCCGTGACGGCACCCGACCACAGCCGCATGGATCGTCTGTGTCTGGACATGACAAGAAAATGGTCCAGACCAGAGGTGCTGTCAAGAGGTCCAGACCAACCTGTCGAGCAGCAGTCCCACCGCACACCCAGCCAGCAGCACCCCGGTGGACATCCAGAACGCCAGACCCGCCAGATCCAGCACATCGGGCCGCAGCGTCAGCAGCAGCACCTGCGCCGCCGCCGGAACGGCGCACGCCGCCGCCAGATGCCGCGCCGGCATCTCCCGCCACGGCTCCGGATGCACCCGCGCCGCCGCCCAGGTGGCGAGCACGACACAGACCAGGTTCGGCAGATGCACCAGCCCCAGCGCGGCCTCGAACGAACCGACGCCCCGCGGACCGGCCAAGGGGCCGTACACCAGCGTCATCTGGACGTACTCGCTGACGACGAGGACGACGATGCCGACGGCCCAGCAGCGGACGAGCGCCATCAGCCACTCCCGAAGATCTCGAACCAGAGAAGAATCGCGAAGCCCAGCGTGGCCATGCCGCAGCCCGCGACCAGGGCCAGCGACTGGAGCACCGGGGACCAGCTGCCCCGGCCCGCCACCGTCGCCGTGCCCCGCGGATCGCGGGGGTCGTAGGTGACGGTGACCGCGGTGCCCTCCGTCGTCGACCAGCCCGCCAGGTCCTCGAACTCGACCCGTGTGCCGTCGGCCGTACGGAAGGCGAAGAAGTGCCGCCTGGCGTCGGAGCGGTTGTACGGCTCCGTCTCCACCCGGACGCAACTGCCCTCCGCCCGGACACCGGCGCGCAGCACCCGCGTCACCGTCACCAGCCGGCGCGCGTACTTCCACGCCAGCGCGCCGAACAGCGCGACCAGCAGCGCGAGTACGACGTATCCGGCGCCCGGCACCTCCACGGTCAGTGCACCTCGACCGAGTCGATGATCCGGTCCAGGTCCCCGTCCGGCAGGGTTCCCTGCTGGGCGTCGATCCGGATCGCGAAGGTGGTGTCGTGCGAGTCGAGCCCGGCGAGGATCACGCCCTCGACCGGGGTGCCCTTGGACGGGCCGCCGTCCTCGCCGGTCGCCTTGAAGGAGAAGTCGATGCGCCTGGCCTCGTCCGTGCCGGCCAGCTCCACGTCCTTCTGGCCCTTGACGTCCGAGCCCAGCTGGATGCCCGCCTCGGCGGCGATCGCGGCCTGCTCGGCGGAGTTCGCCTCGGTGAAGCCGAGCTGCACGGTGACGACCGAGACCTTCTTCCCGTCCTGCGTGCGCACCGCGGCGGCCGCGTTGTGCTTGCCCCGCTCGGCGGCGCTCTGCACCTCGTACCCCTTCGGGTACGACACGTCGACGCCCTTCGTCTTCAGCGTCCCCCAGCCGTCGGGCACGGAGGCCCCGCCCGAGTCGGAGCTTCCGCAGCCGGTGAGGGCCACGGCGGTCAGCAGGGCGGCGGCGGCCAGGCAGGCACGGCGGGTCTTCATCGGATCGGGCTCCCGTCTCGTCAGTTCGCACAGTAGCTGTAGGGAAGGTAGGAGCGACCGTCCCCGCGGGGCGCCCCCAGGAACTGGGCATCGGTCAGCGTCTCCGACTTCTTCTCCGTGCTGATCGTCATGCCCAGACTGAGCCCGAGATTCAACTCGAAGCCGTACTCGGCCGCGTTCACCTCGCCCGTGTACGTCATCCGGCTCGACTTGCCCTGGTCGAACATCAGCTGCCCGAAGGGGTCGTCGGCGCCCGGCCGGGCCGTTGGCGCGTGGTCGTCGAACATGTACGTGAAGGGCGTGGCGACCCGCTCGTTGTTGCTGTCCAGCCAGCGCTCGCCGACCGCCCGGTCCTTGTCGCCGGCCGGGCCGGGGTCGAAGGTCACGGTGTTGGTGACGATCTCGATACCCGTCCCCGAGTCGGTGCCCTTCACCCCGGCGTTCCCGCCCCGCTTGTCGCCGTCCTTCTTGCCGTTGTCGCCGCCCACCTTGGCGCCGTCCTTCTGGCCGCCCTTCTCCACGGTCCGGGTCATGTCGATCCGCACCAGCTTGTTGGTCTCCTTGTCGTAGGTGACCGTGATGGTGCCGGTCTGCGTCGTGTTCGCCGCGTACTCGCCGCTGAGCGGCCCCGCCTCGTAGCCCACCTTGGAGCCGTACTCGATCGACGAGGAGTACGTGTACGACTTGGTGTTCTTGTAGGCGTTGTCGGTCCAGGTCACCTCGGGGGAGTACTTGAAGGTGCCGCCGAGCGCGGCGCTCAGCTTCTTCTCGTCGCCCGCCGAGATCTTCAGGCCCGCCGACGCCGAGGCCTCCAGGCCCACCTTGCCGTAGGTGATCTTCCGGTTGTCGCCGAGGTTCTCCTTGATGCGGTTCTGGGTGTCCTCCTCGTCCTTCAGCGGCCCGGTCCCGAAGAGATAGGCGATGCTGTCACCGAGACTCGCCTCCGCGCCGCCCGGCATGGTGCGCCGCATCTCGTACATCTGGAGCTTCTCCACGTCGTCCCGGAACCGCTGGGCCTCCTCCGGGCTCTGGAAGACCCAGGTGTCGCCGTTGGTCACCTTGATGCCGAGGCCCAGCTCCACCTTGTCGGCGCCGAACCGGCCCACCTTCATACCCGGCTTGAAGTCCTTCTTCGCGGCGACGGACGCGGCGTCGGTGAAGGTCAGGTAGACCAGCGTGTCCTTGTCGTCGACCTTGCCGTCGCCGTTGACATCCGTCTTGGCCTTCAGGTGCTGCTCCTGGAAGCCGTACTCCTTGCCGATCTCCCAGAAGAAGATCTTCGCCTTGGAGCCCGCCTTGTCGGTGACGGAGGAGACCTGGCACAGCGCCGGCTCGAAGTCGGCGTCGGTGAGCGGCTTGCCCGGATCCTTCCCGCCAGCCCCGCAGCCGCCGTCGCCGGCGACCTTGCAGATCTGCGCGGCGATCTTGTCGTAGATCAGCTGTCCGACGCCGGTGGCCGAGACCGCGAGCACGATCGCGGCACTGACGACGACCATCCCGAGATACTCGGTGCCGGTCGCGCCGCGGTCGTCGAAGACCAGTCTGTCCCTGTACGTCCGTATGCCGCCCCCGCCAGCCATACGGCACCCCTCCTCACCCGAACCACGTATCCGTGGACGGCGAGCGTAGGGACGCGCCCCCGCACCGGGCGTGGGCCTCAGGGCCCAAACGGAGACCCACCGTCAACGCTGGGCCCTCTGGGCCCACCGTCCGGGACCCCCGAGCCCTCGCCCGCGACCGGCGAGATGCTCAACCTGCCCCGTTTTGACGCATCTTGTGCAACGACAGTTGCTCTCCAGCTACACAAACGCTGTTCTCCGGTCACAGAGCCGTGGATACAGTGCTGAGGTAGTCACGCAGTGAAGTCACCGAAGTGTGCCGGAGTCACACCGGCGCGCCGACGGGCATGGGGAAACGGGGAGCTGCGCGTGCCAACTGCCATTGCCGTGACGGGTGCCGACATGGCGCTGCCGCCACAGGACGAACGCACCCTGCCCGCCGTCGTGCTGCGGGACATCGACCGGCGCCCCCTGGAACAGGCACTCGCCGAGATGCAGACCCTGGTCGAGCACCACGGACACGTCATCGTGGTGTGCTCCCAGGCCGCGCCCACCGCCGTACAGCGCCGGCTGCACACCCTGCGCTCCCTCATGGAGAGCGACCGCATCGCCCTCTTCAGTCCGGACCTGCCCCCGCTCGGACTGGCGGTCCTGGCCCGCCAGTTAAGACAGCTGGCGTCCTGCGACATCAGCCCCGGCGTGCTCGCCTCGGCGGGCCGGCTGCTCGTCCACTACATCCACGCCGGGGCGCTGCTCAACTCCGTCACCAGGCTCGACCGTGTCCCCGTCGGCCTGAAATCGCACGCCAAGTCCTGGGTCCCCGGCAGCCAGTTCGGCGTCCTCGCCCACCCCGAGCCGCGGCTCGTCAGAATCACCCCCGAAGCCGCCCTCCCCGGCCCCGAGTTCGGCACCTGGATGCTGGTCGCCAAGGGGCAGCTCCAGTCCGACTGGGTCACCGCCACCCTCGCCCCCTCCTGGAAGGTGCAGGGGCTGCGCGAGATCCCGCTGCCGGCCGAGTCGCCCGGCTGGTGGGGCACCGGCAAGCTCATCGAGTTCTGCAGCTATCTGCCCGACCTGTCGGTCCTCTACCAGCTGGTCACGTCCGTACGGCGCAGCCGCTGCCACTGGTGCGGCATCGACGTCATCGGCGACCGCTGCGTGTTCTGTTCGGCCACGCCACCCGCCTACGAGAGTCCGCCCCCCAAACAGCTCGAGAACCGAACGGCCGCCGGGTGAGCCCCGACACCGCTCGCCGGCACCGCTCCGACCCCGCCCGACCGCTATCCCCAACGAGGTTGTCCGGTTCATGAATTCCCGTCAGCGCCGCGGCGTGATTCTCCTGCTCCTGTCGGTCGTCTGCGCCCTGGGCGCCTTCACCGGCGTGCTCTCCGTCATAGGCGACGTGAAGTCCAAGGTCGGCCCCGAGGTCACCGCCTACCGGCTGAAATCGGACGTGCCGCCCTACACCACGCTCACCACGGGCCAGTTCGAGAAGATCAAGATGCCCGAACGGTGGCTGTCCGGCAACGCCGTCACCGATCTGCGGGAGATCCAGGGCAAGATCGCCGTCACGACGCTGCGTTCGGGCTCCCTGCTCCAGTCCGACATGATCGTCCGCCAGCCCGCCCTGCAGCCGGGCCAGCAGGAGGTCGCCATCATGATCGACGCGGCGACCGGCGTGGCCGGCAAGATCACGCCCGGCTCCTCGGTCAACGTGTACGCCACGTTCGAGGGCAAGCGCGAGGGCGACCCCGACCAGTCGAAGATCATCGTGACGAACGCCAAAGTCATCGACGTGGGCGACCTGACCGCGCTGAAGCCGGACGAGAACAACCGCACCCAGCAGCCCACCGACGCCGTCCCCATCACCTTCGCGCTGTCCGCCCTCGACGCCCAGCGCATCACCTACGCCGAGTCGTTCGCCCAGCGGGTCCGGCTCGCCCTCGTCGCCCCCGGCAGCGACACCACGGTCCCGGAGCAGGACCGGACGTACGAACTCGCGAAGGACAAGTGAGAGGCCCGCATGCCCACGAGGATCCTCCCGGCAGTCGGTGAAGCGGACGCCGTCCGGTCCATCACGACGCTGCTCAGCCAGCTCCCGGACGCCGAGCCGGTGGCCCCGGTGGCCGACTCCACCCAGCTCATCGACACCCTCGCGCGGCTCGCCGCCGAGTCCGTCGACGAACTGCCCGAGGTCGTGGTCGTGCACGAGCGGATCGGCCCGGTGCCCGCGCTGGAGCTGATCCGCGAAGTGGCCCTGCGCTTCCCGGCCGTCGGCGTCATCCTCGTCACCTCGGACGCGAGCCCCGGCCTCTTCCAGGCCGCCATGGACTACGGCGCCCGCGGCCTCGTCGCCCTGCCCCTGAGCTACGAGGAACTGGCCAGCCGCGTCCAGGCGGTCGCCCAGTGGTCCGTCGGCGTACGGCGGCACCTGGGCGCCGGCGGCGACGTCTTCACCGGCGTCGGAGGCACCGTCGTCACCGTCAGCGGCGCCAAGGGCGGTACCGGGGCCACCCTGACCGCCATCCAGCTCGCCCTGGCCGCCCAGGCCTCCGGCCGCAGCACCGCCCTGGTCGACATGGACCTCCAGACCGGCGACATCGCCTCCTACCTGGACGTCCAGTTCCGCCGCTCCGTCGTCGACCTGGCCGCCATCACGGACATCTCCCCGCGCGTCCTGGCCGACG
This sequence comes from Streptomyces sp. NPDC044719, assembly GCF_056433405.1. Classification (NCBI taxonomy): domain Bacteria; kingdom Bacillati; phylum Actinomycetota; class Actinomycetes; order Kitasatosporales; family Streptomycetaceae; genus Streptomyces; species Streptomyces sp. NPDC044719. The sequence continues at coordinate 674,027 of NZ_JBWKHE010000001.1, forward strand.
CGGTCTTCCGCCACGACACCGGCCTGGCCCTGCTGCTCGCCCCGGCCGAGGGGGAACGCGGCGAGGACGTCACCGACCGCGCCGCCCGCCAGATCGTCAGCGCGCTGCGCTCCCGCTACGAGATCGTCGTCATCGACTGCGGCTCCCAGCTGAACGGCGCGGGCGCGGCCGCCGTGGAGATGGCGGACCGGGCCCTGCTGATCACCACGCCGGACGTGGTCGCCGTACGGGGCGCCAAACGGGCGGTACGGATGTGGGACCGGCTGCAGATCCGCAAGGCCGAGGAGACGACCGTCGTCGTCAACCGGCACAGCCGCGGTACGGAGATCCAGCCGCCCCTGATCCAGAAGATCACCGGCACGGCGGTCGCCGCCACCGTCGTCCCCGCCAACTTCAAGGAACTGCAGAGCGTCGTGGACGCGGGCCGTATCCACGAACTGGAGAACAAGAGCGCGGTGAAGCAGGCCCTGTGGGGTCTCGCGGGAGAACTGGGCCTGGTCAAGGTCTCCGACGGCGCGCAGAAGGCGGGCCGGGGGTTCCGGGGCGGTGACCGGGGGTCGGTGAGCTTTCGGCGGCGGAAGGACGGAGGGGGATGAGGATGCGGGCGCCCTTGGCGCGTGATCGGGACCGGGGACAGGTCACCATCGAGTTCCTGGGCATGACACCGACGATCATCGTGACGCTGGTAGTGCTGTGGCAGCTAGTGCTCGTGGGGTACACGTTCACTCTCGCGGGGAATGCTGCGGACGAGGCGGTGCGGGCGGGGACGGCGGCGGAGTACGACCGTGAGGGCAAGTGCCAACAGGCGGGTCTGGACAAGCTGTCGGACGCGTGGCGGGCCGGCGCCGCGGTCAGCTGCGGGGGCTCCGGCTCAGGCTTCATCACCTCCGACGTCAAGCTCCAGGTCCCCGTCCTCTTCCCGGGCACGATCGCCTTCCCTTTCACGGTCAAGGGCCACGCGGGTGCGGTCGAGGAGGCGAAGTGAGATGTCGGATGACCGTAAAGTGCGCGATCGCGGCCAGGTGGCCCTCGAGTACCTCGGGTTCCTGCCGATCCTGCTGCTCGTCGCCATGGCGGCCGTACAACTCGGCCTGATCGCCTACACGGCGCAGCAGGCGGGGACGGCGGCGCGGGCGGGAGCGCGCAGTGCCTCACTGGACCCCGGAACCGAGCAGCAGGCCTGCGGGAACGCGGTCAGCGCCTGGCTGGCCGACGGGACTTCCTGCTCGGGCGGTGAGTCGGGCGAGGAGGTCACGGTCACCGCCACCGTCGACATCCCCTCCCTCGTCCCCGGCTGGAAATTCGACCCGGCGCGCAAAACCGCCACGATGCCGCTCGACCACTGATCATCGGCGAACGAGGAGCACCGGTTTCATGAGCCTGCGGGCACGTATCAACTCCCCCGAGGAGAACGGCAGCCGGGGCGAGGACGGCCACATGGTCGCCTCGTACCGGGCCAAGCTCCTTGAGGAGATCGACCTCGCGGAGATGAGTTCGCTGGCTACCGCCGAGCGCAGGGCGCGGCTGGAGCGGGTGCTCGGGCACATCATCAGCCGCGAGGGCCCGGTCCTGTCGACCGTGGAACGCTCGCAGCTGATCCGCAGGGTGGTCGACGAGGCGCTGGGCCTGGGCATCCTGGAGCCGCTCCTGGAGGACGCCTCCATCACGGAGATCATGGTGAACGGCCCGGACGCCATCTTCGTGGAGCGCGGCGGCCGGGTCGAGCAACTGCCGTTGCGCTTCGCCTCGAACGACCAGCTCATGCAGACGATCGAGCGGATCGTCTCGACGGTCAACCGGCGCGTCGACGAGTCCAACCCGATGGTCGACGCCCGCCTCCCGTCCGGCGAGCGCGTCAACGTCATCATCCCGCCCCTCTCCCTGACGGGCGCAACGCTCACCATCCGCCGCTTCCCGCGCTCCTTCACGCTCCAGGAGCTGATCGGCCTCGGCTCGCTCGACGAGCACATGCTGTACCTGCTGGCGGGCCTGGTGCAGGCGAAGTTCAACGTCATCGTCTCGGGCGCGACCGGCACCGGGAAGACGACCCTGCTGAACGCACTCTCCGGACTGATCCCCGGGGGCGAACGCATCATCACCATCGAGGACTCCGCCGAGCTCCAGCTCCAGCAGGCCCATGTGATCCGCCTGGAGTCACGCCCGCCGAACGTCGAGGGCAAGGGCCAGGTGTCGATCCGTGACCTGGTCCGCAACTCCCTGCGCATGCGCCCCGACCGGATCGTCGTCGGTGAGGTCCGAGGCGGCGAGTCCCTGGACATGCTCCAGGCGATGTCGACGGGCCACGACGGCTCGCTGGCCACCGTCCACGCCAACAGCGCCGAGGACGCGCTGATGCGGCTGCAGACCCTGGCGTCCATGTCGGACGTGGAGATCCCCTTCGTGGCGCTGCACGACCAGATCAACAGCGCGGTGGACGTCATCGTGCAGCTGACCCGGTTCGCGGACGGCGCCCGGCGCATCACCGAGATCGCGCTGCTCGAGAGCCACGGAAGCGAGCCGTACCGACTGATCACGGTCGCCCGCTTCAATGCTCAGCCGATGGCGGCGGACGGCCGTATCTATGGCGCGTTCGCATGTTTCCCGCTCCCGCGCAGAATCGCCGACCGCCTCTACATGGCGAGCCAGCCCGTCCCCCAGGCCTTCGGCGTCGCCCAGTCCGCGGACGAGCTGGCCGCCCGAGAAGCCAGGTAGGAAGAAGAGAGCCGCTCCCATGGATCTGCAGTCCCTCATCACGCTCACCATCGGCATCACCCTGCTGACCTGCGTCCTCGCGGTCGTGGGCCTGCACTCCTACGCCATGGGCAAGGCACAGCGGCAGGCGCTCGTCGATCGTCTGTCGGCCACCGGCCAGATACCGGTCGGCGGCCGTCGCCGCCGCTTTCGCAACCTGGACCGTCGCCTGCGCCGAACCAAGCTGGGAAGGAAGCTCGAACTCCGTCTGGCGGCAACGGGCCTGGACATCACCCCGGGCGAGTTCTTCGTCTACATGATCGCCACGGTCGCCGGCCTGTGGCTGATCGGCCAGGTGGCCCTGGCTCCCTTCTTCGGCCCAATCGCGGGCCTGCTGGGCATCTGGGTGGCCGTGCAGTTCCTCAACTGGCAACGCCAGAAACGCATCGAGAAGTTCATCAACCAGCTCCCTGAGCTGGCGAGGATCCTGGCCAACGCCACCCAGGCCGGTCTGGCACTGCGCACGGCGATCGGGATGGCGGCGGAGGAACTGGAGGCGCCTGCCGGCGAGGAACTGGGCAAGGTGGCGGCCCAGTTGGCCGTCGGCGCGTCGATGGACGACGCACTGGGTGAGCTGGCGGACCGCCTGCCGTCCCGCGAGCTCGTGGTCCTGGTCACGACGCTGGTGCTGTCCAACCGGGCGGGCGGTCAGGTGGTGAGCGCGTTGCGGAACCTGACGGAGACGCTGGAGGAGCGCAAGGAGACGCGACGGGAGGTGCGGACGCAGTTGTCGCAGGTGAACATGACGTCGTACGCGGTGCCGGTGCTGGGCGTGGGTGCCTTGTTCTTGTTGAACGCCATCGAGGACGGAGCGCTGGACCGCATGACCGCGTCGCCGGTCGGTCAGGCCTGCGTGATCATCGCGTTCGGCCTCTACGGCATCGGGTTCTTCCTCATCCGCCGCTTGTCCCGCATCGACGTCTGAGCCACCGAGTCACTGGAGAAGGAGCGCCGCGATGGGACTTCTGCTGGCACTGGTCATGGGCCTCAGCGTGTGGGGCATCTTCGCCGGCATCCGCATCTACCGCGCGGAGGCCAGGCTTCCCGGCGACCTGGCGCTGGCCCTGGAGGTCGGTTCGTCCCGCACCAGCGCCGTGGGTTCGCTCGTCGATCGGCTCGGCATGCGGTACGCGCCTGCCGTCCTGCGTCTGATGGGTCCCAAACAGGTCGCCAAGTATCGCCGCAAGATCGACCTCGCGGGCAACCCCGGCGGTCTCACCATCGACCGCTACGCGGCCCGGCGTGCGGTGTACGGGGTGATCGGCGGACTGGGCGGTCTCATCGCGCTCAGCGAGGGAAGCCTCTTCAGCGCCCTGATCATGTTCGCCTTCGCGGCCTTCTGGGCCGAGGTCGGCATCTGGTCGGCGATCCGCATCCGCAAGGACGCCATTGAGCGGACCCTGCCGGACTTCCTCGACGTCCTTGCCGTCGTAGTCAGCGCGGGACTCGGCTTCCGCCAGGCGCTGGACCGCGTAGCGTCCAAGTACGAAGGGCCATGGGCGGACGAACTCCGCATCACCTTGCGTCAGATGGACCTCGGCATGAGCCGCCGCGAAGCCTTCGCCGAGCTACGGCGACGCAATGACTCGGAGCAGGTGGCCATGTTCGTGACCGCGCTGCAGCAGGGCGAGGAGCTGGGCGCCCCGATCGTGGACACCCTCGTCGCGCTCGCCCAGGACATGCGCCGAACGGATGCGCAGAGCGCTCGCCGCAAGGCCGCACGCGCGGTTCCCAAGGCCACGTTGATGATCACGACGTTCATGGTCCCGGCCACGATGATCCTGCTCGGCGCGGGGATGCTGCTCGGTTCCGGTACGGACTTCAGCACGATCACGGGCGAGTAGGACGGGGACGCCGGCATGTCGACGACGAGGGAGCGGACCAGGCTGCTGCGCCGCCGTCCGAAGCCACCGGAGATCACGACACCTCCGGCGGGTACGGTCCTGCCGGATCACGTGAGGACGGGAGCCCCGGACATCCCGGTGACGTACGCGACACCGGCCCTCCCACCGGGGTGGATCCCGGCGGACGCCCCGGCCCCCACGGACGCCGCCGGGCCCGACGCGGGCACCGCGGCCGTCCCCGGGCGGACGGTACGGATCAGGCGGGGGCTTCGGCGGGAAGGGGCAGCGGCTCGGACCGACGCCACTGCGCCGCCCCCACAGCACCCGACGGCGGTACCGGCGCACGACCGGCCGCCGACCCGAACCAATGACCGCGCGACAGCGGACAGGCGCGACGAGCCGACGGCGGAGGCGAAGGGCGGGCTGAGGGAAGCCGCGAACGGCGGGGCGGCGACACGTGCGAACGGCGCGGCGGGCGACGACGATCGCGCTCAACCGCCCCAGGGGCCACACGTTCCCGGCCACGGAGGCCACAGCGGTGCGGACAGGAACCCGGATCCGGCCAATGGCCGGGTGTCCCACCTCGTTCCCGCCGCTGGAGACACCCCCGCCATCCCCATCCAGATCAACGCCCTCCAGGCCATGTGCCGCCAGGTCTTCGGCTTCCGCCTGGCCATGATCGCCCTAGCCGCCCCCGCAGCACTGCTCAACGCCGGCCCAGGCCTGGCCACCCGCCTGGTGGCCGCCGCAGTGGTCGTCACCTTCATGGGCTCCTACGTTCTCTTCCGAGACTGGGAACGATTCGGCCCCCTCCTCCTCCGTCATCCCTCCCTCCTGGCCCTGGACACCCTCTTCGGCTCCCTGCTCCTCGTCTCCGCGGGTCCTGACAGCACCCTCGCCTACGTCAGCGTCTGTACTCCCCTTCTGGCCGGTCTCGTCTACGGCTGGCGTGGCGCAGCCGTGTTCGCCTCACTCCAGTCGCTGATTCTCCTGCTGGTCTACGCGACCGCGGCGAACCTGCACGCCGGCTTCGCCGAGGCCTCTCTCCTCCCGGGCCTGTGCGTCATCGCCGGAGCCGCGGGCTCGAGCCTCCGCAACCTCATGCTCCGCTTCGGCGCAGCCACACAGGCCCTGACGACGGTGCAGGCCCGGCTGTCCGTCACCGAAGCGGTCAGTGCCGAACGCGCCCGCCTGGCCCGTGAGATGCACGACTCGGTCGCCAAGACCTTGCACGGCGTGGCGCTCGCCGCCGACGGCCTGGCAAGCACAGCCGGTGCCGACCGTATGGATGCGGCCCTGGTGAAACAGCAGGCCGACCTCGTCGCTCGCTCAGCCCGGCGCGCTGCCGCCGAGTCCCGAGAGCTCCTCGCCGACCTCCGCCGCGACTCCGATCCTCAGCACGCCACGGACGTACTCGTAGAACTCGCGGCCCGCACCCGGGACTTCAGCAGCCGCACCGGTCTTCCCACTGTCTACCGCCCAACCGGCGGGGATTCCGTCCCTCCAGTCCCACCCGCCGTGGCCCGCCAACTCCTCACCATCGCCTCGGAGGCCATGGAAAACGCCCATCGCCACGCGCAGGCCACTCGGGTCCAGGTCCACGCAGGTGTCCACGGCGACCTTCTCCGTATCAGCGTGTACGACGACGGCCGAGGTCTCCCACCGGGAACGGCCCTCGAACAGCTGCGCCGGTCAGGACACTTCGGACTGGTTGGCATGGTCGAACGGGCGGCTTCGGTGGGCGCCCGGATCCGCATCGGCCGCGGCAGCCATCCCAGAGGCACGGAGGTCCGCCTGGAACTTCCACTGGCGGCTCTGACGACATCGAACGCATGGCAGTCGAACGACACCTGAGTACGCCGCACCCGTCCGCACACCACGAGAGGAGGCCGCACCGATGCCGGACCTGACTCCCCACCCCGACTCTCAGCAGCCACCCCAACCTCCACTGAACCCGTTCGGCGACTTTCCGCCGGCCCAACGAGCCGCCGCGCTGCGTGTAGTCGTGGCGGACGACAACCCCGTGGTCCGCGCCGGCCTCACAGCGCTCCTCTCCGGCCGCGCGGACATCACGGTCGTAGCCGAGGCCGCTGACGGTCGCCAGGCTTACGAGGCCGCCCAGCAGCACCGCCCGGACGTCGTTCTCCTCGACGTCCGCATGCCCGGGGTGGACGGCATCTCGGCACTCCCTTACCTGGTGCAGATCGCCCCGGTGGTGATGCTGACGTACAGCAGGGAATCGGAGATCGTCCAGGAGGCTCTCCGCCGAGGAGCGGGCGGCTACCTGGTCCACGGCGAGTTCACCGCCAACCAGTTGGTCGACGCCGTACGGGACATCAAGGAGGGCCGAGCCCACTTCACGCCGACTGCGGCGGGTGCCCTGCTGACCCAGCTCCGCCAGAGCCAGGCGCCGGGACCCCAGCCCCTCCCCGAGGGCCTGGGCCAATCAGCGAGTGCGACTGCATACGGAATTTCTGGCTCCGCACGCTCGCATACCCAATCCCAACCGCCCTCCACACCAGGGCATTTGGCTCTACCGCGTATCCCATCCCCACCCACTTCTTCAGAAAACCTTTCGCAAATGCAACCGCATGTGGGACAGTCTTCGTCTGGGTGGACGAGTGGCCCTCCGGTCGCTCCCGACAGGTCGCGGTTCCAACTGAGTGCGAGGGAGGCGGAGATCATGGACCACATCGCGTCCGGCATGACCAACCAGCAGATCGCCGCCACCTGCTTCATCAGCGAGAAGACCGTCAAGAACCACATCAACCGCATCTTCGCCAAACTGCACAGCACCAGCCGCTCCGAAGCTGCCGCCAAGTGGATCGGCACGGCTCCGGACTCACGTCGAGGACTGGGGTGACCAGAGGTGACCAAGTGGGGGGAAGGGTGGATGGGCCTGCGGGCCCAGGTCGTCAAAGGTAAGTCCCGGAAGTTGCGCTGGGCCTCTGATTGGGCCCCGGATTGGGCCCTGGGGCCCTCTGGGACGCGGGGTGTTCCGCCGTACGTTTCTGGTGCCGAAAGCGGCAACGCCGAACCCGGAGGGGAACACCATGAGCGACCTGATGCTGAAGACCGCCGTTGCGACCAAGGTCCGCGTGAACGGCTGGAAGAACACCACGGTCGAAGCAATGCAGCGCCGCGCCGGCGACAAGGGACAGACCGCGGTCGAGTACCTGGGCATCATCGCGGTGGTCGTGGCGATCGTGGTGCTGATCGCCGGGACGAACATCGGTCAGACGATCGTCAACAAGCTGACCACGCAGATCAACAAGGTCGCCCCTTGATCCGACCTCGCAAATATGGCGACGCAGGGCAGGCATTCCCCATCTACATCACCGTGGTGGGGAGCCTGCTCTTCCTCGCGTTCGCGTACTTTGCGGTCGGCCAGGCCGCGGTCAATCGGAACGGCGCCCAGACGGCCGCGGATGCGGCAGCTCTCGCGGCGGCCCAGGACAGGCGGAACCTACTCGCAGGCGCGTGGGTGAAGAACGTCCTTGACCCGACCAGGTGGCAGGACATCTTCGACGGCAATGCCGAAGAACTCGGCCCGTCGTGCTGGCGCGCACACCAGCTCGCCACGCAGAACGACGCCCGAGTGGTTGGCTGCGGCCCGGAGAGCCTCCTGGGCTTCACGGTTGAGGTCGAGACCAACAAGCCTGTCGGAGACTCGATCATCCCCGGCACGGCGGAACGTAAATCGAATGCGTTCGCCACCGCAGTGATCGAGCCCCGCTGTACGTTCAAGCTTCCCGCCGCGGACGCGGGTGAGAACGTACTGCCACGGCTCTCCTGCAAGAAGGACAGGGACTGGGACCTGAAGCCGGGCGATCCCCCCAGCGTTCTCCCGAAACCCGAGGACCTCTTCGACGTCCATCTGGCCGACTGACAAATACGAGCGACGAGTTGAAGGACGCAGAGTGATGAGCATTCGGTTCACTACGAAGGCCCGCAGGGGGGCGGTCGCGTTGACCGTTGCGGCCGGATTGGCCCTCAGCGTGGCCAGTTGCGGCGGCGGTGGCGACGACAGCGAAAAGCCGCAGCCTTCGTCGTCCGCCTCCAAGGACACTGGATCCAAGCCGAGTGCGCAAGAGGGACAGGACAGTGAGCCCTTGGCAGAGGTGAAGGGGCCGAGTGGCCTGCTCCTCCAGATCACCTCCGCTGAGCGTGACTCCGGTGGCTTCGTCACCGTGAACGGCAACCTGAAGAACGACGGCTCCGAAATCGTCACCATCCCAGCCGAGCTGAGTGGTAACGAGACCGAGATCATCAATAAGGGCAGGTCGTTCGGTGGCGCCACACTCGTCGACTCGAAGGGCAAGAAGCGGTACTACGTGCTGCGCGACACAGATGGACGTCCTTTGACGACCACTGGCTTCTCGGCACTCAAGGCCGGGGAATCCATGGCTGTGTTCCTGCAGTTCCCGGCCCCCCCGTCGAGCACGACCGAAGCCACCTTCCAACTGCCGCTGTTCTCGAGTGCTCTCATCAAGATCTCTGGGTGAGGCGGAAGTGACCACTCCTCAAATTTCAAGGCGCGTGACAGCGCAGCGTGTCTCCATGGTCATCGCTTCCGCTGCCCTCATGGTCGCCACAAACCTCTACAGCGCCGCGACCGCCCACGCCGACGATGGCCCCAGCGTCCCCCCTGGCACCGAGGCCTCCCCCTCCGCCCCCGTCGAGGTCGACCCCAACGACCCCGACCTCAAACTCCCCGAGGGCGCCACCCTCGCCTCCGCCAAGGTCCTCGACATCAAACAGGTCGTAGAAGACCAAAGCGGCGACGAACGCCGAGAAGACACCAACGCCGACGTCAAGTTCGCCCTCCAGGCCGAGGTCCTCTTCAGCAAGGACAGCGCGAAACTCAGCGCGGAGGCGAAGTCCCGTATCTCCGCGATCGCCGAGGAGATCAAGACACAGAACGCGACGAAGATCCGGGTCTTCGGCTTCACGGACAACCTCGGTTCCTCCGCCCACGGCGACGTCCTGTCCAGGCAACGCGCCGACGCCGTACAGAACGTCCTGGACCAGGAACTGACCGACTCCAATGTCACCTACGAGGTACGCGGCTACGGCGAGCAGTACCCCATCGCGGACAACGCCTCGGAAGCCGGCCGCAAGAAGAACCGCCGGGTCGAGGTCTCCTTCCCGCGCACGGAGAGCTGAGTCACCAGCGCCCACTCACCGGGGGCCCGCCTCTCGCCACCGCAGGCAGGGACGGGCCCTGCGGTTCAAGTTGGGCCGAGGGTGGGCCCGGGGGCCCATGTGCCAGTGTTCGACTCTCAATAGCCTCGGCCGGGCGCCCGCCTTGAATGCCCGCCCGCTGAACCGAGGTCACACATGTCCGGTGCCGGTAACTCAATACCCCCGAGTGGGATTTGGGGTGCGCAGAACACCCCCTCCTGGGACCGGCGTTCGCCGTTGCCACGGGAACTGGGCTGGGCGCAGGTACTGCTGTGGGTGCAGTTCGCGCTGACGGTGCTGTACGTGGTCACCGTGCTGTCGGTGGTGTCGTACTACTCCGGTGAGATCTTCGGGATCCTGGTGTACGACTCGCTGCCCAGCGTGGCGGGGGTCTACCTGGCCCGGCGCCTGTGGCGGGGCGGGGTGTGGACGAGCCGCGCACTGATCGCCGTACAGGCGTGGATCGTGTGGCTGTCCTTCGGCACGCTGATGCACGGTGATCTGCGGGGATTCACGCAGGCGGCGATGCCGGTGGCGGTCATCGTGCTGCTGCGTCGGGCCCCGTCGCGGGAATGGTTCCAGGCCGCTCCTCAGGACAGGGAGGAGCGGCGGGCGTTCAGCCTCGCGAGGATGATCCGCTGGCGCCGCGACGAGGGCCAGACCGCGGTGGAGTACGCGGGGCTCGTAGCGGTCGTCGCCGCGATCATCCTCGCGCTGTCGGTGGGCGGTCTCGGCGGGCGCATCGCGGACGGCATTCAGTCGGCGGTCTGCTCGGTGACGGGCACGGCCTGCGCCGCTCCGCAGGGCGATGGTACGGAGACGGGTGCGGCCGGGGACGATGACGATCCCCGGAATGGCGGTTCGGACGCCGGCACCGACGGAGGCAACGGCGCGGACCCGGACGGTGGCGCGGACCCGGACGGTGGCGCGTACCCGGACGGTGGCGCGGGGGCAGACCGTGGTTCGGGCGCGAACGGCGAGACGGGTTCCGAAGGCGACTCGGGCACCGACGGCGGTTCGGGTGGCCAGGAAGGCACGAGTGCCGGCGGTGGTACGGGCGGCAACAACAGCGACGGTGGTCCGGCGTGGTCGACTCGGATCATCACCTATGAGGGCGCGGGGACGAACGACACAGTCCCACTCGCCCCGGGGCCGTTCGAGGAGAGGTCGCTCTGGGACGACGTACATGACCAGGAACGTCACGACAGAACGTTCATGGACCATGTCCGTGGATTCTTCGTGGCCCCGACCAAGAGCTTCCTGGCCAGCACGATGGACTTCGTCAGCGACCCGGTCGGCTCGATCAAGGACAGCTGGAACGGCCTGAAGGGCTACACCACGGACTGGTGGGGCGACAAGGCCGACGAGCTGGGCAAGGAGTGGGACAAGGGGAACTACGTCTCCTCCGTATGGGGCTGGGTCAACTCGCCCGAGGACTTCGTGTCCGACCTGGCGATCGACACGTTCGTCGACAAGGAGAACTGGGAGAAGGGCAACTACGGCGCCTCCATCGGCAACACCGTGGTCAACGTCATCGGCATCTTCAGCCCGAAGACGATCACGAAGTTCACCAAGTTCAAGAAGCTGGCCGAGGTCGGTGAATCCCTCGACAAGGCGGCCGACGCGGCCGAGAAGGCGCGCAAGGCGGCCAGGGCGGGCGACTTCGACGGCGCGAAAAAGGCAGCGGACGAGGCGCAGAAGCACGCCGACGAGGCGAAGAAGAATGCCGAGAAGAACGGCAGCTGCACCATCGCGATCGGGCGCGTCCCGTACGGCGGCGGCGCGCGGGTCGGCGGCGTCGCGGGCACCGGCACGGGCGTCCTGGCGGCCCCGCAGAGCGGCCGGATCGTCGTCGCCGAAGGAGGCGGCAAGGAGTGCACGGGCGACGACGCCGACGACGCGCGCCAGGCCCAGCAGGAGGCGCTGGACGCGCGGGCCGAGCTGCTGCGGGAGCAGATCAAGGCGTACAAGCGGCTCCCGCAGGGCGAGAAAGTCAACCTGCAGGAGGCCCAGCTCGAGAACCTGCTCAAGCGGGCCAAGGACGACGTCGACCCGAACTCCAAGGACATCAGCAAGAAGGAGGCGGCGGACGCCATCGCCGACGTCTCGGAGCTGGTGAACCAGAAGAACATCCACAACACCAGCAGGGAGAAGCTCGCCGCCAAGGTGCTGAACTCCAAGACCAAGGACCAGCTCGCCGAGAACCTCGCCGAGGCGAACGTCACGAAGCGTGTGGCGCAGGACGAGGCGGCGGATGGCAGCACGGTGTACTCGGACATCGGCGACAGCGACGAGCGCAGGAAGAAACGCGAGTCGCCGGTACACCCAGACGGCTTGGGCGGCCAGGTCGACGTCACAGGCATCCCGGACGCCGATGTGGCCTACCGTGGCAAGGACGGCAAGGTGCACGTCGTGGAGGTCAAGAACACCGGAAACGCGACGACCAAGGGCTCCATAGCCACACAGGTGGACAGGCTGGGCGCGTGGCAGAGAGCGGAGCCGGGCCGCGTCGCCCGCTACGAGATCGCCTCCACCAGGGGATGGCAGAAGATCTTCGACGGGTTCAAGCCGCCGAAGCGAGGCGAGGACGCTCCTCCGGGAACCCCAGCCTCCAGGATGGCCCAAAATGAAGTCGGCGCCCGCATCGCCGGCCAAGAGGTGACTCCTGCGCAGCTCAAGGCCATGAACGACGCCTGGAATGCCAAGAGCGAGGCGGAGAAGTACGACGCTCTACGCTCCGGCAAGATGAAGGATCCGAAGACCGCGATGGGGTACCTGGGGGTCTCATGACGTACGACGAGGAGCACGCGGAGATTCCCGAGGACCGCACAACTGCGCTCCTCGGAGAGTTGGAGACGGCGATCGCCGCTGCCCCGCCGAGAGACAGCGGCTGGCCGGACGAGCTGGAGGACCTCTGGGATCGGGCCCAGGAGGAGCCCGGTCTCCCGCTCACCGACGAGCAGCGTCAGCACTTCACGGCTCGGCGGGAACGCCGGGAGGCTTCGTCCAAGGTCCAAGGGTTGCTGTGGTCGCTGCGGGAGACCGTGCGTGAAAGTGAGCTCCGGGAAGCCTCCCGGGCCGCCGCGCTTGCCGAGCTGGGCGTACACGCCGGTCTGGGTGGCTACGACAACATCTGGCTGCTCCGCGATCTCGGCCGCCCGCACGGTGAGCAGGCGCTGGCGCGCCTCGTGAAGGACGAGTCGGTGGCCGAAGGTGACCGTCGGGAGGCCCGCGAGTGGCTCGCGAAGCTGAGGAGACCGGACTACGAGGCACGGGCGGCTCGTCCTACCGACGGCGAGGAATTGCTCCTGCCCAAGGTGGTACGCGATCTGACATGCAGCTGGGCCGGCGGCTGGGAGCTGGAGGACGAACCGACACCGGAGCGCCTCGCCCAAGCGCGGGCCGTTCTCGAAGCGCTGCTGCCTGACGAACGGTCGGCGTCGGAGGAACCTCCCGAATGGGAGGGAAAGTGGCTGGAGGATGCGGAGGACCGGCCCGCGTGGCTGGAAGTCGAGATGGTCCTCGTCCCCCTGATGCTCGACGCGCGGTTGGTCACGCGGGAGCGTCTGATCTGGGCCTGGTACGAGTGTGAGCGACTGGGCATCGACTTGGAGGACACGAACCCCGAGGCGTTCGCCGAGCGGTGGGCTGCGCGCATCACCGCACATCTGGCACGGGGAATGCTCGAATGGCTGTGGCGTGAGGGCTGCTTCGCTCCCTGGGCCCTGGACCTCGCCATGCGCTACATCGACCGGAACGTCGCAGTGGCCGAGGCGACGCGACTGCTCTCCGAGGCGGCGGAGGCAGGCTCCCAGTGGGGGCCTACAGCAGGTGGTCGGCCTTGCCCGCCTTGATGTGCCGGATGAGGGCTCGAGGCGGACGCCTGGTTGACCCGAATCATGCCGACCACGTCCCGGGTCACTCGGGAGCGGGTGGTGCAGGTGGTCCAAGCCTGGGCTGACATGAGCATCCCCACGGTGCCTGAACCACTCGAGCGTGCAACCACCGCCGGATCGCTGAAGGACGGGGAGGCTGAAGACGTTGCGCTGTTCGCAGCCGCGTTCGTGCGGGTCGGCGTGGCGGTCGAGGCGGCGGTGCGCTTGCTTGTCTCGCTCGGTCGTCCGCGCGGCGAACAAGCCTTGAGGGAACTCGTAAACGACGACGAGGTCCGGGACTTCCGCCCGTATGTGCGTTCCCGGCTTCTCGGGCTGCGCCGTTCGGTGTACGACGTTCGTGCCCGGCAAGCCACCCGCGAAGAGGGGCCGCTGCTGCCCGAAGGGCTGCAGGACCTTCCGTATTCCTTGGCCTTCGACCCGAGCCTGTCGGCCACGACGAGGAATACCGCGCAGCAGTGGGTGTGAGTACTCCACACATTTCGGCGCAGGAGAAGCTTCCCCACTGGCCGGGAGCCGGCCGTGAACCCATGCCCCACGACTGAGCGGACGACGGAGACGGGACGTTGGTGGGACGCAGGGATGAGTGAGCCGGGCACGGAGCCGAATGGCGAGGAGATGTGGGATCCGCAGGTCGCACGGTGGCGCGATCCGGAGGGCGACTACGTCCTGCCCCAAGCCCTGCGATCCCTGCCACAGCCCTGGGACGAGTGCGACTGGAGCCGGATCGCGGAACTGCCCCGCACCGACGAGCGACTGGCGGAAGCCCGGCGAGTGGTGACCGTACTCCTGGAAGACCCGGGACTGGTTCCGCAAGTGCCTCAGCCCCCGTCCCCCGGCCTCTTGTGGCATGCCTGGGAGGAGTTCCATCAGGCCGTCGGGGAGGCCATGCCCCGCCCGAGCCAGGTGACATGGACCGGCGTGGACGCGCTGGTCGGCGCGTGGCAGGGCCGACCGCAGCTGTATCCGCTGCAGCGGCACGTCGTACGGCACGTCGAAGCGGCGATGCTGGCCATGATCCCGTCGCTGCGGGACGACATCACCGACTCGGTGTTCCGCTGGCTGGCTCTCGATCCTGCCCCGGGCCGTTTCGCCGACTGGGCGGTGGACCTGGCCGAGCGTTGCGTGACTGAGGATATTGGCGCCGACTCCGCCATCGAACTGCTCGGCGCGATGGACAGCCCGGAGGCCAGGGCGGCACTGGAGCGGCTGTCGGTGAAACCGGACGGCCCGGCGAGTTGGGAGAACGCGGAAGCGGCACAAAGCACACTCTTCGACCTGGGGAGCGGCGGAACGAGCCTCTGACAGCACCAGATCGAGCCCATGCTCACCTGCTCAGACAGTGCACGAACGGGGACTTGCCGATGATCTATGACCTGCTCCTGGCCGGCGCGCCCATCCCGCCCGCGTCGCTCGCCGAGGCCTTGGCAGAGGCGGTACGGACGGAAGGCGCCGACGTGGACGTGGCCGACCGAGACAGCGACCAGAACCAACGCGACTGGGCCGCACCTGTCCTGTGCGGCTACATCAGGTTGCGCGGCGACCCGTCGTCGGCCCTGGTCAACGGCAACGCATAACGACGGCGCCGGCTCGCCTAACTTTCCTTCCCTTCCACGAAAATCGCCACCTGGGCACCTTCCCGCGCCCCCCACTCACCCATCGCCCCAGCCCTCGCCTCCACCACATGCCGCGCCCGCAGCCGAGGCATCCCCAGCCGCCCCGGCCGCATCGTGCGCACGGCGACGACGCGTAGGTGCCGATCGAGATAGGCGACATCGATCGGCATGCGCATACGAAAGGTGTGCACGCTGTTGGCGGGAGAGAGCAGAATCGCCCCGTCGATGAAGTCCCGTCCCAAGAGCCCTTTCGTACGGGCCCGGTACGAGGTGGCGACCTCCAACGGCACACGGACAGACGGCCTCCCATCACCCCCGCGCACGACCAACTCCCCATGGCCGTCCTCCCAACGCCGTCCCATATGGGCCCTCCTACCGTGTCGCCTGTCACTTGTCACCTACCACCGACTGCCCGCCTGAACGTATCCGCAGGGGAGTAGGCCCCACATAGGCCCACGGGCCCAAGCCCTTTGCTGGGCCGTTTGCGGTCATCGAGTTATGCAACCGTTACGGCTCATACCGGTCGGCGAAACGCCGCTTTCTCCCCATACGCCCCGCCAGTTGACAACCTTCACCCTGGTGCGGCTCCACCCCGCTGTATAGCTTTGGTTCGCTCAAGAGAAGCCTCGCCTCTGACCGGGAGCCGACCGTGAACCGCCGCCCCACCTTCCTCGCAGCGCTCACTCTGACCGCAGCTGCGGCCCTGACGCTGACCGCGTGCGGGAGCGACGACAGCTCCAAGAGCAAGGACAAAGACAAGATCGCTGGCGCCGATGCTGGGGACGCTACATCGGCATCGCCCACCGACTCGGCTCCACAGTCCGCAGACCGACCGGAGATCAAGCTGCCGTCCGACCTGACCATGACTTTCGAAGGCGGCAAGACGGGCGATGCCGACAAGGACGCCGTACTAGCGGACAACGCTGACCGTATGCGCGCGGTCAACGCGGCGATTGCGGGAACTGACCCCAGAGCCAAGGCGATGAACTTCTACAACGCCGGTAAAGCGTTGGAGGCTGCCGCCGTCTGGGTGGAGAAGTTCAAAAAGGCCAACCTCGGCATTACGGGCACCATCAGGTACTACGACCGAACTGTGACTCTCGATGGTGGTACGGCGGCATCGGTCCTGTTCTGTGCCGACGAGAGCAAGGGCTACGCCAAGGATCTCAAGACGAACAAGCCCAAGGTCACGACCCCCTCCGAAGAGGACTTCATCCTCTACAACACCCGGCTGGAGAAGAACAAGGCCGGGGTCTGGCGGACCACGCGCATCGTTTCGACCGCAGGAGCGAAGCAGTGTCTGAAGTGAAACGGGGAGTTCTGAGAGGCCTGGCCCTGGCTGTGGTCCTTGTTGCTGCGGGCACACCGAGTGCCTGGGCCAAGGTCACTCCCGACGGCACCACCGAGAGCGATACGAGCACGTCGAAGCCCTCGGGCTCCGTGGAGGGTGACACGCTCGCGTCCTCGGCAAGCGGTGTGATCGTCTTCGACCGTTCGAAGAACGGCTCGGGTAAGTCCGCGGGGGGTGTCGAATCCACGACTTCGTGGACCCCGCCTCCCTGCTACTACGCGCCGAAGTACACGCCTGAGCAACTTCAGAAGACTCTGGAGCCCACCTGGGAGGCCGAGTCGACGGGCTACCAGTGGGATGCGCAGCAGCGCGATCGCTACGTGAACGGGCATCCGTACAAGGACTTCAACAAGGATAAGGCCGGTGAAGGATATTGGTGGGACTCCTACGTTCCTGAAAGTCAGGTCGGCAACCCGGGTTCCCTCGACTGCACCGAGCCAATCTTCTGGGTGGACAATGGAGACCCGCCGCCCGCTAATGTCCCCCAAGCCATCACGCCCGAGATGCTCGCCCAGCTTGCGTACGCCGAGATTCGTGTCCCGTCGACCACGGTAGAACTCGCACCCCAGGAAGCCACGAAGGTGAATCTACCGACTTGGGCTTGGCTGGATTCGGCGAAGTTTAAGCCGGTGTCGGTAACGGCAAGTGTCCCATTGCTGAACATCCAGGCGACCACCACCGCCGAGCCGGTGTCTCTGAAGATCGAGCCGGGCACGGGTGACGCCGTTACTTATCCGGACTCGGGCGAGTGCCAGATCACGGATGGTTCAATTGGTGAACCGTACGCAAGAGGCAAAGCTGACAAGAATCCACCGTGTGGAGTGAAATATCTGCGCTCTTCCGGTGAAGGCTCGTACAAGCTCCAGGCGACACTCACCTGGAAGATCCACTGGACAGGTACCGGCGTCCAGGGCCAACAACTCCTGCCCGACGGCACGTTCGGTACCGAGCAGGACGTTGTCGTCCAGGAGATCCAAGCCGTCAACCGCTGACGATCCTGAGGTCCCACGGTCGGGCGATCGCTCTCCTCAGAGGGGATCGCCCGACTTGCTTCAAAGGCGACGCAGGTAGAGTCGCCGCCTCAGGCACACAGTTCCGAACAGGGAGGTGGCAGCGGTACATGGCTGACCGGCTGGCTGTGGATGGCGGCGAACTCGCGCACTTCATGCGGCTTCTGAACAAGTCGAGTGATTCGTTGAAGGGATTGCGCAAGGCCCTGAGCGATGCCACCGTCACCGGTCTGGGTACGGACGATCTGGACTCTGCGTGCGAGGATTTCCAGGAGGACTGGAAGTACGGCACCGAAGAAATCGGTAAGCAGACCGAGGACCTTGCCAAGATCATCGAACAGAGCAAGGACAGCTATGAGGAAGTTGACAAGGCGTTGGAAGAGGCCTTGAAGAAGGCCAGGGCCGGAAAGCCGGGTGGTAAGAAGTGACGGTCACGCCTGGTATTGAAAAGCCCTCCTACGCCAACTCGCCAGCCGCCCGGAATGGGGGCCTGCCTCAGGGGCTCAAGTCCTCTCCTTCCATTCCTAACCCCCACTATCCCCACTTGGGTTTCAATCCGACGCCGGGCGCCACCGAAGCGGTTCGTGATCTGTCCAAGAAGCTCGCCAACTGTGCCAAGACCCTGCACGAGACGCACGAGCTCGTCACTAAGCTCATGGACGGCAGCTACTGGAAGGGCGATGCCGCCGTCGCTTTCCGCGAGCAGCTTGATGACGGACCGCTCCCGCTCAACTTGAAGAACGCCGCGCACTCCGTTCGCAAGGCGGCCCGGCAGCTCGACCGCTGGGAGGGTGAACTCGAGGATTTCCAGCGCCGGGCCAAGAAGCTGGAGCAGGACGCCAAGGACGCCCAGGCTGCCGTGGAGGAGGCGAAGGGGCACGCTGAAACAGCGAAGAACGACCCCGACCTGGACGGCAAGGGCGGCCGCGACGATAAGGCGCAGAAGCGCCTGACCAGTGCGAACAACGCTGTGGAAGCGGCTCAGGCCGAGCTCGACAAGATCATTGGCAAGGCGAAGAAGCTTGCCGAGGAGCATGAGGGGAAGGCCCGGTACCGCGCCGGCAAGATCCGCGACGCCACGAAGAAACTGGCGCCACATGAGCCGGGGTGGCTTGAGGAATTCGGCGAGTGGTTCGTGGAGAACCTGCCCGACATCCTGAGCTTCACAGCTGGCGTCATCGGCTTGGTGGCGCTGTTCGTGGCCACGGGCGGCATGGCTGCCGCCGTCCTGTTGTTGGCGGCAGCGGCATTGAGCGCCTCAGCGCTCACTGTGCGACTGTCCGACCCCAAAGTGCGCGCCTCCCTCGTAGATGGCATCACAAAAGGTGAGTTGGACTCCGACTTCTGGGGAAACGTCGTCAGTCTGGGCGGTGACGTCCTGGGAGCTGTTCCGGGCGTGAGCGCCGTCGGCATGGGTGCTCGTGGAACGATGCGCGCCCTTCAGGCCAGTGAGGAAGCGGTATCCCTCGGGAAGGTGCTGACTACGCTGGGCAGCAAGACCATCGGTGAAGCCAAGGCCATCTCCAACCTCGGAAATCCGGCCCTGAACATGGTGGTGCGCGGGGCTCGTGACTCCGCCCGTGCCGGAGACATCGTGGAGATCTCCTCGGCTTCACTCGGCGTCGTGACCGCCGGGTACGGTCTGGTGTCCAGTGCGGTGGACACATTGGAAAATGACGGAGCGAAGGACACAGGTACCGGCGTTGACGGTGCACGGGCCATCCTGGACGGCGGGGCACTGATCGATCTCGCCCAGCACGTGTTCTGACCCAGAGGACAAGAGAGATCATATGAACCCCACGGACCATTCCGTTGCTTGGGAGCACCCGCAGACCCGGCGCGCCTGGTTGAAACAGTTGGCTGTGAACGCGCTCGCTCTCTTTGGCTGGATCGCCTTGTGGTTCGCCCTGCTGGCGATCCTGGTGTTGTTCCTCTCTCCCGGGTACACGATCCTCTTCGTACCGTTCTTGCTGTACAGCTTCTACCGCGCGTTCCTCCAGCTCTTCGTCCTTCCAGCCGCCTTTCAGACGAGACGTGTCCTACAGGAATACCCGTGGCGTTTGTACAGCGACGCCGCACACGGGCTCGCTGATCGGCCCGACGTCGTCGGCAGGCAGTACGGGTGGTTTGAGTTCCCGAACCCTGCCCGCCCGGAGGAGCGACTGCCCATGGTGTTTCCCCGGCACTGGGGAGTGGGCTGGTGGCACCGCCGGATGGCTCCTCGCGCGAAGCCTGAACTGAAGGCTCAGGTCGGCGTGGTGTGGCTCGCTGGAGACCCTCGCTTCATCGGCGTGATCGCCGCGCCCACCTCCGACGAGTCGACGCCCCGCCGGTTCCGTCTCCTGAGCCAGCAGTCGGGATCGGACGGCGGCCGCCGTTCTGTCGCGGACTGGGGAGCTACTGCCGAGGATATTGAACGCGGACGCCGAGTCGGCATCCGCCCGGCCCGTTCCTGATCCTTCAATCGGCCGAATCTGGAAATCCCGCAACATGACATTTCAGGTCCTCATCGATGATTCCGCCAATGACGCCAGTTCTGGTATCTGGTTCGCCGTGCCCGGCGGCTTCACTGAGCTGCCGCTCGACATCCTCCTCGCGTCGCCCGCTTCCGCCGAGGCGAACCGGCTCCGGGAAGCACTCGATCCGCTGGTCGAAGCCATTCCAAGCGGCGTCACACGTCACCAGTTCATCGGCCAGTTGGCTTCGGGCCAGCAACTCCTCCGTGCACTGCGTGAGGTGGGCACTGTCCACTGCTCCCTGGGTTTGCACCGCGACGATGTGGAGGGAGGCACCGGCGGAATCCTCCACTCCCTCTTCACGGTGTCCTGGCGAGACATCGCCTGGTCCCCACGGTCGGTGAGTGCGGCGAGGGCAGTGGCCACAGCAGAGCGGCACTCCCACGTCGAGTACCTGGACCTGTCCAGCGGTCCCGCGTCATTGGGCGAAATGGTGCGCACGCCGACCCCAGAGTCCGGCCTCCCACCGACCCCCTTGCTTCAGATCTACGCCTACCTCCCGCACCCGGACTGCAAGCGCATGGCGGTCTTGATGCTGAGCACACCCGAGGTGGAGCGACGCGAGCAGTATCGCGAGATTCTGCGGCAGATTGCGGAACTGACCAGCTTTGAGTCGCCATTGGTCGATGCGTAGAGCCCGGCCATGAGCCTGACCAACATGATGGTTGGTTCGCCGGAGAGACAAAGGGCGCAAGGTGCCTTGTTGCGTGTACCGCCGCCCGGGTAGGAAGAGCAGCATGACCGAACTCGGCGCAGTGTTCCGTCCGCAACTCGCCCCAGAACGACTCCGCTCCGTAGCCCAGATCGCCGATGAGACAGGCCTGGAACAACTCTGGCTCTGGGAAGACTGCTTTCGAGAAGGCGGTATCTCCACCGCCGCCGCGGCCCTCGCATGGACCGAGCGGGTGCGGGTCGGGGTGGGGCTGTTGCCTGTGCCACTGCGGAATGTTGCTGTCACGGCCATGGAGGTCGCCTCGCTGCACCGGATGTTCCCGGGGCGGGCGATCGTCGGTGTGGGGCATGGCGTGCAGAGCTGGATGGGGCAGGTGGGGGCGAGGGTCGAGTCGCCGGTGACCTTGTTGCGGGAGCATCTCGTCGCGCTGCGCGCGCTGCTGGGCGGCGAGCGGGTGACCACCGACGGGCGGTACGTCAGCCTCGACGACGTCGGCCTCGACTGGCCGCCGGAAGACATGGGAAGCGGCGTGCTGGCCGGGGCCACCGGGCCGCGGTCGCTGCGGCTCACCGGGGAGGCCGCCGACGGGACGATCCTCACCGCCTCCACCAACGCCGAGGGCGTGCGGGAGGCGCGGCGGCTCATCGCCGAAGGGCGGGAGGCGGCCGGTCGCGGGGCCGGGCCGCACCCGGTGGTCGTGTATCTGCTGACCGCGACCGGGGCCGATGCCGCCGGCCGGCTCCGTGCCGAGCTGGTCGACGAGGGAGTGGAATCCCTTCCGGACCTCGGGGTCGCCGGGGATGCCGGTGCCGTGGCCGGGGCCGTCGCGCGGCTGGCCGAGGCCGGTGCCGACACCGTGGTGCTGCAGCCGACGGGGGACGAGCCCGACCCGGAGGGGTTCGTGCGGTTCGTGGCGGAGGAAGTGCGTCCGCTGGTTCCCTGAGGGACGTTGTCAGTGGCGGCTGCCACACTCCGGGCATGAGCGAAGACGACATGGACGTACGCCTGCGCGACGTCGTGGAAGAGGATCTGGAGTCCTTCCTGGCGTACGAGCACGACCCGGAGGCCGTTCGGCGGTCGAGGTTCACGCCTCGGCCGCGCGACGCGTTCATGCGGCACTGGAAGGCCAACGTCCTCGGGGACGACACCGTCTTCGTGCAGACCGTGACCGTGGACGGTGACGTCGCCGGCAACTTCGTCGCCTGGTGGGACGGGGACCGCCGCTTCACCGGGTACTGGCTCGGACGCCCGTACTGGGGGCGACGCATCGGCAGCAGAGCCCTGGCCCTCTTCCTGGAGCGGGAGCAGAACCGGCCGCTGTACGCCGACCCGTTCAGTGGGAACGCCGGCTCCGTACGTCTCCTCGAGCGGCACGGCTTCCGCCGGACCGGCACCGTCCGGTACGGGGAGGACGAGCATGTCGTGCTCGTCCTCCCAGACCCGAACCCGAACCCCGACCCGAACCCGAACCCCGACCCGGACTCGAACCCGCACCGCACCTTCGAGGACCTCGTCGCCGAGGGAGCCTCCGTCCCCACGGAAGGCTGGGACTTCTCCTGGTTCGAGGGGCGGGCCACCGAAGCGCGGCCGTCCTGGGGGTACGCGACGTCGATGGCCGGGCGGCTGGAGCGGGCGAGTGCCGTGCTCGACATCCAGACCGGGGGCGGGGAGGTCCTGGACTTCGCCCTCGCCCGTACGGCTCCGAAGCAGCCCGCGCTCACCGTCGCCACCGAGGGCTGGCCGCCCAACGTCGCCAAGGCGACCGCCCTGCTCCGGCCGCGCGGCGTAGCGGTCGTCGCCGCACCCGAGGACGCCCCGCTGCCCTTCGCCGACGGCGCCTTCGACCTGGTCGTGAGCCGGCATCCCGTCCGCCCGCACTGGGAGGAGATCGCCCGGGTCCTCCAGCCCGGAGGGACCTATTTCGCCCAGCACGTCGGGCCGGCCAGCGTCTTCGAGCTCGTCGAGTACTTCCTCGGGCCCCAGCCGGACGACGTGCGCGGCGGGCGCCACCCCGACCGTGAGCGTGCCGACGCCGAGGCCGCCGGGCTCGACGTCGTCGAGCTGCGGGCCGAGCGGCTGCGGATGGAGTTCCACGACATCGCCGCGGTCGTGCACTTCCTGCGCAAGGTCGTCTGGATGGTTCCCGGCTTCACCGTCGAGGCGTACGAGCCGCAGCTCCGCGCGCTGCACGAGCGGATCCAGGCCGAAGGGCCCTTCGTCGCCCACAGCACCCGCCACCTCTTCGACGCCCGCAAGCCGGACTCACCCTCTCCCCGCCACTCCTGATCACGCATGCGGCCCCACCCCCACCTCCCCCACCACCAACTCCGCCGTAGCCTCCAGCACCTCACCCACCCGCTCCGCCTGCTCGCCCAGTTCCCGTTCCTGCCGTGCCGTCAGACGGCCGAGCGGTTCGACCGTGACGGTCGTGCGACGGCCCCGGCGCCGCTGGTGCCACACCCCCGCCGCCACACCGTCGATGAGCAGCACCGGATAGTTGCCCGCCTGGCCGCCCGCGAGGGCGCGCCGGTACGCCTCCCCGGGGAACAGCCGCTCGCGGGGCTGCCCGGCGATGACGTACGCGTCGAAGTAGGGGAGCAGCCGCACACCCCGCGCGGGCCCGTCCGGGAAGTCGGTGTCGCCCGCCGCCACCCACGCCGGTGTCCCCTCGAAGTCGACCTCCTCGATACGGCCCGCGGCGGCCAGCTCTGCGAACAGGGTCGTGGCCCAGCCGGGCGGTGCCGCGAGCCACTTCGCGAAGTGCTGCGGGGTGGCCGGTCCGTAGGCGTGCAGATAACGGCGTACGAAGGTGCCCAGAGCATCAGCCACGGACCCCGCACCGCCCACGGACCCCGTTTCACCGCTCACGGACCCCGCACCGCCCACGGCCCCCACGCGCGGCGGGCGCGTGTACGTCGCCTTGCGACCGCGGTTCGGGCCGAAGCACAGCGTTCCCGCCCAGCCCGCCCGGTGCATCACCTGCCGCCAGCGCGGCCACAGGTCCTGGAACGCCGGCATCACCCGGTCACCGGCCCACGGGCCCGTCCGGGTGACGATCTCCTCGGTCAGCTCGTCGAGCGTCAGGTACCTGCCGTCGAGCGCGTCGCCGATCGCCGTCACGACCTGGCCGGCCTGTTCCTCGGTGAGCCGTACGTCGGGCGGGAACGGGCTCGGCCCGGTCGGAACCGCCGTCAGGGCGGCCGACCAGAGGGGGAGTTCACGCGCCGGAAGCAGATGTACCGTGCCGCGCGGACCGTACGTCTTGATCAGGGACCGGTCGTCCCACAGTGCCGTCCGTACGTCCGCTCGTGTCAGCCCGGCCGTCCGCACTCCCACCGACACCTCGGCCGCGGACAGCACCTGCGCGTGCGCGCCGGCCATCCTGCCGACCACCTCGGCGACCGGTGTGCCGCTCCCGGCCGGCCTGGCCAGGAACTGCCGCTCCGCCCGCCGTGCGTTCGCGGCGTCCCATGTGATCCTCACGGTCGTCGTCATGGGGCGACGTTAGGTGCGAATGAGGACAGAAGCTGTCCTCTTGGGCCGCCGCAGATGAGTCACTCCTTCCACTCACTCCACTTGCGCAACTTCCGCCGAGGTCTTTCACATCGTTATCGCCTGCGGCTCGCCTTCGGTGCCACCGCCCGCGTAAGTTCAGACCAAGGTAATTCGCGTCAGCAAAGCTGCGCGGGCGGTACCGCGCAGTGGAGGGGGCTGCGCGGTGCCAGGGCCTCCCTGTTGAGGCGGCGGCGAGGCCGCTCCGGGGTCAAGCGGGCGTTCGCAGCCGGGTCACCCGTCGGAGGGACGCCGGGGACAACTCGCCGAGCGGGCCTCAAGGTGCGTCAAATCCCCCGGACCCTGCCCGAGGGTGCCCGATTTCGCTGCCTATCGGCCGTGTTTCAGTCAAGAACAAGCCATGAGCGAGGGCTTCCGCGGGCATCGCCCCGTCGTCGGGTGGCTCCGGAGAGTAGTTGTGGCACGCCGATGCACGCAGCATCACTTACGAAGGGTTATGGTGGAAACCCCCCCTCGGGCCGGTCCGTCTCCCCCCCACGGACCGGCCCGATTTTTTTCTGTGCGGGGGCAGGCCGGAACAGGGGCCGGAATCCTTCGCTCCGCACCCGTTGGCGGCCCGGGGACGCGGCGGGGGTAGGCTTCGCCTCCGGGGACTGCCACACGGGCAGGGACCGCCCGCGGCCACGACCGGGCCGCACATCGCGGCCTGTCCGATCCTTACGGAGGGGCTGACAATCACGTGAACCTGCGCGACAAGCTGCGTGGCCTGCTGGTCAGGCTGTACGCACGCCGGGTGGAAGGCCACCTGGACCACGCTCAGGTGCCCAAGCACATCGGCGTCATCATGGACGGCAACCGACGCTGGGCGAAGGCCGCCGGTTCCAGCACCGTCGACGGTCACCGGGCCGGTGCCGGAAAGATCGAGGAGTTCCTCGGCTGGTGCAGTGAGACCGACGTCGAGGTCGTGACCCTCTGGCTGCTGTCCACGGACAACTTCGACCGGCCGCAGGAGGAGCTCGGGCCGCTGCTCGGCATCATCGAGGACGTCGTGCGCACCCTGGCCGCCGACGGCCGCTGGCGCGTGCACCACGTGGGCACTCCCGACCTGCTGCCCTCCGGGATGCAGACGGTCCTGAAGGAGGCCGAGGAGACCACCGCGCACGTCGACGGGATACTGGTCAACGTCGCCATCGGCTACGGCGGCCGCCAGGAGATCGCCTACGCCGTGCGCTCGATGCTGCTCGACGCCCAGGAGAAGGGCACCTCGATGGAGGAGCTCGCCGAGGCCGTCGACACCGACATGATCGGGCGTCACCTCTACACGAGTGACCAGCCCGACCCCGACCTGGTGATCCGCACCAGCGGCGAGCAGCGGCTGTCCGGATTCATGCTCTGGCAGACCGCGCACTCCGAGTACTACTTCTGCGACGTGTTCTGGCCGGCTTTCCGCAAGGTCGACTTCCTGCGCGCCATGCGTGACTACGCCGCCCGCCACCGGCGTTTCGGCGGCTGAACCGTTCAACACCGAACTTTCGCGGGAGGCCGTACGTTGCCCGGCGCCCGCCCGGCACCGCGGTCACCGCACGTCGCAACGCTTCCCGGTACCCCTCCGCAGACGCACGTAACACGGAGTTCACCGGCTCGCCGTCATATGCCGTGGCATGGCGCGGCTCGTTCGAGGGCATAAGCCAGTCAGGTCGACGCCCGAACCACGGGTGTCGGATCTCAGCGGACGGCACGGGGCCGTCCGCCCGGGAGGCCCTTTGCACCAGCCCGATCGTGCGGTCACAGCACGGATGAAGAGGCGGGAGGGCCGGTTCTCGGCCCGCGCAGGGCGGCCGACGACCGGTCGGGATTTTTCCCACCCCTCCCGGTCCAGCTTCCACTCCGTCGCTCCCCGACCTCATCCGAGGGGGTACGTCCTTCCGTGGTGACCAGCACAAAGCGCCACAAGCCAGACCGGCGCACCTATGTCCTCGACACCAGCGTTCTGCTGGCCGACCCCAACGCCCTGAGCCGCTTCGACGAGCACGAGGTCGTGCTCCCCATCGTCGTGGTGACGGAACTGGAGGCCAAGAGGCATCATCCCGAGCTCGGCTACTTCGCCCGGCAGGCCCTGCGTCTGCTCGACGACTACCGGATCCGTCATGGCCGCCTTGATTCCCCGATTCCGACCGGGGACCTCGGCGGGACCGTCCGTGTCGAGCTCAACCACTCGGACCCCAGCGTGCTGCCCAGCGGCTACCGCCTGGGGGACAACGACTCCCGCATCCTCGCGGTCGCCCGCAACCTGCAGGCCGAGGGGTTCGACGTCACCGTCGTGTCCAAGGACCTCCCGCTCAGGATCAAGGCGTCGTCCGTGGGTCTCCTCGCCGAGGAGTACCGCGCGGAACTCGCCATCACGGACTCCTCCGGCTGGACCGGAATGTCCGAACTGACCCTGCCGGGCGAGCAGGTGGACATCCTCTTCGAGGAGGGGCACGTCTACGTCCCCGAGGCCGCCGATCTCCCGGTGCACACGGGCCTGACCATCCAGTCGGAGCGCGGCAAGGCGCTCGGCCGGGTCACACCCGAGGGCAACATCCGTGTCGTACGCGGGGATCGTGAGGCGTTCGGCATCAAGGGCCGCAGCGCCGAGCAGCGCATCGCGCTGGATCTGCTGCTCGACCCGGACGTCGGGATCGTGTCGATGGGCGGCCGGGCCGGCACCGGCAAGTCGGCGCTGGCGCTGTGCGCGGGCCTGGAGGCGGTGCTGGAGCGCCGTCAGCACCAGAAGGTGATGGTCTTCCGTCCGCTGTACGCGGTGGGCGGGCAGGAGCTCGGCTATCTGCCCGGCTCCGAGGCGGAGAAGATGAGCCCCTGGGCGCAGGCCGTGTTCGACACGCTGTCGGCGGTCACCAGCCGGGAGGTCATCGAGGAGGTCACCGCGCGCGGGATGCTGGAGGTCCTGCCCCTCACCCACATCCGGGGCCGCTCGCTGCACGACGCGTTCGTGATCGTGGACGAGGCGCAGTCACTGGAAAGGAATGTGCTTCTTACCGTTCTGTCCCGGATCGGGGCCAATTCGCGGGTGGTTCTCACCCATGACGTGGCCCAGCGGGACAACCTCAGGGTCGGCCGGTACGACGGTGTCGTCGCCGTCGTCGAGAAGCTGAAGGGGCATCCGCTCTTCGCGCACGTGACCCTGAACCGGTCCGAGAGGTCCCAGATCGCTGCCCTTGTGACCGAAATGCTCGAAGACGGGCAGATCTGACCGCCCTGCCCCAAGCGGTGGTGGTTACGCAGTAGTTGGCGCCGTCCGAAAAGGCGAAGAGCCTAGCCGGGCGGCGCCTTCGCGCGTCACAGTTTCCGTGAATCTCCTGGGCCAAACGGGATGTGAGCTTTCACACCCAACACAGAATTGCCTTGCCCCGCCGTGTTACGGCAGAGTCTCACTCCTGTCAGGCCCCGCATACGACACACCTGTACCCCCAGCGGTACGGCACCACAAAAGCATCAGCACCAACTGCATAGCGATGTCGTATGCCGCCCGCGCACCACGCGGCACTCCCTCCCGAGGGAGTTGCCCACCGGGCCCGTGCCTCCCGTGACCCGTAGTTGGGGAGGCCAGTGTCAGGGGCACGATTGCGTCCGCGAGGGTCACCGAAGCGGGCGATGCTGGAAGGAAACCGTGTGAGCCGGATCTCGGTCCGGGGATTCGCAGTGGCTTCGGCCACGGCGGTCACCGCTGTTGGAAGCGTCGTCGGTGTTGCCTCGGGCAGCACCGCGCAGAACAACGACGCCGAAGCGACGGCAAACGGCACCACGTTGCTCGCGGACATCCCCTCGGGTCAGCAGGCCCAGGTGCAGACCGCGTCGCTGACGCAGCAGGCCGACGTACAGGCCATCGCCGCCGATGTGAGCGCGAAGAAGGACGCCGAGGAGGCCGCCCGCAAGGCCGCCGCCGAGACGGCGATCGCGAAGAAGGAGGCCGCCGAGAAGGCGGCGGAAGAGGCCAAGGAGCGCGAGGAGGCCAAGAAGGCCGCCAGCCGTTCCAAGGACATCTCGGACATCCCTGTCTCGAGCTCCTACACGATCGCGCAGATCCAGGCGATGGCGCGGCAGATCGTGCCCTCCGGTCAGTTCCAGTGCTTCAGCAACATCGTGGACCACGAGTCCGACTGGAACTACAAGGCCGTCAACCCCTCCTCCGGGGCCTACGGCATGTTCCAGGCACTGCCCGGCACCAAGATGTCGTCCGCCGGCGCCGACTGGCGGACCAACCCGGCCACCCAGATCAAGTGGGGCCTCGGCTACATGAACGACCGCTACGGCAGCCCGTGTGACGCCTGGTCGTTCTGGCAGGCCAACAACTGGTACTGAGCCACCCGGCCTTCGGCCGCTGTCGTCCTTGCGCGAGCCCCACACCGTCGTACGGTGTGGGGCTCGCGCCATGTACGGTCGGATCATGTCGCGAGTGCCAGGGTGGCTCGGCCGGCTCGGCGCCGGACTGACCGAGATGAGCGAGCAGTGGAACGAGCGCCGCGCCGAGGCCGAACGGGAGCGCGGCGACGCCGAGTCCCGGACCGGGTCCGAGGAGTACGTTCCGCCGCCCCCGGACTACGCGCCCGACGTTCCCGCCCGGCCCGATCCCGCGCTGGCCGTGCCGTGGGGGGTGCGGGTCGCGGCGGAGGCCGCCTGGCGGCTGCTCATCCTCGCGGGCAGCCTGTGGGTGCTGATGCGGGTCATCAGCGCCGTCCAGTTGGTGGTGCTGGCGTTCGTGAGCGCGCTGCTGATCACCGCGCTGCTCCATCCGACCGTGGGGCGGCTGCGGCGGCTCGGAGTGCCGCGCGGGCCGGCCACCGCGCTGACCGCGATCCTCGGCTTCGTCATCATGGGCCTGATCGGCTGGTTCGTGACCTGGCAGGTCATGGAGAACATCGACGATCTCTCGGGCCAGATCCAGGACGGCATCGACGAGTTGCGGAACTGGCTGCTGAACAGCCCCTTCCACGTCACGGACAAGCAGATCAACGAGATCGCCAAGAACCTGCGTGAGGCGGTCGGCGCGAACACCGACGCGATCACCTCGGCGGGCCTGGAGGGCGTGACGGTCGTCGTCGAGGCGCTGACCGGGATCCTGCTGGCGGTCTTCTCCACCCTGTTCCTGCTCTACGACGGCAAGCGGATCTGGGAGTGGACGCTGAAGCTGGTTCCGGCGGCCGCGCGGCCGGGAGTGGCCGGGGCCGGGCCGGCGGCGTGGCGGACGCTGACGGCGTATGTGCGGGGCACGGTGATCGTCGCGCTGATCGACGCGATCTTCATCGGGCTGGGGATCTACTTCCTCGATGTGCCGATGGCCGTGCCGCTGGCGGTGTTCATCTTCCTGTTCGCGTTCATCCCGCTGGTGGGTGCGGTGGTGTCCGGGGCGCTGGCCGTGGTGGTCGCGCTGGTCACCCAGGGGGTGTTCACGGCGGTCATGACGCTGGTGGTGGTGCTCGCGGTGCAGCAGATCGAGGGCCACATCCTGCAGCCGTTCATCCTCGGGCGGGCGGTGCGGGTGCATCCGCTCGCGGTGGTGCTGTCCGTCGCGTGCGGGGGGATGGTGGCCGGGATCGGCGGTGCGGTGGTCGCCGTGCCGCTGGTCGCGGTGACGAACACGGTGGCCGGGTATCTGCGGTCGTATTCAAGGGAATCGGCGCTGCGGCATTCGGTACGGCCGCGGGGCGCCACGGCGGTGAGTGCCGAGCCGGCTGCCCCGGACCCGCCGACGGAGTAGCCCCAGGACATGAAACAGGGCCCCGTCCACCATGCCCAGGGGACGGGGCCCTGCGGTTCACAGGCCGCGGACGGGAGTTACTCCGCGAGGACCGCCTCGGCGTCCAGCGTCACACCGACCGCCTGAATGACGGACGCGATCTTGAAGGACTCCTGGATGACGTCGCGGTCGATACCGGCCTTGCGCAGGACCTGCTCGTGGGAGTCGAGGCACATGCCGCAGCCGTTGATGGCGGAGACCGCGAAGGACCAGAGCTCGAAGTCGGCCTTGTCGACGCCCGGGTTGCCGATGACGTTCATCCGCAGGCCCGCGCGCAGGGTGCCGTACTCGTGGTCCGAGAGGAGGTGACGCGTGCGGTAGAAGACGTTGTTCATCGC
Organism: Streptomyces sp. NPDC044719; assembly: GCF_056433405.1. Classification (NCBI taxonomy): domain Bacteria; kingdom Bacillati; phylum Actinomycetota; class Actinomycetes; order Kitasatosporales; family Streptomycetaceae; genus Streptomyces; species Streptomyces sp. NPDC044719. The sequence goes on from NZ_JBWKHE010000001.1 coordinate 704,513, forward strand.
CATCACCGCGGCCGCTGCCTTCGCCGCCGTGTAGGCCTCCGGCGACAGGTTCGCCTTCGCCTCCGGCTCCAGCTCGCGCAGCACGATCGGGGAGCGCGAGGCGATGGCCGTGGCCAGCACCGTGCCCCACAGTTGCTGGGCCGGCAGGTCGGAGTTGCCGATGACCGAGCCCAGGTTGAGCTTCAGGTCCTTGGCGTAGTCCGGTATCGCGGACTTCAGGTTGTCGAGGGACATCTCAGATCACTCCCCGGACAGCAGCGCGACGGGGTCGAGCGTCTCGTCGCCCTTGCTCCAGTTGCAGGGGCAGAGCTCGTCGGTCTGCAGGGCGTCGAGGACCCGCAGGACCTCCTTCGGGTTACGGCCGACCGAACCCGCGGTCACCATCGAGAACTGGATCTCGTTGTTCTGGTCCACGATGAACACCGCGCGCTTGGCGAAGCCGTCCTCGCCCTCGATGCCGAGGTCGCGCATGAGCTCGTGCTTGGAGTCGGCCATCATCGGGAACGGCAGGTCACGCAGGTCGTCGTGGTCCTTGCGCCAGGCGTGGTGGACGAACTCGGAGTCACCGGAGAAGCCGAGGACCTGCGCGTCGCGGTCGGCGAACTCCTCGTTCAGCTTGCCGAAGGCGGCGATCTCGGTCGGGCACACGAAGGTGAAGTCCTTGGGCCAGGCGAAGATGACCTTCCACTGACCCTCGTAGGTCTTGTGGTTGATCTGCTGGAACTCCTCGCCCTTCTCCAGCGAGACGCAGGCGGTCAGATCGAACTCGGGGAACTTGTCACCGACGGTGAGCACACACTCTCCTTGCAGCGAAGAAACACCCGGATTGCGGGCGTTTCCCATGGGTTGGACTGTGTTGATGTTGGCACAACGTCGATTGATTACAGAAATAGCTACACTCGGTCGGGTTGATCGGAGGTAGTTATTAGTGACTGTGGGTAATAAGCGCAGGCAGCCCAGCCTCGCGCAGCTCCGTGCCTTCGCGGCCGTGGCCGAGCATCTGCACTTCCGGGACGCCGCCGGAGCGATCGGCATGAGCCAGCCCGCCCTCTCGGGTGCCGTCTCGGCGCTGGAGGAGACACTCGGAGTGACGCTCGTGGAGCGTACGACGCGCAAGGTGCTGCTCTCACCCGAGGGTGAGCGGATCGCCGTACGGGCCAAGGCGGTGCTGGGTGAGGTGGGCGCTCTGCTGGAGGAGGCCGAGGCGGTGCGGGCCCCGTTCACCGGGGTGCTGCGGCTCGGGGTGATTCCGACGGTGGCGCCCTATCTGCTGCCGACGGTCCTGCGGCTCGTCCATGAACGGTATCCGCACCTCGACCTCCAGGTGCACGAGGAGCAGACCGCAAGCCTGCTCGACGGTCTCACCAGCGGGCGGCTCGATCTGCTGCTGCTCGCGGTGCCTCTCGGCGTCCCGGGCGTGACGGAACTGCCGCTGTTCGACGAGGACTTCGTGCTCGTCACCCCGCTCGACCACCGGCTCGGCGGGCGCGAGGGCATTCCGCGCCAGGCGCTGCGCGAGCTGAACCTGCTGCTGCTGGACGAGGGGCACTGCCTGCGCGACCAGGCCCTCGACATCTGCCGGGAGGCCGGCCGCGACGACGTGCCGGTCACCACGACCGCCGCCGGACTGTCCACGCTGGTGCAGCTCGTCGCCGGCGGGCTCGGTGTCACGCTGCTGCCGCGCACCGCCCTCACGGTCGAGACCTCGCGCAGCGACCAGCTCCTCACCGGGTACTTCGCCGACCCGGCCCCCACCCGCCGGATCGCGCTGGCGATGCGGACGGGGGCGGCGCGCGGCGGGGAGTACGAGGAACTGGCGCAAGCGCTGCGTCAGGCGCTCCGGTCGGCGCCCGTACGGGTGCTGGACCGGGGCGCCTGACGGTTCGGCCGGAGCCCTACTCGGTGCGCAGACCGTCCGGCCGCATCAGCTTCAGCAGCGGCGGGAGGCTGAGCAGCGTCACCACCAGGACGACGCCCGCGCCGATGCCGGTCATCGACAGCACGCTCGTCCAGTCCACCCGGATCGACGTGCTGGTCATCCGCAGCAGGACCGCGCCCAGGGCCATGCCCACCGTCGCGGCGAGCAGCAGGCCCAGCCCGATCGGGATCGCCGTCTGCCACAGCACCGACAGGCCGAGGGTGCGCCGCCGGGTGCCGAAGGCCACCAGGGACGACAGCAGCTTGCGGCGTTCGCGCAACTGCTCCAGCTGCGAGACCAGCAGGCTCGCGCCGATCAGCGCCAGCACGGCCGCGGCGCCGACGTTCAGGCCGGTGCGGATGGTGGCGTAGCGCTCGTTGCGCTCGACGCTGTGCCAGGTCATCGGCTGGACCGTCGGGTCGAGCCGCGCGGCCGTGTTGCGCACGTGGTCGTAGGCGTCCGGGTCGGAGGTGTCCAGGCTCAGGAAGAGCGCCGTGGAGAGGCGCGAACCGAGGGACTCGGGAAGCGCGCCGGGGGTGACCAGGATGCCGCCGCGCTCGTACCCGGTGGGGTCCTCGCGTGCCTCGGCCTTCCGGATGTCCCGCGGCACGGTCCAGGAGACCGGCCGGTCGCCGGGACGGTCGGTCTCCTCCGTTTGGAGGGCCGTGCCGGGCTCGGAGAGGTGGTCGCTCGCACTGTCGTACTCCGAGCCCTTGACGGCGAAGACGTCACCGTCGCGGCAGGAGGGGAGCGTGGCCACCTCGCGCAGCGACGCGCAGTCGGCCACGGTGACCTGGGTGAAGGAGTCCTCGTCGCCGCGCGCCTGCAGATAGACGTCGGACAGTGCGGTGATCTTGTCCACGCCCTCGGTGTCCCGGTACTTCCCGACGACCGACGAGGTTTGGGCGCCCTCCGGCACGTCCACGCTCATCTGGGCCCGGGAGACGTCGAACTCGGACGACTTGGTGTAGGTGCCCTCCACTCCGGCGAACAGCATCTGCAGCGCGATCGCCCCGGCCACCGCCACCGCGATGCCGTTGACCATGCGAGCTGCCGCACCGCTGCTCAACTGGAGTCGGCGCACGGCCAGTTGCCACGCGATGCCGCCCGAGCCGAGCCGTGCCACGACCGTCTCCACGATCCAGGGCAGCAGCGCCGTCACGCCGACCAGCAGCAGCATGACACCGCCGACGACCAGGTACTGGTTGAAGTCCCCGCTGTCACGGCCCTGTCCGACCATCGGGAAGAGCATCGCGAGCCCGCCCAGCGGCAGCAGCAGCCGCCACCACAAGCGGCGCCGCGCCGGCTTGGCCGTGCGCACTACGCCGAGCGGCTCGATGACCACTCCGCGCAGGGCGAGGATCGTCACCAGCACCGCGGCCGCCGGCACCGCCAGCGCGACCAGGACGGCCAGCACGGGCGACGGGTTCAGATAGCTCGGGAACACACTGACCTCGAACACCTCCAAGGAGGCAGCCAGTTCGCGTCCGAGCAGGAAGAACCCGGTGCCGAGGACGAGTCCCAGCACGGAGCCGGCGAGTGCCTCGCCGGCGGCGATCCGCCGGGTCATCCGGCTGTCGGAGCCGACCAGCCGCAGCGCCGCGAGCCTGCGGTCGCGCCGCTCGCCGCCGAACCGCACGGCCGCGGCGATGAACACGGCGACCGGCATCAGCAGCACCACGAAGACGACCAGGACCAGCAGGAGCAGCACCGGGTCCCAGGGGTCGGACGATCCCAGGTCCGGGTTGCCGAAGCCGTCGATCCGGGCCCCGCTGGCGGGGCCCTCGAGCCGTTCCGCGAGCCCCTTGCCGCCCGCGTAGTAGGCGAGTTCGTGCGAGCCGACGAGGCCCTGCTCGCCGATGGTGCCAGTGATCCGGTAGTCCAGCCGTTCCCGCAGCAGCTTCCCCTCGTCGGAGGCGAGCAGCTCCTTCAGCGCGGGGGAGACGACCATCTCGCCGTCCGCCGGGAACGCAGGGACGCCCGGGGGCAGCGGGGCCTTCGGGCCCTCCGCCTCCAGCATGCGCCCACGGACGTCCTGGTCGCGGAACGTGGTGTCCGCGTCCACCACGATCAGGGTGTCGTCGGCCTTCGGTATCTCCTGCTGGCCGAAGGTGTGGTCGCTGCGCGCCTCCTCGCGCCGGTCCCGCTCCGCCAGCGCGTTCGGGATGGCGGTGGTGAGCAGCAGCAGCGCCACGCCGAGCCCGACGCCCACGGCCGTGAGCAGCGCCCGGGTCCATCCCTCGCGTCCGCCGGCGAAGGCGTACCGGGTTCCCATCGCCAGGTCCCGGCCCCACTGCCGTGCGCTCATACGACGCGCTCCATGTCCCGGGACTTCCCGTCGCGTACGACGATCTCGCGGTCGGAGTAGGCCGCCACCCGCGCCTCGTGCGTCACCAGCACCACGGCCGCGTTGGTCGACCGGGCCGCCTCGGTGAGCAGTTCCATCACGCGCTCGCCGTTGAGCGAGTCCAGCGCGCCGGTCGGCTCGTCGGCGAAGATCACGCGCGGGTTCGTCACCAGCGAGCGGGCCACGGCGACGCGCTGCCCCTGACCGCCGGACACCTCGCCGGGCCGCTTCTTGCGCAGCTCGTCGACCTCGAGACGCTCCATCCACGCCAGCGCGGTCCGCTCTGCCTCCTTGCGGGACGACCCGCTCAGCCGCAGCGGGAGCGCTACGTTCTCCACGCAGGTGAGTTCCGGCACGAGCTGGCCGAACTGGAACACGAACCCGAACTCGGAGCGCCGCAGCGCACTGCGCTCGGCGTCACTCATCGAGGTCACCTCGCGCCCGTTGTAGGTGATCGACCCGGAGTCGGGCGTGACAATCCCGGCGAGGCAGTGCAGCAGCGTCGACTTGCCGGACCCGGAGGGGCCCATCACGGCGACGACCTCGCCGGGGTGGATGGAGAACTCGGCGCCGTCGAGCGCGGTGGTCGGGCCGTACGCCTTGCGCAGGTCCTGGGCGGTGAGCAGCGAGCCGGCGGGGATCGTCATCGGGTCAATGCCTCACGGAGTTTGTCGAGTCGGGCGGCGGTCAGTTCCAGCCAGCGCAGGTCGGCTTCCAGGTGGAACAGGGCGTGGTCGCAGATGAGCTGGTCGGCGAGGTCGCCCTTGCGCTTGCGGTCGGTGAGGATCCGCATGCTGCGCAGGTGCTCGGAGCGCTGGGTGTCGAGGATGTCGGCGGCGTCGCGGTGGGTGAGCAGCGCGAGGACGACCTTGGTGTAGAGGGTCGACTGGAGGTAGGGCTCCGGCTTCTCCGGCGTCGCGAGCCAGCGTTCGACGTCGGTGATGCCGGCCTCGGTGATCGCGTACCGCTTGCGCTCGGGCCCGTCGCCCGCCTCGATGCCGTCGACCTCGACGAGCCCGTTCTTCAGCAGGCGGGACATCGTCGAGTAGACCTGGCCGTAGTGGAGCGGCCGGTCGTGACCGAACTTCTCGTCGAAGGCCCGCTTCAGGTCGTAACCGTGCCGCGGGCCGGACTCCAGGAGCCCCAAAAGGGTGTGACCGATGGACATGCCGAGCACTCTACACACCGTGTATACGCCGCATGTATACGCCGGGTGTGCAGTTCATGGCGGGCGGTGCGGGTGTGCAGGTCGGGGCCGGTTGTCACAGTTCTGTGACCACCGGCCGTCCGCGCTTGAGGGCGAGGGCGTTCAGGCCGACGGGGGCTCGGGGGTGGAGCCCCCCGGCGGTCGCCCACGCCGGGGGATGGGTCCGGTCTCGCGCGGCAGGCGCCCCGCGTCGGCCAGCGCCTTCCGCAGCAGGAACTCGATCTGCGCGTTGGCCGACCGCAGTTCGTCCCCGGCCCACCGCGCGAGCGCCTCGTACACCGCCGGGTCCAGCCGCAGCAGCACCTGCTTGCGCTGCTGCTGCGGCCGGCGCTGAGGGCCCGGGCCCTCGGAGGGGGCGGTCACTGGTAGAGGGACCCGGTGTTGAGGACCGGCTGCGCGGCGCGGTCCCCGCACAGCACCACCATGAGGTTGGAGACCATGGCCGCCTTCCGTTCGGAGTCCAGCTCCACGATGTCCCGCTCGGTGATCCGGGCGATCGCGGCCTCGACCATGCCCACCGCTCCGTCCACGATCTGCCGCCGGGCCGCGACGACCGCGCCGGCCTGCTGCCGCTGGAGCATCGCCGAGGCGATCTCGGGGGCGTACGCGAGGTGTGTGAAGCGCGACTCGATGATCTGCACCCCGGCGGCCTCCACGCGCGCGTGCAGTTCGACGGCGAGCTTCTCGGTGATCTCCTCGGCGTTGCCGCGCAGCGAGAGGCCGTCCTCCTCGTGCGCGTCGTAGGGGTACTCGATGGCGATGTGCCGCACGGCCGCCTCGGTCTGGGTGGAGACGAACTCGATGTAGTCGTCCACCTCGAAGGTGGCCTGGGCGGTGTCCTCGACCCGCCAGACCACGACCGCGGCGAGCTCGATCGGGTTGCCGTAGGCGTCGTTGACCTTCAGGACGGCGGTCTCGTGGTTGCGGACTCGCGTCGAGATCTTCGTGCGCGACGTGAGCGGGTTCACCCAGCGCAGGCCGTCCTGCCGGATCGTCCCCCGGTAGCGGCCGAAGAGCTGGACGACTCGGGCCTCGCCGGGCGCCACCATGTTCAGCCCGCACATGGCCAGGAACGCCGCGATCGCGACCAGGATGCCGCCGATGATCAGGCCGGCCTTGGCGCCGGTCCCGTCCACCGCCGTGGCGGCCGCGATCAGCCCGGCGCCGGCCAGCAGTCCGAGCAGGCCGAGGAGCAGGGCGAGACCGCCGCCGATGCTGTGGGCGGTGAACTCCCGTACGCGTGGGGCCGGCATCTCGGGCACGTCTGCGGTGACCTGCGTGTCGTGTGTGGACATGGGTGAATCCCCCGTTCTTCGCGCGGAGCCATCCTGCATAGCGTCCGTCTATCTAAGTGATATCACTTTATCGCGTCCTGGCAACCCTTCGGGTGTCTCGAACGTCGGTTCCGTTGGGATGGGTGCTGATTGTCACGCCCGCAAAGGGCCGGATCGGCCGCCCTATCTCTTATCTCCCGGTGTTAGCTTTCTGAGCTGACCTGAGCGGCGAACCTGTGTGACGCGAGTGCACACATGAACGAAGCGGAGCGGATCGGACCCATGGGACGAGCGGAAGAGAGACGCGCCCGACAGCGCGGTGGGCGCCGGGCGGCACCCAAGAGCCACCGTTCGTCGGCCGCGGCCGGGAAGAGCGGCATACGCAGGCTCTTCACCTGGAAGAAGATCCTCGGCACCTTCCTGGGCCTGTGCCTGCTCGGCATGGGTGCCTTCATCGTGCTGTACATGGTGATCGACATCCCCGAGGGGAACGCCGACGCCAAGCGCCAGAGCAACATCTACAAGTACAGCGACGGCTCGATCATGGCCCGCGACGGCAAGGTCAACCGCGAGGTCGTCGACCTGTCCAGGGTCCCCAAGCAGGTCCGGCAGACCTTCGTCGCGGCCGAGAACAAGACCTTCTACAAGGACGCCGGCGTCGACCTCAAGGGCACCGCCCGCGGTGTGTTCAACACGCTCTCCGGCCGCGGCGCGCAGGGCGGCTCGACGATCACCCAGCAGTACGTCAAGAACTACTACCTGACGCAGGAACAGACCGTCACGCGCAAGCTGAAGGAACTGGTCATCTCGCTGAAGCTGGACCGGGAGAAGTCCAAGGACTACATCCTCGCCGGCTACATCAACACCAGTTACTACGGCCGCAACGCCTACGGCATCCAGGCCGCCGCCCAGGCCTACTACCGCACCGACGCCGAGGACCTCACCGTCGCGCAGGGCGCCTACCTCGCCGCGCTTCTCCAGGCCCCGAGCGAGTACGACTGGGCGGTTGCCTCCGAAGGCGGTAAGAAGCTGGTCAAGGCGCGCTGGAACTACGTCCTGAACAACATGGTCGAGGAGGGCTGGCTGAGCCGGTCCGAGCGTGACGCCGTGAAGTTCCCGGTGCCGAAGGAGCCCAAACCCGCCCCCGGCATGGAGGGCCAGAAGGGCTACCTGGTCAACGCGGCCAACGCGACCCTGAAGAAGCAGCTCGTCGCCGACGGCACCGCGAGCAGCCGCAAGGAAGCCGAGGGGATGATCAATGCCGGCGGCTGGACGATCACGCTCAACATCGACAAGAAGAAGCAGGCGGCGCTGGAGAAGTCCGTCCAGCAGCAGTTGACCAGCAAGCTCGACCCGAAGAAGCGCAAGGTCGACGCGGACGTCCAGGCCGGTGCCGCGTCCGTGAACCCGAAGACGGGCGCCGTGGTCGCGATGTACGGCGGCCAGGACTACTTCAAGCACTGGACCAACAACGCCACCCGCACCGACTACCAGCCCGCGTCCACCTTCAAGCCGGTCATCCTGGCCGCCGCCCTGGAGGAGCAGGCGAAGACGCAGGACGGCGAGCCGATCAACGCGCGCACGGTCTACGACGGCACGAGCAAGCGCCCGGTCATGGAGGACGGCAGCAAGGTCGGCTTCGCCCCCGAGAACGAGGACGACAGGGACTACGGGCCGATCTCCGTCCAGACGGCGATGAACAAGTCCGTCAACTCCGTCTTCGCGCAGATGGGCGTCGACGTCGGGATGTCCGAGGTGGTGAAGGTCGCCGGCAAACTCGGCATGGACACCGAGAACATGGAGGCCGTGCCCGCCCAGACGCTGGGCAGTATGGGCGCGAGCCCCCTGCAGATGGCCGGGGTCTACGCCACCCTCGACAACCACGGCAAGAAGGTCACCCCGGCCGTCGTGAAGTCGGTGGAGCACCGGAACCAGACGGTCGCCATGCCCGACCCCGTCGGCGAGCAGGTCATCAGCAGGGAGGCCGCCGACTCGGTGACCTCGGTGCTGACCGGCGTGGTCGACGACGGCACCGCGCAGGCCTCCGTGCGCAACAACCCGGGGCGCGACGGCCAGCAGGTCGCGGGCAAGACGGGTACGTCCGACAACAACAAGTCGGCCTGGTTCACCGGTTACACGCCCAGCGTGGTCACCTCCGTCGGGCTGTTCGGAGAGGACGACAAGCCCCCGTACAAGCACGTCCCGATGTACAAGGCGCTCGGCGAGCCCCGCATCGACGGCGGTGGCTTCCCGGCGCGGATCTGGGCGGCGTACACCTTCGGCGTCATGGGTGACGTCACCAAGTTCGACCTGGACACCCAGCAGGGCGCGGCCGTCCAGCCGACGTGGACGCCGACGCCCACGCAGTCGGAGACCGAGGAGCCCACGCAGGAGCCGACCACCGAGGAGCCGTCGTCGTCCCCGCCGCCGACGACGGAGGAGCCGAGCAGCTCGCCGCCGCCGACTCCGTCGACGTCACCGCCGACCTTCACGCCGCCGACGGCCCCGGAGACGACACCGCCGACCGACGGCGACCCGTTCGACCCGGTCAAGCCGGGGGACGAGGAGTAGACGAGGAGCAGGAGACGCGAAGGGGCGCCCGGCATCATGCCGGGCGCCCCTTCCGTTCCGTGAGCGGAACCGCCTGCTGATGACGAGGTGACGGGGCGGTGATGCGCGGTACTTGGACCGGCCTGTCCGAGCCTTCAGTTTTCGGGCAGCTTTCCCGCCCGGAATGCTCCCCTCCTGGGCATTCCGCTTCACAACTTCTTCACCGGTGCGGCATGGGTGAGTCGGCTCAACCGCCTGTTCCGGAACCCGGTCCGGGGATAGGTCGGAATCACGCCAGGACACCAACTGACCCAGGAGTAAAGCCCTTGCTCCCCCTGCTCGCACTGTGCTTATGGTGATCACCAATCCGGTGCACTGACCACGCCACCGGAACGGGGGAGGTTTCTGATGTCGCCGTGCCGTCTGTCATGCGCACATCTTTTTCACAGTCGTGCCGTCATGCCGCGCCTCTGAGCCGTCTCGCCTCCTGGTGAGGCCGTCCCTCGTCAACTCCTCCCGGTCCCGCGCCGGATGGGGGTGCCGTCACGCTCCGGTACTCGGACACGACCCTTGTGAAGGAGAGCCACGCCCATGGCCGATGAGATGGTGCGCAGAGCCCAGACGTTCCTCAACGCCACCTATGACGACGGCGCGAAACTGGGCATATCGCGGCTCGTCGAGAACGGCGAGACCGGCTGGACCGTCATGTTCGCCCTCACCCGGGCGCTCCAGTACGAGCTGGGCATCTCCGGACTGTCGGACAACTTCGGTCCCGGCACGCTCTCCACGCTCCAGTCGAAGTACCCGCGCATCGGCGCCTCGGGTGTCCCGGCGAACATCATCCGGATCGTCCAGGCCGGCCTGTACTGCAAGGGCTACGACGGCGGCGAGATCGACGGCAAGTACAACGACCGTGTCCGCGACTCGGTGATCAAGCTCAAGAAGGACATGGGCGTCGACTTCGCCTACCCCGGCAGCGAAGTGGTCCCGAAGGTGCTCAAGGGCCTTCTGAACATGGACCCGTACGTCACCGTCAACAACGGCTCCGCCCAGATCCGCGCCGTGCAGCAGTGGATGAACGGCGAATTCATCAACCGCCGGGACTTCTACATCATCGCGTGCGACGGTCATCACTCCCGCACCGTCGCCCAGGCGATGCTCTACGCGGTCCAGTACACCATCGGGATGGCCGACGGCGTCGCCAACGGAGTGTTCGGCCCCGGCACCCAGGCGGGTCTGAAGGAACACACCCTGACGGTGGGATCGTCCGGCACCTGGGTGCAGTTGTTCACCGCCGGCATGCTGCTCAACCAGCGCTCCGTCTCCTTCGGCGGCACCTTCACCGCCGCCCATGCCGACGCGGTCCGCTCGTTCCAGTCGTTCGTCAAGCTCCCCGTGACGGGGAAGGGCGACTTCTCCACCTGGGCCTCCCTCCTCGTCTCCTACGGTGACCAGAACCGCAAGGGCTCGGCGTGCGACGGCGTCACCCGCATCACCCCCGACCGGGCCAAGGCGCTCAAGGCGGAAGGCATCACCGTCGTCGGGCGCTACCTCACCAACCCGATCCCCGGCGGCGGCAAGGTCCCCGAGAAGGAGATCCAGACCGGCGAGCTCCAGACCATCGCCGACCAGGGGCTGCGCTGTTTCCCGATCTACCAGACCTTCGGGCGGGGCGCGGAGGACTTCAGCTATCCCCTGGGCCGAGCGGCCGGACAGGCCGCGATCAACGCGGCCCTCGACCACGGCTTCAAGCCGGGAGCGCGCATATTCTTCGCGGTCGACTTCGACGCCTACGACTACGAGGTCACCGACAACGTCCTGCCCCACTTCAAGGGCATCCAGGACGCGATGCGCGACGACGGCAACCGCTACGGCGTCGGCGTCTACGGTCCCCGCAACGTGTGCACCCGTGTATCGGACGCGGGCCACGCCTCGGCATCCTTCGTATCCGACATGTCCTCCGGATTCTCGGGGAACTTCGGCTATCCGCTCCCCGAGAACTGGGCCTACGACCAGATCGTCACCAAGACGGTCGGCTCCGGAAGCGGTTCGATCAACATTGATGTCAACATCGCCTCCGGGCGTGACACCGGTCAGGGGTCGTTCAACCCGCCGAGAGGTGTCAAGCAGGACACCCGGCTGCACCCCGACGTCACCACGGCCATGCAGACGGACGTCGGCAAGTACATGGAGTCGCTCGGCTTCCCCCTCGACGGCGGCACACGCAGCTGGCAGCACTGGAAGTGCTTCGAACGGACCGTCACCGCGCACGACGAGCTGATCACCAACCTGTCCCGCAAATACAACCTGCGCAAGGCGCTCATCCAGACGACCGCCTACTGGGAGATGCGGCACATCACCCCGCAGGACGAGGCGGCGTGGCTGGCGGTCATCACCGCCTTCAACACGACCCGCAAGTACATCCGTGAGACGTCCACGGGCATCGCCAAGCAGCGGGCCGGCACTCTGATCGGTGCCTATAACCACGCCCTCGACAAGGGGTACTCCTCGGACCAGCCGCGCCGGGACGCGTCGAAGGACGAGGACAAGTACAACGCCTGGAAGCAGGCCTACGACAGCGAGACGTTCGCCCTCACCAGCGTCGCCATCATCCACCTGTGGGACATCGACGGTAAGCCCGGCGGCGACGACGACTCCCCGGCCCTGCGCAAGCCGACCCTCGGCTACACGGACACCGAGATCTACGAGGTCCTGCGCCGGTACCAGGGCCCCGGCGAGCCCGCGATGACGGAGGCGAAGAAGCGGATGGGGCTGTACTACGTGATGGAGAAGTACAACTCCATCTCCCGCAACTACTAGCAGGGGAGCGCACATGTCAGGAGACGAGCCCTACGCCGCCCACGACGGCGCGCTGTTGCTGGTGCTGCTCCTGGCCTGCGTCCTCACGGTGCTGCCCCTCACCGTCCACGGGATCAAACGCCTGATACGCGCCGCTCGGAGGAAGGAGACGTTCACAGCCCGGTCCGCGGCCGTGCTGGCCTGGGACGCGACGATCGCCATGTACACGTGGGGACTCCTCCATCTGTTCCTCCTCGACGACTACGCCCGGTCCCAGGCCTGCCGCGACGCGGTCGGGGACAAGCTCAGCGGCTACGCGCCGAGCTTCCTCCCGTTGCGCTTCGGCTGCCGCACCAGTGACGGGCGGGTCGTCGAGGCCGTCATCCCCTCGTACATCAACCCGGCAGTCGCCGTACTCGGGGTCTGCTCCCTCGTCCTCACCGCACTCGCCATCGCCCACCACAAGAAGGACACCGACACGTGACAACCGACCTGTCCCGCCGAAGTGCGCTGCGGCGTGCCGCCTTCATCGCCGCGGGCGCGGCCTTCGGCTCCTCACTGCTCTCCTCTCCCGCCCGGGCCGCGTCCCCGGGCCCGGATCCGGACAAGATCCGTGAAGCGATACGCAAGGCGCAGGAACGCAACAAGCGAGTCCTCAGCGGCACCCCGTCGACGAACGGGTGGGAGATGGAGAAGACCGCGGACGACCACGGGCACATCTACACCAGACCCGTCCCCGGCACTCCCCTCGACGGCGTCCAGATCCGCATGGGCGACGTCGAGACCGTCCTCGTCCATGTGATCCGCCGCTTCCACTACGAGATCGACGAACTCCGCCGGGGCGACGTCACCGGCTGGCGTCACCCCTCGACGGTTCGCAAGGGCCTGGCCGAGTCGAACCAGGCCTCCGGCACGGCGGTGCAGATCCGGCCGGGCTACTACCCCTCCGGGGTGCGGGGCGGCTTCTTCCCGCAGCAGACGGTGGTGATCCGGGACATCCTTGCCGAGTGCGACGGCGTGGTCCGGTGGGGCGGGGACGACAAGCGCCCGGACGAGGCGCTGTTCTACCTCGACGTCGAGCCCGGTGACAGCCGGCTGGCGGCGACCGCCGCGAAGATCCAGGGCTGGGAATGGGCTCCCGGCAAGGGCGCCGGTTCCGGCGCCGACCCGCTCCAGCCGTCGCGGAAGCGGTCCGCCGAACGCCTTGCCCGGCAGCAATCCTGAACACCCGGCAGCAGTCCTGAACCGAACGGTGGCCCGCACGGTGTGACGGACTTCGACGACGGGCCGGTCCCCGCGATGCGGGGACCGGCCCGTGCCGTGTGCGCGCTCAGCCCCGGTTCAGCTCGAACCAGACCACCTTGCCCGTGCTCAGCCGCGTCGCGCCCCAGCGCCGGGCCAGCCGGTTCACCAGATACAGCCCGCGTCCGCCCTCGTCGGTGGCACGGGCCTGCCGCAGGCGCGGCAGCTGCGGGACGTCGTCCCCCACCTCGCAGCGCAGGACATCCGTCCGCAGCAGGCGCACGGTGACCGGCCGGGACGCGTACCGCACGGCGTTGGTGACGACCTCGCTGACCAGCAGCTCGACGGAGTCGCTGAGCTCCTCGAGGCCCCAGCGCTGCAGCGCGCGCCGGGCCAGCCGGCGGGCCCGGCCGGGGGCGGCGTCCTCCGGCTCCAGGAACCAGTACGCCACGTCGCTGGGCGCGATCCCGTCGAAGCGGGCGGCGAGCAGCGCGATGTCGTCGTCCCGGTCGCCCGGGCCGAGCATGTCGAGCACCTCGTCGCAGAGGGCCTCCAGGGGCGGCGGATGGTCGGGACCGGTGAGCTGCGCCGTCGCGGCGAGCTTCTCACGCAGCTGCTCGATGCCGGTCCACACGTCCCTGAGGCGCGACTCCACCAGGCCGTCGGTGTACAGCACCAGGGTCGCGCCGGCGGGCGCGTCCAGCTCCACCGCCTCGAAGTCGACGCCGCCGACCCCGATGGGGGCACCGGCCGGCACGCGCAGCACCTCGGCGCGGCCGCCCAGATGGAGCAGGACGGGCGGCGGGTGACCGGCGTTGGCGATGGTGATGCGATGCGATACCGGGTCGTAGACGGCGTACAGGCAGGTCGCCATACGGTCCACGCCGAGGCGCTGGGCCTGTTCGTCGAGGTGGTGCAGGACCTCCTGCGGCGGCAGGTCGAGGCCCGCGAGGGTCTGGGCGGTGGTGCGCAGCTGGCCCATGATGGCGGCCGAGGTCATGGAGTGGCCCATCACGTCACCCACGACCAGGGCGACCCGGCTGCCGGGCAGCGGGATCGCGTCGTACCAGTCACCGCCGACGCGTGCCGTCTCCGCCGCCGGCAGATAGCGGGAGGCGAGCCGCACACCGGTGGGGCGGGGCAGCGTCTCGGGCAGCATGGTGCGCTGCAGTTCGTCCGCGATGTACGCCTCGCGTCCGTACAGCACGGCCTTGTCGATGCCCAGGGCGCTGTGCGTGGCGAGCTGGGCGGCCACCAGCAGGTCGTCCGGTTCGAAGGCGATGCGCTCGGGGCGGCGCAGGAACAGGGCGGCGCCGATGACCCGGCGCCGGCCGCGCAGCGGGGCGAGGATCGCCCGCTGTCCGTCCGGCACGGCGGACTCGCCGCCTTCACCGAGCAGTTCGGGCAGCGCGGCGCGGGCCGCGGGAGCGTCCGTGAAAACCGGGCGCACGCCCCGCAGGACCTCGGCGAGCGCGCTGCCGGGCCGTACCTCGCACAGCTCGGCGCCGACCGTGTCCAGCTCGTCCGGTTCGGGCTGGGTGGCCGGCTGGAAGCCGTTCTCGGTGTCGCGCTCCGCCGGTATCCGGTCGGTGCGGCGCAGCCGCAGCACCAGCGGGCCGGTGGGCCGCTCGTCGCCGACGGGCAGCGGATCGCGCAGATAGACCAGGATCGCGTCGGAGAAGGTGGGCACGGTGGCCCGGCACAGCCCCATCACGATCTCGTCGAGATCGATGCCGCGGGCGATCCGCCGGGTGGCGGCGCCGACGAACCGGAGCCGGTCGCCGTCCCGCCGCATCGGCGTGGGCCGGCCCGGCGGCAGGCTCTGGCCGCTGCGGCGTTCCTGCCCCTCGGCATTCGGCGCCGGCCGGTCCTGCTCATCGGCCGGCTGGACCGGAATGCCCTCGGGGGCGGGGCGCGGCCGCGGGGTCTCGCGCTCGGCGGTCTGCTCGGCACCCGGCTGGGAGTGCTCGGAGGCGGGGTCGCTCACGGTGTCCTTGCCCTTGCCGAACGGCGTGGAGGTGCCCGGCTCCGAGGTGCCCGGCGTGGTGTGCGGCGTCGTGACCGGAACGGTGACGTCGCCGCCTGAGCGGCCCTGTACCGGTAAGGCGCCCGAGCCGGGCGTGCGCGCCGGTGTCGAGGTATGCACGAGCGCCCCGCGGGAATCCGCGGGGTCGATGCCCGTCTGCGGGCGTTCGAAGGAGGTCGGCTGCTCCGTCACGCGTGTCGAATCCATCCGTCCGGGGCTGCACGCCAGAGGTGCAGGTGGTCCCGCCGAAACTCCGATACCCGGAATACGTGCCCCAGGAACGGAATTCCCGCGTGGTCAGAGGTTGTTTCTGTGCCACCGGCCGACCGTCTGCGGCCCTCAGGGCCCCCAGGGCCGGTGGCGCAGGCCCTGCCGGTGTTGCCCTCGTACCCCTCGCTCACGTCCTGCCGCCCCTCGGTGACGATCGGTCAAGCCCAGCGCGTGCTCCGGTAGTTGCGGTGTGCGACCCGCCGCGCGCCCTTGCGGAGGACGATCCTACGTTTCTTGCCCGGGGGCGCATCAAGGGTCTCATGAGGACACATGCGCGGGCGTACGATCCCAGTCCTCCGGCAGTGACGGTACCGCCCAGGACGGATCCGGGCGCCAGTGCTGCCAGCCTTCCGAGAACGGAGGCCCCCACACGCGGATCACCTCCACCGCGGCCTGCCCCGCCGCTCGTACCTTTTCCGCCTGTTGGCCGTCCATCAACCCGTCTCGCCGGGCCTGGGCGAACTCGTCCTCGTCCCGCCAGTGCCAACTGCGGTCCGGATGGACGGAAATGTCCAGGAAGTGGTCCACGGAGTCCACACCGCCCTCCCAACGGACCAGCGGCTCCTCCAGGTTCACGTACCAGTTCTTGAACTGCCAGCCCGGATCCCAGAACAGCCACACCGACCAGGGCTCGCCGGGCCGGGCCAGCTTCAGGACACCCGTGCCGAACCACCGGTCGCGCTGCACGGTGCGGGGCTTGGTGTAGCGCGACTCCAGCGGCTCCAGGTGCACGGGGGTACCGTCGGCGAGCACGGGCTTCACACACTCGGTGCCCGGGGCCAGCCACACGGCGAGCAGATCCGCGTCGTCCCGTACGACGGTGACGGGACGCACGATGTGCAGACGCGGGCCGCCGTTCTCCCGGTACCGCCACAGGATCCGGCTCCCGGGCGCCCAGAAGCCTGCCGCACCACCCGTTTCCACGCGTCTCACCGCTCCACCCTCTGCCATGCACAGATATTAGGTGCCATAGGCATACGACGCTGCGGCGCGTGTCACGGTTCACGCGCCGGGCGTATTCGGTCCACGCACCGTCACGGGTGCGTCATCCGCAGGACATCCAGTGCCTCGTCGAGCTGCTCCGTGGTCAGGTCGCCGCGCTCCACGTACCCGCCGTCCAGGACGACCTGACGGATGGTCTTGCGCTCGGCCAGTGCCTTCTTGGCGACCTTCGCGGCCTCCTCGTACCCGATGTACTTGTTGAGCGGCGTGACGACGGAGGGGGAGGACTCGGCGTACTCCCGCGCCCGCTCGCGGTCGGCGGTGACGCCGTCGACGGTCCGGTCGGCGAGCAGCCGCGAGACGTTGGTGAGCAGCCGGATCGACTCCAGCACGTTCTTCGCGATGACCGGCAGCATGACATTGAGCTCGAAGTTGCCGGCGGCACCCGCCGTGGCCACGGTCGCGTCGTTGCCGACGACCTGGGCGGCCACCATCAGCACGGCCTCCGGAATGACCGGATTCACCTTGCCCGGCATGATCGAGGAGCCGGGCTGGAGGTCGGGCAGGGCGATCTCGGCGAGGCCGGTCCGCGGCCCCGAGGACATCCATCGCAGGTCGTTGGCGATCTTCGTCAGCCCGACCGCGATGGTGCGCAGCTGCCCGCTGGTCTCGACGATGCCGTCCCGGGCGCCCTGCGCCTCGAAGTGGTCACGGGCCTCGGTGAGGGGCAGCCCCGTCGTCCGGCCGATCTCCTCGATCACGGCGGCGGAGAACCCGGGCGGGGTGTTGATGCCGGTGCCGACGGCCGTGCCGCCGAGGGGCAGTTCGGCGAGCCGGGGGAGGGATGCCTGGAGCCGCTCGATGCCGTACCGCACCTGGGCGGCGTAGCCGCCGAACTCCTGGCCCAGCGTCACGGGGGTGGCGTCCATCAGATGGGTCCGCCCCGACTTCACGACATCGGCGAACTCCTCGGCCTTGCGGCCGAGAGAGGCCGAAAGGTGCTCCAGGGCGGGGACGAGATCGCGGATGACGGCGGCGGTGGCGGCGATATGGATGGACGAGGGGAAGACGTCGTTCGACGACTGGGAGGCGTTGACGTGGTCGTTGGGATGCACGCTCCGGCCCAGCCGCTCGGTGGCCAGGGTGGCGATGACCTCGTTGGTGTTCATGTTGGACGAGGTCCCGGACCCGGTCTGGAACACATCGACCGGGAAGTGCTCGTCCCACTTCCCCTCGGCCACCTCGGCGGCCGCCGCCCGGATCGCCTCGGCGATCTCCTTGTCCAGGACCCCCAGCTCGGCGTTGACCTTGGCCGCCGCCCCCTTGATCCGGGCGAGCGCCTCGATGTGCGCCCGCTCGATGCGCTGCCCGGAGACGGGGAAGTTCTCCACGGCCCGCTGGGTCTGGGCCCGCCACTTGGCGTGGGCGGGCACCCGCACCTCTCCCATGGAGTCGTGCTCGATGCGGTACTCGGTCCTGTCCTGCTCGTCGGTCATCGACGATCACCTCCACGTGGCACAGCGTCCGCGACGCGACCACTGTTCCCCGTGGAGGCGAATAGTCACCCCTCTGACGGCAGCCCGTCCGGCGTTTGAGGACGAGGCCCTTCGGGCCGAACGGGGTCCGGGGCGGAGCCCCGGGCGGGGTCGAAGGGGCGGAGCCCCTGGAGGGCGGGACGGGTAGGGGCGGCGGGGGCGAGATCCATCCCCCGTGGCACCCGAGGCGCTACGCCAGCCCGGGGCCCCGCACCGGGATCGACGTGAACGTCGGCGCCGGCGCCGGGTCCTGGAAGAAGTCGTTGCCCTTGTCGTCGACGACGATGAACGCCGGGAAGTCCTCGACCTCGATCTTCCAGACGGCCTCCATGCCGAGCTCCTCGTACTCCACGACCTCGACCTTCTTGATGCAGTCCTGGGCCAGGCGCGCGGCCGGGCCGCCGATGGAGCCGAGGTAGAAGCCGCCGTGGCTGCCGCAGGCGTCCGTGACCTGCTTGCTGCGGTTGCCCTTCGCGAGCATCACCTTGGAGCCGCCCGCCGCCTGGAACTGCTCCACGTAGGAGTCCATACGGCCGGCCGTCGTCGGGCCGAAGGAGCCGGACGCGTACCCCTCGGGCGTCTTCGCGGGACCCGCGTAGTAGACCGGGTGGTCCTTCAGGTACTGCGGCATCTCCTCGCCCGCGTCCAGCCGCTCCTTGATCTTGGCGTGCGCGATGTCGCGGGCCACGACCAGCGGGCCGGTGAGCGACAGCCGGGTCTTCACCGGGTACTTCGTGAGCTCGGCCAGGATCTCGTCCATCGGCTGGTTCAGGTCGATCTTGACGACGTCGCCCTCGGACTCGAGCTGCTCGTCCGTCGTCTCCGGCAGGAACCGCGCCGGGTCCTTCTCCAGCTGCTCGAGGAAGACGCCCTCGGCCGTGATCTTCGCGACGGCCTGGCGGTCGGCGGAGCAGGACACCGCGATGGCGACCGGGCAGGACGCGCCGTGCCGCGGCAGGCGCACCACACGCACGTCGTGGCAGAAGTACTTGCCGCCGAACTGCGCCCCGATCCCGATCTTCTGCGTCAGCTCGAAGACCTTCTGCTCCAGGTCCTCGTCCCGGAAGCCGTGCCCGAGCTCCGAACCCTCCGACGGGATCTCGTCCAGGTAGTGCGCGGAGGCGTACTTCGCCGTCTTCAGCGCGTACTCGGCGGACGTGCCGCCGACCACGATCGCCAGGTGGTACGGCGGGCAGGCCGCCGTACCGAGCGAGCGGATCTTCTCCTCCAGGAACTTCATCATGGAGGCCTCGTTCAGGACGGCCTTCGTCTCCTGGTACAGGAACGACTTGTTGGCCGAGCCGCCGCCCTTGGCCATGAAGAGGAACTTGTAGGCGCCGCCGTCGGTCGCGTACAGCTCGATCTGCGCCGGGAGGTTGGAGCCCGTGTTCTTCTCGTCCCACATGGTCAGCGGGGCCATCTGCGAGTACCGCAGGTTCAGGTTCTGGTACGCGTCGTAGATGCCGCGCGACAGGGCCGCCTCGTCGCCGCCCTCCGTGAGCACGTTCTGCCCGCGCTTGCCCATGACGATCGCCGTGCCGGTGTCCTGGCACATCGGCAGGACGCCCGCGGCCGCGATGTTCGCGTTCTTCAGCAGGTCCAGCGCCACGAACTTGTCGTTGCCGGACGCCTCGGGGTCGTCGATGATGCGGCGCAGCTGGGTGAGGTGGGCCGGGCGCAGGTAGTGCTGGATGTCGTGGATGGCCTCCTCGGCGAGCTTGCGCAGCGCCTCCGGCTCCACCTTGAGGAAGGTCCGCCCGTCCGGCCCCTCGACCGTGGAGACACCCTCGGAGGTCACCAGCCGGTACGGAGTGGTGTCCTCCCCTTGGGGGAGCAGATCGGTGTACGCGAACTCAGGCATCTCGCCCATTCCTCACTCGACAGACGCGACCCGCCTCCTTTGGCGAGCGCCCACCAGCGTAGAACCTGCCTCCGGCGGCGAGCTTGTGAGGTAAGGCTCAGTTCGTCACGGTCGGGGTCGTGGTCAGGGGCTCGCAAAGGTCCCCAGTGAGGGGTGTCGCGATCTATCGTGTTTCGGTACGCTGCTGTCGTGGACCTTCAGAAGCAGGACCTTCAGAAGCAGACCGCTCCCGCGGGCTCCGAGTTCCGTGCCTCCGACGCGGAGCGCGACCGCATCGCCGACATCCTGCACGACGCCCTCGCCGAGGGCCGTCTCACCGCTGACGAGCACGCCGAGCGGGTCGACGGGGTGCTGCGCGCCAAGACGGTCGGCGAGCTGGAGGTGTTCACACGGGACCTGCCCGCCGCCCACCGCCGGGGCCCGGCCGCGTCCCCCGCCCCGGCCCCCTACCGCCCCACCGCCGGCGCCATTCCGATGGACCCCGACGACAACGTGGTCGCGGTCTTCAGCGGCGCCGTCCGCAAGGGCCGCTGGCGCGCGGGCCGCCGCATCCACGCGTACGCGATCTTCGGCAGCGTCGAGATAGACCTCAGTGAGGCCCTCTTCGACCACCAGCAGGTCGTGATCAAGTCGTTCGCGATCTTCGGCAGCGTCGACATCCGCGTCCCGGAGAACGTGTCGCTGCGCGGCATGGGCGGCGGCGTGCTCGGCAGCTTCGAGGTGGACACCCTTGACTCGGGCGAACCGGAGGCACCGGTCGTCTACGTGGACGGCTGGGCCGTCCTGGGCAGCGTCGAAGCGCGGCCCAAGCGCGGCAAGTTCGTCGCGGACATCCTGGACCGGGTGCAGCGCAAGGTCGACAAGAGTTTGCGCAAGCACCTGGATCATTGACAGTCGCGAATCCACCCGGGGTGCGGAGCAAAATGGTGCACCCCCGGCACGGCCCCACGGGCCCTGCGAACGGGGCGAAACCAGCGGTTCGGAACTCAGTGCATAGGCGCGCGTACAGCGGGTAGGCCTTGCTGCATCGTCTCTCGCTCGCGAAGCCGTCGTCAGGAGTAGACCGTGCTGCAACCGCCGCATTCGTCCCTGCAGGTAGCTGCCGTTCCGGCCCCGCGGGTGCCAGCGCGAGACAGGGATCAAGACGCCCCGTGGCACACCGAGGCGGTGTGCCGGCGGGATGAGGCCGGCCTGTTCTTCGCTCCCTCCAAGGAGCCCACCGCGGCCCGGCTCTCCCGCGAGGAGGCGGCGAAGCGGGTCTGCGCCCGCTGTCCCGTGATGGTCGAATGCCGTGAACACGCCCTGCTCCAGCCCGAACCGTACGGCGTCTGGGGCGGCCTCACCGCCGCGGAACGCCGCGTGGTCCTGGCCCGGCGGCGCCGTCGCGACCTGGAGCTGAAGAAGGCGGCCCGCTCGTCGGACCGCATAGCCGCGGCAGGCTGAGCGACAGAGGAAGAGGGCGCCCCCACCGCACCGGGGGCGCCCTCTTTTCAGCGATTCCTCGCCCCCCGACTTCCGGGGCGTGGGGCGCTACTTCCCCTTGTCGAAGTCGATCGCGCTGTACGCCCGCAGCTTGCTCAGCCGGTGCTCGGAATCGATTCTGCGGACCGTGCCGGACCGCGAGCGCATCACGATCGAGTCGGTCGTGGCGGTTTCCGCCCGGTAGCGAACGCCCCGCAGCAGCTCCCCGTCCGTGATCCCGGTCGCCACGAAGAACACGTTCTCGCCGGTGACCAGATCCTCCGTGGTCAGCACCCGGTCCAGATCGTGCCCGGCGTCGAGTGCCCGCTGCCGCTCCTCGTCGTCCTTGGGCCACAGCTTGCCCTGGATCGTGCCGCCCAGGCACTTCACCGCGCAGGCCGAGATGATGCCCTCCGGTGTACCGCCGATGCCGAGCAGCAGGTCGACGCCCGTGCCCTCGCGCAGCGCCAGGATCGAGCCGGCCACGTCGCCGTCGGAGATCAGCCTGATCCGCGCACCGGCCTCACGGATCTCCTTGATGATGCCCTCGTGCCGCGGCCGGTCCAGGATCACCACCGTCACGTCCTCGGGCGCGGACCGCTTGGCCTTGGCGACCCGGCGGATGTTCACCGACACCGGGGCGTTGATGTCGACGAAGTCGGCCGCCTCGGGGCCGGTGACGAGCTTGTCCATGTAGAAGACCGCCGACGGGTCGAACATGGAGCCGCGCTCGGCCGCGGCCAGCACAGCGATCGCGTTCGTCATGCCCTTCGCGGTCAGCGTGGTGCCGTCGATCGGGTCCACGGCGATGTCGCACTCGGGCCCGGTCCCGTCCCCGACGCGCTCCCCGTTGAACAGCATGGGGGCCTCGTCCTTCTCGCCCTCGCCGATGACGACGACGCCGTTCATCGAGACGGTGGAGACGAGGGTCCGCATGGCGCGCACCGCGGCACCGTCGGCGCCGTTCTTGTCACCGCGCCCCACCCAACGGCCCGCGGCCATCGCCGCGGCCTCGGTCACCCGGACCAGTTCCAGGGCGAGGTTGCGGTCGGGGGCCTCGGAGGGCACATCAAGTTCGGACGGCAAGTGATGATGCTCGGTCATCGGAGCGCACCTTTCTGTACGACGACGGCCGGATGAGGGCTTTGTCGCCCGACTCTATCTCTGAGTGCGCAAAATGAGCAGGGGCCCCCACGGATGAGCGCTCCGGAGACCTGCGACGATAGGGGGCGTGGCAGGCACGAACGGCAAGCAGAAGACGGCGCGGGACATGATCCTCTCGATGGGCGTCATCGTCCTCGTGGCGGGCTTCGTGTACCTCTTCATCCCGCACGACGACACCCCGCCCGAGACCAAGGTGGTCGACTACCGGGTCGAACTGCTGACGGCACGCCGCGCCGCTCCGTACCCCGTGGCCGCACCCGAAGGCCTGACCGATGCGTGGAAGGCCACCTCCGTGCGCTACCGGGGCGACGACTTCGACACCTGGCACCTCGGCTTCCACGATCCCGAGGGGGAGTACGTGGCGGTCGAGCAGTCCACTCAGCGCCGTCCTGTCTTCCTCGACGAGGCGACCCAGGGCGCGCGGGAGACCGAGCGGACCGAGAAGATCGCCGGCCGGACGTGGACGCGCTACGAGGGCGGCCGGTACGACGCGCTGGTCCTCGAAGGCGCCAAGGGCTCCACGACCGTCGTGACGGGTACCGCGTCGTTCGCGCAGCTGACGAAGATGGCGGAGGCGCTGAAGACGGAGTGAGCCGCGTATTCGCGTAGGCACGGAGAAGACACGAAAGAAGTCCCCCGGCACTGCCGGGGGACTTCTTTCGTGTGCGTAGTAGGGCCTATGTGCGCAGGGCCTGTGTACGCGGGGCTCAGACCGTGGTGACGACCTGGTCGAACTCCAGGCGCGGGGAGCGCGGGTACCAGGCGTCCGGGCCCGGGCGGCCGATGTTGACGATCATCAGCGGGGTGTGGTCGTCGTCCAGGAACTCCTTGCGCACGCCCTCGAAGTCGAAGCCGGTCATCGGGCCGGCGGCGAGACCGGCGGCGCGGACGCCGACGATGAAGTACGCGGCCTGGAGGGCGGCGTTCAGCCCGGCGGCGTTCTCACGGACCGGGCGCTCGGTGAAGAAGACGTCCTTGATCTGCGGCGCGGCGGGGAACAGGTGCGGCAGCTCCTCGTGGAACTCGTTGTCCGCGGAGAGGATCGCGACCAGCGGAGCGTCCGCCGTCTTGGCGCGGTTGCCCTCGGCCAGGTGCGGCACGAGGCGCTCGCGGGCCTCGGGGGAGCGGACCAGCGTGATGCGCAGCGGGGTCTGGTTGAAGGCCGTCGGACCGTACTTGACCAGGTCGTAGATCGCCTGCACCTGCTCATCGGTCACCGGCTCGTCGGTGAAGGCGTTGGCGGTGCGGGCCTCACGGAACAGCAGGTCCTGGGCGGCGGGGTCAAGAACGAGGGACATGAATGCACTTTCTCGCGACGGTCGGTCCGGAAGATCGGCTGACGTCTTCGACCGTACGCCAGTTAAGTTCAACGTTCAACTAACCTGAGGGTGTCGTGTGTCACCCCGCACCCGCCGGCCCGGTCTACTCGGTGTCCTCGTCCTCCGCGGCCTCCTCGGCCAGCGCCGCGTCCAGCCGCGCCCGCGCCCCGTCCAGCCAGCGCCGGCAGACCTTGGCCAGCTCCTCGCCGCGCTCCCAGAGCGCGAGGGACTCCTCCAGCGTCGTACCGCCCGCCTCCAGACGCCGGACGACCTCGATCAGCTCGTCCCGCGCCTGCTCGTACCCGAGCGCCTCGGTCATGTCCGGCGCCTCATCAACCTCGCTGGTCATCCACCCACCCTATGTGTCCACTCGTACGGAGAACTCACCCTCGGAGACCCGGGCGCGCAGCGCCTCGCCGGCCTCCACCTCGCCCGGGTCGCGGACCGCGTGCCCGTCCGCCTTCTGCAGCACGGCATAGCCGCGCTTCAGGGTCGCGGCGGGGGAGAGGGCCACCACGCGCGCGTGCGTGTGCGTCAGCTCCGAGTCGGCCCGGTCGAGCTGGTGCCGCAGACAGCGCCGGCCCCGGTCCAGCAGGTCCGCCACGTGGTCGGCGCGCTCGTCGATCATCCGGTGCGGGTCCTCTATCGACGGCCGAGCGAGGGCATGGGCCAGCCCGCGCTCCTCCCGCTCGACCAGCGCCGCCACGCACCGCCGCGCCCGGTCCCGCAGCAGCCGCACCCGCTCGTACTCCTCGCCGACGTCCGGTACGACCTTCTTGGCCGCGTCGGTCGGGGTGGAGGCGCGCAGGTCGGCGACGTGGTCGAGCAGCGGGTTGTCGGGCTCGTGCCCGATCGCGGACACCACGGGCGTACGGCACTGGGAGACCGTCCGGATCAGCTGCTCGTCGGAGAACGGCAGCAGATCCTCCACACTGCCGCCGCCCCGCGCGACGATGATCACGTCCACGTCCTCGATCGCGTCGAGCTCCTTCACGGCCTGCACGACCTGCGGCACGGCGTGCACGCCCTGCACGGCGACGTTGCGCACCTCGAAGCGGACGGCGGGCCAGCGGTGCCGGGCGTTCTCCAGGACGTCGCGCTCGGCGGCCGAGGCCCGACCGCAGACCAGCCCCACGAGCTGCGGCAGGAACGGCAGCGGCTTCTTCCGCTCGGGCGCGAACAACCCCTCCCGCGCGAGGGTCTTCTTCAGCTGCTCCAGACGCGCGAGCAGCTCACCGACGCCGACGGGCCTTATCTCGGCGGCCCGCAGCGACAGCTGCCCACGCGGGGCGTACCACTCCGGCTTGGCGAGGACGACCACCCGGGCGCCCTCGCTCACCATGTCCGCGACGGCGTCGAACACCTGCCGGTAGCAGGTGACGCCGACGGAGATGTCGTACGACGGGTCGCGCAGCGTCAGGAACACCACACCGGCGCCCGGCCGCCGCGACAACTGTGTGATCTGCCCCTCGACCCACACGGCCCCGAGCCGGTCGATCCATCCCCCGATGAGCCGCGACACCTCACCGACGGGGAGCGGGGATTCCGCGGACGTGTTCACAGCCATGCCCGCGAGAGTAGTGGGCGCCGCTGACAACGCCGCTCAACCGCTCGGTGAGGTGTTCAGGCCGTGGACGACCAGGTCCCGGAAGCCGGGACTGCGCCGCGGCGTGTGTTCCCCGTCGGCCGCGGGGGCCGCCGCCGTCCCGGTCTCCGGCATCGTGTCCCCTCCGTCGGCCCCTCCGCCCGCGTCACTCACCTCGCGCCCTCTCAGTCTTCCCGGGGACTCCGCACGGACGCGATCTTTGACCCGGCGAACGCGGCCTTACGATGGGACGCATGTCTGCTTCGCCTGGCCGCCGTGTCCTGCTCGCCGCCCCCCGTGGCTACTGCGCGGGTGTGGACCGCGCCGTCATCGCCGTCGAGAAAGCGCTGGAGCAGTACGGGGCTCCGGTCTACGTCCGGCATGAGATCGTCCACAACAAGTACGTCGTGCAGACCCTGGAGAAGAAGGGCGCGATCTTCGTCGAGCAGACGGAGGAAGTGCCCCCGGGGAACATCGTCATGTTCTCCGCACACGGCGTTGCCCCTGTCGTCCACGAGGAGGCCGAGCGCGGCCGCCTCGCCACCATCGACGCCACCTGCCCCCTGGTCACCAAGGTCCACAAGGAAGCCGTCCGGTTCGCCAACGAGGACTACGACATCCTCCTGATCGGCCACGAGGGCCACGAGGAGGTCATCGGCACCTCCGGTGAGGCCCCCGAGCACATCCAGCTGGTCGACGGGCCGGGCGATGTCGCGAAGGTGGAGGTCCGCGACCCGTCCAAGGTCGTCTGGCTCTCCCAGACCACACTGTCCGTCGACGAGACCATGGAGACCGTCGACGCGCTGCAGGAGAAGTTCCCGCAGCTCATCTCCCCGCCCAGCGACGACATCTGCTACGCCACGCAGAACCGTCAGCTGGCCGTGAAGCAGATGGGCGCCGAGTCGGAGCTGGTGATCGTGGTCGGCTCCCGCAACTCCTCCAACTCCAAGCGGCTCGTGGAGGTCGCCAAGATCGCGGGTGCGCGCGAGGCGTACCTCGTGGACTTCGCCGACGAGATCGACGAGTCCTGGCTGGAGGGCGTCTCCACAGTCGGTGTCACCTCGGGTGCCTCCGTCCCGGAGGTCCTGGTCGAGCAGGTCCTGGAGTGGCTCTCGCAGCGCGGCTTTGAGGACGTCGAGATCGTCAAGGCGGCCGAGGAGTCCATCACGTTCTCCCTGCCGAAGGAGCTGCGCCGCGACCTGCGCGAGGAGGCGGCGACGCTGGCCGCCGAGCGCGGCGGGGCGGGTACGGGGACCGGGACCGGAACGGGGACCGAGGCCGGGACGGGTACCGAGGCCGGTGCCGGGACCGGTGAAAATTCCGGGGAGTGATCGCGAACGGGCCGGGCAGCGACCGCCGTCCGGCCTGTGACTGTCAGTCGTTCGTCGTAGCGTAGGGCCATGCAGATCTTCGGTGTGGACATCGGTGGTTCCGGGATCAAGGGCGCCCCGGTGGACCTGGACAAGGGTGACCTGGCGCAGGAGCGCCACAAGGTCCTCACCCCGCACCCGGCCACGCCGGACGGGGTGGCCGACGGCGTCAAGCAGGTCGTCGACCACTTCGGCTGGACGGGGCCCATCGGGGTCACCTTCCCCGGCGTGGTCACCGACGGAGCCGTGATCCGCACGGCGGCCAACGTCGACGACAGCTGGATCGACACCGACGCCCGCGCGCTGCTCGGCGAGCGGCTGGGCGGCCTGCCGGTGACGGTGGTGAACGACGCGGACGCGGCGGGCGTCGCCGAGATGCACTTCGGCGCCGGCCGCGGCCGCCACGGCACGGTGATCGTGCTCACTCTCGGCACGGGCATCGGCAGCGCGGTCTTCGTCGACGGCGTCCTCGTCCCCAACACCGAGCTCGGCCATCTGGAGCTCGACGGGCACGACGCGGAGAAGCGGGCCTCCAGCAAGGCCCGTGAGGACCACGACATGACGTGGGAGCACTGGGCGTCGCACCGCGTGCGCAAGTACCTCGCCCACGTCGAGATGCTGTTCTCGCCGGAGCTGTTCATCATCGGCGGTGGCGTCAGCCGCAAGTCCCACAAGTTCCTGCCCCACATCGAGGGCATCGAGGCGGAGATCGTCCCGGCGCAGCTGCAGAACAACGCGGGGATCGTGGGGGCGGCGATGCGCGCGGCCGGGCACTAGGGCCCGGCGGGCGTCAAAGGGCGGGCACCACACCGGCAGGTGTCACACGGGCGGACGGGGCCCGGCAGCCGCCGTCCGTCGCCGGTGCACCAGCCGGATCCGCCGGACGATGACGATGACCCCGGCGACGAGGGTCCCCCCGTACAGCCACCCGGCCTGCGTGGCGAGCGCCGTCACCAGCCCCATCAGCCTGCCGCCGGTTCCTCCGTCGCCGTCGGCCATCGGCAGCAGCCCGACGGCGAACGCGATCGGCACCACGACGGGCGCGATCATGAGATCCCCCCGCCTCACCCAGACGGCGGTCAGCACGCACACCGGCACGAACAGCACGCCGTACGCCGTCAGCGACGCCCCGAACAGCACCGAGCACAGCCCGCCGAGCAGGAACATCACCACCCCGCAGAACAATCCGCTGCCCAGCCCGGTCAGCCGGGGATTCGGCAGCTGTCCCGCAGTGGGGGCCCCCGACGCGGACGCGGTCCGCCGTACCGCCGCCGGACGGCGCTGCGCCCCCGGCGCCCGCTCTCCCCGCTCCGCTCGCACCGCCTCCTCACCCTCCGCCCCTCGATTCGACTGGGGCGGCAGGGACGATCTCGGCCGGTCGCGTCGCGGTCCGTACCGGGCAGGTCGCGTCCTGTATTGCTCCACTGCACCAACGTAGGTCGTTTAATGTGCCGAATCGCCCCTCAGACACGCCGTGGGCCGGGGCTTGGCCAAGCGTTCGACAGGTCGCCGGGCCGGTTGCGGGTACGCCGTAGACTGGTGGATCGGCCGGTCCCCTGGCCTCCTGGCCCTCTCCACTCACGGGAAGTCGCAACGTGTCGCTCACGATCGGAATCGTCGGTCTGCCGAATGTCGGCAAGTCGACCCTGTTCAACGCCCTGACCAAGAACGACGTGCTGGCGGCCAACTACCCGTTCGCCACCATCGAGCCGAACGTGGGCGTCGTCGGCGTCCCCGACCCGCGGCTCGGCAAGCTGGCCGAGATCTTCAAGTCGGAGAAGGTCCTCCCGGCCACGGTCGACTTCGTCGACATCGCGGGGATCGTGCGCGGCGCGTCCGAGGGTGAGGGCCTGGGCAACAAGTTCCTGGCGAACATCCGTGAGTCGGACGCGATCTGCCAGGTCATCCGTGCCTTCGCGGACGAGAACGTCGTGCATGCGGACGGCAAGGTCTCGCCCAAGGACGACATCGAGACGATCAACACCGAGCTGATCCTGGCGGACCTCCAGACCATCGAGAAGGTCCTCCCGCGCCTCCAGAA
Organism: Streptomyces sp. NPDC044719; assembly: GCF_056433405.1. Lineage (NCBI taxonomy): Bacteria > Bacillati > Actinomycetota > Actinomycetes > Kitasatosporales > Streptomycetaceae > Streptomyces > Streptomyces sp. NPDC044719. Next base: position 733,424 of record NZ_JBWKHE010000001.1, read on the forward strand.
GGAGTCGCGCATCAAGAAGGACATCGCCCCGAAGGTCAAGGCCGTCGAGGAGGCCAAGGAGATCCTGGAGAAGGGCGACACGCTCTTCGCCCACGGCATCGTCCAGGGCACCGAGCGCAACGAGCTGCTGCACGACCTGCACCTGCTGACCACGAAGCCCTTCCTCTACGTCTTCAACGTCGACGAGGACGAGCTGACCGACGAGGACTTCAAGAACGAGCAGCGCGCCCTGGTCGCGCCGGCCGAGGCGATCTTCCTCAACGCCAAGCTGGAGGCGGACCTCGCCGAGCTCGACGACGACGAGGCCCTCGAACTCCTCCAGTCCGTCGGCCAGGACGAGCCCGGCCTCGCCACCCTCGCCCACGTCGGCTTCAACACCCTCGGCCTCCAGACCTACCTCACGGCCGGCCCCAAGGAATCCCGCGCCTGGACCATCAAGAAGGGCGCCACGGCCCCCGAGGCGGCCGGCGTCATCCACACCGACTTCCAGAAGGGCTTCATCAAGGCGGAGGTCATCTCCTTCGACGACCTGGTGGAGACGGGCTCGGTGGCGGAGGCCCGCGCGAAGGGCAAGGCGCGCATGGAGGGCAAGGAGTATGTGATGCAGGACGGGGATGTGGTGGAGTTCCGCTTCAACGTGTGAGTGGTACCAAGACCTGGCAAACATGCAGGTCAGCTGGGGGTCGACCCGTCCGGGGGTCGACCCCCAGCTGTTTTGCGTGCGGGGATGGCGCTGGCGGTGAGTGGTACATTATCCGGTACCACTTTGATGTAGGGAGTCGTGCCGTGTCGATAACTGCGAGCGAAGCCCGCAAGGCTCTCTTTCCGCTGATCAAGAAGGTCAACGACGATCACGAGGCCATCGAGATCGTCTCCAAGCACGGCAACGCCGTACTCGTCTCGGCCGAGGATTACGCGGCGCTGCGCGAGGGCTCGTACCTGCTGCGCTCGCCTGCCAACGCTCGGCGGCTGCTCAAGGCGTACGAGAATGCCCTGGGCAACCTCAACGTGTCGGAGCGCGAGCTGATCGATCCTGATACCGCGGCCCCGGACACGGGTGCCGAGTGAGGCTTGTCTTCGAGGACCAGGGCTGGGAGGACTACACGTCCTGGCTCAAGAACGACCGCAAGATGCTCGCTCGCATCAACAAGCTCATCGAGGACGTGGAGCGGGACCCCTTCACGGGGATCGGCAAGCCCGAGCCCCTCAAGTACCACTTGCCCGGGGCGTGGTCGAGGCGGATCGACGACGAGCACCGCCTGGTCTACCTGGTCACGGACAAGGAGATCGTGATCCTCGCGGCGCGCTATCACTACTGAACGTTGGGCCGTCCGTCCCCGTCAGTCTGGTTCTGGGCTCGTCAGCCCGCAACGCCGGCGAGCGCCGTCGTGTACTGGTCGTCCGTCACCGGCTCCAGCCAGGTCGTGCCGTCGCCCGTGGGGGTGCCGACGACCAGGGCGATGTGGGCCAGGAGGTTGGTGTCGGTGGCGCCGTGCCAGTGCTCTTCGTTCGGAGGGCACTTGACGGTTTCGCCGGCGCTGACGCGGATGACGTTGCCGTCTCGGGTGCCGACCAGGCCGACGCCGTCGGTGATGTGCAGGAGCTGGCCCAAGGCGTGGGAGTGCCAGTTGGTGCGGGCGCCGGGGGTGAACCGCACCAGGGCGGCGGCCAGGCGGGCCGGTTCGGCGGGGGTCTCGATCATGTTGAGGTAGACGTCGCCGGTGAAGCGCTCGGCCGGGGCCCTGAGGGTGGGGGTGTCGGTGATGTGTTCCATGGGTTCGCTCCTGTCGTCAGGCGTCTCGCGCGTCGGTGATCTGCTTGAGCTTGGTGATCGCGGTCATGGCGTTGGGCCAGCCCGCGTAGAAGGCCAGGTGCGTGATCGCCTCGGACAGCTCCTCGCAGCTCAGGCCGTTGTCCAGGGCCACACCGAGGTGGTAGCCGAGCTGCTCGCCGCGGTACAGGGCGGCCAGCACGCTCACGGTCACCAGGCTGCGGTCGCGCGGGGAGAGCCCGGGCCGCTCCCAGACGTCACCGAACAGGACCTCGTCGGTGACCTCGACGAGCTTGGGCGCGATCCCGGCAAGCTCCTGGGGTGCGGACTGCTTCGGCATGAGAGTTGCTCCTCGATCAAGACGGACTGTGCGGACTTCGCTCAGCTGTCGATATCGAGGAAAACGCGGCCCGGGTGGGTGGAGAAGGGGCTGCCGTTACAGGTACTGGCAGGACCCCCCAGCCGTGGGACGTCCCGCCTAGCCTGAAACGTGTGAGCACCGAGAGCGACGCCCGCGAATTTCTGAGATCCCGCCGGGCCAAGATCACGCCCCGGCAGGCGGGGCTGCCCGCCTACGGGGGAAATCGGCGGGTGCCGGGCCTGCGTCGGGAAGAGGTCGCGCTGCTCGCCGGCGTCAGCATCGACTACTACGTCCGCCTCGAACGCGGTCACCTCGCCGGTGCCTCGGAGGAGGTCCTGGACGCCGTGGCGAACGCTCTCCAGCTCGACGACGCCGAGCGCGCCCATCTGTTCGACCTGGCCCGCGCCGCCGCCAAGCGCCCTGCCCGCCGCCCCGGACGCGCCCGCGGCCCGCTGCCGGACAGTGTCCTGCGCGTCCTGCGGTCGATGACCGACTCCCCGGCCTTCATCCGCAACGGCCGCCTGGACATCCTCGCGACCAATCACCTCGGCCGGGCCCTGTACTCCCCGCTGTTCCCCGACCGCACCGCCCGGACCGTCAACATCGCCCGGTTCCAGTTCCTCGACGCCCGTGGCCGCGACTTCTTTCCCGACTGGGAGGAGTCCTTGCACACCACCGTCTCCCTGCTGCGGACCGAGGCCGGACGAGCCCCTCACGACACCGGGCTGACCGGCCTGATCGGCGAGCTGGTCACCCGCAGCGAGGAGTTCCGTACGGCTTGGGCCAGGCACAACGTGCGCCTGCACCACACCGGCCGCAAGTCCTTCCGCCACCCCGAAATCGGTGTCCTCACCCTCGACTTCGACGCCATGGAACTGCCCGCCCAGCCCGGCCTCACCCTCACCGCCTACAGTGCCGCACCCGGCTCCGCCGACCACGACGCGCTCCAGCTGCTCGCCGCGTGGGCCGCCACCGAGGAGGCGCTGGTCACCGGTGAGCCCGCTGCCGCCCCCGACCGTCGGAAGGACTGAGCGCGCCGGACTGCGCGCGGCGGCACCGGACGGTCAGCACAGGCGGCATGGCCGGTCAGCACAGACCGCATGGCCGGTCCGCACGGCACCGGCCCGTCAGCGCGGCTTGGTCGCGCGGACGATCGCCGAGTGCATGCCGTCGGCCACCGCGTGGGTCGGGGTGATCTCCACGTCGGTGAAACCGGCGGCTTCCAGGCCCCGCCGGTACTCGGCGAAGGACAGCGCGCCGGCGACGCAGCCGGCGTAGTCACCGCGCTCGGCACGCTGGGCGGGGGCGAGGGCGTCGTCGGCGATGACATCGGAGACGCCGATCCGGCCGCCGGGCCTCAGCACGCGGAACGTCTCGGCGAACACGGCCGGCTTGTCGGTGGACAGGTTGATCACGCAGTTGGAGATGACCACGTCGATGGTGTTCGCGGGGAGTGGGACGGCCTCGATGGTGCCCTTGAGGAACTCGACGTTCGTCGCGCCCGCCTTCTCGGCGTTGGCCAGGGCGAGTTCGAGCATCTCGTCGGTCATGTCCAGTCCGTACGCCTTGCCGGTCGGGCCGACGCGGCGGGCGGAGAGCAGGACGTCGATGCCGCCGCCGGAGCCGAGGTCGAGCACGCGCTCGCCGGTGCGGAGTTCGGCCACGGCGGTGGGGTTGCCGCAGCCGAGGGAGGCGGCGACCGCTTCGGCGGGCAGGGCGTCGCGCTCGTCGGCGGCGTAGAGGGTGGAACCGAAGTTCTCGTCGACCTCGACCGGCTCGGGGCCGCAGCAGCCGGTGCCGCCCGCGGTCACCCGCACGGCTGCCTCGGCGTAGCGACGACGGACGGTTTCGCGCAGGTCGGTGGAGTGTTCGCTCATGACGGTCGCCTCCAAGCGGGCTGTATTGACGTTCGTTGATACAACCTTGCGCCTTGAATCGAAAAACGTCAACATAGAGGCATGTCGAAACAAGAGCTCGAGGTGATCGGGCAGGACGCCTCCTGCTGCGAGGGCCTGGCCACCGCGCCGCTGGACGAGGAACGGGCCCGGGAGCTGGCGAAGGTGTTCAAGGCGCTGGGCGACCCGGTGCGGCTGCGGCTGCTGTCGATGATCGCCTCGCGCGGGGAAGGCGGCGAGGTCTGCGTCTGCGAGCTGACCCCGGCCTTCGATCTGTCGCAGCCGACGATCTCCCACCACCTCAAGCTGCTCCGCCAGGCCGGTCTCATCGACTGCGAGCGCCGCGGAACGTGGGTGTACTACTGGGTGCTGCCCGGTGTCCTGGACCGGATCGCCGCGTTCCTGAGCGCGCCGGAGTCCGCCGCCGGGACGGCCGCCACGGTGGCCACCGGAGCCACCGCATGACCCCGCCCCTCGGCCGCCGTGTCGTCGCCGAAGCGCTCGGGACCGGGCTCCTGGTCGCCGTGGTCGTCGGGTCGGGGATCCAGGCCGTCGTGGAGGCGATGAACGAGGCCGGGATCGACATCTCCGCCGAGACCCCGAAGATCCTCACCCCCGAAGCGGTCCAGGCGTCCGACGTGGTCATCACCATGGGCTGCGGGGACACCTGCCCCGTCTTCCCCGGCAAGCGGTACCTGGACTGGCGGCTCGACGACCCGGCGGGACAGGGCGTCGACGCCGTCCGCCCGATCCGGGACGCCATCGAGCGGCGCGTGCGCGGCCTGCTCGCCGAGCTCGGCGTCCCGGCCGGGGCCTGACTCCCGGCCGAGGACGCCTGCGTACCGGACACGTCAGCGAACTGACGGCCCTTCGCACACGGGGATCAGAACTGGAGTGCCCAGGCGTCGATCCGCCCGGTGTCCAGGCGGGCGTTGTCGCTCACCCGGAGGGTCCACGTGCCGTTCGCCGCCTCGGCCGAGGCGTTCACGGAGTACGTGGTGTCGATGTTGTCCGCACTGCCGCCGGTGCCGTACCCCTTCAGGGTGTACGCCGTGCCGTCGGGGGCGATCAGCTGGACCTGGAGATCGCCGATGTACGTGTGGACGATGTGGACCTCGACGGCCAGGGCCGAGGGCGCGTTGCCGGAGACGCCGGAGACCGTCACCGGGGACTCGGCGGTGGCGTTGTCGGCGATGGGTTGGTCGGCGGTGTTCTCGAAGCGCGGTCCGGGCGGGGTGGTCGTACCGCCGCCGACGTACAGGAGGCGGTTGGGGGAGCCGCTGCCGGGGCTGGTGACGACACCGGTGGTGGCTGCGGACGTCAGCGCGGCGGAGACCTGCGCGGGAGTGGCCGTGGGGTTGTCGGCCAGATGCAGGGCGGCGGCTCCGGCGACGTGCGGGCTCGCCATCGACGTACCGGAGATGGTGTTGGTCGCCGAGTCGCTCGAGTTCCAGGCCGAGGTGATGGACGAGCCGGGCGCGAACAGGTCCAGCACCGTGCCGTAGTTGGAGTAGCTCGCCTTCGCGTCGCCCGACGTGGTGGCGCCGACCGTGACGGCCTCGGTGACCCGGGCCGGGGACCGGGTGGAGGCGTTGGTGGACTCGTTGCCCGCCGCGACCACGAAGGTGACCCCGGAGGTGACGGCGTTGCGTACGGCGGTGTCGATGGCCGTGTCGGCGGGGCCGCCGAGGGACATGTTGGCGACGGCCGGCTTGACCGCGTTCCGCGCGACCCAGTCGATGCCCGCGACGACCTGGGCGGTGGTGCCCTGTCCTGAGTTGTTCAGCACCCGGACACCGACGACCTTGGCCTGCTTGGCGACGCCGTAGGCGCTCCCGGCGACGGTGCCGGCGACGTGTGTGCCGTGACCGTGGCCGTCCTGGGCGGTGTTGTCGTTGTCGACGGCGTCGTAGCCGTAGGAGGCGCGTCCGCCGAAGTCGCTGTGGGTGATGCGGACGCCGGTGTCGATGACGTACGCCGTGACGCCCTGGCCCGCCGAGTCCGGGTAGGTGTACGAGTTGTTCAGCGGCAGGTTCTTCTGGTCGATGCGGTCCAGGCCCCAGGAGGGCGGGCTGGGCTGCGTCCCGGTGATGCGGTAGGTCCTGTCCTGGACGACGGAGGCGATGGCCGGGTCGGCGGCGAGACGTTTCGCCTCGGACTCGGACGCCTCGACGGCATAGCCGTTCAGGGCCTTGGTGTACGTCCGCTCGATCTCGGCGCCGTACTTGTGCGCCAGGGCGCGGCCCTCGGCGGAACCGGCCTTCTCGGTCTTCAGGGTGACGATGTAGCTGTCGGCGACGGCGTTCGCGGCGCCCTCGTACTGGACGTGTCCCTCGGCGGCGACCGGGGCCGCGCCGGCGGGGAGGGCGGAGACGAGGCTCGCGACGAGCGCCGCGGTGGCCGTCGCGCCGAGCGCGGCCAGTCTTCGCCGGGTGGATCCGTGGGGAGTACGCATCACTGCCATCTGAGGGGTCCTCCTCGATCGGTGGTGCGCTGTGGGGTGTGGTGCACGCCCGTCGAAGCCACCCTGGAGTCATGGTCATGTCAACCCGAGGACGACTCCTGTGCGTCAGCCGAAAGATTGAGGCCTCCACAGGAATTGCACAAGGGCCCTGCACGGACATGCAGGGCCCTTGTGATGTGTCGTCAGATATGCCGTCGGATATGCGTCAGTTCGCCGGACGGGCCGTCAGTCGTCGAATCCCGTGTCCCGGGTGCGCTTCTCCCAGGCCACGACCTCGTCCCGCACCTGGTCGAGATGGCCGAGGACCGCGCTGACGCCGTCGTCGCCGAGGGGCAGGCGCAGCGGGGCCGGATCGGCGTCCAGGGCGGCCAGGATGAGGGCGGCGGCCTTGGCCGGGTCGCCGGGCTGGACGCCGTCACCGCCGGCGACGGCCCCACGGGTCTCGCTGACCTTGCCGTACACCCCGGTGTCCGCGCTGACTCCGGCCCGCCCGGTCTCGAACAGACTCGTGCGGAAGGCGCCCGGCTCGACGATCAGCACCTTGATGCCGAAGTCCGCGACCTCGTCCGCGAGTCCCTCGGACATGCCCTCCAGGGCGAACTTCGTCGCGCTGTACGCCGAGAAGCCGGCGAAGGAAAGCTGCCCGCCCATGCTGCTCATCTGCACGATCGCGCCCGAGCGCCGCTCCCGCATGTACGGCAGCACGGCCCTGCTGAGGGCGGCCGGGCCGAAGACATGCACGTCGAACAGCGCCCGCAGCTCCTCCTCGGTGGTCTCCTCGAAGGCCCCGACATGCGTCCGGCCCGCGTTGTTGACCAGGACGTCGATCCGCCCGTGCCGCGCCACGATGTCCCGTACGGCGGCCTCGGCGGCGCCGGTGTCGGCGACGTCCAGGCGCAGCGCCTCCACCCGGTCGGGGTGGGCGGCGACCAGGTCGTCCAGCGCCTCGGGGCGCCGGGCCGCGCCGACCACCACATCGCCCGCCGCGAGGGCCGCCTCGGCGATCGCCCGCCCGAAGCCGCTGCTCGCACCCGTGATCAGCCACACCTTGTTCATGCCAGCTCCCCGTCTCGTGTCGTCACTCCCTTCACCCTCTCGCCGGGCCCGCCCGCCCGTCCAAGACTTAAGGTGATAACCAATGGTTATGGACGTCCATGTACGGGACCTGCGCTACTTCGTGGCCGTGGCCGAGGAACTGCACTTCACCCGCGCCGCCGCGCGCCTCTACGTGTCCCAGCCGGCCCTGAGCAAGCAGGTCCGGGCCCTGGAGCGGCAGTTGGGCGTCGAGCTGTTCCGGCGCGACCGGCACGGCGTGGCCCTCACCGAGGCGGGTACGGCACTGCTGCCGCACGCCCGGCGGGTGCTTGCGGACTGGGAGGAGGGAGCGGCCGCGGTGGAGTCGGCCCGGGTGGCGCAGCGCAGCACGCTGGTGGTGGGTATGAGCACCAGCCCGGTCCGCGGCGGCCTGCTGCCCGCGATCCGCTCCCGCTTCACGGCGGCGCACCCGGAGGCCGTCGTACGGCTCCGGCAGGTCAACTGGGAGGACCCCACCGCGGGCCTCGCCGACGGTGCCGCGGACGTCGCCTTCGTCTGGCTGCCGCTGCCCGGCCAGGACCGCTTCGCATGGACGGTCGTCGCCGAGGAGCCGCTGCTGGTCGCCCTGCCGGAGACGCATCCCCTCGCCGGCCGTGCCGAGATCGACTTCGCGGACCTGCTCGACGAGCCCTTCCTCGCGCTGCCCGAGAGCACGGGGCCGCTGCGCGACTTCTGGCTCGCCCTGGACGCGCGTGACGGCCGGCCGCCCAGGATCGGCGCGGAGATCGCCGGCACGGAGGAGACGTACGAGGCTCTAGCCGCCGGCCTCGGCGTGTGCCTGGTGGCCGAGGGCAACGTCCCCCTGCTCACCCTGGGCGGCGTGACGGCCCGCCCGGTGCGCGGTGTCACCCCCAGCCGCTACGTCCTGGCCTGGCGCCGCAAGGACGGACGACGGCCGCTGGTACGGGCGTACGCGGAGGCCTGCCGACGGGTGACGGAGAAGCCGTAGCAACGACCCTGACCGCCTGTGCCGGCCTTCCGGCCTAACCGTCCGCGCAACCGTCCGCGACGGCCCCGGCCTTGGCCGCCCCCCCCGCGACGGTCCCGGCCCGTCAGTCGGACGAGGAGTACTGCTCCAGTACCTCGGCCGGCAACGCACCGCCCGCCCCGATGACCTCGATGCCGAGGAGCCGGCCCGACGCGTCCACGTCGAGGAAGACCTCGGCATCCGCCCCGACCCCGGCGACGGGGATCTGCCGGACGGCGGCGCCGTCCGCGATGTGCTCGGCGAGAGAGACATACGCGGTGTCGTTCTCGCGGTCGTACTCGATGTGCATGGTTCGCCTCTCGGGAACGGGCTCAGTTGCGGCCGACGGACGCGACGTTCCCGGCCTTGTGTGCCGGTCTTCACCGTACGCGCGGCCATCTCCTGGCTGATGCCGCGCCGGGCCATGCGCTGGGCCGCGTGCTTGGAGATGCCCTTGACGCCCTGGGTGAGCAGCAGCCGCCCGTCCCGGAGAAGCCCGAGCCGCTCACCGGGGCAGCCAGGTCGGCCCGGCGACCTGAACGCCGCCGCCCTGAAGCCCGTTGAGCTGAACGCGGCCGCCATACCCCGCCGCACCCGCTTACGATGCGCGCAGCCGTACGACAGACCCCCGCCCACCGCCTCAGCCAGGAGCGCCGTACCCGTGTCGATACCTCCGCCCCCTGGGAATCCGCAGCCCCAGGACCCGTACGGCCGGCCGCCTGCCAACTGGCCCCAGGCGCACCGTCCCTACGGCACTCCGGTCTCCGTCAACGCGCTCGCCGTGGCCGCTCTCGTGCTCGGTGTGCTCTGCTTCCTGCCCGTGGCGGGGCTCGTCCTGGGGCTGGTCGCGCTGTGGCAGATCCGGCGCTCCGGGCAGAGCGGGCGGGGCATGGCGATCGCCGGGGTGGTGCTGTCATCCGTCGGAGCCGTGCTGTGGGGGGTGGTGCTGGCCACGGGCACCGCGTCCGAGGTCTGGGCGAAGTTCGAGGACGGCGCGCAGGGCAACGAGAGCCTGTCGCTGCGCACGGGCGACTGCTTCGACGCGCCCGACGGTCTGGAGGGCGACACCTACGACGTCGACCCGGTCTCCTGCGAAGTCGGGCACGACGGTGAGGTGTTCGGGGTCGTCACGCTGCCGGGCGGCGCCTTCCCGGGCGACGGCAAGGTCACCGACCTCGCCGACGAGAGGTGCTACGCGCTCCAGAGCCAGTACGCCATGGACTCCTGGGCGATGCCGGCCGACGTCGACGTGTACTACCTCATGCCGTCCCGGGAGACCTGGCGCTACGGCGACCGCGCGATCATCTGCGTCTTCGGCAGCACCGACGCGAAGACCCGGCTGACCGGCTCCCTGCGCGACGATCCCACCACGCTCGACACCGACCAGGTCGTCTTCCTGTCCACGGCCAACGCCGTCGACGCGGCGCTGTACGAGGAGCCGGAGAAGTCCCCCGAGGACGATCTCGCCGGAAGCCGGGCCTGGGCCACGCAGGTGCACGACGTGCTCGGCGAACAGATCGAGGCCCTGCGCGGCCACTCCTGGCCGTCGGCTGCCCGGAAGCCCGTCGCCGACCTGGTCGAGGAGATGGAGGGCGCCCGCGAGGAGTGGTCGAAGGCGAGCGAGGCCGGTGACGTGGACACCTACTTCGCGCACTACGAGAAGGCGTACGCGTACGTCGACGGCCCGGAGATCGTCACCGCGCGCAAGGCCCTCGGGCTGGCCACCACCCCGCCGGCGTTCGACGACAGTGAGAGCGGCAACTCCGAAGCCGAGGTGTGACGGCGGCTATAGCGGGGAGAAAGTGCCTGCGTAAAGCCCTCAGGGCCACCATGTCATCACATCGAGTGATTCTCTGGCCTTTACTTGCACCGCACAACCTACGGTTGCCACGCTGTTGCTGTCTGTACAACCTGATGGGAGCGGCCAGTGACATTCGGTGAGCAGCCGGCGTATCTGCGCGTCGCGGGTGATCTCCGCCAGAAGATCGTCGAGGGTCAGCTGCCACCCCACACCCGTCTCCCCTCCCAGGCCAGAATTCGCCAGGAGTACGGAGTCTCGGACACCGTCGCCCTGGAGGCCCGCAAGGTGCTCATGGCGGAGGGGCTGGTCGAGGGCCGCTCCGGCTCGGGGACGTATGTGCGCGAGCGGCCCGTGCCCCGGCGTGTCTCCCGCTCCGGCTACCGCCCGCCCGGCGGGGCCACGCCGTTCCGCCAGGAGCAGGCCGACGGGGACGGGCGTGGCACCTGGGAGTCGAGCAGTGAGCAGTCCGAGGCGAGTGTCGCGGTCGCCGAGCGCCTGGACATCGAGCCGGGCGACCGGGTGATGTGCACGAAGTACCTCTTCCGCGAGGGCGGCGAGGCGATGATGCTCTCCACGTCCTGGGAGCCGCTCGCCGTGACGGGCCGTACGCCCGTGATGCTGCCGGAGGAGGGGCCGCTCGGCGGCATGGGCGTCGTCGAGCGCATGCGCGCGATCGAGGTGATCGTGGACAACGTCACCGAGGAGGTCGGCGCCCGTCCGGGGCTCGCCGAGGAACTGCTCGTCCTGGGTGGCGTCCCCGGTCATGTGGTCGTGGTCGTCCATCGCACGTTCTACGCCTCCGGCCGCCCGGTCGAGACGGCCGACGTGGTGATTCCGGCCGATCGGTACCGGGTCGCCTACCACCTTCCGGTCAAGTAGCGAACGCTCACATCCGTCCCGGGGCGCGCTCCTTGCGCGCCCCGCTCACACGATCACCGAGGCGGCCGTCGTCGAACGGGGCGGTCCGTATTCCCTGACCGGTCGTCGTCTTCGCAGGTCGACAGTGGTGTATGCGGTATGCCCGCGCTCGGGTGTCCCGAGGCACTCAGACGGCGCGTTCATTGGCGCGCGCCCCCTGCGTTCTGGCTGGTTGCGTACCTCTTTGTGAAAACCCGTATTCGCTCCGTGAAGGTTAGGCGTAGGCTCGGGCATATGCGCATTGCGGTTTCCTTAGCGGGTGGGGCACGGCACAGGCCGCGGGTGGGAAGTGGAGGGGCGCGATGAACGACAGCACGGTCACTCTTCCCTGGCTCGTGATACGAGAGGACGACAACGGCAACCGCTACCGGGTGGGCCGGTACGCGACCCGGTCCGAGGCTCAGAAGATCGCGGACAGCCTCGACGGCCGCGGTCACAAACAGCTGTACTGGGTCGAGCGGCTGGGGCAGAACGGGGCGGGCGTGACGCACGACTGACGCCCGGTGCCTGCGCTCGGTGCCTGCGCCCGATGCCTGCGCCCGGGGCCGGAGTCGCCGTCCGGCCGCGCTCCCGTAGGCTCCCGGCATGAGTGAGCGGATCGTCGTCGTGGGTGCCGCGCTGGTCGACGACGGGCGGTTGCTGGCGGCCCGGCGCAGTGCGCCCGTCGAGCTGGCCGGGCGCTGGGAGTTGCCCGGTGGCAAGGTCGAGCCCGGGGAGACGGCCGACGCGGCGCTGGTGCGGGAGCTGCGCGAGGAACTCGGCGTCGACGCCGAGGCCGGCGCGCGCGTCCCGGGGGAGTGGCCCCTGAAGTCGCCCTACGTCCTGCAGGTGTGGACCGCGCGGCTGCGACCCGGCTCCGCCGCCCCCGAGCCCCTCGAGGACCACGACGCGCTGCGCTGGCTCGGCCCGGGCGAGATCTGGGACGTGCACTGGCTCGACCAGGACGTCCCGGCCGTACGGCAGACCCTCGCGCACCTCGAAGCCGCCGAAGGCCTCACCACTTCAGGCCCGGGCGCGGAGGAAGTGCCCGGCGCTTGAGGCCATCCGGGGGCGTGCGGTGCCGGGCGGTCGCCGTACGGGCGCCCCCTGTGCCTTTCGTGCCACTGTGCGCTGCTCCGCACGGTACTCCGCCCCAGATACCGGGTATGTGCCCATTAACCCCATGAAACCGGACATGGGCGGGCCTCCTGTCTGGGAAGTGATCGGCGTGACCGACACCGAAGGTGACCGCGCCGAGTGGACCTTTCCCGCCGCACCCGGCGCCGTGCGCACCGCCCGCCAGGTCGTCCGCCGCCAACTCCGCGGCTGGAACCTCGACAGCCTGGCCGACCTCGCGGCGTTGCTGGTCAGCGAGTTGGTCACCAACGCCCTGCGACACGCCACAGGCCCCATCGGGGTCCGGCTGCTCCGCCCGTCCGACCTGGACGGCGTCCTGCGGGTCGAGGTCTCCGACCCGCTCCCGGACCCGCCCCGCGAACGCGCCGCCCGGCCCGAGGACGAGAGCGGCCGCGGACTGCAACTGGTGGCCTCCTCCTGCCGCCGCTGGGGCACCCGGCCCGGCGCCGCGGGCAAGACGGTGTGGTTCGAACTCACCGTGCCGGGGTGAAAAGTCGGTGTACGTACGCCCTGTCACTGTCGAGCGATTGGTTCAGGCCAGTGGCGGTTGTCGGTAGACGTGATTCGACGACGTGTCCGCTGGTTAGAAGACTGGAAGTGTTGTCACGGTCCGGACCGAAAACCATCGGGACCGTGCTGTGATCGTGAACACCGTGTTGTGCGGCACCGTAGTGCTGGATACTGCGGGCAGCCGCCCCCGGTGACCGGTGCCGGACGCGGTGAGCTGGAGGGGACGGTTCGCGTGAGCGAGATACCAGCGAAGGCCACGGAGTCCGAGGACCCGTCGGAGGGCGCGAGGGCCAGGGCCGCGGACGGCCTGGCCTCCGCGGTGGGAGGTGCGCTCGCGGCCGACGGGGTACAGCCCGGGGACGCCATGTGGCAGAGCAGTCCCCCGGGATCCATCTACGACTACATCAAGGTCGCGTCCTTCTCGATCGGCCCCGACGGGCTGGTCGACCAGTGGAGCCTGCGCGCCGAGCACCTCTTCGGCATCTCCGCGCGGCGCGCCGTCGGCATGGACCCCATCGAGGCGTTCATCGATCCCCGCCATCGCGAGCGGGGCATGCGCAAGATGGCCGAGATCCTCGACGGCCGCGAGTGGACCGGTGTGGTGCCCTTCCGGATGCCCAAGGACACCGAGGGCGAATGCGGTCATGAGGGGCTCGCCGAGGTGTACGTCATGCCGACGCGCACCGAGGAGGGCGAGAAGGCCGCCGTCTGCATCGTCGTCGACGTCCGCACCCTGCGCAGCATCGAGACCGACCTCGCCGCATCGCAGGCCATTTTCAGTCAATCCCCGTTCGGTTTCCTGCTGATCGACTCCGACCTGCGGGTCCGCCGCGTCAACCAGCGGTTCGCCTCCATCTTCGGCGGCGAGCCCGACGCCCACCGCGGCAAGGGAGTACACGACTACCTCCAGCGCGGCGAGGCCGAGCGGGTCGCCGCCACGCTGCGGCGGGTGCTGGAGACCGGCAGTTCCATCACCGACATGCACGTCACCGGATTCGTGCCGGGCTCCGACGAGCGCCGCCACTGGTCCGTCAACCTCTATCGCGTACACAGCGGTTCGGGCCGTCCCATCGGGATCGCCTGGCTCGGGATCGACATCACCGCCCGCCGGGCCGCGGCCCGCGAGGCCGCCGCCGCCCGGCGCAACCTGGCTCTGCTGAACGAGGCCGGCGCCCGCATCGGCAACTCCCTGGACCTGGAGACCACGGCCAGGCAGCTCCTCGACGTGGTCGTGCCCGGCTTCTGCGATCTGGCCACCGTCGACCTCTACCAGGGCCTGCTGGCCGGCGACGAGACCCCGCCCGGGCTCGCCGACGGCAGCGCCGAGCTGCGCCGGGTGGCGTTCGCCAGTGCCGTCTCCGACGAGCCCTTCGCCGGCAGCGGTGTGCCCGTCTCGGTCGGCGCCGTCCACCACTACCCGTTCAACTCGCCCTGCGCGGACGCCCTGCGCACGGCCCGCCCCCAGTTCGTCCCCGGCGAGGACGGGGGGCTCGTGCAGTCCACGCTGGCCGTGCCGATGGTCGCCCATGACACCGTCGTCGGGCTCGTGCAGTTCGCCCGTACGAAGGGCAGCGAGCCGTTCGGCGACCGGGACCGCGATCTCGCCGTGGAGCTGGCGGCGCGCGCGGCCGTCTGCATCGACAACGCCCGCCTCTACCGGCGCGAGCACGAGCGCGCGTTGATACTGCAACGGTCCCTGCTCCCGCCCGGCGACCCGGAGGCCTCCGGCCTCGACATCGCCTGCCGCTATCTGCCCGGCAACGCCAACACTGGCCGGCCCAGCGAGGTCGGCGGCGACTGGTTCGACGTCATCGAACTCCCCGGGCACCGCACCGCGCTCGTCGTCGGCGACGTCATGGGCCGCGGCCTGCGCGCCGCCGTCGCGATGGGCGAACTCCGCACGGCCGTCCGGACCCTGGCGCAGCTCGACCTCGAACCGGCCGAAGTGCTCTCCCAGTTGGACGAGATCGCGCGCGGCCTCGGCGCCCCCGGGGGTGTCCAGCAGGCGACGAGGGCGGCCCGCCGCCCCCGCGAGGCGGACCTCTCGGAGGTGTACCTCGCCACCTGTGTCTACGCCGTCTACGACTCCGTCACCCGGCGCTGCACCTTCGCCAACGCGGGCCATCTGCCGCCCGTCCTGGTGGAACCCGGCGAGTCCGCCCTGATGCTCGACGTGCCGCCGGGTATGCCGCTCGGGGTCGGCGGCGAGCCCTTCGAGGAGGTCGAGGTCGAACTCCCCGAGGGCGCTCTGCTCGCGCTCTACACGGATGGACTGGTCGAAAGCCGCGACCATCCCCTGGACGAGGGACTCCAGGCCTTCGTCAGCGCCCTCTCCGACCCCGCCCAGCCGCTGGAGGACGTCTGCGACCACGTCCTCAACACCCTCGACACCCACCACGGCGAGGACGACATCGCGTTGCTGATGGCACGTGTACAGGGTCTGCCGAACGAGTCCGTGGGCGACTGGACCCTGCCGCGCGAGCCGCGCAGTGTGGGCCGGGCCCGTGAGTACGCGCGTGCCCAGCTGATCAGCTGGGACATGGAAGCCCTCGTCGACACCACGGAGCTCCTGGTCAGCGAGCTGGTCACCAACGCCCTGCGCTACGGTGAGGGCGAGATCCGCCTCCGGCTGCTGCTCGACCGGACCCTGGTCTGTGAGGTCTGGGACTCCGGCCTGGTCCAGCCCCGCCGCCGCCGGGCCCGCGACACCGACGAGGGCGGCCGCGGCCTGCAGCTGGTCGGCCTGCTCAGCGCCGCGTGGGGCTCCCGGCGCACGCCCCGAGGCAAGACGGTCTGGTTCGAACTCCCCCTGCCCGGCGGCGAGACCCGCCTGACGGACCCGGCGGAGGCGCTGCTGAGCCTGTTCTGAGAACGGCCCGCCGCCACCGTACGCTCAGCCCATGCCGATACCCACCGCACGGCTCCGGGCGGACGCCACGCCGACGGCCCCCGCCCTGGTCCTGCGCCCCTGGACCCCCGGGGACGCCGCAGGACTGGCCGCGCTGGGCCATGACGAAGCCCTGCGCCGCTGGACGTCCTTCGCCGTCGACGACGCCACGGGCGCCGCGCGGTGGCTGCGCGAGCAGCAGCAGGGCTGGGAGCAGGGCCGCCGCTACGCGTTCGCCGTCGAGGAAGCCCAGCCCTCCGGCGCCGGCGGGCGGTTGGCCGGCCACGTGGTCCTCAAGGACATCGTCCCCGGCGCCGCGTCCGCCGAGGTCGGCTACTGGACGGCCGCGCACGCACGCGGCCGGGGCATCGCGCCGCGCGCCCTGCACGCCCTGACCGACTGGGCCTTCACCACCTTCGCCCACGACGGCCTGACCCGCCTCGAACTCCTGCACCAGGCGGACAACACGGCCTCCTGCCGCGTGGCGGAGAAGAGCCGCTACATACTCACGACCGTCCTTCCTCCGCATCCGCCCGCCCACCCCCGGGAGGGCCACGTGCACGTGCGGCACCGGCCCGGGGCGCCCAGCTGATCGCAACCGAACATCCGTATGGTTCGTCATCCCCAGCAACACCAACCGCACCACCGGGGGGACGACGGCATGGAACACACGGAGGACACGACCGCGAACGAAGCCGTGGCCGCCGAGGGCGAGGACTCCGAGGACTCCCCACCGGGGGCTCCCGAACCCGACAACGGACGAAGCCGGGGGCGTCGGCGCTGGGTCAGACGTACGGCGCTGTTCCTGCCCGTGGTCCTCCTGCTCCCGCTGCTGTCCGTACTGACGGCCCTCCGCATCAACTACATGGGCGACCCCGCGGACGGCACCCACACCAGAAACCGCGACGCCCTCTGGCTCGGACACGCCTGGGTCGACGGCCGCAAGAAGGACGCCGATGTCACCGCCCTGGCCCGTCGCCTGCGAGGCACCGGCATCCGCGACCTGTACGTCCACTCCGGCCCCCTGGAACACGACGGCACGCTTCCCGAGTCGGTCTATCCGAGGGCCCGCTGGTTCATCGACGCGGTACACGAGGAGATGCCCGGCATCCGCGTCCAGGCCTTCCTCGGCGACGTCCTCGCGTCCGAGGACGAGGACGGCATGCACCTGGAGGACCCGGGCACCCGCGCCGCCGTCGTCCGCTCCGCCCGTCAGGTCCTGGACACCGGTTACGAGGGCATCCACCTCGACCTGGAGCCCATGCCGTCCGGGGACCGCGACTACCTCTCTCTCCTCGACTCCCTGCGCCGTGAGACCCGGCCCCGGGACGCGCGACTCTCCGTCGCCGCCCACCAGATCGACCCGCTGCCGTCGCTCCACACCGTGTTCGGCCTGTTCACCGAGCACCCCAAGTGGTGGTCGCAGGAGTTCTTCGGCCAGGTCGCCCGCCGCGTCGACCAGATCGCCGTGATGTCGTACGACACCGCCCAGCCGCTGGAGGGCACCTACGGCGGCTATGTCGCCCAGCAGACCTCACTCGCCCTGGAGGTCACCCCGCCCTCCACCGACCTGTTGATGGGCCTGCCCTTCTACTGGGAGAGCAACTTCGACCACTGGGGCCACGCCGAGACCGTGCCGGCCGCGGTACGAGGTGTCCGGCTCGGCCTGTCCCGTACGGACGCCGACCGGGCCCGCTTCGGTGTCGCGCTGTACATCGATTTCGCCGCGACGGAGGAAAACTGGCGCTCCTACAAGGAAGACTGGGTGCGGTGACGGAGACACGACGCGAACTCACCCGTGCCGACCTCGTCCCCTTGGCCCGCGCCGCCCTGGGCGCGGGACGCACCCTCACCGGAGTGGAACGCCTGCGCGGCGGCTCCAAGAAGGGCGTCTACCGCCTCATCCTCGACGACGACTCCACGGCCGTCGCCTACGTCTGGTCCGCCGACGAGGACTACTGGGACGCCGGTCCCTCCGACCCCCGCGACCCCTTCTCCCACGGCACGGGCCTCGACCTGTTCACGGCTGCCCACGACCGGCTGGCCGCCGCCGGGGTCCGAACGCCCCGCCTCCGGTACGCCGACGCCACGCATACCCACCTCCCGGCGGACGCGGCGGTCGTCGAGGACCTGACCGGCGGCAGCCTGGAGGAGGCCCTGGTCCGCGACCCGCGGGCGGCGCCGGAGGCCATGGAGCGCATGGCGGCTCTGCTCGCCACCCTGCACTCCCGCACCGGACCCCGCCTCGGGAAGGTCGCCCTCGTCGACAGCGGCGGCTCCTCCCACAGCACCTCCTGCGAACAGCGGGTCACCGAGGGCGCCCTGCGCTGCATCGCCGAAGCGGCCCGGCGCGAGCCCCGCGCCGCCGCCGTACGCCGGGAGCTGGAGGACACCGTCCAGGCCCTGGCCGGCGAGGTCCGCCCCCGCGAGCGCCTCACCCTCATCCACGGCGAACTCGGGCCGGACCACGTCCTGCTCACGCCCGACGGGCAGCCGGCGCTCATCGACATCGAGGGCCTGATGTACTTCGACGTGGAGCAGGAACACGTCTTCCTCCGGCTCCGCTTCGGGCCCCACTACGACGCGCTGCGGGCCCCGGGTCTGGACGAGGCCCGCCTGCGTCTGTACCGCCTCTCGACGCACATCGGGCTCGTCTCGGGCCCGTTGACCCTCATCGAGGGGGACTTCCCGCACCCCGAGCGGATGCGGGAGATCGCCGAACACAACCTCCAGGAGGCGCTCAGCCTGCTGAGGTCCGCCTCCTGATCTTCGAGCCCAGCCACACCAGCGGGTCGTACTTGCGGTCCACCGCCCGTTCCTTCAGCGGGATCAGGGCGTTGTCCGTGATCTTGATGCCCTCGGGGCAGACCTCCGTGCAGCACTTGGTGATGTTGCAGTAACCCAGGCCGTGTTCCTCCTGGGCTGTGGTCTTGCGGTCCAGGCCCGTTTCGGCTGCCGCGTCCAGCGGGTGCATGTCCAGTTCCGCCACGCGCATCAGGAAGCGGGGACCCGCGAACGCCTGCTTGTTCTCCTCGTGGTCGCGGACCACATGGCAGGTGTCCTGGCACAGGAAGCACTCGATGCACTTGCGGAACTCCTGCGAGCGGTCGACGTCCTCCTGCATCATGCGGTACTCGCCGGGCGCGACCCCGGCCGGCGGAACGAAGGCCGGGACCTCCCTGGCCTTCGTGTAGTTGAAGCCGACGTCGGTGACCAGGTCGCGGACGACCGGGAACGCCCGCAGCGGCGTCACCGTGATCGTCTCCTCCCGGGTGAAGACCGACATGCGGGTCATGCACAGCAGCCGCGGCCGGCCGTTGATCTCCGCCGAGCAGGAACCGCACTTGCCCGCCTTGCAGTTCCAGCGCACGGCGAGATCGGGGGCCTGCGTGGCCTGCAGACGGTGGATGATGTCGAGGACCACCTCGCCTTCGTTCACCTCGACCTTGAAGTCCTCCAGGCCGCCGCCCCCGACATCGCCCCGCCACACCTTGAAGCGGGCCTCGTAGCCGCTCACTCGTACAGCTCCTCTTCGGCCAGGTACTTCACCAGCTCCTCCTTGTCGAACAGGGCGAGCAGGTCCGCACGGACGGGTTCGGTGGTCTCGCTGCTGAGGGTGATCTGGCCGCGGACCGGATCCGCCGCCAGCCCGCCCGTCGGGTCGGTGAGCGCGCACAGCAGGTTGATACGGCGCCACTTGCGGTCCATCCCCGGATGGTCCTCACGCGTGTGCCCGCCGCGCGACTCGGTGCGCTCCAGCGCGGCCCTCGCCACGCACTCGCTGACCAGCAGCATGTTCCTGAGGTCCAGGGCGAGGTGCCAGCCCGGATTGAACTGCCGGTGCCCCTCGACCCCGGCCCGGCGGGCGCGTACCCGCAGCTCGGCCAGCTTCTCCAGGGCCTGCTTCATCTCCGGCTCGCGGCGGATGATGCCGACCAGGTCGTTCATCGTCTGCTGGAGTTCCTGGTGCAGGGTGTACGGATTCTCCGGTGGGCCCCCGGCGGGCTCCTCGATCTCCGCCTCGGCCGAGAAGGGCCGCAGGGCCTCGGCGGCGGCGGAGTCGACCTGGACGTCGTCCACGACGGGCCGCGCCCCGGTGGTGCCCGCCGCGTACTCGGCCGCGTGCCAGCCCGCCCGTCGCCCGAACACCAGCAGGTCGGACAGCGAGTTGCCGCCGAGCCGGTTGGAGCCGTGCATCCCGCCGGCCACCTCACCGGCCGCGAACAGCCCCGGCACCCCGCGGGCCGCCGCCGTGTCGGACTCGACCGCGACCCCGCCCATCACGTAGTGACAGGTGGGCCCGACCTCCATCGCCTCCGCCGTGATGTCGACGTCCGCCAGCTCCTTGAACTGGTGGTACATCGACGGCAGCCGGCGCTTGATGACCTCGGCGGGCATCCGCGTCGACACGTCGAGGAACACGCCTCCGTGCGGCGAGCCGCGCCCCTCCTTCACCTCGGCGTTGATCGCCCGCGCGACCTCGTCGCGGGGGAGCAGCTCGGGGGGACGCCGGTTGTTGTCCGGGTCGTCGTACCAGCGGTCGCCCTCGTCCTCCGACTCGGCGTACTTTTCCTTGAAGACGTCGGGGATGTAGTCGAACATGAACCGCTTGCCGTCGGAGTTGCGCAGCACACCGCCGTCGCCGCGCACCGACTCGGTGACCAGGATGCCCTTCACCGACGGCGGCCAGACCATGCCGGTCGGGTGGAACTGCACGAACTCCATGTTCAGCAGGGGCGCGCCCGCGAGGAGGGCCAGCGCGTGGCCGTCGCCCGTGTACTCCCACGAGTTGGACGTCACCTTGAAGGACTTGCCGATACCGCCCGTCGCGATCACGACGGCGGGTGCCTCGAGGACGAAGAAACGGCCCGACTCGCGCTCGTAGGCGAAGACCCCCGAGACGCGACCGTCCGCTTTCAGCACGCGCGTGACCGTGCACTCCTGGAAGACCTTCAGCCGGGATTCGTAGTCGCCGGTCTCCTTGAAGTCCTCCTGCTGCAGCGCGACGATCTTCTGCTGGAGCGTGCGGATCAGCTCCAGGCCCGTGCGGTCGCCGACGTGGGCGAGGCGCGGGTACTCGTGGCCGCCGAAGTTGCGCTGGGAGATCCGGCCGTCCTTGGTGCGGTCGAACAGCGCCCCCCAGGTCTCCAGCTCCCACACCCGCTGCGGCGCCTCCTGCGCGTGCAGCTCGGCCATCCGCCACTGGTTGAGGAACTTGCCGCCGCGCATGGTGTCGCGGAAGTGGACCTGCCAGGTGTCGTTCTCGTTGGCGTTGGCCATCGCCGCGGCGATGCCGCCCTCGGCCATCACGGTGTGCGCCTTGCCGAACAGCGACTTGCAGATCACGGCCGTACGGGCGCCCCGCTCACGGGCCTCGATGGCGGCGCGCAGCCCGGCCCCGCCCGCGCCCACCACGACGACGTCCCACTCCTGCCGGTCGACCACGGACATCAGTACGCACCCCTCATCAGAAGAACCGCGGATCGTCGAAGGCGCCGGACGCGACCAGATAGACGTAGAAGTCGGCGAGCGCCACGCTCACCAGCGACGCCCAGGCGAGCTGCATGTGCCGGGCGTTGAGCTTCCCGGCCCACTGCCACATCCGGTAGCGCACGGGATGCCTGGAGAAGTGCTTGAGCTTGCCGCCGACGATGTGCCGGCACGAGTGGCAGGAGATCGTGTACGCCCAGATCAGCACGATGTTCACCAGGAACACGAGCGTGCCGAGGCCCATGTGGCCCCACGCGTAGTTCTCGTCGCGGAAGGCGAGCACGGTGTCGTACGTGAGGATCCCGGCGACGAGGATCGCGGCGTAGAAGAAGTACCGGTGGATGTTCTGCAGGACCAGCGGGAAGCGGGTCTCACCGGTGTACTTCTTGTGCGGCTCGGCCACCGCGCAGGCCGGCGGGGACGCCCAGAAGCCCCGGTAGTAGGCCTTGCGGTAGTAGTAGCAGGTCAGCCGGAAGCCGAGCGGGAAGATCAGGATGATGATGGCGGGCGAGATGCCCCACCAGCTGCCGAAGATCTCCCAGTTCGGGCCGGCCTTCATCGGCTTGCACCGCTCCGCCAGGCACGGGGAGTAGAAGGGCGAGACGTACGGCGCCGCGTAGTAGTGGGCGTCGGCGAAGGCCCGCCAGGTCGAGTAGACGATGAAGGCCAGCAGGCCGGCGGCCGTGCCGGCCGGCGCCAGCCACCAGCGGTCGGTGCGCAGGTGCGGGGCGGTGATCGCGGCGCGCGTACCCGCCCGTACACCGCCGCTTCTGGGCTGGGGTTCGGTGGCGGGGGGTTCCGTACCAGTGGCCACGTGACGACTCCGGTCGGGTTCGGGGGAGGTGCCGGTCGTACCACTCCTGACCGGTCAGGGAGCGCGCCGGTCCCGGGCGCCGAGCCCCTCGTCGTCCGAGTCGCTCCACAGGGCGGAGTCGTACGGCGTGTCCGAGATGGTGACGAGCTCGGGGCGCTTCGGTGCGGCCGGCGAGGCGGCGGCGTCGCGCAGCAGGGCGACGCTCTCGCGCAGATGGTTGGCGTCGGCACGGACGCGGCGCATCTCCAGGCCGCCGGTGCCGAGCTGCTTCTCCAGGCGCCCCACCGACCGGAGCAGGTCGTCGAGGCTGCGCTGGACTGACGTCAGTTCGTCGTGAACGGACATGACTTGCCCTCACTTCCGCGGGTCCTTCGAGGCCCAAGGCGGCAACGTTCATGCGCCTGCGAGTGTTGCGCGTCACACCTTGTGCTGTGAAGGGATGTGCATCGATTGGCCGAGGCGCATGGGTGCGCCGTGCCGTGTATTGCTCCGCACGGGTGACTCTCCGCCGGTGACCGCCGTGTCGCCCTGTGTTGCCGAACCCTTTCCTCTTCAGTGGGCCGCATACATCAGATGAAATCCAAATACCGCCAAAAGTGATCATAACGCCCGCGGCTTTCCGGAGGTAGCACAGATGTCCCAGCACGGCGTCGGCCCGCGTGCGGTCTCGCGCTCGGTCGCCTTCCTCCTCACCGCGGGAGTGCTCGCGGTGCCCGCGCTCGCCGGATGCGGCTCCGAGGACCCGGCGGGCAAGCCGCTCGCCGGGCAGGACATCCAGCCCGCCGCCCGCGACCGGATCGCCGACGGCGGCACCCTGCGCTGGGCCGTCGACTCCGTGCCCGACACCCTGAACACCTTCCAGTCGGACGCCGACGCCACCACCACCCGCGTGGCCCAGGCCGTCCTGCCGTCGATGTTCCGGATGAACGCCGACGGTCGCCCGGAGCGCAACCCCGCCTACCTGGAGTCCGCCAAGGTCGTCGAGACGGAGCCCAAGCAGGTCGTCCTCTACAAGCTCGACCAGCAGGCCGTCTGGAGCGACGGCCGGGAGATCGGCGCCTCCGACTTCGCCGCCCAGTGGCGCGCCCTGTCCGGCAAGGACACCGCCTACTGGACCGCCCGCAACGCCGGCTACGACCGCATCCAGAAGATCGAGCGCGGGGACAACGCCCTGGAGGTCCGGGTCACCTTCAGCCGCCCCTACGCCGACTGGCGCTCGCTGTTCTCGCCGCTGTACCCGAAGGACGTCATGGGCACGCCGGACTCCTTCAACGACGGGGCACGCAAGAAGCTCAAGGTCACGGCGGGCCCCTTCCTGGTGAAGAAGCTCAGCCGCAAGAACGAGGAGATCACCCTCACCCGCAATCCGCGCTGGTGGGGCCGGCCGGCCAAGCTCTCCGAGATCATCCTGCGCACGGTGCCGCGCGAGAAGCGGGCCAAAGAGCTGGCCGCCGGCTCCATCGACCTGGCCGAGATCGCCCCCTCCGAGGCCCGCCGCATCACCGTCGCAGCCCGCCCCCGGGGCTCCAGCAGCCCGGTCATGGGCCCCGACGCGGACCAGAAGCCGCGCACGCCCAAGGCGGCCGCCAAGTACGCCCGGCAGCAGCAGGCCCTGCGCGGCTTCGAGGTGCGCAAGTCCCTGGAGCCGGCCTTCACACAGCTCGCCCTGAACGGGGCCGAGGGGCCGCTCACCGACGAGCGCGTCCGCAGGGCCGTCGCCCGCGCCCTGGACCGCAAGGAACTGGCCCAGGCGGTGCTCAAGCCCCTCGGACTGCCCGCCGTACCGGTCGGCAGCCACCTCGCGCTGTCCGGCCAGGCCGCCTACGCCGACAACAGCGGGGCCCTCGGCGGCCAGGACACCAAGGAGGCCCAGGCGCTGCTCGCGGACGCCGGCTGGGTGCGGGGCGGCCCGATCAAGGAAGAGAAGAAGAAGGGGGAGAAGGCGGCCGGAGCCGAGGGCGAGAAGGCCGGTTCCTCCGAGGACGGGTCGCGTGACGACGACGGCGAGTACATCGTCGGCTCGGACGACAAGGACCGGCAGGACGACAAGGACCGGCAGGACGGCAAGGCGCACCGCGAGACGGACCCGAACCACCTCGCCCAGGACGGTAAGCAGTACAAGCAGCCGCACCAGGGCGGCGCCCCCGGCGCGTACGCCCCCATGGGCACCGCCGCCCCGGCCGGCCGCGAGGCCGCCCCGCTCGCCAAGAACGGCAAGCCGCTCACCCTCCGCTTCGTGCTCCCCTCCGGGCCCGGCTCCCAGACGCTGCGCACGGTGGCCGACCGCATCGCCCGCATGCTGGAGCGCGTCGGCATCGGCACGGAGATCTCCAAGGTCTCCGACGAGTCCTACTTCAAGGACCACATCGCGTCCGGCCAGTACGACCTCGCCCTGTACTCCTGGCCCGCCTCCGCGTTCCCCGCCACCGACGCCCGGCCCGTCTACGCCAAGCCGGTCCCGGCCGCCGACGGTTCGCTGAACGTCGAGCAGAACTACACCCGAGTCGGCACCGACCAGGTCGACCAGCTCTTCGACCAGGCCGTGGCCACCCTCGACGAGGGCGAGTCCCGCTCCCTGATCCGCAAGGCGGACTCCCGCATCTGGGCGGCGGCCGGCTCGATCCCCCTCTTCCAGCGCCCCCAGCTCGTCGCCGCCCGCAAGAACCTGGTCAACGCCGGAGCCTTCGGCCTCGGCACGCCGGTCTACGAGGACATGGGCTTCCTGAAGAAGGGCGCGAAGCCGGCCTCCGGCCCGTCAGGCACTCCCAGCCCGTCCGGCGCTTGAGGACGAGGCCGTTCAGGCCGAAGCGGGGGCCTGGGGGCGGCAGCCCCCAGCAACCCGGGCGCGGACGCCGAGCACCTCATAAACAACGCTGACCAGCACCGACGTATCCCGGCTCACCCCAGCGGGAGCGGACCCGTACGATGGGGTGAGGCCGTGGCATGTTGAGCCCGGCAGGGTCCGCGCACCGCAGACGTCCGCGCAGGGCCTTCCTCACACTCCGGGAGTACGCCTTCTTATGGCCACGCGCCACGACATCCGCAACGTCGCCATCGTCGCCCACGTCGACCACGGCAAGACCACCATCGTCGACGGCATGCTGAAGCAGGCCGGCGCCTTCGCCGCGCACCAGCTCGAGGGCGTCGACGACCGCATGATGGACTCGAACGACCTGGAGCGTGAGAAGGGCATCACGATCCTCGCCAAGAACACGGCGGTGAAGTACCACCCGAAGGACGGGGGGGACGTCATCACCATCAACATCATCGACACCCCCGGTCACGCCGACTTCGGCGGTGAGGTCGAGCGCGGTCTGTCGATGGTCGACGGTGTCGTCCTGCTCGTGGACGCCTCCGAGGGCCCGCTCCCGCAGACCCGCTTCGTGCTGCGCAAGGCGCTGCAGCAGCGCCTGCCCGTCATCCTGTGCATCAACAAGACGGACCGCCCGGACTCCCGGATCGACGAGGTCGTCAACGAGACCTACGACCTGTTCCTCGACCTGGACGCCGACGAGGAGCAGATCGAGTTCCCGATCGTCTACGCCTGCGGCCGTGACGGCATCGCCTCGCTGACCAAGCCGGACAACGGCACGGTCCCGGCCGACTCCACCAGCCTGGAGCCGTTCTTCTCCACGATCCTGGAGCACATCCCGGCCCCGACGTACGACGAGGCCGCCCCGCTCCAGGCGCACGTCACCAACCTGGACGCCGACAACTTCCTCGGCCGTATCGCGCTGCTCCGCGTCGAGCAGGGCGAGCTGCGCAAGGGCCAGACGGTCGCGTGGATGAAGCGCGACGGGTCCGTCAGCAACGTCCGCATCTCCGAGCTGATGATGACCGAGGCGCTCACCCGCAAGCCGGCCGAGATGGCCGGCCCCGGTGACATCTGTGCCGTGGCCGGTATCCCGGACATCATGATCGGCGAGACCCTGGCCGACCCGGAGAACCCGGTCGCGCTGCCCCTGATCACGGTCGACGAGCCCGCGATCTCCATGGTGATCGGCACCAACACCTCCCCGCTGGTCGGCCGTGGCGCCACCGGCAAGGGCGCCGACAACAAGGGGGCCGTCAAGGACCGCAAGGTCACCGCCCGCCAGGTGAAGGACCGCCTCGACCGCGAGCTGATCGGTAACGTCAGCCTCCGCGTGCTGGACACCGAGCGCCCCGACGCCTGGGAGGTCCAGGGCCGTGGCGAGCTGGCCCTGGCGATCCTCGTCGAGACCATGCGCCGTGAGGGCTTCGAGCTGACCATCGGCAAGCCGCAGGTCGTCACCAAGGAGGTCGACGGCAAGACGTACGAGCCCGTCGAGCGCATGACGATCGACGTGCCCGAGGAGCACATGGGCGCCGTCACGCAGCTCATGGGCGTGCGCAAGGGCCGCATGGACAACATGTCCAACCACGGCTCCGGCTGGGTCCGCATGGAGTTCGTCGTCCCCTCCCGCGGTCTGATCGGCTTCCGTACGGAGTTCCTGACCCAGACCCGCGGCACGGGCATCGGCCACTCCATCCACGAGGGCTTCGAGCCCTGGTTCGGCGCGCTCCAGACCCGTAACAACGGCTCCCTGGTCGCCGACCGCGCCGGTGCGGTCACCGCGTTCGCGATGACCAACCTCCAGGAGCGCGGCGTGCTGTTCACCGACCCGGGCACCGAGGTGTACGAGGGCATGATCGTCGGTGAGAACTCCCGCTCCGACGACATGGACGTCAACATCACCAAGGAGAAGAAGCTCACCAACATGCGGTCGTCCACGGCCGACGTGACCGAGTCGATCGTCCCGCCGCGCAAGCTGTCGCTGGAGCAGTCGCTGGAGTTCTGCCGCGACGACGAGTGCGTCGAGGTCACCCCGGAGGCCGTGCGCATCCGCAAGGTGAACCTGGACGCCCGCGAGCGCGCCCGCGCCGCGAGCCGCGCCAAGCACGGCTGACGCCTCCCACCGCACGAACACGCCGGGCCCCCGCTGTGCGGGGGCCCGGCGTGTTCGTAAAGAAGGGGGAACGCAGAGGAAAGGGTTAGGGAAAACCCTCGATTTGGCGGGGACAGCCGTTCGGAACGCCCCGTTCCCACTACCCTGTCGCGGAAGCGCCGCACCCTGCCCTGATCCGGGGCCGTCCAACGGCCTTGCGACGCAGGCCTTCTGAGAGGGCGACAGCCACCGCTGGCACCCTGCACGGCGGCTACGGGAGTCGCAACCCGTTTATCTCATTCTCGCGTCCGGAATGCGGACACCCGTTACCGATAGATGTGTAACAAGTCCGTTTCGCAGGGATCTTTCACCAAACCCTTTGTCCGGATTTTGGAAGATGTATACGCGAGCTGTGATCGAACCGAGACCTCGAGGGTGTGGTTCGGCCCCAGTGTTTGGCAGATAGTTAGGCGCGTAGAGCTCGGATGAACGGGTCACTCGCCGACGGCGACGCCGACCCTCACGGGCGCGGGGGCACCTGACGATTTCCGGCACCGGACGACGGGCGGTGGCGGTGATCTGTCCTGTGCTCCCTTTGCGGTGAACCAATGACTTCATAGGAGGAACCCATGCGCGGTGCCAAGAGCGCCAAGTGGGTCGCGGGGGCGATAGTCGTCGCCCTGGCCGCCACCGCCTGCGGCGGCGACAGTGACGGCGAGGGGAACACCAAGGGTTCCGGGCCGGCCGGATACGTCTCTATCGACGTCGGCGAGCCCCAGAAGCCGCTGATCCCGGCTGACACCAACGAGACCAACGGCTCGTACGTCATCCAGTCCCTCTTCACCCAGCTGCTGGACTTCGACTCCAAGGGTGACATCGTCTACACGAACGCCGAGTCGGTCACCACCGACGACTCCAAGACGTGGACGGTCAAGCTCAAGAAGGGCTGGAAGTTCCACAACGGGGAAGAAGTCACCTCCAAGTCGTACATCGACGCTTGGAACTGGTACGCCAACATCAAGAACAACCAGCAGAACTCCTTCTGGTTCCAGGACATCAAGGGTTACGACGATGTCCACCCGGAGAAGGGTGACCCGAAGGCCGAGACCATGTCCGGTCTGAAGGCCGTGGACGACCACACCTTCACCATCGAGTTGAAGAACACCATGCCGTACTTCAACTACAAGCTGGGCTACAGCACGTGGGCCCCGCTGCCCAAGGTCTTCTACGACGACCCGAAGGCCTTCGGCCAGAAGCCGGTCGGCAACGGTCCCTACACCTTCGAGAAGTGGGACCACAAGAAGCTCATCCAGGTCAAGGCCTGGGACGAGTACCAGGGCCCGAACAAGGCGAAGAACAAGGGCGTCCAGTTCAAGGCCTACACGACGCTCGAGGCCGCCTACAAGGACGTCGTCTCCGGCAACCTGGACATGATCCGCCAGGTCGGCCCGACGGACCTGCCGAAGTACAAGCAGGACCTGGGCGACGGCGCCATCGAGCAGCCGTACGCGGCCATCCAGTCGCTGACCCCGGCGTTCTACTCCAAGACCTTCAAGGACATCGACCCGAAGGTCCTGCAGGGTCTGTCGATGGCGATCGACCGCGACACGATCACCAAGACGGTTCTGAACAACACCCGTACGCCGGCCAAGTCCTTCACGCCGCCTGGCGTCAAGGGCAACCAGGACCTGGACACCGACGTGTTCACGTACAACCCGGCGAAGGCCAAGCAGCTCATCAAGGAGGGCGGTGGCGTTCCGGGCAACAAGTTCACCGTCCAGTACAACACCGACGGTGGGCACAAGGAGTGGGTGACCGCGGTCTGCGAGTCCATCCGCAAGGCCACCGGTGTCGACTGCGTCGGCGACCCCAAGCCGGACTTCGCCACGGACCTCGAGGCCCGTGACAACGACCAGGTGAAGGGCATGTACCGCGGTGGCTGGGTCGCCGACTACCCGGTCAACGCCAACTTCATGAAGGAGCTCTACCACACCACCGCCGAGGCCAACAACGGTCGCTTCTCCAACAAGGAGATCGACAACCTGATGAACAAGGCGGACAACGCCAAGTCCCTCGACGAGTCGGTGAAGGCCTTCCAGGAGGTCGAGAAGAAGCTGGTCGAGCACATGCCGGCCATCCCGCTCTGGTACTACCGCATCAACGGCGGCCACGGTAAGAACGTCGACAACGTCAACGTCGACTTCCACGGTGACCTCGAAGTGTGGGGCGTCACCACCAAGTAAGAGGACCTCTCGGACCTCTTCCCCCTCGGCCGTAGACCCGCCGCCGCCCAGGTGGCGGTGGGAGGTGCATGGGGGCCGTCTCCTCATCAGGAGGCGGCCCCCGCACCTGCGTTAACCCCTCACGGAGGCACCTATGGGGCGCTATGTCGCACGGCGACTGCTCCAGATGATCCCGGTCTTCATCGGGTCAACCCTGCTCATCTTCTGCATGATGTACGCCCTGCCCGGCGATCCAGTCCGGGCGATGATGGGGGATCAGGCGTACGACCCGACGGTGGTCGCGGGCATCAAGAAGGAACTCGGTCTCGATCAGCCGCTCCTGCAGCAGTACGCGAACTACATGATGGGGCTGTTCCAGGGCGACTTCGGTACCCAGATCGCCAGTCAGCGGCCCATCGCGGACATCATCACCGACGCGTTCCCGGTGACGCTCAGACTGACGCTCTTCGCTTTCACCTTCGTCACGCTCGTGGGCATCGGCCTCGGTGTCGTCGCCGGCCTGCGGCCCGACACACTGCGAGACCGCGGACTGCTGACGCTGACACTGGTCCTCGTCTCGATGCCGTCCTTCGTGCTGGGCTTCCTGCTGCAGTATCTGCTCGCGTTCCAGTGGTCGGTGACCACACCCACGGTGACCGACTCGACCGACTTCGCCCAGCTCGCGCTTCCCGCCACCGTGCTGGCGTCGCTGTCGCTCGCCTACGTCGCCCGGCTGACCCGCACGTCGATCGCGGAGAACCTGCGGTCCGACTACATGCGCACCGCCGTGGCCAAGGGGCTGCCGCGCCGCCGCGTCATCGGTGTCCACCTGATGCGCAACTCGCTGATTCCCGTGGTCACTTTCCTCGGTATCGAGGTCGGCAACCTCATGACCGGCGCCATCGTGACCGAGGGCATCTTCAACGTGCGGGGTATCGGTGTCGAGATCTACGAGGCGCTCACCCGTCGTGAGGGGGCCACGGTCGTGGGAATCGCCTCGCTGATGGTGCTCATCTACCTCGCTGCCAGCTTGATCGTCGACCTGCTCTACGCGGTCCTGGACCCGAGGATCCGGTATGCCTGACAAAACCGTCGAGAAGAAGGTCGAAGCCCTTCCCGGTGACACCGCGAGCACCGCGGGCGTCGTCGTGACCGACGCCGGCCCGGCTCCCGACAAGGCGCGCAGCCTGTGGTCCGACGCCTGGCACGACCTGCGACGCAACCCGCTGTTCCTGGTTTCGGCCGTGCTGATCGTGTTCCTGCTGGTGATGTCGCTCTGGCCGGGACTGTTCACCAGCGCCTCGCCACGCGACGCCGACCTGGCCAAGCACTATCTGGGGAAGCCGAACTGGGGTCACCTCTTCGCCCCGGACTGGTTCGGCTACGACGTCCAGGGCCGTTCGATCTACGCGCGTGTCGTCTACGGTGCCCGTGCCTCGATCACCGTCGGTGTGGGTGTCACGCTCTGCGTCACCGTCATCGGCACGGTCATCGGCATGATCGCCGGTTACTTCGGCGGCTGGACCGACACCCTGCTGTCGCGGATGACCGACATCTTCCTCGGCATCCCGTTCCTGCTCGGCGCCCTGGTGGTGCTCAACTCCTTCGACGACCGCAGCGTCTGGGTCGTCATCATGGCCCTCGCCTTCCTCGGCTGGACCCAGATCGCCCGTGTCGCCCGCGGTGCTGTGATCACCATCAAGCAGGCGGACTACGTGGTGGCCGCCAAGGCCCTCGGTGCCTCGACGTCCAGGATCCTGATCCGGCACATCCTGCCCAACGCGCTCGCGCCCATCATCGTCGTGGCGACCATCGCGCTCGGCGGCTACATCGCGGCCGAAGCCACCCTGTCCTTCCTGGGCGTGGGCCTCGGTGACACGGCGGTATCCTGGGGCGGCGACGTGGCGCGAGGACGTGAGCAGCTCCGTATCGCCCCACACACCCTGATCATCCCGTCGGTGATGGTCTCGATCACGGTGCTCTCGTTCCTTATGTTCGGCGATGCGGTACGCAACGCCCTCGACCCCAAGCTGCGCTGAGGGAGGCGTACGTGACCATCATCGATGAAACGGCCGAGAGTCCCGCGCCCGACGGCGCGGCGGACGCTGGCCGCCCGCTGCTCGAAGTCCGCGACCTGCACGTGGAGTTCCGCACCCGCGACGGCGTCGCCAAGGCCGTCAACGGCGTCAACTACTCCGTCGCCGCGGGTGAGACGCTGGCCGTGCTCGGCGAGTCCGGCTCCGGCAAGTCCGTGACCGCGCAGGCGATCATGGGCATCCTCGACATGCCCCCCGGCCGCATCCCCAAGGGGGAGATCCTCTTCCGCGGCCAGGACATGCTGAAGATGTCCAACGAAGAGCGGCGGAAGATCCGCGGCAGCAAGATCGCGATGATCTTCCAGGACGCGCTGTCCTCGCTGAACCCGGTGCTCTCCGTGGGCTACCAGCTCAGCGAGATGTTCCGCGTCCACCAGGGCATGTCCAAGAAGGAAGCCAAGGCCAAGTCGATCGAGCTGATGGACCGGGTGAAGATCCCGGCAGCCAAGGAGCGCATCGGCGACTACCCGCACCAGTTCTCGGGCGGTATGCGCCAGCGCATCATGATCGCGATGGCCCTCGCCCTGGAGCCGGACCTGATCATCGCCGACGAGCCGACCACGGCCCTCGACGTGACGGTCCAGGCCCAGGTCATGGACCTGCTCGCGGAGCTGCAGCGCGAGTACAACATGGGCCTCATCCTGATCACCCACGACCTCGGCGTCGTCGCCGACGTCGCGGACAAGATCGCGGTGATGTACGCGGGCCGGATCGTGGAGACCGCTCCGGTGCACGAGCTGTACAAGCGCCCCGCGCACCCGTACACCAAGGGTCTGCTGGACTCGATCCCGCGCCTGGACCAGAAGGGCCAGGAGCTCTACGCGATCAAGGGTCTGCCGCCCAACCTGCTGCGCATCCCGAGCGGTTGCGCCTTCAACCCGCGCTGCCCCCAGGCCCAGGACGTCTGCCGTACGGACATTCCGGCGCTGCACCCGGTCGCCGAGCGGGACGGCACCGAGCTGGCCGGCCGCGGATCGGCATGCCACTTCTGGAAGGAGACGATCCATGGCTGAGCTCAGCAAGACCGACGAGCCGCAGGACGCCACACCGAACGTCTCCGAGGTCGAGGTCGTCAACGCCCGCTCCGAGACGGACGCGGTCGCCGCGATCGAGGCCCCCGTCGAGCGGGGCGAGCCGATCCTGCAGGTGCGCAACCTGGTGAAGCACTTCCCGCTCACCCAGGGCATCCTCTTCAAGAAGCAGGTCGGGGCGGTCAAGGCGGTCGACGGTATCTCCTTCGACCTCTACCAGGGCGAGACGCTCGGCATCGTGGGCGAGTCCGGCTGTGGCAAGTCCACGGTCGCCAAGCTGCTGATGATGCTGGAGAAGGCGACCGCGGGCGAGATCTTCTACAAGGGCCAGGACATCACCAAGCTGTCCGGGCGTGCGCTGAAGGCGGTCCGCCGGAACATCCAGATGGTGTTCCAGGACCCGTACACCTCGCTCAACCCCCGTATGACGGTGGGCGACATCATCGGCGAGACCTTCGAGATCCACCCCGAGGTGGCCCCGAAGGGCGACCGCCGCCGCAGGGTTCAGGACCTGCTGGACGTCGTGGGTCTCAACCCCGAGTACATCAACCGCTACCCGCACCAGTTCTCGGGCGGTCAGCGCCAGCGCATCGGCATCGCCCGCGGCCTCGCGCTCAACCCCGAGATCATCATCTGCGACGAGCCGGTCTCCGCGCTGGACGTGTCCGTCCAGGCGCAGGTCATCAACCTGATGGAGAAGCTCCAGGACGAGTTCAACCTCTCCTACCTCTTCATCGCGCACGACCTGTCGATCGTCCGGCACATCTCGGACCGGGTCGGGGTCATGTACCTCGGCAAGATGGCCGAGATCGGCTCGGACACGGAGATCTACGACCACCCGACCCACCCGTACACCCAGGCGCTGCTCTCGGCCGTCCCGGTGCCCGACCCGGAGTCCCGCGAGGGCCGCGAGCGCATCATCCTCAGCGGAGACGTCCCGTCCCCGGCCAACCCGCCCTCGGGCTGCCGCTTCCGCACCCGCTGCTGGAAGGCCCAGGACAAGTGCGCCCAGGAGGTCCCGCTCCTCGCGGTCCCCGAGCGCTTCAAGGGTGAGGACAACCCGGCGGCCCACGAGTCGGCCTGCCACTTCGCAGAGGAAAAGGACGTGGTCCACGCGGCCTGACCGCCCTGCGGTGACGTTGCTTACGGTTCCCGGTGCCTTCCGCTGAAGGTGCCGGGAACCGGCGTTCCCGGCACGCGGCAGCCCAAGTGCCCACAAACCCCCGCCAACTGCGTTAACACGCAAGCAACTTCGCCGACCCGGTCCCGATATACGGACACGTCAGGCTGAACCGCGTACGGCCGTGCGGGTGCCGTAAACGGGCCGGGGCGCGCCATGTCGTCCCGGCCCGTTGCCGTGCGGTCAGGCGGTGGTGATGCCCAGGGAGCGCTTCAGGAAGTCGACCTGGAGGAGGAGCAGGTTTTCCGCGACCTGTTCCTGCGGGGTGATGTGGGTGACCCCGGACAGCGGCAGGACCTCGTGCGGGCGGCCGGCGGCCAGGAGGGCCGAGGAGAGACGCAGGGCGTGGGCCACGACCACGTTGTCGTCGGCGAGGCCGTGCACGACCATCAAGGGGCGGCGCGGCTCGGCGGGGGAGGACAGCCCGTCGGCGGTGACCAGGGAGCTCCCCGCGTACGACTCCGGGTGCTCGGCGGGGGCGCCCAGGTGCCGCTCCGTGTAGTGCGTGTCGTAGAGGTGCCAGTCCGTCACCGGCGCCCCCGCGATGCCCGCGTGGAAGACGTCGGGGCGGCGCAGCACCGCAAGGCCCGCCAGCCAGCCGCCGAAGGACCAGCCGCGGATCGCCACCCGGGACAGATCCAGGGGATACCGCTTCGCGAGGTCCTGCAACGCCTCCACCTGGTCGTCGAGCGACAGCGTGAAGTCGTGGTGGATCCCCTTCTCCCAGGCGGGGGACCGGCCCGGGGTGCCGCGGCCGTCCGCGACGATCACCGCGAAGCCCTGGTCCGCGAACCACTGCGAGGTGAGGTGCGGGTTGTGCGCGGCGACCACCCGCTGCCCGTGCGGCCCGCCGTACGGGTCCATGAGTACCGGCAGTGGGGTGTCACCGGCGTAGTCCCGAGGCATAAGCACGGCGCACGGGATGCGGCGTGCGCCCCCCTCGGTGAGCGTCACGCGGGGGGACATACCCGGGTCTTCGGCGTAAGAGGGGACAGTCGCCGTCGGTTTCCCGTCGCGCAGCACCTGCACCCGCACACCTGGCCGATTCAGCGTCGCCGAGACCAGAACCGTGACGTCCCCGGCGCGCGCAGCCGTGTGCACGCCCGGCTCCTGGGACACCCGTTCCACGCCCAGCTCGTTCACCCGGTACACATGAACCTGGCCCGTCTCCGCCTCGCCGGCCTCCTCACCCGCGGACGCCGAGACCAGCACGTCGTCGTCGGAGACGTCCAGTACGGCCCGGACGTGCAACTGCGCTCCGGTGAGCGGCCGTTCCCCGACCGCCAGCACCCGCGCACCGCCCTCGTCCGCGATCCGGACCAGCTGCCCGGACGGGCTCCAGCACGGCACCCCGGGGAAAAGATCAAGCCATGTTCGATCTTCGTCAGCGTGCACCATCCGTGTCGCGCCCGACTCCGGATCCACGGCCAGGATCAACTGGCTGCGCTGATCGCGCGCCTGTACGAGCAGCAGCGGCGCGCCCGCCGCTGACCAGTGCACACGCGCCAGGTACGGATACCGCGCCCGGTCCCAGGCGACCTCCGTGCGCGACCCGTCCAGACCGATCACGAACAGCCGCACCTCCGCGTTGCCGGTGCCCGCCGCCGGATACGCCACCCGCTGCGGCTCCCGCCCGGGATGCGCCGGATCGGAGATCCACCACCGCTGCACCGGCGCGTCGTCCACCCGCGCCACGAGCAGCCGGTCCGACTCCGGAGCCCACCAGAAGCCGCGCGAACGCCCCATCTCCTCGGCGGCGATGAACTCGGCGAGCCCGAATGAGACATTCTCGGAATCAGGCTCGGCGAGCGCCCGGTCGCCGTCCCCCTCGGCGCCCACCACCCGCAGAGCGCCCTGCGCGACGTAGGCGATGTGCCGCCCGTCGGGCGACGGACGCGGGTCGATCACCGGCCCCGGGGTGGGCAGCGCACGCGCCGTCCCGGCCCGCAGCTCGGCTGTGAAAAGCCGCCCTGACAAGGCGAAAGAGGCCAGCTCGACGGCCGAGTCGGTGGCGTACCCGACGATGCCCGCCCCGCCCTCGCGGCTGCGCTCACGCCGTGCCCGCTCCTCGGGTGACAGGTCCTCCGAGGCACCGCCCAGCAGGGCGCCCGGGTCGGCGGCCACGCGCTCCCCGCCCTCCTCCGTGTCGAGGACCCACAGTGAACTCGCCCGGTCCGTACCGGAACCGGAGCGCAGGAACACAACTCGTGAACCGTCGGGCGCCACACTGAACGAACGCGGCGCGCCGAGCGTGAAGCGCTGGGTGCGGGCGTGCCGCCGGGGGAAGGAGTCAGGCTCGGTCGTCATGCCCTGACCATATTGGCCATGCGCCCCCTTGTGCGGCCGTGCGCCGATCGATGCGCACGGACGGATAGTTATGATCAATGTCGCATAGTGGGTATGAACCTGCTGGCTGACGTACGGATTTAATGCCCCCATAGTCCGACCCCCGCGCCCTTGTGGATCTTTGGAGGTGAGCCGCCGTGGCACTCTCGATTTCGGCGGTGGTGCTGCTGGCGATCATCGTCTTCTTGCTGATCAAGAAGTCAGGACTGAAGGCGGGGCATGCGGTCGTCTGCATGCTGCTCGGCTTCTACCTCGCCTCCTCGACCGTCGCTCCCACGATCAACGAGCTGA
This sequence comes from Streptomyces sp. NPDC044719, assembly GCF_056433405.1. Classification (NCBI taxonomy): domain Bacteria; kingdom Bacillati; phylum Actinomycetota; class Actinomycetes; order Kitasatosporales; family Streptomycetaceae; genus Streptomyces; species Streptomyces sp. NPDC044719. The sequence continues at coordinate 769,586 of NZ_JBWKHE010000001.1, forward strand.
CGACGAACATCGCGGGCATGATCGGCAGTATCAAGTTCTGACCGGCCGGGTCCCGCCCGCGGCCTCGTGAGCCGGGGTCGCGGGACCTCGTAGGGTGGGTTCCATGACGGAACTGCCCGACCGGCGTCTGCTGCTGGTGCACGCGCACCCGGACGACGAGTCGATCAACAACGGCGCCACCATGGCCAGGTATGCGGCCGAGGGTGTCCACGTCACCCTGGTCACCTGCACCCTCGGCGAACGCGGCGAGGTCATCCCGCCCGGGCTCGGGCACCTGACCGGCGCCGCGCTGGGGCAGTACCGCCGCCGCGAGCTCGCCGCCGCCATGGCCGAGCTCGGTGTCCAGGACGTCCGCCTGCTCGGCGGCGCCGGACGCTACAGCGACTCCGGGATGATGGGCCTGCCCGAAAACGACGACCCCGGCTGCTTCTGGCAGGCCGACGTCGACGAGGCCGCCGCACATCTCGTCGAGGTGATCCGCGAGGTACGCCCCCAGGTCCTCGTCACCTACGACGACGACGGCGGCTACGGCCATCCCGACCACATCCAGGCCCACCGCGTCGCCATGCGCGCGGCCGAACTCTCCGCCGAGGCCGGCCGTCCGGTCCGGAAGATCTACTGGAACCGGGTCCCCCGGCCCGTTGTGGAGGAGTCCTTCGCCCGGCTCCGCGACGACCTGCCCGGCCTCCCCTTCACCAAGGCGGCCGAGGTCGACGACGTACCCGGCGTGGTGGCCGAGGAGCGCGTCACCACGGTGATCGACGGCACCGCCCACGCCGCCGCCAAGGCCGCAGCGATGCGCGCCCACGCCACCCAGATCACCGTGGCCGAGCCGTATTTCGCGCTGTCCAACGAACTCGCCCAGCCGATCCTCACGACCGAGTACTACGAGCTGGTGCGGGGCGAGCAGGGCCCCGGTGAGCGGGAGACGGACCTGTTCGCCGGTGTCGAGGAGGTCTCATGAGTGACCGGAGCCCGATGCTCGCCCAGCCGCTACGGCCGCCGTCCGCCGCGCGGATCACCGCCTGTCTGGGATTCTTTCTGCTCGGGGCCGTGGTCGGCGTGGCCGGGGCGCTGGTGCAGCCGGCGTGGTTCCCGGGCGGACTGCTGCTCGCCCTCGCCGGGGAGGCCGGAGCCGTCCTGGGCGCGGCACGCGTCACCCGCGGCCGGATCGGGGGCGTCGCGGTCGCCGCCGGCTGGATGCTCGCCGTCATCCTGCTCACGGCCAGCCGTCCCGAGGGCGACTTCCTCTTCGCCGCGGGGAGCGGCTCCTACCTCTATCTGCTCGGGGGCATCGGTGTGGCTGTGATGTGCGCCACCCTTGCCCCGGGGCGGCAACCGGACGGCGGTCCCGTCCGACTTGCCAAGTGACGTACCACTTCGCCAGGACGTGCCCGTGGGGGTCCGGTGTGGGATTCCCGGCGGTCATGGGATACGGGCTAGAAGTGGCCAGTATGGTGGTGCGCGCCGCCGAGCTGCCCGCGTGAGGTTGTGTCGGGCGGCGGAGCCAACCGGGAGAACCTGCCTTGAGTCGTGAAACTGACACTCCGTCCTCCGGGCCCAACGGGCGCGGTGGAGCCGCCTACCCGTCGGGTACGCCGCCGTACGGGACCCCCGCGGTCTCCGACGCCGGTACGGACGCGGGCCGTTCGGCCGCCAGGCCGGAGGAACGCAAGACCGAGACCACGCTGACGACCCGGATCCGGATCAACATCCCTGGGTCGCGGCCCATTCCGCCCGTGGTGGTGCGCAAGCCCGTCGGGGAATCGGAAGGCTCGGGCGACACCGGGACGACCGGTGCGGGCCCCGGCAGCGAGGCGAGCGCCCCGGGTGCCGCCACCTCCAGGGGCACCGGCACGGTCGAGCCTCCCGCCGAGCCCGCACAGCCCGCCGACGACAAGCCGACCAGCGACTGGTTCGCGCCCCGCAAGTCGGGCACGGGCCCGGGCAGTCAGGGCAGCGGCTCCACCAACGGGGCCGGTATGCCGGACGGTTCCAACCCGGCGGCGGGCGGTTCCGGCGCGGGCGCCCCTGGTGCGGGCGCTCCCGGCGCGTCCGGCGCCGGTGCGCCCGGTGGGGCCCGGCCGGGTGCCGGGCGGCCCGGGGGCGTGGTCGGCTCCATGGGCGCGCCGGGCGGCTCCCGGTCCGGCGGTACGAACGGTGCCGGGCTCCCCGGCGGCGCGACCGGCGGACCCGTCGCGCCCGGGCACGGCGGCGGCACCGGCTCCTTCGACGTCACCGAGGCACTGGCGGCGGGCCCGTTGGGCAACGGTTCGCGTCCCGCCCCGGGCAGCGGCATCGGCAGCGGTGGTGGCGAACCGCGCCGCGACGAGCTGCCGTACTTCTCGGAGAACGACCGTGTGGGCCAGGGAGGCTCCGGCCCCCAGGGCCCCGCCGGCCCGACGGGCGGCCCGGTCACCGGGGACGGCCCGATGATGCCGCCTGCCGGTGGACCCGGCGCCCCGGGCGGCTTCACCGAGCAGAGCGGTCCCGACGCCTTCGCCGGACCGGGTGGACGGGGTGCCCCGGGCCGACCGGGTGGCCCCGGCGGTCCTGGCGGCCCCGGCGGCTTCAGCGAGCCGGGCAGGCCCGGTGGGCCTGGTGGCCCCGGAGGCTTCGACGAGCCCGGTCGCCCAGGCGCCCCCAGCGCCTTCAACGACCCCGGCCGGCCGGGAGGCCCCGGCGCGCCCGCCGGCCCCGGAGCCATAGGCGGTCCCGGTGGCCCCGGTCGCCCGGGCGCACCCGGCGGCCCGGCCGGCAAGAGCGGCCCCGGAGGCCCGGGCGGCCCGGGTACGGCCAGCCCCGGCGGCCCCGCCGGCGCAGGCGGACCCGGCCCCCTGGGCGGCGCCCCCGGCGGCGGTATGAGCGACGACACCGCCATCCTCACGCCGCAGAAGCCGGCCCCCGAACCGGACGGCCAGGGCTTCAGCCCCCGCCACGACAACGTCTCCGGGCACACCGTCACCAGCGGCATCCCGGTCGTACCGTCCGGCGCGGCCTCCCCGTTCGGCCCGGGCGCGCCCGGCGAAGGCCCGGTGCCGCACGGGGCCCCGAAGCTGCCCGAGCCGGTCTCCCCGCCCCCGGCGAGCTCCTCGAAGGCGCCGAAGAAGAAGGGGCGCAACAAGCTCGTACTGCTCGCGGTCGGCGTGGTCGTCGCCGCCGGTGGCCTCTACGGCGCCGGTCTGCTGATGAACCGCACCGACGTCCCCAAGGGCACCAGCGTGCTCGGCGTCGACATCGGCGGCACCACCCGCGACGGCGCGGTCAAGAAGCTCGACGCCGCCTTCGACGACCGGGCGGGCAAGCCGCTGAAGCTGTCGGTGGGCGGCAAGAGCGTGTCCCTCGACCCGGACAACGCGGGCCTCCAGTTCGACATGGACGCCACGGCGGACGCGGCGGCGAAGAGCGACTACAACCCGGTCTCCGTGATCGGCTCGCTCTTCGGCAACCACCGCGTCGTCACGCCCGTCATGCCGATCGACGAGGAGAAGCTGCACGCGTCCCTGGAGACCGCCGCGGGCGGCTCCGGTTCGTCGTCCGACGGCACCATCAAGTTCCAGGGCGGCAAGGCCGTCGCCGTCTACGGAAAGGCGGGCCAGGGCATCGACGTGGCCAAGTCGACGGCCGCTGTCGAGGAGGCCTACCGCACCCAGGTGGAGACCGGCACGGCCGGCGCGGTGACGCTCCCGACCACCACGCGGAAGCCGACGGTGTCGAACGCCGAGGTCGACCGGATGATGAAGGACTTCGCGCAGCCCGCGATGTCCGACCTCGTCACCATCCGTACCGACGCGGCGCACAGCATCGACTTCGGCAAGGTGTCCCTGCCGAAGATCCTGAGCTTCAAGGCCGTCGACGGCAAGCTCGTGGACACGTACAACCTCAAGGCACTCCAGGAGGCGTACGGCACGACCTTCCAGGGCGTGCAGATCGAGGGCGCGAGCGGCAAGCGCGACGTCCTGCCGCAGGACGTCGTCTCCGCGCTGCGCAAGGCCCTGCGCGGCAAGACACCGGCGGAGCGCGTCGGAGTCATCGAGACCAAGCCGAACTGACCTCGTAGGGTCCGGACGGACGAGCAGCCCCTGCCCACCGGGCAGGGGCTGCTCGGCGTCGTCACCCCACCGGCATGACATCTGTCATCCGGCACTCCGGACGCCCGACACTGCCCCGGCCGGCACCGCCGAAGCCACCATGGCCGTATGACAACGCGTATGGCAATGACAGCCTCGGTGGTCGCGTTCGACCAGGTGAGCAAGGCATACGACACCGTCCGGGCCGTGGACAAACTGACCCTGACCCTGCGCCCGGGGGAGACCGTGGCGCTGCTCGGCCCCAACGGCGCCGGCAAGTCCACCACCCTCGATCTGCTCCTGGGTCTCAAGAAGCCCGACAGCGGCACGGTCCGCCTCTTCGGCGCCGGCCCTCGGGAGGCCATCGTCGCCGGGCGCGTGGGCGCCATGCTGCAGAGTGGCGGGCTGATGGACGAGGTCACGGTCGCCGAACTGGTGCGGCTCGCCTGCGACCTGCATCCGAAGCCGTACCAGCCCTCCGAGGTCCTGTCCCGCGCGGGCATCGCCCAGATCGCCGGCCGCAAGGTCAACAAGCTCTCCGGCGGCCAGGCCCAGCGCGTCCGCTTCGCCCTCGCCACCGCGGGCGACAGCGACCTCATCGTCCTGGACGAGCCCACCACCGGCATGGACGTCACCACCCGCCAGGCCTTCTGGGCCACCATGCGCGAGCAGGCCGACCAGGGCCGGACCGTCCTCTTCGCCACCCACTACCTCGAGGAGGCCGACGCGATCGCCGACCGGGTCCTCGTGCTGCACCGCGGCCGGCTCCTCGCCGACGGCACGGCCGCCGAGATCAAGGCCAAGGCGGGCGCCCGCCGCGTCTCCTTCGACCTGGCGGACACCGTCGACGAGGCGGCCCTGCGCGGCCTGCCCTTCCTGACCTCCCTGGCCGTCTCCGGCCGGACCGTCCGCATCCAGTCCACCGACGCCGACGCGACCGTCCACGCCCTCTACGGCCTCGGCGTCTACCCCCGCAACCTCGAAGTCGCCGGGCTCGGCCTGGAGCAGGCCTTCGTCGCGATCACCGCCGCCGAGGAGGCGAAGTCGAAGTGAACAGCCTGATCAAGCTGGAACTCACCCGCGCCCTGCGCAACCGCAAGTTCCTCTTCTTCTCCGTGATCTACCCGTCGGTGCTGTTCCTGATCATCGCGGGCAACGCCGACAGCACCACGAAGGTCCCCGGCTCCGGCCTGACCCTGCCGACCTACATGATGGTCTCCATGGCCTCCTTCGGCGCTCTGACGGCCGTCCTCATGGGCAACAGCGAGCGCATCGCCAAGGAGCGTGAGGGCGGCTGGGTGCGGCAACTGCGCCTGACCACCCTGCCGGGCCGCGGCTACGTCCTCGCCAAGACCGCGAGCGCCGCCGTCGTCAGCCTGCCGTCCATCGTCATCGTCTTCGCCGTCGCGGCGGCCGTGAAGGGCGTGACCCTGGACGCCTGGCAGTGGCTCGCCCTCACCGGCGCGATCTGGGCCGGCAGCCTCGTCTTCGCCGCGCTGGGTGTCGCCCTCGGCTACCTCGCCAGCGGCGACGCGGTCCGCCCGATCACGATGATCACCTACTTCGGCCTGTCGATGCTGGGCGGCCTGTGGATGCCCACGACGACGTTCCCGGACTGGCTGCAGGACATCGCGAAGTGGCTTCCCACGCACGCGTACGCTGCCCTGGGGCAGGCCATCGAGCAGAGCCGCGCCCCGCACGTCCAGGACCTCGCCGTCCTCGTGGTGTCGTTCGCCCTGTTCGCGGGCGGCGCGGCCTGGCTGTACCGGAAGGACACCCTGAAGGCGTGAGCGGCGTCGGGTTCGGTATCGGGCAGCGCCCGGTGAACCGCCGGCAGCGGGCGGTGAAGTCGCTGTGGACCGGCATCTGGCTGGTCTACCTGAGCGCGCCCGTCACCGACCTGCTGCACGGCGGCCACAGCACGGGCGTGCGGATCCTCGGCTGGATCGGCCTGGCCGCGTTCGTCACCTGGTACATGCTGCTGGTCTTCCGCACCGGCCGCGGCGAGCGCAACGCCCTGGTGCTCGGCTCGCTCGGGGTCCTCGCGGCCCAGTCCACGCTCCTCGCCCTGACCCTGGGTCGCGAGTGGCTGGTGCTGTTCGTGTACGTCTCCATCGCCTCGGGGGCGGCCCTGCCCCTGCGCATGGCCCGCTGGACGATCCCGGCCGCGTGCGCCCTGCTGACCGCCGTGGCGTTCGCGGTGCCGGACGGTCACTCCTTCCTGGCCGGGCTCCTCATCCCGGCCCTGCTCGGCGGCTTCGCCATGACCGGCGTACGCGAACTCGTCCGGACGACCATCGCCCTGCGCGAGGCCCGCGCCACCGTCGCCCAGCTCGCCGCCAACGAGGAACGCCTGCGCCTGGCCAGGGACCTGCACGACCTGCTCGGCCACTCCCTCTCCCTGATCACCCTCAAGAGCGAGCTGGCCGGCCGGATGCTCCCCGGCCGGCCCGACGAGGCGGCCCAGCAGGTCGCCGACATCGAGCAGGTCAGCCGCCAGGCCCTCGTGGACGTACGCGAGGCCGTCACCGGCTACCGGCGCCCCCGTCTGAGCGCCGAACTCGCCGGTGCCCGGGTCGCCCTGACCGCGGCCGGCGTCACCACCGACCTGCCCGCCGAGCCGCCCGGCCTCGCCGGCGTCCCCGAGGACAGCGAGTCCGCCCTCGCCTGGGCCCTGCGCGAGGCGGTCACCAATGTCGTACGGCACAGCGGCGCGCGCCGCTGCACGGTCGAGCTGCTGCGCCGCCAGACCCTCGACGGCCCGGTGCTCGAACTCACCGTCGAGGACAACGGCTCCGGCGGCCCGGACGACGGCTACGGCAACGGCCTCACGGGCCTCACCGAACGCCTGGCCAAGGCGGGCGGCACCCTGGAGGCGGGCCCGCTCAAGCACGGCTTCCGCCTGGTCGCCCGCGTGCCGACGGCCGACCCGGCGGACGTAGGATCCCCGGCATGAGCCGCACGATCAAGGTCCTCCTCGCCGAGGACCAGTCGATGGTCCGCGAGGCCCTGGCCGCCCTGCTCGGCCTGGAAGCGGACATCGAGGTCGTCGCCCAGGTGGCCCGCGGCGACGAGGTCCTGGAAGCGGCCCGCGAACACGCCGTCGACGTGGCACTCCTGGACATCGAGATGCCCGGTGCGACGGGCATAGAGGCGGCGGCACGCCTCCACGAGGAGCTCCCGGCCGTGAAGCTGGTCATCCTCACCACGTTCGGCCGCCCCGGCTACCTCCGCAGCGCCATGGAGTCCGGCGCCGACGCCTTCCTGGTCAAGGACGCCCCCGCGGCCCGGCTCGCCGAAGCGATCCGCAAGGTCCTCACCGGCGAACGCGTCATCGACCCCACCCTCGCGGCAGCGGCCCTGGCGGACGGCGCCAACCCGCTGACGGACCGCGAGCGAGAAGTCCTCCGAGCAGCCTCCGACGGCTCCACCAACGCCGAACTGGCGGCAACCCTGCACCTCTCCCAGGGCACCGTCCGCAACTACCTCTCCACGGCGATCCAGAAATTGGCGGTGAGAAACCGAGCGGAGGCGGTCCGGACAGCACGAGAAAAGGGCTGGCTGTAAAACTTTTTAGGGGCGCGGGGAACTGCGCGATCAACCACAACGCACCCGCACATGCCAAACAGCACAAGTCGGACGGCGAGAGGGCATCAGTTGAGCATCGCCCGAGCCGCGAAAGCCTCCCCCCGCACCCGCTCGGCAGCCTCTTCATCTACCGCGGAAACAACCTCCGCGTACGCCTCCAACTCCAAGGCCCCCGGCACGAAGTCCCCCCGCTGCACCAGCAACCGCGCCCGCTCGTACCGCAACCGTGCCGGATGCGAAGGCAACAGCAGCGACAACTCCACCGCCCACAGCGCGACATCCGACCGCTCCGGCCGAGCCGCCGCCCACGCCCGCACGTTGTTCAGGATCCGCAGCACCACCTCCAGCGGATCCGCCGGCCGCAGCATCTCCGGATCGAGCCGCCCCGTCCCCGTCGCCCCGGCGACCAGCACCTCCGCGTCCGCCCCCGTCAGCACCCGCCCCCCGTCGAACGGATCGGCGAGCACCTGCCCCTCGTCAGGCCCGAACCCGACCACGAAATGCCCCGGCAGAGCCACCCCGTACACCGGCGCCCCGGCCCGCCGGGCCACCTCCATCCACACCACGGACAGCAGGATCGGCAACCCCCTGCGCCGCACCAGCACCTCGTGCAGCAGCGAGGACTCCAGCCGCTGGTAGTCGGCCGGGCTCCCGCCGAAACCCATCCGCTCACCGAGCAGCTCCCGCAGGGCGACAGCCCAGGCCCGCGGCCCGCCGGGCCGGTACGGCAGCAGCCCCGCCAGCCGGTCCAGCTCGACCTGAGCGGTGTCCAGGCCCGCCTCGTCCAGCTCCCGGTCCGCCTCAGCGCCCACCAGCAGGCACAGCGTCGACAGATCGGGCCGCTCGGACCGGGCCTCTTCGGCGAACCGCCGCCGCAGCTCGGCGGAGCGCTCCGGGGACGGGGGATAGGGGGGACGCATACCTGGCTCGTGCCCTCTCACGACGATCGGTTACCGGCCGTTGCCGCCGGATTCCGGCGCCCGGTAGTGGTGGTAGGCATGGTGCGCGGCGAAGCCCATCCCGGCGTACAGCTCCCGCGCTCCCGCGTTCTCGGCCTCGACCTGGAGCCACGCGGCCGACGCGCCCTCGTCGAGGGCCCGCCGGGCCAGCGCCGCCATCACGGCCGTGCCCAGCCCCTGCCGCCGCGACTCCGGATCGACCTCGACGGCGGCGAACCCGGCCCACCGCCCGTCGACGACACACCGCCCGATGGCGGCCGGAGCGGCACCCTCGACCGCGCCCGGAACCGTCGCGAACCACACCGAAGGTCCGCTCCCCAGTACCCGCAGCGCCACCTCGCTCACGCCCTTGCGCTGGTACCGGGCCAGCCATGCGTCGTCCGTCTCCCGGGACAGCCCGACGCCCGAGGGATCGGCACGGTCGGCGACCGGCGCCAGCGGCCCGATCCACAGCTCGGCGGTCACCTCCCGCACCCAGCCCCGCGCCTCCAGCTCGGCACACAGCAGCTCCTGCGTGCCCTCGGCGCCGGTCGCGGTCTGGACGTAGGCGGGCAGCCCGCGGTCGCCGTACCAGCGCCGGACGGCGACGAGCGCCTCGTCGAGCGGCATGCCCGGCTCGCCGAGCGGCAGCACCGAATTGGCCCGCCGCGTGAATCCGGACGCGGCCCGCAGCTCCCAGTCGCCGAGCCGCTCGCTCTCCACGGGCCGCCAGGCCCGCGCGGCGACCCGGGCCAGTTCCTCGTACGAGGCGGCCGGACCACGGCGACGCGCCGGAGCGGCGGGCACCACCTTGCCCGCCACCAGCGCGGATTCCGCGATGCGGACGCTCTCGCCACCCCGGCGTGTGATCAGCAGCACACCTTCGTCCCATGATGTGAGAACGCCGACCGTGTCGGTGAACTTCTCACCCGGAGCCGCATGTTCGATCAAGCTCCGTACGGAGACCCGTTTGCCCACGTCAGCAGCGGTGATGGCCACCTCGAGACGCCCGGCGGCAGAGATTTCCACAGGTCGGTACACCCCTCCTGTTCGGATCATGCCCAAGAACGGAGATACTAGGGGCGGGCATCGACGACGCCGCGCTCCCGCGCGCCAGGCGGCGGAGCCTGAGGAGGCCCGCCAGCGCCCTATCGAGGAGGAACGACAGCGTGACCTACGTCATCGCGCAGCCTTGTGTCGACGTCAAGGACAAGGCGTGCATCGAGGAGTGCCCGGTCGACTGCATCTACGAGGGCTCCCGGTCCTTGTACATCCACCCGGACGAATGCGTCGACTGTGGTGCCTGTGAGCCGGTCTGCCCGGTCGAGGCGATCTTCTACGAGGACGACACCCCGGAGGAGTGGAAGGACTACTACAAGGCGAACGTCGAGTTCTTCGACGAGCTCGGCTCGCCCGGCGGCGCCAGCAAGCTGGGGCTGATCGAGCGCGACCACCCCTTCATCGCCGCGCTGCCGCCGCAGGCCTAGCCACCACGAGCGGCCGCACACCGTGCCGCCTCGGTCCCGTACGGCCCGATCACACCCTGGTCGCCGTACGGGGCCGAGGCGTTTGGCCTACGACGGCTCGTACGTACCAGAAAGTGAGCCAGAAACCGTGTCCGCAGTCTCCGACCGTCTCCCCGCTTTCCCCTGGGACAAGCTGACGCCGTTCAAGGCCACGGCCGCCGCCCACCCGGACGGCATCGTGGACCTGTCCGTCGGCACCCCGGTCGACCCGGTTCCCGAGCTGATCCAGAAAGCGCTGGTCGAAGCGGCGGACTCGCCGGGCTACCCGACTGTCTGGGGCACGCCCGAGCTGCGCGACGCGATCACCGGCTGGGTCGAGCGCCGTCTCGGTGCCCGCGACGTCACCCACGGCCACGTCCTGCCGATCGTCGGCTCCAAGGAACTCGTGGCCTGGCTCCCGACCCAGCTGGGCCTCGGACCGGGCGACCGGGTGGCCTACCCGCGCCTGGCCTACCCGACGTACGAGGTGGGCGCCCGCCTGGCCCGTGCCGAGTACGAGGTCTACGACGACCCGACGGAGCTGGACCCCGAGGGCCTGAAGCTGCTCTGGCTGAACTCCCCGTCGAACCCCACGGGCAAGGTCCTTTCGAAGGCGGACCTCGCCCGGATCGTGGCCTGGGCCCGCGAGCACGGCATCCTGCTCTTCTCCGACGAGTGCTACCTGGAGCTGGGCTGGGAGGCCGACCCGGTCTCGGTGCTGCACCCCGACGTCAACGGCGGCTCGTACGACGGCATCGTGTCCGTCCACTCCCTCTCCAAGCGCTCGAACCTCGCGGGCTACCGCGCGGCCTTCCTGGCCGGCGACCCGGCCGTCCTGAGCCCTCTCCTGGAGATCCGCAAGCACGGCGGCATGATGACGTCCGCGCCGACGCAGGCGGCCGTCGTGGCGGCCCTGGGCGACGACGACCACGTCCGCGTCCAACGCGAGCGCTACGCGGCCCGCCGTGCCCTCCTGCGCGAGGCCCTGCTGTCCCACGGCTTCCGCATCGAGCACAGCGAGGCCAGCCTCTACCTGTGGGCCACCAGGGGCGAATCCTGCTGGGACACGGTCGCCCACCTCGCGGACCGAGGCATCCTCGTGGCCCCCGGCGACTTCTACGGCTCGGCGGGCGCGGAGTTCGTCCGCGTGGCCCTGACGGCGACGGACGAGCGGATCGCGGCGGCGGTACGACGTCTGTAGCAGCCGGAGCCGTCGCGTCCGGCGGGCACGGAACGCGGCGAACACGGAGCACAGTGAAGGGGTCCAGGGACATTCCCTGGACCCCTTCAGCGGTCTGAGGTGGGCGTCAGCCGACCGGCAGGCCCTTCGCCGGCAGCGTGTTCGCGGACGGCACGCCGCCCTTCGTCAGGGAGTCCGTCGGCAGGCCCCCCTGCGCCGAACCCGCGGCTTCGCCGACGAGCTGTCCGGCGGAGCCGGCCGCTTCACCGGCCGCCTTCTGCGCGACGGGCGTGGCCTTCTTGACCGTCTTGCCGCCGAGCTTGCCCGCGGCCGGCACCGCCTTCTTGACGGCCTTGCTGCCGGTGTCACCGGCGGACTTGCTGACGTCCGTCGCCGCGCCGTCGACGGTGTTGCCGACGTTCGCCCCGTCCAGGGCGGTCAGTCCGCCGAGGTTCGGGTTGGCCGGCAGCTCGGGGGCCGCACTGGCGGAGCCGGCCGCACCGACCCCGGCAGCCGCCCCCGCAGCGACAATGAGCGCGGCACGGGCGATCCGGCGGGTCAGGGGGAGGGACATGGTGCTCCTTCGACGGAGAGAACAGTGAGGTTCGTGAAGTGTCCGACCGGCTCCGGGAGTTGATCGACTGGCTGTTGACCGCCCCGGCTCGGACGCAGTGACTACCGCTCGAAGCCCGGGAAGGTTGCGGCGTCGCAACGTAAAGAGTTGGTAATGCGTCGCATAATCGGCTGCGGACAAACGGGCAAAAAGGCCCAGGCCGGAAAGTCCGCCGAATCCTTCCAGCCCTGTAGGCCCAAGGGTTTTCACGGATTCCCGGGTGAGGGCGCGAAAACCTGCGCACACCGTCGCCGCCGAGCCGCGCGGGTAACCCCCAGGGGTGAGTTCCCGTACCCCTGCGCGATCTAGCGCATCGTGACAATACGGACGGCGCCCGTGTCCCGTTCCGCCCCCGCGGTGCCCTTCGCCGTCGGAGCGCGCCACTCGCTGGCGGTGTTCCCGGCGACCCACTCACGCCCGGCGTACGTCACGCGCGCGATGTGCAGCTCGGAAGCATTGGCCACGGCCCAGTGCGCCAGCTGCCAGCCGCGCCGCTCCAGGCTACGCCCGGTCGCGGAACCCGTCTCGGCCGTCACCGGCAGCGTCACCGTCCGCCCGTCGGAATCGCCCGTAGCGCCGCTCGGGGACGGCGTCGGAGTGGCCGCCGACGAGTCGCCCACCTGGGCGCCGGCCGGCTCCAGCACATCGCGCCCGAAGTCCCGCACGAGCGCGGTACGCACCCCGTCCGGGCCCGTCGCCCGGGTCGCGGCCGGACGGCCCTCGCAGGTCAGCGTGGCCGCGGACTGGCCGGTGAGGGCGGCGGCGAGCAGCGCGGCGTCCGGCTCGTGCTTGGCGTAGGCCTGCGGGAAGCCGCTGCGCTGCACCCGCTGCGCCGCGACGGTGAGGGGCAGCCGTGTGTAGCCGGGCACCTTGACCAGGTGGTCGTAGAACTCGCCGGCCGAGTACGTGGGGTCCAGGATCTCCTCGCGCGTGCCCCAGCCCTGCGAGGGACGCTGCTGGAACAGCCCGAGCGAGTCCCGGTCGCCGTGGTTGATGTTGCGCAGGCTCGACTCCTGCAGCGCAGTCGCCAGCGCGATGGTCACCGCGCGCTCCGGCAGCCCGCGCCCGGTGCCCACGGCGGTGATCGTCGCCGCGTTCACGGCCTGCTCGGGCGAGAACGCGTACGACGCCCCGTCGCCCTTGCCCGAGACGACTTTGCAGCCCGGTTCGCCCGTGCCTCCGGTGATGTACTGCACGACGAGGTAACCGGCGACCGCGAGCAGGATCACGAAGGCGGATCCGCATCGGAAGAGGCGGCCACGGCGTTTGGGGGAGGACGGCTCTGGCACGCCGTACAAGGTACTGGAGAGTATGGATTCCCATGTGCCAGGTGGGGACAGTGGGCACACCGACTGGCGCGTTAGGGTCGACGGCATGGCCGACACCTCGCTTGACCTCACGCTGGACGCCGCGGAGCTCACCGCCCGGCTCGTCGACTTCCGCTCCGAGAGCGGCACCGAGAAGCCGCTCGCGGACGCCGTCGAGACCGCGCTGCGCGCGCTGCCCCATCTGACGGTCGACCGGTACGGCAACAACGTCGTGGCCCGTACGAACCTGGGCCGCTCGGAGCGGGTGATCCTGGCCGGCCACATCGACACCGTCCCGATCGCCGGCAACGTCCCCTCCCGGCTCGACGAGGACGGCGTCCTGTGGGGCTGCGGCACCTGCGACATGAAGTCGGGCGTCGCCGTGCAGCTGCGCATCGCGGCCACGGTCCCGGCCCCCAACCGCGACCTGACCTTCGTCTTCTACGACAACGAGGAGGTCGCCGCCGAGCTGAACGGCCTCAAGCACGTCTCCGAGACGCACCCCGAGTGGCTGGAGGGGGACTTCGCGGTGCTCCTGGAGCCCTCGGACGGCCAGGTCGAGGGCGGCTGCCAGGGCACCCTGCGGGTGCTGCTGAAGACCACGGGCGAGCGGGCCCACTCGGCACGCGGCTGGATGGGCTCCAACGCGATCCACGCGGCCGCCCCGATCCTCGCCCGCCTGGCCTCCTACGAACCCCGCTGGCCGGTCATCGACGGTCTGGAGTACCGCGAGGGCCTGAACGCGGTCGGCATCAGCGGGGGAGTGGCCGGCAACGTGATCCCCGACGAGTGCGTCGTCACCGTCAATTTCCGCTACGCGCCCGACCGCACGCCCGAGGAGGCCGTCGCCCACGTCCGGGAGGTCTTCGCGGACTGCGGCGTGGCGGAGTTCGAGGTCGTCGACCACAGCGGCGCGGCGATGCCGGGACTGTCCCACCCGGCGGCGAAGGCGTTCATCGAGGCGGTGGGCGGCACCCCGATGCCGAAGTACGGCTGGACGGACGTCTCCCGTTTCTCGGCGCTCGGCGTCCCCGCGGTCAACTACGGCCCGGGCAACCCCCACTTGGCCCACAAGCGGGACGAGCGTGTGGAGACCGCGAAGATCCTCGCGGGCGAGGAACGCCTGAGGAGCTGGCTGACGGCCTGACCCGGCCGGGGCGCCCCTCGTGTTTACGGCGCTTCATCGCGGACATGCTCACGTCCCTCGTTCGTAACCCGCGTAGATCTACGCTGAGGTGGAACGACAGGCACGACGGAGGGAGCGCACATGGCGACCGGCAACCCCGAGGGGAAGAAGCAGCCGCCGGAGGAGAAGCGCCTGGGCCCGGTCCTCCAGCGGCGGGACCAGGTGCAGGCCAGCACCACCGACCAGCGGCTGCTGGACGAGCGAGCCCCCTCCGACTGGGTCCACACCGACCCCTGGCGCGTGCTGCGCATCCAGTCGGAGTTCATCGAAGGCTTCGGCACGCTCGCCGAACTCCCGCCCGCGATCAGCGTGTTCGGCTCGGCCCGGACCCCGGCGGACTCACCCGAGTACGAAGCGGGCGTGCGACTGGGGCAGGGCCTGGTCGACGCGGGTTTCGCCGTCATCACGGGCGGCGGCCCGGGCGCGATGGAGGCGGCCAACAAGGGCGCCCTGGAGGCCAAGGGCATCTCGGTCGGCCTGGGCATCGAACTGCCCTTCGAGCAGGGGCTGAACCCGTACGTCGACATCGGCCTGAACTTCCGCTACTTCTTCGTCCGGAAGATGATGTTCGTCAAGTACGCCCAGGGCTTCGTGGTCCTGCCCGGCGGCCTCGGCACCCTCGACGAACTCTTCGAGGCCCTCACCCTCGTCCAGACCCAGAAGGTCACCCGCTTCCCCATCGTGCTCTTCGGCAGCGAGTACTGGGGCGGCCTGGTCGACTGGCTCCGCGGCACGGTCATCGCCCAGGGCAAGGCCGCGGAGAAGGACCTCCTCCTGTTCCACGTCACGGACGACGTGGACGAGGCGGTGGCGCTGGTGTCGAAGGAGGCGGGGCGCTAGAGGCGTTCCGAGCCCAGCCTCCTGCCGGCCCGCTTCGGGCGGGCGAGCCGGGCTTCCCGTCCGGGTGATGCGGGTGGGGCGAGTCGGACTTCTTGTCCGGGTGATTCGGGTGGCGGGTGGGCACAGGCCGGGGGTCCAGGGGGCGGAGCCCCCTGGTGCCCGGGCTAGGCCAACCCCCGCCGCGCCACGGCAGGAGCCCGATGCCCCGCGATCGCCGAGACCATGTCCAGCACCTGCCGCGTCTCGGCGACCTCGTGCACCCGGTACACCTGCGCCCCCAGCCACGCGGACACCGCCGTCGTCGCCAACGTCCCCACGACCCGCTCCTTGACCGGCCGGTCCAACGTCTCGCCCACGAAGTCCTTGTTGGACAGCGACACCAGCACCGGCCACCCCGTGGCGACCATCTCGTCCAGCCGCCGAGTCGCCTCCAGACTGTGCCGGGTGTTCTTCCCGAAGTCATGACCCGGGTCGATCATGATCGACTCCCGCGGCACCCCCAGCGCCACCGCCCGCTCCGCCAGCCCGACCGTCACATCCAGAATGTCGGCCACGACATCGTCGTACTCGATCCGATGCGGCCGCGTCCGCGGCTCCGCACCGCCCGCGTGCGTGCAGACCAACCCCACCCCGTACCGCGCGGCGACCTCGGCGAGCCCCGGATCGACCCCACCCCACGCGTCGTTCAGCAGATCGGCCCCGGCCTCGCACACGGCCTCCCCGACCTCGGCCCGCCAGGTGTCCACGCTGATGATCACGTCCGGGAACCGCCGCCGCACCTCGGCCACGAACCCGACCGTCCGCCGGGCCTCCTCCTCGGCCGTGACCTCCTCGCCCGGCCCGGCCTTGACCCCGCCGATGTCGATGATCGCGGCTCCCTCGGCCACCGCCTGCTCCACGCGCGCGAGGGCCGGCTCGTCGCGGAAGGTCGCACCCCGGTCGTAGAAGGAGTCCGGGGTCCGGTTCACGATCGCCATGATCACCGGCTCGCGCGGCTCGAATTCCCGCCTGCCCAGCCTGAGCATCCCCTGTGACCTTTCCTGGTACGTCCCCGTCTTCCGCCGCCTGCGACCCTAACTGTCAGACTCGCATGGCACGATCGGAGCCTGACAACATCCGTCTTTCGAAGACTCCGAGACACCTGCCGTGGGGGCCCCGCGATGGTTATGTTCCTGTTCCTGGTGGTCGCGCTGGTCCTCGTGGTCGGCGCGGTCACCCTGGCCGTGGTGGGCGGCGGGGAGAACGGCCCGCTGCCCGAGGCCGCCCCCGAGCAGCTCCGGGACCCGCTGCCCCCGGACCGCCCGGTCGACCGCGCGGATGTGGAGAGCCTCCGCTTCCCGCTCGCCGCCCGCGGCTACCGCATGGGGGACGTGGACGACGCCCTCAGCCGCCTCGGCGCCGAGCTCGCCGAGCGCGACGCCCGCATCGCCGACCTGGAATCGGCCCTGGCGGGCGCCCGGGCGGCCGCCACCCACGGCCCGGTGACCCCGCAGCACCACGCGTCCGCGGAAAACCACGTGTCCATGGACAAGCCAGGTCCGCGACAGGAGGACCGGCCGTGAGCGACGGCACCGCCCTCGCCGGCCCGGACGGCGCGCTGCGCTGCCCCTGGGCCCTGTCCGCCCCGGAGTACGTGGCGTACCACGACGAGGAGTGGGGCCGCCCGGTCCACGGCGACGACGCCCTCTACGAACGTCTCAGCCTGGAGGCCTTCCAGTCCGGCCTGTCCTGGATCACGATCCTGCGCCGCCGCCCCGGCTTCCGTGCCGCCTTCGCGGACTTCAAGATCGCCTCGGTGGCCGACTTCACCGACGAGGACCGTGAGCGCCTGCTGGCCGACGCCGGCATCATCCGCAACCGCGCCAAGATCGACGCGACGCTCGCCAACGCGCGCGTGCTGGCCGAATGGGCCCCGGGCGACCTGGACGAACTGATCTGGTCCCACGCCCCCGAGCCGGGCACCCGCCCGGCCCCGAAGACCCTCTCCGACGTCCCGGCCGTCACCCCCGAGTCGACGGCCCTTTCCAAGGCGCTGAAGAAGCGGGGCCTGCGCTTCGTCGGCCCGACGACGGCGTATGCGCTGATGCAGGCGTGCGGCCTGGTGGACGATCACCTGGAGACATGCGTGGCGAGAAGCGCCCCCTAGGGGGCGCGGGGAACTGCGCGATCAACCACCGGCGACCCGCAGCCCCCGACGGCGCGTCACACCCCCGAACTCACCGGCCCAAATACTTCGGCTTCTCCTTGTTGACGAAGGCCTGCACCGCGATCGCGTGGTCCTCGGAGGACCCCGCCCGCGTCTGCAGCTCGTCCTCCTTCTCCAGGGTCTCCTCCAGGGAGTGCGTCAGCCCGTAGGCCACCGCCTCCTTGAGCGCCGCGTACGCCACCGTCGGACCCTCGGCCAGCGCCCGTGCCACCTTCTCGGCCTCCGCGCGCAGCTCGCCGGCGGGCACCAGCCGGTTGGCGATGCCGAGTTCGTACGCCTCCTGCGCGCTGATGCTCCTCGGGAAGAGCAGCAGGTCGGCCGCCCGGCCGGGGCCGATCACCCGCGGCAGCGTCCAGGAGATCCCCGAGTCGGCGGTCAGCGCCACCCCGGCGAACGAGGTGTTGAACGCGGCCGTGTCCGCCACGATCCGGTAGTCCGCCGCCAGTGCGAAGCCGAAGCCCGCCCCGGCCGCCACCCCGTTCACTGCGGCGACGACAGGCTTCGCCGCCTCGGCCAGCGTCCGCACGATCGGGTTGTAGTGCTCCCGCACGGTGTTCATGGTCTGCCTCGAACCGGTCTCCCGGTCCTGGACCAGTAGCCCGATGTGCTCCTTGAGGTCCTGCCCGACGCAGAACGCCCGGTCACCGGCGGCGGTCAGCAGCACCGCCCGCACCGCGGCGTCGTCCGCCGCGGACCGGACCGCCTCCCGCAGGGCGACCTTGGCCTCCACGTTCAGCGCGTTCATCGCCTCGGGGCGGTTCAGCGTGATCGTCGCGAGCCCGTCGCTCACCTCGTAGAGCACGGTGTCGGCCATGGGGTATCCCCTCCGTGTCGCTGCTCGGGACCTACCGGTCGGTAGGTCCCGGTTCTGCAGGACAGCATGACGGAGATCGCCGACAGGTGACCGGACCGGACGTGTGACCTGCGTCAAAGAATTCTTGCCCGATTCCGTTCGGCGGATGTGTGTGCGGTGGCGGAGTATCGCAGTCACTTCGCCGAATTGAGTGGTTTTGCTCGCGTGCGTTGCCCAAGCGATGCCTACTGATGTTGGTCATCGGGTCCTGAGATGCGGGATAATGGCTTGGAAGCAATGTGTTCGATGCCGGTGTCGCGAGTCCTGCTCAGGGCCGCACGTGTGCCCTTCTCGGGGCCGACGGCTTTGACGATGAGCTGGGTTTCAGGAAGGGGAACGAGCATGGCGGCCATGAAGCCGCGGACGGGCGATGGCCCGCTCGAGGTGACCAAGGAGGGGCGGGGCATCGTCATGCGCGTTCCGCTCGAAGGCGGCGGTCGGCTCGTCGTCGAGCTGACCCCGGACGAGGCCGACGCGCTGGGCGACGCCCTCAAGAAGGTCGTCGGCTGAGGCGCAAGCGGCCATACCCTTTCAGCTGCCCCGGCATCATCTGTGGTGCCGGGGCGGTTGTTTTCTCATCAATGACTTTCGCCTGCCCCGGCATCCGCTCCGCTAACGTGCGATCCGGCTAGCGTTTCACCGCGCACAGCAGACCGTCGCCCACCGGCAGCAGTGAGGGCACCAGCTCCTGGCTCTCGCGCACCGTGCGCAGCAGTTCCCGCAGTCGCAGCACCTCGGTGGGCTGCGGTCCGGAGTCCACCGTTCGGCCGTTCGCGAAGGCGCCCTCGAAGACGACGAGCCCACCCGGGCGCAGCAGCCGCAACGATTCAGCGAGGTAGTCCATGACCTCGAGGCGGTCGCCGTCGCAGAAGACGAGGTCATAGCCGGAGTCCGCGAGGCGGGGCAGCACGTCGAGGGCACGGCCCGGGATGAAGCGGGCCCGGTTGCTGGCGAAGCCGGAGGCGCGGAAGGCCTGGCGGGCGAACTGCTGGTGCTCCGGTTCGGGATCCACGGTCGTCAGCACACCGTCCGGCCGCATACCGTGCAGGAGGTGGATGCCGGAGACACCACAGCCGGTCCCGATCTCCGCGACGGCCTTCGCGTCGACGGAGGCGGCCAGCAACCGCAGCGCGGCGCCCGTGCCGGGCGTCACCGAGCGCAGCCCTGCCTCACGGGCCCGGTCCCGGGCCCAGTGCAGCGCTTCGTCCTCGGCGACATAGGCGTCGGCGAACGCCCAGCTCGTCTGCCGGTTGCCGGTAATGACCCTCTCCTGTCCCCGTGAATGCCTCGGCGTGACTGTATCCGTTGGGTGCGGGAACCCGCAGATGGGACCGGTCGTTTAAAGGGATGAGCGAGTGGCGCGGGCCGGGACGGGGGGCAGGCAGTGGACGAGGACGCCGAGCAAGTGCCGTCGCAGCAGTACGAGGCGTATCAGCCCAGATCAAATTCTCGTAAAACCGCTTATCCGGTCCTAACGGGCGAGGTGGCTATGGTAGGGGCTCCACTGGACACCACCAGAGCTGACAGGGGAGGTGCGGCTGCGCCTGTGGATCGCGGAGGAGTGTTCCGGCGCTTCCTCGGATCAGCGGGCAGGCCGACATCCGTGAACGACACTGCTGACCACAGCCACGCCGCTGACTTCGCCCAGACCGCGACCTTCTCCACCGACGCGGACGGGCAGGCGTGGACTCCGCCCACCTGGGAGGAGATCGTCAGCACGCACAGCGGCCGGGTCTACCGGCTCGCCTACCGCCTCACCGGCAACCAGCACGACGCAGAGGACCTCACGCAGGAGGTCTTCGTCCGTGTCTTCCGCTCCCTGTCGACCTACACGCCGGGCACCTTCGAGGGCTGGCTGCACCGCATCACCACGAACCTGTTCCTGGACATGGTCCGCCGCAAGCAGCGCATCCGCTTCGACGCGCTCGGCGAGGACGCGGCCGAGCGGCTGCCCAGCAAGGAGCCCACGCCGCAGCAGGTCTTCAACGACGCGCACTTCGACGCCGACGTCCAGCAGGCCCTCGACACCCTGGCCCCCGAGTTCCGCGCCGCGGTCGTCCTGTGCGACATCGAAGGACTGTCGTACGAGGAGATCGCCGCGACGCTCGGCGTCAAGCTCGGCACGGTCCGCTCGCGGATCCACCGTGGCCGCTCCCAGCTGCGCAAGGCCCTCGCGCACCGCTCCCCGGAGGCGCGTGCCGAGCGCCGCTCCTTCGTGCCCCGTGTTCCCGCACTGGGAGGAGGGGGCACGAGCGCGTGAGCGGATCACGTCCTGAGTCCTCCGAGGGACACCTCGCAGAGCAGCACCTGGGAGACCGACTCTCCGCCCTGGTGGACGGAGAGCTCGGTCATGACGCGCGGGAGCGCGTACTGGCGCATGTGGCCACCTGCCCGAAATGCAAGGCGGAGGTGGACGCCCAGCGCCGGCTGAAGAACGTCTTCGCCGAGGCGGCCCCACCGCCTCCCTCGGAGAGTTTCCTGGCCCGCCTGCAGGGACTACCCGCGGGGGGCGACCCGGACGGTGACGGTATGCCCCCGGGTGGCGGAGGGCTGCCCGGCGGACTGTCCGGACGGTTCGGTTCGTCCGGGGCCTTCGGCGCGAAGCGCGGCGAGCGGTTCGAGTTCGGGTACGCCCCGTCCCGGCCGCACATCCCCGTGCTGCCTTCCGACAGCCGAGGCCTTCCTTCGGGGGGCCGGGGTTTCCGTATCCACGACGTCGGCCGGTCCGAGACCGACAGGTCCTCCTCGCGGCTGCGGTTCGCGTTCGCGGCCGCCGGGGCCGTGTCCCTGGCCGCGATCGCCCTGGGCGGCGTCACCACCGGCACCCCCGGAGACACGGAAGCCCGCAGCGGCTCCGGCACGGGAAGCAACGTGACGCCGACGCGCACGCAGGGGGCGGGCGCGACGACGCCGGAATCCCAGCGGCGCCGGGGTGCTGCGCCACTGCTCGGACAGGTGCACGGCCAGAGCATGCTCGGCCAGACCCCGGTCGCCCCGACCGAGGTGTCCGCACCGCTGCTGCCCGGAATGCCGCCCGCCACCCGGCACCACGCCGTGCACGCGCTGACCGCCCCCGTGGTGGCCGGTGCCGTGGCCATGTCCCCGCTGATACATCCGCTCGAGGTGGCGCCGGCGGCCCTGACCTCGTGGTCCGCGGTCCCCGAGATCGCGGGGCCCCTGCTCGCCGTGCCCCTCCCGGACCCGACCCCGGCCCCCTCTCCTTCCGCCTCCTCGCGGACGGCCCGCTGACCGGCCTCTGCGCACCGGGCGGCGAACCTGATTGAATCCGGGGGTTGTCGCCCGCTGCCGAGGCGTGGCCGGGCGCCGATTCGACGAACCGCGGTCACCGCATTCGAGCCGTGCCGCGGCTGTGGGGAGAGCATGAACGAGGGGAAGCCCACGAAGGCGAAGTGGTGGAGCCGTCCACGGCCGCAGGACGCTCAGGGGGAGCCGGGCGAGCCGGAGGGGCAGGGGGCGGCTCCGGCGGACTCCGTCGACACCGACACCGTCACCGTCACCGTCACCGTCACCGGCATCGGCACAGACGCCGGCACAGACGTCGGCAGCGACGGCGACTTCGAGCTGGCGCGGCCCGCCGTGCGGCAGGACGAGGACGCGGGTGACTACGAGTTGAGGCGTCCCGAGGAGCCCGCCGGCACCGCCGTGGAGCCCGCCATGCCGGTCGGCGGTGCGGCCAAGCCGCTGCACGATCCCGACCCGTACAGCACCCCGCCCTACGGCGAACCGGGCCCCTGGGCGCCCGCGCCGCCCGTCCAGCATCCGGCGGCGGCCACGCCGACGCACGGCACGGCGATACCGAGTCGGCCGTCCATACCGGGCGCACCCGTCCCGCCGGCAGCCGTCGCACCGGAGGCGCAGGCAACGGCTCCCGGCATCCCGGCACCGGCACCTGGACCTGCACTCGCGGCACCGGCACCTGCGGCACCCGCTCCCGACCCCTGGCAGCGATACGACCCCTGGGCGGCTCCCGGGCCTCTCCAGCAGACCGGGGCCGGTGTGCCCAGTACGGAACAGCGGCGCAAGCGGGGCAGGAAGGCCCTGGCGGGCGGTGCCGTGCTGCTGGCGCTCCTGTCCGGAGGGATCGGCGGCGTGGCAGGGACGTATCTGGAGCGGAACGGGGGCATCGGGACCGTCGAGCTCCCGCAGGCCGGGAAGGAGTCCGCAGGGCGGGACTCCGACAGCGTGGCCGGGATCGCCCAACGGGCCCTGCCCAGCGTGGTCACCCTGCATGTGAGCGGCTCCGGCGAACAGGGCACCGGCACCGGCTTCGTGCTCGACGCCCGCGGCCACATCCTCACCAACAACCACGTCGTGCGGCCCGCCGGATCCTCCGGTGACATCACCGTGACGTTCAACAGCGGGGAGACCGCCCAGGCCGAGCTCGTCGGCCGGGACAGTGGCTACGACCTCGCCGTTGTGAAGGTGAAGGGCGTACGCGGCCTCACCCCGCTGCCCCTCGGCAACTCGGACAACATGCAGGTCGGCGATCCGGTCGTGGCCATCGGCGCGCCCTTCGACCTGGCCGGCACCGTCACCTCCGGCATCATCAGCGCCAAGCAGCGGCCCATCACGGCGGGCGGAGAGAAGGGCGACGGCGGCGACGTGTCGTACGTCGACGCGCTCCAGACCGACGCGCCCATCAACCCCGGCAACTCCGGCGGGCCCCTGCTCGATTCCCGGGGCCGGGTCATCGGCATCAACTCGGCCATCCGCTCGGCGGACAGCGGCTCCGAACTGGAGAGCGGCCAGTCAGGCTCCATAGGCCTCGGTTTCGCCATACCCATCAACCAGGGCAAACGCGTGGCCGAGGAGCTGATCAACACCGGCGGGGCGACCCACCCGGTGATCGGCATCACCCTGGACATGGACTACACGGGCGACGGCGCCCGGGTCGCCGCCGAGGGCAGCGAGGGCGGACCGCCGGTCACCGCGGACGGGCCGGGCGCCAAGGCCGGGATCAAGGCGGGCGACGTCATCACCACGGTCGACGGTCAGCGGGTCCACTCGGGCGAGGAACTGATCGTCAAGACCCGGGCCCACCGTCCCGGCGACCGGCTGGAGCTGACGCTGGAGCGCGGCGGCAAGGAACGGACGGTCTCACTCGTCCTCGGCTCCTCCGGTGGCAGCTGAGACGTGATGTCCGGGAAGCACAGGGACCAACCAGGCAAACAATTCGGAAAGCGCTCCCACTCCTCGCACTCGGAGCTCTCGGGACAGTACCGGTCGGACAGGATCGCCGGGTACCGTGGACCCGGCCCGGACCACGGCAAGACCCGCACCGACCACCGAGGGCCGACCACCGAGGGCCGAGGACCGAGGACATCGCAAGGAGCTTCAGGTGTTCAATGACATAGGACCACTCGAGCTGGTGACGCTCATCGTCCTTGCCGTGCTCGTCTTCGGTCCGGACAAGCTCCCCAAGGTCATCCAGGACGTGACACGCACGATCCGGAAGATCCGTGAGTTCTCGGAGAGCGCCAAGAACGACATCCGTGAGGAACTCGGCCCGGAGTTCAAGGACTTCGAGTTCGAGGACCTCAACCCCAAGGCGTTCATCCGCAAGCAGCTGGACAACGAGGACCTGGGGCTCAAGGAGATCCGCAACGGCTTCGACCTGAAGAAGGAGATGGCCGAGGTCACCGACGCCGTCCACAGCCGTGACTCCGACACGTCGTCCTCCGGCTCCGCCGGTTCGTCCGGTGGCCGTATCGACATGACGAAGAAGCCCGAGACGCCGGACCGGGACGACCGTCCGCCCTTCGACGCGGACGCCACCTGAGCGACTCGCGTGACGCGTTTCATACTCCGGTCGGGCTGTGTACGGCCTGAACCAGGCCCCCGTGCGGCGCACGCGCCGGGCGCTTTCCCTGCTGCTCGCAGCGGTGTGGCTATGCTGCCGAGTTGTTGTGCGGACCGGAAGAGTACGCCCGAAGGGGGGCGGGCCGTTCCGGTCCGACTAGAGCGAGGAGGCGTCCGGGCACATGGAGACGACGAGTCCAGGAGTCGCGCAGGCGCCGGCCGCGGAGGACGGACAACAGGTCCCCTCCGCCCGGCGTAACGTCGACGGCTACCTGCGCGCGCCCTTCCCGTGGTACGGCCTCGACGAGGCCTTCACGGGGCCGCGCTGGCTGATGCAGGTCGGTACGACGGCCGACGGGGCCGTGGAACACGGGTCGATCGGGCACGGGGACGAACCCAGGGTGCGCAACGAGTTCGTGTCCGGGGGTGATCAGGAGGCGAAGGAGAAGTTCGCGGTCGTGGTCACCGTCGCGGCGCATCCCTCGCGGCGCAGTGCGGACGGTACGGGGCTGCTGGAGGCCACGTCGGTGTCCTCCGCGGCGTGGCTCGCGGGTGTGGGACTGCTGTCCGCCACGTGGCCCGGGCAGATGGATCACTCTCTGCGGGACGACTGGCTGGAGCAGCAGACGGAGACGGCGTGGGTGCTGGCGGACGACCTCGACGGGGCCGATTGGTCCACGTTGTCGTTGCCGGTCGACGGTGTGCCGACGGCGTTCCACTACCGGGAGTCCGAGTTCGGGTGGGTGTTGGCCGGGTCGACGTCGGCGGGTGTCCATGTCGGTGCGTACGGCAGGGGTATGAGTGCGTACGGCTTGGGGTTCGCCGTGGTGAAGGACATCGCCGAATACGCCTGATCGAAGGGGCGCCGTGTGTTTCGGCGCCCCCTCGCGCAGTTCCCCGCGCCCCTGAGGGCGCTGCCCCCAGGCGGCGTCTCGATCTAGAACTTGTTCCTCGGAGTGATCCCCAGGGACAGGCCCGACAGGCCCCGCTGGCGGCCTCCCAGCTTGCCTGCGATGGCCCGCAGCGCGGACCCCGCCGGGGAGTCCGGGTCCGTCAGGACGACCGGCCTGCCGTCGTCGCCGCCCTCGCGGAGGCGGACGTCGATGGGGATGTTGCCGAGGACCGGGACGTTGGCGCCGGTCGTGCGCGTCAGGCCGTCGGCCACCACCTGGCCGCCGCCCGTGCCGAAGACGTCGACCATCTCGTCGCAGTGCGGGCAGGGCAGGCCGGACATGTTCTCGACCACGCCGACGATCTTCTGGTGGGTCTGTACGGCGATGGAGCCCGCGCGCTCGGCGACCTCGGCCGCCGCCTGCTGTGGGGTCGTGACGACCAGGATCTCGGCGTTCGGGACCAGCTGGGCGACGGAGATCGCGATGTCGCCGGTGCCGGGCGGCAGGTCCAGGAGGAGGACGTCCAGGTCGCCCCAGTAGACGTCGGCCAGGAACTGCTGCAGGGCGCGGTGGAGCATCGGGCCGCGCCAGACGACGGGGGCGTTGCCCGGGGTGAACATGCCGATGGAGATGACCTTCACGCCGTTCGCCGACGGCGGCATGATCATGTTCTCGACCTGGGTGGGACGGCCGTCGGCGCCGAGCATGCGCGGCACGGAGTGGCCGTAGATGTCGGCGTCCACGACCCCGACCTTGAGGCCGTCGGCCGCCATGGCCGCCGCCAGGTTCACCGTCACCGAGGACTTGCCCACGCCGCCCTTGCCGGAGGCGACCGCGTAGACGCGGGTGAGGCTGCCGGGCTTGGCGAAGGGGACCTCGCGCTCCGTCTGGCCGCCGCGCAGGGCGTTCGCCAGCTCCTTGCGCTGCTCGTCGCTCATCACGTCGAGCGTGACGTCGACGCGGGTGACGCCCTCGACGCCGGAGACCGCGTCGGTCACGCGCTGCGTGATCGTCTCCCGCATCGGGCAGCCCGAGACCGTGAGGTACACGGTGACCGCGACCGCCCCGTCCGCGCCGATCTCCACCGACTTGACCATCCCGAGTTCGGTGATGGGCTTGTGGATCTCGGGGTCGTTCACCGTCGCCAGTGCCTCGCGCACCGCGTCTTCCGTAGCCATAAGGACGATGGTACGGCGCTGTACCGGTGCGTAGGAAAGCCTGTCAGCGGTCGTCTGCGTCACGTCCCCGTGACCGTTCCGCCGGGAATACGACGGGGTCGTGACGGTGGCCGTTCTGCCGTTCCTCCATCTCCTTGATCGTGTCCTGGAGCTCGGAGCGGATCCAGTCGCGGGTGGCGACCTCGCCCAGGCCGATCCGCAGGGCGGCGATCTCGCGGGTCAGGTACTCGGTGTCCGCGATCGACCGCTCGTTCTGCTTGCGGTCCTGCTCCAGATTGACCCGGTCACGGTCGTCCTGCCGGTTCTGCGCGAGCAGGATCAGCGGAGCGGCGTAGGAGGCCTGGAGCGACAGCATCAGGGTCAGGAAGATGAACGGGTACTCGTCGAAGCGCAGGTCACGCGGGGCGAGGCTGTTCCAGGCCACCCACAGGATGATGACGGCCGTCATCCAGACCAGGAAGCGGCCCGTGCCCAGGAAGCGCGCGATGCGCTCCGACAGCCGCCCGAAGGCCTCCGGGTCGTACTCGGGCAGGAACCGGCGCCTGGGCACGCCGGGCTGGTCGAGCCGGGTCGCGCGCGGCCGGCTCGCGGCCGTGGCGCCGGCCGGCGTGCGCTCGCGCAGGGTCTCGCGCTCAGGAACCATCGGTCGGCACCTCCTCGTCCAGATGGAATTCCGTCTCCCGCCAGTCGTCGGGAAGCATGTGGTCGAGGACGTCGTCCACGGTCACCGCGCCCAGCAGCGCCCCCGCCTCGTCGACCACGGGCGCCGCGACCATGTCGTACGTGGCGAAGAACCCGGCGATGGCCGGCAGATCCGCCTCGGGGTCCAGCGGTTGCAGGTCGCTGTCCACGATCGAGCTGACCAGCGAGGGCGGTGGCTCGCGCAGCAGGCGCTGGAAATGGACCGTGCCCAGGTACTTGCCGGTCGGCGTCTCGTCCGGTGGGCGGCAGACGTAGACCTGGGCGGCGAGGGCGGGGGAGAGGTCGGGTTCGCGGATGCGGGCGAGGGCGTCGGCGACGGAGGCGTCCGGGCGCAGCACGATCGGCTCGGTGGTCATCAGACCGCCCGCCGTGCGTTCCTCGTACGACATCAGGCGCCGCATGTCGGCCGCGTCGCCGGGCTGCATCAGGTTCAGCAGCCGCTCCTGCTCGTCCGTCGGCAGTTCGCCCAGCAGGTCGGCCGCGTCGTCCGGGTCCATGGCCTCCAGGACGTCGGCGGCGCGCTCCTCCTTCAGCTTGCCGAGGATCTCGATCTGGTCGTCCTCCGGGAGTTCCTCCAGCACGTCGGCCAGCCGGTCGTCGTCGAGGGCGGCGGCGACCTCGGCCCGGCGCTTGGGGGAGAGGTGGTGCAGGACGTTGGCCAGGTCGGCGGCGCGCAGCTGCTCGAACGTGGCGAGCAGGTTCTCGGCACCCTGCCCCTGCTCCTCCAGGGAGAAGCCGGTGACGGCGGTCCATTCGACGGTCAGCGCCTCGCCCTTGGCCCGCCGGAAGGCGCTGCCCTTTCTGCCCTTGCGGACGAAGACCCGGTCGATCTCCCACTCCCGGCGGGCCGGCAGCTGATGCACCGACAGGTCGAGGACGGTGACGTCCTCACCGGTCTCGGTGAGCGTCACGCGCCGGTCCAGCAGCTCCCCGAAGACCAGCCGCTCGGTGGGCCGCTGCTCGAAGCGCCGGACGTTGAGCACGCCGGTGGTGATGATCTGGCCCGACTGGATGGCGGTGACCCGGGTCATGGGCAGGAAGATGCGGCGGCGGGTGGCGAGTTCGACGACGAGGCCGAGCAGCCTCGGCGGCCGCTGCCCCACCCGCAGCATGACGACCAGATCGCGCACCCGCCCCACCTGGTCGCCTGCGGGGTCGAAGACGGCGACACCGGAGAGGTGCGATACGAAGATCCTGGGGGCGCCCGCTGCCATGGCCGCGGCTCCTTTTCGTGCGGGGTGTTTCCTGGTGCCTGTCTCTGTGCCTGCCTGTGTATCCGTCTGTTCCGAATTGCCCGCTCGGGTGGGCTTCAGGCTAGCCCGTCCCGATCGGCGGTGCGTCGGCGGGCGGTCCGGACGGACTGGCTCCGACCTGCCCGCACGTGCCCGGTACCCTGCGGTACGCCGTTCAGGTCTCCCCGTAGAGAGGCAGCTCCACCTGTGACTCCGATTCGCCACGGCCGAAGCCGTAGTGCCGTACTCGCGAGCGCGATGTGCGCGCTGCTCGTGACGGGGACGGTGCTCACCGGCTGCGCGGAGGATCCCAACGAGGGCACCAACGGGGTCGGCAGACTGCCCGCCGGGAAGATCCAGAGCAAGACCCGCTCGGCCGCCGAGTCCGCCGGGGCGGTCCGGGTGCACGGCAGTGTCGTCAGCGGCGAGAAGACGTACGCCCTCGACATGCGTCTCAAGGACGACGGTGGCGAGGGATCGGTCACCACCGAGGGCACGACCTTCCAGGTGCTGCGCGTCGGTGAGCAGCTCTTCGTCAAGGCCGACGCCGAGTTCTGGACTCACGGTGACGGCCAGGGCGGGGGCGGCAAGGGGGACGCGGCCGCGGCCTCCAAGCTCGGCGGCAAGTTCGTGAAGGTGCCGCAGGGCGACCCCGCGTACAAGAAGTTCAGCGGTTTCACGGACAAGGGTGTCCTCCTCGACGGTCTGCTCACCCTGCACGGCACACTCGAGACGGACGGCCACGAGGAGCAGGCGGGCGTCCGCACCATCCGCATCACCGGCGACAAGGGCTCCGGCGGCGCCCTGGAGGTCTCCCTCGAGGGCAAGCCGTATCCACTGCGCATGGAACGGGCCGGCGGCGCGGGCACCCTCACGTTCTCCGCCTGGGGAGAGGACTTCTCCCTCAGGGAGCCGGAGAGGAACGAGACGGTGGACTACGGCAAGCAGCTGCCGGCGTCGTAGGCCCGGGACGTCACGTCCGTTTGCGCTTCTTCAGCAGCAGGCGGGGCAGCCCCGCCGGGATCGGCCGGCGGGTGATCGCCGGGGACGGCAGGGGCGGCTCCGACAGGGAGCCGTCGGGCAACGGCGCCGTCGTCCCGGTCGGTTCCAGGCGCAGCACCCGGCACTCGCGGGCCCAGCGGCCGGTCATGGCCTCGCCGTCGGGCGCGTTCAGCCGTTTTCCCTTGAGCTCGGCCACCGTCGCGTCCCACGCCTCGGAGCCCGGCGCGAGCTCGGTGACCCGGGCCGTCCAGGAGACCAGCCGGCCTCCCTTGTCCTTGCTGCGGACCGTCACCCGGGCCTCGCCCCCGTCGGCGAGCCCCGGCAGCGGCTGCTCGCCGGGCCCGTCGCCGATCAGGCACGCGGCACCCTCGTGCCACACGTGCCAGAGCGCACGCGCCGGGCCGTCGGGGCCCTGGACCCAGACGAGGCCGGACTTCTTGGTGGCCTCCTCGACGAGGGCCTGGCCGAGCAGCTCGCTTGTCATGGGCCTCAGCCTATCCAGGCCGCTCACAGCCATCCGTTCCGCTTCAGCGTGCGGTGGATGCCCAGGCAGATGACCACGGTGATGCCCATGATCACCGGGTAGCCGTACCGCCAGTGCAGCTCCGGCATGTGGTCGAAGTTCATGCCGTAGACGCCACAGACCATCGTCGGTACGGCGATGATCGCCGCCCAGGAGGTGATCTTCCGCATGTCCTCGTTCTGCGCCACGGACGCCTGCGCGAGGTTGGCCTGGAGGATGGAGTTGAGCAGTTCGTCGAAGCCGAGGACCTGCTCCTGGACCCGGGCCAGGTGGTCGGCGACGTCCCGGAAGTACTTCTGGATGTCCGGGTCGATCAGCCGCATCGGCCGCTCGCTCAGCAGCTGCATGGGCCGCAGCAGCGGCGACACGGCCCGCTTGAACTCCAGCACCTCGCGCTTGAGTTGGTAGATCCGCCCGGCGTCCGAACCGCGCGGCGAGCCCTTGCGCCCCGGGGAGAACACCTCGGTCTCCACCTCGTCGATGTCGTCCTGCACCGCGTCGGCGACCGCGATGTAGCCGTCGACGACGTGGTCGGCGATGGCGTGCAGCACGGCCGAGGGGCCCTTGGCCAGCAGCTCGGGGTCGTCCTGGAGGCGGTGCCGCAGAGCCCGCAGGGAACCCTGCCCGCCGTGCCGGACGGTGATGAAGAAGTCCCGTCCGGTGAAGCACATGACCTCGCCGGACTCGACGACCTCGCTGTTGGCGTCGAGCTGGTCGTGCTCGACGTAGTGGATGGTCTTGAAGACCGTGAAGAGCGAGTCGTCGTAGCGCTCCAGCTTGGGCCGCTGGTGGGCTTGGACGGCGTCCTCCACGGCCAGCGGGTGCAGCCCGAACTCACTGGCGATGCCGGAGAATTCGGCCTCGGTCGGCTCGTGCAGGCCGATCCACACGAAGCCCCCGTCGCGGCGCACCAGGCGCACCGCCTCGTGCGGGGTCAGCGGGGTCTCGGTCTCGATGCGGCGGCCGTCGCGGTAGATGGCGCAGTCGACGACGGCGGTGGCCGTCGCCGGGCTGCGGGTGGTGTCGTACGTGCCACTGTCCTTGCGCAGCGAGACGCGGGACGGACGGACCACGGCGCGCAGGTCGCGAATCATCGACATGGCGGGCTCCTTCGCGGGAGGGCAACGAAAGGCGCCGGCGGCGACGGGTGGAACTACCCGGAATGAGGACGTAGTGACTGCTGATGTTTGGCACGTCCACAAAGCGGGGAGCACCGCACCGTCGCGGTGGCGAGCTTCGTTACTGATTCAGCTACTGAGGCAGATCAGGAAAAACGAAACGAAGCGCTCTTCCGCGGTGAAGCGAGTGCGAGAGGTGGCGGCCGGCCAGAGAGACAGAGCAGCTACATCAGCGGCGGGAGAGCGTGGTGCTACTGCACGGTCGACTTCGATCCATTGCAGCCCCACCTCCTCCGGCCGGTCCCTCGTAAGGGAGTTCCATCGGCGTCGGGGCTTGATCGCGACGCTTCTGCGTGCTGCCCCGAACCACCGGGCAAGAGTAGCAGCCGACAAAACTGTCAAGGTGCTCCTTTGCCGGCTACTGACGAGTTCTATGCTCACCGCATGGCTGATGTTCTTCCTCTGGTCGAGGCCCGGTTGCGTAGTGCGCTGGGCGAACCGGACGCGCGCGCGGCAGTGACGTTCCTCGGTACGGACCGCATCGAGGTGCTGCGTTTCCAGGAGGGCGACATCGCCCGCTACGCCACGCTCGGCATGTCCGCGCAACCCATGACGGACCCCACGGCGGCGGTCGCCGACCCGGTGAAGGGTCCGCGCGCCGAGCTGGTCCTGTCGGTCCGGGCGGGGCTCGCCGAGACGGACAAGGTGCTCCGCCCGCTGGCCGTTCTCGCCGCGTCTCCGCAGGTGGAGGGCCTGATCGTGGCCCCCGGTGCCTCCCTCGACGTCGGCGAACCGCTGTGGCCGGGCGCCCCCTTCACCTCGGTCCTGGTCGCCGAACCGGGCGGTCTGGTCGAGGACCTGGAGCTCGACGAACCCCTCGACCCCGTACGGTTCCTGCCGCTGCTGCCGATGACCCCGAACGAGGCCGCCTGGAAGCGGGTGCACGGCGCCCAGGCGCTCCAGGAGCGGTGGCTGAACCAGGGGACGGACCTCCGGGATCCGTCCCGGAGGTCCGTCGCGCTGGAGTGAGGCCTGAGTGAGGAACCTCACCAACCCATGGCCGAAAAGCATCAGTTGCTCAGTCGGCTCAGTTGCCGAAGACGGTGACGCTGTCCTCGGTCGCGTGCTTCGGCTCCAGCTCCTCGGCTTCGAGGGTGAGGGCCTTCCGGCGTACGACCACGACCGCGGCGCCCAGCACGGCCGTGACGGCCGCCACCACGAACGGGATGTGGAGGTCGGTCCACTCCTCGATCTTCGGTGCGAAGAACGGGGCGGCCGCCGCCGCGAACCAGCGCACGAAGTTGTAGCCCGCGCTCGCCACCGGCCGGGGCGCGTCCGAGACGCCGAGTGCCAGCTCGGTGTAGACGGTGTTGTTCACGCCGATGAAGGCACCGGACAGGATCGTGCAGACGACGGCCGTGGTGTGGTCGCCGTAGCCGAGCGCGAGCACGTCGGCCGCGAGCACCACCAGTGAGCCGCCGAGCACCTTCAGCGAGCCGAACCGCTTCTGCAGCCGTGGCGCCACGATCACCGAGAACACGGCGAGCAGCACACCCCAGGCGAAGAACACCGCACCCGACCGGTACGGGCTCATGTCCAGCACGAACGGGGTGAAGGCCAGCACGGTGAAGAACGTGTAGTTGTAGAAGAACGCTGAGACCGCAGCCGAGGCGAGACCGCCGTGGCCGAGGGCCCTGACCGGGTCCAGGAGCGAGGTCTTGCGGGCCGGCTTCGGCTGCTCCCTCAGGAACGCCGCGATGCACAGGAAGCCGACGGCCATCAGGAAGGCCGTACCGAAGAACGGGTAGCGCCAGCTGGCGTCACCGAGCAGGGCGCCCAGCAGCGGACCGCAGGCCATGCCGAGGCCGAGGGCCGACTCGTACAGCAGGATCGCCGCCGCGCTGCCGCCTGCCGCCGCTCCGACGATGACCGCGAGGGCCGTCGAGACGAACAGTGCGTTGCCGAGCCCCCAGCCGGCCCGGAATCCGACCAGTTCGCCGACGGATCCGGAGGTGCCCGACAGGCCCGCGAAGACCACGACCAGGGCGAGGCCGAGCAGCAGGGTCTTCCTGCCGCCGATGCGGCTGGAGACGAAGCCGGTGACCAGCATCGCGATCGCGGTGATGAGGAAGTACGAGGTGAAGAGCAGGGAGACCTGGCTGGCGGAGGCGTGCAGACCCGAGGCGATGGACGGCAGGATCGGGTCGACGAGTCCGATGCCCATGAAGGCGACGACCGACGCTCCGGCGGTCGCCCACACGGACTTGGGCTGCTTGAGGAGGCCGTCCGCTCCGGCGTCGAAGGGGTCCATTGCGTGCTCCCTTTCCCGAGACGAGGTAGTTGGTATATGCACATACTAAGTTAGCCATGCTAACTAATGCAAGCTACATCTAATATGGGGGTGAAGGGTTCCGTCCGGTTGGGTGATCGTCCTTGACGCGGCGGGGCGGGGGTAGGACCGTGGGGCCCTATGAGGGGCGAACCCAGTTGCCCGAAGTGCGGTGGCCGGGTCAGGGCTCCCGGCCTCTTCTCCGACTCCTGGCAGTGCGATGTGCACGGCACCGTCCATCCGGTGCAGCCTGTGATACCGCCCAGCGTCGACGCCCTCAACGTCGTGGTGCACCGGACTCAGGTGCCGGTGTGGATGCCCTGGCCGCTGCCGGTCGGCTGGCTGTTCACGGGTGTGGCCTGCGCGGGGGACGACCGCACGGGCGGCCGCGCCACGGCCGTGGCCTGTACGGGGCCCGGGCCGCTCGGCGGGATGGGCGAGCTGATCCTGGTGGCCGAGGAGCTGGGTGTCGGTCTCGGCGCGCGCTACGCGGGCATGGACGGTCCGGACCCGGGGCCCTATATGAACGTCGAGAAACCGGCCCAGGCGAAAGTGCTCGCCGCGGGGCGGCCGACGCCGCTGTGGCATGTGACCGGGGCGCCGGACGACCGCGCGGTGTTCGCCGGCGAGGCGCTCGGGATGTGGCTGTGGGCGGTCGTGTGGCCGGAGCAGTCCGGGTTGCTGATGTACGACGAGCTGGTCTTGGCGGATGTGCGGGACGCCGGCGCGGAGGTGGAGCTGGTGCCGTGCGGGGCGTTGTCGCCGCGCTTGCTTGAGCCGTAGCGCCCAGGGGGGGGGGTGGGAGCCTTGGTTCTTGGGCGGCTGCGGGTCGGATGGGGCCGGTCGCGCAGTTCCCCGCGCCCCTTGGGGGCGTTGGTGTAGGGGGCGCTTCGTGGGTTCGGGTGTGACAGGGGGCGCTGAAAATCCGGTTATCCTTGAGCAGCCCTGTTCGTCCCGTCAGTGTCTGGAGTCCGTGTCGTGCGTATCGATCTGCACACCCACTCCACCGCTTCCGACGGCACGGACACCCCGGCCGAGCTGGTGCGCAAGGCCGCCGCGGCCGGGCTGGACGCCGTCGCGCTCACCGATCACGACACCACCCGCGGGCACGCCGAGGCGATCGCCGCGCTGCCCGAGGGGCTGACGCTGGTCACCGGGGCCGAGCTCTCCTGCCGGCTCGACGGCATCAGCATGCACATGCTGGCCTACCTCTTCGACGCCGAGGAACCGGCGCTGCTCGCCGAGCGCGAGCTGGTCCGGGACGATCGGGTGCCCCGGGCGCAGGGCATGATCGCCAAGCTTCAGGGGCTGGGCGTGCCCGTGACCTGGGAGCAGGTACGGCGGATCGCCGGTGACGGCTCCGTCGGGCGTCCGCACGTGGCGAGCGCGCTCGTCGAGCTGGGTGTCGTGCCGACCGTGAACGACGCCTTCAGCGAGGACTGGCTGGCCGACGGCGGCCGGGCCTACGTCGAGAAGCACGAGACCGACCCCTTCGAGGCGATCCGGCTGGTCAAGGGCGCGGGCGGCGTCGCGGTGTTCGCGCATCCCGGGGCGACCAAGCGGGGGCGTACGGTGCCGGAGGCCGCGATCGCCGAGATGGCCGCGGCCGGTCTTGACGGCATCGAGGTCGACCACATGGACCACGACGCGGATACGCGCGCGCGGCTGCGGGGGCTGGCGAAGGAGCTGGGGCTCCTGGTGACCGGGTCCAGTGACTATCACGGCAGCCGGAAGACGTGTGTGCTCGGGGAGTACACGACGGATCCCGAGGTGTACGGGGAGATCACCCGGCGGGCCTTCGGGGCGTTTCCGGTGCCCGGGGCCGGCGGAGCTGTCTGAGGTTTCTCCCCCTTAGGTCTCTTTTCAGGCACTCGGCGCTGTCCGCTGTGCCCACCCGTTCCGCCGTGCGGAACGCCTGCCCACAGCGGGTGCGGGAGCGGTAGCGGTCAGGTCGCTGCCGCTGCCCGCCGCGCGTTTCATCAACCTCGCAAGGCCATCACACCCATGTTCGATGTCGCCGTCTTCGGCTCCCTCTTCCTGACCCTCTTCGTCATCATGGATCCCCCCGGGATCACCCCGATCTTCCTCGCGCTCACCGCCGGCCGACCCGGCAAGGTGCAGAAGCGGATGGCCTTTCAGGCCGTCTGTGTCGCCGGTGGTGTGAT
Source organism: Streptomyces sp. NPDC044719 (assembly GCF_056433405.1). Classification (NCBI taxonomy): domain Bacteria; kingdom Bacillati; phylum Actinomycetota; class Actinomycetes; order Kitasatosporales; family Streptomycetaceae; genus Streptomyces; species Streptomyces sp. NPDC044719. Next base: position 804,834 of record NZ_JBWKHE010000001.1, read on the forward strand.
CACCGTGTTCGGGCTGCTCGGGCACCAGATCCTCGACTACCTGCATGTCTCCGTGCCCGCGTTGATGATCGCGGGCGGGCTGCTGCTTCTGCTGATCGCGCTCGATCTGCTCACCGGGAAGACCGACGAGCCGAAGCAGACCAAGGACGTCAACGTCGCCCTCGTGCCGCTGGGCATGCCGCTGCTGGCCGGGCCGGGGGCGATCGTGTCGGTCATCCTCGCCGTGCAGAAGGCGCACAGCGTTGCCGCGCAGGTCTCCGTGTGGGCGGCGATCCTCGCCATCCATGTCGTGCTGTGGCTGGTGATGCGCTACTCGCTGGTGATCATCCGGATCATCAAGGACGGCGGTGTGGTCCTGGTGACCCGGCTCGCGGGCATGATGCTCTCCGCGATCGCCGTGCAGCAGATCATCAACGGCGTCACGCAGGTGATCCAGGGGAGCTGACGGGGCACGTCAGGTCCGGCCGAGCACCGAGCCGATCGCACCGGCCGCGCCGGGGTGGGCGAGGTACTCGTCGATGTTGTGCGCACGGTCGCGGCCGTTGGAGACGGCGAGCTGGGTGAGCTTGCCCCAGCGTTCGTCCTCCAGCGGGCAGCCGATGGCCACCCCGTCGGTGGGGCACCAGACGTTGACCCAGTCACGCACCCGGGGCGGCCGGTGCGGGCCGCGGGCGAGGAGCCGTTCGTTGACGCCGTCCAGGCCGAGCGGGCTGCCCGCGGTGACGAGCAGAACCGGGTCGAGGCCATCCGGGAGCCGGGTCAGCAGGTCCAGGCCGACCACCGTGCCCAGGCTGTGCGTGACCAGCACCAGTTCGCCGGTGGCGGGCATCGTCTCCAGGACGCTGTCCAGCACCGACTGCCGCACGGCGCTGTCGCCGAGATACAGGTCGACGTCCCGCAGGAACGTGGCGATGGTCCACTCGTCCAGGTCGGACCGGGCGGCCAGCCAGCTGAGCGGCCGGTGCAGGGCCCCGACCAGGCCCGCCCCGAAGCCCTCGGTGGTCGCCGGGCCGTTCTGGGGCATGCCGGCCCGGGCGGCCGCCTCGTAGATCAGCCGCTCGTAGGAGCCGGTGGGCGACTCCGCAGCGAAGACCTCGGCGGCAGCCGCGGCGCTCACCATGTCCAGGCCGATGGCCTCGACCGTGCTCTCCCTGCCGCTCACGAGGTCGTGCAGTCTCGTGCCGTAGAACGGGAACCACGCGTCCTCCGGGTCGATCGGGGGCAGGGACGCGAGGGTGAGTCCGCGGTTCAGGCCGGATGCCCAGGTCCGGCGGAGTTCGTCCGGCTGCTTCTTGTGCTGGTCCCTGCCGTGCAGGAAGACCAGGTGCCGGCGGCCGCCGAAGGCGGTGTTCCGGGCCGGGCGTCCGGTCTTGGGCCTGCCGGCGTCCGTCCCGCTCTCCGTGACCGGAGCGACGGTGACCGGCGGGGGTGTGACGCCGGGTGCCGCCGGCGAGGTGAGCGCGGGCGCTGCGACCGTACTCAGGTCCAGGCCCGAGTCCGGGCCCATCTCGGTCAGCAGGGCACGCCGCGCCGGGTCGAGGTCCAGCCGGGCCAGGTGCTTCAGGATCGAGCTGATGCGGACGCCCTCGTTGGCGACCCACTCGATCGCGTCGTCGCCGTCGCCGTGGCGCCAGGGCTGTCCGTCCTTCCGCAGGACGCGGCCCTGGTCGTCCTTCTTCGGCACGCCGCTGTGGTGCAGGGCCACGACCTCCCACTGGTCGTTGAAGACGGGGGAGCCGGAGTTTCCGGGGCGCGTGTCGGTTCGGTAGTGGACGAAGTCGTCGAGCCGTACCAGCACCGCGTTGTCGCGCAGAACGATTTCCTTGAGGCGGCCGTCCGGGTGACCGATGATGTTCACCTTCTCGCCGAGCACCAGCTTGCCGAGCTGCACGCTGAGCCGGTTCCAGCCGAAGATCTCGCCCGGCGGGCGGCCGTCCGGGGCGGGCGCGACCGCGACCAGGGCGAAGTCCAGCCGGCTGTCCGCGGCGAAGAAGGCCCCCGGGTCGAGCTCCATGCGGACGGCGGTGTCGGGCACGTTGTCGACCGTGACCTGGGCGTTGAACTCGGCGAAGCACCGGCGGGCGAAGCTTTCGTCGGGCAGCACGTGGTGGTTGGTCATCATCAGCCGCGGCGACACCAGGAAGCCGGTGCCGTGCGGAAGCTCACGGCCGTCGCGGCGCAGGGTGATCCGGGCGACCGAGGCCCCGGCCCTGACCCCGCGGGGCAGGAAGCTCCAGGCCTGGAGCTCGTTGGACAGGTCGATGATGCGTTCGTTGGCGTCGGGCAGGTCCATGGCCTCGCCGTGGATGTCCGCCACGACCGCCGAGGGCGACAGACCGCCCCGCTCCAGGATCCGGTCGGCGCGGACGGCGAGCGCGTCCGGGGCGTCCGGGAACCGCACGCCGGCCGCCAGCTTGCCCTCGACCCGCTCCCGCTCCGCGGTGGAGTCCTCGTACCGTCGCGCGGCCTCGGCCGCGGCCTGTTCCTGCAGCTCCCCGTTCGACCGGCCCGTCACGGACATGCGTCCCACCGTCCTGTTCGCTCTCGCTGGGCCCCTCAGCCAGTACGCCCCCGGCTGGAGCGGTCCGCAACAGCGGAACCCCCGCACGGCCGATGCCGGGCGGGGGCTCCGAAGTGTGGGAGAGCTGCGCGCGTTATGAGGCCGTGGTCCCGGCCGGGCGGATCCAGAGGCGCTGCCCGGTGGCGGCGGCCTGCTGAACGATCCGGTTGACGGAGGCGGCGTCCACGACGGTCGTGTCCACGGGCGTGCCGTCGACGTCGTCGAGGTGCATGATTTCGAAGCGCAAGGGCTTCTCCCTTCGTCTGGTCATCCTCCTGAGGAGAACTACTCGGTGTGGCGGCCCACGAGGCTTCGGTGCCCGGTGTTCCGTATGAGTCAACAGGACTGCATGGTTCAAACATTCCCTACGCTAAGGAAATTTTTCGAACGGCTAATTACTGAGCCGTAAGAGTGTCGTTACGGGACCGACCGGGAACAGTTGTGTTCGCAGCGTGACCGCCGGGACAATGGAAGTGATGAACGACGACCCCGCGGACCTGAGCGCCCGCATCGACCGCACCAACGAGCTGCTCCAGCGCATGCTCGCCGAGGTGGCGAAGACACCCTCGACCCATGCGATCTTCGTCGATGCCGGGTATCTCTACGCGGCCGCGGGACGGCTCGTCGCGGGTACGGAGGACCGCCGCGCCTTCGACCTGGACGCCGAGGGCCTGATCGACGCGCTCATCGACAAGGCCCGCACGATCTTCGCGGACAGCAGACTGCTGCGGGTCTACTGGTACGACGGCGCCCGCCGCCGCATCCACACGGCGGAGCAGCAGACCATCGCGGAGCTGCCGGACGTGAAGGTGCGACTGGGCAATCTGAACGCCAACAACCAGCAGAAGGGCGTCGACTCGCTCATCCGCTCCGACCTGGAGTCACTCGCCCGGCACCGTGCCATCAGCGACGCTGCCCTGCTCGGCGGTGACGAGGACCTGGTGTCGGCGGTGGAGGCGGCGCAGGGCTACGGCGCCCGGGTCCACCTGTGGGGCATCGAGGCGCCGGAGGGCCGCAACCAGGCGGAGCCCCTGCTGTGGGAGGTCGACAGCCAGCGCACCCTCGACCTCGACTTCTTCAAGCCGTACGTCTCCCGCCGCACGGCCGCCGCCTTCGAGGCGACCACGGGCAGGCCGGCCCGCGAGGACGTGCGGTTCGTGGGGGCCCAGATCTCGGCGAAGTGGCTGGCGGCACGCGGCCGGGAGACGCTGGGGGAGCTGCTGCACGGGCACCCCTATCTGCCCGGTTCGGTCGACCAGGACCTGCTCGTGGAGGCGGAGGGCCTGTTGCAGTACTCGCTGCGCGGGCAGGCCGATCTGCGGCGCGCCCTGCGGGACGGCTTCTGGGAGCATCTGCGGGCGCAGTTCTAGACCGTCCGGGTGTGCCGATCCCGGACCGTCCGGGTGCGCCGCACTAGACCGTCCGGACGCTGTCCCAGAAGTCGGCGAGGGCGCGGGCCATCGGCAGGGGCCGGTCGGCGTTGGGGGAGTGCTCGGCTCCCGTGATGACCGTGCGGTGCGCGTTCAGCCGCAGGGCCATGTCGTCGAGGATCGCCACCGGCCAGGTGTCGTCGTGTGCCCCCGACAGGACATGGAACGGCAGCGGTACGGCGGCGAGTTCGGTGACGCGGTCCGGCTCGGTGCACAACTGGCGTCCGGTCGCGCGCAATTGGGCCGGTTTGTTGCCCAGCCAGCGCCGGCGCAACTGGTCCTGGTCGCCGATGCCGCGCGCGGGCCCGCCGACCTCCTCCGGCGGCCCCATGGCCTGGATCGCCTCCCAGACCTCCTCCATCGACATGACGGCGAGCGCGTCCCGCAGCAGTTTCACGCGCTGCTGCTGGGAGACGGAGATCTCCGCCGGGCCGGACGAGACCAGGGTCAGGGAGAGGAAGGGGGAGTGGTCGAGCAGTACGGCCGCACGGGCGATCTGTCCGCCGAACGAGTGCCCGACGAGGTGCAGGGGAACGCCGACCGCCTCGGCCTGCGCGAGCACGTCCCGGGCCAGTTCCCGCTGGGCGTAGGCGGATTCGTCGGACACCGGCCCGTCCGACTCGTGCTGCCCCCGTCCGTCCACGGCGACGACCCGGTACCCGCGCTCTGCGAGCGGCTCGTGGAGCAGGCTGAAGTCCTCCTTGCTCCCGGTGAATCCGGGCAGCATCAGGACAACTCCCCTGACCCGCGCACCCGCCTTCGGCGACGAGTCGACGACGGCGAACTCACCGCGGGCCGTGCGCAGGGGATATGCGCGGGCGCCCGGGGGCGGGGTGAAGGTGGCTTGCCTGCTCACGGGGTGAGGGTAGCGGGTGAGGTGCGCTCTACGGCGGGTGGCTTGCGTGCGCTCTCCGGCGGTGGCTTGCGCCCGCGGGAACGCCGACGGCCCGGCCCCACCTGGGTGGGACCGGGCCGTCGGGCGGAGTGTCAGCCCTCCGTGGGCTCCGCGGTGGCCGTGGCCTTGCGGGTGCGGCGGGCCTTGGGCTTCGCCTCGGCCCCGTCCTCGGCGGCGGCCGTGGCGGCAGCGGCCGTCTTCCGCGTGCGGCGCGGCTTGGCGGCCTCCGGCTCCTGCCCGGCCTGGGCCGGGATCTCGGAGGGCTCGGTGACCTTGCGGGTGCGGCGGCGCGGCTTGGCCTCCGTGCCCTCGGCGGTGTCGACTGCGGCCTCGGCCGCTGCGGCGGTCTTCCGCGTCCGTCGCGGCTTGGCCTCGGCGGCTTCGGCATCCGGAGCCGCGGTGGCCGTCTTCCGCGTGCGGCGCGGCTTCGCCTCGGTCGCCTCGACCGTGTCGACGCTTGCCTCGGCCTTGGGGGCGGCCTTGCGGGCACGACGCGGCTTGGCCTCGGCGGCTTCGGGCTCCTGGGCCGTCTGGGCCGGGATGCCGGCGGCGACGGTCTCGGTTGCCTCGACCGTCTCGGCGGCCTTGCGGGTGCGGCGGCGCGGCTTGGCCTCCGCGCCCTCCGCGGTGTCGACGGCTGCCTCGGCCGCTGCCGCGGTCTTGCGGGTACGGCGGGGCTTGGTCTCCGCGGCTTCGGCCGTGCCGGCGGGAGCCTCGGCCGCTGCCGCGGTCTTGCGGGTACGGCGGGGCTTGACCTCTGCGGCCTCGGCCACACCGACGGCTGCCTCGGTCGCTGCCGCGGTCTTGCGAGTGCGGCGGGGCTTGGTCTCCGCGGCTTCGGCCGTGTCGACGGCGGCTTCCGCCGCAGCCGTCACCTTGCGCGTCCGCTTCGGCTTCGCCTCGGCGGCCTCGGCCGTGTCCACGGCGGCTTCCGCCGCTGCCGCGGTCTTCCGCGTGCGGCGCGGCTTGGGCTCCGTTGCCTCGGCCTGCTCGGCGGGGGCCTCGGCCTTCGCGGCCGCCTTGCGGGTACGCCGCGGCTTCGTCTCCGCGGCCTCCGCGACGGACTCGTTGGTCCCCTCGGCCGTGTCGACCGCCGACTCGGCCGCTGCCGCCGCCGTGCTCTTGCGGGTGCGGCGGCGCGGCTTGGTGGCGGAAGCCTCGGGCTGCGCGGTCACCGGGGCGTCATCCGCGACGGCCGCGGACTCCGTGGCCGACGGCGTCACCGCGGCCTCGGTCTCCGCCACCGGCGTCTCCACCGGGGTCTCCGACCGGCGCGTACGGCGCCGGCGCGGCTTCGCCGCCTCGGGCGTCTCCGCGCTCGTGCCCTCCGCCGTCGCCACGGCGTTCTCCGCCTGCTCGGACGGGGCGGACTCGACGGCCGTGACCGGCGCCGACTCGGCCGGAGCGCCACCGCGGGTGCGGCGACGACGACGCGGGGTGCGCGGAGCCGTGACGGCGTCCGCCTCGGCGGTGCCGGAGGCAGCTGTGGTCTCCGGTGCGGTGGTGCCGGCGGACTCCGGCGCCCCGCCCAGTGCCGCTCCGCCGCGTGTGCGGCGGCGGCGTCGCGGTGTGCGCTCGGAACGCTCGCGCTCGGCCGGCCGGGACTCGTCCCGCCCGCCGCGGCCGTTCCGGGCGCCGCGCCCGCGCGGCGCCCTGCCGCCCGGCTCGCCCAGGTCCTCCAGCTCCTCCGCGTCCAGCCCGGCGCGCGTGCGCTCCGAGCGCGGCAGGACGCCCTTCGTGCCCTCGGGGATGCCGAGGTCGGAGAAGAGGTGCGGGGACGTGGAGTACGTCTCCGGCGGGTCGTTGAAGCCCAGCTCCAGCGCCTTGTTGATCAGCTGCCAGCGCGGGATGTCATCCCAGTCGACGAGCGTGATCGCCGTACCCTTCGCCCCCGCGCGGCCCGTACGGCCGATGCGGTGCAGGTACGTCTTCTCCTCTTCCGGCGACTGGTAGTTGATGACGTGGGTCACGCCCTCGACGTCGATACCGCGGGCGGCGACGTCGGTGCAGACGAGCACGTCCACCTTGCCGTTGCGGAAGGCGCGCAGGGCCTGCTCGCGGGCGCCCTGGCCGAGGTCGCCGTGGACCGCGCCGGAGGCGAAGCCGCGCTGCTTGAGCTGGTCGGCGAGATCCGCCGCCGTCCGCTTCGTCCGGCAGAAGACCATCGCAAGACCGCGGCCGTCGGCCTGCAGGATGCGCGCGACCATCTCCGGCTTGTCCATGTTGTGCGCGCGGTAGATGAACTGCTTGGTGTTCGCGACCGTCGCGCCCTCGTCGTCCGGCGTCGTGGCACGGATGTGCGTGGGCTGCGACATGTAGCGGCGGGCCAGGCCGATGACCGCGCCCGGCATGGTGGCCGAGAACAGCATCGTCTGGCGCCGGACCGGCAGCATGTTGATGATCTTCTCGACGTCGGGCAGGAAGCCCAGGTCGAGCATCTCGTCGGCCTCGTCGAGAACCAGGCACTTGACGTGCTTCAGGTTCAGCTTCTTCTGCCCGGCGAGGTCGAGCAGCCGGCCCGGGGTGCCGATGACCACGTCGACGCCCTTCTTCAGGGCCTCGACCTGGGGCTCGTAGGCCCGGCCGCCGTAGATCGCCGTCACGCGCACGTTACGGGCCTTGCCGGCCGTCAGGAGGTCGTTGGTCACCTGCTGGCACAGCTCGCGCGTGGGGACGACGACGAGCGCCTGCGGGGTGTCGGTGAGGTCCTCGGGCTTGGCGCGTCCGGCCTCGACATCGGCGGGGACGGTGACGCGCTCGAGGAGCGGGAGGCCGAAGCCCAGCGTCTTGCCGGTGCCGGTCTTGGCCTGGCCGATGACGTCCGTGCCCGAAAGGGCCACGGGCAGCGTCATCTCCTGGATGGGGAAGGGGGTGGTGATGCCGACGGCCTCAAGGGCCTCGGCGGTCTCGGGGAGGATTCCGAGCTCTCGGAACGTCGTAGTCAGGGTGCTGCCTCTTCTGTGTGGGGCGGTGCGAGGCGAGCGCGGGGGTCGTGTACGGACCGTGCCGGGGACGTCGGCGGCCTTGCGGCGGTGCCGTTGGGCACGGGACCACTGTCGACGCTCTAGCGCTCGTACCGCTGAGGGTGTCCCTCCGGGCTCCGTACGCACAGTGCCGTACGGACGCGGAGGTCTGTCGGGTCGGAGCCGATCGGGCCACCGACCGGGCATCCTCATACGTGCGGCCTGTCGAGGTACGTCGAAGTACCAGCAGGCGCATTACCACCATACCCCGGAATCCCGCACATGCGATGGCCGATTTGGTCACGTAGCCGTTGTCACAGTGAATGACCAGGGCCTTACGCCTCCCGGCGGGCGAGCTATTGTGCGCTTCATGACGAGCTCTGACAAGCCTGAGACCGCCTCGGACGCCACTGCCACCCCGGCCGAGCACACCGGAGTCGCCGCCCGGGACTGGGCGACGGCCTCCGCCGACCCGCAGTACCGCGCCGCTGTCGTGGATCTGCTCGGCGCGCTCGCGTACGGGGAACTGGCGGCGTTCGAGCGGCTCGCGGAGGACGCCAAGCTGGCACCGACGCTGGCGGACAAGGCGGAGCTGGCGAAGATGGCGTCGGCCGAGTTCCACCACTTCGAGAGGCTGCGCGACCGGCTCGCCGAGATCGGGGAGGAGCCGACGCGGGCGATGGAGCCGTTCGTCGCCGCCTACGACGGGTTCCACAAGCAGACGGCTCCCTCGGACTGGCTGGAGGGACTCGTCAAGGCCTACGTGGGCGACTCCATCGCCAGCGACTTCTACCGGGAGGTCGCCGCCCGTCTGGACTCCGACTCCCGCGACCTCGTGCTGGCCGTGCTCGACGACACAGGCCACGGCGGTTTCGCCGTGGAGAAGGTGCGCGCCGCCATCGACGCCGATGCGCGCGTGGGCGGACGGCTCGCGCTGTGGGCGCGGCGGCTGATGGGAGAGGCCCTGTCGCAGTCCCAGCGGGTTGTCGCCGACCGGGATGCCCTGTCGACCATGCTGGTGGGCGGTGTCGCGGACGGCTTCGACCTGGCCGAGGTCGGCAAGATGTTCTCCCGGATCACCGAGGCCCACACCAAGCGGATGGCCGCGCTGGGGCTGGCCGCGTAGCCGTTTCGCCAGGGGGTGCGGCCGCACCGCGGTGTCGGCATGGTGCGGAAGGCGCTTCCGCGCGGCTCTCGGCATGAGCGCGGTGTGCGCTTCCGCGGGCAGTGGGGAGGCTGCGGGCCGCCGGTGGCTGGTCGCGCAGTTCCCCGCGCCCCTTCAGGGCGTTGTCCGTGCCCCTGAGGGCTGCTCCGGCTACGCCGTGGCTGATCGTCGGCGCAGGTGGCGTCCCGTCGGGCGCAGCAGCAGCGACAGCGAGGCCACCGAGACGATCACCGCGCCGAGCAGGACCAGCAGCAGATGCCCGGCCTCCAGCGCGCTGTGCATGACGAATGCCCCGAAGACGGCTCCGGCGACTCCGGTCGACAGGACCAGCGGGCGGGCCGGGAGCCGGTGCGACAGGCGCTGGGTGGCCGCCCAGGCCAGAGCCAGGCCGAGGATCGCGGAGCTCAACGCTTCCAGGAGCATGTCGGGGTCCCTCCCACATGGCCGGCCTGCCCAAATCGGTCGTAGCCCGTCTTACCCGTGACCTGCGGAATCCAATCCCATTCTGTGCGCGCTCTGTGCTCCATCCGTGGAGGAACCCAGGTGCCGCACGGGGGCCGCTCCGGGACCGTCCCGGAACCGCTCCGGAGCCGCTCGGGGGAGGAGACGCGAGCGGGGCGGGACGGCCGTTGGCCGTCCCGCCCCGCTCCACTCACGCGCCTACAGCGCGCCGAAGCCCACCTTGCGCGGGGCCGGCTCGCCGATCTCGACGTACGCGAGACGGTCGGCCGGGACCAGGATCTTGCGGCCGTGTTCGTCCACGAGGCTCAGCAGCTGCGACTTTCCGGCCAGTGCCTCGGCCACAACCCGCTCGACCTCCTCGGGACTCTGACCGCTCTCCAGAACGATCTCGCGGGGCGCGTGCTGCACGCCGATCTTGACCTCCACGGCTATGTCCCTCCGACGGTCAGTGATGTGCGCGACCTTCCGCGCCGTACGCAGCACACATTAGCCCGGCGAGGGGACCTTCAGTCCCCGCCCGAGAACGCCACGAGCGAACATCGGGCGGGAACAAAGCGCCCGTCAGTGGTGCTCGCTGCCGTGCAGCGGGAAGCCCGCGATGCCGCGCCACGCCAGCGAGGTCAGCAGCTGCACCGCCTGGTCGCGGGGCACGCTGCGGTCGCTGTGCAGCCAGGACCGCGCGACGACCTGAGCGAGGCCGCCCAGGCCCGAGGCGAGGAGCATCGACTCCGCTCGCGACAGGCCGGTGTCCTCGGCGATGACGTCGCAGATCGCTTCCGCGCACTCGTTGGTGACCTTGTCGACGCGCTCGCGCACGGCGGGTTCGTTCGTCAGGTCAGACTCGAAGACCAGGCGGAAGGCGCCGCCGTCGTCCTCGACGTACGCGAAGTACGCGTCCATCGTCGCCCGGACGCGCTGCTTGTTGTCCGTCGTCGAGGCGAGCGCGTGGCGCACGGCCTGGATGAGCGACTCGCAGTGCTGGTCGAGCAGTGCGAGATAGAGGTCGAGCTTGCCCGGGAAGTGCTGGTAGAGCACCGGCTTGCTGACGCCCGCGCGCTCGGCGATGTCGTCCATCGCCGCCGCGTGATAGCCCTGGGCCACGAAGACCTCCTGGGCGGCTCCCAGGAGCTGGTTGCGTCGGGCACGGCGTGGCAGGCGTGTGCCCCGCGGGCGAACCGCCTCTGTCTGCTCGATGGCTGTCACGCCGCCTCCCATAGTCGTCCACGTGCGGATCTGGCCGCGTCGCCATCGTACTTTTCGGTAACCGTGGTGTGCGCGGTGAGAGCGCAGAATTTCACGGACCGGACGGTCGCGAAAGCGGTTGCGAAGGTTTCAAACAGGGGCAGAGCGGGCATAATGCAGCCTCTTTCCTGTTCAATAACGCTGCTTGCCGCCCCCGGTGGGGAACGTCACCGGTAGTCGTCCTCGTCGAGTGAGACGATCCGGGCTTGCTCCACCAGGTCGGCCTCGTTGGCGCGGTCCGGCTCGACGCCGGTCAGCGGGTCGTCGCGGTCCGGCGCGAGGTCCGCGTGCTGCTCGGCCGCGTCGACCTCGGGGGCCTCGACGTCGTACTCCTGCGCCTCCGGCGCTTCCTCGGCCTCGAACGTCTCGGGGTCGGTGGGGTCTACGGCCATGCTGGGCTCCCTTCCTACGAACGTCCCTGAGGATGCAGGGGCCACACGCGGGTGCCCTCTGTACGAGCCTAGGAGACACCCGATCCGGACGCTATGCGATCCGCGTCCGGAGCGTGACGCGGTGCGCACCCCCTGAACTGCTCTTGTCCGATTCTTGTGACGGCGAACACATGAGCCACTGCGTGATCGTCTCGTAACATTGCCGCATGTCTTCGACCGAGCTGCCGTTCGTGCCGCCCGCCAATGTGCTGCCGAAGGTGGGGGGCGTCAGGGTCGCGGAGGGCGAGCGGCTGAGGTCGGTCGAGCTGCCCGGGGTCACGCTGACGGTGCGTTCCCGACCACCCGCGCGCGAGGGGCTGCCTCCCGCGCTCTATGTCCACGGACTCGGCGGTTCCTCGCAGAACTGGTCGGCGCTGATGCCGCTGCTGGAGGAGGTGGTCGACAGCGAGGCCGTCGACCTGCCGGGCTTCGGCGACTCCCCGCCGCCGGACGACGGCAACTACTCCGTCACGGCGCACGCGCGCGCGGTCATCCGTTACCTCGACGCCTCCGGCCGTGGTCCCGTGCACCTGTTCGGGAACTCGCTCGGTGGCGCCATCACCACCCGTGTCGCCGCGGTACGGCCCGATCTCGTCCGTACGCTCACGCTCGTGTCGCCTGCCCTGCCGGAAATCCGCGTGCAGCGCTCCGCCGTGCCCACGGGGCTGCTGGCGGTGCCCGGTGTCGCCCTGCTCTTCACCCGTCTCACCCGCGCCTGGACGGCGGAGCAGCGGGTACGCGGCGTGATGGCGCTGTGTTACGGGGACCCGGGGCGGGTGACGCCGGAAGGTTTCCGCAACGCCGTGCAGGAGATGGAACGGCGGCTGCGGCTGCCGTACTTCTGGGACGCGATGGCGCGGTCCGCGCGCGGGATCGTCAACGCCTACACGCTGGGCGGCCAGCAGGGGCTGTGGCGCCAGGCCGAGCGCGTTCTCGCGCCGACCCTCCTCGTCTACGGTGGCCGTGACCAACTGGTCGGCTTCCGCATGGCCCAGAAGGCGGCCCGGGCCTTTCGCGACTCGCGGCTGGTGACGTTGCCGGACGCGGGGCACGTGGCCATGATGGAGTACCCGGAGACGGTTGCTCTGGCGTTTCGTGAACTCCTCGCCGATTCCGGAGAGTTGGGCACGCGACGTGCGGAGCGGGCCCGGGGCGACGCCGTCGACAGAGAACGCACCGACGAGAGCATGGGGGGCTGAGGCGCGACGTGGGACGCCACAGCCGCCGCGGGGCCGTCGCCAAGGGCGACACCGCGGACGCGACCGCAGTACGGGACGACCGGGCCGGATCGCAGGGAGAGAGACCAGGGCAGGGCCAGGTGCCCGACCCGAGCCGGGGTGGCCGGACGGCACCGCCCGGCGCCGGACAGGGCGGCTGGCCGCCACCGGGCGCGGGCCCACGCCGTGCGCCGGGGCCGCGGCCCGCACCGGGGTCCGGGCCCGTGCCGGGGTCCGGCACGCCGCCGTACGGGATGCCGCGCCTGCCGGACGGATGGCGTCCGGACGGTGTCCCGGGACGCGACGTTCCGCGGCTGCCCGACGGCACCCCCGCGCACGGCTTCCCCCATGCCCGGGGCGGCCACCCCGAGCAGCGGGAGCCCGGCGGCGGCTGGGGTGAGTTGAGGGAGAGCGGCCGGGGCGCCGCTCCCATACCGCGACAGCGGCGGGCGTCCGTGCCGGGGCCTCGGCAGGAGTACGTCGACGCCTTCGGCGAAGGGGACGACGTCTTCGCGCCCCGTACGGCCGCCTCGGCGCACGCGGCGGACGCCTACGCCTCCGTCACGGACTGGAACGCGGGCACTCCGGCCGACACCCCCTTCGGCGACCGCGACGACGACCTCGACGACGCGGAGCCCACCGGCGCGCCCGCCCCGGTCAAGGGCGGCAAGGGCCGTACCTTCACCGGCATCGCGGCCGCCGCCGTCACCACCGTGCTGGCCGTCGTCGTCGCCGGCCAGGTCGCCGACGACCAGGGCGGTGCCGGCGTGCAGTCGCAGTCCGCCACCGACCAGGCCCGTGACGCCCGGGACCCCGCGCCCCACGGGGGCAGGCAGACACCCGCCCCGGAATCCGACGCGAAGCCGCTCACGTACGACGAGAAGATGGCCAGGACGTACCCGCTCGGCGCCAAGTTCAAGGGCTCGGGCAGGTTCGACGCCGTCCCCGGAATCGCGAAGGCGCCCGGTACAGGGCAGAAGCACACCTACCGCGTGGACGTCGAGCAGGGGCTCGGGCTGGACGGCGAGCTCTTCGCCGAGGCCGTGCAGAAGACGCTCAACGACCAGCGCAGCTGGGCCCACAACGGAGCGCACACCTTCGAGCGCGTCTACTCCGGCAATCCCGACTTCGTGATCACACTCGCCAGCCCCGGCACGACCGCCGACTGGTGTGCCAAGTCCGGCCTCGACACCACCGTGGACAACGTCTCCTGCGACTCGGCCGCGACCGAACGCGTGATGATCAACGCCTACCGGTGGGCGCAGGGTTCGCCGACGTACGGCGACGAGATCCACGCCTACCGGCAGATGCTGATCAACCACGAGGTCGGGCACCGCCTCGGCTACAACCATGTCACCTGCGACAAGGACGGCGAACTCGCCCCGGTCATGCAGCAGCAGACCAAGTTCCTCGACCATGACGGCATCCGCTGCCGTCCCAACCCCTGGGCCTACCCGGGGAATTGACGGGTGTCACAGGGGCGGGCCCGCATCGCGCGTTGACATGCGCAGAAAAGTCGTACATATTTCTGCGCATGTCGCCCCGTCCCGCCTCCGTTCGCGCCGCCATCGAGCTGGCGCTCATCGGCGTGACCCCGCTCTGCGTGGCCGACATTCACTGTTGCTGACGCCCGCCCGAGGCGCGCGTCGCGAAAACCCATGCTCTCCGTGATCCGGTCACGGCTTTCTTCGGTCACGGCTGTTCCGACCACGGTCATTCCGACCACGGTTTCTTCGACGACCCGGCGCCGGGCAGACGTCTGTTCCCTTTCGTCTCACGCCTTGTCATCTCGTCTCGCGATCCGAGACATCATCGAGAGGTCGTCATTCCGATGCGCCAACCGTCCGTCACAGCGCGCCGCGTGGCCGCGGCATCCGTCAGCCTGGTCCTGGCAGCGGGTGCCGCCGCCTGCGGGCCGAAGGACAACGATGCCAAGGGCGCCGGCGGTGACTCCACGCCCCACAAGGGCGGCACCCTCACGGTCCTGAACGCCACCCCCCAGGAGGACTTCGACCCGGCACGCCTGTACACCTCCGGCGGCGGCAACGTCCCGTCCCTGGTCTTCCGTACGCTCACCACCCGCAACCGCGAGGGCGGCGCCGCCGGCACCGAGGTCGTCCCCGACCTCGCCACTGACACCGGGCGCCCCAGCAAGGACGCGACGGTGTGGACGTACACCTTGAAGAAGGGCCTGAAGTACGAGGACGGCACCCCGATCACCTCGGCCGACATCAAGTACGGCATCGAGCGCTCCTTCGCCCCCGAGCTGTCGGGCGGCGCCCCCTACCTGCGGGACTGGCTGGTCGGGGCCGCTGACTACCAGGGCCCGTACAAGGACAAGAAGGGCCTCGACGCGATCGAGACGCCGGACGAGCGGACCATCGTCTTCCGCCTGAACAAGCCCGAGGGCGAGTTCCCGTACCTCGCAACGCAGACGCAGTTCACGCCCGTCCCGAAGACCAAGGACACGGGCACGAAGTACGAGGAGCACCCGGTCTCGTCCGGGCCGTACAAGGTCGTGCGGAACGAGAACGACGGTGAGCGGCTGACCCTGGAGCGCAATACGCACTGGTCCGCCTCGACCGACGCCGAACGCAAGGCCTACCCGGACAAGATCGACGTACGGTCCGGGCTCGACTCGTCCGTGATCAACCAGCGGCTGTCCGCGTCCCAGGGAGCGGACGCCGCCGCGGTCACCACGGACACCAATCTCGGCCCGGCCGAGCTGGCCAAGGTCACCGGCGACAAGGAGCTCGCCGCCCGCGTCGGCACCGGGCACTTCGGCTACACCAACTACATCGCGTTCAACCCGGCCATCAAGCCGTTCGACGACGTCAAGGTGCGGCAGGCGATCTCGTACGCCCTCGACCGGTCGTCCGTGGTGAACGCCGCCGGCGGTTCGGCGCTCGCCGAGCCCGCGACCACCTTCCTGCCCGACCAGAAGTCCTTCGGGTACACGCCGTACGACCTGTTCCCGGCGGGAAAGAGCGGCAACCCGCAGAAGGCCAGGGAGCTGCTGAAGGAGGCCGGTCATCCGAGCGGGCTCACCGTCACGCTGACGCACTCCAACGCCAAGGACTTCGAGACCAGCCCGGAGATCGCGACCGCGATCCAGGACGCGCTCAAGAAGGCCGGCATCACGGTCGAGCTGCAGGGACTGGAGGAGAACGACTACTCCGACAAGATCCACAACGTGAAGACCGAGCCTGGCTTCTTCCTCGCCCACTGGGGTGCCGACTGGCCCTCCGGCGGTCCGTTCCTCGCCCCGATCTTCGACGGCCGGCAGATCGTCAAGGACGGCGCGAACTTCAACACGGGCCTGCTGAACGACAAGTCGGTCAATGCCGAGATTGACGCGATCAACAAGTTGACGGATCTTGACCAGGCCGCCAAGAGGTGGGGCGCGCTGGACAAGAAGATCGGCGAGAAGGCCCTGACCGTCCCGCTGTTCCACCCCGTCTACAAGCGCCTGTACGGCAAGGACGTCAAGAACATCGTGATCAGTGACTGGACCGGTGTGCTGGACATCTCCCAGGTCGCGGTGAAGTAGCGCCGTGAGTGAGGCAGTTCTCGCCATCGGGGCTCCCGGAGTGTCCGCTCCGGGGGCCTCGGGGGCCCGTCAGTTCTGGCGGCGGCTGCGCACGCGGCGCGCCGCCCTCGTCGCGGCGGCCGTCGTCGCCCTGCTCGTCCTGATCGCGCTCGCCGCGCCCCTGCTCACGGCACTGGAGGGCCAGGACCCGACCACCTACCACCCCTCCCTGGTGGACTCCGCGCGCGGAGGCGTGCCCATCGGGCCGCTCGGCGGCATCAGCGGTGACCACTGGCTCGGCGTCGAACCACAGACCGGACGCGACCTGTTCGCCCGGCTGACCTACGGCGCGCGCGTCTCGCTGGGCGTCGCGCTGGCGGCCACGGTGGTGCAGGTGCTGCTCGGTGTCGTGCTGGGCGTCATCGCGGGGCTCGGCAACCGCTGGGTGGACCTCGCCGTCACCCGGATCGCCGACATCTTCGTGTCCATGCCCCTGATGGTCATCGCGCTGGCCCTGCTCGCCATCGTGCCCACGAGCTTCCCGCGTCCCGTCCTGGTCGCCCTCGTCGTGGGGCTGGTCTCCGGCTGGGGCACGCTGGCCAAGATGGTGCGCGCGCAGACGCTCACCCTCAAGCAGCTCGACTACGTCTCCGCGGCACGGCTCAGCGGCTGGGGCACCGCGCGGATCGCACGCCGCGAACTGCTGCCGGGCCTCGCGGCGCCCGTCATCACGTACTCGGCGCTGCTCATCCCGCAGAACATCACCGTCGAGGCGGCACTGTCCTTCCTCGGCGTGGGCGTGAAGCCGCCGACGCCGTCCTGGGGGCAGATGCTCACCGCGGCCGACGTCTGGTACCAGGCGGCACCGCAGTACCTGCTGCTGCCCGCGGGCGCGCTGTTCGTGACCGTGCTGGCCCTGACCGTCCTCGGCGACGGTGTGCGCACCGCCCTCGACCCGCGCGCGGCCTCACGGCTGCGCATCGGAACGGGGCGGAAGCGGGAGGCCAAGGCGGCCGAGGGAGGTACGGCATGAGCGGCTTCGGCGGCTTCGCGCTGCGCCGCCTGCTCGGCGCCCTGGTCACCCTCTTCGCCATCTCCGTGATCATCTACGTCGTCTTCTACGCCACACCCGGCAACGTCGCACAGATCACCTGCGGCCCGCGCTGCTCACCGGAACAGGTCCACCAGGTCGCCCAGCAGCTGAGGCTCGACGACCCGCTGTACGTGCGGTACTGGCATTTCCTGTCGGGCCTCGTCGCAGGCCAGGACTTCTCGACCGGTACGTCCGTGCAGCACTGCCCGGCGCCCTGCCTCGGCCTGTCGTACCAGAGCGACCAGCCGGTCACGGACCTGATCCTGGCGAAGCTGCCGGTCACCGGCTCGCTCGCGCTCGGGGCCATGGTGCTGTGGCTGGTCATCGGCATCGGCACCGGCGTGCTGTCGGTGTGGCGGCGCGGCCGGCTCACGGAGCGGCTGCTGACCGGCCTCACGCTGGTCGGCACGGCCACGCCCGTCTTCGTCATCGGCCTGGTCCTGATGATCGTCGTCTGCGGACAGCTGCAACTGCTGCCGTTCCCGCAGTACGTCGCCTTCACCGACGACCCCGAGCAGTGGGCCTGGAACCTGCTGCTGCCCTGGCTGTCCCTCGCGCTGATCGAGTCGGCCACCTACGCCCGGCTGACCCGGGCCGCGATGCTGGAGACCCTCGCCGAGGACCATGTACGGACCTTCCGCGCGTACGGCATCGGGGAGCGGGCCATCATCGGGCGGCACGCGCTGCGCGGCGCGGTGGCACCGCTCATCGCCGTGAACGCCAACAACCTCGGGGTGCTCTTCGGCGGCGCCGTCCTCACCGAGACGCTCTTCGGACTGCCCGGCATCGGACAGGCGCTGGTGGGCGCGGTGAAGGTCGTCGACCTGCCGGTGGTCGTCGGCATGGTCCTGGTGACCGGCTTCTTCGTGGTCCTGGCCAACGCCGTCGCGGACGTGCTGTACGCGGTGGCCGACCGACGGGTGGTGCTGACATGAGCCTGGTCGACGTGAGGGATCTGCGCGTGGACTTCGGCGAGCTGCGTGCCGTCGACGGACTCTCCTTCCGCCTGGAACAGGGCGCCGCCCTGGCCCTGGTCGGTGAGTCCGGCTCCGGCAAGTCGACCGTGGCGTCCGCCCTGCTGGGCCTGCACCGCGGCACGGGAGCGCGGGTCGGGGGCTCGGTCGAGGTGGCCGGCACCGACGTACAGCGGGCCTCGGACGAGGAGTTGCGGCGGCTGCGCGGCGGTCGGGCCGCGATGGTGTTCCAGGATCCGCTGTCCTCCCTCGACCCGTACTACGCGATCGGTGACCAGATCGCCGAGGTGTACCGCGCCCACGCGCGCGTGTCCCGGCGGGCGGCACGCGCGCGTGCCGTCGACGTCCTGGACCGGGTGGGCATCCCGGACGCGGCCCGGCGGTCGCGTTCCCGGCCGCACGAGTTCAGCGGCGGGATGCGCCAGCGCGCCCTGATCGCCATGGCGCTCGCGTGCGAGCCCAGCCTGCTGATCGCCGACGAGCCGACGACCGCCCTCGACGTCACCGTCCAGGCCCAGGTCCTCGACCTGCTGCACACGCTGCGCGAGGAGACCGGCATGGGCCTGCTGCTCGTCACCCACGACGTGGGCGTCGCCGCCGAGAGCGTCGACGAGGTGCTGGTGATGCGGCACGGGCGGGCGGTCGAGCACGGCCCGGTGTCGGGCGTACTGGGCGCGCCGGCCCAGCCGTACACCCGGGACCTGCTGGCCGCGGTGCCACGGCTGGACGCGCCCCGGAAGGCCTCCCCGGCGCCCGCGGAGGCCGGGAAGGCCGAGGAGGCCGGGAAGGTCGAGGAGGCCGAGGAGGCCGTGCTGGAGGCGAGCGGCCTCAGGCGCGTGTTCGGGCGCGGGAAGCGGGCGTTCACGGCCGTGGACGATGTGTCGCTGCCCCTGCGGCGCGGTGAGACGCTCGGCGTCGTGGGCGAGAGCGGCAGCGGGAAGACGACCCTGGGGCGCATGCTCGTCGGGCTGCTGGAGCCGACGGCCGGATCGCTGAGGTTCGAGGGCCGCGCGCACACCGGGGTGAACCCGGCCGTGCAGATGGTCTTCCAGGACCCCGTCTCCTCCCTCAACCCCCGCCGCAGCGTGGGCGAGTCCATCGCTGATCCGCTCCGTGCGCGCGGCGAGTCCGAGGAGGGGCGCATCCGGGAGCGCGTATCGGAACTGCTGGAGCGCGTGGGGCTCGAAGCGGCGCACCACGACCGCTACCCGCACGAGTTCAGCGGCGGTCAGCGCCAGCGCATCGGGATCGCGCGGGCGCTCGCGGCCGACCCGCGCGTCATCGTCTGCGACGAGCCGGTCTCGGCCCTCGACGTCACCACCCAGGCGCATGTGGTCGAGCTGCTGGGGGAGTTGCGGCGCGAACTCGGGCTCGCGCTGGTCTTCATCGCGCACGACCTGGCCGTCGTACGCCAGGTCAGCGACCGGGTCGCGGTGATGCGAAAGGGCGGGATCGTCGAGGAAGGGCCCATCGCCGAGGTGTACGGGTCGCCGCAAGAGCCCTACACCAGGCAGCTGCTGGCCGCCGTACCGGCGATCGACCCGGAGGCCGCCGCGCGACGCCGGGCGGAGCGACGGGAGTTGGCCGCGGTATGACGATCCGTGTCCGCTTGATCTCCTAGCGCGACGGAACGCGACCCGCACGGGAAAGTTACGACCGTTCACCCCTTTTGGTGGTGCGACGGACAACCGTCCGTCGTACCACCGCCTTGACCGCATACGTTCGTCCCGCTGCGAGCCGCCGGGCAACGGCGGCTCCCCATACGGGAGATCGGGGGTGCACACGTGCGCATCGGACTGCTTACGGAGGGTGGCTATCCGTATGTGAGCGGTGACGCCAGGCTCTGGTGTGACCGGCTGGTGCGCGGGCTCGCACAGCACGAGTTCGACGTCTACGCGCTCAGCCGCAGTGAACACCAGGAGGACGAGGGCTGGACCCCGCTGTCGCCGAACGTCCGCAGGGTGCGCACCGCACCGCTGTGGATGGCCGAGGACGACGGAGTGACCCTGGGCCGCCGCGCACGCCGGCGGTTCTCCGAGTGCTTCGGCGAACTGGCTGCGGTGCTGTGCGGGGCGTCGTCTGGGGGCGCGACGTTGTCCGGGGGTGGGACGTCGTCCGGGGGTGGGACGTCGTCCGGGGGTGGGACGTCGACCCCCGAGGCGGACCGTTTCGCCAACGCTCTGTACGGCCTCGCCGAACTCGCCCGCGAGGAGGGCGGCCTTCCCCGAGCTCTCCGCTCCGAGGCCGCCGTACACGCGCTGGAACGCGCCTGTCGTGCGCCCGGCGCCCACCGCGCCGCGCGTGAGGCCCGGGTTCCGGACCTGCTCGCCGTGGCCGCGCACCTCGAAAGGGCGCTGCGCCCCCTCTCCCTCGACTGGTACGAGAACGACGGACTGGGTGCGGTCGACCTCTGTCACGCCGCGTCCGGCGGCCCGGCCGCCCTGCCGGGCCTGCTGGCCCGCCACTTCACCGGCGTCCCCCTGCTGGTGACCGAGTACGGCGTGCGGCTGCGGACGCACTACCTCACCGCCCCCGACGCCCCGCCCGCCGTGCGGTCCCTGCTGGCTGCCTTCCACGGCAGACTCGCCGCCGAGGCCTACGGACAGGCCGAGGTCGTCACCGCCGGCAACACGCACGCCCGCCGCTGGCAGGAGCGCTGCGGTGCCGACCGCGCCAAGCTCCGCACGATCTACCCCGGCATGGACGCCCGGCCCTACGCGGAAGTGGGCGAGTCCGCGGAGAGCGCCGACCCGGACACGCTCGTCTGGGTCGGCCGCGTCGAGCCCGCCAAGGACCTGGTCTCGCTGCTGCACGCCTTCGCCGAGATCCGCAAACAGGAGCCGAAGACGCGCCTGCGGATCGTCGGCGCCCCCGCCGGCAGCGAAGGCGCGGCCTATCTCGCCCACTGCAGGGCGCTGGCCGCCCATCTCTTCCCCGACGAGGCCGAGGGGCCGCACGCCGCTGGCCACAACCCGGTGTCCTTCGAGGAGGTCGGAGGGCCGGAACTCCCGGCCCCCGCCGACGCCTACGCCTCGGGCGCCGTGACCGTGCTGTCCAGCGTCGTCGAAGGCTTCCCGATCGGCCTTGCCGAGGCCATGCTCTGCGGGCGCGCGACGGTGTCGACGGACGTCGGCGCTGTCGTGGAGGTCATCGGAGGCACGGGGCTGGTCGTGCCCCCGCGCAATCCGCGGGCGCTCGCCGAGGCGTGCGTCGCGCTGCTGCGCGACCCGGAGCGCCGTGAGCGCCTGGGCGCCGCCGCCCGGGCCCGTGCCCTCGAACTGTTCACGGTCGAGCAGAACATCGAGGCATTTCACAGCATTTACCTGGAGATCGTCTCCCGAGCCCCCGTCCGCCGTGACGCCCTCGACGCGGAGCCGCTGCCCTTCGCGGTGCCCGCCGAGGCACGTGTCCCGGTCCGCTGGGCCGCCCCGACGCCCGGCCTCGCCACCCGGGGCGTCCCTGGCTGGGCCGGAGACGGTCCCGTACGAGCCACCCCCGTCGTCCCCGCCCCGGAGAGAGCACGATGAACGACTTGGGCGAACTGGACCGTCCTGGAACACCGGCCCCGGAACCGGCCGCAGAGCGCGAACACCCCGGGGAGCAGGAGTCGGCCGCAGACCGCAAGCCGCCCTCCCCTCGCCGCGGTGCCGATCCCGTGAAGGCGCTGATGCACCGTCACCGGGAACTTTGCGAACGCGCGGTGGACCCCCTCGAGATCGCGGCCGGACTGGAAGCGCACGGCATCACCGAGCGGACCGCGGCCCGCTTCCGCCACCGGGACGTCTTCTCCCTCGCGGAGGAGATGTACGCCCGAGTCACCCGGGACGGGGACGCACCCGCGCCCCCGGCGCCCGCTGCCCCCCGGGCACGCGCGGACTGGGTCCTCCTGACACTCCTGCCGGGCGCGCTGTGCGCCGCCACCGTGGCCGCCGTGCACCTCACCCACGGCCGCTCGCGCCAGTTCGCCACGGCAGCGGGCATCCTCGCCGTGGGCCTGGCCCTCCGCGCCGCCCTCCGCCGAGGCCCCCTGAGCCGGACCGACCACACGGCCCCGGGCGGAAGCACCCTCTGGATCTCCTGGCTCATCGGCTACTCCCTCCTGGGCAACGGCCTCCTCCAGAGCGCCGTCACCGGCGGTCCCGACGGTCTGCCCACCGGTGCGGCAGACGGCCCCTGGCCCCTCACCGTCGCCCCTGTCCTGGCCCTCGCCCTGGCGTGCGCGCCCGCGGCCTGGACCGCCCACCTCTTCACCGCGCGTGGCCGCCGCAGGCTCGCGGCAAGCCGCGGCCTCGAGGACTTCGCCGCCGCCGTACGACCACTCCTGCTCGGCTCGGTCGTCCTCTTCCTGGGCGCCCTGGCGGCCCTGCTCGCCCTCTGTGCGGCAGTCCTCGACGAGCCCGCGTGCTACGCGGAGGCCCTCGCCCTGGGCGGGCTCCTCTTCATCGCCCGCCTCCTCGCCACCCACCGGTTCGCCTACGCCCCTGCCGTGGTCCTCACCGCGACGGCCACGGTCCAGGCAGCCGCCCTCGCCACGGTCTTCATCGCCCGCCTCCCCGGTCTCGGCTTCCTGAGCACCCCCGTGGAGACCCTCGTCACCCTCTGGGGCGCCGGCAGCGTCCCCACCCTCGCCTGCGGAGCCGCGGCCCTGGCCCTCCTCGTCCATGCGACGCGCAAGCTGACCAGGGCCTCGGCCCACGCACCGACCTAGAGAGCTCTCACCCCGCAGAGCCGTCACCCCGTAGCCGCAGACACCGGCCCACCGCCGGAGGCACCCGCCCCGTCCCGATCGCCCCGCACCAAGGAGAACCCCGATGACGACCCACCCAGGAGTCCCAGCCGCCCCGGGAGCCGCGCGATGAGAGTCCTGCTGATCGGAGCCAACGGCTACATCGGGCGCTTCGTCGCCGACCGCCTGCTCGCCGACCCGGCCGTGCAGCTCACCGCCCTCGGCCGCGGCGACGACGCCGACGTCCGCTTCGACCTCGCCTCCGGCAGCCCCGGCGCCCTCACCCGCTTCCTCGACGCGGTCCACCCCGGCGTCGTCGTCAATTGCGCCGGTGCCACCAGGGGCGGTGCCCGCGAACTCACCCGCCACAACACCGTCGCCGTGGCCACCGTCTGCGAGGCCCTGCGCCGCAGCGGCTGCGGCGCCCGACTGGTGCAGATCGGGTGCAGCGCGGAGTACGGGCCCAGCCAGCCCGGCTCCTCCACGGCCGAGGACGCCGTCCCCCGGCCCGGCGGCCCGTACGGCGTCAGCAAACTCGCCGCCACCGAACTGGTCCTGGGCTCCGGCCTGGACGCCGTCGTCCTGCGCGTCTTCTCACCGGCCGGACCCGGCACCCCCGCCGGCTCCCCGCTCGGGCGTCTCGCCGAGGCCATGCGCCGCGCCATGCAGTCCGGCGACGGCGAGCTGAAACTCGGCGGCCTGGGCGCGCAGCGCGACTTCGTCGACGTCCGCGACGTCGCCCGCGCCGTCCACGCCGCCTCGCTCTCCGCCGCGCAGGGCGTCATCAACATCGGCTCCGGCCGCGCCGTGCGCCTGCGCGACGCCGCCGCGGTCCTCGCCCGGGTGGCCGGATACGGGGGTGCCCTCCATGAACTCGACGGGCCTCCCGGCGCGCTTCGCCCGGCCATCGGCCACCCCCGCCCGGACTCGGACCACGCACCCCAGGTCGCGTACCCGTACCCCGACGGCTGCGGCAGCTGGCAGCAGGCCGATGTGCGCACCGCCCGCGACCGGCTCGGCTGGCGTCCCCGGATCGGCCTCGAGGAGTCCCTCGCGGACATCTGGATGGAGGCGGCATGCCGCATCTGACCAGGACACGACCACGCGACCCCGGCACGGAACTCCGCCCCGGCGTCGCCGTCCCCGGCTACGCCCACCCCCTCCTCGCCCCCACCGAGTGGGGCGAGCTCACCCGCCCCGGCACCCCGCTGCACTGGGTCGTCCTCAACGTGGCCGACGGCCCCGGCGCCCGCCCCGACCCGCACTGCCTGGAGGCGGCCGGCCGCCTGCGCAACGCCGGCATCCGGGTGCTGGGCCATCTCGACACCCGGTACGGCACCCGGAACTTCGGAGAGCTGATCTCGGACGCCCACCGGTTCGTCGACTGGTACCAGGTCGACGGCTTCCTCCTGGAGCGCTGCCCGGCGGACCACGTCGGGCTGCCCGAGGTGCGCCGCACGATCGCCACGCTCCGCGTGATCCGCGCCGAGGCCCACATCGTCCTCGGCCATGGCATCCACCCGCACCCGGGGTACGTCGAACTCGCCGACCAGCTGGTCACCTTCTCCGGTCCGTGGAGCGACTACCGCTGGTCGCAGGTGGCCGAGTGGACCGCCGACCACTCGCCCGAGCGCTTCTGTCACTTCGTCCACGGGGTGCCTCGCTCCCACCTCGGGGAGGCGCTGGGCATCGCGCGCTGGCAGGGTGCCGCGACGATCTACTTCACCGACCGCACGGACCGCACGGACTGTGGTGGACTCACCGATCCCTGGGAGGCCATGCCCGGCTACTGGGACGAAATCGTCTCGCGTGTCGGAACGGGTGTCTCGGAATGAAAAAGCCCATGGCACTGTTACGGGGAGAACAACCGTAGTGATTGACCGACCAACGGAGTCCCCGTGTCGCTGCCACCCCTGGTCGAGCCGGCTTCCGAGCTCACCGTAGACGAGGTCCGCAGGTACTCCCGCCACCTGATCATCCCCGACGTCGGGATGGACGGGCAGAAGCGGCTGAAGAACGCCAAGGTGCTGTGTGTGGGCGCCGGCGGCCTGGGCTCGCCGGCGCTGATGTACCTGGCCGCCGCGGGCGTCGGCACCCTCGGCATCGTGGAGTTCGACGAGGTCGACGAGTCGAATCTGCAGCGCCAGATCATCCACAGCCAGGCCGACATCGGCCGCCCCAAGGCCGAGTCCGCCCGTGACTCCGTCCTCGGCATCAACCCGTACGTGAACGTGATCCTTCACGAGGAGCGGCTCGAGGCCGACAACGTGATGGACATCTTCAGCCAGTACGACCTGATCGTCGACGGTACGGACAACTTCGCGACCCGCTACCTGGTCAACGACGCCTGCGTGCTGCTGAACAAGCCGTACGTCTGGGGCTCGATCTACCGCTTCGACGGCCAGGCCTCCGTCTTCTGGTCCGAGCACGGCCCCTGCTACCGCTGCCTCTACCCGGAGCCCCCGCCCCCCGGCATGGTTCCCTCCTGCGCCGAGGGCGGCGTCCTGGGCGTGCTGTGCGCGTCCATCGGCTCCATCCAGGTCAACGAGGCCATCAAGCTGCTCGCCGGCATCGGCGACCCGCTGGTCGGCCGGCTGATGATCTACGACGCCCTGGAGATGCAGTACCGCCAGGTCAAGGTCCGTAAGGACCCGGACTGCGCGGTCTGCGGCGAGAACCCGACCGTCACCGAGCTCATCGACTACGAGGCCTTCTGCGGCGTCGTCTCCGAGGAGGCCCAGGCGGCGGCCGCCGACTCCACGATCACTCCCAAGCAGCTCAAGGAGTGGATCGACGACGGCGAGGGCATCGACATCATCGACGTCCGCGAGCCGAACGAGTACGAGATCGTCTCCATCCCGGGCGCCCGGCTGATCCCCAAGAACGAGTTCCTCATGGGCACCGCCCTGGAGAGCCTCCCGCAGGACAAGAAGATCGTCCTGCACTGCAAGACGGGTGTCCGCAGTGCGGAAGTCCTCGCCGTCCTGAAGTCCGCGGGCTTCTCGGACGCGGTCCACGTCGGCGGCGGCGTGATCGGCTGGGTCAACCAGATCGAGCCGGACAAGCCGGTCTACTGAGCCGTATCCGGCCTCCCTTCCCGAACGGCGGGGGCTTCGGGCACCACGGGTGCCCGAAGCCCCCGCCGTCGTCATGAGCAGACCTTGCCGTCCTTCGGGACCGAGCCGTCCAGCAGATACGCGTTCACCGTGGAGTCCACGCAGTCGCTCCCGCTGCCGTACGCGCCATGGCCCTCGCCCCGCCAGGTGAGCATCACGCCGACGCCCTTGCCCAACTCGTCGGCCATCTTCCGGGCGCCCTCGTAGGGGGTGGCCGGGTCGCCGGTGTTGCCGATCACCAGGACCGGCGCCGCGCCGGGGGCGCTCACCTCCGGGGTGTCGTGCTGTCCGGGCACCGGCCAGTCGTGGCACCAGCCGGCCGTGTCCCAGCCCAGGAAGGTGCCGAAGACCGGGGAGATCTTCTCGAACTGCGGCAGCAGCTCCTTCGTCCGGGCCGCGGTCGGCCGCTGCCTGTCGTCCAGGCACGATATGACCCGTTGTGAGTGGGTCGTGGTGCCGTATTGTCCCGAAGGGGCGCGGTCGTTGTAGCCGTCGGCGAGGGTCAGCAGCTCCGATCCGTCACCCCGCTCGGCCGCGTCGAGGGCGCTGGTCAGCGTCGGCCAGCTCTCCTTGTTGTACAGGGGGAGGGTGAGGCCGGTGACCGCGAGTGTCTGGGTCAGTTTCCGCGCGGGGGTGGCCGTCGGCAGGGGCCGGGCGTCGATCCGTCGCAGCAGGTCCGCGATCTTCCGCGTGCCCTCCTGAGGGTCCTGGCCCGTGGACTCGAGATAGCTGTTCAGCGCGCGCTGGAAGCCCCTGGCCTGGTTCTGGGCATGGCCCACGGTGTCGGCGCCGGGGTCGACGACCGCGTCCAGTGTCATCCGGCCCACGTTCTTCGGGAACAAGTGGGCATAGGTGCCGCCCAGTTCGGTGCCGTACGAGATGCCGAAGTAGTGCATCTTGTCGTCGCCGAGGACTTCCCGGATGCGGTCCATGTCGCGGGCCGAGTCGGCGGTGGAGACATGCGCCATGAGCTTTCCGGCGTCCTTCCGGCAGCCCTCGCCGAAGTCGGCGGCGTCCTGGAAGTACGCCTTCTCCTCGGCCGGTGTGTCCGGGGTGACGTCCACCGACTCGGCGGCCTGGATCTCCTTGTCGCCGCGGCAGCGCACGCCCTCGCTCGCACCCACCCCGCGCGGGTCCCAGCTCACCAGGTCGTACCGCTCACGGAGCCCGGAGACCGCCGGGGCGTACGACGGCATCATGGACAGGCCCGAGGCGCCGGGGCCGCCGAAGTTGAACAGGAGCGAGCCGACGCGGTCGTCGCCGCGGGCCTTGGCGCGGATCAGTCCCAGTCCGATCGTCTCGCCGTCCGGCTTCGACCAGTCCAGCGGCACCTTCAGCGTCGCGCACTGCCAGTCGCTGCTCGGTGCGGGGGCGTCCGCGGTGGCCTTGCAGCGGCCCCAGGAGAGCCCGCCGCCCTTGTCGTCGCCGGACGAGCCGCCGCTGCAGCCCGCCGCCAGCAGTGCCGAGGCGACCGCCACAGCGGTCCACCGTACGAAGCGCGACATGCGCCCAGTCCCCCCTCGCAGGCCGTCCGCACCGTGCTGCGGATGGCGGTCAGGCCATGGTAGGCAGATCCCGAGCCGGCCGTGTCGGCCTGTGGATAACCTTCTGACCTGCGGCTTCGGTGAGGCTGGGGCTGTGGCTGTGCTCAGGTGACTCAAGTTCTCAGGTGCAGACGGTCCCCGCCTGCGGCACCTTTCCGTCCAGCAGATAGCCGTTCACCGCGTCCAGCACGCACTTGTTCTTGCTGTCGTAGGCGCCGTGCCCCTGCCCCCGGTACGTCAGCTCGACACCGACACCCTTGCCCAGCGCGTCCACCATCTTCCGCGCGCCCTCGTACGGGGTGGCCGGGTCACCGGTGTTGCCTACGACCAGGATCGGCGCCGAGCCCGGCGCGCTCACGTCCGGGTGGTCGGCGGCGCCCGCGACGGGCCAGTCGGTGCAGCCGATCATGCCCCACGCCAGGGCTTCGCCGAACAAGGGGGACGCGGCCCGGAACTCGGGCAGCTTCCGTTCCACATAGGCGCTGTCGTAGCGCGGTTTGGCGTCGGCGCAGCTGATGGCGGTGAGGGCCGCGACCGAGTTGTCGTACTCGCCGTTCTCACTGCGCCCGTTCATGGAGTCGGACAACAGCATCAGGATGCTGCCGTCACCGTCGTACGCCTGAGTCAGGCCCTCCGTGAGGGTCTCCCACAGGTCCTGCGAGTACAGCGCTTGCAGGATGCCGCTCGTCGCCGCGGTCTGGGTGAGCTGGCGCGGGAAGACGCCCGGGATCGGCTTGCTGTCGAGGTCCTTGAGCAGCGTGGCGATACGGTCCTTCACGTTCTGCGCGCTGTCGCCGAGGGGGCACTCCTCGGTTTTCGACACGCAGTCCTCGGCGAAGTTGTCCATCGCGAGCTGGAAGCCCCCGGCCTGCCCGAGCGAGCCCTGCTGGGGGTTCTTGGTGGGGTCCACGACGGCGTCGAACACGGCGCGTCCGACCCGCTTGGGGTACAGGTGGGCGTAGACGCCACCGAGTTCGGTGCCGTAGGAGAAGCCGAAGTAATGCAGCTTGTCGTCGCCGAGGACCTGGCGCATCAGGTCCAGGTCCCGGGCCGCGTCGGTGGTGCGCACATGCGGCAGGATCTTCTCGGAGTTCTGCTCGCAGGCGTCGTTGAATTCCGTGGTGCTGTCCAGGAGCTCGGTGCGTTCGGCGGTGTCGTCGGGCGTGCCGTCCTGCTGGAAGTACGCGTCGAGCTGCTGGTCGTTCTCGCAGATCACCGGGTCGCTGCGGCCGACTCCGCGCGGGTCGAAGCTGACCAGGTCGTAGCGGGTGCGCAGGGTCTCGTAGTCGTCGGCGAAGCCGGGCAGGGCGGTGACGCCCGAGCCGCCGGGGCCGCCGAAGTTGAAGATGAGCGAGCCGATGCGTTCGCTCGCCTCGCCGGTGGTCCTGACGCGGATCAGCTCGATGCCGATCGTGTCGCCCTGGGGATCGTCCCAGTCGAGAGGGGCCTTCATGGTGGCGCACTGCCACTCGCCGTCGTCCGGCAGGGGAGAGGGCGAGGTGCCTCCGCCCTGGGCCTCGTCCGGCGCCGGGCAGGCCTCCCAGCTCAGTTCCTGCCGCGTGAGGTCCTCGTCCTTGGCGTCGTCGTCACCGCAGCCCGCCAGCACGGTGGACAGCAGCACGGCGATGGCGGTCAGGACGACGGCGCGCAGCCGGAGGAGGGATGGCATGTTTCCATCCTGCGGCGGCCCGCGGGCGGACGCGCGGGACGCGTGTCGTACGAGGTAGGAGGGGCTGGTGTTGCCAAGAGCCGTGCCGAAATCCCTGCCCGGCGACCACTGGTGTCAGAGGGCCTGCTTGCGGGTGAGGTGGTTGAAGGCCAGCCAGCCCGGCAGCACGGGCAGCCACAGCGTCAGCAGGCGGAACAACAGCACGGCCGGTGCCGCGACCTCCTTCGGGAGGCCGACGGCGATCAGACCGACCGTCAGGGTCGCCTCGACCGCGCCCACACCGCCCGGCGTCGGAGCCGCGGACCCCAGGGCGTTGCCCGCGAGGAAGACGACGGCGACGCTGGCGAGGCTGATCGAGGTGGACTCGTCGCCGAACGCGCGGATCGACGCGTCCAGACACATCACGAAGCAGGCGGTCAGCAGCAGCATGCCGCCGATGCCGGTGACCAGCTTCTGCGGCCGCTGCAACACGTCCAGCATGCGCGGCACGACACCCGCGAACAGCGACCGCACGCGCGTGACGACGAACTTCCGCAGGAACGGCACCGAGGTCACCACGAGTACGAGCACCGCCACCGTCAGCAGGCCGGCGATGACCGTCCGGGACGGCGACAGCGACGGCGTCTTCTCCGTCCCGGTCAGATATCCGAAGGCCAGCAGCATCAGGATGTGGCAGCCGAGCCCGAACAACTGCGACGCGCCCACGCTCGCCACCGCGAGCCCCGGCCGCACTCCCGCGCGCTGCAGGAAGCGCGTGTTCAGGGCGACACCACCCACCGCCGCCGGGGCGACGATCTTGACGAACGACCCGGCGACCTGCGCCGCCACGGTCCGCAGGAACGGCACCCGCTCGGGCACGAACCCCAGCAGAGCCATCGCCGCCGCGAGGTAGCTGCACATGGAGAACAGCACCGCCGCGGCGACCCAGCCCCACTCGGCGTTCGCGATGAGCGGTCCGAACTCGATGTGCGTGAGCTGTGTGAGGAGGAAGTACGCGCCGATCGCTCCGGCCATGAAACTGATCAGCGTGCGCGGCCGTACCCGCTCCAGCCGGGCCGGCTCGACCGGGGCCTGCGGCCTGATCAGCAGCACCTCGTGGCGGATCTGCGTGAGCAGGTCCTCCTCGCGCGCCTCCTCCACGGCCTCGTCGATGGCCCGCTTCTCGGCCCGCTGCTCCGCCCGTACGGCCTTCTTGTCGGCCTTCTCCGGGACCGGAACCGCCTCGTCCGAGGACTCCTCCAGACGCGCCTGCTTGGCCAGCCGGGACGCCTCCAGCACCGCCTCGCGCTCGCGCTGTGCCCGCTCCCGGGCCAGTTTGCGCAGCGTCGCGCGCGTGGAGCGGCTGAGCGCGATGGGCTGGAGCATCGGAAGGCAGTCCGCCACCGCGTCCGGGCCGAGCACGCCCACCGCCGAGGCCACCGCACGCTCGGCGCCCACCCGGAGGCCGAGGGTCACCAGCAACTGGGAGATGTCCATGCGCAGCAGCAGGTCGCCGGCCGCGATCTCGCCGACGCGCAGGTCGGTGAGGATCACCGTGCCGGAACGATCCACCAGGATGGCGTCGCCCACCAGCCTGCGGTGCGCGATACGCCGGGACTGCAGGGCCTTCACCTGGTGCCAGGTGTCGCGCAGCAGGTTGTCGGTGATCTCCTCGTCCTGCAGCGAGTCGAGGGTGTGTGCGCCGCTGTGCTCGTAGACGAGCATGACCGCGTCGGGGCCGAGCTCGGAGGTGGCGATCAGCTTGGGCGCGTTGGCACCGGCCGCGATGGCCGCGTACGCCAGCAGCGCCTCCTGCTCCAGGGCCTGGCGCAGCGACTGGAGGCTGCTGCGGGTGGCGAAGCCGCGCAGGGTCAGATTGCGCCACGCACGGTAGAAGAAGCCCTGGGCCTGTTGCTCCCGGTCGACCACCGTGACGTCCAGCGGCGGGCCGTCCTCCAGCGTGACGAAGTAGCGCCGGCCCCGGTCGCCGGTGTCCGGGTTGTCCGAGGTGTCCTCGCGTGAGGCGCTGACCGGGCGGAAGCCGACGGTCCGCAGACCGGCCATCAGGGTCTGCCCGGTGGGCCGGACATTGGGCGAGCCGACCGCGTAGAGGGTGCCGTAGGCCACGGTCCAGCCGATCAGCACGGTCAGGATGATCGAGAACGGGGTCGTGTACCCGGTGACGAGCATCGAGAAGGCGTCGAGCAGCAGCACGACCCACAGCACCGTGCGCCACCTGGGTCTGCGCGACATGCCGACGGCCGTCATATAGGCGATGACCGGCGCCAGATAGCCGTGCACGGGGTCGGTCAGCGCGTGGATGTCCCCGGGGGAGGGCTGGGTGAGGGCCTCCTGGATCGAGTCGGGGGCGGCCCGGGCGACCCACAGATCGGTGGCGAGTGTCACACCGTGCGCGAGGACCGCCGCGAGCACGCCGTCGGCGATTCGCAGGCCGTCCCGTTTGATCAGCCGCTCGATGGCGAAAGCGACCGGCACCAGCAGGATCGCGATGCTGGAGGCCAGCCCCGCGATCTTGATGAGCAGATCGGGCGCCTGCCCGGTGCCCTTGTTGATGTCCTGTTCCAGGCCCGAGGTGGTGCCGTGCGCGAACGCGGCGATGCCGATCAGCACCGCGACGGCGAGCACGCCCACCAGGAGCCGCATCAGGTCGGACGGGCGGTGCACGCGCGCGGGGAGCAGCGGTTCGTCGCCCTCCACCTCGTCGATGTGCGCGATGTCCGGTTCCTCTGAGACCGGCCGGGCCTGCTTCCTGCCCGCCTTCGGGCCGTCGTCCGGCGTGTCCGGGCGCGACGCAGCGTCAGAGGTGCCCTCCGTGTCGTCCGGGTGCGCACCCTGTTGCTTCATCGTCTCTTCTTGGTCTCGTATCACCGGTCACCGCCCGCACGATGGTGGCATGCCGCACCGATACGCGGGGGCATCAGGGTGCACATGCGGGGGCGGACAGTCTGCCCGACGCGGTCCTGCCGGGCGAAGGAATCGCTCGGGAGTACGCGCGTCCTGTTGTCGGTGGGGTGGGGCAGGATGGGGCGGATGAGTGAGCAGAGCCTTGAGGGGGACCGGCACGGGGACGAGCGTGCGGAAGCCCTGCCCGCTTACGCCGAGCGGGTCCTCGACGTCGCCGAATTGATCCCGCCAGGCCGTGTCATGACATACGGCGACGTCGCCGAGTGGCTCGAGGAGGGCGGTCCGCGGCAGGTCGGCCGTGTGATGGCTCTCTACGGGGGAGCCGTTCCGTGGTGGAGAGTCGTCCGCGCGGACGGTGTCCTGCTCCCGGGGCGCGAGCAGCGGGCGCTCGGCCACTACCGCGTGGAGGGCACGCCCCTGAAGGAGGCGAGCCGGGCCGCCGAGGGCCACCTGCCGCGGATCGACATGCGACGGGCGCGGTGGGACGGCGGCGAACGCGCGGAGGGTCACACCTGACAGCTTCCGCCATCCGGCGGCCTCCCGTGTGGCCCGTGATCCGGACGGGGGAATCGGGGCACGTCGGTGCCATGACGTACGTTCGTGAGGCGAGGGGCACGAGTGCCGCGAGTGCCACGAGTGGCCGGCGGGAAGAAGGGGAAGCCCTGCTTCCGCCTCACCCGTCGGCGTAGCGTCGGCTGCGCGTGTCCCCGTCACCCCGCGGTCACCGCCCGCCACGCGCGGTGGCCCGCCAACCAGTACTTCCACCAGGACCGGCGAACCACGTGAGCTCCTCTTCCTCCACCAGCGGCCTGTCGCACCCCCGGGTGCGGCGGGGGAGCCGTGGCGCTTACCGACTGGTACGTACCCCTCCCGCCCCGGTGGACCCCCCTCTTTTGGACGCCTCGCAGCGCTTGGTGGTTGACCACGAGGCCGGCCCGCTGCTCGTCCTCGCAGGTCCGGGCACCGGCAAGACCACCACGCTCGTCGAGTCCGTGGCCGAGCGCATCGCCCGGGGCGGGGACCCCGAGCGGGTCCTGGTCCTCACGTTCAGCCGCAAGGCGGCCGTCGAACTGCGCGACCGCATGGCCACCCGGGCCGGGGCGGCCCGCGCTCCCCGGGCGACCACCTTCCACTCGTTCTGCTACGCCCTGGTCCGTGCCCACCAGGACAGCGACCGGTTCGTGGAGCCGATGCGACTGCTGTCCGGCCCCGAGCAGGACGTCTCCGTACGGGAGCTGCTAGCGGGCCAGGTGGACCTGGAGCGGCTCGGCCTCGCGCACGTGCGCTGGCCGGACGAACTGCGCGCCTGCCTGACCACTCGCGGTTTCGCCGACGAGGTCCGCGCGGTCCTCGCCCGCAGCCGTGAACTGGGCCTCGGACCCGACGCCCTGGACGCCTTCGCCCGCAGTACGGGCCGCCCCGACTGGCGCGCGGCGGCCGCCTTCCTTGCCGAGTACCTCGACGTGCTCGACCTCCAAGGCGTGATCGACTACGCGGAGCTCGTCCACCGCGCCGTGCTCCTCGCCCGTAGGCCCGAGGTCGCGGCCTGGCTCGGCGCCCGCTACGACGCCGTCTACGTCGACGAGTACCAGGACACGGATCCCGCTCAGGTACGACTCCTGCACGCCCTGGCGGGCGGTGGCCGCACCCTTGTCGCCTTCGGTGACCCCGACCAGTCGATCTACACGTTCCGCGGGGCGGACGTGAACGGCATCCTGGACTTCCCGCACGCCTTCCCGCGCGCGGACGGCCGCCCGGCCCCCGTCGCGGTGCTGCGCACGTCCCGCCGCTCCGGCGCCGGGCTGCTGGCCGCCACCCGGCTGCTGACCCAGCGCATGCCGCTGACCCGCCTGCCCGCCGAGAAGGTCCGCGCCCACCGCGAACTCGCACCCGTAAGGGACGGCGGCCGCGTCGAGGCGTACACGTACCCGACCTCGGGGACGGAACTGGACAACATCGCCGACATCCTCCGCAGGGCCCACCTGGAGGACGGCGTCCCCTGGAGCGAGATGGCCGTGCTGGTGCGCGCCGGCTCCCGCACCGTCCCCACGGTCCGCCGCGCCCTCACGGCGGCCGGCGTCCCGGTGGACGTCGACGGCGACGACGTGGCCCTGCGCCACGAACCGGCGGTGGCGCCGCTGCTGACGGCGCTTCGGGCGGTGGCAGCGGCGGAGGCGTCGGGGGCTCCCGAGGGGGAGGCCTCTTCCAAGGACGGCCCTTCCGCCGATTTCAAGGACGCGCCTTCCGCCGAGCCGGACATCTCCCGGCCGGACACCTCCCGCCCCGACATCTCCTGGCTGGACACGGAAACCGCTCTCACTCTGCTCACCTCCCCGCTCGCGAGCATGGACGCCGCCGACCTGCGCCGTCTCGGCAGGGCTCTGCGGGACGAGGAGCGGGCCGCGGGAAACGCGCTGCCGCCCCCCTCCGACGTGCTTCTGGCGCGGGCGCTCGCCGAGCCGGAGCGGCTGGCCGTGCACGACCCCGCGTACGCGCGCGGCGCCCAGCGCCTCGGTGCGCTGCTGGGCAAGGCCCGTGAGCGCCTGGCGGGCGGCGGTACGGCCGAGGAGGCGCTGTGGGACCTGTGGAACGGCACACCGTGGCCCGCGCGGCTGGAGCGGGCCGCCCGCCGGGGCGGCGCGGCCGGGCGCAACGCGGACCGCGACCTGGACGCGGTCTGCGCGCTGTTCGCGACGGCGGCCCGGGCGGAGGAGCGCACCGGAGGCCGGGGCACGCTGAACTTCCTTGAGGAGATCGAGGCCGAGGACATCGCCGCCGACACCCTCGCGCGGCGTGCCGTACGCCCCGACGCCGTCAGCCTCATGACGGCACACCGCTCCAAGGGCCTGCAGTGGCGCCTCGTGGTCGTCGCGGGCGTCCAGGAGGGGCTCTGGCCCGACCTGCGCCGCCGCGGCTCCCTCCTGGAGGCCGACCGCATCGGGCGCGACGGACTTGCCGAGCCCCTCACCCCCGGCGCGCTGCTCGCCGAGGAACGCCGCCTGTTCTACGTGGCGGCCACGCGCGCGCGTGAACGCCTGGTCGTCACCGCGGTCAAGGCCCCGGCGGACGACGGCGACCAGCCCTCCCGCTTCCTCACCGAACTCGGCGTCGAACCCAAGGACGTCACCGGACGCCCGCGCCGCCCGCTGTCCGTCGCGGCACTCGTCGCCGAACTGCGCGCCACCACGGTCGACCCGCGCGTCTCCGAGGCCCTCCGGGAAGCCGCCGCACGCCGCCTGGCCCGGCTCGCGGCCCTCGCCGACGAGGACGGCCGCCCCCTGGTGCCGTCCGCGCACCCCTACCGCTGGTGGGGCATGTTCGAGCCAACCGAGTCCAAGGTGCCGCTGCGCAACCGCGACCAGCCCGTCGTGCTCTCGGGCAGCGCCCTCGACCAGCTGGCCAACACCTGCGCCCTGCAGTGGTTCCTGGGCCGTGAGGTGAAGGCCGACGCGCCCGCGACCGCCGCCCAGGGCTTCGGCAACGTGGTGCACGTCCTCGCCGACGAGGTCGCCTCCGGGCACACCCCGGCCGACCTCTCCGTCCTCATGGAACGCCTCGACTCCGTGTGGAACGCCCTCGCCTTCGACGCGCCCTGGAAGTCGGACCAGGAGAAGGACAACGCGCGCGTGGCGCTCGAACGATTCCTTCAGTGGCACGTCATGGACCGCACCGGGCGGACCCCGGTCGCCAGCGAGCACGACTTCGACGTCACCCTCGAGGCGGGCGACTACCAGGTGCGCATCCGGGGCCAGATGGACCGCGTCGAGGCGGACGGCGACGGCCGCGCCTACGTGGTCGACTTCAAGACCGGCAAACAGGCGCCCACCGGCAAGGAGGTCGAGCGCCACCCGCAGCTCGCCGTCTACCAGCTGGCCGTCCGTGAGGGCGCCGTCGACGACGCCTTCGACGGCGTGCGTCCCGAGCCGGGCGGCGCCGAACTCGTCCATCTCCGGCAGGGCGCCGCCCAGCGCGACGGCGGCGAGACCCTGCCCAAGGTGCAGGCCCAGGAGCCGCTGGAGGGGGAGTGGGTCGGCGATCTGCTGGCCACCGCCGCCGGCAAGGTCCTCGACGAACGGTTCACACCGACCGCCGGGCAGCACTGCACGCACTGCGCGTTCCGGGCCTCGTGCAGCGCGCGCCAGGAGGGCCGCCATGTAGTCGAGTGATCTATCGCACCACACGTGCTGACCTGGGCATCCTCCTCACCGGAGACCGATCCGGCCGCCACTGTCAGTGGCCGCCACTAGCCTCTCTCGATGTGCCCGCCCGTATCACCGATCCCGAACAGCTCAAGGAGCTCCTCGGCATCCCGTTCACCCCGGAGCAGACGGCCTGCATCACCGCGCCGCCCGCCCCGCAGGTGATCGTGGCCGGTGCCGGCTCGGGCAAGACGACCGTGATGGCAGCCCGCGTGGTGTGGCTGGTCGGCACCGGCCAGGTCGCCCCCGAGCAGGTGCTCGGCCTCACCTTCACCAACAAGGCGGCCGCCGAACTCGCCGAGCGCGTCCGCAAGGCACTGGTCAAGGCCGGCGTCACCGACCCGGAGACCATCGACCCGGACAACCCGCCGGGCGAGCCGGTGATCTCCACGTACCACGCCTTCGCGGGACGCCTGCTGACCGACCACGGCCTGCGTATCGGGCTGGAGCCGACCTCCCGGCTGCTCGCCGACGCGACCCGCTTCCAGCTCGCCGCGCGCGTTCTGCGTGAGGCCCCGGGGTCCTATCCGGCCCTGACCCGTTCCTTCCCGGACCTGGTCGGCGACCTCCTCGCCCTCGACGCCGAACTCGCCGAGCACCTCGTACGCCCCGAGGCGCTGCGCGCGTACGACGCCGAACTGCTGCTGAACCTGCGCGGCGTCAAGCTCAGCAACGCCGACCTGCGCAAGGTCCCCGAAGCCGCTGCCGCACGCCGCGAACTGGCCGAGCTGGTGAACCGCTACAGAGCCGCCAAGCGCGAGCGGGACCTGCTCGACTTCGGCGACCAGATCGCCCTGTCGGCCAGGCTCGCCGGGATCCCCGAAGTGGGCCGCCTCCTGCGCGACGAGTTCCGGGTGGTCCTGCTCGACGAGTACCAGGACACATCGGTCGCCCAACGCGTCCTTTTGGCAGGCCTGTTCGGCGAGGGCACCGGCCACCCGGTCACCGCCGTGGGCGACCCCTGCCAGGCGATCTACGGCTGGCGCGGCGCCTCCGTCGCCAACCTCGACGACTTCCCCGAGCACTTCGCCCGCGCCGACGGCCGCCCCGCGACGCGCCAGGCCCTCAGCGAGAACCGCCGCAGCGGCGGCCGCCTCCTCGACCTCGCCAACGGCCTCGCGGAGCCACTGCGCGCCCTGCACGAGGGCGTGGAGGCACTTCGCCCAGCCCCCGGAGCCGAACGCGACGGCATCGTTCGCTGCGCGCTGCTGCGTACCCATGCCGAGGAGATCGACTGGGCCGCCGACTCCGTCGCCCACCTCGTCCGCACCGGGACGGCGCCCGGCGAGATCGCGGTCCTGTGCCGCACGGCGACCGACTTCTCCGAGATCCAGGGCGCACTGGTGGCCCGGGACATCCCGGTCGAGGTCGTCGGCCTGTCCGGGCTGCTCCACCTGCCCGAGATCGCCGACCTCGTCTCCGTGTGCGAGGTCCTCCAGGACCCCGGAGCCAACGCCTCCCTGGTCCGCCTGCTGACCGGCCCGCGCTGGCGCATCGGTCCGCGCGACCTCGCCCTGCTGGGGCGGCGGGCCCGGCTTCTCGTCACGCACGCGCGCGTGGAGGGCGACGACGACCCGGACCGCCGCCTCGCCGAGGCCGTCGAGGGGGTCGACCCGGCCGAGGTGATCTCCCTCGCGGACGCCCTCGACACCTTCCTGGAGACGCCGCTGGACGGCCACGGGGACGACGACGGGCTGCCCT
This sequence comes from Streptomyces sp. NPDC044719, assembly GCF_056433405.1. Lineage (NCBI taxonomy): Bacteria > Bacillati > Actinomycetota > Actinomycetes > Kitasatosporales > Streptomycetaceae > Streptomyces > Streptomyces sp. NPDC044719. Next base: position 842,654 of record NZ_JBWKHE010000001.1, read on the forward strand.
TCTCGCCCGACGCGCGCGTGCGCTTCGCCCGCCTCGCCACCGAACTGCGCGACCTGCGCCGCTCCCTGTCCGACCCACTGATGGACGTCCTGCACCGCGTCCTCGCCGTCACCGGCCTGGAGGTGGAGCTGTCGGCGTCCCCGCACGCCCTGGCGGCGCGGCGCCGCGAGACGCTGTCCAACTTCCTGGACGTCGCCGCATCCTTCGCCGCCGGCGAAAACGAGGCCGGCCTGCTCGCCTTCCTCGGCTTTCTGCGCACCGCCGCCCAGTACGAGAAGGGCCTCGACAACGCCCTCCCCGGCGGCGAGAACACCGTCAAGGTGCTCACAGCCCACAAGTCCAAGGGCCTGGAATGGGACGTCGTGGTCGTCCCCGGCCTGGTCGCCGGCACCTTCCCCAGCAGCCAGGGCCGCGAGAAGTGGACCTCCCAGGGCAAGGTCCTGCCGCACGGGCTGCGTGGGGACGCCGACACCCTGCCCGACATCACCTCCTGGGACGCCAAGGGCCTCAGGGCCTTCCACGAGGCCATGAAGGAGCACCAGCACACCGAGGAACTCCGCCTCGGCTATGTCACCTTCACCCGCCCCCGCTCCCTGCTCCTGGGCTCCGGCCACTGGTGGGGACCCACCCAGAAGAAGCGCCGCGGACCCTCCGCGTTCCTCCAGGACCTCTACGAGCACTGCGCGGCCGGGTACGGCGAGATCGAGGCCTGGGCGGACGAACCCGCCGAGGACGAGGAGAACCCGGCCCTGCACCAGGCCACCGCCGACCAGGTGTGGCCCCTGCCCCTGGACGAGGCGGCCCTGGCCCGCCGCCGCGCCGCCGCCGAGACCGTCCTGGCCCATCTGGAGGACCTCGCGTCCCACGAGGACGGGCACCCGGCGGCCGTGCACGACCCGGACGCCGTCGACGACCCGGAGTGGCCCCCGCCTCCCGAAGACGACGAGCCTCCGTATGACGAGCCGGACCCGTTCGACGAAGGCCCCTTCAGTGAAGAACCTTTCAGTGAAGACTCGGTTGACGAGGACGCACGGCCGGACGGCCCGACGATCCCTCGCCAGGCGCCGCCACCGGAACTTTCGGACGCACACCCACACCGCAGGCCGCACCTCACCCCGGAGGAAGCCCGCACCATCGCCTCCTGGGACCGCGACCTCGACGCCCTCACCGGCGAGCTCCTGCGCGCCCGCGACAGCGTCACCGAGGTCCCCCTGCCCACCTCCCTCACGGCCTCCCAGCTGCTGCTCCTGGCCGCCGACCCGGACGGCCTCGCCCAGGAGCTGGCTCGCCCCATGCCCCGCCCGCCCCAGCCCGCAGCCCGTCGCGGCACCCGCTTCCACGCCTGGGTCGAGGCCCGCTTCGAAGAGCTGACGCTGCCCCTGCTGGAGCCGGAGGAGCTGCCCGGCGGCGAAGCGGAGATCGCCGACGAACGGGACCTGGAGGTACTCAAGGACGCCTTCGAGCAGACCGAGTACGCGCACCGCACGCCCTACCGGGTGGAGGCCCCCTTCCAGCTCACGCTCGCCGGCCGTGTCGTACGGGGCCGTATCGACGCCGTCTACAAGACGGGCGACGGTGAGGGCACGACGTACGAGATCGTCGACTGGAAGACCAACCGCTCACACACCGCGGACCCCCTCCAGCTCGCCGTCTACCGCCTGGCCTGGGCCGAGCAGCAGGAAGTTCCCCTGGAATCCGTCACCGTCGCGTTCCTGTACGTGCGCAGCGGCGAGATCGTCCGCCCCGACGGCCTGCCGGACCGCGAGGCACTGGAGCGGCTGCTGAGCGAGGGTCCGCCCGGTGAGGAACCGCACTCCGAGGACGTCAGTGCGGGCCGATAGGCTCGTGACCATGAGCCAGACCCCGGACAGCGTCGTCCGTACGTACATCCAGCAGCATCGCGACGCCTTCCTCGACGACCTCGCCGAGTGGCTGCGCATCCCGTCGGTGTCCGCCCAGCCGGACCACGCGCCCGATGTACGACGCAGCGCCGACTGGCTCGCCGCCGAGCTGAAGGAGACCGGGTTCCCGACGGCCGAGGTCTGGCAGACCCCCGGCGCGCCCGCCGTCTTCGCCGAGTGGCCCTCCGACGACCCGCGGGCACCCACGGTGCTGGTCTACGGCCACCACGACGTGCAGCCCGCCGCCCGGGAGGACGGCTGGGACAGCGACCCCTTCGAGCCCGTCGTCCGTGAGAACCGTCTCTACGCGCGCGGGGCGGCCGACGACAAGGGCCAGGTGTTCTTCCACACCCTGGGCGTCCGTGCCCACCTCGCCGCCACCGGTCGCACGACCCCCGCCGTGCATCTGAAGCTGCTGATCGAGGGGGAGGAGGAGTCCGGCTCGCCCCACTTCCGGGCCCTCGTCGAGCAGCACGCCGAGCGGCTCGCCGCCGACGCCGTGATCGTCTCCGACACCGGCATGTGGTCCGAGGACACCCCCACGGTGTGCACCGGCATGCGCGGCCTCGCCGAATGCGAGATACGGCTGCACGGCCCCGACCAGGACATCCACTCCGGCTCCTTCGGCGGCGCGGTGCCCAACCCGGCGACCATCGCCGCCCGCCTCGTCGCCGCCCTGCACGACGAGCACGCGCGCGTGGCGATCCCGGGTTTCTACGACGGCGTGGTCGAGCTCACCGACCGCGAGCGCGAACTCCTCGCCGAACTGCCCTTCGACGAGTCGCAGTGGCTGCGCGCGGCCAAGTCGTACGCCACCCAGGGGGAAGCCGGGTACACCACCCTGGAGCGCGTCTGGGCCCGCCCCACCGCGGAGGTCAACGGCATCGGCGGCGGCTACCAGGGCCCCGGCAGCAAGACGATCGTCCCGTCCTCCGCCCTGGTGAAGCTGTCCTTCCGGCTGGTCGCGGGCCAGGACCCCGACCACGTGGAGAAGGCCGTCCGCGCCTGGGCCGAACAGCAGGTGCCCGCGGGGATCCGCTGCGAGATCACGTTCAGCGGGGCCACGCGCCCGTGCCTGACCCCGCTGGACCACCCGGCCCTCCAGTCGGTGGCCCGCGCCATGGGCCGGGCCTTCGAGAAACCCGTCCGCTTCACCCGCGAGGGAGGCTCCGGACCGGCGGCGGACCTCCAGGACGTCCTCGGTGCTCCGGTGCTGTTCCTCGGCATCTCCGTCCCGTCCGACGGCTGGCACGCGCCGAACGAGAAGGTCGAACTCGACCTGCTCCTCAAGGGCGTCGAGACCACCGCGTACCTGTGGGGCGACCTCGCCGAGAACTGGCGCGATGCGCCCTGAGCGTCCCGGGCCGCCCGGACCGGCCACGCGCGAGGGGCACACTGGAGGAGCCGCCCCGCACCGCCCGAGCCCCTCCGGACCCGGTCGCCCCCCGCCGTACGTCCCGCTGATCAGCCCGCCGAACCCGACCGTTCCACCGGGGAGTTGGAAGCACCAGTGACCACCTGGACCGACCAGAACGCCGACCGACCCATCTCGCTCACCGCCCCGAACGGCATCGACAGGGCCGCGCACCACCGGCTCGACGAGGCCTGGCTCGCGGCGGCGTGGAGCCACCCCTCGACGCGCTGTTTCGTGGTCTCCGGCGGCCAGGTCCTCATCGACGAGACGGCGGACGGGCACACCGAACTCGTCATGACCCCCTCCTTCGAGGCCCCCCTCACCGAGGCGCACCGCTACTTCCTCGGCATCGACGAGGACGGCGTCAGCTATTTCGCCCTCCAGAAGGACTCCCTGCCCGGGCGTATGGACCAGTCCGCGCGCCCGGCGGGCCTGCGCGAGGCGGGCCTGCTCCTGTCGGCCCGTGACGTGGGCCTGATGGTGCACGCGGTGGGGCTGGAGAACTGGCAGCGCACACACCGTTTCTGCTCGCGCTGCGGCGAGCGCACCGTCATCGCCGCGGCCGGCCACATCCGCCGCTGCCAGGCCTGCGGCGCGGAGCACTACCCGCGCACGGACCCCGCCGTGATCATGGCCGTGACCGACGAGGACGACCGCATCCTGCTCGGCCGGCAGGTGCACTGGCCCGAGGGTCGCTTCTCCACCCTGGCCGGCTTCGTCGAGCCCGGCGAGTCCATCGAGCAGTCGGTGCGCCGCGAGGTCCTGGAGGAGGTCGGCATCAGCGTCGGCCAGGTCGAGTACGTCGCCAGCCAGCCCTGGCCCTTCCCGTCCAGCCTCATGCTGGGCTTCCTGGCCCGTGCCACCTCGACCGAGATCGAGGTCGACGGTGACGAGATCCACGAGGCCCGCTGGTTCTCCCGGGAGGACCTGCGTGCCGCCTTCGAATCCGGCGAGGTGCTCCCGCCGTACGGCATCTCGATCGCGGCCCGCCTGATCGAGCTCTGGTACGGCAAGCCGCTCCCGATGAGGAGCGTGGCCTGACGCCGGGGCGAGCCGCGCACACGCTCTGACCTCAGAGACGGAGAAGGCGGTTCCTGAGCCGCCTCAGGAACCGCCTTCCCCGCACAACCGCGCGGCGCCCTACGCGCCGACCTTCTGCTTCACCTGAGCCAGCGACGGGTTGGTGAGGGTGGAGCCGTCCGGGAACAGAACGGTGGGCACCGTCTGGTTTCCGCCATTCGCCTTCTCCACGAACGCGGCGGACTCCGGGTCCTGCTCGATGTTGATCTCGGTGTACGCGATGCCCTCGCGGTCCATCTGGCTCTTCAGCCGGCGGCAGTAGCCGCACCACGTGGTGCTGTACATCGTCACAGTGCCCAGCATGTCTCTCGTGCTCCTTCGGTGGCTCGGGGGCGGGTGGTCGCAGAGATGGAACGTACGTGAAGGGGCCGCCATTCCCGGGGTCCGGGCCCCGCGGGACGTGACGCCTGCCGCATTAGTACGACTATCGGGGCCCGCCTGTGGACAACCGGCACGGCCGTCTCCCGCGACCTGGCAGCATGGCTGTGTGACAGCAGCAACGCACTCCACCCTGTTCCCGCAGGTACCGGACTCGGCCGACGCGGTGCTCGACGGGCTCGACCCCGAGCAGCGCGAAGTGGCCACCGCCCTGCGCGGTCCGGTGTGCGTCCTGGCGGGCGCGGGCACGGGCAAGACCCGGGCGATCACCCACCGCATCGCCTACGGGGTGCGCGCAGGAGTCCTCCACCCCTCCAGCGTGCTCGCCGTCACCTTCACCAACCGCGCCGCCGGAGAGATGCGCGGCCGGCTGCGCCAGCTCGGCGCCGCAGGCGTCCAGGCGCGCACCTTCCACTCGGCGGCCCTGCGTCAGCTCCAGTACTTCTGGCCGAAAGCGATCGGCGGCTCCATGCCTCGGCTCGTCGACCGGAAGATCCAGCTCGTCGCCGACGCGGCCGCGGCCTGCCGCATCCGGCTCGACCGGGGCGAGCTGCGGGACGTCACCGCCGAGATCGAATGGTCCAAGGTCACCCAGACCGTCCCCGCGGACTACGCGCCCGCCGTCGCCAAGTCGGGCCGGGAGGCCCCGCGCGACCCCGCGGAGATCGCCCAGCTCTACGCCGCCTACGAGGACGTCAAGCGCGAGCGCTCCGTCATCGACTTCGAGGACGTGCTGCTGCTGACCGTGGCCGTTCTCCAGGACCGGCACGACATCGCCGAACAGGTCCGCGCCCAGTACCAGCACTTCGTGGTCGACGAGTACCAGGACGTCAGCCCCCTCCAGCAGCGCCTGCTGGAACTGTGGCTCGGCGAGCGGGACAGCCTGTGCGTGGTCGGAGACGCCAGCCAGACGATCTACTCGTTCACCGGCGCGACGCCGGACCATCTGCTCGATTTCCGCACCCGCCACCCCGGCGCCACCGTCGTCAAGCTGGTCCGGGACTACCGATCCACGCCCCAGGTCGTCCGCCTCGCCAACGGTCTGCTCGCCCAGGCCAGGGGCCGGGCGGCCGACCACCGCCTGGAGCTCGTCTCGCAACGCGCGCCGGGGCCCGAGCCGGCCTACACGGAGTACACCGACGAGCCCGCCGAGGCGGAGGGCGCGGCCCGCCGCATCCGTGAACTCGTCGACTCGGGGGTCCCGGCCGCCGAGATCGCCATCCTGTTCCGGACGAACGCGCAGTCCGAGACCTACGAACAGGCCCTCGCCGACGCCGGAGTGCCCTACCAGCTGCGCGGCGCCGAGCGGTTCTTCGACCGCCCGGAGGTGCGCAAGGCGGGCATCGCCCTGCGCGGCGCGGCCCGCTTCGGCGGCAACGACTCCCTCCTGGACGACGTCGTCGACCTGCCCTCGCAGGTGCGTGCCGTGCTGTCGGGCGAGGGCTGGACACCGCAGCCACCGGCCGGCTCCGGCGCCGTGAGAGAGCGCTGGGAGTCCCTGGCCGCCCTGGTCAACCTCGCCCAGGACTTCGCCGCCGCCAAACCCGGCGCCACCCTGGCGGACCTCGTCGCCGAGCTCGACGAACGGGCCAGCGCCCAGCACGCCCCGACCGTGCAGGGCGTCACCCTCGCCTCCCTGCACTCGGCCAAGGGCCTGGAGTGGGACGTCGTCTTCCTGGTCGGCGTCGCCGAGGGCATGATGCCGATCACCTACGCGAAGACCGACGAGCAGATCGAGGAGGAGCGCCGCCTGCTGTATGTCGGCGTCACCCGCGCGCGGGAACACCTCCATGTCTCCTGGTCCCTCTCCCGCTCACCCGGTGGCCGCCCCAACCGCCGCCCCAGCCGCTTCCTCGACGGGCTGCGCCCCGGCTCGACGGCCACCAAGGGCCGTACAGGCAACGGTGCCGCGGGCGGTATCGAGCGCGGAATCCCCGGAACCAGGGGCTCCGCCCCGCGACGAGCGCAGCGAACGCCCGCCCGTTGCCGCGTCTGCGGCCGCACGCTGACCGACGCGGGCGAGATGAAGCTGATGCGCTGCGACGACTGCCCCTCCGACATGAACGAGGACCTCTACGAGCGTCTCCGCGAATGGCGCGCCGACCAGGCACGGAGCAGCGGTCAGCCCGCCTTCTGCGTCTTCACCGACCGGACACTGGTGGCGATCGCCGAGACCGCGCCCGACGACGAGCACGAGCTGGCACGCATCCCGGGCGTCGGGATACGCAAGCTCACCCGCTACGGAGCGGATGTCCTGGCCATCTGCGCAGGCCAGTACACCGGCGGGGACTCAGATCAGGACTGATCCCAACTCGTCGAAAAAATAGTTTGCGCATGCCCCAGCAATCCCCATAGGTTCTTAGGCACGAGAGCAGCGGCCTTCTCGAAGGCCCTGATTCCGTGTTGTACTTGCATATCCGTCGGACTGGTTCACCCAGTCCCCCGAGACGCCGAGAGGAGGCGAGTCCAGTGATCAGCATCAACACCAGCTCCATCAGCACCGTGAAAATGACCGATCGCTCGGCCGTCTCCGCGTGCATGCTCGGCGTTTTGAACCTGGGCACCGGTCTGTCCGGCATTCGTGCCGTCCGTCCGGCGTCCTCCTCCCTTGCTCCCGCGGGCCTTCCCGTCCGTGAGCGCAATGAGCGACCGACCAAGGCACTGGAAGCAGCAGTAAAGGCGCAGGCGCGGGCCTATGCCTTTGCGGCGACCGGTGCCGGATTCCGGAAGCAGACGACGCAGCACCACCAGATGTGGGCCTTCCGTGGGCCAGAACCCTGGAGTGATCCAGCCTGATCAAATCAGGCCGGCGCCTTCAGGGCCGCGGAACCCCATCCGGGATCCGCGGCCCTTCTGTTTGTCCTTGACCAGGGACGACGGACCGAAGGAGCCTCGGGACAACAAGAGAACCGGGTACCAGCCGCCCCCGGCCAACAGGCCGGAACGACCAGACGAGGAAGACGAACCGTGCAACTCGAAGCGCACGCCCCGTCCGTACCGCCTTCCGACACGATCCCCAAGCCCGGCACCACGGAGGACTCCACCTTGACCCCGCTCACCGCGCTCACCGCGCTCGACGACGCCATCGAGAACCTCGGCGTACCCGTCCCGTGCCGCTCCTACGACCCGGAGGTCTTCTTCGCCGAGTCGCCCGCGGACGTCGAGTACGCCAAGTCCCTCTGCCGCACCTGCCCGCTGGTCGAGGCCTGCCTCGCCGGCGCCAAGGAGCGGCGTGAGCCCTGGGGCGTCTGGGGTGGCGAGCTGTTCGTGCAGGGTGTCGTCGTCGCCCGGAAGCGGCCGCGTGGCCGCCCGCGCAAGAACCCGGTCACGGCATGAACACCGCAGGAACGATCGACCGTCCTCTCACGCACGACCCCCAGAAGCAGGCCCCGATGAAGCCGTCCACCGAGCCCGCCGGCTCCGCGACTCAAGACCGCACCCCGCACGGCGCGAAGGACTCGCGCCAGAACAGGACCCGAGAGATGCAACTCATCCCAGAAGCCATGGCACGTGCACATATGCACGAGCGACTGCACGAGGCGGATCGAGACCGCCGGGCCGCGCGCCTGGTGGCCGCCCGCCGCATGCAGCGCAAGGCGGAGCGCGCCTCACGGCGTGCCCGCCGGGCGCTCGCCATGGCGGTCATGCAGTAACCGACCCCAACTGAAGCGGTGGCCTCCCGGACCGGGAGGCCGAGCTCACCCCGCGGGGGCCGGTCCGTGCCGAACGGACCAGCCCCCGCGGTGCGTTGTGTCAGCGAAGCCGCCGGGCACGGCGATATCGTCGGCGTGTGACGAGTCCTCCCGGAGGAAACGGAAACGACGACGGCCCCGGCGCTGAGCCCGAACGCCTCGTGTGCGCCCGCTGCGGCACCTGGGCCGAAGGCCCGCAGCTCACCTGGACCTTCTCCGTGGAGCACGGCGCTCGCCGGGACTTCTGCGAGACCTGCTCCCGGGAGAATCTCAGGGCGATCGAGGGACGGCTGGACTCGAACTGGTGGTAGAGCGCGGGCAGCGGGACAGCCGTGGTACCCGCCCGGGGCTCACGCCTCCGCCGCCGACTCCTCACCGTCCGCCGGGCCCTCCGGGACGAACCCCGGCAGCCACTCCTCCAACTCCTCGCGCAGACGAACCGCCGCCCCCAGCTGGCACAGCACCCCGATCGTGCTCAGGGTCACCCGGTGGATCAGCAGATACGACGGGGGCAGATTGAGCTGCTTGCCGAGCTGGTAGGCGGGGGAGCGGGGGTCGGCGACACGGGCCGCCTGGCTGCGCATCCAGCCGCGGGTGAAAGTGAACTCCTCGACCTGGGCCGGCTCGATGATCGGCAGCAGATAGTCCAGGACCGCGTCGGGGTCGAGCTCTATGGTCTCCTTGACGAACCCCTCCGCGCACAGAAGCTCGTAGACCGCCTCGGCCTCCCCGTCGAGAGTCATCCGCAGCGACTCGCCGATGGTGGCCGGCAGACCACCCGGAAGTCGGTCGACCGTGCCGAAGTCCAGGACGCCCAGGCGCCAGTCGTCCTCGCCCTCCGGGCCGCCGGGCAGCAGCCGGAAGTTGCCCGGGTGCGGATCGGCGTGCAGCAGGCCGGTGCGGGCGGGGCCGGAGAACAGGAAACGGGCCAGGAGCTGGCCGGCGCGGTCACGCTGTTCCTGGGTGCCGTCCGAGATGATCTCCGACAGCGGGATGCCGTCGATCCACTCGGTGACCAGGACCTGGTCGGACTGGTGCACCACCTGCGGGACGACGACGTCCGGGTCGTCCGTGAACTCCTCCGCGTGGGCCTGCTGGGCCTGGGCTTCGAGGTCGTAGTCCAGCTCCTCCGAGACGCGGTCCTTCAGCTCCGCGATCAGCGGCTTGATGTCCATCCCGGGGATCAGCGGACCGAGCAGGCGGGAGAAGCGACTCAGCTGGTTCAGATCGGACAGCAGGGCCTCGCCGGCACCCGGGTACTGCACCTTGACCGCCACCTCACGGCCGTCGTGCCACACCGCCCGGTGCACCTGGCCGATCGAGGCCGCCGCGGCGGGCTTGTCCTCGAACTCCAGGAACAGCTTCTGCCAGCCCTCGCCGAGCCGCTCCTCGAGCACCGCGTGCACGGTGCGCGTCGGCATCGGCGGCGCCGCCTCCTGGAGCTTCGTCAGTGCCGCCCGGTACGGGCCGGCCACCTCCTCGGGCAGTGCCGACTCGAAGACGGACAGGGCCTGGCCGAACTTCATCGCGCCGCCCTTGAGCTCGCCGAGCACTTTGAAAAGCTGCTCCGCCGTGCGCTGTTGAAGCTCGCGGCCGACCAGCTCCGCGGACTCGCCGACGATCCGCTTGCCGAATCCCCAGGTCGCCCGCCCGGCGATACCGAGCGGGAGTGCGGCGAGCTTGGCGGTCCGGGTGACCGCCTTCCGGGGAAGATCAGACATGCGCCCTCCAAGTCCCAGCCGGCCGCTCCGCCTCTGCCTCACGGCACTGCTCCGACGGCCGTTGCACCGCCATTGTCTCGTGTGACTGCCCTTCCTCCGAGAGGCGCTCCCCCTTTCCTCTCTCCGCCGCAGCGCACGGGCATGCAGGATGCGCCCAGATCGGCCGCGCATGCCAGTGGAGACCGGGGACGGACACCTCCCAGCGTGCCCCGGCGCTCGACGGAACCCGGCCGTCGAGGAAGGCCAGCGCGTGGGCGGCCGCCAGTCCGGCCACGGTCGTGGCGAGTGTCAGGTCGCAGGGCCGCACCTGCCGCTGCCTGCCGGAACGCCACTGGGCGACCAGGCGCGGCCAGGTCGGATCCCGGTCGGCGCGGCTGTGATGCAGACAACCCGCGCAGCCCGTCTCCCCGGGCAGGACGAGAGGGCCGACCATGCCGGTCCCCTCCACGACACCGGCGTACAGATGGGGCGTCCCGGCGGACATCAGCGACTCGGCGGCGGACGGGTCCGGCGCGTACATGGCCACATCGTCCCGCGGGGCGACGATCACCAGCGAGAAACCGGGATCGCCTTCCTCCGGGTGCGCCTGCGACTGCGCTGTCGCGGGGCGCGGCGGCCGGTCCGGGGCCGCCCGGCGCACGGCACGTCGGGCCGCTTCGTCGCGGCGGTCGCCGACGGCATCGGCGGGCAGCCCGCCCGGCGCGACGTCCCAAGGCTCCACCCGCCCGAGGTCGCGCACATCGATCTCGCCGACGCCGGCCCCCGCCAGCAGCGAAGCCAGCACGGCGCCGACCCGGCCCGCGCCCCGCACCTGAACCCGCTGCGCGCGGCGGGCGGCCAGCCGTCCGATCGCGTCGCCGGGAGCGGAGGTGGTCAAAGACAGGGAGGCCAGGTCGGGGCGCAGCCGGTCGAGGACCTCCTTCTTCCGGCGCAGGGCGTCGGCGGCCGGTCCGCCGCCCCGCGCGTCGTCCAGGAGCCCGGCCCGCGCGAGCCGCCGCACCAGCCCGTCGACATGACCGTCGGGCAGATCCATCCGGCGTCCCTCCTCGCGCAGCAGCTCAAGCCCCCGCGTGCCGTTCAGCAGGTCCAGGAAACTGCCCGTCGCCTGGTCCATCGGACCGAGCGTCATCGCATGCGCCGGTGTCATCCCGAACTGCACCGTGTTGAGGTCGCGCCAGCCGCGCCTGAGCGCGGGTTTCACCATCGGATGCATGACAGGCCCCCGTATGTCATAGATCGTCCCCGTGCGCCGGTCGAGTGCGGGAGCAGCCCGAGACTGGCCACAGGCCCGGCCCTGGTCGTGGTCCTCGTCCTGGACCGAACCCGCCCATCGCTTCGCCGACATGAGCCAGCATGCCCAACCCCGCCGTCGGCCGCCGAAAGTTGTCCACAGGCACGGGCATTCGTCGTACAAATCCGGCTGCCGGTGGGGGCATCGGCACCGAACCGTCCCGGAGCCGGGACTTCCCCGTGTGCAGCGGGTAACGTCGGGGCGTGCCCGCCGACCCACTGCACCGCGCCGGAAAGCCACAGCGCAGCACGACGAGCCAGCCGCCGAGCGGCTCGAGGGCGAGCGCGATCGAGGTCCGCAGAAGCACCCGCCGACGCCGAACGGTCTCCGCGTACCGCGAGGGCGATCGCACCGTCGTGCTCATCCCCGCCCGGATGTCCGAGGCGGAGGAGCAGCGCTGGGTGACCGTCATGCTCGACAAGCTGGCCGCCCAGGAGAGCAAACGGACCCTCGGCGACACCGAGCTGGCCGAGCGGGCCCGGCGCCTTTCGGACCAGTACTTCGGCGGGCGGGCGCGGCCCGCTTCGGTGCGCTGGGTCACCAACCAGAACACCCGCTGGGGGTCCTGCACCCCGTCCGAGGGCAGCATCCGTCTGTCGCACCGTCTGCAGGGCATGCCCGAGTACGTGGTCGACTACGTCCTCGTCCACGAACTCGCTCATCTGCTCGTCCCCGGACACGGCCCCCGCTTCTGGGAACTGCTGGAGGCCTATCCGCGGACGGAGCGGGCCCGGGGTTACCTCGAAGGCGTGGTCGCCGCCGAGCGGTTGCCGCATGTGCCCGGCGCGCGGGGCGAACGCCCTACGGAGTGAGTGACCGCTTTGCGTGAGCGAGCAGCCGATACGGCCGCGCGCGGGTTCTGTACCGGGTCTGTACCGACTACGTCCGGTGTCGGAGTTTGCCGTTAGCCTGGCGCGACGCAATCACGCTCTGGATGGGGGACGGTCGTTACGCATGGCCAGGGAATTCCAACGCGGCCACAAGGCCAGGATCAGTGACCTCACCGCGGGCACGGATCTGTACGTAGGCGTGCAGATCTCGGGCCCCGGACTGAGCTTCGACATCAGCTGCTTCGGCCTCGACGCCGACGAACGGCTCTCGGACGACCGCTACTTCGTCTTCTTCAACCAGCCGAAGTCTCCCGAGGAGTCCCTTCAGCTCCTGGGCGCCCAGGCGGGCGACACGGAGTCCTTCCGGGTGACGCTCGACCGGATCCCGCCACAGATCCAGAAGCTGTCCTTCACGGCGACGATCGACGGCGCCGGCCAGATGTCGCAGATCGCCCCTGGGTACATCCGCATCGTCGCGGGCGGCGAGGAGGTGGCCCGCTACTCCTTCAACGGCTCGGAGTTCTCCACCGAACGGGCCGTGATGCTGGGCGACTTCTACCTCAAGGACGTCTGGCGGTTCGCCGCCGTCGGGCAGGGCTTCGACGGCGGTCTCGACGCGCTGCTGAAGAACTTCGGCGGCGAGGTGGCCGAGGAGGAAGCGCCCGAGCCCGCCCCGCAGCAGCCGCAGGCGGGCGCGGCCCCGGGCTTCGCCCCGCCCGCGTTCGGCGTCCCCGGCACTCCGGAACCGGCCCCTGCCCCGGCAGCGCCTCCGGCCCCCACTCCCGTGCCGCCGCCCGCTCCCCAGCCCGCCGCACAGAGCTTCGCGCCGCCTCAGGCGCCCGCGCCTGGAGTGCATGGCGCCCCGACCATCGCCGCGCCCATGAACACCCAACCGGGCGGCTCCCCGGTGCCACCCCCGGCCCCGGCGCCCGCGCCCTACGGCCAGCCGGGCCAGCAGCAGCCGCCACCCGGCCAGGTCCCGGGCCAGACGGCCCCGCTGCCTCCCGGTTACGGCCACCCCCAGGCACCCCAGGCACCCCAGGCCCCGGCCCCGCCCCCCGGCTACGGCCAGCCCACCCCGCCCCCGGGCTACGGCCAGCCCACCCCGCCCCCGGGCTACGGCCAGCCCACCCCGCCCCCGGGCTACGGCCAGCAGCCGCCGTTCGGACAGGCTCCCTACGGCGCCCCGCAGCAAGGTGCCGCCCCGCAGGCCGCCGCTCCCCAGGGCGCCGGTGTGTCCGCCGCGCTCCAGCAGTTCAAGGAGACGCCCACCGGACAGCGCTGGACGCAGCAGAACAAGAAGCTCGTCCGCGTCGACCTCGGTATCGGCGGACAGCCAGTGCTGGCCCGGCAGGGCAGCATGGTGCTCTACCAGGGCAAGGTCGACTTCAGCTACAAGGGCGCCGGCTTCGCCGGCCGGATCGTGGGCAACGCGACCGGCCAGGAGATGCAGCTGATGCGCTGTACGGGCCAGGGGCAGGTGTTCCTCGCCGAGAACTCGACCATGCTGCACCCCATCGAGCTCCAAGGCGACGCCGTCTGCGTCTCCGCCGAGAACGTCCTCGCGTTCGACGAGAGCCTCCAGTACGAGATCCGCCGCATCGAGGGCCACGGCATCCCCGGCGGCGCGCTGTTCACCATGCAGTTCCAGGGCACCGGCACGATCGTCGTGAAGACGCACGGCACGCCCGTGGTGCTGCCCGTCACGCCCACCACGTTCGCCGACTGCAACGCCGTGGTCGCCTGGTCGGCCGCCGCCCAGGTCGTCGTCTCCAGCCAGGTGCGGATGCGCCGCAACGCCTACCCCGGTGACACCGGGGAGAGCGTGAACCTCCAGTTCCGGGGTGCGCCCGGCAACTTCATCGTCGTCCAGCCGTACGAGGTCTGAGGGAGCCCGTCATGACACAGCAGCTCGCGGGCCACGCCCCCGCACCCGTCACCGCCCGCATGGAGAACCACGGCAACCACATGCTGAAGGTCGCCATGCAGACCGGGAACGACCTCTTCGCGCGCGTGGGGTCGATGGTCGCCTACGAAGGGTTCGTGCAGTACGAGCCCAACCCGCCGGCCGTGCGCCAGATCGCCAAGGACTGGATGACCGGCGAGGGCGCGCCCCTGATGAAGTGCTCAGGAGACGGCCTGCTCTACCTCTCCGACTACGGAGCGAACGTCGTCGTCATCAACCTCAACGGCGACGGCATCTCCGTCAACGCCACCAACCTGCTCGCCTTCGACGCCCACCTCACATGGGGTGTCGAGCGGGTGAAGGGCCTGGCGAAGTTCGCCGGGCAGGGCCTGTGGAACACCAAGATCTCCGGGCAGGGCTGGGTCGCGCTGACCTCCCGGGGGAAGCCCATCGTCGTCGATTGCGGAGGCGGCGAGGACGAGACGTACGTCGACCCCGACGCGCTCGTCGCCTGGTCCCCGAACCTCAAGGTCAAGGGCAAGCGCAGCTTCAGGGCCCAGTCGCTGATCGGCCGCGGCAGCGGCGAGGCCTACCAGATGGCCTTCTCCGGTCAGGGCATCGTCGTCGTCCAGCCCAGCGAGGACAGCACCGACCGTCTCCGGGTCCGGGGCTGAGGGGGAGCAACACGTCATGCAGAGCCCGATTTTCGCCTACAACGAGCAGCAGACCCAGGACCGCTGGAGCCTGCAGAACAAGCAGATGCTGCGCGTCGCCCTGGAGGGCCACGACGACATCCTGGCCCGCAAGGGCACCATGGTCGCCTACCAGGGCCTCGTCGAGTTCGACGCCGAGTACCAGAGCAACGACCAGTCACGCGCGCGTGCGCACACCGGTGAGGGACTCGACCTGATGCGCTGCCACGGGCAGGGCACGGTCTACCTCGCCAACCTCAAGCAGCACGTCCACGTCATGGAGGTGGAGCAGGACGGCCTCACCGTCGACAGCAGCTACGTGCTGGCGATGGATTCCTCCCTGCACCACGAGGTCATCGCCGTCGACAGCCTGTACGGCATCTCCGGCTCCGGGAAGTATCAGCTCAACATCACCGGCCGGGGCAAGGTCGCCCTGATGACCTCGGGCATGCCGCTGCTGATGCAGGTGACCCCCGACAAGTACGTCAACTGCGACGCCGACGCGATCGTCGCCTGGTCGACGAGCCTGCGTGTGCAGATGCAGGCCCAGACGCACTCCTCCGGGGTGTGGCGGCGCCGCGGCAACACCGGCGAGGGCTGGGAGCTCAGCTTCATGGGCAACGGCTACGCGCTCGTCCAGCCCAGCGAGCTGCTGCCGCCGCAGAACGCCCAGGTCGGCTCGGGCCTCTCCGCGCAGTACGGCATGGGCCAGCAGGGAGCGCGCGGGCAGAACCAGGGCAACGTCTGGAGCTGAGCGCTCCGCGCGGGTTCGGCCGAATCGGGTTCGGGGGCTGTGCGGTCTCGTCCAGGCCGCGGGCCGTCTGCGCTCGCTCGCGCGGTTCCCCGCGCCCCTGACGGGGCGCAGCCCACTGCCAGGATCGAAAGTAAGGGGCGGCCACATGAGCGGCCGCCCCTTACCGGTCTTCAGGCTCCGAGCCTCGCGCGTGTCGCCGCCAGCAGTCGCACGACCGACTCGTCCGCCACGTCCGCGACCTCGCCGTAGCCGAACCAGCGCACGTCGAGCGACTCGTCGCTGACCATGTGCGCGGCGTCCGGTGGTGCCACGACCGCGAACTGGACGTCGAAGTGCCAGTGGCACGGTGGCGGGATCGGGTGCCGGTCGAGGCGGACCGGGCCGCCGGGCAGCAGCGAGAGCCCCGAGACGCCGGACTCCTCCGTCGCCTCACGCAGGGCGGCGGCGGCCAGGGAGGAGTCGCCCGGTTCGCAGTGGCCGCCCATCTGCAGCCACATCCGCAGCTTCCTGTGCAGGGTCAGCAGCACCCGGCCGCCCTCGGGGTCGATCACCAGGGCGCTGGCCGTGATGTGACCCGCCCGGCATGGCTTCCACAGGCCGTCCGGGTGCTCCGCCAGATGGTCCAGATAGGCCTGGCACAGCTCCGTCTGGTCCTCGTACCCCTTCAGCACGAGGACCGCGTCGTCGTACAGGCTCACCCGGCGTCGTCGCCCTTGTTCTTGTCCTCGCCCTCGCCCTCGCCCTCGGCGTCGGCGTCGTCCTTCTTCTTCAGATCGGGCTTGTCCGCCGCCTCGCCGAGCATCTTGTCCAGCTCGGAGAAGTCGATCTGCTCGCGGTGCACGAAGCCGTCCGGGTCGTCCAGGTCGGTCGCCGTCGGCAGCATGTCCGGGTGGTGCCACAGGGCGTCCCGGCCGTCGACACCGCGCGCGTCCGTGAGAGAGGCCCACAGACGGGAGGCGTCGCGCAGGCGGCGCGGGCGCAGCTCCAGACCGATCAGCGTGGCGAACGTCTGCTCGGCCGGGCCGCCCGAGGCGCGACGGCGGCGCAGCGTCTCGCGCAGGGCGTCGGCGGACGACAGACGCGGCTTCGCGGCGGCGTGGACAACCGCGTCCACCCAGCCCTCCACGAGCGCCAGAGCCGTCTCCAGACGCGCCAGGGCGGCCTTCTGCTCCGGCGTGTCCTCCGGCTGGAACATGCCCTGCTGGAGAGCCTCCTGGAGCTGCTCGGGGTTCTGCGGGTCGAACTGGCCGACCACGTCCTCCAGCTTGGCGGTGTCGACCTTGATCCCGCGGGCGTAGCCGTCGACAGCGCCGAACAGATGCGAGCGCAGCCACGGCACGTGCGCGAAGAGGCGCTGGTGTGCGGCCTCGCGCAGGGCGAGGTACAGCCGCACCTCCTCCTGCGGAACGCTCAGGTCCTTGCCGAAGGTCTCGATGTTGACCGGCAGCAGCGCGGCCTTGCCGGCCGGGCCGAGCGGCAGGCCGATGTCGGACGAGCCGACGACCTCGCCCGCGAGCACGCCCACGGCCTGCCCGATCTGCGTGCCGAACATGGCGCCGCCCATCGAGCGCATCATGCCGATCAGCGGGCCGGCCATGGCCTGCATCTCCTCCGGCAGGACATCGCCCATGGCGGTGCCCACGCGCTCGGCGACCGGGTCGACGAGCTCCTTCCAGGCGGGCAGGGTGGCCTCGACCCACTCCGCGCGGCTCCAGGCCACCGCGGAGGCGGCGCCGGACGGCAGGGACGTGGCGTCGTCGAGCCAGAGGTCGGCCAGGCGGACGGCCTCCTCGACGGACTTGCGGTCGGCGGGGCCGACGCTCGCGTCCTTGGTGCCGTCAGGACTGCCCTGGGAGACCGTCTGGCGGGCGATCTGCTTGGCCATGTCCCAGTTCACCGGGCCGCCCTCGTAGGAGAGCATCTGGCCCAGCTGCTGGAACGCGGCGCCCAGGTCGTTGGGGTTCAGGGAACCGAACATGGCAGCGAACGGATTGTCCGCACCGGGGCCACCAGGACCGCCGCCAAAGCCTCCGGCTCCTGGCAGGCCGCCGAAACCGAACGGATTGGCCGGTCCCTGACCACCACCGCTCTGCTGGTCCTTCTTCTTGCCCTCGTCGCCGTCGTCCGGCTCCTCCGGCGGAAGGCCGAATCCGAATGGGGTGTCACTCACGGGATTCCTCGGCTTGTAGGGCCGCCGGTTCTTTCCGGCGGCACGGCTGCCCGACATCACCACCCAGCGTAGACACCTCGGGGCGGATCGGGCCTCGGTGCTTCGCCGACTGACGGCCTGCGGCAGGATGGATGCCACCTGGTACGCACGCTTCACTCGTGCTCGTACTGAAGACAACCGCTGGAGACGCCCGGTGAGTTCCCCAGATCCGCAGGTTCGCGCAGCGCGAAACCAGTCAACCAGTTCCGCGAGTCCCGCGGCGCGCGGGCCCGTCGTCGCGGTCACCGGCGCCGCTTACGGCATCGGGGCGCTGCTCACCGAGCAGCTCGCCGCGTCCGATGAGGTCAAGCAGGTCGTCGCCATCGACGAGCGGCGTGGCGAGTGCGCGGCGGCGCAGTGGCACATCCTGGACGTACGGGATCCGGCCATCGCGGACAAGCTGCGCGGCGCCGACGTGGTGGTGCACCTGGCGCTGGACCTCGATCTGGAGACCGACGGCGCCGCCCGGACGGCCTACAACGTACGGGGGACACAGACCGTCCTGACGGCGGCCGCGGCGGCCGGGGTGCACCGGGTCGTGCTGTGCACCTCGGCGATGGTCTACGGGGCGCTGCCGGACAACGAGCTGCCGTTGTCCGAGGACGCCGAGCTGCGGGCCACGGCCGAGGCGACGGGCGTCGGCGACCTGCTGGAGATCGAGCGGCTGGCACGGCGTGCGCCCCGGGCGCACCCGGGGCTGAACGTCACCGTGGTCCGGCCCGCCGTGCTGGTGGGAGGCACGGACACGGCGCTGACCAGGTACTTCGAGTCCCCGCGGCTGCTCGTGGTCGCCGGGTCGCGGCCCGCGTGGCAGTTCTGCCATGTCGAGGACCTGTGCAGCGCTCTCGAATACGCCGTCCTGGAGAAGGTCGACGGGGAACTGGCCGTCGGCTGCGACGGGTGGCTGGAGCAGGAGGAGGTCGAGGAGCTCAGCGGCATCCGGCGGATGGAGCTGCCCTCGGCGGTCGCGCTGGGCGCGGCGGCGCGACTGCACCGGATCGGGCTCACGCCGTCTCCGGCCGGGGACCTGGCGTACACGATGTACCCCTGGGTGGTGAGCGGGAGCCGGCTGCACGACTCCGGGTGGCGGCCGCAGTACACCAACGAGGAGGTGCTGGCGGAGCTCCTGGAGGAGGTGTCCGGTCGGCACACGGTGGCCGGGCGGCGACTGGGCCGCAAGGATGCGACGGCCGCCGGGGCCGCGGGCGCGACGGTGGCGCTGCTGGGTGCGGCCGCGGTGGTACGACGGGCCCGCAAGGCCCGGCGGCGGATCTGAGAGACGCGCCCCTGTAGGAGGCTCCAACGCGTACGCGCGCGTGCAGGTCGATACCTCTATTCCGTGCTGTCAGCCGCGTGCGGCACGATGGAGGCATGGCATCCACGAGCGATCACCCCGGTGAGCAGGCCGCGCAGGACCCGATCAAGCTGATCGGGATTCGGGACACGGCCCTCTCTGTGGACGAGGTGTTCCGGGCCGTCGGGGACGACGCGGCCGGCGGCACCGCGCTCTTCGTGGGGACCGTGCGCGACCACGACGGGGGTGTCGATGTCGCGGAGCTGGGGTATTCCTGCCACCCCAGTGCCGAGGCCGAGATGCGGCGGATCGCCGAGAAGGTCGTCGCGGAGTTCCCCGTGCGCGCGCTGGCGGCCGTGCACCGCGTGGGGGACCTCCGGATCGGAGACCTCGCCGTCGTCGTCGCCGTCTCCTGTCCGCATCGGGGAGAGGCCTTCGAGGCCTGCCGGAAGCTGATCGACGATCTGAAGCACGAAGTGCCCATCTGGAAGCACCAGAAGTTCTCCGACGGCACCGAGGAATGGGTCGGCGCCTGCTGATCCCGGAACCGCTCTCCGGTTGCGTAACCGCACCCCTGGCGTGAGCGTTGTCACTGCGGATGGTTAATCTGCTGATCAGTCAGTTGCGGACGCTGAATGGGGTTGGAGGTCGGCATGGCGGCTCTCGCCTGGTTGCTGATTCCGCTTGTGGCTGCCATCGGCGCGGGGCTCTGGGGCAGTTGGGCCAACCGGACTCGTAAGGCCCGCGGCGACGGCCCGGAGCTCACCGGATACGCCCGCTTCCGCGAGGCCATGGAGAAGCCCCGGCCGGGTAGCTGACGGCCAAGGAAACAGCAGGTCACAGACGGTATAGCCCACAGGGTCGCCTCGGACGGGCGGCCCTGACGGTGCGCTGACAGGCCCGTCCCGTACTGTCGAGTCATGCCACGCCGCACCGCGACGATGCTCGCCTCCACCCTGATGCTGATCGCGCTCCTGTGCGCGGGAGTGTTCATCCCCGTCCCGTACGCGGAGATGTCCCCGGGGCCGACGGTGAACACACTCGGCGATCATGACGGCGAGCCGGTGCTGCAGATCTCGGGGCGCAAGACCTATGCGGCCAGTGGCCACCTGAACATGACCACGGTCCGGGTCACGAGCGCCGACTACCGGATGAACCTGGTCGAAGCCGTCTACGGCTGGCTCGCGCACGACAACAAGGTCGTGCCGCGCGAGACGCTCTACCCGGACGGCAAGACCGAGGAGCAGTCGACCCAGGAGAACGCTGAGGAGTTCAGCCAGTCTCAGGAGAGCGCCAAGGTCGCCGCCCTGAAGGAACTCGACGTTCCGGTGAAGTCGTGGGTCATCGTCTCGACGGTCGTCAAGGGATCCCCGGCCGAGGGCAAGCTGCACGCCGGCGATGTGATCAAGGCCGTCGACGGTACGACGGTCAAGGAGCCGGCCGACGTCGCGAAGCTCGTCACCCAGCGCAAGCCGGGCCAGGACGTCCGCTTCACGATCGTGCCGGCCAAGGAGCAGGTTGCCGCGGAGAAGGAGAAGCGGACGCCGACGAAGACGCAGGACATCACCATCACCACGACGACCTCGGACGACGGCGGCGAGAAGCGCGCCATCGTGGGGATCTCCGCGGGAACCGACCACACGTTCCCGTTCACCGTCGACATCAAGCTGGCCGACGTCGGCGGGCCGAGCGCCGGGCTGATGTTCGCGCTCGGCATCTACGACAAGCTCACGCCGGGCAATCTGACCGGGGGCAAGTTCGTGGCCGGCACCGGCACGATCGACGACACCGGCAAGGTCGGTCCGATCGGCGGCATCGAGATGAAGACCGTCGGTGCCCGGGCCAAGGGCGCGCGGTACTTCCTGACGCCCGCCGACAACTGTGCCGCCGCCGCCAAGGACACCCCCGAGGGCCTCACCCTCATCAAGGTGGACACCATCCAGGACGCCCTCGGCGCCCTCAAGGACCTGCGCAGCGGCGACACCGCGGATCTGCCGAAGTGCGGCAAGTAGTCCGCGGGATCGAGGACGAGTCGGGGCAACGAAACCGGCGCGGCTGAGGGGACCTGCGGGACCGGTGGGACCGACGGGACTTGCGGGGCCGGTGGGCCCGGGTCCCGCGGGACCGGCGAGCCCCCTCACGCCACGCCGGCTCCGGCTCTACTCGGCGAACGTCGCCGTCAGCGCCTCCGCCAGGCCCGGGACCAGGTCGGAGCCGGTGAGGACCTCCGTGGCGGAGTCCTTCTCGCGCAGCCGCAGGGCCGACTCGCGGGCGCCGTCGCGCAGGACCGCGACCGTCATCCGCACCTCCTGACGGTCCGGGTGGTCAGCCACCCACTTCGTCAGCGCGGCCCCGCTCAGTCCCTGCGGAACCTGTGCCTCTGCGGACGGCGGCAGCATCAGACGCTCCACGGCGAGGGCGCAGCCGACCACCGCGTCGGGCCAGGCGATGGTGGCGAGGAACTCGTCGAGCGGCTTGCCCGTGGGAACCTCGTCCTGCTCGATCGGGGTGAGGCCGGCGTTCTCCGACTCGTCGCCGAGACCGAGCCGGTCGGCGAGCGAGGGCTGTTCGGCCCGCAGCCGTGCGGTGTCGACGAGGGCGAAAAGGCGGGCGGGCTGGTCCCAGCCGAGGCCGGAGACGTACTCGTCGATCTCGAGAACGGCCCGGGTGAGCGGGTTCGCAGCCATGGGAGTGTTGGACATGGTCACAATCCTGCCTCGTTCCCGGCCGGAATCGGGAACCGAGTAAACGGTGAGTAAGTTGCATAGGTGGGGGCCCACGATCACCGGGGGCCACGCACGGTCCGTGAAGACGCGGGCCTGACGGATCAACAGCGAACTTCGAGGTGCGCACCTTGGCTTTCCAGATGCCGGACCGCGGCGGAGGCCCGACAGGGCCGCGGATGAGAGTGGGCCGCCCGTCCCGGCGTGTCCGCACCCTGCTCATGACGCTGGGCGTCCTGGCCGTCCTCGGCATGGCGTTCACCATGTTCGCGGGCTTTTGGACGGACTGGCTCTGGTACCGGTCGGTGAACTACTCATCGGTCTTCACCACGACCCTGTGGACCAAGATCGGTCTCTTCTTCGTCTTCGGCCTGCTCATGGCCGTCGCCGTCGGCCTCAACATCTGGCTGGCGCACCGGCTGCGGCCACCGCTGAGCGCCATGTCGATGGAGCAGCAGAACCTCGACCGCTACCGGATGGGCATCGCGCCCTACAAGAAGTGGCTGCTGTTCGGGATCACCGCCCTGGTGGGCCTGATCGCCGGCGCCTCCGCTTCCGGCCAGTGGCGGACCTGGCTGATGTGGATCAACGGCGTTCCGTTCGGCGAGAAGGACCCGCAGTTCAAGCTGGACGTCTCGTTCTACGCCTTCGACCTGCCCTGGTACCGGTTCCTGCTCGGCTTCGGCTTCGCCGCCGCGATCCTGTCCGTGATCGCCGCCGCGCTCACGCACTACCTGTACGGCGGGCTGCGCGTCACCAGCCCCGGCGCCCGCGCCACGGCGGCGGCCACCGGGCACCTGTCGGTGCTCATCGGCGTCTTCGTGGCCCTCAAGGCGGTCGCCTACTGGCTCGACCGGTACGGACTCGCGGTCAAGTCCAGCGACTTCAGGGCGACCGACAACTGGACGGGCCTGAGGTACGTCGACGCCAACGCCTACCTGCCGGCCAAGACGATCCTGTTCTGCATCGCCGTCATCTGCGCGCTGCTGTTCTTCGCCACCCTGTGGCGGCGCACCTGGCAGCTGCCCGTGATCGGCTTCGGCCTGATGGTGCTCTCCGCGATCCTCATCGGCGGCCTCTACCCGGCGATCGTGCAGAAGTTCCAGGTCCAGCCGAACGAGCAGGCCAAGGAAGCGCCGTACGTCGAGAAGAACCTCGAGGCGACGCGCAAGGCCTACGGCATCGACGGCACCAAGGTCACCGACTACACGGGCACCAGCAAGACCGAGGACAAGACCAAGCTCCGCGATGACGTCGACTCCACGGCGAGCGTCCGGATCATGGACCCGAACGTCGTCTCGCCGACGTTCCAGCAGCTCCAGCAGATCAGGAACTACTACGCGTTCCCGAACAACCTGGACGTGGACCGTTACTCCAAGGACGGCAAGGACCAGGACACGGTCATCGGCCTGCGTGAGCTGAACCTCGCGGGCATCCCCAAGAAGAACTGGATCAACAACCACTTCCGCTACACCCACGGGTACGGAGCGGTCGCCGCCGAGGGCACCAGCGCGGACGCCCAGGGCCGTCCGAACTTCACGGAGTCCGACCTGCCCTCCGAGGGCGACCTCGGCACGTACGAGCAGCGGATCTACTACGGCGAGAAGACCACCACGTACTCGATCGTCGGCGGTCCCCAGAAGGAGATCGACTACTCCGACGACAACGGCGAGAAGACCACCAGCTACAAGGGCGACAGCGGGGTCAACCTCTCCAACCCGGTCAACCGGGCCGCGTACGCGGTGGCGTTCGGCGAACCGCAGATCCTCTACTCCGGCGCCATCGGCGAGGGCTCGCGGGTCCTGTACAACCGCACGCCCAAGGAGCGTGTCGAGGCGGTCGCCCCCTGGCTGACCATCGACGGCGACGCCTACCCGGCGGTCGTGGACGGCCGTATCCAGTGGATCGTCGACGCGTACACGACGACGAACGGCTACCCGTACTCCTCGCGTACGACCCTCGGTGACACCACGGCCGACTCGCTGACCGCCACCAACGACAACCGTGCGGTGGTGGCTCAGCAGAACCAGGTCAACTACATCCGCAACTCGGTGAAGGCGACCGTCGACGCGTACACCGGCGAGGTCAAGCTCTTCCAGTGGGACACCAAAGACCCGGTCCTGAAGACCTGGATGAAGGCCTTCCCGGACACGGTGGAGCCCAAGAGCGAGATCTCCAAGCCGCTGATGGACCATCTGCGCTACCCCCAGGACCTGTTCAAGGTCCAGCGGGAGCTGCTCACGCGCTACCACGTGAAGGACGCGACGACGTTCCTCAGCGGCAGCGAGGTGTGGCAGGTGCCGGACGACCCGACGAACCGGTCGGGCAACGCGGTGCCGCCGTACTACCTGAGCATGAAGATGCCCGACCAGCAGGCGCAGGCGTTCTCGCTGACGACGACCTTCACGCCCAACGGCCGGGACAACCTCAGCGCGTTCATGGCCGTCGACGCCGAAGCGGGCGCCAGCGACTACGGCAAGATCAGAATCCTGAAACTGCCGACCAACACCACGGTCAACGGACCCAAGCAGGTCCAGAGCCAGTTCAACTCCCAAGAGGACATCGCCGAGTCCATCAGGCTCCTGAGAGGCGGTGACTCCGAGGTCGAGTACGGCAACCTGCTGACGGTGCCCCTCGACGGAGGACTGCTGTACGTGGAGCCGGTCTACGTACGCGGTGGTGGACTGAAGTACCCGCTGCTGCGCAAGGTGCTGGTCACCTACGGAGGCCAGACAGCCTTCGAGAACACGCTCGAGGAGGCCCTCAACAAGGTCTTCGGAGCGGAGGGTGCGACGCCTGAGCCACCGGACGACGGCGATACGACGCCACCGCCGACGTCCGAGGACCCGACGGTCAAGCAGGCGCTGGAAGACGCCCAGAAGGCGTTCACCGAGGGCCAGGACGCCCTGAAGGAGAACGACTGGGAGGCGTACGGCCAGGCGCAGAAGGACCTGGAGGACGCCCTGCGGCGCGCCGAGGAGGCGCAGGCGGCGGCGGACAAGGCCGGCGGTGCCGGGGGCGGGGAGAGCAAGCCCAGCGCCAGTCCGAGCGGGAGCCCGAGCGGCAGTCCGAGTCCGAAGCCGAGCAGCTAGGCCTCCGGCCTGGTCAAACGCTCCACCCGCGCCGTGATACGGTTGTGAACACAACGGCGCGGGGTGGAGCAGCTCGGTAGCTCGCTGGGCTCATAACCCAGAGGTCGCAGGTTCAAATCCTGTCCCCGCTACTGAAATCGCGAAGTCCGAGTGACGGAGCGGCATCGAAGGCCCGGATTCCACAAAGGAATCCGGGCCTTCGTGATGTGTGAACGCATGTGCTGGTGCGGGCTGCGGCCGTGCCGCCGGGGGGAGTTGGGAAATCTGTGTTTGACTTGTCTCTCTGTGGGCATGTCGACAAAACGCTGTAGTGACCTCAATGGCTGCGGTATACCAGGTGTACCCAGGTTGCAGGTGGTGCGACGATGGACGTTATGGGGGACAAGGCAACTCTGTTCGAGACAGGGCGTTTTGTGCAGCCTTCCAGCCGGGAGGACACCGACACCCCGGACGAGACCGGGGAAATCGCCGATGAGGCAGCCGAGGAGCTGCGTCAGCGGCTCGCCGCGGAGGCCGGCGACGTCGAGGCGATGAGTGTCCTCGGGGCCATGCTGCTGCGCCGTGGCGATCTCGACGGTGCCGAACCTCATCTGCGTGCCGCCACCGCCGCGGGCGACCGGGCCGCCGCCAACAACCTGGGAGTCCTTCTCCACCAGCGGGGATACGCAGACGAGGCCGCCGGATGGTGGCGGATCGCCGCCGTCGCCGGATCCACGGCCGCCGCGCACGCCCTCGGCCGGCACCACCGCGAGCGCGGCGACGAACCCGCCGCCGAGTACTGGCTGCGCCAGTCCGCGGAACAGGGCCACACCCTGGGCGCGTACGCCCTCGCCGACCTGCTGGAGCACCGCGGTGACGCCGGGGCCGAGCACTGGATGCGGGCCGCGGCCGAGCGCGGGCACCGGGAGGCGGCGTACCGGCTGGCGCGGGCACTGGACCGCAAGGCGGCGCGGGAGGCCGGCGACGACGGCGCACCCGTGCCGGACGAGGCCGAGCAGTGGTACCGGCAGGCTGCCGCGCGCGGGCACCGGCGGGCCGCGCTGCACCTCGGGACGATCCTGGAGAAGCGCGGCGAGCTCAAGGAGGCCGGGCGCTGGTACCTGACGTCCGCCAAGGACGGCGAGGCGCGGGCCGCCTGCGCGCTCGGATTCCTGCTGCGTGACGCGGGCGACACCGAGAACGCCGCCGTGTGGTGGCTGCGGGCCGCTCAGGACGGCGACGGCAACGCGGCGAACGCGCTGGGCGCGCTGCACGCCGAGCGGGGCGAGACCCAGACCGCCGAGCGGTGGTACCGGGCCGCGATGGACGCGGGCGACGTGAACGGCGCGTACAACCTCGGGCTGCTCTGCGTCGAGCAGGGGCGCACCCCGCACGCCGAGCAGTGGTACCGGCGCGCGGCCTACGCCGGGCACCAGGAGGCCGCGAACGCGCTGGCGATCCTGCTGCTGAGGGCCGGGGACGAGACGGGTGCGGAGCCGTGGTTCTCCAAGGCCGCGGAGGCCGGGAGCGTGGACGCCGCCTTCAACCTGGGCATCCTCCACGCCGGACGGGGCGAGGAGCAGGCCGCGCTGCGCTGGTACGAGCGGGCGGCCGCAGCCGGGCACACGGAGGCCGCGCTGCAGGTCGGCATGGCGCTGCTGCGGGACGGTGACGACCAGGAGGCCGAGCGGCACCTGCGGTGCGCGGCCGGGGGCGGGAGCGCCGAGGCCGCGTACCGGCTGGCGACCGTGCTCGACGCGCGCCGGCCGCCGGAGCCCGCACACGAGCTCGGGGAGCCGGTGCACCGGCGGAGCGAGTGCGAGGAGTGGTACGAGCGGGCGGCCTCGCAGGGGCACCGGCGGGCGCAGGTGCGGGTCGGCATGCACGCCGCGGCCCGGGGGGACCTCGTCGAGGCGGCCCGGTGGTACCGGGAGGCGGCCGAGGCCGGGTCCCGCAACGGCGCGTTCAATCTGGGGCTGCTGCTGGCCCGGGAGGGCAGCGAGCCCGAGGCGGCGGTGTGGTGGACGCGGGCGGCCGATGCGGGGCACGGGCGGGCGGCGTTGCGGCTGGCCCTGGTCTACGCGCGTCGGGGGGAGCTGGCGGAGGGGCAGCGGTGGGCCGACCGTGCGGTGTCTCTGGGGCCGGCGTCTGTGGCGGAGCGGGCGGCTCGGTTGCGGGACGCGCTGCGGCAGGAGCTGTCTGCCTGATACCCAGGCGAGCTGCATGGTCTGGGTTAGTGATTTGCGTCCGGCCTCCCCGTTCACGTAACGTTGCATTCACCGACGCGGGGTGGAGCAGCTCGGTAGCTCGCTGGGCTCATAACCCAGAGGTCGCAGGTTCAAATCCTGTCCCCGCTACTGAAGGCCGAGGGCCGGAATCCGAAAGGGTTCCGGCCCTCGGTTTGTGTTCAGAAGGCATGTGCGCTCAGGGGCGGTGCCCCACCGCCTCCTCGTAGAAGGAACGGCTCACGGTCCGGGACTCGGGGAGCGCGTCGCCCTTCGCCACGCCCTGTGCCCGGTAGACCGCCTGGAGGCGGGCCGTCGTGCTGCTCCAGCGCCTGCTCCATGCGAGAAGTTCCCCGCGACCCAGGATGACGAAGCCGCCGCGGATGCCGTTCATGACCGCCGCCTCCGGGGCCGCCCAGAGCGCGTCGACCTCGCCCTTGGCCGGCAGCGGGAGGGCCTCGGGCGTCGGCAGCACCTTCAGCGTGACGTCCAGGCCCTCCTTGTCGAACTCGCCCTTGCCGAGGGCGACCCGCAGAGGTGCCACGCACTCCGCGCTCAGCATGCCCGTGGCGATCGTCAGCTTCCGGGGCTCGGTGAGCCGTTGCGGGGCCGGGGTGCGGTCGGGGGCGCGGTCGGCGGGGTCCGTCCAGGACGCGGCCGGAGCAGGCCGGCGGCGATGCGCAGCAAGGTGGATTTGCCGCAGCCGGAGGGGCCTACGAGGCCGACGAACTCGCCGGGTGAGTCTTGGATACGGCTCTCCCGCTTCGGTCTCCTCGCGGAGTGCGGCACGGACTGGTGGGTGCCGTTGACCATATGACGGCCCGTCAGATACGGGAAGTGCGCAGATGTGGACGAGCCCCGGCATCCATCGGTGCCGGGGCTGTCGGGAAGGAGAGGGGCTAGGCGGCCGCGCAGTTCGGGCAGACGCCGCGGTATGTCACCTCGACGTCCGAGACGGTGAAGCCGAAGCGCTCCGAGTCGGGGAGGTCCGCCAGTGGGTTGCCGATCGGGTGGACGTCCCGGATCGCGCCGCACCGGGCGCAGACCAGGTGATGGTGCGGCTGGTGGGCGTTCGGGTCGTACCGCTTGGCGCGCTGGTCGGTGGAGACCTCGAGCACCTCGCCGAGGGTCACGAGCTCGCCGAGCGTGTTGTAGACGGTCGCCCGGGAGATCTCGGGCAGCTTGGCGACGGCCCGGGCATGGACCTCGTCGGCCGTCAGATGGACGTGTTCGCCGTCGAGGACCTCGGCCACGACACGCCGCTGCGCGGTCATCCGCCATCCGCGTCCGCGCAGCCGTTCCAGAAGGTCACTCATGGCCACCAGCCTAACAGCAAAAGGGACCAGGTCCCGAACAGGTGTGAGTTTAGAATCGCACCTGTTTTAGATGCTGTCCAGCTTTGTCAGGCGGGCACCTGCTGGCGAGCCGGTACCCAGCAGCGGATGATGTCGCGGACCGAGACGATGCCGGCGGGTTCGTCGTCGTCCAGCACGATGAGATGGCGGAAGCCGCCGTGCGTCATGGCTCGTGCCGCCTCCTCCAGGGTCCAGGCCGGAGCCGCGAACACGACGTCGGTCGTGGTGTGGGCGTGGGCGCGTTCCGTGTCCGGGTCCTGGCCCTTGCCCACGGAGTTGAGGATGTCGCGTTCGGTGAGGATGCCGATGCCGCCGGCGTCGGGGTCGTGGACCACGGCCGCCCCGACCCGCCGCGCGGACATCAGCGCGGCGGCCTGGCGAAGGGTGTGGGTAGGGCCGATGGTGAGGACGACGGTGCTCATGGCGTCACGGACGAGCATGGATCGAGCCACCTCCTGGGAGTGCCCCCTCCGTTTGTTCAGCGTTTCACAAATTCACAAGTTGGGGGGACTCTCAGGGTGGCAGGCAAAGGGAGGGTCAACAAGGGGGCGCTCGGTAACAGCGGGGCGCGCTCGGTGATAGCGGGCGCACTCAGTAGCGCTGGTTGAGATATCCGAGCAACTCGTCGTGCAGCAGACCGTTCGACGCGGCGGCGTCGCCGCTGTGCGGGCCCGGGCGGGCGTCGAGTCCGGTGAAGGTGCCGCCGGCCTCGGTGACGATGATCGCGGTGGCGGCCATGTCCCACAGTGACAGTTCCGGCTCGGCGCACATGTCGATGGAGCCTTCGGCGACCATCATGTACGGCCAGAAGTCGCCGTACGCGCGCGTGCGCCACACCTCCCGGGTGAGGTCCAGGAAGCCGTCCAGGCGGCCCTGCGCCTCCCAGCCGCTGAGCGAGGAGTACGCGAAGGACGCGTCGGCGAGCTTGTTGACGCGGGAGACGCTCAGGCGGGAGGCCTTGGTGAGGCTGCGGCCGGTGAAGGCGCCGTGACCCTTCGCTGCCCACCAGCGGCGGCCGAGGGCGGGGGCGGAGACGACGCCGACGACGGGCTGGAAACCGCCCTCGCCGGCCTCCATCAGGGAGATGAGGGTGGCCCAGACGGGGACGCCGCGTACGTAGTTCTTGGTGCCGTCGATCGGGTCGATGACCCAGCGGCGGGGGCCGGTGCCCTCGACGCCGTACTCCTCGCCGAGGATCGCGTCCCTCGGGCGGGCGCGCTGGAGTTGACCGCGGATGAGTTCTTCCGCGGCCTTGTCCGCTTCGCTCACCGGCGTCATGTCCGGTTTGGTCTCGACCTTGAGGTCGAGGGCCTTGAACCGGTCCGTCGTCGCGGCGTCGGCGGCGTCGGCGAGGACGTGGGCGAGACGCAGATCGTCGAGGTAGTCGGGCATGTAACGAACCTATCTGCCGAGGTGGGGGTGGGGCTACAGGGGGTTTGTGCCGGGGTGTGGGGGCGTTGTGGTCGCCTGACGCGCAGGGAGGCGGTCCCGGCTCGAACGCCGGAGGCACCCGCGCAGGTCGGCCTAAAGGCGCCCCCCGCATGCCCTCGTGAACCCTTGACAGTGGTTGCGCGCGCGTCAAATCTGGGCGCAGAGCCGCTGGCCCCAAGGGGAGGCAACGATGCCTGCAGCGCGGGAATCTCTGTTGGACGCCGCCTATGCGGCGCTGGCGCGCCGGTCGTGGTCCGCCGTGCGGATGGTGGACGTGGCCCTGGCGGCCGGAGTGTCCCGGCAGACGCTGTACAACGAGTTCGGCAGCAAGGACGGCCTCGCCCGGGCGCTCGTGAGGAGAGAGGCCGACGGGTATCTCGCCGGCGTGGACCGCGCGCTCGCCGGACACAGCGACCTGCGCGACCGGCTCACCGCCACCGCCGAGTGGACCACCTCGGCGGCCCGCGAGAACGCCCTGGTCCGCGCCATGCTCACCGGCTGCTGGAGCGAGCGGCTGCCCTCGCCGACCCTCTCGGCCGTGCCCTCCACCTCCGCCGTACCGGCCCAGCGCCGCGCCGACGGCCCGCTGCCCTCACCCGGCGACCTCGTCACCCTCATCCGCGACCGGGCCGTCACCGTCCTGTCCGGGCCCGGCACTCCCAAGTCCGACGCCGCCGACCTGGCCCGCTCCTGCGAACTCGCCGTCCGGCTCGCCCTGTCGTGCGTGGCCGCGCCACCCGCCGAGGGCGGCGTCACCGACCTGGTCCGCAGCGCCCTGCACCGGCAGCCCGGGTGACAGGGCGTCAGTGCGCCGAGCCCGACAACTGCAGCCCGATCACGCCGACGATGACGAGACTGATCGACACCAGCTTCAGCGTCGACACCAGGTCGCCCAGGAACACCATGCCGTAGATCGCCGTCCCGGCCGCCCCGATGCCGGTCCACACCGCGTACGCGGGACCCACGTCGAGTCTCCGCAGTGCCAGGGTCAGCAGCCCGAAGCTGCCGAGGGCGAAGACGCAGAACGCGACCGTCGGCCAGAGCCGTGTGAAGCCGTGCGACAGCTTCAGACACACGGCGAAGCCGGTCTCCAGCAACCCGGCAACGATGACCAGCAGCCACGCCATGAGCCGTTCCTCCCGTATCCCACGTTCAGTGACCGCTTGCCGCCCGCTTCGTGCGAGTATGCACTTACCGTCCGCACGCCATGACAAACAACGCTGAGGTCAGTCGCCTTCCTTCCGCTCCCGCGTGGCCAGCAGCCGTCGCAGTGAGTACAGCCGCGCCGGGTCCGCGTGCCCCTCGGCCACCCAGGCGTCCAGCGCGCAGTCCGGCTCGTCGTGGCTGCACGCGCGCGGGCAGCCCTCGGTGCCCGGCTCCAGGTCGGGGAAGGCGTGGATGACCCGGGACGGGTCCACGTGGTGCAGCCCGAAGGACCGCAGGCCCGGGGTGTCGATCACCCAGCCGTCGCTGTCCGACAGCGGCAGCGCCAGCGCCGAGGTGGTGGTGTGCCGGCCGCGTCCCGTCACCGCGTTCACATGCCCGGTCGTACGCCGCCGCTCCTCCGGCACGAGGGCGTTGACCAGGGTCGTCTTGCCGACCCCGGAGTGCCCGACGAACGCCGTGATCTTGCCGTCGAGCTGCTCGCGCACCCGGGCGAGGGCGACACCGCTGTTCAGTTCCGCGCGGCTCGTGACGACGTAGGGGATGTCGAGGTCGCCGTACAGCTCCAGCAGCTTGTCGGGCGGGGCGAGGTCCGACTTGGTCAGCACCAGCAGCGGGTCCAGGCCACCGTCGTAGGCCGCGACCAGACAGCGGTCGATCAGGCGTGGGCGGGGCTCCGGGTCGGCCAGGGCGGTGACGATGGCCAGCTGGTCCGCGTTGGCGACGACCACGCGCTCGAACGGATCGTCGTCGTCCGCCGTACGGCGCAGCACGGACGTGCGCTCCTCGATGCGGACGATCCGGGCGAGGGTGTCCTTCTTGCCGGACAGGTCGCCCACGAGGGCCACGCGGTCGCCGACCACGGCGGCCTTGCGGCCCAGCTCTCGGGCCTTCATCGCCATCACCACATGGTCATCGACGAGGCAGGTGAGCCGGCCCCGGTCGACGGTGAGGACGAGGCCCTCGGCGGCGTCCTCGTGCTTGGGCCTGATGTTCGTCCGGGGCCGGGTGTTCCGGCGGCCGGGACGGGTGCGGATGTCGTCCTCGTCGGTGTGCTTGCCGTAGCGGCGCATGACGTGATCCCTGCGTCCTACGCCCCGAGCATCCCGGTCCACAGATCGGGGAAGTCGGGCAGGGTCTTGGCCGTCGTCGCCACGTTCTCGATCTGTACTCCCTCGACCGCGAGGCCGATGATCGCGCCGGCCGTGGCCATGCGGTGGTCGTCGTACGTGTGGAAGATCCCGCCGTGCAGCCGGCGTGGGCGGATGTGCAGGCCGTCGGCGGTCTCCGTGACGTCGCCGCCGAGCTCGTTGATCTCCTTCGTCAGCGCGGCCAGCCGGTCCGTCTCGTGCAGCCGCAGATGGGCCACGCCGCGCAGGGTCGAGGGGGAGTCCGCGAGGGCCGCGACCGCGGCGATGCCCGGCGTGAGCTCGCCGACCTCGCTCAGGTCGACATCGATGCCGTGGATCGAGCCGGAGCCGGTGAACGCGAGACCGTACTCGGTCAGTTCGCAGGAGCCGCCCATCTCGGTGAAGATCTCGCGCAGCCGGTCACCGGGCTGGGTGGTGCGGGCCGGCCAGGCCGGGACGACGACCTTGCCGCCGGTCACCAGCGCGGCCGCCAGGAACGGCTGGGCGTTGGACAGGTCCGGCTCGATGACCAGGTCCCGGCCGAGCAGGGCGCCCGGCGTGACCCGCCAGACGTTCGGCTCGCCGCCCGACTCGGGCGTGTCCACCTGGGCGCCGACCGCGCGCAGCATGTCGACGGTCATCCGGATGTGCGGCATGGAGGGCAGCGTGCTGCCCGTGTGGCGGACCTCGACGCCCTGGTTGAAGCGCGGCCCGGACAGCAGCAGCGCGCTCACGAACTGCGATGAGGAGGACGCGTCGATCGCGACCTGGCCGCCCTCCAGGGCACCGCTGCCGTGCACGGTCATCGGCAGTGCGCCGCGGCCGTCGTCGTCGATCCGGGCGCCGAGGTGACGCAGCGCGTCGATGACTCCGTTCAGGGGACGCTCGTACGAGCGAGGGTCGCCGTCGAACCGGACGGGACCGTCGGCGAGCGTGGCGACCGGCGGCAGGAACCGCATCACCGTGCCGGCGTTGCCGACGTCGACCGTGGCCGGTCCGCGCAGGCCCGTGGGGAGCACCCGCCAGGCCTCGCCGGTGCCGTCCGGGCCCACGCCCTCCTCGATCTCGATGCCCATCGCGCGCAGGGCTCCGGCCATCAGCAGGGTGTCGCGGGAGCGCAGGGGGCGGCGCAGCCAGCCGGGCTCGGAGGCGAGGGAGGCGAGGACGAGGGCGCGGTTGGTGACCGACTTGGACCCGGGCACGTGGACCGTCGCGTCGACGGCTCCGCTCGCGTGCGGGGCGGGCCAGAGGGCGGTTTCTGCGGTGTTCGGGGCCATGCCTTTACTTTATAAGCAGGCAGGGAGGCGAGTAGTTCTTCGGGTGCGGCACCGTTGTGGTTGCGCGCGCCGTTCCCCGCGCCCCTGTGACGCTGCCCCGTCGGGGCGCATCACAGGTCCAAGAGCCACCTGCCCCCGCCTATGAGCGAGCACAGCGACACCGCGTGGAACAGGAAGAACCACAGCGCCGCCGGCACATGCGTCAGTCGCGACAGCTGGTCCGCGTCCGAATCACCCGCGCCGCCGCGCGACCGCTTCGCCTGGAGTTCGAACGCCGGGCGCACCCCGCCCAGCAACAGGAACCACACCACCACGTAGGCGAACGCCGCCTGCACCTGAGGGCCGGCCAGCCAGGACACCAGGACGAACAGGCCGCCGGTGACGATCATGGTCAGGGCGCCGTACGCGTTGCGGATCATCACCAGCATGATCAGGAGCAGGGCGGTGGCCAGCCACAGCAGGAGCGTGATGCGGCCGGCGCCCAGCAGGGCCGCTCCGCCCAGGCCCAGCAGGGGCGGGGCGGTGTAGCCGGCGGCGGCCGTGAGGATCATGCCGATGCCGTGCGGCTTGCCGCGGCTCACGGTCAGGCCGCTGGTGTCCGAGTGCAGCCGTATGCCGGTGAGGGTGCGGCCGGTGAGCAGGGCCACGAGCCCGTGACCGCCCTCGTGGGCGATGGTGATGGCGTTGCGGGAGATGCGCCACAGGCCGTGCGGGATCACCACGGCGAGCGCGGCGGCCAGGGTCGCGAGCACCACCCACAGGTCGGGGTCGGGCTGCGTGCCGGAAACCTCGTCCCAGAGGGAGGCGAGCGAGGCGGTAGCGGTGCTGTCCATGTAAGGCGTTGGCTCCCTGTGGTCGGATGGAATCTGGCAGTGTGGCACGTATGTGCGGACGGTATTCAGCGAGTCGCAGGCCAGAGGATCTCGCAGGAATCTTTGAGGTCGAGAAGTGGGAGCCCGAGGAGACCCTCGAGCCGGACTACAACGTGGCGCCCACCAAGGAGGTCTACGCCGTCCTCGACCGCCCTCTGAAAGACGTGGACGACCCGCGGCCGGTTCGGCAGCTGCGCAAGCTGAAGTGGGGGCTCGTCCCGTCCTGGTCGAAGACCCCCGAGGGCGGCGCCCGGATGATCAACGCCCGGGCGGAGACCGTCCACGAGAAGCCGTCCTACCGTCGCGCCTTCGCCTCCCGGCGCTGCGTCCTGCCCGCCGACGGCTACTACGAGTGGGTCACCGGCCAGCAGGAGCGCGAGCTGGAGGTCGAGGGGAAGAAGAAGCGCCCCCGCAAGCAGCCGTACTTCGTGACGCCGGCGGACGGGTCCGTCTTCGCGATGGCCGGGCTGTACGAGTTCTGGCGGGACAGGACGCTGCCGGACGACCACCCGCAGTCCTGGTGGGTGACGTGCTCCGTCATCACCACCGAGGCCGAGACGAGCCCGCTGGCGGTGTCCCCGGCGGACGGTCCCCGGGCCCTGGCCGAGATCCACCCCCGGATGCCGCTGATGCTGACGCCCGACCGCTGGGACGCCTGGCTCGACCCCTCCCGCACGGACCCCGGCGACCTGCGCGAGCTGCTCGCCCCGCCGCCCCCCGGGCTGATGCGCGCCTACCCCGTCACCACGGCCGTCAGCAACGTCCGTAACAACGGGCCGGAGCTGCTGAAGGAGCTGGAAGGGCCCGAAGAGGGCACACTCTTCTGACGTGACGCATGTGACGAACGCGACGACGGACACCGTCGAGACCGACGCCGGTCCCGCCCGTATCACCTGGCACGAGGCGAAGAAGGCACGGCTGGTGCTCGCCGTCAGCCATGGAGCCGGCGGCGGCATCGACGCCCGTGACCTGAAGGCCCTGGCCACCGTCCTGCCCGCGCACGGCGTGACCGTGGCCCGTGTGGAGCAGCCCTGGCGGGTGGCCGGGAAGAAGCTGGCGCCCGCGCCCAGGACGCTGGACGTCGGCTGGCGCGGCATCTGGCCCGCGCTGGCCGGGCCCGGACTGCCCGTCGTGTCCGGCGGCCGCAGCGCCGGGGCCCGGGTCGCCTGCCGTACCGCCGTCGAACTGGGCGCCCACGCCGTCCTCGCCCTCAGCTTCCCGCTCCACCCGCCGGGCAAGCCGGAGAAGTCCCGGGCGGACGAACTGCTGGGTTCCGGGGTGCCCACCCTGGTCGTCCAGGGCGGGAACGACCCGTTCGGGAAGCCGGAGGAGTTCCCCGCGGGTTCGTACGAACTCGTCGAGGTGCCGTACGGCGATCACGGCTTCGCCGTTCCCAAGCGCGCGGAGATCTCGCAGGAGGAGGCCGTGGCGCTCATCACGGACGCGGTCGTGGAGTGGACCGGGTCACTCGGGTGAAGCTCCGGGAATGCCGGGGCGGCGAGCGCTGTTGTGCGGGACGTACGTGCTGGAGACCAGCGCAGACGCCGTAGGAGAGGAAGTCCGCCGCATGGGTTCGACCATCTGCCCGAGCCGCAGCAGCCGTGCCGACCTGGAGTGGACGGTGCTGCACGCGGCCAGGACCGCCCCGATTCGGGCGGCGGGCGGACCGGATCGTCGTCTATCCTCCGATTCGGGTGAGACCGGTCTCGGTCTCACGAGAACACTCGAGGAGGTGGGTCCGGTCACTGGGACCGACGCAGGGACCGAACACGGCCAGGCGGAGCAGCCCGAGGGCCAGGGCGGCACGGGCGCGGAGACGGCCGCGGAGCGCAGCGCGCGCTTCGAGCGGGACGCGCTCGAGTTCCTCGACCAGATGTACTCGGCCGCGCTGCGCATGACGCGCAACCCGGCCGACGCCGAGGACCTGGTGCAGGAGACGTACGCCAAGGCGTACGCGTCCTTCCACCAGTTCCGTGAGGGCACCAACCTCAAGGCGTGGCTGTACCGGATCCTCACCAACACCTTCATCAACTCGTACCGCAAGAAGCAGCGCGAACCTCAGCGCTCCGCAGCCGAGGAGATCGAGGACTGGCAGCTCGCCCGCGCCGAGTCGCACATGTCGACGGGCTTGCGCTCCGCGGAGTCGCAGGCGCTGGACCACCTGCCCGACTCGGACGTGAAGGAAGCGCTCCAGGCGATCCCCGAGGAGTTCCGTATCGCCGTGTATCTCGCGGACGTCGAGGGGTTTGCCTACAAGGAGATCGCCGACATCATGGGGACACCCATCGGTACGGTGATGTCCCGCCTGCACCGGGGCCGCCGTCAGCTGCGCGGCATGCTGGAGGACTACGCCCGTGACCGCGGGATGGTCCCGGCCGGCGCCGGAGAGTCGAACGAAGCGAAAGGCTCGGGGTCATGAGCTGCGGAGAGCCGCACGAGACGGATTGCAGCGAAATCCTCGATCATCTCTACGAGTTCCTCGACCGTGAGATGCCGGACTCGGACTGCGTGAAGTTCGAGCACCACTTCGAGGAGTGCTCGCCCTGTCTCGAGAAGTACGGGCTCGAGCAGGCCGTGAAGAAGCTGGTCAAGCGCTGCTGCGGGCATGACGACGTGCCGGGCGACCTGCGGGCCAAGGTCATGGGGCGGATCGACCTGATCCGTTCCGGCCAGGCGGTCCCCGAGCAGGACGTCACGGCCTCGCCTGCCTCGCCCCAGGAGTCCTGACACTCCTGCGCTTTTCAACTACCCCGCATCTCCAGGGGTAGTCATTCTCCGAGGCACCCTCGAACGCGTCACTCGAACGTGCTAATCCACGGGCTATCGGCCCGTGGAGCCCCCCACCGCCGTCCTAGGCTCCGGGCCTGACGGACATGGCCGGGGAGGGGCTCATGGAAGCGGTATCGGCGCGGGCACGTGTGTATGTCGCCACTGTCGCCGTCGCCGCCCTGTGCTGTCTGCTCCCGCTGCCGGGCGTCCGTACGCCCTGGTGGGCGGTCGCTCTGCTCGCGGCGCTGTACGCCGGGTGCGAGCGCGTCGCCCGGTCCCGGTTCGTCGGCATCTCGCACCCGGCCGGGACCTTCTACCCCGTGCTCCTCGCCGGCGCCTTCCTGCTGCCGGCGCCCGCCGCCGCCCTGGTCGCCGTGCCCGCCGCGCTGCTCTCGCCCGTCGGGCAGCGGCCCGTGGCGCTGCGGCGGATCTGGCGGGCCGCCCAGCTCGTCCTCGGGGTGTGGGCCGCCGCCAAGGTGCACTGGGTGCTCGGCGGGCGGGACGCGGTCGTCGCGGGCGACGTCCCCTACGCGCTCGGGCCGGCCGGAGCCGCCGTGCTGGCTTTCTGCCTGGTGCTCGCGCTGCTGGACGGCGGGATCCTCGCCGCCGCCGAGCGGGTACCGGTGCGGCGCGCTTGGCGGGGGCTGGTGGCGCGTTCACTCGCGCCGATCGCCGTGCACGGGCTCGCCGGGCTGATGATGGCCGTCCTGTGGCGCAGCCCGTACGGTCCCGTGGCCGCGCTGCTCGTCCTCCTGCCGATGTGCGTCTCCTGGTGGGCGTTCGCGCAGTACCACCGGGAACGGGCCGCCCACCAGGCGACCATCCGGGCGCTGGTCCAGGCCGTAGACATCAAGGACGGATACACGCGCGGGCACAGTGAGCGCGTCGGGCAGGCCTCCATGATGATCGCGCGCGAGCTGGGCATGGACGACGAGCGTGTCGAGGTGCTCCGCTTCGCCGGGATCCTGCACGACGTCGGCAAGCTGGGCGTGCCCACCCGGCTGCTCAGGAAGAACGGGCCGCTGACCCCCGAGGAACGGCGCGTGATCGAGCTGCACCCCGAGTACGGGCACGAGATGGTGCGCGGCATCGGCTTCCTCGGGGAGGCCCGTGCCGCCGTGCTGCACCACCACGAGCGGCTGGACGGCAGCGGGTACCCGTACGGGCTGATGGGCCGTCAGATCCCGGAGTCCGCACGGGTCGTGGCGGTCGCCGACGCGTTCGACGCCATGACCTCCACCCGGAGCTACAGCAGGGCCCGCCCCGTCCCGGTGGCCCTGGAGGAACTGGAGCGGTGTGCGGGCAGCCACTTCGACCCCGTGATGGTCGCGGCCCTGGCCGCGGCCGTACGGCGGGCGGGCTGGCACCCCGCGGTGACCGCCGACGACGCCCACACGCCCCGGGTGCCCGCGCCCGGCGCACCCGTCTCCAGCCGGCCGGGAGCACACCGATGAGCGCGTGCGGGGCGCCGCTCCTGCGCACCCTGGTCCACGCCTCCGCCGCCCTCCTCGCCACCGGCTCCCTCGCCGTCACCCTCTACGACGGACTCGAGGAACGCCGCGTCGCCCTCGCCTTCGGGGTCCTCGTCACCGTCGGGGAGCTCACCCGGCGCAACGGCGCGCGGATCCGGGAACCGGCACCGCTCGGGGCCGCGGCGGCGCTGTCGTACGCACTGCTGGGAGAGGCCGGCGGGCGGGCCACGCACCACGGCCTCGCCCAGGTCGTCGCCGTCGTACTGGCCGCCTCACTGCTCGGCAGCGTGCCGCATGTCGCGCGCGGGCAGGGGCCCACGCTCGACCACCTGGCGCGCCGCATGCTCACCGTCGGATTCGTCGCCGTGTGCTTCCAGCCCCCTTACAACCGGGGGATGTTCGACGACTGGGGCGGACCCGCCTACGCGCTGCTGCTGCTCGCGCTGCTGTCCCTGACCGCGCTGTGCGACGCGGTGCTCGCCGCCGCCCTGGCCCACTCCCGCACCGGCTGGCCCTTCGGCCCGGTGCTGCGGGACGAGCTGCGGGCCGTGTGCGGCATCGGGTCCGCCGTCATCGCGACCGGGGCCGTGATGGCGCTCGCGGTCGCCGTGGTGGGGCTGTGGGCGCTGCCCGTCTTCTCCGTGCCGCTGCTGCTCGCCCAGATGTCGTTCCGGCGGTACGCCGCCGTCCGGGCCACCTACCGGCAGACCATCGCCTCCCTCGCGCGGGCCACCGAGGTCGCCGGCTACACCCCCTGCGGGCACGCCCGCCGGGTCGCCGCGCTCAGCCAGGCAGTGGGACGTGATCTCGGCCTCACCGAGCCCGAACTGGCCGTGCTGGAGTACGCCGCGCTCATGCATGACATCGGCCAGCTCAGCCTCGTCGACCCGGTGCCGGCGGGCGCCACCGCCGACCTGCCCGCCGCGGAACAGCGGCGGATCGCGCTGCTCGGCGGCGCCGTCGTACGGCATACGGGGGTCGACGAGGCGGTCGCCGTGGTCGTGGAGCGGCAGGCCGACCCCTACGCCGAGCAGCCGCCGGCCGCGCGAATCGTGCGGGTCGTGAACGCGTACGAGGAGAAGTCCAGGGAAGGCGGGCCCGGCGGGCCGCTGACGGCGCTGGAGGAACTCAGGCTCGCCACCGCCGGGAAGTACGCGCCGGAGGTGGTGGAATCACTGGCCCGGGTACTGGCAAGGAGCAGTCTGACTCTGCCCGTGGCTGGGTAACCCATGGGTAATGAGCGCCTCGGAGGCCGTACGTGGTTGGATGCGAAGGAGAAGGTGTCCGGGGGCTCGAAACACAGCTACGGCCAGCCCACCGCACGGAACTGGCAGGCGGGAATCGTGAGGATCTTCGGCAAGGGACGGCACCGGCCCTCCGCCTCCTGGCGGCAGGCCACAGACCGGGCGTTCACACTTATCGGCGACGGCCGGTACGAGGACGCGGGCGCACTGTTGACACGTGCCGCCGACCTGGAGCCCTGGTTGTCCGAGTCATGGTTCAACCTGGCCCTGCTGCACAAGTTCCGGCACGACTGGGAGCAGGCGAGGGCGGCGGGCCTCAGGGCCGTGGCCCTGCTCGACCGGGACACCGGTGCGCCCGACTGGTGGAACGTGGGCATCGCGGCGACCGCCCTCCAGGACTGGCCGCTGGCCCGGCGCGCCTGGCAGGCCTACGGGCTGCGGATGCCGGGTTCCGCCACGGCCGCCGGCGAGCCCGTCGGCATGGACCTCGGCAGCGCGGCCGTACGGCTGTCCCCGGAGGGGGAGGCCGAGGTCGTGTGGGGGCGGCGGCTGGATCCCGCGCGGATCGAGGTGCTGTCCATTCCGCTGCCGTCGTCGGGGCGGCGCTGGGGCGAGGTCGTGCTGCACGACGGGGTGCCGCACGGGGAGCGGACCACAGCCGCGGGGCACACGTACCCGGTGTTCGACGAGATCGAGCTGTGGGCGCCGTCGCCGGTGCCTACGTGGGTGGTGCTGCTGGAGGCGGCGACCGAGGCGGACCGGGACGCACTGGAGCAGCTGGCCGGGGATGCCGGGTTCGCCGCGGAGGACTGGTCCTCCTCGGTGCGGTTGCTGTGCCGGATGTGTTCCGAGTCCCGGATGCCGTCGGACGAGGGTGACGGGGAGCATCTCGATCCGCATGATCACAGTGAGCCCGGGCATCCCGGGCCGCTGGGGCACCGGACGGACGGGCAGCTGTGGGTTCCCGAGCGGGAGTGCGGGCTGGCTGCGCCGGCTTCGCTGGTGAGGGGGTTGCTGGACGGGTGGGTGGCGGACAGCCCGGATTCTCGTGACTGGCGGGATCTGGAAGAGGTCTGTTAGCGCCGTTGTCGGGTGCGGGTGCGTGGCTGGTCGCGCAGTTCCCCGCGCCCCCGAGAGCCGGTACCCGCGTACCCTGTATCAGCATCCCGGCTTGGATTTGTTCAGGAAGGCGTACGTAACGTCATGGCTCAGCAGGACACCGATCAGCAGCACGCGGGCGTGCTCCCCGTCGATGACGAGGGGTACGTGATCGACACGGAGGACTGCGAGGAGCGCGAGGCGGCCTGGCGGGAGCGGGGGAGCTCGCGGCCGATCACGGTGGTCGGGAACCCGGTGCTGCACAAGGAGTGCAAGGACGTCACCGACTTCGGCGAGGAGTTCCAGCAGCTCGTCGCGGACATGTTCGCCAGCCAGCGCACCGCCGAGGGCGTGGGCCTGGCCGCCAACCAGATCGGTGTCGACCTGAAGGTCTTCATCTATGACTGCCCCGACGACGAGGGCGTCCGGCACACCGGCGTGGTCTGCAACCCCAGGCTCGTCGAACTGCCCGCCGAGAAGCGCCGGCTGGACGACAGCAACGAGGGCTGCCTGTCCGTGCCCACCGCGTACGCGCCGCTCGCCCGGCCCGACTACGCCGAGGTGACCGGGCAGGACGAGAAGGGCAACCCGATCAAGGTGCGCGGCACCGGATACTTCGCTCGGTGTTTGCAGCACGAGACCGACCACCTCTACGGCTACCTGTACATCGACCGGCTCTCCAAGCGGGAGCGCAAGGACGCGCTGCGGCAGATGGCCGAGAACGAGCCCCGCTACCCCGTGGTCGCGAACGACTGAGACCTCACGAGCACCAGGCGAACGGCGTCTGTTCGGGATTCCCGTCCCGAACAGGCGCCGTTCGCCTGTGCCGTTCGTCTGTCCGTCGCACGTTCGATCGCTTCTGCTCTCCTGGTGATCCGTTACCAGCCACACACCGGGAGGATCCCGGCACTGTGGGGTAGTGAATGAAGCAAATGCGTTCCCAGAACGGTCAGTTGTAGTGCTGAATGGGATGAGCGGGGTATGCAACGGCGCACGCCCGGCACGAAGGGAGGGGCGCCCGCGCCAACTGGCGGCTGAGAGGGGTTAGTTCGTGCATGCTTTGCCAGACGGCACCACATCGACACCGACCACCATCGCAGTTCCACCGTCGCTCTCTCTACCGGTGATCGAGGCGGCGTTTCCCCGGCAACTCCACCCGTATTGGCCGAAGTGCCAGGAGAAGACCCGGGCCTGGCTGCTCGAAAAGCGGCTCATGCCCGCTGACAAGGTGGAGGAATATGCCGACGGCCTTTGCTACACCGACCTCATGGCCGGGTACTACATCGGTGCCCCCGACGAGGTCCTCCAGGCGATCGCGGACTACAGCGCCTGGTTCTTCGTCTGGGACGACCGGCACGACCGCGACATCGTGCACGGCCGTGCGGTCGCCTGGCGGCGGCTGCGGGACCAACTGCACACGGCCCTCGACTTCCCCGGGGCGCACCTGCACCACGAGGACCCACTGGTCGCCGGGTTCGCGGACAGCGTGCTGCGGCTCTACGCGTTCCTGCCGAGGACGTGGAACCTCCGGTTCGCCCGGCACTTCCACGCGGTGGTCGACGCGTACGACCGGGAGTTCCACAACCGTACCCACGGAATCGTGCCCACGGTCGACGAATATCTCCGGTTGCGCCGGCTCACCTTCGCCCACTGGATATGGACGGACCTACTGGAGCCGGCCGCGGGATGTGAAATACCCGACCCCGTCCGGAAGCATCCGGCATACCGGCGGGCGGCGCTGCTGAGTCAGGAATTCGCCGCCTGGTACAACGACCTCTGCTCCCTTCCCAAGGAAATAGCGGGCGACGAGGTGCACAATCTCGGAATCAGCCTCATCACCCATGAGGGGCTGACGCTGGAGCAGGCGGTCGTGGACCTGAGGTGTCGTGTCGAGAATTGCATCAATGAAT
The DNA here is from genome assembly GCF_056433405.1 of Streptomyces sp. NPDC044719. Lineage (NCBI taxonomy): Bacteria > Bacillati > Actinomycetota > Actinomycetes > Kitasatosporales > Streptomycetaceae > Streptomyces > Streptomyces sp. NPDC044719. The sequence goes on from NZ_JBWKHE010000001.1 coordinate 885,557, forward strand.
TCCTCGATGTCGAACAGGAAGCATTACGGTTCGCCGACGAACTCGCCGACGGCACCGTGCGGGGAAAGGAACTGAGCGCCGCCGTGCGGGCCTGTCTGAGCAATATGCGCAACTGGTTCAGTTCCGTCTACTGGTTCCACCACGAGTCCGGCCGGTACATGGTCGACAGCTGGGACGACCGGTCCACGCCCCCGTACGTCAACAACGAAGCGGCAGGTGAGAAATGACCGTCGAGTCTGTGCAACCCGAAGCCCTGGCACCGGATCTGCGTGAGCCGCCCCGGGCGGGCGGCGGAGTCCCCGGCCTCGGTCACGGCTGGAAGCTCGTGCGCGACCCGCTGGCGTTCATGTCCCGGCTGCGCGACCACGGCGACGTGGTCCGCCTGAAGCTCGGGCCGAAGACCGTGTACGCCGTCACCACCCCGGACCTCACCGGCGCACTGGCGCTGAGCAACGACTTCATCATCGCCGGACCGCTCTGGGAGTCCCTGGAGGGCCTGCTCGGCAAGGAGGGGGTGGCCACGGCGAACGGGCCGCGGCACCGGCGCCAGCGACGCACCATCCAGCCCGCCTTCCGGCTCGACGCCATCCCCGCCTACGGGCCGATCATGGAGGAGGAGGCGCACGCGCTGACCGAGCGCTGGAAGCCCGGCGAGACCGTCGACTGCACCTCCGAGTCCTTCCGGGTGGCCGTGCGCGTCGCGGCCCGCTGTCTGCTGCGCGGCGCCTCCATGGACGAGCGGGCGGAGCGGCTGTGCGTCGCGCTCGCCACCGTGTTCCGCGGGATGTACCGGCGGATGGTGGTCCCGCTCGGGCCGCTCTACAAGCTCCCGCTCCCGGCCAACCGCGAATTCAACCGGGCATTGGCCGATTTGCATCTCCTGGTCGACGAGATCGTCGCCGAGCGCCGGGCATCCGGTCAAAAGCCGGACGATTTGCTGACGGCATTGCTGGAGGCGAAGGACGAGAATGGCGACCCCATCGGGGAACAGGAGATCCACGATCAGGTCGTCGCGATCCTGACCCCCGGCAGCGAAACCATCGCCTCCACGATCATGTGGCTGTTGCATATGCTCGCGGAACACCCTGAACAGGCGGACCGGGTGCGTGACGAAGTAGAAGCCGTCACCGGTGGGAGGCCGGTGGCATTCGAGGACGTCCGGGGACTCAGGCACACCAACAATGTCGTCGTCGAGGCCATGCGTTTGCGCCCCGCCGTCTGGATTCTGACGCGCCGGGCGGTACGGGACACGGAACTCGGCGGATACCGGATTCCGTCCGGGGCGGACATCGTCTACAGCCCGTACGCGATCCAGCGCGACGCGAAGTCGTACGACGGGCATCTCGACTTCGACCCCGACCGGTGGCTGCCGGACCGGGTCAAGGACATCCCGAAGCACGCGATGAGCCCGTTCAGCACGGGCAACCGCAAGTGCCCGAGTGATCACTTCTCGATGGCCCAGCTGACGCTGATCACGGCGGCGCTGGCCACGAAGTACCGGTTCGAGCAGGTGGCCGGTTCGGACGACGCCACGAGGGTCGGCATCACGCTTCGGCCGAACGACCTGCGGGTGCGGCCGGTGCCGAGGTGACGGGCCGTGATCGTCAGGCCGCTTCGGGGCCCCTGAACGTGCGCCGGTAGGCGTTCGGCGTGGTCCCGACCGCCCGGACGAAGTGGTGCCGCAGCGTGGCCGCGTTGCCGAACCCCGTTCGGCCGGCGATCGCGTCCATCGTCTCGTCCGTCGCCTCCAGCAGTCGCTGGGCCAGCAGCACCCGCTGGCGCAGGACCCAGCGGTAGGGAGTGGTCCCGGTCTCCTGCTGGAAGCGGCGGGCGAAGGTGCGCGGGGACATGTGGGCGTGGGCGGCGAGCTGCTCGACGGTGACCTCGTCGTCGAGATGGTGCTCCATCCACGTCAGCACCTCGCCGATCGTGTCGCCCTCGGGGTGCGGCAGCGGGCGCTCGATGTACTGGGCCTGGCCGCCGTCGCGGTGCGGTGGCACCACCATCCGCCGGGCGATCTTGTTGGCGACCTCGGAGCCCTGCTCCTTGCGTACCAGGTGGAGGCAGGCGTCGATCCCGGCGGCCGTGCCGGCGGAGGTGATCACCGGGTCCTCGTCGACGTAGAGCACGTCCGGCTCGACGATCACGCGTGGGTACTGCCGGGCGAGATCCTTCGCATGTTTCCAGTGCGTGGCGCAGCGGCGGCCGTCCAGCAGCCCGGCCGCGGCCAGCACGAAGACGCCGGAGCAGACGCTGAGCACCCGGGCGCCGCGGTCGACACCGCGCCGCAGGGCGTCCAGCAGCTCCGGCGGGAAGTCCCGGGACGCGTAGGTGTGCCCGGCCGGCACGGCGATCAGGTCGGCCGTCTCCAGGCGCTCCAAATCGTGTTCGACCTGGAGTGAGAAGCCCGAGTTCATGCGCAGGGCCGGGCCCTCGGCCGAGGCGACGGCGAAGTCGTAGACCGGCAGGCCTTCGTCGCTGCGGTCGGTGCCGAAGACTTCGCACACCACACCCAGTTCGAAGGGGTTCACGCCGTCGAGGAGGGCGACGGCCACGTTCTGGAGCATGTCTCCAGTGTGCCTCGCCGGTGGCAGTAATTCGAGGGTCTACGGCAGTACTGCCACTGACGGTAAGGAGTCATCGGCGCGACAGTGGTGTCCATGGAAACGAACCAGGCACAGACACTCATCGCAATGATCTTCGTACTCGGGACGCTGGTCCTCCTGGTCCTCCCGTCAGTGATCGGCATCGTGCGCGACAGGCGCGTCGACCGTCAGATCAGGGAGGCCCAGGAGGCCCGGGAGAGCGAGCGGGCTCAGAAGTCCTCGTCCAGGTCGACGGTGCCCTCCACCGCCACCTGGTACGCCGAGGGGCGCCGCTCGAAGAAGTTGGTCAGCTCCTGAACCCCCTGGAGCTCCATGAAGGAGAAGGGGTTCTCGGAGCCGTAGACCGGAGCGAAGCCGAGCCGGGTGAGCCGCTGGTCGGCGACGCACTCCAGGTACTGCCGCATCGACTCGGTGTTCATGCCCGGGAGGCCGTCACCGCACAGGTCGCGCGCGAACTGCAGCTCGGCCTCGACGGCCTCCCGCAGCATGTCCGTGACCTGCTGCTCGAGCTGGTCGTCGAACAGCTCCGGCTCCTCCTTGCGGACGGTGTCGACCACGTCGAAGGCGAAGGACATGTGCATCGTCTCGTCCCGGAACACCCAGTTGGTGCCGGTGGCCAGGCCGTGCAGCAGGCCCCGGCTGCGGAACCAGTAGACGTAGGCGAAGGCACCGTAGAAGAACAGGCCCTCGATGCACGCGGCGAAGCAGATCAGGTTGAGCAGGAAGCGGCGGCGGTCGGCCTGGGTCTCCAGCCGGTCCAGCTTCTCCACCGAGTCCATCCACTTGAAGCAGAACCCGGCCTTCTCGCGGATGGAGGGGATGTTCTCCACCGCGTCGAACGCGGCGGCACGGTCCTCCGGGTCGGGGAGATAGGTGTCGAGCAGCGTCAGATAGAACTGGACGTGCACGGCCTCCTCGAAGAGCTGCCGGCTCAGATACAGCCGCGCCTCGGGGGAGTTGATGTGCTTGTACAGCGTCAGCACCAGGTTGTTCGCGACGATCGAGTCGCCCGTCGCGAAGAACGCGACCAGCCGGCCGATCAGGTGCTGCTCCTCCGGTGACAGCTTGGCGAGGTCGGCGACGTCCGAGTGGAGGTCGACCTCCTCCACGGTCCAGGTGTTCTTGATGGCGTCCCGGTAGCGCTCGTAGAAGTCCGGGTAGCGCATCGGGCGCAGGGTGAGCTCGAAGCCGGGGTCGAGAAGGTTCTGGGTGGTCATTACTGGCAGGCCTCGCAGGACTCGGGGTTTTCCAGGGAGCAGGCGACCGCTTCGGGGTCCGGGGTGGTGGCCTGCGCGGGGACAGCGGCCTGTGCCGCGCGGGCGATGCGGGTCGCCGGGCGCGAACGCAGGTAGTACGTCGTCTTCAGCCCGGCCTTCCAGGCGTACGCGTACATCGAGGAGAGCTTGCCGATCGTCGGCGTCTCCATGAAGAGGTTCAGGGACTGGGACTGGTCCAGGAACGGTGTCCTGGCCGCCGCCATGTCGATCAGGCCGCGCTGCGGGACCTCCCACGCCGTGCGGTAGAGCGCCCGTACGTCCTCGGGGATCCAGGCGAACTCCTGCACCGAGCCGTTCGCCTCGCGCAGGGCCTCCCGGCTGCGGGCGTCCCACACGCCGAGCCGCTTCAGCTCGTCCACCAGGTAGGAGTTGACCTGGAGGAACTCACCGGACAGCGTCTCGCGCTTGAACAGGTTGGACACCTGCGGCTCGATGCACTCGTACACGCCCGCGATGGAGGCGATGGTGGCCGTGGGCGCGATGGCGAGGAGCAGGGAGTTGCGCATGCCGGTCGTGGCGATGCGCTCGCGCAGGGCCGCCCAGCGCTCCGGCCAGGTCAGCTCCACGTCGTAGTGGTCGGGGTGCAGCACGCCCCGGGCCGTACGGGTCTTCTCCCAGGCGGGAAGCGGTCCGTTGCGCTCGGCGAGGTCGGCGGAGGCCTCGTACGCGGCGAGCATGATGCGCTCGGCGATACGGGTGGAGAGCGCCTTGGCCTCGGGCGAGTCGAAGGGCAGGCGCAGCTTGAAGAAGACGTCCTGAAGGCCCATCGCGCCGAGGCCGACCGGACGCCAGCGGGCATTGGAGCGGCCCGCCTGCTCGGTCGGGTAGAAGTTGATGTCCACGACCCGGTCGAGGAACGTGACGGCCGTACGGACGGTCTCGTCCAGACGCTCCCAGTCGAGGTCGCCGGTCGATGTGTCGGCAAAGGAACCCAGGTTGACCGAGCCCAGGTTGCAGACCGCCGTCTCCCCGTCGCTGGTGACCTCGAGGATCTCCGTGCAGAGGTTGGAGGAGTGGACGACGTGGCCCGGCTCGGCCGTCTGGTTGGCGGTGCGGTTGGCGGCGTCCTTGAAGGTCATCCAGCCGTTGCCGGTCTGCGCGAGGGCGCGCATCATGCGGCCGTACAGCTCACGGGCGGGCAGGTTCTTCTTCGCCAGGCCCTTCGCCTCGGCCACCCGGTACGCGGCGTCGAACTCCTCGCCGTACAGGTCGACCAGCTCGGGCACGTCCGAGGGGGAGAACAGCGACCACTGCCCGTCGGCGTTCACCCGCCGCATGAACTCGTCGGGCACCCAGTGCGCCAGGTTCAGGTTGTGCGTACGGCGGGCGTCCTCGCCGGTGTTGTCGCGCAGCTCCAGGAACTCCTCGATGTCGGAGTGCCAGGTCTCCAGATAGACCGCGGCCGCGCCCTTGCGGCGACCGCCCTGGTTCACGGCGGCGACCGAGGCGTCGAGGGTCTTCAGGAACGGGACGATGCCGTTGGAGTGGCCGTTGGTGCCGCGGATCAGCGAACCGCGCGCACGGATACGGGAGTACGAAAGACCGATGCCGCCCGCGTGCTTCGACAGCCGCGCCACCTGGTGGTACCGGTCGTAGATCGAGTCCAGCTCGTCCTTGGGGGAGTCGAGGAGGTAGCAGGACGACATCTGGGGGTGCCGGGTGCCGGAGTTGAAGAGGGTGGGGGAGGAGGGGAGGTAGTCGAGGCGGCTCATGAGGCCGTAGAGCGCGGCGACCTCGTCGACGGAATGTGCCGTGTCGTCCTCGGCGAGGCCGGCGGCGACGCGCAGCATGAAGTGCTGGGGCGTCTCGACGACCTTGCGGGTGATCGGGTGGCGGAGCAGGTAGCGGCTGTGCAGCGTCCGCAGGCCGAAGTAGCCGAAGCGGTCGTCGGCGGCCCGGTCGATCAGCGCGTCGAGCCGGGCGGCGTGGACGCGCACGAACTCGGCGGTCCGGTCGGAGATCAGGCCCTCCCGGTGGCCGGCCGCGACGGACTCGGTGAAGGACGTGACGCCCTGGGAGGCGGCCTCCTCGCGGATGCCGATCGTCAGCAGGCGCGCGGCCAGCCGGGAGTAGGCGGGGTCCTCGGAGATGAGGCCGGCGGCCGACTCCGTCGCGAGCTCGCGCAGCTCCGTCTCGTCCGCCCGCGCGGACCGGCCGCGCAGGGCGGCGGCGGCGACCCGGCCGGGGTCGGCGTCGGGGAGATCGGCGGTCAGCTCGGTCAGGGTCCGCAGCAGCGCGGCACCGGGACCGTCGTGCTCGTCTTCGGAAGCTGAGACCGGTTCGGCTGGCGCGATGGTCACGTGGGGCTCTCCCTCGCTCGGCAAGGGGCCTCGCGCAGGGCAGGGGCAGCACACGAGCGCACACGGCGTCGCGTCCACCGGCCCATTCCACGAGGCCCGGACGTCAGGGCACCCCGGCCGGACGGCCGGGTGCGCTGTCGGCAGGTCCTCGGACTGACGCTCGTGCACGAAACATGCACAAGTACACCGTTGCGGGACAGTTCCGGATTCGCACCGGATTCCCCTGCGGCGACAGCGAGCACGAGCATACATCTTGTGCTGGGTTCGGGTGGCACCCCCAGATGTTGTGTCGCGCTGGTGTCGGAGCGTCAGCTGACAGGCGAGAAGAGTGATGCCCTGTCGGCGTTTCTCCATCGGGTTGCGCGGCGTGCGGGGAGTGCTTCCATGGAAGTAGGTGCCGACGTCCGCGGGTCCTCCGTACTGGGAAGAAGATCGCCCTCGGAGGGAGTACTCACCATGACGAGGGTCGTCCGTCGCACACCGGGCAAGGAGCGGCCCCACAACGCGCCGATGGCCACGCTGGATCTGCGACGGGCGGCGAGATGGACCAGCCGCGTCGTCGTCGGCTACTGGCACAGCGTGACCATCCGCCTCGAGGCACGCCGCGGCACCACCCGGCCCAGGAAGTGGCGCAGGTGGTTCTCCTACACCAACGTGCTCCGGATGGTGTGGGCGGTCGGCGCCCTCGTTGTCTTCGGCTGGATCGGGGCCGGCGTGCACATGCTGGTCACCGACGGGGAGACGTCGGTCGAGAGATGGCAGAAGGAGCCGGGGCTCGACGCCTTGGTGCGTTTCATCGGCCCGGCCCTCACCGCTTCGGTCGCCGCCGCGCTCTTCCTGTTCTGGTGGTACAGCTGGAACAAACGGCGATACCTCGTGAAGGCCCGCAAGGACCCGCACAAGCTCGTGCTCACGGCGGGGCAGGACTCCACCGAGATCGTGGGTCGCGAGGAGCTCGCGCAGGTCATCGCCCAACGGCTGAGGGAGCGCGGCACCCGTCGGCCCTATCTGCTCGTGGGCGGTGTCGGCACGGGGAAGACCGCCGTCCTTGTGCGGCTCACCGAACTACTGGCCCGGCAGCGTGCCGTGCCCGTGCCGATCCGGCTCCGGGACGCCGACGGCGGGACCGATCTGAACTTCGAGCGCATGGCCAAGCAGCGTTTCGCCGAGGTGGCGCCGCAGGGCATTCTGGCCCGTACCAAGATCGAGCGGGTCTGGCAGCAACTGCTCGCCGACGACAAGCTGGTCGTCATCGCCGACGGACTCGAAGAGGCTCTTCTCGACGGCGGTCTTCAGCAGAACCGTGACAACATCATCCGGTGTGCCATCGAACGCGCCTATGAGGAGCGGCTGCCGGTGGTCATCGCCTCCCGGCCGCACAGTCCTCTGGACACCACGCCCGCCGCGATCGTGGAGCTGGAACCGCTGAGCGAGGAGGAGGCGCTGCAATTCGTCAAAGCCTCCGTACCGGAGACGGACGAGCGCCGCGTGGACTGGATCGTGGAGACGGCGGAGGTGACCGAATCACCCGTCTACCTGCAGATCGCCCGTGAACTGCACCGGCACGGCGCCCTCGAACGTGACCGCCCGACCGACGACCCGAAGCGTCTGAACACCCGCAGCCGGGACCGGAGCACGCTTCGGTTGTGGCTGTTGGACACCTGGGGCCGTGCCCTGCTCGAAGGCAGGCTGCGCGAGGACGTCGCGCTCGCCCCGCAAGAGCGCCGCGACACCCTCGAGGTGGTGTCCGCACTGGCCTGTGTGGGACTGCTCCAGGACAAGCTGGAGGTGGACTGCGCCGAGTTGCTCGGCCCGGACAGTCACCCCGGTGGGCCTCTGTGGGTCAGGGTGCCCGGCACCGACCGGTACGGCGACAACGGGGACGCCTTCTGCGAGTGGCACCGGGAACAGATCTGGGCAGCGCTCCGCGAAAGGCTCGGCGACCAGGAGGGGAGGCGGCTGCACAGGGGGAACATGGCGCAGTGTCACGCCGTGCTAGCCCGTCTGGTGGGCAACGCGGACAAGCTCGGGCTGCTGGAGAGCTCCGAGATGAAGGCGCGCTTCCCGCACAGCATCCTGCAGGCCTACTTCGGTTTCCGTCTGCTGAGCCACCTGGAGGAGGCCGACGCCGGCGAGCTGATCGAGCAGGCGCTGCGGCCGCCCGGCCCCGGACGTGAGCTGCTGGTCGCGGTCGTGTTCATGTCCCGCGGGCGGGTGGCCAGACGTCCTCCCCGAGCCGGCGGCGTCGGGGCCGGGTTCCAGGAGGGGAAGGACGAGCTGTCGCGGAGCAGCCCCGTGCGTGGGCGCGCCCTGTCCGAGCGGCTCTGCGCGGCCGCGCAACACCGGCCGGACGACCCGAAGACCCTCGACCTCTACGCGGCTGCCCTCGAAGTCGAGAGTGTGGAAGCCGACCCGGGACGGCTGGGCGACATCGTCGAGAAGGTGGCGGCCGACTGGTCGGGCATCCAGGGCGATCAGCGCACTCTCGAGGACGCGAAACTGCGGCTGCTCAAGCAGCTGGGCGCGGCGTCGCGGGAGGCTTCCAAGAAGATCGACACCACCGCGATGTACGAGAAGATCTTCGAGCTGGGCATCGCCGAGCCCTCGTACTCCATCCGCCTGGCCGTCGCCCAGGAGTTCGGCAGCGGCGGCAACGAGGCGTTCGCCGTGATCCGTGAGCGGGTCGGTCTCAACAGCGACCCCATAGGGGAGTACAACGCCAAGATCCGCGACATGAAAGCCGAGAACACGAGGGAATTCGAAGAGTGGACCTCGAGAATGGGGCGGGCCAGGTCCGCCCGTGCGTCCTCGCCCGCCGCGTCCTTCGAGGCCATCGACCGGCTGCAGATCGAGCGGGAGGAACTCAACCAGCGGTACGAGAACCAACGGGTCGAACTGCTGCGTGAGTTCGTGATGCGGGCCTGGATGCTGCCCATGCTGCTGGGGTCGGTCGACGACTCCCACCGCGGCGAGGCCCGGGAGCGCCTCACCAAATGGCTGCTCCACCTCGACCCGGCCCATACGGACGGCGCCCCCGATATGCCGCTCGCCCTGGAGGCGGCGCTGGCCCAGGGCTTCAAGTACGCGGCCAACCGGCGCCAACGTCATCCGAACACGGACCCCGGCAGAAGCGTCGACCTGATCCGGCAGGCGGAGACCGTACTGCAGCAGACCCGGTGCTGGTACTCGCAGCTCAGCCTGCTCCAGGCGCTGTGCCTGTGGAAGCTTCCGGACCGGCTCGGCCACCATGAGCGGGACGGCGACACCACGGCAGCGCCGAGCGACGATCACCACGGGTCGCGCGAGCCGCTCCTGACGATCGGTGGCTCGACCGCCGTGCAGACCGTCCGGCGCTGGCTGGCGATGGCCGGCACGGTGAACGCACCGCCCGGCCCGCCCGTTGCGAACGGCGACTCGCCGCGGCGGCTGCTGCACCCGTTCGTCGCCGAGGCGGGTGACCTGGTGGCCCTCGCCCTGGAGACCGGACAGCCCGAGCGCTTCCTCTGGATCGACGAGAAGGGCGTCGCCGACAACATCGGTTCCCGTACGGACCACTCCGGCGCCTACCGCAAGCACAACCTGTGGATCCCGCCCTCGGTCGGCTGGAGCACCCTCGACGGGAGGGCCCAACGTCTCGTCGCCGACGTGCTGGTGATGCTGAACCTCATCGAACGGGAGGGAAAGCCCGACGAGGTCGAGGAGCGCATGGCCCGCGCCGAGCAGTCCGGCATGCCTCTCCCACCGTGCCTGCGCACCGACCGCGAGCCGCTGCGGCCCGGCGCCCGGGTCGGTACCGCGAACCCGCCCGCACCCGGCACCACATGCCTGCCCGACTGCAAGTTCCAGCTCTGCCCGTACCCTCCCCAGGACTCCGTGCCCCGTGGAGAGATCCGGGAGCCGTTCTGCCGCCAGCAGCAGGCCCTGCTGCCCGGACGCCTGCGCCGCTGGTTCCCCAGGCTGTTGCGCCGGAAGACACCGCCTTGGGTGAGCATGCGCGTCCGTGAGCTGGACCGCTTCTGGCATGCGATGGCCGCGCGCACCCGCGACTAGGACGGCGGGCGGATACGCCGACGGGCCGCCGGGTGCTCTCCCGACGGCCCGTGCTGCGCTGGGATCAGTGCGAGGTACCCGCCGTGGCCGGCGGCAGTTCCACCTGCACCCCGGGGTCGCCCGCGTCCGCCGTGTAGTCCTCCGGCTTGGTCTCGTCGACGCCGTCGGGGGCCTTGAGGGCCCTCAGGGCGAAGGTGAGGACCACCGTCACCACCACGTTCAGGACGAACGCCGTGAGGCCGATGTAGCCGATCTCGCCGATGCCCGGGATCTCCTTCGAGGAGCCGCCGAAGTGCTTCTGGGTCGGCGAGGCGACCCCGTACGCAGCGGCCGTCCCGTAGATCATGCCGACCGCCCAGCCCGCGAGCAGTGCCCAGCGGTGGAACCAGCGGGTGAACAGACCGCCGACCAGGGCCGGGAAGGTCTGCAGGATCCAGATGCCGCCGAGCAGCTGGAAGTTGATGGCGACGGTCTTGTCCATGGTGAGGACGAAGGCCAGCGCGCCCACCTTCACCAGCAGGGAGACCAGCTTGGAGACCTTGGTCTCCTGCTCCGGCGTGGCGTCCGGCTTGAGGAAGTCCTTGTAGATGTTGCGGGTGAAGAGGTTCGCGGCCGCGATGGACATGATGGCCGCCGGCACGAGCGCTCCGATGCCGATCGCCGCGAAGGCCACGCCGGCGAACCAGTCCGGGAACATCGTCTCGAACAGCTGCGGGATCGCCAGCTGCCCGTTCTGCACCTTGATCCCGGCCGCGATCGCCATGAAGCCGAGCAGCGCGAGCAGGCCCAGCATCAGCGAGTACAGCGGCAGGATCGTGGTGTTGCGGCGGATCACCTCACGGCTGCGCGAGGACAGCGTCGCCGTGATCGAGTGCGGGTACATGAACAGCGCGAGCGCCGAGCCGAGCGCCAGCGTGGCGTACGTCCACTGCCCCGCCTCCGGCGGCACCAGCGCACCGCGCGCCGCCCCCGTGGCCGGGTTGGTCTGGCTGTACGCGTCGCCCGCCTTGGCGAAGATCTCGTCGAAGCCGCCCAGCTTGATCGGGATGTAGATGATCGCCACCGCGATGACGATGTAGATCAGGGTGTCCTTGACGAACGCGATCAGCGCCGGGGCACGCAGGCCCGAGGAGTACGTGTAGGCCGCCAGCACGCCGAACGCGATCAGCAGCGGCAGGTCCTTGATGAACCAGTTGGTGTCCTCGCCGCCGCCGACGCCCATCACGTCCAGCACGGCCTGGATGCCGACCAGCTGGAGCGCGATGTACGGCATGGTCGCGAGGATGCCGGTGACGGCCACGGCCAGCGACAGGCCCTTGGAGCCGAAGCGGCCGCGCACGAAGTCGGACGTCGTCACGTACCCGTGCTTGTGGGACACCGACCACAGGCGGGGGAGGAAGGTGAAGATCAGCGGGTAGACCAGGATCGTGTACGGCACCGCGAAGAAGCCGGCCGCGCCCGCCGCGTAGATCGCCGCCGGTACGGCCACGAAGGTGTACGCCGTGTACAGGTCGCCGCCGAGCAGGAACCACGTGACCCAGGTGCCGAACGACCGGCCGCCCAGGCCCCACTCGTCGAGGCTGTTCTCGTTCTCGGCCTTGCGCCACCGCGCGGCCAGGAAGCCCATGACAGTGACGAGCAGGAAGAAGAAGATGAAGACGGCGAGTGCGACGCCGTTCACGCCGTCCTTCACCGCGCACCTTCCTTACGGGCGCGCTGGTCACGCTGCCACAGCTTGTAGGCGATCATCGTCAGCGCGGTGGAGATGAGCACCCACGCCATCTGGTACCAGTAGAAGAACGGGATGCCGATGAAGGCCGGGTCGGTCTTGGCGTACGAGCCGACCCACAGCATGGCCACGAAGGGCGCTAGGAGGCAGACGCCGATGACGACGCGCATCGGCGTCACCACCGGACCTCTACTGGCTTCTGGGGCTTGCGACATCAGGCGGCTCCGTCCCCTCAGTGATCACCTGTGTAATGCGCAGGCAATCTAGGTCAGGGGGCGGCGGGAACGGAACCCCTCGTCCGCAATGCGACACCCAATAGAAACCGGGCTCACCAGCGGTCCGCGCGGCGTGCGCTACTCGACGGGCCTCTTCAGCCGTGCCACGAACTTGTACCGGTCCCCCCGGTACACCGACCGCACCCACTCCACCGGCTGCCCCTCCCGGTCCAGCGAGTGCCGGGACAGCATCAGCATGGGCAGGCCGACGTCCGTGCCGAGCAGGCCGGCCTCGCGCGGGGTGGCCAGCGAGGTCTCGATGGTCTCCTCGGCCTCCGCGAGATGGACGTCGTAGACCTCGGCCAGCGCGGTGTACAGGGACGTGTACTTCACCAGTGACCGGCGCAGCGCGGGGAAGCGCTTGGCGGACAGATGGGTGGTCTCGATGGCCATCGGCTCGCCGTTGGCCATGCGCAGCCGCTCGATACGCAGCACGCGTCCGCCGGGCGCGATGTCGAGCAGGCCGGCGAGGCGGTCGTCGGCGGTGATGTAGCCGATGTCCAGCAGCTGCGAGGTGGGTTCCAGGCCCTGGGCGCGCATGTCCTCGGTGTACGAGGTCAGTTGCAGCGCCTGGGAGACCTTCGGCTTGGCGACGAAGGTGCCCTTGCCCTGGATGCGCTCCAGGCGGCCCTCGACGACCAGCTCCTGAAGCGCCTGGCGCACGGTCGTGCGCGAGGTGTCGAACTCCGCGGCCAGCGTGCGCTCGGGCGGGACCGGCGTGCCGGGCGCCTGCGTGTCCGTCATGTCGAGCAGGTGCTTCTTCAGGCGGTAGTACTTGGGCACGCGTGCGGTACGGACGGGCGCCCCGTTCTCGTTCTCCGCGCTGCTGACGTCGGTGCTCATGCTCCGCCTTCCCGGCTCGGTCCGCCGACACGATCCCACTTGTATACCGTCGGCGCCGCTTTTGGTCTAGTCCACAACATCCAGTGGTCTACCTGAAGTATGGCGTGTACAGCCGGTATTTCGCTGGCTTATTACTTAAAGGTTCCTGCATATGTAGGTCGCATAACGGCTGGTCAGAGCTTTATCGGGCCTCTTGACAGGTCTCGTGGTCCAGGCCAAGCTCCTCCCTACTGGTCTACACCAATGGTCCAGCTGAGGAGGGTGGCGTGAAGCGCAAGCTGATATCCGCGATCGGTATCGCGGGCATGATGGTCTCCATCGCGGCGTGTGGGGGCGAGGGCGGTGGTTCGGACAAAGGCGGCGCGGACGCCAAGGAACTGACCGTCTGGCTCACCGTCGACGCCCAGAACAACTGGCCGCAGCTGGTGAAGGCCGCCGACGCCGCGGTGCAGAAGAAGCACCCCGGTCTCAAGATCAACCACGAGTACTACGGCTGGCCCGACAAGAACGCCAAGCTCGACGCCGTCCTCGCCACCGACAAGGCGCCCGACGTCGTCGAGATGGGCAACACCGAGATGCTCGGCTACATGGTCAAGGGCGCCTTCGCTCCCCTGGACCCGGCGAAGTTCGACAACTCCGACGCCTGGCTGGACGGCCTCAAGGCCTCCGTCACCTACGAGGACAAGACCTACGGCGTCCCGTACTACGCCGGCGGCCGCGTCGCCAACTGGCGCAAGGACATCGCGGCTTCGGTCGGTGTGAAGACGCCCCCGAAGACGTACAAGGAACTGACCGCGGCCCTGGACAAGATCCAGAAGAAGCAGGGCGGCAAGTTCAACGCCTGGTACCAGCCGACCCGCGACTGGTACGCGGCCATGTCCTTCGTCTACGACGCCGGCGGCGCCATCGCCACCGAGTCGGGCGGCCAGTGGAAGGCGAGCCTCTCCTCGCCCGAGTCCCTCAAGGGCCTGACGGAGTTCAAGAACGTCGTCGACTCGTACATGCACGGCGACAAGACCAAGGACGAGTCCGACCGCTACATCGTCTACGGCCAGGGCAAGTCCGCCATGATCTTCGCAGCCGCCTGGGAGGGCGCGACCGCCGAGGATCCCAAGAACGACAAGACCGGCAAGCTCAAGGGCAACCTCGAGAACTTCGTGATGCCCGGCCCGTCCGGCAAGAACATGCCCGTCTTCCTGGGCGGCTCCGACCTCGCCGTGCCGGTGAAGTCCGGCGCGCAGGACCTGGCCGCCGAGTGGATCAACGCGTACACCGGCTCCTCCGGGCAGAAGGGCCTGATGGCCAAGGGCAATCTGCCCAACAACAAGACCGACCTGGCGACGCTGAAGAACGACCCGGCGACGGCGGTCCCCGCCACCGCGGCCGAGTCCAACTGGTTCGTCCCGATGGCCCCCGGCTGGGGGCAGGTCGAGAAGGCGCAGATCCTGCAGACCATGCTGCAGAGCATCGGCACCGGCAAGAAGTCGGTCGAGGCCGCCGCCAAGGATGCGGACGCCGCGATCGACAAGGTCATCAACACGAAGTGACCTACGGGCCTGTCGTGCGGATCAGGTCGCGGGCTCATACCGCGGCGCCGTGCGGACCCCGCGTCCGCGGCGTGGTCCGCACGACAGGCCCAGGGGACGGGGCTCCCTTGTCGCGGAGCCCCGCCGTCGTCAGACCTGAGGGAGCGCCGAGGAGCACGCGATGAGTGCCGCAGACACCACCACCCCCGCCAAGGTGCCGCCACCGCGGCAGGCACCGTCACCCCTAGCCGACGCGCCGCCACGGGTGAAGCGGCCGTCGGGCGGGGCCACGGCCCCCTGGCTGCTGCTCGCGCCCTGCCTGCTGATCCTCGCCCTGGTCATGGGCTATCCGCTGGCCCGGCTGGTCACCCTCTCCTTCCAGAAGTTCGGGCAGTCCCAGCTGTGGGGCTTCCAGCCGGCCGAGTCGGTCGGGTTCGACAACTTCGCCAAGGTGCTGGGCGACAGCGAGTTCTGGGCCGTCGTCCTGCGCACCATCGTCTTCGCGGCCGGTGCCGTCATCTTCACGATGGTGATCGGCATGGCGCTCGCGCTGCTGCTCCAGCGGGTCTCCGGCTGGCTGAAGGTGCTCATCAACATCGTGCTGGTGGCGAGCTGGGGCATGCCGGTGATCGTGGCGACCACGGTCTTCAAGTGGCTCTTCGACTCGGACTACGGCGTCTTCAACGCGCTGCTGAGCAAGCTGCCCGGCGTCGAGATGATCGGCCACAACTGGTTCGCGAGCGGGCCCGAGGGCCTGGCCGTGATCATGCTGCTGGTGGTGTGGGGAGCCGTGCCGTTCGTGGTCATCACGCTCAGCGCGGGTCTCACCCAGGTGCCGAAGGAGCTGGAGGAGGCGGCCCGCCTGGACGGGGCCGGCTCCTGGGGCGTCTTCCGCTACGTCACCCTGCCCGTCCTCAAGCCGATCATCGTGATGCTCACGACCCTGTCGGTCATCTGGGACATGGGTGTCTTCCCTCAGGTGTTCGTTATGCGCAACGGCCACCCCGAGCCGGAGTTCCAGGTCCTCAACACCTACTCCTACGACAGGGCGTTCGTCGTCAACGACTACGCCCAGGGCTCGGCCATCGCGCTGATCACCGTCCTGCTGCTGCTCGGCGTGGTCGCCGTCTACATGCGGCAGATGCTGAAGATCGGAGAGGTCGAATGAGCACGCTCGCCGGAGCCGGTCGTCGGGGGACAGCCAGCGGCCGGAAGGCAGTCGGCCGCCGCAGGTCGCGGCTCGGCTGGAACCTCCTCGGTCTCCTGGTCTTCGTCGTCGCCGGCTTCCCGCTCTACTGGATGCTCAACACGGCGTTCAAGCCCGCCAAGGACGCCATCGACCCGGACCCGGGCCTGCTGCCCACCGGCATCACCTTCGCCAACTTCGGCCGGGCGCTGGACATCGCCGACTTCTGGGGCCCGGTCGGCCGCAGCATGGTGGTGTCGCTGGCGGTCGTCGTCATCGGCATGGTCGTCGGGCTGCTCGCCGCGCTCGCCATCTCCCGGTTCGCCTTCCGCGGCCGCAAGATCGTGATCGTGGGCATCCTCGCGGTCCAGATGGTCCCGCTGGTCGCCATGATCATCCCGGTGTTCCTGCTGCTCAACGACCTGGGCCAATACGACCGGCTGACCGGCCTCATCATCACGTACCTGACCTTCATCCTCCCGTTCACGGTGTGGACGCTGCGCGGCTTCATCGTCAACATCCCGAAGGAACTGGAGGAGGCGGCCATGGTCGACGGCTGCTCCCGCACGGGCGCCTTCCTCCGGGTCGTCTTCCCGCTCCTGGCCCCCGGCATGGTCGCCACCTCGGTCTACGGCTTCATCCAGGCCTGGAACGAGTACCTCTACGCCCTGATGCTGCTCAGCCAGAAGAACCAGACCGCGACCGTCTGGCTCGGCAACTTCACCACCAAGCACGGCACCGAATACGCCCCGATGATGGCCGGCGCCACGATGATGGCCGTGCCCATCGTCGCCCTCTTCCTCCTCGTCCAGCGCAAGATGGCCGCGGGCCTGACCGCGGGCGCCGTGAAGGGATGACCCCACCCGATGACGACACTCGCCAGCGGCACCGACACGCTCACCCGCGACGCCCTCACCGTCCTCCAGCCCGGCTTCACCGGCACCACCGCCCCCGACTGGCTGCTGCGCCGCCTCGGTGAGGGCCTCGCCTCCGTCGGACTGTTCGGCCGCAACATCGCCTCCCCCGGCCAACTGACCGCCCTGACCGCCCAGCTGCGGGCCGAGCGCGACGACGTCCTCGTCGCCATCGACGAGGAAGGCGGCGACGTGACCCGCCTGGAGGTGCGCAACGGCTCCTCCTTCCCGGGCAACCACGCCCTCGGCGCGGTCGACGACGTCGAGCTGACGCGAGCCGTCGCCCACGAACTGGGCCGCCGCCTCGCGGCCTGTGGCGTGAACCTCAACTGGGCCCCCTCCGCCGACGTCAACTCCAACCCGTCCAACCCGGTGATCGGTGTCCGCTCCTTCGGCGCCGACACCGGGCTGGCCGCCCGGCACACCGCTGCCTATGTCGATGGTCTCCAGTCCGCCGGGGTCGCCGCCTGCACCAAGCACTTCCCCGGCCACGGCGACACGGCCGTCGACTCCCACCACTCCCTCCCGCACATCGATGTCCCCGCGGACGTGCTCGCCGACCGCGAACTCGCCCCGTTCCGGGCCGCCATCGCCGCCGGCACCCGTGCCGTGATGAGCGCCCACATCCTGGTCCCGGCCCTGGACCCCGACCACCCGGCCACCCTCTCCCGGCGGATCCTGACCGGCCTGCTGCGCGGCGAACTCGGCTACGACGGCCTCATCGTCACCGACGGCATGGAGATGCGGGCCATCGCCGGCACCTACGGCATCGAACGCGGCAGCGTCCTCGCCGTCGCCGCCGGAGCCGACGCGATCTGCGTGGGCGGCGGCCTGGCCGACGACGCGACCGTACTGCGGCTGCGCGACGCCCTGGTCGCGGCGGTGCGCGCGGGCGAACTCCCGGAGGAACGCCTCGCCGACGCCGCGGCCCGGGTACGGGCGCTGGCCCGCTGGGCGGGCGCCGCGGACCGCTCACCCGGGGACGCGCACCGCGACGACATCGGCCTGCGGGCCGCCCGCCGCGCCCTCACGGTGACCGTCGCCCCGGGCCTGGAGGGCCCGGAGAGCTTCAAGCCCCTCACCGAACCGCCCTACGTCGCCGCCCTCACCCCCGTCGCCAACATCGCGGTCGGTGACGAGACCCCGTGGGGCGTCGCCGCGGAACTCATCCACCTCCTGCCGGGCACGGTGACCGGCAGCTTCTCCGCCGGGGACGGCAAGGACGGCAAGGGCGGCAGGGCCGACACGGACGGGAAGAGCGGGGCGAGCGCCGGACACGCGGCCCTCCAGGCGGCCGGTCCGCGCCGCATCGTCGCCGTCGTCCGCGACGAACACCGCCACCCCTGGATGGCCTCGGCCCTCGACACCCTGCTGGCCGCCCGCCCGGACACCATCGTGGTCGAGATGGGCGTCCCCCAGGCCGCCCCGCGGGGCGCGCTGCACATCGCCACCCATGGCGCGGCTCGCGTCTGCGGCCGGGCGGCAGCCGAGGTGATCACCGGACTGGCCGGGATCACAAGGTTGTAAGGCTGCATCTGAATGTAGTACTTCTTATACATGAGCGAGCAGGTGCACAACAGGTTGGCCATGGTGCGTGCCGAACGGAAGGTGTCGCGCCAGAGCCTGGCCGAGGCAGTGGGAGCCCACTACCAGACCATCGGCTACATCGAGCGAGGGCAGTACAACCCGAGCCTCGACCTGGCGCTGAAGATCTCGAAGTTCTTCGGCCTGCCGGTCGAGGCCGTGTTCTCACTCGAACCGTTCCGGCCGCTCACGGACGAGGTCTACGGGAGGAACCAGCCATGACGACGACACGCCTGACCCGCTACGACCGGAGCATGCTGCGGCTGATGAACGACCGCCGGGGCCAGGCCTGGTACGCCACGGCGGCACGCCGACGTCTGGCCGTCGCGGCGCACATCACCCTCACCGTGGCCCTCGGCGGACTGATGACCCACTTCTTCCTCGCCAAGGGTGAGCCGCTGTGGCCCGTCGCCGTGATGGCCGTACTGCTGCTTCCCTGGATGGTCGCGACCGGCGTCATCAACGGTGCCACCAGGGGCCTGCTGGAGCTGCGCGAACACGTCCTGGACGAGAGGCAGTCGGCGGAACGCAGCCGCGTCCTGGCCCGCGCCCACCGCACGACGACCCTGCTCCTCGCGGCAGCGGTACTGGCCCTGCTCGCGGCGGGCCTCTCCGACGGCGACGCCCCGAAGGCCTACGCCGCGCCCCTGCTCATCGCCGTCTTCGTCGTCCACTGGGTGATGCCGCTCTGGGTCGCCGGCCTGCGCGCCCAGGACGAACCGGCCGAGGACGACGAACTGGAACGCGAGGCACCCGCGTCCGCGGCATGATCCGAACGAAAGGGGACTTCGCGAACAAGCCCTAGATCCCCTGCCACTCCGGCTTGTTGACGTACGTGTGCCGGAAGTAGTCCGCCAGCTTCAGCTTCGACGCGGCGGCCTCGTCGACGACGACGGTCGCGTGCGGGTGGAGCTGGAGCGCGGACGCGGGGCACACCGCGGCGACCGGCCCTTCCACCGTCGCGGCGACCGCGTCCGCCTTGCCCTCGCCGGTGGCCAGCAGCACCAGGTGCCGGGCCTCCAGGATCGTCCCGATGCCCTGCGTGATCACGTGATGCGGCACCTGGTCGATGTCGCCGTCGAAGAACCGCGCGTTGTCGATCCGGGTCTGCTCGGTCAGCGTCTTGATCCGGGTCCGCGACGCCAGCGACGAGCACGGCTCGTTGAACCCTATGTGCCCGTCGGTCCCGATCCCGAGCAACTGCAGGTCCACACCCCCGGCTTCCGACAGCGCCTTGTCGTACGCCTCGCACGCCGCTTGCACATCCTCGGCGGTGCCGTCCGGGCCCGTGAATCGGCCCATCCCTATCCCGAGCGGCTCCAGCACCTCACGCCGCAGCACCGAGCGGTACGACTCCGGATGGTCCGCGGGCAGTCCCACATACTCGTCGAGCTGCGCGATCCGCGCCCCCGCGATGTCCACGGCACCGGAGAGCACCTTGGCCGCCAGCGCCTCGTACACGGGCAGCGGCGTCGAGCCCGTCGCCACACCGAGCAGCGCGTCGGGCTTGCGCCGGAGCAGCTGGGCCATGGCCTCGGCGATGAGCTCGCCGCCCGCCTTGGCGTCCGGAACGATGACAACTTCCACGCTGGGCCTGCCGATCTGAGAGGAATGCTCGACTGGGACTGGACCCTCGAAAGGGTATGTGGTTTAGACCAATCTAACAGAGCGGGGCCGCCGCTCCCAGGGTGTACGCACTCGGTCCCGGGCGGGCGGCACGACTGTTCCGACCAGGCCTCGACCAGGTGAACAGTGCCGGTCCCGCGGGGGCGTTCTCCGGCCCGGGGGAGTGGAATGGGAGCTGCAGACGCCCGCGCCACGGAAGGAACCCGCCATGACCGCCGCCGCACCGGACCCCTTCAGCGAGCTCCCGGGCCGGACCATGGCCCGGGAGATGGCCGAGCAGCCCGCCGTCCTGCGCCGGATCCTGGCCGACGGCGCCCCCGCCGTCCGGGACGTGGCACGGCGGATCGCCGCCCGCGCACCCCGCTTCGTCCTGCTGACCGCCCGCGGCACGTCCGACAACGCCGCCCTCTACGCCAAGTACCTTCTGGAGATCCGCCTCGGCCTGCCCTGCGGACTCGCCTCGATGTCCACCACCACGGCCTACGGCGCCCGACCCGACCTCACGGACGTCCTCGTCGTCACCGTCAGCCAGTCCGGCGGCTCCCCGGACCTGGTCGCCTCGACCCGGGCCGCCCGCGAGGCCGGCGCGATCACCCTGGCCGTCACCAACAACCCCGACTCACCGCTCGCCGACGTCTCCGAGTACCACATCGACATCATGGCCGGACCGGAGAAGGCACTCCCCGCGACCAAGACCTACACCGCCTCCCTCCTCGCGCTGTATCTGTTCGTCGAGGGCCTGCGCGGCGGCGACGGCGCGCCCGCGCACGTCCTGCCGGACCTCGCCGGGCAACTGCTCGCCCGGCAGGACGAGGTACGTACCCTGGCCGCCCGCTACCGCTTCGCCGAGCGCATGGTGATCACCTCACGCGGCTACGGCTACCCCACGGCCAAGGAGGCCGCCCTCAAGCTGATGGAGACCAGCTACATCCCCGCCCTCTCCTACTCCGGCGCCGATCTGCTGCACGGCCCGCTCGCCATGGTGGACAACGTCTCGCCGGTCATCGCCGTGGTCACCGACGGCAAGGGCGGCGAAGCGCTCCAGCCTGTCCTCGACCGGCTGCGTGGCCGCGGCGCCGACCTGGTCGTCATCGGCCCCAGTCACCAGGTCGAGCAGGCGTCGGCCGGCTTCGCCCTGCCGACGGACGGCGTGGCCGAAGAGGTCCAGCCCGTCCTGGAGATCATCCCCCTCCAACTCCTCGCCTACGAGGTCACCATCGCCCGCGGCCAGGACCCGGACGCGCCTCGCGCCCTGGCGAAGGTGACGGAGACGCGCTGAACCACGGGGGCTCAGGGGTGTCGGGGGAGTGCCCTCGGTCCTGACCGCCCTCGTGTGAGCCCGGCTCGGGTGCGGGCGAGCGGGCCCCGATGTCGCCCGCACCCGGCTACGTCAGCGAACCGCCCGTCACATCCACCCAGCTCCCCGTCACCCACCGGCCCCCGTCCGAGGCGAGGAACGCCACCACGTCCGCCACCTCGGCGGGCTCGCCCACTCCGCGCAGTGCCGATATCGCCGCGGCCTTGGCCCAGCCGTCGGCACTTCCGCGCAGCAGTCCCGCCGTGTTGTCCGTGTCGATGATCCCGGGCGCCACCGAGTTCACCGTGATGCCCCTGGGGCCCAGCACCTTGGACAGGTCCCGTGAGAGGACGTCCAACGCGCCCTTCGTCATCGCGTAGGCCATGTTGTCCGGCATCACTGCCGTCCGGGCCAGCCCCGACGAGATGTTGACGACCCGGCCGCCGTCCCGCAGTCGCGTCATGCCGTGCTTGAGAATGAAGAACGGCGCCTTCACATTGACCGCGAAGACCTGGTCGTACTCCCGCTCGTCCAGTTCCCCGATCGGTCGCGTGTTCCCGATCCCCGCGTTGTTCACCAGGATGTCGAGCCCGTCCGCGTACCGGTCGAACTCCTCCCACAGCGCCTCGGCGTCACCCGGTACTCCGAGCTCCACGCCCACCGTGAACGCGGAGCCCCCTGCCGCCTCGATCGCCGCGACCGTCTCCTTCGCCGCCGCCTCGCTCCTGCCGTAGTGCACCGCGACCCGAGCGCCTTCGCGCCCCAGTCGCTCGGCGATTCCTCGCCCGATGCCCCTGCTCGCCCCAGTGACGAGTGCCGTCCGGCCTGTGAGCACGCCCATGGCCGCGCCCCCTTCGCATTTTCCTAGTGGTCGCTACAGAAAAGACCGTACAACGACCCGGCGACATTTCTCTAGTGCCCGCTATAAAATGCACCCCATGGTGAACGGCGACGACGCGACCGCGAAGACCGAGAGGCATGCCACCGCGGACGCCCGGAAGGTGGGGGCCGCGGGCGAGGGCAAGAAGAAGGGCAGGCCTCGCGGCCGCCCTCGCTCCTTCGATCGCGAGACCGCGCTGGAGAAGGCCGTGCTGGCCTTCTGGGAGCACGGCTACGAGGCCACGTCCGTCTCCGATCTCACCCGCGTCATGGACATCGGCGCCCCCAGCCTCTACGCGGCCTTCGGTGACAAGCGCTCCCTCTTCGAGGAGGTCGTCCGCGTGTACGGCACGAGGCACGGCTCCTTCACCGACCGCGCCCTCGCGGAGGAGTCCACCGCCCGGGCCGCCGTCGAGCGCACGCTGCGCGAGGCCGCCACCGCGTACACGGAACCCGGCCACCCGCACGGCTGTCTCGTCGTCCACGCCGCCACGAACTGCTCGGACGCCGAAGTCGAGCAGTCGCTCCGGGACCGCCGCAACGCCAACATCGCCGCGTTCGAGAGCCGCATCAGGGCCGATGTCGCCGCCGGCGTGCTGCCCTCGGCCACCGACGCCGCCGCCCTGGCCCGCCATGTCGGGGCGATGATCCAGGGCATGTCACAACAGGCGCGGGACGGGGCGAGCCGGGAGGAACTGGAGGCGGTCGCGAAAATTGCCATGACCATCTGGCCCCACACAGGAACCCACAAGGGTTAGGCTGCGTGGTGGACGTCAGTACGTCCGATTCGCGGGAGACAGCACAACAACGAACAGCCTCCAACGCATGGACACCCCCTAGTGGTCTAGTCCACAATGCGTACGAGGGTGCTTGCGAAGCACGTACAAGCCTCCGTCTTCCCCGCACAGGAGGGCGGACCGAGGAACCGAGGCTCTCTGCCCTGACTGCCCCGGGTCCTCATCCTTCGGCCGACCGGGACCGCACACCCCACGGCCGATGCTGCTCCGGGCTGCGGTGCCGGGAGGGTTGAGGGTCCCTCTCAGGCGCCGCGGCCCGCGGGTGTTTTGGGCCCGGAGGGGATCCGAACATTTCAGAGCCGTACAAACCCCCGGGTACGCTCGCACACGTGCCCTCCATGAACGAACTCGTACGCCAGCACACCGCACTCGACGACACCGATCTCGAGTGGCTGCACCTGCTGGTCTCGGAGTGGCAGCTGCTCTCCGACCTCTCCTTCGCCGACCTGGTCCTGTGGGTCCCCACCAGCGACGGCACCCGGTACGTCTCGGTCGCCCAGATGCGGCCCAACACCGGCCCGACCTCGTACCAGGACGACATGGTGGGCCACCTCGTCCCGCGAGGCCGCCGTCCCATGCTGGACGCCGCCCTCGACGAGGGCCGCATCGTGCGCGAGGGCGACCCCGAGTGGCGCGAAGAGGTCCCCGTCCGGGTCGAGTCAATCCCCGTGCGGCGGGAGGGGCGCGTCCTCGGCGTCATCGCGCGCAACACCAACCTCCTCACCGTGCGCACCCCGAGCCGCCTGGAGCTCACCTACCTGCAGAGCGCCTCCGACCTCGCACAGATGATCGCGGCCGGGTCCTTCCCGTTCGCGAACCAGCAGCTCGACATGGACGCCTCGCCCCGCGTGGGCGACGGTCTGATCCGGCTCGACGCCGATGCCCTCGTCCAGTACGCCTCACCGAACGCCCTCTCCGCCTACCACCGGCTCGGCCTCGCCTCCGACCTCGTGGGCCAGCACCTGGGAAGGACCACCGCGGAACTCGCCCCGACCCGGGGCCCGGTGGACGAGGCGCTCGCCAAGGTGGCCAGCGGCTGGGCGCCGCGCGAGTTCGAGATCGAGGCCAGCGACGGGGTGATCCAGTTCCGCGCGATCCCCCTCAGCCCCAAGGGCACCCGCATCGGCTCGCTGGTCCTGCTCCGTGACGTCACCGAACTCCGCCGCCGCGAACGCGAGTTGATCACCAAGGACGCGACGATCCGGGAGATCCACCACCGGGTCAAGAACAACCTCCAGACGGTGGCGGCCCTGCTCCGGCTCCAGGCCCGGCGCATCGAGTCCGACCGCGGCCGCGAAGCCCTGGAAGAAGCGGTGCGACGTGTCGGCTCGATTGCGATCGTGCACGAGACGCTCTCTCAGAACCTGGACGAGCGCGTCGAGTTCGACGATATCGCCGACCGCGTCCTGGCCATGGTCGCGGAAATCTCCCCGGGCAAGGTCACGGGCCGGCGCACCGGTCGCTTCGGCATCCTCGACGCCGAGGTCGCCACCCCGTTGTCGATGGTGCTGACCGAGATTCTGCAGAACGCCCTGGAGCACGGCTTCCGCGAGGGCGACACCGGCACGGTCGAGGTGTCGGCGGTCCGCGGCGGCACGACCAAGGAGGCCCGGCTGCTGGTCACCGTCCAGGACGACGGCGTCGGTCTACCGGAGGGCTTCGATCCGCACACCGCGGGCAACCTCGGCCTGCAGATCGTACGGACCCTGGTGGAAGGCGAGTTGGGCGGCACCTTCGACATGGTCCCGGCTCCTGAGCGCGGGACCCGCGTGATCCTCGACATCCCGGTGCGCTCACAGAAGTAGGAAGCGGCCGACGGGCTTGTACCGAAGCCCCCTGAACAGCATTGAGCCCCGGGCCACTTGGTGGCCCGGGGCTTAAAGCTCGTTGCTGCTTTGCTAAGCGCATCGGGGGAACTGCGCGCTGCGGCTCGGGGGCGGGAGATGCGTACTCGCTGTACGCGCCGCCAAGCTCAGGCTGTCAGCAGGGGTGGGTTGTCAGGCGGAGGCCTGACGGGCCCGGTTGCGGGCGGCGCGGCGCTTCATGGCACGGCGCTCGTCCTCGCTGAGACCACCCCAGACGCCGGAGTCCTGGCCGGACTCGAGCGCCCACTGCAGACACTGCTCCATTACCGGGCAGCGACGGCAGACGGCCTTGGCTTCCTCGATCTGCAGCAGCGCAGGACCGGTGTTGCCGATGGGGAAGAAGAGCTCGGGGTCTTCCTCGCGGCAAACGGCGTTGTGACGCCAGTCCATGGCTGCTACCTCTCCTTGGTATTACGTGCAGGGCTTGCTTGTGAATGTGAACGCTTTCACGAATCCCTCAACAAGTGAAGGGCCGACCGCCAGGTTCCCTGGCGTGGGTCCTGTGTTTTGAAGGGGGATTCTGGTGATCAGTGGAGGCCGGTGTTGCGGGCCGTCCCGATCGCCACGTAGAGACTCGCAAACCTCAGCGGCGGATACAACCCCTTCTGGAAAGTTTTTTTTGATTCTTCGGTGTCGACTAGGTCACAGCCGTACTTCCATGGGGTGGATCCTGGCCTAAACGTTCGAGTGAAAGGACTTTAGCCAGTTCTGCTCACACAATCACACGCAGTGCACGGCGTACGCCTGTGAACGTCACGCTCGTTCGCAGGCCCAGGTGGTCACCGTCCATCTGGAGGGGGAGCGGCACCTTGGAATGCAAGGTGAACTCGGTCAAGTCGTGCAGGGAAGTGGCGTGTTTGCCATGGGGTCCACGCTCGGGGGACGAAGTGAGCAACTGGGTCCCATACCGGGCAACAGCGGCGGTGGACAGACGGCTGAGACCGAAGAGATCGAGCCCGGTATCGAACGAGGCCTTAGGTGCCGCGTAGATCGGGCGATTCCCCAGAAACGTCCACGGGGAGGTGTTCGAGACTATGGACAGCACCAGATCGGTGACCGGATCCTCGCCGGCCCGCTCCAGCGTGATCATGCCGTGCCGACGGTTGGTCTCACCGAGGAGCTGTCGCACGACCTGGCGTACGTAGAGAGCGTGTGTGGATTTCCGGCCGCGCTCGCGGTGCTGTTCCACCCGGCCGACCACACCGGCGTCGAAGCCGAGGCCCGCGTTGAAGGTGAACCAGCGGGCCGGCACCGTCTCGTCCTCCGTGCCGGGCGTACCCGAGGCCAGGCCCAGGCCGACAGTGCGTTCGCTGCCGTCGCGCAGGGCGTCCAGCAGCGCGCCGGTGGCCTCCACCGCGTCGTTGGGCAGGCCGAGGGCGCGGGCGAAGACGTTGGTGGAGCCGCCCGGGACCACGGCGAGGCCGGGGAGGTGCCCCGGGTCGGGGCCGGCGTGCAGAAGGCCGTTGACCACTTCATTGACCGTGCCGTCGCCGCCGAGGGCCACCACCAGGTCGATGTCCTCGCTGTCCGCCGCCTGCCGGCCCAGGTCGCGCGCGTGGCCGCGGTACTCGGTGGTGACCGCCTCCAGCTTCATCTCGCTGGCGAGCGCGTGGATCAGTACGTCGCGCGTGCGCGCACTGGTGGTGGTTGCCGCCGGATTGACCACGAGAAGTGCACGCATGACTGGCAGCGTACCTACTGGGGGGTACCGGGCCCAGACCGAGGTAGGGATCAGGTAAGAGACCAGGGGTGAACCTCGCCACGGGGGGGCGTACGACGAGGGCTACTCTTCAGGGGTGAGCAGTGAGCAGACCCCCACCACCGAGGAAACCACCGGCCCCCGCCCCCGGCGTCTGACGTACGCCGCGCTGCTGGCCGCGCTGGAGGGGCTCGCGTTGGTCGTCGGCGGCGTCTGGATCCTCGTCCTCGGCCTCACGGGGCATCCGGACGACCGGCAGCAGGCGGTGACCGGAGGCATCACGCTCGTCGTGCTCGCACTTCTGCCGCTGCTCGCGGCCCGTGGTCTGCTCGCCCAGCGCAGCTGGAGCCGCGGCCCGGCCGTCATCACCCAGCTCATGGCGCTGCCGGTGGCCTACAACCTGCTGCAGGCCGACAGCATGGCCATTCCGGCCGGGATCGCCCTCGCGGTCGTGGCCGTCACGGCGCTCGTCCTGCTGGTGAACCCCGAGACGACCCGGGCCCTGGGGATCCGCGGGCCCGGCAACCCCGGCAACGTCGAGAAGTAGCCGTCACTCCTCGACGAGGAGCTTCTCCCGCAGCTGTGCGAGCGTGCGCGCCAGCAGCCGCGAGACGTGCATCTGTGAGATGCCGACCTCCTGCGCGATCTGCGACTGGGTCATGTTCCCGAAGAACCGCAGCAGCAGGATCCGCTTCTCGCGCGGCGGGAGGTCCTCCAGCAGCGGCTTGAGGGACTCCCGGTACTCCACGCCCTCCAGCGCCTCGTCCTCCGCGCCGAGGGTGTCCGCGACCGCCGGGGACTCGTCGTCGGTGTCGGGGACGTCCAGGGACAGCGTGGAGTACGCGTTGGCGGACTCCAGGCCCTCCAGGACCTCCTCCTCCGAGATCGCCAGCTTCTCGGCGAGCTCGTGGACCGTGGGGGAGCGGCCGTGCAGCTGCGAGAGCTCGGCCGTGGCCGTGGTCAGCGCCAGACGCAGCTCCTGCAGCCGGCGCGGGACGCGCACCGCCCAGCCCTTGTCGCGGAAGTGCCGCTTGATCTCGCCGACGACCGTCGGGGTCGCGTACGTCGAGAACTCCACGCCGCGATCCGGATCGAAGCGGTCGACCGACTTGATCAGCCCGATCGTGGCGACCTGGGTGAGGTCGTCCAGCGGCTCGCCGCGGTTGCGGAAGCGGCGCGCGAGATGCTCGACGAGCGGCAGGTGCATGCGGACCAGCTGGTTGCGCAGTTCCGCGTACTCCGGACTGCTGTCCGCCAGGGTGCGCAGCTTGAGGAACATCTCGCGCGCCCCGCTGCGGTCCGTAGAGCCGTGGTGCCCACCCTGTGCGTGGTGCGCGCTCGGCGCCTGATGCTCGGAGTCTCGCTCGTGCTCGCTCATCGTCCCGCCCGTCGCCCTTCCCCGAGCCCTCGCCTCCTCCGCCACTCTCGACTTCGCGCGAGTGGGAGGACCCCCTGGGACGGGGGATGCGGTGATCCCCCCGCCCGGAGGCGTGCTCCGCACGGCACCGCCTTGCTCCAGTGGCCCGCCACTCGGGAGGACGGCCCCCGCGGAGTCGTCCTCAGGGTGCGGGCGGGCCTGCTCGGGGATGCCGTCGATGCCGTCCGCCATGCGCCGGGCCCCGCTCGGACCACTCGTGCCCGTGCCCTCGGCCGGCAGCTCTCGTGTGCTGCGCTCTTCGTCCCGCACCGGCCCGTCCTCGCTCCTCACGCCGGCCCGGGTCCCGCGCCGCGCTGTTTGTAGAGGCTGATCGAAACGGTTTTGTCCTTGTCCACGGCAGAGGAGACCTTGCCCGCGAGGGCGGACAGGACGGTCCAGGCGAAGGTGTCCCGCGAGGGGGCATGGCCATCCGTGGTCGGTGCCGAGACAGTGACCTCGAGTGAGTCGTCGACGAGGCGGAACACACAGCTGAGCACCGAGCCGGGCACGGCCTGCTGAAGCAGGATCGCGCAGGCCTCGTCCACCGCGATGCGCAGGTCCTCGATCTCGTCGAGGGTGAAGTCCAAACGGGCCGCGAGACCGGCCGTGGCCGTACGCAGCACCGACAGGTAGGCACCCGCGGCCGGCAGCCGGACTTCCACGAAGTCCTGGGTCGCGGGCTCGCCTGCGATCTGGGACACCCTCACCTCCATGGTGGTACAAGCGTTTCAGGGCCGAGGGTCGCCCCCCGGGGTAACGCGATACGTGGTTCAGCGGTGACGCTATCGCGCTCTCGACGGTCCTGTCCCCGGGACCCCAACCCCTTGTCGTCACTCACAGTAAACCTGTGGATACGCTCCGTGTCTAGGGGTTGGGCGGGCCCAAA
Source organism: Streptomyces sp. NPDC044719 (assembly GCF_056433405.1). Classification (NCBI taxonomy): domain Bacteria; kingdom Bacillati; phylum Actinomycetota; class Actinomycetes; order Kitasatosporales; family Streptomycetaceae; genus Streptomyces; species Streptomyces sp. NPDC044719. Next base: position 914,313 of record NZ_JBWKHE010000001.1, read on the forward strand.
TGGGAAGAGCGCGCGCCGGGTTGACGTACCCAGACGTCAGACGGTCGAACCGTCCGCCGCCGGGGTCTTGCCGAGTCACACCAGGACATGGTCGACGAAGCACCATCGCCAGGTCTCCCCGGGCTCGTGCGTCCGCATCACGGGATGACCGGACTCCTTGTGGTGCCCCGCCGCGTGCCGCCCCGGCGAGGAGTCGCAGCAGCCGACGTGACCGCAGCTGAGGCACAGCCGTAGTTGTACCGGATCCATGCCTTCCGCCAAGCACTCCGGACACGTCTCGCTGAGCGGGCCGGGTTCGGGGTGCGGCAGCGCCTCGGCGTGCGTGCACTGTTTCATGATTGCCAGGTTACGACGGTCGAGCGGAAGACCGCGCGAAAAAAAGAGGGCGGGCGAGAACGATGGACGTGATGCCACTGCTGCTGCTGGTGGCGGGCAGTGCCGCGATCGCCGCGGCCGCGCGGCGCACCCCGGTGCCGGCGCCGCTGCTGCTGGTGGCGATCGGGCTAACGGTCAGCTACGTCCCCGGAGTGCCCGACTACACGCTCGACCCGCACATCGTCCTGCCGCTCATCCTGCCCCCGCTGCTGCACACGGCAGCCACCGACAGCTCCTACCTGGACCTGCGGGCCCAGCTCAGGCCGGTCGCGATGCTGTCCGTCGGGTACGTGCTCTTCGCGACCTTCGTCGTCGGCTGGGCCCTGTACCTGATCGTGCCCGACCTGCCGCTGACCGCGGCCCTGGTCTTCGGCGCGGTCGTCGCGCCGCCGGACGCCGTCGCGGCCACCGCGGTGGCGCGCCGGGTCGGGCTGCCGTCCCGGATCACCACGATCCTCCAGGGCGAGTCCCTGCTGAACGACGCCACCGCGATCACCGCCTACCGGGTGGCCCTCGCGGCCGCCGTCGGAGAGAGCGCCTCCTGGGCCGGGGGGATCGGCGAGTTCCTGCTCGCGGCGGTCGGCGGTGTCGTGGTCGGGCTGGTGCTGATGGCGCCGATCCACTGGCTGCGCACGCACGTGAAGGAGGCGCTGTTGCAGAACACGCTCTCCCTGCTGATCCCGTTCGTCGCCTACGCGGTGGCCGAGCAGGTGCACGCCTCCGGTGTCCTCGCGGTCGTGGTCGTCGCGCTCTACCTGGGACACCGCGCGTGGGAGGTCGACTTCGCCACGCGCCTCCAGGAAGAGGCGGTGTGGAAGATGGTGGCCTTCGTCCTGGAGTCGGCCGTGTTCGCGCTGATCGGACTGCAGCTGCCGGTGGTCCTGAGGGGCCTCGGACAGTACGAGGGCGCCGAAGCCGCCTGGTACGCGCTCGCCGTCTTCCTGGTGGTCGTCGCGGCCCGGTTCGTCTGGGTGTATCCGGCGACCTTCCTGCCCAGGCTGCTGTCGGCGCGGATCAGGGAGCGGGAGGAGACCCCGACCTGGAAGGGGCCGTTCATCATCGCGTGGGCCGGCATGCGGGGCGTGGTCTCGCTGGCCATCGCCTTCTCCATCCCGCTGACCATGCACGACGGAGAGGAACCCTTCCCGCACCGCAACCTCATCCTCTTCCTGACCTTCACGACGGTCATCGGCACCCTGGTCGTGCAGGGCCTGACCCTGCCCCCGCTGATCCGTCTGCTGAAGATTCCCGGGCGGGACACCCAGGCCGAGACGCTCGCCGAGGCGAACGCCCAGGCGCAGGCCTCCCGGGCCGCCGAGCGGCACCTGGACGAACTCCTCACCGACGAGCGCAACGCCCTGCCCGCCCCGCTCGCCGACCGGCTGCGCATCGTCCTGGAGCGCCGCCGCAACGCCGTATGGGAGCGGCTGGGGCAGGCCAACCCGGTCACCGGGGAGTCCGTCGACGACACCTACCGGCGGCTGTCGCGGGAGATGATCAGCGCCGAGCGCGAGGTGTTCGTCAGGCTCCGGGACGCCCGGTACATCGACGACGAGATGCTGCGGACCCTGCTGCGCAGGCTTGACCTGGAGGAGGCGGCGGCATTCCGGGAGGCGGCGTAGGCGCGAGGGGACGCTGCCGGGCGCCAGGAGGCGCTGGCGGGGCTCGGGAGACCCTGCCGGGTGTCATGGGAAGGGGCGGCCGGTGATGACGGCAGCCACCGTCGTCCCGCGCGGGAAGGCGTCTTCCTCGGTCAGGGCGACGAGGCCGTACAGCAGCTTGGCCACATACAGACGTTCGACGGGCAGGCCGTGGCGGTCTTCGAAGTCCGCGGCGAAGGCGTCGAGCTCGTCGGGCACGCGCGCGTAGCCGCCGAAGTGGAAGCGGTCGTCGAGGCTCCAGGTGCCGCGCGGGCCGCCGAAGGCCCGCCGTTGCAGCGCCTCGGTCTCGGCGGTCAGGAAGCCGCCCTTGAGGACCGGCACGCCCAGGGCGCGCTGACCGGGAGCGAGCCCCGCGGCCAGTCCCGCCAGCGTGCCTCCGGTGCCACAGGCCACGGCCACGACATCGGCCCGGTCGCGCAGCTCGGCGCCGAGCGCCCGGCAGCCGCGTACGGCCTCGGCGTTGCTGCCGCCCTCGGGGACGACGTAGGCCCCCTCGGCGTCGGCCGCCCGCAGGATTCCGGCCAGGGTCCGCGGCTCCGACTTGCGGCGGTACGTCGCCCGGTCGGTGAAGTGCAGCCGCATGCCGTCGGCCGCACACCGCGCGAGGGAGGGGTTGAGGGGGCGGCCCGCCAGCTCGTCGCCGCGTACGACACCGACCGTGGGGACGCCGAGCAGCCGGCCGGCCGCGGCCGTGGCGCGCAGGTGGTTGGAGTAGGCGCCGCCGAAGGTGACGACGGGACGGCCGGCCGCCGCCACGAGATTCGGCGCCAGCTTGCGCCACTTGTTGCCGATCAGCTCCGGATGGATCAGGTCGTCCCGCTTCAGCAGCAGCCGGACGCCCCGGCGCTCGAACCGGCCGTCGACGACCTCCCGCAACGGCGAGGGCAGCCGGGGGCGCAGGGCCGCGAGGCCGGGCGGGTCGGAGGCGTCGGGGCTGGTCACCTCGTCATTGTCGCCCGGGGTGGGGGCGATCCGGCTTTCGGCCCGGTCCGGCTGCGGCGGCTTCGGCTGTCGCGCACGAACTCGATGAGTGACGGCCCGCCCCGCAGACACCAGAGCGCGATCACCGGGTCGCAGATCGTGCAGCCCAGGGACGAGGTGTGGAGGAACGGGATGATCGGGTTGCCCTTGATGTGGTGGACGATGTCCCACGCCGTGTGCAGCAGCCAGCCGATGCCGATCCACGTCCACGACTCCAGACCGCGGAAGGCGACGTAGGTGACCAGCGCGGTGAAGGGGAACTCCCAGACGCCCAGGCCGCCGCCGCTGAGATAGGCGGCACCGGCACCGGCGACCATCACCGCGTTCAGGCGCCGCCGGTGGGGTTCGCGGACCAGGGACATCAACAGGGCGTAGAGGATGCCGATGCCGATCGGCGCGACGTACTGCATCGATGGGGCCGTTTCTCGAGCCGGGAGGGGAACGGCTCCTCACGCTAGATCCGGCCCCGCCCGCTCCCCAGTGGCGTGAGCGACAGGCTTCCACGGGTTGTCGCCACCCGGTCCGGCCACGGAACCCTCAACACGCCGAAACGGGCCCCTTCTGCCCAGTGACACGAAGATCCATTCCCGCTCTTTCGGGTAATAGCACCGCGACGTCGAGTGAGGAAGGCTTGCCCGTGGACATCGATGCCCGAGTCATATGGGCGTTGGGCATAACCGGGAGGGCAGTTCTCTATGTCGGTAGGCGAAGAGGTCCGCACGGAGGAGACCAAGCCGCAGCAGAGTCTCGGCACGGCGGCCGCGCGGAACCTGGCCACCACGACCAAGTCCGTGCCGCAGATGCAGGAGATCAGCTCCCGCTGGCTGCTGCGGATGCTTCCCTGGGTGGACATCCAGGGTGGTACGTACCGGGTGAACCGACGGTTGACGTTCGCCGTGGGCGACGGCCGGTTGACGTTCGTGAAGACCGGCGACCGCGTCGAGGTCATCCCCGCGGAGCTGGGCGAACTGCCTGCGCTGCGGTCGTACGAGGACGAGGAGGTGCTCTCCGAGATCGCCCGCCGCTGTGAGCAGCGGGAGATCCAGGCGGGCGAGGTGATCGCGTCGTTCGGCAGCCAGTCCGACGAGGTGTACCTGCTGGCGCACGGCCGCGTGGAGAAGATCGGCACGGGCCCCTACGGCGACGACGAGTCCCTCGGAGTCCTCGCCGACGGCGCCTACTTCGGCGACGAGTCCCTGCTGAACGAAGACGCCATCTGGGAGTACACGGCCCGCGCGCTCACCGCGTGCACCGTGCTCGTGCTGCCCCGCCAGGAGTTCGAGCAGATCGCGGAGCGCTCGGACTCGTTGCGCGAACACGTGCGGCAGCGCCGCGCGATCCCCGAGCAGCGCTCCAACAAGTACGGCGAGAAGGAGATCGACCTCTCCTCCGGCCACTCCGGCGAGCCGGACATCCCGCACACGTTCGTCGACTACGAGGCCAAGCCCCGCGAGTACGAACTGAGCGTCGCCCAGACCGTGCTGCGCATGCACACGCGCGTGGCCGACCTCTACAACCAGCCCATGAACCAGACCGAGCAGCAGATCCGGCTGACGGTCGAGGCGCTGAAGGAGCGCCAGGAGCACGAGCTCGTCAACAACCGCGACTTCGGGCTCCTGCACAACTGCGAGTACGAGCAGCGGATCCAGCCGCACGACGGTGTGCCCGGCCCGGACGACATGGACGAGCTGCTCAGCAGGCGCCGCGGCACCAAACTGCTCCTCGCCCACCCGCGTGCCATCGCCGCGTTCGGCCGTGAGCTCAACAAGCGCGGGCTGGTGCCCGAGACCATCGACGTCGGCGGCAACCGCATCCCCACCTGGCGTGGTGTGCCGATCTATCCGTGCAACAAGATCCCGGTGACCGAGGCCCGTACGACGTCGATCATCGCGATGCGTACCGGCGAGTCCGACCAGGGTGTCATCGGCCTGCGGGCCACCGGCATCCCGGACGAGATCGAGCCGAGCCTGTCGGTGCGCTTCATGGGCATCAACGAACAGGCCATCATCAAGTACCTGGTCACGGCGTACTACTCGGCCGCGGTCCTGGTACCGGACGCGCTCGGAGTCCTGGAGAACGTCGAGATCGGCCGCTGGCGGTGACGCTTCCGGTACGTCGGCCGTGTCCCCGCCCGCCCGGGCGGGTACACCCTCGGGGTACGCGCCCAGCGGCAGCGGAAGCGCCACCGTCCGCTCACACTCCGAGGCGGTCCCATGGGTGAGTCCCTTACGGAGTTCAGGGCGCAGACGCCGCTGTCCGCCCCTGGTGAGCAGCGAGCCGCCCTCGGTGAGCAGCGAAGTGCCGAGCCGGGGCGTGCGGCCGGGGTGCCGGAAGGGCGGGGATCCATCGGGGCACAGCGGGACGGCCGGCCGGGACCGGCCGAGGGGCACGAGGCGGTCATGCTCCTGGACCGGGCCCGGGCGGAGGTCGGCCCGGTGCTGCGGGCCGCGGTCGACTCGCTGCCCGGGCCGATGCGCCGGATCGCGCTCTACCACTTCGGCTGGGAGGAGGCGGACGGCACCCCGGCCGAGGGCGGCTCGGGCAAGGCGATCCGCCCCGCGCTCGTCCTCGCCGCGGCGTCCGCTCTCGGGGGGCCCGAGGCGCGGGCGGGGGCGGTCCGGGCGGCCGCGGCGGTGGAGCTGATCCACAACTTCACGTTGCTGCATGACGACGTGATGGACCGGGACACCACCCGCCGGCACCGGCCCACCGCGTGGACCGTGTTCGGAGACGCCGACGCGATCCTCGGCGGTGACGCCCTGCAGGCGCTGGCCCTGCGACTGCTCGCGACGGATCCGCACCCGGCGGCCCGGGCCGCCGCGGTCCGGCTCGCGGACTGCGTGGTCGAACTGTGCGCGGGCCAGCACGCGGACACGGCCATGGAGCGGTGCGACCCCGGCGAGGTCACTCTCGAGGAGGTGCTCGCCATGGCGGAGGCCAAGACGGGCGCGCTGCTGGGCAGTGCCTGCGCGATCGGGGGCCTGTACGCGGGCGCCGGGGACGGGGACGTGGCGGCGCTGGACGCGTTCGGCCGTGAGGCCGGGCTCGCCTTCCAGCTCATCGACGACGTCATCGGCATATGGGGCGACCCGCACCGCACCGGCAAACCCGTCGGCGCGGACCTGGCCGCCCGCAAGAAATCCCTGCCGGTCGTCGCGGCCTTCACGTCCGGCACGCCGGCGGCCGCCGAGCTCGCCGACCTGTACGCACGACCTCGTGAGAAGGAGGACCTGGACCACATCGCCCTGACCGTGGAGCGCGCGGGCGGCCGTGACTGGGCGCAGGGCCAGGCGGCCGACCGGATGGCGCGGGCGATGCAGCAACTGGCGCGCGCGGTGCCGGATCCGGAGGCGGCGGGCGGTCTGCTGGCCCTCGCCGAGTTCGTGACACGGCGCAGCAGTTGACGTCGGGAGCAGTTGACGTCCGGCCGCAGTTGACGTTCGGCGGTGGTTGACGGCCGGCAGCGGTCGGCCATCGGCAGGGCCGGCGGCATCGGCAGGAGCGGGCGGCACCGGCGGGCATCGGCAGGAGCGGGCGGGCACCGGCTGGGACCGGCGGCACCCGGCACAGACCGGGGCCTCGCCAAGGGATGCCGGCCCTGCGGCCGTCGGCAAGGCCTGGCGGCCGACGGCACTGGACGGCCGGCAGCACAGCATGAACCTTCGGGCGACCGAAGGCCGGTCCCCGGAGCGCCGGGGCCGTGCGGCTCCTGACCCCGCGCGGCTTCCGGACTCCGGCCGGCGGGTCCCGCACTGCCCCACGGTGTGCGGGGCCCGCCCCTTTCACGTGTCGCGCGATCGAGTTTCGACAGGCGTTCGACTGAATTCCGCCAAGCTCCCGCCCCGCCTGCCCGGGCGACCCTCAACCCCCCTACGATCAACGCCCGTCGGGACGAGCGAAGGGGCGGGGCATGGGCGTGGCGATCCGTACAGCGGGGGAGGCGGACCGGGAGTCGGTCGTCCGGTTGCTGGACGAGGCGTTCCAGGACGACCCGGTGAGCGGCTGGGTCTTCCCCGGTGCGGAGGACCGCCGTGAACACCACCCCGGGCTCATGGCCGCCTTCACCGACATCGTGCTCGCGGCCGGGCGTATCGACGTCACCGAGGACGGCTCGGCCTGTGCGCTGTGGCTGTCCATACCGGCCGACGACCATGACGGCGACTCCGAGGACGACGACGGTCCGGCACAGGTGCGGGCGGCTGTCGACCCGGACAACGAGCGCATCGAGCTGATCGGCCGGCTGACGGCCGCCGTCCACCCCTCGGGGCGGGCGCACGAGTACCTGTGGATGATCGGCGTCGCCCCCGGCCGGCAGGGCGAGGGGCTCGGCACCGCGCTCATCGAGTCGGTCCTCGGCCGTTGCGACCGCGAGGGGCTGTCCGCCTATCTGGAGGCCAGCAACGCCCGCAGCCGCAAGCTGTACGAGCGTCTCGGCTTCGAGGTCACCGGTCCCGCCCTCGACCTCCCGGACGGCCCGGCCATGTGGCCGATGTGGCGCGAGCCGCGTACGCGCGCGGTCTCCTAGAGACCCCGCCCTCCTGGTCCTGCTCCGGCAGCACCGCCGCCACGCTCCGCTCCACCAGTCCGTCCGGCACGCCCTCCCCGGGCAATACGCCCTCTGGGACGCCCGGCAGGGTCAGATGCTCCAGGAGCAGCCCGAGCATGGCCAGATACAGCAGGTCTCCGCGCACCGGCCTGGAGTTCACGCTGGAGTCCGCGCGTTCGTTCGGCAACGACGTGCTGGTGCGCTCGTACAGCAGGAAGCGCTGCGCCTGCGACCGTCCTACTCTGAGGACATGGGCAGTGACGAACACGTCTGTCCGGCCTGCGGACAGCCAGTGGAAACAGTCGTCCGGCGCCACAAGACGCTGGGCACATGGGTCCCCCTGTGGGTGGCGGGCCCCTGCCACAACCCCGAGTGCGGGGCCTACGACGTGGAGGGCGCTGAGGGCGGCCGCGCCGTCGAGGACACGCGGCCTGCCGGGAAGACCCGGCCCGACGCGGACCCCCGGTCGGCCGATGGCACCGCCCCACCTGCGACGAACCCGGCCGAAACGGCCCCCGGAGAAACCGTCCCGGAAAACTCCTGAGCCCGTGTCGAGAATCCCGGCCCGGCTCCGACGTCCCCTGTGAGAGCCGCCCGGCAGGGTGGTGAGAGCCGAAGGAGCGGACTGATGAAGTACCTGGTCATGGTGCAGGGCACACAGGCGGACTACGAGGCCATGCGCGGCAAGGCGTCAGCGGACTCACCCGCATGGAACGAGGACGAGCTGCAGGCCATGTTCGCCTACATGGGAGCCATCAACGACGATCTCTCCGAGACCGGCGAGTTCGTCGACGGGCAGGGCCTGGCCGAGCCGGCGCAGACCCGGCACGTCACCCTCGGTGACGACGGCAAGGCGGTGATCACCGACGGCCCGTACAGCGAGACCAAGGAGCTGCTGGCCGGCTACTGGGTCCTGGAGTGCGAGAGCCTGGAGCGGGTCACGGAGATCGCCGAACGCATCTCCCGCTGCCCCCAGCCGGCCGGTGCCCCCGACTACCCGGTCGTGATCCGCCCGATCATGGACGGCAGCGGGGACATCTGACGAGCCGGCCCGCGCGACGCCGACGGACCCGCCGGTGAGGAACACACCCGAGGTCGAGGACCTGCTGCGCCGGAACGCGCCGCAGGTCCTCGGCGCGCTGGTCAGACGGTACGGGCACTTCGACGCGGCCGAGGACGCCGTACAGGAGGCGCTGCTCGCCGCGGCCGGGCAGTGGCCCTCGGCGGGCGTGCCTGACAATCCGCGCGGCTGGCTGATCAAGGTGGCCTCGCGGCGGCTGACCGACGCCCTGCGCAGCGAGGAGGCCCGGCGGCAGCGCGAGGAGCGGGCGGCGGCGCTCACACCCCGGGACGCCTTCACCGCCCCGCCGCCCAGGGAGCGGGCTCCCCGCGAGGACGACGCCCTCTCGCTGCTGTTCCTGTGCTGCCACCCGGACCTCACCCCGCCCGCACAGATCGCGCTCACGCTGCGCGCCGTCGGCGGGCTGACCACGGCGGAGATCGCCCGCGCGTATCTGGTCCCGGAGGCGACGATGGCGCAGCGCATCAGCCGGGCCAAGCAGAAGGTGCGGGGCGTGCGCTTCGGCCGCCCGGACCGCTGGGAGCAGCGGCTGCCGTCCGTTCTGCAGATCCTCTACCTGATCTTCAACGAGGGCTACACCGCCACCTCGGGCGCCGCCCTGCAACGCCCCGACCTGGCGGGCGAGGCCGTGCGGCTGACCCGTACGGTCCACCGGCTGCTGCCCGACGACGGAGAGGTGGCCGGGCTGCTCGCGCTGATGCTGCTCACCGATGCCCGCCGTGATGCGCGCAGCGGACCGCGCGGGGAGCTGATCCCCCTCGACGAGCAGGACCGCGACCGCTGGGACAAGGCCGCCATCGAGGAGGGCGTCGCGTTGGTGACCCGGGCTCTGTCCCGGGGCAGGCCCGGGCCCTACCCCCTGCGTGCCGCGATCGCAGCCGTACACGACGAGGCGCCTTCGCCCGAGGCGACGGACTGGGCCGAGATCCTGGGTCTGTACGACGTCCTCGTCGGCTTCGTCCCCGGCCCGGTCGAACGCCTCAACCGCGCGGTCGCCGTCGCCATGGTCCACGGCCCACGCGCCGGCCTGACCGAACTGGAGTCCCTGTCAGGTGAGTTGAAAGGCCACCGCCTCGACGCGGTACGGGGCCATCTCCTCGAGCGCGCGGGCGAGCCCGAAGCCGCCCGGGCCGCCTACGAGTCGGCGGCCGCCCAGACCCTCAGCCTGCCCGAGCAGCGCTATCTCCAGGCGCGGGCTGCGCGGTTGAGGGACTAGTACACGCGGTGGAGGGACCAGTACACGCAGCGGATTCTCATGCGCGCGACCGTAGTGCCCGTCCGCCACGGCCACCTGCGTGAACCTTGACCAGCCTTTGCCTCGCCGTTCCCCGCGTATTGGTCCGCGCTTGTTTGCATTCAGGAATGGACCACATCACGTTCCTCGTGGCGGTCGTCATCGTCACGGCGCTCGCCTTCGACTTCACCAACGGATTCCACGACACGGCGAACGCGATGGCCACGTCCATCGCCACCGGCGCGCTGGCTCCCCGTACGGCGGTCCTGATCAGCGGTGTCCTCAACGTCGTCGGTGCCTTTCTCTCCACCGAGGTGGCCAAGACGGTCTCCGGCGGCATCGTGGACGACACTCTCGTCAGCCCGGGGATGATCTTCGCGGGACTGGTGGGGGCCATCCTGTGGAACCTGCTGACCTGGCTCGTCGGACTGCCCTCCAGCTCCTCGCACGCCCTGTTCGGCGGACTGATCGGGGCCGTGTGGGTCGGAGCGGGCAGCCACGGCGTCAACTTCGACAAGGTCGTCGAGAAGGTACTCGTCCCGGCGGTGGCCTCGCCGATCGTGGCCGGTGTCGCCGCGCTGCTCGCCACCTACCTCGCCTACCGGCTCACCGACCGCGCCCGCAAGGACTCCGTCACCAAGGGCTTCCGGATCGGCCAGATCGCCTCCGCCTCCCTGGTCTCCCTCGCCCATGGCACGAACGACGCGCAGAAGACCATGGGCGTCATCACCCTCACCCTGATCTCGGCGGGCGCGCTCGGCCACGACGCCGGCCCGCCCCTGTGGGTCATCGCCTCCGCGGGCCTCGCGATCGGCCTCGGCACCTATCTCGGCGGCTGGCGCATCATCCGCACGATGGGCAAGGGCCTCACCGAGATCCAGTCGCCGCAGGGCTTCGCCGCCGAGACCGCCTCCACCACCGTCATCCTCACCTCCGCCCACCTCGGCTTCGCCCTGTCCACCACCCAGGTCGCCTCGGGCAGCATCCTCGGCGCGGGGCTCGGCCGCAGGCTCGCGGAAGTCCGCTGGGGCGTCGCGGGCCGGATGGCGCTCGCCTGGATGATCACCCTGCCCGCCGCCGCGCTGGTCGGTGGTCTGGCCGCGAGCGTCGTCCAGAACGGCGGCGACCTCGGTACGACGGTCGTCGCGCTGGTCTGCGCGGCCCTGGCCGCGGGCATCGTGGCCGTCTCGCGCCGCAACCCGGTGCACGCGCACAACGTCAACGACGCGCACGAGGTCAGCATCCGCACCGAGCCGCCCGCCAAGGTCGGCACGGCAGCCTGAACGGGAAGTCGACATGCATCTGGACTGGACCGCACTCGGCCAGGTCGGCGCGGTGAGCGTCGGCGTCACCGTCGCCGTGGTCGTCGTGTTCGCCTTCGGCGTTCTCGGCCTCGCCCGGCTGGAGGGCGCCCGCGAAAGGCCGGGCGGCACCTCCGCCCTCGGCCTCACCCAGGCCGCCGTGTGCTTCCTCGCCTGCGCGGCCGTGGTGGCGTACGGGATCTACCTGATCGTGCCTCAGTTCCACTGAGCGCGCGTACGACGGCCGTCCGAGTCCCAACGGCCGTCGTACGACGCGTCTGCCGTGGGATCAGTCGCAGGGCGCGACGGACTTGACCCGGTCGATGATCGGCACACCGCCCGACCACATGATGGCAGTCACCTCGGCACAGTCCACCGAGTCTCTGCCAGTGGTCTCGTACTTCACCGGCCCCGCGTACTGCGAGAAGTTGCCCTCATCCACCTTGCACGCCGCGCCGGTCAGGTTCGGGCACAGCTTGAGCTTCATCTTCTTCGCCGTGCCGAGGTTGTTGTCGAAGACGGCGCAGGCGCCGGCCTTGCCGACCGTGTGCTTGGTGTAGGTGAACAGGGTTCCGAAGCGCCGTTCGTCGGGAAGCCGCTCCGCGTGCTCCAGTTCGTAGCCACTTCCGCACAGCGAGGCGGTTGCACGGACCGCCGCCGGATTCTCGGCCGCCACGGCACGGGTCTGCGCATCGCGTGCGCCGGCTTCGGAGAACTCGACGCCGGTCCCGGCGACGACCATGGTGTGGTCTGCTGGAGCCTGGCCTTCCGCCGAGGCCAGCGGGGCGGTCGCCAGGACGGCGACAAGAGCGGCGACCGGGGCTATGGCGCGTGACAGGGTGCGCATGGACATCAGGTGTTCCCTTCTTCGTGTGTTCACTGGCCTGAGGGGCAGGCCGCGGCCTCTCTGCGGCGCTGCGGGAGGAACGGGTCGATCGATCCGGCGCCGGTTTCAGGGCAGGTGGCGTTGACCCATTTCTGGGCGGCGAGAACCTTCTCGTCAGCCATGTGACGGCTTCTCGCTCAGCGGTCGGAGCCCTGAGAACGCGCGCGAACGGAGATGAAGCGGAGCGGGTCGTGCGCGTCAACCCGGGCAGCCCACTGCGTGCCAGGCGTCAGGAAAGCCGCATGAAGGCGGGCAGGCAGGCAGAGCCGAATCGGCGTGCGTCAACAGCACGGCATCGAGGCATGACGATGTATCCCCCCATGGCGACAGCGTCCCCCGTGTGCTGGGTGACGCACTGTCAAAGCAGCTTGGTCACGCTGCGTTTGCGATGGTCACCATAGCCACAGGCGATAGTCGAGGGGCAAGAGGGACAGATGGGGCGAAGGGTGGATGGCTTGAACATGCCATGACACCGAAGGGAGGCCCGAGGTAGCCGGTTCCTCCCGCTCATCTGCCGGTTTGCCGTGTGGCTGGTGTGAAAGGAGGGTGGGATTCCGGTGTACATACCGATTTCTGATGACTGGAATTCCTCCCCCGGGTCGGCCGGGCGGCACCCACCTGTGGCCGGGTAGCAAAAATCCGCACCCGGACCGTCCTGGACGCCGTACTTGGCGGCCTGCGGACCGGGTGCGGACAGGTAGGCGATGCGACCCGCGAAACCGCAGGTCAGAGGGCCTAGCCAATCAAGCCTTCTTGGTCTCCCAGAAGATCTTGTCGATCTGGGCGATGTAGTCCAGAGCCTTCTGGCCGGTCGCCGGGTCGGTCGAGCCCTTGGCGGCCGAGAGGGCCTTGAGGGCGTCGTTGACCAGCTGGTGCAGCTCCGGGTACTTCTCGAAGTGCGGCGGCTTGAAGTAGTCGCTCCAGAGCACGGACACGTGGTGCTTCGCGAGCTCGGCGCGCTGCTCCTTGATGACGGTGGCGCGCGCCTGGAAGTGCGGGTCGTCGTTGCCGGCCATCTTCTCCTGGACAGCCTTGACCGACTCCGCCTCGATGCGGGCCTGGGCAGGGTCGTACACACCGCAGGGCAGGTCGCAGTGCGCACTGACCTTGACCTTGGGGGCAAACAGGCGGGAAAGCATGGAGCATTCCTTCCTCGTGATCGTCTTCTCACAGGGGACATTACTCCGTGCGGGACCGGTTTTCGCGGGTGCCCCCATGGGCTTAGGACAAAAGTCCGGGGTGAGACTGAGACTGGTGGACGAAGAACCGGGGAGGTGCCGGGTGATGCCGGAGCTGTCGCAGGAGTCCGAGCGGGGGAGGTCGGCCGCGCCCTTCGGCGTCGCCGAGGTGACCGGGCCGTCCATGGTGCCCACGCTGCACCACGGGGACCGGCTCCTGGTGCACTACGGGACCCGGGTCAAGCCCGGTGACGTCGTCGTGCTGAAACATCCCTTCCAGCAGGACCTGCTCGTCGTGAAGCGGGTCGCCCAGCGGCGCGAGAGCGGCTGGTGGGTGCTCGGGGACAACGCGTACGCCGGTGGTGACAGCACGGACTACGGCGTCGTGCCGGACGACCTGGTGCTGGGGCGGGTCCGGTTCCGTTACCGGCCGCGCGGGACCGGGCGCTCGCCCTGGGCGCTGCTGGGCTGGGCGCTGTCGGCCGCCAGGCCGGTGTTCTCCGACAGATCGGCCTCGCGGCGCTTGCGGGCCCGGTAGGCCGCCACGTTGGCGCGGGTCGCGCAGCGGTCGGAGCAGTAGCGCCGGGAGCGGTTCGTGGAGGTGTCCAGGTAGGCGTTGCGGCAGGGCGCGGCCTCGCACAGGCCGAGCCGGTCCACGCCGTACTCGGTCAGGTGGAACGCCAGGCCCATCGCCGCGATCGCCGCGTAGCCCGCGGTGGCGTTGGACGGGTGGTCCGCCAGGTGCATGTGCCACAGCGGGCGGCCGTCGTCGTCGCGGAAGTCGTGCCCGGAGATCTGCGGGCTCACCGGGAACTCCAGCAGCAGTGAGTTCAGCAGATCGACGGCCAGGGTCTCGTCGCCCGCGTCGGCCGCCTCGAAGACCGCGCGCAGCCGGGCCCGGATCGAGCGGAACCGCGTCACGTCCGAGTCGGTGGCGCGGCGGGCCGCCGACTGGCTGGCGCCGAACAGGTCGCGGACGGCCTCGACCGACGTCAGCGTGTCCTTCCCCCGGACCGGTTCCTCGGTGTTGACGAGGCGCACGGCATAGTCCGAGTAATAGGCCAGTTCCACTTGTAGTCCTTACGGAGGGGCTTTATTGTCGTGAGCGCGGACTTGTAACAGCTGATGGTGCTTCCAGGGTATTACGAGGGAGGGGTTCGATGACGGACGCCGACACCCCTACGGCCACCACCGACTGGCGTGCCTGGCAGGAGAGCTGGGACCGGCAGCAGGAGTGGTACCTGCCCGACCGCGAGGTGCGGTTCCAGATCATGCTCGACATGGTCGAGGCCCTGGTGGGCACCGCCCCGCGCGTGCTCGACCTCGCCTGCGGCACGGGCAGCATCACGGCCCGGCTGCTCACCCGGTTCCCCGAGGCCACCAGCACCGGCGTCGACCTCGACCCGGCACTCCTCGCCATCGCCGAGGGCACCTTCGCGGGCGACGACCGGGTCGGCCTCGTCACCGCCGACCTCAAGGACCCCGACTGGCCGGCGAAGCTGCCGTACGACTCGTACGACGCCGTCCTGACCGCGACGGCCCTGCACTGGCTGCACCGGGAACCCCTCGCGGACCTCTACGGCCAGGTCGCGGGACTCGTCCGCGACGGCGGTGTCTTCATGAACGCGGATCACATGATCGACGAGTCGACGCCCCGGATCAACGCGGCGGAGCGGGCGCAGCGGCACGCCCGTATGGATCAGGCCAAGCGGGACGGCATCCTCGACTGGTCCGAATGGTGGCAGCTCGCCGCCAAGGACCCGGTCCTCGCGGGGCCCACGGCCCGGCGCTACGAGATCTACGGCGAACACGCCGACGGCGACATGCCCTCGGCGGCGTGGCACGCGCGCGTGCTGCGCGAGCAGGGATTCGGCGAGGCCAGGCCGGTGTGGTGCTCGCCCTCGGACACCCTGCTGCTCGCCCTGAAGTAGCCGGGCGCGGACGAGCGAAGGGGGCGGCACGGAGATCCGTACCGCCCCCTCGGTGTCCGTACCGTCAGAGCACCTTGGACAGGAACGACTTCGTCCGCTCGTGCTGCGGGTTCGTCAGCACCTCGCGCGGGTGACCGGATTCGACCACCACACCGCCGTCCATGAAGACCAGGCTGTCGCCCACCTCGCGGGCGAAGCCCATCTCGTGGGTGACGACGATCATCGTCATCCCCGACTCGGCGAGGTCTCGCATGACGTCCAGGACGTCACCGACCAGCTCCGGGTCGAGCGCCGAGGTCGGCTCGTCGAACAGCATCAGCTTCGGGTCCATGGCCAGGGCCCGGGCGATGGCGACGCGCTGCTGCTGGCCGCCGGAGAGCTGCGAGGGGTAGTTGCCCGCCTTGTCGGCCAGCCCCACCCGGTCCAGGAGCTCCTGGGCGCGCGAGCGGGCCTGGCTCCTGCTCACGCCCTTGACCTGGACCGGTGCCTCCATGACGTTCTCGACGGCCGTCATGTGCGGGAACAGGTTGAAGCGCTGGAAGACCATGCCGATGTCCCGGCGCTTGACCGCGACCTCGCTGTCCTTCAGCTCGTAGAGCTTGTCGCCCTTCTGGCGGTAGCCGACCAGCTCGCCGTCCACGTACAGACGGCCGGCGTTGATCTTCTCCAGGTGGTTGATGCACCTCAGGAAGGTCGACTTGCCGGAGCCGGAGGGGCCGATGAGGCAGAACACCTCGCCGGTCTTCACCTCCAGGTCGATGCCCGTGAGGACTTCTACGGGGCCGAAGGACTTGTGAACGCCCTCGGCCTTGACCATGACGGTCATGCCTTGCCTCCCGTCGGCTTGGAGCGGCTGGACAGGGAGAGCACGTTCGCCCTGATCTTCTGGAACGGGGTGGCCGGCAGGGACCGGCTCGAACCACGCGCGTAGTACCGCTCCAGGTAGTACTGGCCCACGCTGAAGATCGACGTCATCAGCAGGTACCAGGCCGCCGCCAGGAACAGCATCTCGGCGGGGGCGCCGGAGGTCTGGCCGATGTCCTGGGCGGCGCGGAGCAGCTCGGGATACTGGACGACCGAGACCAGCGAGGTCGTCTTCAGCATGTTGATGACCTCGTTGCCCGTCGGCGGCACGATCACGCGCATCGCCTGCGGGATGACGATCCGGCGCAGCGTCTTCGTGTGGCTCATGCCCAGCGCGTGCGACGCCTCCGTCTGGCCCTCGTCGACCGAGAGCAGACCGGCACGGCAGATCTCCGCCATGTAGGCGGCCTCGTTGAGGCCGAGGCCCAGCAGAGCCGTCAGGAACGGGGTCATGAAGTCCGACCACTCGTCCTTGTAGAACGGCCCGAGGTTGATGTACTCGAAGACCAGGCCCAGGTTGAACCAGACGATCAGCTGGACCAGGACCGGGGTGCCGCGGAAGAACCAGATGTAGAACCACGCGATCGACGAGGTCACGGGGTTCTTCGACAGGCGCATCACGGCCAGCAGGACGCCGCCGACGATGCCGATCGCCATGGACAGGACGGTCAGCAGGAGCGTCTTGCCCACGCCGTCCAGGATGCGGTCGTCGAAGAAGTAGTCCGGGATCGCGCCCCAGTTGATCTTGCCCTGGGAGAACGCGTAGACGACCCCGACCAGCAGGGCGATGGCGATGACGGCGGAGACGTACCGCCCGTAGTGCCGGACCGGGATGGCCTTGATGGCCTCCGGTCCGGCCGGGGGCGTGTCAGCCGGCGTCTTGTCGATGTCAACAGTCACGGGTGTTGCCTTTCAGTGCCGCTGCGTCGCGGTCACTTGCCGCCGTTGATCGTGGCTTCGTCGATGGAGCCGTCGGTGACGCCCCACTTCTTCATGATCTTCTCGTACTCGCCGTTCTCGATGACGGCGTCAAGCGCGGCCTTGAGGGCGTCCCGCAGCTGCGTCTGGTTCTTGGCGACCGCGATGCCGTACGGGGCGGCCTCGACCTGCTCGCCGACCAGCTGGAAGTCCTTGCCGCCACCGGACGTCTTCACGGCGTACGCGGCGACCGGGAAGTCGGACGAGCCGGCGTCGGCGCCACCCGCGCGCAGGCGGGTCTGGGCCTGCTGGTCGTTGTCGAAGGGCTCGATGGCGATCTTCTTGCCGGCCGGGCACTTCTTCGACTCCGCCTTGGCGAGGTCCTCGGAGACCGTGCCGCGCTGCAGCACGATCTTCTTGCCGCACAGGTCGGACCAGGTCTTGATGCCCTGGTCGTCGCCCTTCTTGGTGTAGATCGAGACACCGGCGGTGAAGTAGTCCACGAAGTCGACGCCCTCACCGACCTTCTTGCCGGTGTCGGAGTCGATGCCCTCCTGGCGGTCCTTGGTGTCGGTCATCGCGGACATGGCGATGTCGTACCGCTTGGAGCGCAGACCCGTGATCAGCGTGTCGAAGGTGCCGTTCTCGAACTGGAAGTCGACCCCGAGCTGCTTGCCCATGGCGGCGGCGAGGTCCGGGTCGATCCCGACCACCTTGCCGGCGTCGTCCTTGAACTCGACCGGGGCGTAGGCGATGTCGGAACCGACCTTGATGACGCCCTTGTCGCGGATGGACTTCGGCAGCTTGTCGGCGAGCGGGGCCGAGGCCGCCGTGTCGCTGGAGCCGTTGTCCTTGGTCTGGTCACCGCATCCGGTGAGCATCAGCGCGCCTGCGACCGCGATCGCACCGACCGCTGCTAGCCGGGAGTGCGCGGCGGTCGTACGACGGGTGGAGCTTGCGGTCATGGTGGGTTCCTCCGGCGGATGGGTGGAGTTGCCGATGGGGCCGGCGACTGCCGGTGCGGCAGCGCCATGGGTCGACGAGTGCACGCACCTTCGAGTGTCGCGACCTCGTGTGATTACGGCATCTTGCCATTCGGACTGCGCGATTCTGGGGGCCAGCCATGTCAAAATCGGATAACGGGCGATCCCCGAACCGCATCACCCAGGTACATCACGGCTGGACCTTCTATGGGAATCGGTGCTTCCGGCCGGAAGATCTTCGGCGTAACCAGGGATTTCAGCATGGGGCCCGCGAACTTCGCGGATGCTTGAGTGGTTGTCGCTGCTTTGTCCAGGGGTTGTCCCGAAATTGGACGAAGCGTCGGGGCGCCGTCATGTGACCTTCGCGTTATGGACTCGTCGTCGGCGCCTTCCGTCCGGTAAGAAGGGTCTTTACACCCCTCATCCGGGGCTCAGGGCGCGTGTGCGGCGCGCCCGTCGCGTACGCGCCCGTACGTATCACGTACAGAGCACGACCACGGCGGTACGCGGTCCCGCCCACCCCTCACCAGGAGTGGCCACCCTCAGACCAATGAAGATTTAAGGGGTAGAACGAAGTGGCAGCGGAGATCGTCAATCCTCGCAGCGAGAGCAAGACCGGCGATACGGATCACGAGGGCGGTGCGGAGCCCCTCGACTCCTTCGACCCGGCGTTCGCATTGCATCGCGGCGGCAAAATGGCCGTGCAGGCCACGGTGCCGGTCCGTGACAAGGACGACCTGTCCCTGGCGTACACGCCCGGCGTCGCGAAGGTGTGCAGCGCGATCGCGGAGCAGCCGGACCTCGTCCACGATTACACGTGGAAGTCCTCGGTCGTCGCCGTCGTGACGGACGGTACGGCCGTGCTGGGGCTCGGTGACATCGGCCCCGAAGCCTCCCTCCCGGTGATGGAGGGCAAGGCGATCCTGTTCAAGCAGTTCGGCGGTGTGGACGCGGTTCCGATCGCGCTGAACTGCACGGACGTCGACGAGATCGTCGAGACCGTGGTGCGGCTCGCGCCGTCGTTCGGCGGGGTCAACCTGGAGGACATCTCGGCGCCGCGGTGCTTCGAGATCGAGCGGAAGCTGCAGGAGCGGCTGGACATTCCTGTCTTCCACGACGACCAGCACGGTACGGCGGTGGTGACGCTGGCGGCCCTGCGGAACGCTGCGCGGCTGAGCGGGCGGTCGTTGGGGGAGCTGCGGGCTGTCATTTCCGGGGCGGGGGCGGCCGGTGTCGCCATCGCGCGGATGCTGGTCGAGGCCGGGATCGGGGATGTCGCGGTCGCCGACCGCAAGGGTGTCGTGTCGGCGGACCGGGACGACCTCACCGCGGTGAAGCAGGAGCTTGCCGGGTTCACGAACAAGGCGGGGATCAGCGGGTCGCTGGAGGCCGCGCTGGCCGGGGCCGATGTGTTCATCGGGGTGTCCGGTGGGACGGTGCCGGAGGCTGCGGTTTCCTCCATGGCCGAGGGTGCGTTTGTGTTCGCCATGGCGAACCCGAACCCTGAGGTGCACCCGGAGGTCGCGCACAAGTACGCGTCTGTCGTGGCGACCGGGCGGTCGGACTTCCCGAACCAGATCAACAACGTGCTGGCGTTCCCGGGGATCTTCGCGGGGGCGCTGCAGGTGCGGGCCTCCCGGATCACCGAGGGGATGAAGCTGGCGGCTGCCGAGGCGCTGGCGTCCGTGGTCGGGGACGATCTCGCTGCCGACTACGTCATTCCGTCGCCGTTCGACGAGCGGGTCGCGCCGGCGGTGACAGCGGCTGTGGCCGCGGCCGCGCGGGCCGAGGGTGTGGCCCGGCGGTGACGCTGCCGTGATGTGACCCCGTCCTGTGTGGGCGGGGTCATTTCTTTTGCTGGGGCTGGTGGGTGCGGCTGTTCGGGTGGCGGGCCATGCCTGCGGCGGCCTGCGGGGGTTGGTGGGGGTGTGCGTAGCGCCGTCTCGCCGGTGGTGGGTCGGGGCCGTGTCGGGGGGTGTCCGTCCTCGGAACGTCGCGATGGGGTTGCGAACCGACTGACTGTTCGTTGACGCGACAACCGCTGCGGGCGGACACCCCCCGACACGTCCCCTTCCGTGAGCCGGCGGGTGCGGGCGCGTTCGGCTTCCGCCATCCGCCGCAGTCGCCGCGCTGCGGGCCCAGCACCGACGTCGTGCGGCTGGCAAGAGGGTGTGTCTCACACGGGGTGGTGGTTCCAACGGGTTGGGTGGGGAACCTATCGTCAAGGTCATGTTCGCTGTCTATGCCGCCCGAATCGACCGCGACCAGCCGCTGACCGGCCTGGAGTTGGGAGAGCGTCCGGCTCCCGAGGCCCGGCCCGGCTGGAGTACCGTCACGGTCAAGGCCGCCTCCCTCAACCACCACGACCTGTGGTCCCTGCGCGGCGTCGGCCTCGCAGAGGACAAGCTGCCGATGATCCTCGGCTGTGACGCCGCCGGTGTCGACGAGGACGGCAACGAGGTCGTCCTGCATTCCGTGATCGGACAGACCGGGCATGGGGTGGGGCCCAAGGAGCCCCGTTCCATCCTCACCGAGCGGTATCAGGGCACGTTCGCGGAGCAGGTCGCCGTGCCGACCTGGAACCTCCTGCCCAAGCCCAAGGAGCTCTCCTTCGCGGAGGCCGCCTGTCTGCCGACCGCGTGGCTGACCGCGTATCGGATGCTGTTCACCAACGCGGGCGTCCGGCCCGGTGACTCCGTGCTGGTGCAGGGGGCCGGCGGTGGTGTCGCCACGGCCGCCATCGTGCTCGGGAAGGCCGCCGGGCTGCGGGTCTTCGCGACCAGCCGGGACGAGGCCAAGCGGAAGCGGGCCCTGGAGCTGGGGGCCGTGGAGGCTGTGGAGTCCGGGGCGCGGCTGCCGCAGCGGGTCGACGCCGTGATCGAGACCGTCGGGGCGGCGACATGGTCGCACTCCGTGAAGTCGCTGAAGCCCGGGGGCACGCTGGTGATCTCCGGTGCGACGAGTGGTGACCGGCCGTCGCACGCTGAATTGACCCGGATCTTCTTCCTTGAGCTCAAGGTCGTCGGGTCCACGATGGGGACCAAGGACGAGCTGGAGGATCTGCTCGCGTTCTGTGCCGCCACCGGGGTGCGGCCCGTGATCGACGAGGTGCTGCCCATGGACCGTGCGCGTGAGGGCTTCGAGCGGCTGGCTTCGGGTGAGCAGATCGGGAAGGTCGTGCTGGCGAATTCCTGAGGTGTTCCGGGGGCGTATGTGAGGTGCCTCCTGAGTGACGTGGGCGGTCGGTCCGGGATGGGCCGGCCGCTTTCGTGTGTCAACTGGGGTTGACGAATGGCGGGTGTCAACTTAGGTTGACGGTATGACCGAAGCAACGGATCTGGCCGAGCGCGCGGGTGACCGTGATCCACGGGTCGGCCTGAGGGCTGTCGCCGCGCTGCGCAGGCTGCTGGAGCAGTTGGAAGCCGTACAGGTGCGTAATGCGCGCAATCAGGGCTGGTCGTGGCAGGAGATCGCCGCCGAACTCGGTGTGAGCAGGCAGGCCGTGCACAAGAAGTACGGGAGGCATTGATGTTCGAGCGGTTCACGAAAGACGCCCGGGGTGTGGTGAAGAGCGCGTTCGAGTACGTGGAGGGGGGAGACGGGCAGAGTGTGGAGCCGGAGCATCTGCTGCTGGCGCTGCTCGACCGTGAGGGCAGTCGTGGGTCGTTCGCGCTGACCGCTCTCGGGCTCGGGGAGCGGCGGGAGTCCGTGCGTCAGGCGCTGCGTGAGGCACGGCGGCGGGCAGGGCTGTCGCAGGCCGATACGGATGCGCTCGCCGGGTTGGGGATCGATGTGGCCGAGATCGTCGCCCGGGTGGAGGACGTGCATGGGGTCGGCGCCATGTCCGGTGACCGGAAGGAAAAAGGGTGGTGGTCCGGGCGGCCCTCGTTCGGGCGGGGTGCCAAGGGCGTGCTGGAGCACTCCTTGCGTGTCGCTCTCGCCCAGCGGGACCGGCACATCGGTGATGAGCACATCCTGCTGGCCCTGACCATGCGCCCCGGCGTGCCGGCCGAGGTCCTCGCCGACCACGGGGTGACGTACGAGTCCCTGGTGCGGGTGCTGTACGGGGGCGGCGAGGCCAAGGCCGGGTGACGCGGCTTTCCCTCCGGCCGGCTACTTCTTCGGCGTGCGCAGCAGCGCTCCCAGGTGGGCTGCCGCCGTCGACAGGTGGCGGCGGGCGTCACGCAGTTGGCCGGAGGTGACGCCGTGGTCGCGGGCCGCGTCGCGGATGTCGTCCCGGAAGCGGTCGAGCAGGCGGTCCAGATCGCGGGCGGGGTCGCCGGTGGAATCCGCGGTGTCCTCGTGGGCCCAGGCCGGTTCGTAGGCGGCCGGGAAGTCCGCGGAGGGAGGGGAGGGGGCCGGTGGCTCGGGGGTGGTCGGTGGCTCGGGGGTGGTCCGCCTGTGGGGGGCGGATGCGGGGCCCGTGCCTGTCCAGTCGAAGCCGAAGTCCTTGCCGTAGTCCTTTCCGAACTCGCCCACCTCCTTGACCAGTTCGCTCAGGCCCTCGCGCAGGCCCGTCGGCCAGTCGCCGCGTGTGAAATGGTCCTGTACCTGTTCCTGGACCCGGCGGGCGATGTGCTGCACCTGCTCCTGCGCCTGGGCCCGGGCCTGTTCCTGGGCCTCTTTGGCCTGACGGCGGGCGCGCTGGGCGTCCTCGCGGGCGCGGCGGCTCTCGTCCTTGGCGCGGCGGGCCTGTTCCTTCCACTCCTGCCTGGCGCGCCGCATCTCCTCCTTGGCGATGCGCCACGCCTCCTTGTCGCCGTGGGCCGTGAAGTCCCCGAAGGGGGCGTCCTGTGCGCCGGAGGTCTTGCCGCCGTTGCCGCGGCGGGCCTCGGTCGCCGCCGCGCGCATCTCGCGGCGCAGGTCGCCCGCGGCCCCGCGCACATCGGCCTGGATCTCGGCGGCCAGTTCCGCGACCGACTCCCGGATCTCCAGTTCCAGATCGGCCAGCTCGCCGCTGCGGTCGGCCAGTTCGGCCCGGCCGGCGTCCGTGATCGAGTACACCTTGCGGCCGCCCTCGGTGGTGTGGGTGACCAGGCCCTCGGCCTCCAGCTTCGCCAGACGCGGGTAGACCGTGCCCGCCGACGGTGCGTACAGCCCCTGGAAGCGCTCCTCGAGGAGTCGGATCACCTCGTAGCCGTGGCGGGGGGCCTCGTCCAACAGCTTCAGCAGGTAGAGGCGGAGGCGGCCGTGGGCGAAGACGGGGGGCATGTCAGAGCACCTTCTTGTCGGTCGTGCCGTCGGCCGGGACGCCGGCGGCGCCCTCGTCCCGGCCGGAGACGGAATTGTCTCCCGAGTCGCCCCGGGGGCCGGGCGGCGGGTCCGTCGGCGAGCTGCCTGTGCCGGGTCGCGTGCCCCACGGCTCGTCCTCGTCCTCCCTGGTCGGGCGGCGCAGCAGGGCGATCGAGCCGGAGACGGTCGTGGCCCGCAGCGTGCCGTTGCCCGCGCCGAGACGGCCCGTGATCTTGTGGGCGCCCCACTGGCCGTGTACCCGTAGTCCGTCGAAGGCGTTCGAGATGGCGCCGCTCGCCGTGTTGGCCTCGACCTCCGCGTCCGCCGGGTAGGGCAGTCGGATCGCGATCTCGCCCGAGACGCTGGTCAGCCGCACGTCCGTGGGGCCGTCCGGGTCGAGGTCGATGATCATGGAGCCGCTGACCGACTCGGCCCGTACGGAGGGGCCGGAGCCCTCGACCACCGTGAGGTCGCCGGAGACGGAGTTGAACCGGAGGTCGCCGGTCACGTCCTGGGCCTCCAGACTGCCGGATACCGTGTCGGCGCGGACCGGGCCGGAGAGTCCCACCAGGGTGGTGTCGCCCGTGACGCCCTTCACCACCGACGGTCCCTGGATCCCGGAGATCACGGCGGCCGCGCCTACCACCCCCACCTCCACCCGGGTGCCGGCCGGGACGGCCAGGGAGACCACGGCGCTGCGGCGCCAGCCCTTACGGTCCAGCCACTTGAGGAAGCCCTTCCAGGGCAGGTCCTCGTAAGCCACCGTGAGTGTGCCGTCCTGCTGGGTCACCACCAGGGGCGGGCCTTCGATCTCGGAGATCTCCAGGCGGGCGGAACCTTCGTCCGTGCCCACCACGTTCACCGTTCCGTTGACGAGTCGCACGTGCAGATCGCTCACGGGCTCGTCGAACGTGAGCTTCCTCGGTTCCGTGACGGACCACTCGGACATGGTGCAGACCTCCCCGATTCAACGCGCCATATCGCGTCTTCTCGTATTCACGATATATCGTGGGAGGGGAAAGTCAAGGCACTCGTTCTGGGGATGGCAGGGTGGGCAAAAGTGTTCAAAGAGGGGTGAGTCGCCCTAGCGTGTGACCATGCCGACGGAAGCTGGCCGCACGGGTCCCGCAGGTCGCGCCTCTGGGGCGCTGCTGCTGTGCCGGGCGGTGCCCGGGGCCGTCGCCCCCGTCGCCCACCTGCTGCGCGAACCCGTGCAGCTCCTTCGCGCGGGCGACGAATGGAGCGTGCTCGTCCCCGAGGGCGGGCCCTGGCGGGACGGCGGCGAGCCCGTCGACCGGGTGGTCACCGGCTGGGCCACGGCCCTCGCCGTCGGCGCTCCCTGGCCCGTGCTCGCCCTGTGGTGGGACGTCGATCACTCGGGGTTCCTGCTGGCGTCCGGCTTCCGCCGCCCGGTCGGATTCGTCTGGCTCGCGAGCGGCGTCCCGGTGGGGGAGGACGAGGCGATGCGGACCTTCGCCGCGCGCGTGGGCCTCGAGCCCGTCCTGGACGTGCAGGCCCTCGAGCGACTGGCGAAGGCCGACGCCGACGCCGATGCCCGCGCCCGGCTGCGCGGCCTGCTGGCGGTCCTCGCGCGCGTGGGCGTCTCACTGCCGCCCGAACTCGCCCCCGGCGAACCCGCCGACCGCCTCCGCAAGGCCGCCGCGCTCCTGCCGGACAGCCTCCCGGTCGCATGGCCGGGCGGGCGTGAGGCCGCGGCACGCCGTACGGCTGATCACAGCCGCCTCGGCCCCTGGATGCCGTGGACCGGCGACCCAAGGGCTCGCGCGCTGGCTCTCGCTCAAGTGGCGGCGGGCGTACCGCTCCTGGCCTGGGGGCTACGGCGGCGCAGCGGGGGCTGGGTCGCGGCCGGAGGGCTGCTGCTGGCCAACGGCACGCTGGGCCTGGCGTACGGCCTCACACATCCACGCGACTGACGCGGCGGATTCCTACTCGTCGTCCTCGTCGTCCAGCCGTGCCAGCCACGTCGCCAGGCGCTCCACCGGCACCTCGAAGTCGGGGTTGAGGTCGACGAACGTCCGCAGCTGCTCGGCGAGCCACTCGAAGGTGACCTCCTCCTCGCCGCGCCGCTTCTCCAGTTCCTCGATGCCACGGTCCGTGAAGTACATGCCGTCAAGGATATGTGCGCGCAAACGGCCGGGCCGCACCCCCGCAGCGGGGATGCGGCCCGGTCACAGGACGCGCGAGGGCGCTTACGCCTCGAACACCTCACGCACCAGCTGCTCCTGCTCGGCCTGGTGCCGCTTCGCGGAACCGACCGCCGGGGACGAGCTGTGCGGGCGCGAGATGCGGCGCAGGCGCTCGCCGTGCGGGACGTCGGCGCCGACCGCCAGGTCCAGGTGGTCGATCAGGTTGAGCGCGATGAACGGCCAGGCACCCTGGTTCGCCGGCTCCTCCTGGGCCCACAGGTACTTCTCGGCGTTCGGGTACTTCTTGATCTCCGCCTGGAGCTCGGCACCCGGCAGCGGGTACAGGCGCTCGATGCGGATGATCGCCGTGTCCGTGACGCCGCGCTTCTGACGCTCGGCCTCCAGGTCGTAGTAGACCTTGCCGGCGCAGAAGACGACCTTCTTGACCGCGGCCGGGTCGACCGACGCGTCTCCGATGACCGGCTGGAACTGGCCCGTCGTGAACTCCTCCGCCTTCGCCGCCGCCGCCTTCAGGCGCAGCATCGACTTCGGCGTGAAGACCACCAGCGGCTTGTGGTGCGGGTTGTGCACCTGCCACCGCAGGAGGTGGAAGTAGTTCGACGGCGACGTCGGCGTGGCGACCGTCATGTTGTTCTGGGCGCAGAGCTGCAGGAACCGCTCCGGGCGGGCCGAGGAGTGGTCCGGGCCCTGGCCCTCGTAGCCGTGCGGCAGGAGCAGGACGACGCCGGACGTCTGGGCCCACTTCTGCTCGGCCGACGAGATGAACTCGTCCACGACCGTCTGGGCGCCGTTGACGAAGTCGCCGAACTGCGCCTCCCACATCACGAGCGCGTTCGGGCGGGCCAGCGAGTAGCCGTACTCGAAGCCCATCGCCGCGTACTCGGAGAGGAGGGAGTTGTAGACGTTGAGCCTCGCCTGGTCCTCGGAGAGGTACTGCAGCGGCGTGTACTCGTCGCCCGTGGTGCGGTCGATGATGACCGCGTGGCGCTGGCCGAACGTACCGCGCTGCGAGTCCTGGCCCGCGAGGCGGACCGGGACACCCTCCAGCAGGAGGGAGCCGATGGCGAGGGTCTCGCCCATGCCCCAGTCGATGGTGCCGTCCTCGACCATCGACGCCCGGCGCTGCAGCTGCGGCAGCAGACGCGGGTGGACGGTGATGTGGTCGGGGATGTTGACCTGGGACTCGGCGATCCGCTTGACGACCTCCGAGGTCACCGCGGTGTTCACGGCGACCGGGAACTCGGCCTGCGGGTCGGTGGGCTCCGCGGCGGCCGGCTGCGAGGTGGCCTCGCGGACCTCCGTGAAGACCTTCTCCAGCTGGCCCTGGTAGTCCTGCAGCGCCTGCTCGGCCTCTTCCAGGGTGATGTCGCCGCGACCGATGAGGGACTCGGTGTACAGCTTGCGCACCGAGCGCTTCTTGTCGATCAGGTCGTACATCAGCGGCTGGGTGAAGGCCGGGTTGTCCGACTCGTTGTGACCGCGGCGGCGGTAGCAGATGAGGTCGATCACCACGTCCTTGTTGAACGCCTGGCGGAACTCGAAGGCCAGGCGGGCGACGCGGACGACCGCCTCGGGGTCGTCGCCGTTCACGTGGAAGATCGGGGCCTCGATCATGCGGGCCACGTCGGTGGCGTACATCGAGGAGCGCGACGACTCGGGAGCCGCCGTGAAACCGACCTGGTTGTTGATGACCACGTGGACCGTGCCGCCGGTGCGGTAGCCGCGCAGCTGCGACATGTTCAGGGTCTCGGCCACCACGCCCTGGCCCGCGAAGGCCGCGTCGCCGTGGATCGCCACCGGCAGGACGGTGAAGTCCGTGCCGCCCTTGTTGATGATGTCCTGCTTGGCGCGGGCGATGCCCTCCAGGATCGGGTCGACCGCCTCCAGGTGGGAGGGGTTGGCGGCCAGCGAGACCTTGATCTGCTCGCCGTCCAGGCCCGTGAAGGTGCCCTCGGCGCCCAGGTGGTACTTCACGTCGCCGGAGCCGTGCATCGACTTCGGGTCGAGGTTGCCCTCGAACTCGCGGAAGATCTGCGCGTACGACTTGCCGACGATGTTCGCCAGGACGTTCAGCCGGCCGCGGTGGGCCATGCCGATGACGACCTCGTCCAGGCGCGACTCGGCGGCCGAGTCGAGGACCGCGTCCAGCAGCGGGATGACGGACTCGCCGCCCTCCAGGGAGAACCGCTTCTGGCCGACGTACTTCGTCTGCAGGAAGGTCTCGAAGGCCTCCGCCGCGTTCAGCCGGCGCAGGATGCGCAGCTGCTCCTCGCGCTCCGGCTTGGTGTGCGGGCGCTCGATGCGGTCCTGGATCCACTTGCGCTGCTTGGGGTCCTGGATGTGCATGAACTCGATGCCGGTGGTGCGGCAGTACGAGTCGCGCAGCACGCCGAGGATGTCGCGCAGCTTCATCAGGGACTTGCCGGAGAAGCCGCCGACGGCGAACTCGCGCTCCAGGTCCCACAGGGTGAGCCCGTGCTCGGTGATGTCCAGGTCGGGGTGCTTGCGCTGCTGGTACTCCAGTGGGTCGGTGTCGGCCATGACGTGGCCGCGGACCCGGTAGGAGTGGATCAGCTCGAAGACACGGGCGGCCTTGGTGACGTCGTCGTCGTGGCTGGCGTCGATGTCCTTGAGCCAGCGGACCGGCTCGTAGGGGATGCGCAGCGCCTCGAAGATCTCGTCGTAGAAGCCGTTCTCGCCGAGGAGGAGGTTCGCGACGATCCGAAGGAACTCGCCGGAGGCGGCGCCCTGGATGACCCGGTGGTCGTAGGTCGACGTGAGCGTCATGACCTTGGAGATGCCGAGCTTGTTCAGGGTGTCCTGGGACGTGCCCTGGAACTCCGCCGGGTAGTCCATGGAGCCGACGCCCATGATCACCGACTGGCCGGGCATCAGGCGCGGCACGGAGTGGACGGTGCCGAGGCCGCCGGGGTTGGTCAGGGAGACCGTCACGCCGGTGAAGTCGTCCATGCCGAGCTTGCCGTCGCGGGCGCGGCGGACGATGTCCTCGTAGGCCTGCCAGAACTCGAAGAAGTTCAGCGTCTCGGCCTT
This sequence comes from Streptomyces sp. NPDC044719, assembly GCF_056433405.1. Lineage (NCBI taxonomy): Bacteria > Bacillati > Actinomycetota > Actinomycetes > Kitasatosporales > Streptomycetaceae > Streptomyces > Streptomyces sp. NPDC044719. The sequence continues at coordinate 942,703 of NZ_JBWKHE010000001.1, forward strand.
CTTGATGCCCGCGACCACGAGCTGGCGGTCGCCGTTGGGCTTGACCAGGTCGATCGCGAGGCCGAAGTTGACGTGCTCCGGCTTGACCAGGGTCGGCTTGCCGTCCTTCTCCGCGAAGGAGTAGTTCATCGACGGCATGGCCTTGATGGCCTGCACCATCGCGTAGCCGATCAGGTGCGTGAAGGAGATCTTCCCGCCCCGGGCGCGCTTCAGGTGGTTGTTGATGACGATGCGGTTGTCGAAGAGCAGCTTCACCGGGACGGCGCGCACGGACGTGGCCGTGGGCACCTCCAGGGAGGCGTTCATGTTCTTCGCGACCGCGGCGGCGGGGCCGCGCAGCACGACCTGCTCGGGGCCCGCGGGGGCCTCGCCGTCGGGCTCGGCCTTCGGCTTCGCGGCGGCCGGCTTGGCGGGGGCCGGAGCGGCCTTCGCCGGAGCGGCGGCCTGAGCCGGGGCCTGCGCGGCGGGCTTCGCCTGGGCGGGAGCCGGGGCGGCGGCGGGCTTCTCGGCCGCCGGGGCGGGGGCCGCGGCCTGGGCGGGGGCGGCCTGGGCCGCCGGAGCGGTGGTGGTCCCCGCGGCCCCCGCGGCCGCGGTACCCGCCGGAGCCGAGGCGGCGGCCGCCCCTGGCTTGTAGTCGGCGAAGAAGTCCCACCAGGCTCGGTCTACCGAATTCGGGTCCTGGAGGTACTGCTGATAGATCTCGTCGACGAGCCACTCGTTGGCACCGAACGACGCGGCGGGGTTCTTCCCCGCTTGGTCGGTGTCGGTCGAGATGCTCGAGTTACTGGGGGACTGTGGCGACACGGCGGCAACCGCCCTCTTCCGCTTCACAAGATGATGGACAGCGGGAATCAAGGCTACGCCTCCCGGACCGTGAAGGTCAGGCCGGGCCCGTTCAACGTCACGCAAGTCACACTTCAAAGAGTGTTTCGGGGCTTGAAATGGCGGGAAACAAGCGTGGTTCCGCTTAAGGAGGGAAGGGGGGAGCGGCACCCGGGGCGCCGACGGCGCGGGTCTGTGCCTGATCACACGTGTCCGTCAGCGCGGACGCCCGTGGATCTTGAGGCTCCGCTTCGAACTTTACGTCAACTTGGCAGAGATGGAAGTCCCGGAAGAGTGACAAGAATCCGGCAACCTCGCTCGGATTCGGCCACTCCGATCCGTCCGCCGTGCAGATCCACCGCCCAGCGGGCGATGGCGAGGCCTAGACCCGTGCCGCCGTCGCTGCCCGAGCCCGGCGGCCGCTTGGCGCTGCCGCGGTTGAACCGCTCGAACACACGGTGCCACTCGGACTTCGGAATGCCGGGGCCCTCGTCCAGGACCTCCAGCTCCAGTGACTCCGGCAGTGTGCCGCGCCGCGCCTTGACCGTCACCCGGCCGTGCGGCGGACTGTGCTTGACCGCGTTGTCGATGAGGTTGGCCACGACCTGGTGGATGCGCTCCGGGTCGGCGTGCGCGGTCAACTCCGGCGGCGAGACGTCGAGGTGCAGATGGACGTCCGTACGGGTGTGACTGCCCGAGCCGGTGGCGATGCCCGCGCGCACCGAGGCGACCATGTTGGCCTCCTTCAGTACGCCCGACAGATACGGCCACACCTCGAAGCGCCGCTGTTTGAGCGGTACGACGCCGTTGTCCAGGCGGGACAGATCCAGCAGCGTCTCCACCAGCCGGCCGAGCCGCTCGGTCTGCTTCAGGGCCGTGCGCATCGTCTCCGGGTCGGCCTGGGTGACACCGTCGACGATGTTCTCCAGCACCGCGCGCAGTCCCGCGATGGGTGTGCGCAGCTCGTGCGAGACGTTCGCCACCAGCTCCTTTCGCTGGCGGTCCTGGGCCTCCAGCTCGTCGGCCATGGCGTTGATCGTCACCGCCAGGTCGCCCAGCTCGTCACGGCGGTTGTCCCGCACCCGGCGGGTGTAGTCGCCCTGCGAGATGGAGCGGGCCACGGCGGTCATCTCGTCCAGCGGCGCGGTGAGCGAATGGGCCACGAACTGCGTGATGAGAAGTGTGGCGATCATCGAGAAGACCGTGATGAAGCGCAGCTCCGTCTTCGTGTGCACCGCGATCACCGACAGACCTGTGGTGATCAGCACCGAGATGACGACCAGCGCGCCCAGCTTGGTCTTGATCGAGAACGGGCTCACCCCGACCCAGGGTTCCGGCTCCCCGGGGTTTCTCCGTGCGGCCGGCCCGCCGCTCATGGCGTCGGGGTCTCCAGGGCGTAGCCCACGCCGTGCACCGTGCGGATCCGCTCGGCGCCGATCTTCCGGCGCAGCGCCTTGATGTGGCTGTCGACGGTGCGGGTGCCGGAGGCGTCCGCCCAGTCCCAGACCTCGGCGAGCAGCTGCTCGCGCGAGAGCACCGCGCGCGGGGTGTTCGCCAGGCAGACCAGCAGATCGAACTCGGTCGGCGTGAGGTGAACATCCTCACTGCGCACCCGCACGCGTCGCTGTGCGTGGTCGATCTCCAGCTCGCCGAGGCGCAGGATGCCGCTGCGCGGCGTCGCGGCGGCCAGCGCGGCCCGCTCCACACGGCGCAGCAGCACGTGCACACGCGCCGCCAGCTCCCGCATCGAGAAAGGCTTCGTCATGTAGTCGTCGGCGCCGACGCCCAGCCCGACCAGCATGTCGGTCTCGTCGTCGCGCGCGGTGAGCATCATCACCGGCACCGGCCGGGCGGCCTGCACGCGACGGCAGACCTCCAGACCGTCGAAGCCGGGCAGCATGATGTCGAGGATCAGCAGGTCGGGCTGCCAGGCCTCGGCCGTGTCGACCGCCGCCGGACCGTCGCCCGCCGTTTGCACGAGGAATCCCTCGGCTCGCAGGCGGGTCGCGATGGCGTCCACGATCGTGGCGTCGTCCTCGACGACGAGAACCCGGCGCTGCGCGCCCGGGGTAGCCGTCGCCGAACCGTTGTGGGAGGTCTGTGTCTGCTCCATCGCCCGCCCCTGGGGTGTGCTTTCCGGAATCAGTGGGGTGATTCCTCATGACTGGCTATGCCTGCGCATGGTTGCGATTGACGCTTGAATGATCGGCGTCAGAGGAGCAGCGTACGGGGAGTCAGCACACCTTTGCTATCCAGGGCGGATGCCGAGGTGTACGACGTCGGGAACGCCCCGGGCAACCGGGATCTCTTCGGTACGCACCCGTTGGAACCCGGCATTCCGCAAGGTTTCTTCGAATTCCGGCGAGGGCTGGGCGGACCAGACGGCGAGCACCCCGCCGGGTCTCAACACCCGTGCGCAGCCTGCCAGTCCGGCCTCCGAGTAGAGATTTCCGTTGCCCTCCGTGACGGTCCAGCCGGGTCCGTTGTCGATGTCGAGGCACAGGGCGTCGAACGTGTCGGATGTCTCATTGACGTATGTCACGAGATCGGCTTCGACGATTTTCGTGCGGGGGTCGGCAAGGGCCTCGGCGGAGAACGCGGAGAGCGGGCCGTCGAGGTGCCATTCGACAATCGCGTGCTCGCGTTCCACGACCGCGATCCCTCCCCAGCGGGGGTCGGCGGCCGCGTGGGCCAGGGAGAAGCCGACACCGAGTCCGCCGATCAGGACGTCCGGGCGGTCCCGGCCGGCCAGGGCGTCCAGGGCCGCGTCGACCAGCCGCCGCTCCGAGCGGCCGTCGGAGGTGTCCATCAGGAAGCAGCCGTTCGCGATGATCTCCAGCCGGTCTCCGTGCCGCCGCAGCACGACCTCACCGTGCGGGCCCTCGCGACGGTCCAGTACATCGGGCGTGTCGTTCGAGGTGGGCATCGGAGCATCCTGGCAGGTGCGGGGTGCCCGGCGCCAAGAATTACGGAGCGGCCCGTGGCGGACGCGGTGCGCGGCTTTCGGGTTGCTGTGAATCGGCTCTCGCGTGGCGCCGGTCACAGACAGTGGGCTAAGGGGCGCGAAGGCTGGGACATGACGGAAGGAGCGCCCGTGGCGGAACGCACCGCGCCGCCCGACGAGACGGCCGTGACGACGCGACCGGGCGTGCCCGTGTCCGATGCGCCGGGGCTCCTGGACGGGGTTCCGAGGCAGCGCGGTCCGCGAGAGGGCATGCGGGAGTCCGTGCCGGTGCGGGAGCCCCGGCTCCGGGTGCCGCGGCCCTGGCGGCTGCTGCCCACGCCCACGGGCACGCCGTTCACCTTCGGGTACGCGGTCGTGCTCTGTGTCACCTCGCTGATCTCCGCGTACGCGGACCCCGCGCTGGTCCACGCCCTGCTCCAGGGAGCCAGCACCGATGTCGCGCACCTGGTGCGGACGCCGGGGCTGGTGCTGATCGGCAGCGCGCTGTGGGTCGCGGGCGGCGTGGCCTCGCCGTTCACGATCGGGTTCGTGCTGGTGCTGACCGCGCTGGAACGGCGGATCGGAGGCCTGCGCACGGCCGGTGTCTTCCTGCTCGGGCATGTCCTGGCCACCCTGGCGACCGAGGTCCCGGTGGGACTGGCGGTGCTGGCCGGGCACCTCCCCGACAGTTCGCTCCACCGCCTCGACTACGGCGTCAGCTTCGGCGTCGCGGCCGGCACCGGCGCCCTGGCCGGCCTGCTGTCCCCCTGGCTGCGCGTGCCGCTGCTGGCCGTCTTCGGCGGGATGTTGCTCCAGGACCTCCTCGCCTTCACCGACCCGATGACGAACTGGGGGCATCTGATCGCCCTGGCCATCGGCATCGCGACCTGGCCGGTGCTCCGGCGGTGGCGCGCGAAGCGAGCTGGGACCTCTCGATCCGGCGCCTCGAATAAATCTGGCGCCTCGTAAGTGATCGCTCAGAGCGAACGGCGCTGAGGGAACATCCAGCGGCTCCCGCGCATTGAGTCGGCATAGCTCAACTTGACTGCCGAAGGGGAGATCATGGCTGCTGAGTCCAAGGCGTTCACATCGCTCACCCTGCCCGTGCTGCCGCTCGACGGAGAGGTCGTGCTGCCCGGGATGGTGGTCCCGCTCGATCTGAGCGACTCCGAGGTCCGTGCCGCGGTGGAGGCCGCGCAGGCCGCTGCCAGGTCAACGCCGGGGAAGCCCCGGGTACTCCTGGTGCCACGGATCGACGGGACATACGCGAACACCGGTGTCCTCGGCACCGTCGAGCAGGTCGGCAGGCTCGCCGACGGCGACCCGGGCGCCCTGATCCGAGGCCGGAGCAGGGTCCGCATCGGTGCGGGGACCACGGGACCCGGCGCCGCCCTCTGGGTCGAGGGCACCCGCATCGAGGAGACCGTGCCGGAGCCGCTGCCCGGCCAGGTCGCCGAACTGGTCAAGGAATACAAGGCCCTCGCCACCGCCTGGCTGCGGGGTCGCGGCGCCTGGCAGGTCGTCGACCGGGTCCAGGCCATCGACGACGTCTCGGCGCTCGCCGACAACTCCGGCTACTCGCCGTTCCTGACCACCGACCAGAAGATCGAGCTGCTGGAGACCGCCGACCCGGTGGCCCGTCTGAAGCTCGCCGCCCAGCAGCTGCGCGACCACCTCGCCGAGCAGGACGTGGCCGAGTCCATCGCCAAGGACGTCCAGGAGGGTGTCGACAAGCAGCAGCGCGAGTTCCTGCTGCGGCGTCAGCTGGAAGCCGTCCGCAAGGAGCTGCGCGAGCTGAACGGCGAGCAGGACGGCGAGGAGTCCGACGACTACCGCGCCCGCGTGGAGGCCGCCGACCTGCCCGACAACGTCCGCGAGGCCGCGCTCAAGGAGGTCGACAAGCTGGAGCGGTCCTCCGACCAGTCGCCCGAGGGCTCGTGGATCCGCACCTGGCTCGACACGGTCCTGGAGATGCCGTGGAACGAGCGCACCGAGGACGCGTACGACATCCAGGGCGCCCAGGCCGTCCTCGACGCCGAGCACGCCGGTCTGGAGGACGTGAAGGAGCGGATCACGGAGTACCTCGCGGTGCGCAAGCGGCGTACCGACCGGGGCCTCGGCGTGGTCGGCGGGCGACGTGGCGGTGCCGTGCTCGCGCTCGTGGGGCCGCCCGGCGTCGGCAAGACCAGCCTCGGGGAGTCCGTCGCCCACGCGATGGGCCGCAAGTTCGTGCGCGTCGCCCTCGGCGGTGTGCGCGACGAGGCCGAGATCCGCGGTCACCGGCGTACGTACGTCGGCGCGCTGCCCGGCCGTGTCGTCCGCGCCATCAAGGAGGCCGGGTCGATGAACCCGGTCGTGCTGCTCGACGAGATCGACAAGGTGGGCTCGGACTTCCGTGGCGACCCGGCCGCCGCCCTCCTCGAAGTCCTCGACCCGGCGCAGAACCACACCTTCCGGGACCACTACCTGGAGGTCGAGCTGGACCTGTCGGACGTCGTCTTCCTGGCAACCGCCAACGTGCTGGAGGCCATCCCGGAGGCGCTGGCCGACCGGATGGAGATCGTCCGGCTGGACGGCTACACCGAGGACGAGAAGGTCGTCATCGCCCGCGATCACCTGCTGCCGCGCCAGCTGGAGCGGGCCGGGCTCGCCGAGGACGAGGTGACCGTCGACGAGAGCGCGCTGCGCAAGCTCGCCGGGGAGTACACCCGCGAGGCAGGCGTCCGGAACCTGGAGCGGTCCGTCGCGCGGCTGCTGCGCAAGGTCGCGGCCCAGCACGAACTGGGCGAGCGGGAGCTGCCGTACACCGTCACGGACGGGGATCTGCGCGCACTGATCGGCCGGCCGCATCACGTGCCCGAGTCCGCGCAGGAGCCGGCGGAGCGGCGGACGTCGGTGCCGGGCGTGGCGACCGGGCTCGCGGTGACGGGAGCGGGCGGTGACGTGCTGTACGTGGAGGCGTCGCTGGCCGACCCGGAGACGGGCGCGGCCGGGCTGACCCTGACCGGCCAGCTGGGCGACGTGATGAAGGAGTCCGCGCAGATCGCGCTGAGCTTCCTGCGCTCCCGCGGTGCCGAGCTCGAGCTGCCGGTGGGCGATCTGAAGGACCGGGGCGTGCACATCCACTTCCCGGCGGGCGCGGTCCCCAAGGACGGCCCCAGCGCCGGCATCACGATGACCACGGCCCTCGCGTCCCTGCTGTCCGGCCGGCTGGTCCGCACGGACGTGGCGATGACCGGCGAGGTCTCGCTGACGGGGCGGGTCCTGCCGATCGGCGGCGTGAAGCAGAAGCTGCTGGCCGCGCACCGCGCCGGGGTCACCACCGTGATCATCCCCAAGCGCAACGAGCCCGACCTGGACGACGTCCCGGCCGAGGTGCTGGACAGGCTCGACGTCCACGCCGTGACCGACGTCCGCCAGGTCCTGGAGCTGGCGCTCGCGCCCGCGACGAACGGGGCGGCGCCGGAGGTTCCGGTGGCCGCGTGACGGAGGCCGCCGGATGAGGGAAGGCCCGGGTTCTCGTGAGGGAGGCCCGGGCCTTCACCGTGTAGTGGCCCTGTGTACACGTGTGCCGTGACCTGCGGAATACTTGCCGAACTGCGGTGATGACGGCAGGTGGCGGAAAATCTCAGTACGGGGCGAGACCGAGGCAGGGGCTGACGTGCAGGACAACGGGAACGGCGACGGACCGGGAGGCGAATCCGCCCTGGCCGCGAGCGGTGTGGACCAGCCCGCCTTCCTCGCGCTGGAGCGTGAGCTGACCGTGCTGCTGCGGCGTGCCCGGGCCAACCAGGGCGAGATGGCCCGCGAGGTCCACCCCGACCTGGAGTCGTCCGCGTACGGGCTCCTCGTCCGGCTCGACGAGTGCGGCAGCCAGCGGGCCACCGAGCTCGCCGCCTACATCGGCGTCGGCAAGGCCACGATGTCCCGCCAGCTGCGCGCCCTGGAGGAACTCGGGCTGGTCGCGCGCGAGCCCGACCCCGCCGACGGCCGCGCCTGGCTCGTCGCCCTCACCCAGGAGGGCCACGACCGGGTTCGCCGGGTGCGGGAGGCCCGCCGCGCCCGTTACGCCGGCCGCCTGGCCGACTGGGACACCCACGAGGTCACGGAACTGGCCCGGCTGCTGCACCAGCTCAACCGCGGCATGGAGAAGTAGCGCCCGGCACCGGGAGCCGGGTACTAGAACTCGACGAACACCACCGTCGCGTCGTCGTGCGTCTTGCTCCGGCCCAGGAACGTCCTCGCGATGTCCCCCCGCTCCAGCGCCCGTACGCGGTCCACCAGCGCCTGCGGGCCCTCCTTGCGCACGAGCTGGAAGCAGTCCCTCCAGTCACCCTCCTCGAACCTCTCCACCCAGCGGGCGGCACCGTCCGTCAGGGCGGCCAGGGCACGTACCTCGTGGCGGGGCACGGTTCCGGTCACCGCCCGCCGGGCCACCGAGGGGTCGGCGGCCGCCGTGAAGAAGCCGCCCTCCTTGTTGCGGACCGTGGAGTCCACCAGCGCGTCCGTGGCCAGGGCCGAGCGGGGGAGGAGGGAGAGACGGTCGTCGAGGACGGGCGTCACCACGCCGTCGGGGGACTCAAGGAGGAGTGCGGAGTCCGAGAGCACCAGGTACTCCACCGTGGCCGGGGTCCAGCGGGCCACGACCACCGTGGCCTGCGGTGTCCGGGGGTGAGAAAGGTCACAGGTTGCGGCGTGCGCCTCGGAGGTACGCGCGATGGCGCTGGACAAGGCTTCGACCAGGGGAGCATCCGGGAGTGAAACGGTCAGTTCGGTCAGAGCTCCGCCGAGGCGTGCGGTGAACCAGGGGACGGAATGCAGACAGCCCGTCCCGCCCTTCGGTGGCGTGACACCGTCCAGGACGACGACCGAACCGCCCTGTCCGGAGGCCGGTAGTCCGACACTGGCGAAGTCCTCGTTGGGGCGGTCGGCGTCTCCCGGCTCCGAGGCGAGTTCAGTGCGCATCCAGCCAGTCTGCACGAGCCCTCCACAAGGGTCGCAAAAGACTGGCAATAGTTGCGGGATCGGTGCGGCCGCGCAGGTCAGACGCCTGTTTTGGGCTGGAATGCTTTGTTCCGGGAAGGCGTGGTGGCGAATATTGCCACCGCCCGCCGCCGACGTCCAACCGGCGTGCCGCACAAGGCCGCTGCAACGGTCAGCGGAACTTGCCCCTCAACTCTCGTCCGGGGTTCACTCCTTCGGGTGGCGGGTCAGGTGATGCGCGTGCGCTGCCCACCGGCGCTGGGAGGGTCGGGAAGCGTACCGGGAGTGCGCGCCAGTTGACGGAACGTCACCCGGGCCCATGGGTTCACGAGTCAGGAATGCGAGCACCGGTGCAGAAGACGCGGCCTCGTCGTACAGGCAAGCAGACGGCCCCCGCTCAGGACACTGAGCCGACGCCCTCCACCGGCAGGGGCCGCGCCACGCATGTACGCAACCGGCTCATCGTGGCCGTGGCCGTGGTCGCAGCGGCCATCGCCGGTGCCGGCACCCCGTCCGTCCTGGCCGCCTCCGGGCAACTCCATGACTCGCAGGAGCTGGTGACGCTCGCGGAGCAGACACAGGACGCCCTCGGGCTCGCGCACTCCCTCGCCGACGAGCGGGACGACGTCACCTCCTACATAGCGGCCGGCCGCCCCAAGGCCAAGGCGCCCTCCGAGCAGCGCAGCGCCCGTGTGGACCGGCAGGTCGAGGAGTTGCGGGCCGACACCGACACGCCCGCCTCGCTCCGCTCGGACCTCGACGACATCGCGGCCGTCCGCCGGGCGGCGCTCACCGGCAAGAGCAACGCGCTCGAAGCGCACCAGGCGTACTCCACCGCCATCACCCAACTCCACCGGCTCGCCGAGCAGCTCGCGCAGCAGACGCCGCCCCGCGCGGGCTCCGGCGCCTACGCCCGGGCCGAACTGGACTCCGCCGTCCAGCAGGCCGCCGCGGCCCGCGGGCTGCTGCTCGCCGCCCTCAGCGTGCCGCGCGGCACCGAGACGATCGACCCGGTCACCGGCCTGCCGACCGAGACCTCCTCCGACGCCGACGCCCGGCAGCGCGACGCCCTGAGCGCCGCCGCCCAGCAGGCCCGGCTGCGCTCCGACGCGGCACTGGCCGACTTCCGCGACACCGCGCCCAAGACGGCCCGCACCTCGTTCGACTCCACGGTCACCGGCACCGAGGTCAACTCCGCCGAGAAGTACCTCGCCACCCTCACCGACCAGCCGACGCTCAGCGGCGGCGACTTCGCCGCCAACCCGAAGAAACTGGACGCGGCACTCTCGGCCCGGGTCGACCTGATGCGCGGCGTGGAGTCCGCCCTCTTCGACCGGAGCACCAAGGACCTCGAGGCGCTGCGCGACGACGACGTCACCGCGCTGGAGATCCGCATCGCCGTCCTCGGCGCCCTCATGCTGCTCGCCGTCGGCGTCGCCACGGGCATGGCCCGCAGCCTCACCCGGCCCCTGGCGGTCCTGCGGCTGGGGTCGAAGCGCCTCGCCGAGGCCGAGGACCCGGCGGCCGAGGAACCGGTCAAGTTCACCGGCCGCAACGACGAGTTCGCCCAGGTCATCCGCTCCGTCAATGCCCTGCACGCGCACGCGGCCGCCCTGACAGAGCGGATCACCACGCTGGAGTCCGACCGCAAGCACCTCGTCGGCCAGCGCCAGAAGATGGCCGACGCCCGCGAGGAACTGCGCGGCGAACTCGCCGAGTCCGTCGCCCAGCTGGAGCGGGTGCGCACGGCCATCGGCGGTACGTTCGTCAACCTCGCGCTGCGCACCCTCGGACTGGTCGAGCGGCAACTCGCGGTCATCGAGAACCTGGAGGAGCGCGAGCAGGACCCCGACCGGCTCGCCACCCTGTTCAAGCTGGACCACTTCGCGACGGTCATGCGCCGGCACAGCGAGAACCTGCTGGTCCTCGCCGGCACCGAGCACGTCCAGCACGCCGCCGGGCCCGTGCCGCTCGTGGACATCGTCCGTGCCGCGGTGAGCGAGATCGAGCGGTACGAGCGGGTCCGTATCGCCGCCCTGCCGCCGCACGCGCACATAGCCGGGTTCGCCGCGGACGACCTGTCCCACCTGCTGGCCGAACTCATGGAGAACGCCACGTCGTTCTCGCCGCCCGACCTGCCCGTCGAGGTCTCCGGCTGGCTGCTGGAGAACGGCGAGGTCATGCTCTCCGTCCAGGACGAGGGCATCGGCATGACCGAGGATCGGCTGGAGCGCCTGAACTCCCGCCTCGCCGACTTCGACCCGGAGGCGCCTTACGACCAGGAGGGCGAGGACGGTCTCGGCCTCGGCCTGTACGTCGTGGCCCGCCTCGCCCACCGGCACGGGGTGCGGGTGCAGTTGCGCGAGCAGAAGCAGGGCGGTGTCGCGGCGGTCGTCGTCCTGCCCCGCGCCCTCCTCGCGGCCGCCCCGCACGCGGCCGTCCCGGCCTCCGGCCCGCTCTCCGCCACGACCCACACCGTCTCCTTCCCGGGCGCCGACGCCGAGGCCAACTCCAACGTCCTGCACGGCCGCGCCGGCGGTGGGGACCCCTTGGTGGCGCTGGCGGAGAAGGCGGTACGGCGGGACGAGGCGGCGGAGGCCGCCGAGCACCCGGAGCCGGCGGAAGCCGGCGCACCGGCCGATGTCGAGGCTCCGGTCGAGTCCGAGGCTCCGGTCGAGTCCGAGGCTCCGGTTGAATCCGAGGTGCCGATGGAGTCCGAGGTGCTGATGGCACCTCGGGAAACCCCTGCCGAGACCACGATGGAGCTGCTGCTTCCGGTGCCGGAGGGGGAACCGGAGCCGACGCAGCACGAGTCCGCGGCCGCCGACGGCGATTCCGCCCCGCAGGGGCCGCCCGCACTCGACCACGAAACCCGCACGGGGGGTGCGGGTGAGAGCGAACACGCCGAGGGCGAGGCCGAGGTCGACGCGGAGCACGAACGCGTCACCGACAAGGGTCTCCCCAAGCGCACTCCCAAGATCACCGCCCAGGCCCAGGCTCCGCGCCAGCGGACCGGTTCCGTGGACGCCGCGGCCCTCCGCCGCCGCCTCGGCGGCTTCCGCCAGGGCGCCCAGGCCGGCTACCGCGAGGTGGAGGCGGAGATCGCCGAGCAGACGGCCTCGCACAAGCGGCCGGTCACCGGCACATCAGGACCAGCTGAATCCGAAGAAGCCACGGGGGGCACAGCCGAGGAGGCAAGTAGTTGACCGCTCCCAGTACCTTCGGACTGATCGGGCTGAGCAGTGAGGCCCGCAACCTGCACTGGCTGCTGACCAACCTCGTCGAGGAGGTACCCGGCATCCTCTCGGTCGCGGTCGTCTCCTCCGACGGACTGCTCCTGCTCTCCTCCGACGACCACCGCAACCGGCAGGCCAGGGAAGCCCTGCAGGCCCGCGGAACCAAGCGGACCGGCCCGCGCGGCTCAGCCGCCGACCTGGCCACCATCGTCTCCGGCATCGGCAGCCTCACCGTCGGCGCCGCCAAGCTGATGGACTTCGGCGGGGTCAGGCACACGATGGTCGCGATGGACGAGGGCAGCCTGTTCGTCATGTCGATCAGCGACGGTTCGCTGCTCGGCGTCCACGGCTCCGCGGAGTGCGACATGAGCGTGGTGGCGTACCACATGGCCCTGTTCGTCGGCCGCGCCGGCCATGTCCTGACGCCCGAACTCCGCAGCGAGCTCCGTAGTTCCCTGGAGCGGTCCCAGACGACGGGGAGTGCCCGATGAGCAGTACGCCGAAGCATCACCTCCCGGTCCGCGGCGGTGCCCGCAAACCGGCCCGGGTCCGCCCCTACTCGCTCACCGGCGGCCGCACCCGGTTCGGCCACGTCCTCCTCGTGGAGACGTTCGTGGCGAGCACTGCCGCGCTGGAGGCCCCGGAGGAGCGCCGGGAACTGACCAACGGCTCCCTCTCCACCCGCGTGATGCCGGAGCTCCAGGCCATCGTCGAACTGTGCCGCCGGATGCGTACGGTGGCCGAGATCGCCGCGCTGCTGAAGATGCCGCTCGGCGTGGTCCGCGTGCTCCTCAGCGACCTCGCGGACCAGGGAAAGATTCGTGTGTACGGAACGGGAACCGGCCACGGCACGGGCCGCCCGGACCGAGCTCTGCTGGAAAGGGTGCTGAGTGGACTCCGTCGTCTCTGACGCCGCTCACGGCGTCTCCGCAACCTCCCCGTTCGTTCAGCCCGACGCGAGCATGCACGCCTGGGAGACGGACCGTACCCGCGCACCCATCGCCACGAAGATCGTGGTGGCGGGCGGTTTCGGCGTGGGCAAGACCACCCTGGTCACCGCCGTCTCGGAGATCACGCCCCTGCAGACCGAGGCGCTGATGACCGAGGCGAGCGAGGCCACCGACGACCTCACCGACACACCGGGCAAGACCACCACCACCGTGGCCATGGACTTCGGGCGCCTCACGCTCGACGACGACCTGGTGCTCTACCTGTTCGGCACGCCGGGCCAGCAGCGGTTCTGGTTCATGTGGGACGACATCGTGCGCGGCGCGATCGGCGCGGTCGTCATGGCCGACACACGGCGGCTGAAGGACTGCTTCCCGGTCCTGGACTACTTCGAGAGCTCAGGACTGCCGTACGTGGTCGCGGTCAACCACTTCGACGACAGCGAGCTGTTCGAGCCGGAGGATGTGCGGGAGGCCTTGACCATCCCGCGACACATACCTGTCATGATCATGGACGCGCGTCGCCGGATCTCCGTGATCGAGACCCTCCTGGCCCTGGTGGGCCACGCGCTCGACGAAACCCCCGAGTAGAGGACAGCCCCGCATGCGGAAGATACTCGTCGTCGGAGCCGGTCAGTCCGGGCTCCAGATAGCTCTCGGCCTCCAGTCACAGGGGTACGAGGTCACCCTGATGTCCAACCGGACGGCGGACGAGATCCGTACCGGCCGGGTCATGTCGACGCAGTGCATGTTCCACACGGCACTGCAGCACGAGCGCGATCTCCAGCTGAACTTCTGGGAGTCCCAGGCCCCGAAGATCGAAGGACTCGGCGTCTCGGTCGCCGCCCCCGGCTCCTGGGCCGAGGGCCCCGCGGCGCGTGCGATCGACTGGCTGGGCAGGCTCGACGGGTACGCGCAGTCGGTCGACCAGCGCGTGAAGATGGCCGGCTGGATGGAGACCTTCGCGCAGCGCGGCGGCCAGCTCGTCATCCACGGCGCGGCCGTCGGCGACCTCGACTACTTCTCCCGCACGTACGACCTGGTGCTGGTCGCGGCCGGCAAGGGCGAGCTGGTCCAGATGTTCGGCCGGGACGCGGAGCGCTCCCCCTACAGCGAGCCGCAGCGCGCGCTGGCCGTGTCGTACGTCCACGGTCTGGGCCCGCGCCCCGAGCACCCGGACACCGAAGGGGTCCGCTGCAACCTCGTGCCGGGCGTCGGCGAGCTGTTCGTCATGCCCACTCTGACCACCTCCGGCCGCGCCGACATCCTGTTCTGGGAGGGCATACCCGGCGGCCCGCTCGACGCCTTCAGCGGCGTCAAGGACCCGGCGGAGCACCTCTCCCTGACCCTGGAACTCATGGAGCGGTACGTCCCCTGGGAGTACGCGCGGGCCACCAAGGTCGAGCTGACCGACGCGGGCGGCACGCTGGCCGGGCGCTACGCCCCCACCGTCCGCAACCCGATCGGCCGGCTCCCCGGCGGCGGGCTCGTGCTGGGCGTGGCGGACGTCGTCGTCGCGAACGACCCGATCACCGGGCAGGGCTCCAACTCGGCGTCCAAGTGCGCCGCCGCGTACCTCTCCTCGATCGTCGAGCACGGTGACAAGCCGTTCGACGAGGAGTGGATGCGGGCCACCTTCGACCGCTACTGGGACACCGCCCAGCACGTCACCAAGTGGACCAACGCGATGCTCGCGCCGCCGCCGGAGCACATCCTGAACCTGATCGGCGCCGCCGGTGAGCTCCAGCCGGTCGCCGACCGCTTCGCCAACGGCTTCAACGACCCGGCCGGCTTCGAGAACTTCTTCTACGAGCCGGACAAGGCCCAGGCCTACCTCGTCGAGGTGTCGGGAGCGGGCGCCGCGTAGCCGTCTTACCCGTCGTACCCGTCGTCCGACCCGTCCGTGGCGCCCTTGGGGAGCTTCGGCGGCGCGTACCGCCGCAGGGGCTTCCCGGCCGGGTCCGGGCGTACGGCGCCCAGGAGCGGGTTGGCCGCGATCGGTGACACCTTCACCTTCGCGCCCGGGCGGGGTGCCTGTACGACCATGCCGTCGCCGAGGTACATCGCCACGTGCGTGGCCTCGGGGAAGTACACGACCAGATCCCCCGGGCGCAGCTCGGCGAGCGGGATGCGCTTCAGCCGCTTCCACTGCTCCTGGCTGGTCCGGGGGATGGGCGCCCCGGCCTCCGCCCAGGCCTGTGAGGTCAGGCCAGAGCAGTCGTACGACTTCGGGCCCTCCGCGCCCCACTTGTACGGCTTGCCGAGCTGCCGGAGGACGTAGCGCAGGGCTCGGTCGCCCTCCGCTGACGGTTTGCGGACGCTGCTGAGCGCGCCGGACGCCATGAATTTCCTCTGGGCCTTCGTGATCCCGTTCCTCTCGAACTCGGCGAGAGCGGCCAGTTGGTCGCGGCTGAGGGTGGCGAGCAGGTCCTCGACGTCGTGCAGCCGTTTGACGACCTGGTCCCGTTCCTTCTTCCGCCGCTCGGTGAGGGCGAGCTGCGCGTCGAGTGCCTTGCGGGCCTTGCGGGCCAGGTCGTCGGCCTTTCGCTCGTCGCCGGTCAGTCGTTTGATGGTGCCGGCCCGGTCCCGTGCGATCCGGGCGATCACATGACCCTGGTCGATCGCGTGCTGGGGGTCGCGGGCCAGGAGGATCCGTACGTACGGAGAGATGTCGGTGCTGCTCTGGTACTGCTGGCGGGCCAGGCGGCCGACCTCGCTCCGGCTGTCGTGGAGGGAGAGCCGGGTACGGGCCAGGGCGCGGTTCAGGCGGTCGGTCTCGGCGCGCTGTTTCTTCAGCTTCTCCTCGGTGGCGTTGTAGGCCTCGGTGGCCTGTTCGGCCTTGCGGTAGAGGGTCTGAAGGTCCGTCAGGAGGTAGGCGAGGGAGGCGGGGGGTGGTCCGGGGTCGGGTTTCGGGGCTGCTGTGGCCGGGGTGGGAGCGGGGGCGAGGATGGTTGCTGCTGCCATCGCCGCCGTACAGGCCAGACGCGGAAGGGTTCCTGACATGCCATCACCTCCGATGTGGGGGCGGCCCTTCGGCCACCGGACATCGTGAGGATGAGGGGTGTGGGGCGGTGTGTGCGGTAAGCCTGCGCGGTTCGGCGCAACAGGGTCACCCGTCGGCGTCGTCCCGCTTGCCGGGCGGCGTGGCGTGTGGCTTCGACCAGGGCCATGTGAGCCGCCGGGGCGGGACGCCCTCGGGGGCGTACTCGTACTTCCAGCGGTTGGTCAGGCCGACCGTGCCCGGTCCTCGGGGGACGCGGCGGTAGACGAGCACGGTGGGCGGGCCGCCGGCCGGGTCCGGGACGGGGATGCGGTACGTCTTGGGCGGGTGGCCGGTGATGCCGAGCAGGACGGGCAGGACCCTGCCGTCCATGGGGCCGCCCTCGAAGGGGGTGTCTTCGCTCTTCACCAGATCAGTGTCAGACATCCTCGGCGAGGGTCTGGACCAGGGCGTCGGTCTGCGGGTCCCGGCGGGCGGTCACCGACAGCATGGCCACGAACTGCTCGACGAGCCAGTCGCGGAGGTCCTCGGCGGGGGGCTGCTTGTCCTCGTCCAGCCAGATGAGCGACGAGGCCTCCACGGCCGTGATCCACATGCGGATGGTCATGCGCAGGCGGGGGCCCGGGGTGGTGACCTCCAGGTGGCTGACGATGTGCGCGGCGGCGGCGCGGCGTACGCCGTCGACGATGGCGGTGGTCCGTGAGGTCTCCACGACGCTGCCACCCTGGAGGAGGGCGCTGAAGCCGGTGTCGTGCTGGTCGACGAAGGCGAGGTAGCGGTCGAGGGCGCGGGAGAGGCGGGGGAGGAGGGGGCCCTCGCGGGGTTCGTCGAAGCAGGTTCGGAGCTCGTCGGCGGCGGAGCGGAGGGCGGCCTCGTAGAGCTGCTGCTTGCCGCCGGGGAAGTACCGGTACACCAGGGGGCGGGACACTCCCGCCGCCTCCGCCACGTCGTCCAGGGACACGTCCTCCGGGGCGCGGTGCGCGAAGAGCGACAGCGCGGAGGTGAGCAGCTGGCTGCGGCGTTCCTCGACGCTGAGTCGCCGGTAGGCGGGGGTGGCGGCGGCTGGTGTCATGACTCGCAGCGTAGCCGGGGGGCCGGGGGTGGGGTGCCTGCGGCGGCCTGCGGGGGTTGGTGGGGGTGCGCGTGGCGCCGTCTCGCCGGGTGTGGGTCGGGGACGTGTCGGGGGGTGTCCGTCCTCGGAACGTCGCGATGGGGTTGCGAACCGACTGGCTGTTCGTTGACGCGACAACCGCTGCGGGCGGACACCCCCCGACACGTCCCCTTCCGTGAGCCGGCGGGTGCGGGAGCGTTCGGCTCCCCGCCAGCGCGCTACGCCAGCAGGCCCGAGGACTTCCACAGGCGGCGGCCCACTCCCCGCAGCACTCCGATGTCGTCCAGGAAGTCCGTCAGGCGCTTCGAGCCGTTCTGCATGACCTCCCGGCGATGTCCGCTGGCCCTGACCTGGGCGAGGGCCTCGCGCTTGTCGAGGCCGACGTTCGTGTAGACGTCCGGGTTCACGAACGCCACCGAGAAGACCCGGGCGAACTCGCCGGAGGTGACCCGGGTGAACTCCTGGGACCACTTCGGGGCCGTCACCATCTGGCGGCGGAGTTCCTCGCGGGCGTAGCGGACGTGGCGGGCCTCCTCCACGACGTGGATGCGGGTGACGCCCCGGATCAAGGGCTGGACGCGCTCGTCGGGGAACGTCAGGCGTTGCATCCAGTCGAGGACCTCCTCGCCGAGGAGGGTGGCCGTGAAGGAGCCGGGGGTGGTGGAGATGGTCTTGAACAGGCGGCCCAGGTGCTGGTGGGTGCGGCTGACCGGGTACCAGGGTGTGTCGCCGTGGGAGATCAGGCGGGCGAACATCTTGGAGTGGCGGCACTCGTCCTCGATCTCGGTGAGCGCGTAGCGGACGTGTGCGCTGGTCGCGGCCTTGTCGTAGATGTGGCGGACGAGGAGCTGCATGAGGATGATCTCGAACCAGATGCCCAGGGAGGCTAGGGCCGCCGCCTCGTGCTGGGAGAGCAGGATGCGCTGCTCCTCGCCCATGCGCTTCCAGAGCGGGGTGTCGTAGAGAGAGACCAGCTCAGGGGGCCAGAACCACTTTCCCTCCTCGAAGGGCGCGTCCCAGTCCAGTTCCTTGTCCGGGTCGAAGGAGTGCTTGGCGGAGGAGTCGAGCAGCCGCTGGGCCACCTGCTCCCGGTCCTTGAGCAGGCCGAGGGCGTCGCGCAGGCCGTCGAGCGCGTCGGCTTCCGTCAGGGTCGTCATGGCTGCCCACCTCGTTGTGCACACGTCACTGTCCCCTTTATGAGACTGCGTGTCAGCAAGCTCGTCAATCCCCTGTGCGTGACTTGTTGACGCGGCGTCTACCACGTAGGAACCTGCGAGGCATGCCGACCTTCGACCTGTACGCCGAGGAACCGGAAGAGTCCGTGTGGCAGGTGCCGGCGAGCGGCGCGGCCCGTTTCGACTGGGAGTACGACCGCGGCCGTGACCGGCTTCTGGCCCTCTATCAGAAGGGCAAGGACAAGCAGTGGGACGGCCAGCGGCGGATCGACTGGGAGCTGGAGGTGGATCCTTACGATCCGCTGGGGACTCCGGATGAGGCGATGTCCCTCTACGGGACCAGGCACTGGGCGAAGCTGACGGAGAAGGACAAGGGGGAGCTGCGCCTGCACTACGCCTCCTGGCAGTTCAGCCAGTTTCTGCACGGTGAGCAGGGCGCGATGATCTGTGCCGCGCGGATCGTCGAGTCCGTCCCTGACCTGGACGCGAAGTTCTACTCGGCGACCCAGGCGATGGACGAGGCCCGGCACGCCGAGATCTACGGCCGGTTCCTGCACGAGAAGGTCGGGCTGCTGTACCCGATCAACGACAATCTCCAGTCCCTGCTGGGCGACACGCTGCGGGACTCCCGCTGGGACATGCCGTACCTGGGCATGCAGGTACTGATCGAGGGCCTGGCGCTGGCCGCCTTCGGCATGATCAGGGACACCACGGACAAGCCGCTGCCCAAGCAGATCCTCGCGTACGTCATGCAGGACGAGGCCCGGCACGTGGCCTTCGGGCGGATGGCGCTCAGGGACTACTACCGGCAGCTCACCGACGCCGAGCTCCGCGAGCGCGAGGAGTTCGTCATCGAGGGCTGCTACCTCATGCGCGACCGGCTGCGGGGCGTGGAGGTGCTCGAGAACTTCGGCATCCCGAAGGCCGAGGCCGAGGCCTGCAGCGAGCAGTCCGAGTTCCTCGCCCTCTTCCGCAAACTCCTCTTCAGCCGCATCGTCCCCTGCGTCAAGGACATCGGCCTGTGGGGAAAACGCCTCCAGCAGGCCTACGTCGACATGGGCGTGCTGGACATGGGCGACTCCAACCTCGACCTGCTGATGTCCCAGGACGAGGAGATCGCCGAGAAGCTGGACGCCGAGCGGTTCGCGGTGGAGGAGCGGGAGCGGGTCGCGGAGGTGGAGGGGGCGATCGAAGCCGGTCAACGGCTCGATGGCTGATCACTCGTTCGACCGATGAATCGGCATATTCCCCTGGGTACGCTGGCTGTGCCAGGCAGACTCCGGCACATGGGAGCAATCATGAGCGCCGCGCGTGACTACGGGCTGGACGACGACTACGAGTGGCCTCGTCCGCCCGAGGGCGGCTGGACGGCGGACGACCTCGACGAGCTTCCCAACCTGCCTCCGCACACGGAGCTGATCGACGGGAGTCTTGTCCTCATGAGTCCACAGACCGAGTTCCACATGCGCGTCCTGCGTCTGCTGGAGCACCGCCTGCTGGATCAGGTCCCGGACGACTTGGATGTCTTCCGGGAGTTCACCGTCAAGCTCAGCGAGCGGGATCGACCGGAGCCCGACGTGATGGTGATCAGGGCCGACGCGGACAGAGGTCCCCGGAAGACGCGAGTCCATCCCGATGACGTCATCCTCGCCGTCGAGATCGTGTCCGAGGACTCCGAGGAGCGCGACCGCGAACTGAAGCCCCGGAAGTACGCCAAGGCCGGCATCCGCCACTATTGGCGGGTCGAGGAGATCGGTGGCCTTCCCGTTGTCTACGTCTACGAACTCGACCCGGCAACCAGGGCGTACGTCCCCAACGGCATCTTCCACGACAAGCTCGAACTCACCGTCCCGTTTCCTCTCGACATCGACCTCACCGCCATCGACCGCCGCCGCTAGACCGAGCAGCCGAGCCCTTCCGGCACATCGCCCAGCAGCGGCGTGGCCCCCTGGGGCGGGTACGACGTCCGCAGGGTGAAGGCGTACGGGGTCGGACCATGGGTGCGGAGGTGGAGGAGGCGGGATTCGGCCTCGGCCACGGTCGGGCGGTGGCCCGCCGGGACCCACCACATCGCCACCATCGCCTCCTGGACCCGCTCGAACCACTCGCGACGGCGGGCGAGCATCTCCCGGTGCCTGCCCTGGTACATGAACGCCGTGAGCGCGTCCGTGTCCCGCCACACCGACATGTTGACGATCAGCCAGGAGTCACCGAAGACGGGCACGTTCGTCGCGTCGCCGGACTCGTCCTGCAACCGCCACACGAAACCCTCGGCGGTGTCGGCGTCCGCGTTCACGGGGTCCAGGGCGTCGACGAAGTCCTTCAACTGCGGGGAGTCCAGGGGGGCCTTGAGGCGGGCGATGTTGACCTGTGCGAGTTCGAAGGCCGCGGCAGAAGTCATGACCGAACGCTAGGTCGGCAGCCTGCCCTCGCGGTAGGGCCGTCTCAGGAGCCGGGCAGCCGGTCCCGGGACTTCAGGACCGCCTCCATCACCGCCCGCGCGATCGGCGCCGCGTCGCCGCCCCCGCTGATCTCCCCGCGGTCCGCGTCCGCGTCCTCCACGACGACCGCGACCGCCACCCGCGGCTGCAGATCGCGATCGCCCTGCGCCCAGGAGACGAACCAGGCGTACGGCGTGCCGGAGTTGCCGATGCCGTGCTGGGCGGTGCCGGTCTTGCCGCCCACGGTGGCACCGCGGATCGCGGCGTTGCGTCCCGTGCCCCCCTTGACCACGCCCCGCATCAGCCCGCGCAGCCGCGCCGCGGTCGCGGGGGACATCGCCTGGCGGATCGCGCGCGAGCCGGCGGTCGCCAGCGTGCTGCCGCCAGGACGGGTCGTACGCTCCACCAGATAAGGCTCCCGTACCTGTCCGCCGTTCGCCACGGCCGCCGCCACCATCGCCATCTGCAGTGGGGTGGCGCGGGTGTTGTACTGGCCGATCGACGACAGCGCGAGCTGTGCCTTGTCGAGGGAGGTGTCGAAGGTGGACCGTGCCACTGAGAAGGGGATACGGAGCGCCGTGTCGTTGAAGCCGAAGGCCCGGGCCGCCGCCGTCATGCCCGGCACGCCCACCTCCACGCCCAGTTGGGCGAACACCGTGTTGCAGGAGAAGACGAACGCCTCGCGCACGGAGGCGTCCGCGCAGCCCTTGGCATAGTTCGACAGTCGCGTCCTCGTACTGGGCAGCCGGTAGGGGTCGGGGGAGTCGGTCGGCTTGTCGAGGTCCGGGACCAGACCGGCGTCCAGCGCGGCGGCCAAGGTGACGATCTTGAAGGTCGAACCCGGCGGATACGTCTGCCGTACCGCCCGGTTGAGCATCGGCCGGTCCCGGTCGGCGTTCAGCCGCTTCCAGGCCCGGGCCGCCGCCGCTCCGTTCCCGGACAGCGGCTGGGGGTCGTAGGACGGGGCGGACACCAGGGCCAGGATCCGGCCGGTCGACGGCTCCAGGGCCGCCACCGCGCCCTTGCGCCCGGCGAGCCCCTGGTACGCGGCCCGTTGTGCCGCCGGGGCGAGTGTCGTCACGACGTCCCCGCCGGCGTTGCGCGCACGCGTGAAGTCGTTCCACAGCGGGAACGGCGCGAGCATCGGGTGCGAGCCGGACAGGACGCCGTCCTCGGTGTGCTCCAGGAGCGTCGTGCCGTACAGCTGGGAGGCGAAGCCGGTGACCGGCGCGTACATCGGGCCGTCCGCGTAGGTCCGCTCGTAGCGCAGATGCTCTCGGGTGTCCTGCGAGCCGGTGATCGGCCTGCCGCCGACCAGGATGTTCCCGCGCGGCTGCTCGTAACGGGCGATCTCCGGGCGGCGGTTGGCGGGGTGGCCCTCGTACAGCGGGGCCTGGACGACCTGGACGCGGGCGGCGTTCAGCAGCAGGGCCACCAGCAGCAGGGCGCAGAAGAGGCCGGCGTGCCGGATGTGCCGGGTCATGGGGTCTCCTGCACGTCGTGCTGACGCCGGGCCGAGTCGCTCACCCGTACCAGCAGCGCGACGATCGCCCAGTTGGTGACCACCGACGAGCCGCCCTGCGCCAGGAACGGCATCGCCATGCCGGTCAGCGGGATCAGGCCGGTCACCCCGCCCGCGATCACGAACACCTGGAGCGCCACGAGCGAGGCGAGCCCCACCGCCAGCAACCGCCCGAAGGGCTCCCGCAGCGCGAGGCCCGCCCGGAACCCGCGCTCCACCAGCAGGCCGTAGAGGACGAAGATGGCCGACAGGCCCGCCAGGCCCAGTTCCTCGCCCGCCGTGGCCAGGATGAAGTCCGATTTCACGGCGAAGCCGATGAGGACGGAGTGGCCCAGTCCGAGGCCCGTGCCGAGAAAGCCGCCCTCCGCGAAGGCGAACAGGGACTGGGCGAGCTGGTTCGGGCCTTCGCCCGCCTCGACCGAGGCGAACGGGTGCAGCCATGTCTCGATCCTGCTGTGCACATGCGGCTCGAGCCGGCCGACGGCGGCCGCGCCCAGCGCCGCCAGCAGCAACCCGACGGCGATCCAGCCGGTGCGGCCCGTGGCGACGTAGAGGAGGACGACGAACAGGCCGAAGAAGAGCAGCGACGTACCGAGGTCCCGCTCCAGGATCAGCACGCCGACGCTCACCAGCCAGACGGCGACGATCGGGCCGAGCACCCGGCCGGTGGGGAACTGGAACTTCCAGACGCGGCGGCCGGTGTACGCGAGGGCGTTGCGGTTCGCGGCCAGGTACGCGGCGAAGAACACCGCCAGCAGCACCTTCGCGAACTCGCCCGGCTGGATCGAGAACCCGGCGATCCGGATCCAGATGCGGGCCCCGTTCACCGCCGGGAACAGGATCGGCAGGGTGAGCAGGACGAGCACGGCGACGACACAGACGTAGGTGTAGCGCTGGAGCACCCGGTGGTCGCGCAGAAGCAGGACGACCAGGATGAACAGCGTCACGCCCAGCGTCGACCACACCAGCTGGGCCGGTGCCGCCCGGTCGCCCGGGGTCTCCAGGTCGAGCCGGTAGATGAGCACCAGGCCGAGCCCGTTGAGCAGCACGCCGATGGGGAGGAGGAGGGGGTCGGCGTGGGGGGCCCGCAGCCGCACCGCCAGATGCGCCAGCAGCGCGAGGACGCCCAGTCCGGCGCCGTAGCCGGCGGCACCGGGCGGGAGGGTGCCGTGCTGGGCGAGGCCCACGTCGCAGTAGCCGTACACGGACAGCAGTACGGCCACGACGATGAGGGCGAGCTCGATGCCACGGCGCTGGGGGAGGGGGCGGACGGCGGGCGCGGGCGGGTCCGCCGTCGCCACGGTGATTCCGGCCTTGCTCATGTCCGGAACCTACCCAAACGGTGAGTCTTGTGTGTGTTTGGGTGACGGAGTGTCAGCACCAGCGTGGCGCGGGGCCGATGTTGTCGATGAAGCGGGCCGAGCCCCAGGCCCAGGTGCCGTCCGCCAGGAGGTACCAGAGCGGATTGCCCTGCACGGTCTGGCCGGGGGTCTTGCAGAAGATCTTGACGATGTCGCCCCGGTGGGCGAACCGGATGATCCGCGAGCCGCGGTTCGGGGCGCTGCGCAGCGCCAGCGTGTTCGCCGTGACGATGCCTCTGGTGAAGCGCCGGTCGTCGTCGTGGCGGTGGTGTCCGTCGCCGCCCATCGTGCCGGCGCCCATCGTGCCGGCGCCCATCGTGGTGTCACCCGTCGTGTCCCACTCGTCGTCCGCGGCGGCGGGCGTCACGGCGACAGCGGCGGCGAGGAGTGCGGCGGCGGTGGCTATGGAGAGGCGGGAGCGCAGAGACATGGGGAGTACCTCCATGTGGGGGCGGAAGGACCGAAGCTGACTAATCGCCACATTAGGAGCGCCCCCTGCGGCCCGCCCGTCACAGTGGGCCATAGGAGGAAGGCCGCTGGGGCGCGCCTGGAAGGGGCGCGGGGAACCGCGCGACCGGCCACAGGGGACGCGCGGACGCCGATGATCCGCAGCCCCGGCCTCTAGTGCGCCTCTGCCGCCAGTCTCAGCGTCGCCACCGCCCCGCCTTCCGGCGCGTTCGCGAACCCCAGCCGCGCGCCCAGCACCTCGGCCTGCCCCAGCGCGATGGTCAGCCCCAGCCCGTGCCCCCTGGCCCCGCCCTCCGTACGGAATCGCTGCGGACCGTGCGCCACCAGGTACTCCGGAAAACCGTCCCCGTGATCGCGAACCGTCACCACCGGCCCGTCCACGGTCAGTACGACCGGCCCCCGGCCGTGCTTGTGCGCGTTGGCCACGAGATTCCCGAGCACCCGCTCCAGCCGCCGCCGGTCCGTCTCCACGGACACGTCCCGTACGACCCTGACCTCCGTGCCGTTCCCCGCGGCCCGCACCGCCCGCTCGGCCAACGGCCCCAACCGCTCCGTGTCCAGCTCCAGCCGCTCCCGCCTGGTGTCCAGCCGGGAGATCTCCAGCAGGTCCTCGGTGAGCGTGCGCAGTGCCGCGACCCGGTCCCGCACCAGCTCCGTCGGGCGTCCCGGCGGCAGCAGTTCGGCCGCCGCGTGCAGCCCGGTCAACGGCGTGCGCAGCTCATGGGCCACGTCCGCCGTGAACCGCTGCTCGGCCAGCAGCTTGCCCTGCAGCGACGACGCCATGGAGTCCAGCGCGGCGGCGACCGCGGCCACCTCGTCCTGCGGGCGCGCCGGAACCCTGGCGGGCAGGTCCGCTCGCGCGGCGGTACGGGGATCGTTCACGCGTGCGTCCAGGTCGCCCGCGCTGATCCGCCGGGCCACCCGCGCCGTGGTGTGCAGCCGCCGCGTCACCCGCGTCACCGCGAACGCGCCGACCAGCAGTGTCGCCCCGATCGCCAGGCCCGACGACCACAGGATCGCCCGGTCCAGGCCCGCGATGGTCCGCGCCTGCTGCGAGTAGTCCACCGCCACGGCCAGGGCGCGTCCGCCGTCGGCCGGCCCCGCCGCCCACATCGTGGGGCGCCCCTCGCGGTCGGCCACCATCGTGCCCCGGTCGCCGGCCACCGCGAGATCCCGCAACTTCCGGGGCAGCTCCGGGGGATCCAGTGCGGCGCCCCGCCGCAGCGGGTCCCCGGCCTCATACCGCTCCGTCGCCTGCTCCAGCCGCTGCAACGCCTGGTCACGGGCCTGGCCGACGGTCTGGTCGGTCACCTGCACATGCACCAGGACGCCGAGCAGGGCGGCCAGCGCGCAGCACATCACCGTGATGAAGGCGGCGGCCTTCACGGCGAGCGTCCCCGACCACTGGGGGAGCGTGGGTCTCATCCGGTGCTCGCCGAGGGGGAGGCGGACGGGTGGCGGGAGTGCTTCCGCGGGCCGGTGCGCAGCATCTCGTCGTGGGTCAGGAGCATGGCCCGCTGGTCCCGGTCCCAGGTCCACTGGAGTCGGTACTCGTACCCCGCCACCTCGGACGGCGAGCGGATGACCAGGGAACGCCCGGCCAGTTCCACCCCGCTCAGCGCGTCCTCCCACGACATCACCTGCACCAGCCGGTGCTTCTCCACGGTGTAGACGCGCACCGCGGTCGTCTTGCCGGGCAGCAGCCGGAAGCCCAACGTCAGATCGTCGCGCCCGTCGCCGGTCAGGTCCCGGTAGTACGGCTTGAGGACCGGGCACTTTCCGTGCCCGGGGCCCTTGCCGCAGCCGGTCATACGGCCGGCCGTGTCGCGGTACGGGGCCTTGCCGCCCTCGTAGTCGCCCGGGCTCGCGGCGATCTCGGCCCGGACGACGTCGACCGGGTCCACGCCGCGGATGTCGTCACCGGCGGGGACGTTGACGCCCTTGACCACCTCGGTGTTCACCTCGCCGATCTCGAAGGCCGGGCTGGACGCGGGGGTCTGCTCCGGCCAGAGCCGGGCCGGACCGACCGCCGTCGGCGTCGCCCCGGCGCCCTCGAGCCCTCCGGCGTCCCCGCAGCCCGCGGCGGTCGCCAGCAGGAGGGCGACGACGATGGCGCGGCGGGCGGCGACGACGGAGCGGCGGGGAACGACGATGGCGCGGCGGGAGCCGACGATGGCGCGCCGGGAGCTGGCGATGGCGCGGCGGGAGCCGGCGATGGCGCGGCGGGAGCCGGCGATGGCGCGGCGGGCGGCTTGGACGGGTCGGCTTCCGAGAGGGCCTCCGGGACGGCTGAGGGGCACTGCACTCCTGCGGTTCGAGGGTGACACACGGCTCGGGCACGACCCCGCCGGCCCCGTACACCTTATTCGCGCGGAAGTCCCATTTGCGCGCGAGGGAGCCCGTTTGCCGCCGCACCGGCCGGGTGCTGTGCTGGTTCTGTGCCGTCCTACTCGGTGAGTTCCTCCAGCAGCCGGGCCGTGGCCAGCCCGGCCCGCAGGTACTCGACGAACAGCTCGTTGTGCAGCGCCCAGGGCGAGCGGCGGTCCCGGATCAGCCGGATCGCCGTCTCGGCGGAGTCGCCCCGGCGCATCAGCGCGTGCGCGACGACGAGTCCTGAGCGGTTGTACCCGTGGTAACAGCGAACGAGGACCCTGCGGCCCTCGTCCAGTGCCTCGCACGCCGCCTCGGCCAGTCGGATCACCCCGGCGAGCTGCGTCCCGTCGAGCGGTCCGTCGGGAATGGGCCAGACGTGATGCCGGACGCCCGGATCGGGGCCGTGTCCCGGCAGCCGCAGCAGCGTCTGCACGAGGTCGAACTCGTCGCGTACGACGACGAACTCCGGGTGGCCCAGGGTGCCCGTGTACTCGTGGCCGCCCATCCACAGTCCGGGGACCACCTCGCTCCACGGGCTCTCCGGAGCCGGCACATCGGGTTTCCTGCGGGTACGCAACGAAGCCTCCCCACCATCGCCGCCCGGGGGCCTGCCCAACTCCTCTCAAAGGTAGCCGGGTTCTTGCCCCCGCAGCACCCCGCCTGTTCCCATGGTCGGGGGTGATGGTGCATGGACGGACTGCGCGTCATACCGGCCCGGCGACACGGCCAGGAACGGCTGTACGTCTGCCTCCCGGACGGCAGGAACGTCGCCTGGTACGACCGTGAGGCGGCCCGGGTCAACCTCCTCGGCGCGGACCGCGAGGACGATGTGCTCCGGGCCCTCGGACCCTTCATCACCGGCCCGGTGACGGTGGGGCCGCCCCCGGTGCCGACCCCCGCCGAACTCGCCCGCCTGGCGCTCCACCCCGACGACGACCTGGCCCCCAACCGCCCCGGCGAGGCCCTCGTCGTCGCCCTCGACCGCGACCCCGGCCCGCCCCACCGGCTCCGCCCCGACCCGCGCCGCCGGGCCCTGGCGGCCGAGCAGGCCGTCGGGGACGCCCTGGACCGCCTGGACGGCGCGGGCTGGCACGCCCTGCACTCCGTCCCGCTCCCCGGCGGCAGCCGCATCCACCATCTGCTGATCGGCCCCGGCGGGCTGTACGCCGTACACAGCCTGTACGCGCGCAGGCACCGCGTGACGGTCGCCGACCCCATGGTCACCCTGGGCCGCCGCGAACCGCACCCCCCGCTCCGCCGAGTCCGCACCGACGCCGACCGCGCTTCCTACGCCCTGACGGCGGAGGTCCACCCGGTACTCGCCCTCCTGGGCCCCACGACGATGTCGGTCCAGGCCCCGCCGCGTGACCTCCGCATCCTGACGGACACGGACGTCCAGAGCCTGGCCACCCAGGGCGCCGTCCTGAAACCGGCGGACGTGGAGGCCCTGTACGCGATGGCCCGGGACCGGAGGACTTGGGCGAGGGTGTGAGGGTGCCACGGGCCGCGAGGACGCGGTCGCCCCGACCGGGCGCGACCACACACCGAGACGGGCACACGGCCCGAGTCGCCTGGAGAGCCGCCCCGGCCGGCCGGTCAACCGCCGCCGACGTCCGCCCCGGCCACCGACCGGGCGACAAGCCGCCCCCACACGGCCCACACCGAGCGGCCTGACCGGCCGACCGTACGGCTACGGCAGCGAACCGGCCCGATCCGCGACCGTATGGCTATGGCAGCGCCCCGGTCCGCTTTGCGCTCGCCCGCCCGCGGCAGCGACCTGGCCCGATCCGCGACCGTACGGCTATGGCAGCGACCTGGTCAGCTTTGCGCTCGCCCGCCCGCGGCAGCGACCCGGCCCGATTGGCGACCGTACGGCTATGGCAGCGACCTGGTCAGCTTTGCGCTCGCCCGCCCGCGGCAGCGCCCCGGCCCGATTGGCGACCGTACGGCTATGGCAGCGACCTGGTCAGCTTTGCGCTCGCCCGCCCGCGGCAGCGACCTGGCCCGACCCGCGACCGTACGGCTATGGCAGCGACCTGGTCAGCTTTGCGCTCGCCCGCCCGCGGCAGCGCCCCGGCCCGATCCGCGACGGTACGGCCATGGCAGCGACCCGGCCCGACCCGCGACCGCACGACTACGGAAGCGACCCGGCCCGCTCCCGATCCAGCAGCGGAGCCAGCAGATCGCCCTGTTCCCGCACCCGTGGTGCGAGATCCCGCGCGTCGAAGTCCAGCCGGCCGGGTGCCTCGCACTGCTCGATCTCCTCCCAGGTCACGGGGGCCGAGACGGTCGGCTCGGGGCGGGCCCGGAGGGTGTAGGGGGTCGCGGTGGTCTTGCGCGCGGCGTTCTGGCTCCAGTCGACGAAGACCTTCCCGGAGCGCAGACTCCGGGTCATCCGGTGGAGGGCCAGGCGGGGCATGGCCTTCTCCGCCTCGACCGCCAGTTCCTTGGCGTACTCGGAGACGCGCTCGGACGAGGCCCCGCGCACGGCGGCCAGCAGATGCAGCCCCTTCGAGCCGGAGGTCTTGGCGTAGGCCTCGATGCCGTCGTCCGCGAGCCGTTCCCGCAGCCACAGCGCGACCTCGCAGCACTGCACGATGCTCGCCGGCGCCCCCGGATCGAGGTCGAAGACGATCCGGTCGGCCTCGTCCGGCGTGTCGACGAGCCACTGGTGGGTGTGGAACTCGGTGACGAGGTTGGCCGCCCACATCAGGCTCGGCAGGTCCTGCACCAGGACCATCCGCGAGGGTCCCTCGACCCGCGGTACCTCGGCGGTGGTGACCCACTCGGGCGTACCCGGCGGCACGTTCTTCGCGAAGAAGACCTGCCCGTCCGGCCCGTCCGGATACCGCAGGAAGGACACCGCACGGTCCCGCAGATGGGGCAGCAGGACCTCGGCGACGGTCGCGTAGTAGTGCAGCACCTCGCCTTTGGTGAAGCCGGTGGCGGGATACAGCACCTTCTCCAGATTGCTGAGCGCGAGCCGTCGCCCCTCCACCACTGTGATAGGCGCCATACGATAAGAATCCCACGCGAACCAGGACGAACACTCCCGAGAGTGACCGGAAGGGTGCTGCACGTGAGATCCATCTGGAACGGCGCCATCTCGTTCGGGCTGGTCAGCATCCCGATCAAGCTGGTGAACGCCACCGAGAGCCACTCGATCTCCTTCCGCCAGATCCACACCGAGGACGGCGGCCGCGTCCGCTACCGCAAGTTCTGCGAGCTGGAGGACCGCGAGGTCACCCAGGCGGAGATCGGCAAGGGCTACGAGGACGCGGACGGCACGATCATCCCGATCACCGAGGAGGACCTCTCCAGCCTGCCCATCCCCACCGCCAAGACGATCGAGATCGTCGCCTTCGTCCCGGGCGACCGGATCGATCCGCTCCAGATGGACGCCGCGTACTACCTCCAGGCGAGCGGCGCCCCGGCGGCGAAGCCGTACACCCTCCTCCGCGAGGCCCTGAAGCGCAGCAACAAGGTGGCGATCGCGAAGTTCGCCCTGCGCGGCCGGGAACGCCTCGGCATGCTCCGGGTGGTCGGCGAGGCCATCGCGATGCACGGTCTGCTGTGGCCGGACGAGGTCCGCGCCCCCGAGGGCGTGGCCCCCGACACGAACGTCACGGTCCGCGACCAGGAACTGGACCTGGCGGACGCCCTGATGGACACCCTGGGCGAGGTCGACCTGGCGGATCTGCACGACGAGTACCGCGAGGCCGTGGAGGAGGTCATCGCCGCGAAGGCCGCCGGCGAGACCCCGCGCCAGGCCCCGGAACCGGCGACGGGCGGCAAGGTCCTGGACCTGATGGCGGCCCTGGAGAGCAGCGTCCGCGCGGCCCGCGAGTCGCGCGGCGAGGAGGCCGACGACCACGCCGAGGTCAAGTCGCTCCCGCAGCGCAAGACGGCCCGCGCGGCCCCCAAGCAGACCGGCGGCAAGAAGTCGACGTCGGCGGCGAAGAAGACGGCGGCCAAGAAGACCACAGCGGCCAAGAAATCCACGGCGAAGTCGGGGCAGTCGGGCCAGGGCACGAAGAAGTCGGCGGCGAAGAGCACCGCGAAGAAGACGACCTCGAAGAAGTCGACCTCACGCAAACGCACGGCCTGACCGCCTCATGGCGCGTACACGATGTCAGGCCGCGGCGGCCTGCTCATGCCGGCTCCGAGGAAGTAGTCGACGTGGTGGGACTGCATGTAGCCCTTGAACGTCATGGCGTTCCGGTAGGCGGGATTGTGGGCCAGGGTGTACAGCCGGTGGTCCGTCGGCTGGTTCGTGGTGAAGATGATCAGCTCGTCGTAGGACGCGTTGGTGTACACGGCCTCCTCGCGCCAGTCGCCGAGAATGTCGCCGACGAGGGTGGGACCGCCCTGGGCCGCCTTGACCGCGCCGTGGTTCCAGGTGCTGACCAGCCGGGGCAGGCTGCCGCTCGGCGACGGACGGGCCGGATCCCACTTCTCGATCTTGCCGTCGTTGAGCAGTTCCATGGTGAGGTCCCCGTCCCACCACAGCCCGAGCTGCGGCCAGGGGCGCAGCGAGGTGTCCGGCTCGGTGAGCCGGTTCGTGGGCGCGTTGTACAGGCCGGAGAAGGACCAGACCTCCATACCGGCGAAGCGCGGGTCGACATCGCCCGCCATACCGCGCCCCACGTCGCCGGGGCCGCCGCCGTGCCGCCAGATCACGTTGCCGTTCGCGGCGTCGTAGTAGTACTCCAGCAGCCCGCTCGGGTTGTCCTGCTGCACGCCGTAGCCCTCCAGGCCAGGACGGCCGGGGTCCATGTCGGCGATGTGGAAGCGATCGCCGTGGATGATGCCCCGCGGGCCCATGGAGTAGCGCAGCGAACCGTTCCCGTTGAGGACGAACCCGATCTCGGCGACCTCGTCCGTGCCGTCGCCGTCGACGTCGACGGCACGGGTGTTGTGCCCGTCGGGCGCGTCCTGGCCGCCGCGCTGCCACGTCCACTGGCGGTCCAGTGAGTCACCGTCGAACTTCCAGGCGACCGTCATCAGGTTGAAGGCCCCGTCGTCGCGCCGGTTCTTCATGTAGGCGACCAGACTGGGCGTCGCGCCGTTGAGATACGCCACCCCGAGCCGCGCGGCCATCGGGCCGTCGGCCAGATAGGTCGTCGGTACGGCGGACCAGTTTCGGAGCGCCCCGGTCCGGCCGTCGAGCACGGCCATGAACTGGCGCGCGTCGTCCTCGTGCGTCCAGGTCGTCCCGTCGCCGAACCTGACCCCGTCGGCGACCCGCAGGGCGACCTCCGCGCGGCCGTCGCTGTCGAAGTCGTAGACCGTGACGCCGTCCCAGTGGCCCACGTCGATCGCGGACGACCCCGGCTCGATGTTGTCCTGGTTCCGGCTGTTCGGCCCCAGATCGACCTCCCACAGGAAGTCGCCGTCGCCGCTGTACGCCTCCAGCTTCTGCGGGGAGGTCTGCCGGTCGACGACGTAGTCGTACTCTCCGTCGCCGTCGAGGTCGCCGACCCACACGAACTTCACCGCGCCCCCGGACCGTAACGGCACCCGCACCACGGGCTCCACGGCGTGGCCGGCCGTCAGCGTGAAGGCATCGCTGGGCGCCTGCTCCCGGCCGCCGACGACCGGGGTCACGCGGTAGCTGTTGGCACGCGTCAGATCGGCCGTGGCGTCGGTGTAGTTCGTCCCGCCGGTCAGCACACCGGAGTTGAGCCTGACGTACGCGCCGCCCGCCGTGGACCGGTACACGTTGAACCCGATGCCCTCGGGGTCGAGCCCCAGCAGCCGCCAGGAGACGAGAACCTGGCCACTGCCTGCCCGCACCGCCACGACCCCGCGGCCGAGGTCCTCCATCACACGTGCGGCCTTCACCGACGGGGCGGGACTCGCACCGGCGACGGTGAGCGTGGCGCAGACGGCCAGGACTGTCGCGGTAACCCTCATGCCCATGACAACTCTGCCTCCTTCGGGTGCCGACGGTTCGAACGCGGGGTTAAGCGCTTTCACATCCGTGATGGAAGCACTGGCCCGATGGACCGTCAATACTGACGGACAGGGGAGATGGGCACCGGTAAACGCTTACACTGCGGCACGGCTACGACTTCCGGGGCGCCACGAGTGCGACACCCCGGAAGGGAAACTGAACCGAGAGGAACGGAAGGGGGAACGGAAGGAGGAACGGAAGGGGGAACGGAAGGGGGAACGGAAGGAGGAACGGAAGGGAGAGGGGGAAGAACCGGCACGCCTCTCTCAGGCCACGCGCCGCTGCCCCTCCTGCTGCTCGGGCTCGCTCTCCTCCTCGTCCGGCAGATGTACGTCGTCGACGGCGATGTTGACCTCCACGACCTCCAGACCGGTCATCCGCTCCACCGCGTTGACGACGTTGGTCCGGACATCCGCCGCGGTGTCGGCGATGGCGGCCCCGTACTCGACGACGAGATCGAGATCCACGGCGGCCTGGCGCTCACCGACCTCCACCTTCACCCCCTGGGTGACCCCGCTGCCCCCACCGGGCACGCGCTGGCGCACGGCCCCGAAGGCCCTGGTCATCCCTCCACCGAGGTTGTGAACCTCCGGAATCTCCCGGGCGGCCATGCCCGCGACCTTCGCCACGACCGTGTCCGCGATCGCGGTGCTTCCACGGGCCTCGGGGGGAGCGCTGCCCCCGCCGCCGCCCTGCGGTGCCGTGGCCCCGTCCTGCTTTCCCGTCCTGGTGCCGGGAGCGGTGTTTCTGCGCTGAGTGGTCTCCGTCATGACCGTCACCTCGATGACTGGGTGCGGGGGTATGAGCAGCGTCGTTCCTATCTACGGTAGAACAACGGTGCGTATGGGGCGAAAGTGATGGAAAGCCCCAGACGGCCCTCCAGCGCCCATACGACCCTCACCGCAGCAGACGGTCGACGTGGCGCTGGAGGACAGCCAGTGCGACCTCGGGGGAGTGGTGCCCGGCGAGGACATGGACGGTGAGTCCGTCGGCCACGGCGAGAAGAGCGTGTGCCTCCTGGACGGCGTCGAGGTGTTCTGGGACCTCCTGGGTGTCCTGGCCGTAGCGGATGAGCCACACGATGAGGTCATGGAGCTTGCCGTAGGTGTCGCGCAGGACGGCGGGCAGTCGCTCGCCGGCCGGGGCCCGGCTGACGAAGGCCAGCCAGACATGCGCCTCAGTCTTCGACGTCTCGTCCAGCAAGGCGAGTTCGGCCAGGGTGTGTGACAGCAACGTGGACGCTGCTTGCGGGGAGGAGGCCGCGGCGATGCGCTGTTCGGCGCGTTCACTGACGCGCTGCGAGACGTGCTCCAGCGCGAAGAGCATCATGTCCTCCTTGGTGCGGAAGCACCGCTGGACGGCCCCCATGGACACCCCCGCCTCGGTGGCGACGTCCCGGAGGCTCACGGTCTCCATCCCGGAACGCGCGATCAGGGCACAGACCGCCTCGGCGATCCGCAACCGCCGCTCCTCGTAGTCGACCTGCCGGGGCAAGCTCCACTCCTCCCATGTTCCGATGCGGTTGCATCGTAACCGCTGACACTGCACGATGTGATGCGACCGCATCGGAAAAACCGCATTCGCTCGGAGGGGACCCGTCATGCCGAAGCAGCAGCCCAAGAATTCGAACGCCGGCTCAGGTCAAGGCTCGCTCTGGCTCTTCGGCGCCATCCTGACCGTCCAGGGCTTCGGCTCCGCCATCACGGAGGCCGGCTGGAACACGAGCTTCGGCGTCTCCGGCCTGTTGCGGGCGGCCCACGTACCGGAGTGGGCAACCCTCCTGGTCGGCTGCGCGGGCACGGCCCTGCTCGCGACAGCGGCACGTCGCCGCTTCGCGCAGCGCCAGGCGGACTGAACCCGACAACGATGAAGAGCGGGCCCCAGTCCCACTGGGTCCCGCTCTTCGTGCAAGGCACTACGCTGATCAACTGCCTGATGACGCTGACCGATAGCGAAGTGCCCCCGGCAGGATTCGAACCTGCGCACACGGCTCCGGAGGCCGTTGCTCTATCCCCTGAGCTACGGGGGCGTGTCCGGCGCGATTGCTCGCGGCGACGGGTAGAACACTACCAGCTCCCTCGGGGTGGTCATCAACGGGTTTCCGCTGCCGGGGGCGGGTGTGCGGGTCGCCCGTGCGGGGTGGAAGTGGGGAAAACCCGGACGCGGTGGCGGGGGCCGACCTACTCTCGAGTTGTGCCAGGCGCGTCGGGTCGGGTGCTTGTTGTGGACGACAACAAGGTCATCCGGCAGTTGATCAGGGTCAACCTCGAGCTGGAGGGGCTGGAGGTCGTGACCGCGGCCGATGGTGCCGAGTGCCTTGATGTCATTCATCAGGTGCGGCCCGATGTCGTGACCCTCGATGTCGTCATGCCCCGGCTGGACGGGCTGAGGACCGCCGCTCGGCTGCGGACCGATCCGCTGACCCGTGACCTGCCCCTCGCCATCATCAGTGCCTGTACCCAGCACGAGGTCGAGGCCGGGCTCGAAGTCGGTGTCGACGCCTTCCTCGCCAAACCCTTCGAGCCCGCCGAACTGGTCGGGATGGTGCGGCAGTTGATGGAGCGGGCCCGGCGTCGGGAGAGACAGGGCGGTGATGGCCCCGACGTAGGGGGCGACGGTGCCCAGGCCCAGACCGTCGATCAGCCGGCCGTACCGTAGGTGACGAGCAGCCGCTCGGCCTCCTGAGGGAAGCCGCGTCCACATCCCGGACCCTCCCCAAACCGGCTCGCATGCCCACCCCCCTCCTCCCATACGCTTGTGCCCGTGACCCCCGTCGAGCTCTCCCGCACCGTGCTGCACGCCGTGCGTCGCGCTGTCGACGAGGGTGAGCTCAGCGTGACCGTGCCGGAGCGGGCCGTGGTCACCCGGCCAGGACCGGGGGGCTGCGGCGACTACGCCACCAACATCGCCCTCCAGCTCGCCGGTGCGGCGGGGGAGTCGCCGTGGCGCGTGGCCGACATCCTGCGGGTGCGGCTGTTGGACGAGTGCCGCATCAGCGACGTCGTCGTCACCGGGCCCGGGTTCCTCAATCTCAGCCTCGAGCGCACCGCTTCCGCCGCCCTGGTCGAGGAGATCCTGCGGCGCGGATCGCGCTACGGCCACGCCGCGGGGTTCAGCGGGAACATCGTCCGGCTCCGCTGCCCGGCAGAGGTCCGTGCTGTCGTGGTCGCGGATGCCCTTGCCCGCGTGCTGCGCAGCCAGGGGGACTCCGTCCATGTCGAGTGCGACGGCCGGCCCGCCCCGGAGTGGGAGTCCGTCATCGGCGCGGACGTCACCACCCACGGGCCCAGGCTTCGTATCGACAGCCCCGTCGCCACCCGCGAGCCCGGCCTTCGTATCGACAGCCCCGTCACCCCCCTCACCATCCGCCCCGTCCCCGCCCCCACCGACCCCCTCCCCCTCGGCCGGGACGCCGCCCGCTGGGCCCTGCTGCACCCCGCCGCGCACGACCGGCCCAGGATCACCGGCGATCATCTGGTCCAGCGGGAGACCAATCCCCTCTTCCGCGTCCGGTACGCCCACGCCCGCACCCGGGCCCTGCTGCGCAACGCCGACGACCTCGGCTTCCGGTCCGAGCCCGGCCCCGCGCACACACCCGACACGGCACCGCTGATCGCCGCACTCGGCGACCACCCCCGTGTCCTCGCGACCGCCGCCACCGGCCACACCCCCGACCGCCTGGCCCGGCACCTCGTCACCGTCGCCGACGCCACGTTGCCGCTGCTCTCCGCCGTGCTGCCCCTCGGCGAGGAGAAACCCTCGGCCGCCCACCGTGCCCGGCTCGCGCTCGCCGAAGCCGCCGGGGCGGTGCTGGCCGGCGGCCTGTCCCTGCTCGGCATCGACGCACCCGATCACCTCTGAAAGACACGAACATGAGCCGTTCCGCACACCCCGCCGGGCCCCGTCACGCCGATGTCTACCCCGAGGGTCACTACTCCGCCCCGCCCGCCGACCTCAACGCCCTGGACCCCAAGGTGTGGGCCGAGACCGTCACGCGGGGCGCGGACGGTGTGGTCACCGTCGGCGGCATCGCCGTCACGGAGCTCGCCGAGGAGTTCGGTACCCCCGCCTACGTCCTCGACGAGGCCGACTTCCGGGCCCGTGCGCGTGCGTGGCGGACCGCCTTCGGGACCGACGCCGACGTCTTCTACGCCGGCAAGGCGTTCCTCTCCCGTGCCGTCGTGCGCTGGCTGCACGAGGAAGGGCTGAACGTCGACGTCTGCTCCGGCGGCGAGCTGGCCACCGCCCTCTCCGCCGGTATGCCCGCCGACCGCATCGCCTTCCACGGCAACAACAAGTCCGTCGACGAGATCACCAGGGCCGTCGAGGCCGGCGTGGGCCACATCGTGCTCGACTCCTTCCAGGAGATCGCCCGGGTCGCCCACATCGCGCAGGGCCTCGGGAAGCGGCAGAAGGTCCTGATCCGGATCACCGTCGGTGTGGAAGCCCACACGCACGAGTTCATCGCCACCGCCCACGAGGACCAGAAGTTCGGGATTCCGCTGGCCGGCGGGCAGGCCGCCGAGGCCGTACGGCGTGCCCTGCAGCTCGACGGACTCGAACTCGTCGGCATCCACAGCCACATCGGTTCGCAGATCTTCGACATGTCCGGGTTCGAGGTCGCCGCCCACCGGGTCGTCTCGCTGCTCAAGGACGTCCGCGACGAGCACGGCGTCGAGCTGCCGGAGATCGACCTCGGCGGCGGGCTCGGTATCGCGTACACCAGCGACGACGACCCGCGTGAGCCGCACGAGATCGCCAAGGCGCTCACCGAGATCGTCACGCGGGAGTGCGAGGCCGCCCGCCTGCGCACGCCGCGCATCTCCGTCGAGCCCGGGCGCGCCATCGTCGGCCCGACCGCCTTCACGCTCTACGAGGTCGGCACCATCAAGCCCCTCGACGGGCTGCGGACGTACGTCTCCGTCGACGGCGGCATGTCGGACAACATCCGCACCGCGCTGTACGACGCCGAATACAGCGTCGCGCTCGTCTCCCGCACCTCCGACGCCGAGCCGATGCTCGCCCGTGTCGTCGGCAAGCACTGCGAGAGCGGGGACATCGTGGTCAAGGACGCGTTCCTGCCGGCCGACCTGGCACCGGGTGACCTCATCGCCGTACCGGCGACGGGCGCCTACTGCCGGTCCATGGCCAGCAACTACAACCACGTGCTGCGGCCGCCGGTCGTCACCGTGCACAACGGCGAGGCCCGGGTGATCGTCCGCCGGGAGACCGAGGAGGACCTGCTGCGTCTCGACGTCGGCTGAGCCACGCCAGGGGTGGGGTGGAAGATCTCCTGTCTTCCACCCCCGTACAAATGAAATAGATATCTCACGATCCGGACGAAGGGCAGAAAGTCCCGTCCGGTGAGTGAGACTGGTGCAACCGTAGACGGTATGAGGAAAGAGGTCGGATGATGCGTACGCGTCCGCTGAAGGTGGCGCTGCTGGGCTGTGGAGTGGTCGGCTCAGAGGTGGCGCGCATCATGACGACGCACGCCGACGACCTCACAGCCCGGATCGGTGCCCCCGTGGAGCTCGCGGGCGTGGCCGTGCGGCGGCCCGACCGGGTCAGGGAAGGCATCGACCAGGACCTCGTCACCACCGACGCCACCGCCCTCGTCAAGCGCGGCGACATTGATGTCGTGGTGGAGGTGATCGGCGGGATCGAGCCCGCCCGGACCCTCATCACCACCGCCTTCGAGCACGGTGCCTCCGTCGTCTCCGCCAACAAGGCGCTGCTCGCCCAGGACGGGGCCGCCCTGCACGCCGTCGCCGGGCAGCACGACAAGGACCTCTACTACGAGGCCGCCGTCGCCGGTGCCATCCCGCTGATCAGGCCGCTGCGCGAGTCCCTCGCCGGCGACAAGATCAACCGGGTGATGGGCATCGTCAACGGCACGACCAACTTCATCCTCGACAAGATGGACTCGACCGGGGCCGGCTACCAGGAGGCCCTCGACGAGGCCACCGCCCTGGGGTACGCGGAGGCCGACCCCACCGCCGACGTCGAGGGCTTCGACGCCGCCGCCAAGGCCGCCATCCTCGCCGGCATCGCCTTCCACACGCGCGTGCGTCTCGACGACGTCTACCGCGAGGGCATGACCGAGGTCACCGCCGCGGACTTCGCCTCCGCCAGGGAGATGGGCTGCACGATCAAGCTGCTCGCCATCTGCGAGCGGGCCGCCGACGGTGCGTCCGTCACCGCGCGCGTGCACCCGGCCATGATCCCGCTGAGCCACCCGCTGGCCTCCGTCCGCGGCGCCTACAACGCCGTGTTCGTCGAGTCCGACGCCGCCGGGCAGCTCATGTTCTACGGGCCCGGAGCGGGCGGTTCCCCGACCGCCTCCGCCGTGCTCGGCGATCTCGTCGCCGTCTGCCGCAACCGGCTCAGCGGCGCGACCGGACCGGGCGAGTCCGCCTACGCCGCCCTGCCGGTGTCGCCCATGGGCGAGGTGGTCACGCGCTACCACATCAGCCTCGACGTGGCCGACAAACCGGGTGTTCTCGCCCAGGTCGCGACCGTCTTCGCCGAGCACGGAGTCTCGATCGATACGGTTCGCCAGTCGGGGAAGGACGGCGAGGCCTCCCTCGTCGTCGTCACGCACCGTGCGTCCGACGCCGCCCTCACCGGGACCGTCGAGGCGTTGCGCAAGCTCGACACCGTGCGTGGTGTCGCCAGCATCATGCGGGTTGAAGGAGAGTAACCAGCAATGACCCACCAGTGGCGCGGAATCATCGAGGAGTACCGGGACCGGCTGCCGGTATCCGACACCACGCCGGTCGTGACGCTCCGCGAGGGCGGCACCCCGCTCGTGCCCGCGCAGGTGCTCTCCGAGCGCACGGGCTGCGAGGTCCACCTGAAGGTGGAGGGCGCGAACCCCACCGGGTCCTTCAAGGACCGCGGCATGACCATGGCCATCACCCGGGCCAAGGAGGAGGGGGCCAAGGCCGTCATCTGCGCCTCCACCGGCAATACGTCGGCCTCCGCCGCCGCGTACGCCGTGCGGGCCGGGATGGTCTGCGCCGTGCTCGTGCCCCAGGGCAAGATCGCGCTCGGCAAGATGGGCCAGGCCCTCGTGCACGGCGCGAAGATCCTCCAGGTCGACGGCAACTTCGACGACTGCCTCACCCTCGCGCGCGCGCTGAGCGACAACTACCCCGTCGCGCTGGTCAATTCGGTCAACCCGGTACGTATCGAGGGTCAGAAGACGGCCGCCTTCGAGATCGTGGACATGCTCGGCGACGCGCCCGACATCCACGTCCTGCCGGTGGGCAACGCGGGCAACATCACGGCCTATTGGAAGGGCTACAAGGAGTACGCCGCCGACGGCGTCGCCGCCCGGACCCCCCGGATGTGGGGCTTCCAGGCCTCCGGCAGCGCCCCGATCGTGCGCGGCGAGATCGTCAAGGACCCGTCGACCGTCGCCACCGCCATCCGCATCGGCAACCCTGCGTCGTGGAACCACGCGATCGCCGCGCGGGACGAGTCGGGCGGCTTCATCGATGAGGTGACGGACCGTGAGATCCTGCGCGCCTACCGGCTGTTGGCCTCCCAGGAGGGCGTCTTCGTCGAGCCCGCGTCCGCCGCTTCCGTCGCCGGTCTGCTGAAGGCCGCCGAGCAGGGCAAGGTCGACCCGGGGCAGCGGATCGTGTGCACCGTCACCGGCAACGGGCTGAAGGACCCCGACTGGGCCGTCGCCGGTGCCCCGCAGCCGGTCACCGTCCCCGTCGACTCGGCGGCCGCGGCGGAGCGCCTCGGACTCGCCTGACCTGCGTGGACGTGCCGAGCGCCGGTGTAGCGCTCGGCACGGTCCGGCGTAAGACGGCGCTCGCCCGGGGAACTTCCCTACGGGGGGTGCACGGGGCTCATACGACACGCATCGTGCGCCTCCTGTGCGCCCTATGTCGCCGCAGAACCTTCTTTCGATAGGCTGTACTGAACCCGCCCGCCGCATATGCCTCCGCATAGAGCGCGGTGCCGCGCCGTCTCCGCGGCCGGGACAGCGGCCGGCCATCCCGGTCGGCAGCGGCCCCCAGGGTTCTCGTACGCATCGAATGTCCATCGAACGTCATTCGACAATCACGCAGCTCAAGGAGAGTCATCGAGCGATGGCCGGTCCAGCCTTCCGCGCCGCCGCCGTCCGGGTGCGCGTCCCCGCCACCAGCGCCAACCTCGGCCCGGGCTTCGACGCCCTCGGCCTCGCGCTGGGCTTGTACGACGACGTCGTCGTCCGGGTGGCCGACTCCGGGCTGCACATCGACATCGCGGGTGAGGGCAGCGAGACGCTCCCGCGCGACGAGGAGCACCTCCTCGTCCGTTCCCTGCGCACGGCCTTCGACCTGCTCGGCGGACAGCCGCGCGGCCTGGAGATCGTCTGCGCCAACCGCATTCCGCACGGCCGGGGCCTGGGCTCCTCCTCGGCCGCCATCTGCGCCGGGATCGTCGCCGCCCGCGCCGTGACCATAGGCGCCGACGCCAAGCTCGACGACACCGCGCTGCTCGAGCTCGCCACCGAGATCGAGGGTCACCCCGACAATGTCGCGGCGTGTCTGCTGGGCGGCTTCACCCTGTCCTGGATGGAGGGCGGCGCGGCCCGCGCGATCAGGATGGAGCCCGCCGATTCCATCGTTCCGGTGGTTTTCGTGCCCGGAAAGCCGGTTCTGACGGAGACGGCGCGCGGCCTGCTCCCGCGCTCCGTCCCGCACATCGACGCCGCCACCAACGCGGGCCGGGCCGCCCTGCTCGTCGAGGCCCTGACGCGGCGCCCCGAACTGCTGCTGCCCGCCACCGAGGACCGCCTGCACCAGGAGTACCGCGCCCCCGCCATGCCCGAGAGCGCGGCGCTGGTGGAGCGGCTGCGGGCCGAGGGGGTCCCCGCGGTCATCTCCGGCGCCGGACCGACGGTCATGGCACTGACCGACGCGGGCACCGCGGACAAGGTCGAGGCCCTGGCGGGCGCGGACTGGGCCGCGAACCGGCTGAGCCTCGACGCACAGGGCGCGAGCGTTCTTCCGCTGGCGGCCCCCGGCGACTTTTAAAAGCACTCGGTTGCCGGATTTGGAGAGGGGGAATGTTTGTTGGATCCGGTAGTGTTAACCTCAAGTCTGCACCCGACCCCACCATGGCGAGGTGCCTCGTGTCCCCGTCCGGGACAGACATTCTTCCGGGAGCCCCCCAAGCCGCACTGTGTTTTGTACGTCGGACCGTACGCCGTACGCGGACACTGAGCGGGGCGCAGGGCACGCTCCGGAACCGGTGCGACCACGCCGCGTGACACTGACACTGGGTGCCACGGCTCAAGGAAGCGCCATCACCAGATTCCTCCGCCGCTTAGGCGGACCACCGCCCCGGCACGGTTCACACCACACGGACCGAAGTCGGACAGCACAACCGGTCGCCGAGCCAGACAGGCCGACGTCCGCTCCAGGGAAGGACCCTTCGTGAGCGACACCACCGATCTGATGGGCGCACGTGTCGAGGAGACCGCTGCCGCGCCCGCCACGGACGCCTCCGCGCCTGCCAGCGGTGCCGGCTCCCGGCGGCGCCGCGGTACCGGCCTCGAGGGCATGGTGCTGGCCGAGCTGCAGCAGGTCGCATCCGGCCTCGGCATCAAGGGCACGGCGCGTATGCGCAAGAGCCAGCTGATCGAGGTCATCAAGGAGGCGCAGGCGTCCGGCGGCGCCGCTCCGGCCGCCAAGGCCGACGCCCCCGCCGAGACCAAGCCGAAGCGCCGCGCCACCTCCCGGACCCGTACGGGGGACAACGCCGAGAAGGCGGAGAAGAAGGCGGACGCGAAGCAGGCCGCCGAGGCCCCCGCCGAGAAGGCCGACAAGGCCGAGAAGGCCGTGGCCCAGCAGCAGATCGAGATTCCCGGCCAGCCCGCCAGCAACGACGAGCCCTCCGAGCGCCGTCGTCGCCGTGCCACCGCCGACGCCGGATCCCCGGCCTCCGCCGCCGAGACGGTCACCGCCGAGGCGAAGAACGACGCCAAGGCCGAGGCGCCGGCGCAGCAGTCGCAGCAGCAGTCCCAGAACGACGCCAAGTCCGACTCCGGCGACGGTGGCGAGGGCCGCCGCCGCGACCGCCGGGACCGTGGCGGTCGCGACCGTGACCGGGACCGCGGCCGGGGCAACAAGGGCGACGACCAGCAGGGCGGCCAGCGCGGCCAGCAGCAGGGCCAGCAGCAGGGTGGCGGCGGTCGCCAGGACCGTGGCCAGCAGCAGGACGACGACGACTTCGAGGGCGGCCGCCGGGGCCGTCGCGGGCGTTACCGCGACCGCCGAGGCCGTCGCGGCCGCGACGACGTGCAGGAGCCGCAGATCACCGAGGACGACGTCCTGATCCCCGTCGCGGGCATCCTGGACATCCTCGACAACTACGCCTTCATCCGCACATCCGGCTACCTGCCCGGCCCGAACGACGTGTACGTCTCCCTCGCCCAGGTCCGCAAGAACGGCCTGCGCAAGGGTGACCACATCACCGGTGCCGTCCGTCAGCCGAAGGAGGGCGAGCGCCGCGAGAAGTTCAACGCGCTGGTCCGCCTGGACTCCGTCAACGGCATGGCGCCCGAATCCGGGCGCGGGCGGCCGGAGTTCAACAAGCTGACGCCGCTGTACCCGCAGGACCGGCTCCGTCTGGAGACCGACCCGGGCGTCCTGACCACCCGCATCATCGACCTCGTGTCGCCGATCGGTAAGGGCCAGCGCGGTCTGATCGTGGCCCCGCCGAAGACCGGCAAGACCATGATCATGCAGGCGATCGCCAACGCGATCACGCACAACAACCCCGAGTGCCACCTGATGGTCGTCCTGGTCGACGAGCGTCCGGAAGAGGTCACCGACATGCAGCGGTCGGTCAAGGGCGAGGTCATCTCCTCGACCTTCGACCGCCCGGCCGAGGACCACACGACCGTCGCCGAGCTCGCCATCGAGCGCGCCAAGCGGCTGGTCGAGCTCGGGCACGACGTGGTCGTCCTGCTGGACTCCATCACCCGTCTGGGCCGTGCCTACAACCTGGCCGCGCCCGCCTCCGGCCGCATCCTGTCCGGTGGTGTCGACTCGACCGCGCTGTACCCGCCGAAGCGCTTCTTCGGTGCCGCGCGGAACATCGAGGACGGTGGCTCGCTCACCATCCTGGCCACCGCGCTCGTCGACACCGGCTCCCGCATGGACGAGGTGATCTTCGAGGAGTTCAAGGGCACCGGCAACGCGGAGCTCAAGCTCGACCGGAAGCTCGCCGACAAGCGCATCTTCCCGGCGGTGGACGTCGACGCGTCCGGCACCCGTAAGGAAGAGATCCTGCTCGGCAGCGACGAGCTCGCCATCACCTGGAAGCTGCGCCGCGTGCTGCACGCGCTCGACCAGCAGCAGGCGATCGAGCTGCTCCTCGACAAGATGAAGCAGACGAAGTCGAACGCCGAGTTCCTGATGCAGATCCAGAAGACGACGCCGATGCCGGGGAACGGCGACTAGGCACCGTCAGACCACAAAGGGCCGCCCCCGTCGGGAAAGGACGGGGGCGGCCCTTTGTGGTGTTCGTGTGCAGGTAGGATCACGCTCTTCGAACATGTGATCCCGAGGGGGGACACATGTGATCCCGAGGGGGGACACACGTGGGTACATCCATGCCTGGGGGCGGGCGCCACAGACGCCGGATACGTATCGCACTGCCCGTGGCCGCGGCCGGAGTCGCGGCTGCCGTGGCCGCCGCGCTGCTGACGACGTCCGCCGGCGCGGCCACCCCGCTGCCGCAGCCGACGGTCAAGCCCG
Organism: Streptomyces sp. NPDC044719; assembly: GCF_056433405.1. NCBI lineage: Bacteria > Bacillati > Actinomycetota > Actinomycetes > Kitasatosporales > Streptomycetaceae > Streptomyces > Streptomyces sp. NPDC044719. The sequence continues at coordinate 986,811 of NZ_JBWKHE010000001.1, forward strand.
CCACGGGCTCGCCGTCGCTCGCGGAGCTGGAGAAGCGCGTCGCGGGCGCCCTGGCCGGCGACGACACGGCGGGCAGCACGAGCAAGGCGTCGCTGAGCGCCAGCACCACCGAGGGCCGCATCGACCCGAAGGTCATCGGCGGCAGCCAGACCACCATCACCTCGGCCCCGTGGATGACGCAGCTCCACTACTTCGACGACCGGGGCACGGCCGGCACCAGCGACGACATCGGCTTCTTCTGCGGCGGCGCCGTCGTCGCGCCGACGAAGATCCTCACCGCCGCGCACTGCGTCAAGGGCTACAACTGGAACGCCAACGGCGCCGTCGTCACCGGCACCTCCCAGCTGCCCTCGGCCGACGGCACCGACCTGCACGGCGGCACCGTCACGGGCGTCTGGAGGCAGTGGAACCACCCGTCGTACAACGCGACGACCATCGACAACGACATCGCGGTGCTCACCCTGCCGGTCCCGGTCAAGGCCACGCCCATCCGCATGACGACCTCCGGTGACACCACGTCGTACAAGGCCGGCACCAGCGCCAAGGTCTACGGCTGGGGCCGCACCAGCTCCACCAGCGACGACATCTCCGAGACGCTGAAGACGGCCACGCTGCCCGTCCAGTCCGACACCACCTGCGCCGGCTACTACGGCAGGGACTTCGTCAAGGGCCACATGGTCTGCGCGGGCAAGGCCGCCACCGGCAGCGACACCGGCACCACCTCCGCCTGCAACGGCGACTCCGGCGGCCCCCTGGTCGTCAACAACCGGATCGTCGGTGTCGTGTCCTGGGGCGTGACCGACTGCGTCGCCAAGGGCGCCTACAGCGTCTTCAGCAAGGTCAGCACGTACGTCGGCGCCGCCTACCCACGCGTCGACGACACCAACATCAGCGGCGACCACAAGGCCGACCTGTGGGTGCGCAACGCCTCCACCAAGACCGGCTACTCCAAGGACTCCAAGGGCACGTCGTTCGCCGCCCGTGAGTCCTGGGGCAACTGGAACGGCTTCAACGTCGTCCTGCAGACCGACCTCGACCGCGACGGCTACCAGGACCTGGTCTACCGGCGCAGCAGCGACGGCGACCTCTTCTGGACGCACTACGTCATCGCCAGCGGCACCTGGTCCACCAAGCAGATCGCCGACAACTGGAAGACCCGCACCCGCGTCATCACCCCTGGTGACGTCACAGGCGACTATCTGCCCGACCTGCTCTCGGTCGACTCGGCGGGCGTCATGTGGATCTACCCGGGCAAGGGCAACGGCACCTTCGCGGCCCGCGTGAAGGTCGGCTCGGGCTGGAACCAGTACAACTCCGTGCGCGGCAAGGGCGACTTCACCGGTGACGGCAAGACCGACCTGATCGCCCGCAGCAAGTCGGGCAGCGACATCTACCTCTACAAGGGCACCGGCAAGTCCGGCTCCGGCGCCTTCTCGGCCCGGGTCAAGGTGCGCTCCTGGGGCGGCTACAACGCCTTCGACGCGACCGGTGACATCACCGGCGACGGCAAGGCCGACTTCCTGGCCCGCACCCCCGGCGGCACGCTCTACCTCTACCCGGGGACCGGAAAGGCGACCAGCGAGATCTTTGCCACAAGAAAGTCCGTAGGTACCGATTTCAAGCAGTACGACATCTTCGGTTGAAACCGCAGGTGAGCGGGATACTCCCCGCTGTGACGAACACGGACTGTGCCCACCGCCGCACGCGGTGGGCACAGTCCGTTGTGCAACCCTTTCCCGAGTTTCCCCGTCTGACCAGGCGGAGCGACGATGGTGCCAGGGGGCAGTCCCCCGACCGAGTACGCCTGGCACCGACCGCAGGGGGTAATCGACCGAAGACGAGCCGAGGAGCACATGTCTGCCGAGAGCACGCCGGGTCCGGGTATACCGGGCGAGACCGGCACCACCGGATCGCGCCGCGCCAAGGGCCGACGCCGCAAGCCCCGCAAGCGTCACAAGGGCATGATGATCATGGCCTGGACCGCGGCGGGCATCGTCGTTCTGGGCGGGACCGGGGCGGGGTACGTGTACTTCAAGCTCAACGGCAACCTCAAGAGCGTCGACATCGACCAGGCCCTCGGCACCGACCGGCCCAAGAAGGCCGACAACGGCTCCGAGAACATCCTGGTGCTCGGCTCCGACACCCGGGCCGGTGGCAACAAGAAGCTCGGCGGCGGCACCGACGACGGCAGCGCCCGCTCCGACACGGCGATGATCGTGCACGTCAACAAGGGCCACAAGAAGGCCAGCGTGGTCTCCATCCCGCGTGACACCCTCATCGACCGGCCCTCCTGCACGGACACCAAGGGCAAGCAGTACCCCGCCGCGAACGGCGTGATGTTCAACTCCGCGTACTCCACGGGTGGGGCCGCCTGCGCCGTGAAGACCGTCGAGTCGATCACCGATCTGCGCATGGACCACTACCTGGAGGTCGACTTCGCCGGCTTCCAGACGCTCATCGACGACCTCGGCGGCGTCGAGGTGACCACGAGCAAGGCCATCGACGACCCCGACAGCCATCTGAAGCTGAAGGCCGGAACCCACAGACTCGACGGCGAGCAGGCCCTCGGCCTGGTCCGCACCCGGCACGGCGTGGGCGACGGCTCCGACCTGGGCCGCATCCAGCTCCAGCAGGCCTTCATCAAGGCCCTGCTCAACCAGGTCAAGGACGTCGGCGTCTTCTCCAACCCGAAGAAGCTCTACGACCTCGCGGAAACCGCGACCAAGACGGTGACGGCCGACTCCGACCTCGGCTCGGTCAACAAGCTCGTGTCCTTCGCGAACGGCCTCAAGGGCATCACCCCGGCCAACATGAACATGGTCACGATGCCGGTGGCCTACGACCCGGCCGACCCCAACCGCGTCCTCCTCCAGGAAAAGAAGGCCGACCAGATCTGGAAGGCCCTGGAGCACGACAAGCCGATCCCGAAGAGCGCCACAAAGGGCAACGCCTCGGGCGAGGCCAAGGGCGTAGTAAGCGCCCCATAAGGGGCGCGGGGCTGTATCGATTTGCGGCTCCGCCGCGTGGGCGCGACAAGCCCCCACCGGCCCGCAGGGAACAAACAACAACAACCCCCGGTTTTGGGGGATGGCCCCGGTCCTGGCAGACTGGTACGTCGGCTCCGGTTCACGCTCCCGCACCCCGCGGCAGCGACCCGGCGCCCTCCCGAAACCTAGGAGACACCTTGAAGCGCGACATCCACCCCGAGTACGTCGAGACGCAGGTCAGCTGCACCTGCGGCGCGTCGTTCACGACTCGCAGCACCATCGAGTCCGGCACCATCCGTGCCGATGTCTGCTCCGAGTGCCACCCGTTCTACACGGGCAAGCAGAAGATCCTCGACACCGGTGGCCGTGTGGCCCGCTTCGAGGCCCGCTTCGGCAAGGCCGCCGGCTCCAAGAAGTAGCGAGCCTCAATTCGCCGGTCCACGGACGCGCCCCCTCACCGGGCGCTCCGGGACCGGCGTTTTTGGTCGCCCGCCCCTTCACCCCCCGTCCGTACACAGGAGCCCAAGATGTTCGAGGCCGTCGAGGAACTCGTCGCCGAGCACGCCGACCTGGAGAAGAAGCTCGCCGACCCGTCGGTCCACTCCGACCAGGCCAACGCGCGCAAGCTGAACAAGCGTTACGCCGAGCTCACCCCCATCGTCGCCACGTACCGGTCCTGGAGGCAGACGGGCGACGACATCGAGACCGCGCGTGAACTGGGCGCCGACGACCCGGAGTTCGCCGCCGAGGTCAAGGAGCTGGAGAAGGCGCGCGAGGAGCTCACGGAGAAGCTGCGCCTCCTGCTCGTCCCGCGCGACCCCAGCGACGACAAGGACGTCATCCTGGAGATCAAGGCCGGCGCGGGCGGCGACGAGTCGGCGCTGTTCGCCGGCGACCTGCTGCGCATGTACCTGCGCTACGCCGAGCGGGTCGGCTGGAAGACCGAGATCATCGACGCCACCGAGTCCGAGCTGGGCGGCTACAAGGACGTCCAGGTCGCCGTGAAGACCAAGGGCGGCCAGGGCGCCACCGAGCCCGGACAGGGCGTCTGGGCCCGGATGAAGTACGAGGGCGGTGTGCACCGCGTGCAGCGGGTGCCGGCCACGGAGTCCCAGGGCCGTATCCACACCTCCGCCGCCGGTGTGCTGGTCACCCCGGAGGCCGAGGAGGTCGACGTGGAGATCAACCCCAACGACCTCCGGATCGACGTCTACCGCTCCTCCGGGCCGGGCGGACAGTCCGTCAACACCACCGACTCCGCCGTGCGCATCACGCACATTCCCACCGGAGTCGTCGCCTCCTGCCAGAACGAGAAGAGCCAGCTGCAGAACAAGGAGCAGGCACTGCGTATCCTGCGCTCGAGGCTGCTTGCCGCGGCGCAGGAGGAGGCGGAGAGGGAGGCCGCCGACGCCCGCCGCAGCCAGGTCCGCACCGTCGACCGCTCCGAGAAGATCCGCACGTACAACTTCCCGGAGAACCGCATCTCGGACCACCGCGTCGGCTTCAAGGCGTACAACCTGGACCAGGTCCTGGACGGCGACCTCGACGCGGTGATCCAGGCCTGCGTCGACGCGGACTCGGCGGCCAAGCTGGCGGCCGCGTAAGACACGTAGGAGTACGAGTACCGGAGGACTTGCGTGAACCTGCTGCTCGCGGAGGTGGCCCAGGCCACCCAGCGGCTCGCCGACGCCGGCGTGCCCTCGCCGCGCACCGACGCGGAGGAACTCGCCGCGTTCGTACACGGCGTCAAGCGCGGCGAGCTGCACTCCGTCAAGGACTCCGACTTCGACGCCCGTTACTGGGAGGTCATCGCCCGCCGCGAGGCCCGCGAGCCGCTCCAGCACATCACCGGGCGGGCCTACTTCCGGTACCTGGAACTCCAGGTCGGCCCCGGGGTGTTCGTGCCGCGTCCCGAGACCGAGTCCGTGGTCGGCTGGGCCATAGACGCCGTACGGGCCATGGACGTCGTCGAGCCGTGCATCGTCGACCTGTGCACCGGCTCCGGCGCCATCGCGCTCGCCCTCGCCCAGGAGGTGCCGCGCTCGCGCGTGTACGCCGTGGAGCTGTCCGAGGACGCCCTCAGGTGGACCCGCAAGAACGTGGAGGGGTCCAGGGTCGAGCTGCGCCAGGGCGACGCCCTGACGGCCTTCCCGGACCTGGACGGGCAGGTCGACCTGGTCATCACCAACCCGCCGTACATCCCGCTCACCGAGTGGGAGTACGTCGCCCCGGAGGCGCGGGACTACGACCCCGACCTGGCCCTCTTCTCCGGCGAGGACGGCCTCGACCTCATCCGCGGCCTGGAACGCACCGCGCACCGGCTGCTGCGCCCCGGCGGCGTCGTGGTCGTGGAGCACGCCGACACCCAGGGCGGCCAGGTGCCGTGGATCTTCACCGAGGAGCGGGGCTGGGCCGACGCGGCCGACCATCCGGACCTCAACAAGCGCCCGCGTTTCGCCACGGCCCGCAAGGCGCTTCCGTGAGCAACCCGATCACCCCCCAGTCTTCGCAGTCTTCATCCCAGCAGCACGTGTACGAGGAGGCCAGCTAAAGATGGCACGGCGATACGACACCAACGACGCGACCGACCGCGTGACCGGTCTGCGTGAGGCAGCGTCCGCCGTCCGCCGTGGCGAGCTCGTGGTGCTGCCGACGGACACGGTGTACGGCATCGGCGCCGACGCGTTCTCCTCGGAGGCCGTCGCCGACCTGCTGGACGCGAAGGGCCGGGGCCGCAACATGCCCACCCCTGTCCTCATCGGCTCCCCGAACACCCTGCACGGGCTCGTCACCGACTTCTCCGAGCTGGCCTGGGAGCTCGTCGACGCCTTCTGGCCGGGCGCGCTGACCCTCGTCGCCAAGCACCAGCCGTCCCTCCAGTGGGACCTCGGGGACACCCGTGGCACCGTCGCCGTGCGCATGCCCCTGCACCCGGTCGCCATCGAGCTGCTCACCGAGGTCGGCCCGATGGCCGTGTCGTCCGCCAACCTCACCGGCCACCCGGCGCCGGAGGACTGCGACGCCGCGCAGGAGATGCTCGGCGACTCCGTCTCCGTCTACCTCGACGGCGGCCCGACCCCCGGCAACGTGCCGTCGTCGATCGTCGACGTGACCCGTGAGGTGCCGCTGCTGCTGCGCGCGGGCGCGATCTCCGCGGACGAGCTCCGAAAGGTCGTACCCGACCTCGAGGTGGCGAATTGACGGCCCCTGGAGCGGGGCGTGGCATAGGCAACGGGGAAAGCGCGGCGGAGATCACGACGACGTTCGTGGGGCTTCCGCGTGACAGCTTCCGCATCCTCCACGTCAGTACCGGCAATGTGTGCCGCTCGCCCATCACCGAGCGGCTGACCCGCCATGCCGTGCGGGAGCGGCTGGGGATCCTGGGCGGCGGGCTGATCGTGGAGAGCGCGGGCACCTGGGGCCACGAGGGCGCGCCCATGGAGTCCCACGCGGAGACCGTCCTGGCCGACTTCGGCGCGGACGCCTCCGGCTTCACCGGGCGTGAACTCCTCGACGAGCACGTGATCCGCGCCGACCTGGTGCTGACCGCCACCCGGGACCACCGGGCACAGGTCATCTCGATGGGGCACTCGGCGGGCCTGCGGACCTTCACGCTCAAGGAGTTCACCCGTCTGGTGAAGGCCATCGACCCGGCGACCCTGCCGCCCCTGGAGGAGGGCGTGGTCATCCGCGCGCGTGCGCTGGTGCGTGCCGCGGCGGCTCTACGCGGGTGGCTCCTGGCGCCGAACGCCGAGGCGGACGAGGTGTACGACCCGTATGGGGCGCCCCTGACGTTCTTCCGGTCCATCGGGGACGAGATACACCAGGCACTCGATCCGGTGGTCACGGCCCTCACGGGTGTCCCCGCAAAGGCGTAGCAGCCGAGCGCCCCGGGGGCACCGGGCCTACATTGGACGTACGTCACCGTCGACGCCGCCCGGAGCCCATCATGACGGTCACCCCTGCCATCGAGGCCGACGTCCTGCGCCACCAGGACCCCGAGCTCGCCGATGTCCTGCTCGCGGAGCGGGAGCGGCAGTCGACGACGCTCCAGCTGATCGCCGCCGAGAACTTCACCTCGCCGGCCGTGCTGGCCGCCCTCGGCTCGCCGCTGGCCAACAAGTACGCCGAGGGCTACCCGGGGGCTCGGCACCACGGCGGCTGCGAGATCGTCGACGTCGCCGAGCGCCTCGCCGTGGACCGGGCCAGAGCCCTGTTCGGCGCCGACCACGCCAACGTCCAGCCCCACTCGGGCTCTTCGGCGGTGCTGGCCGCCTATGCCGCCCTGCTCCGCCCCGGCGACACCGTCCTCGCCCTCGGCCTGCCCCACGGCGGCCACCTCACCCACGGCTCGCCCGCCAACTTCTCCGGCCGCTGGTTCGACTTCGCCGGCTACGGCGTGGAGGCCGAGTCCGGGTTCATCGACCACGAGCAGGTGCGCACCCTGGCCCGGACGCGCCGGCCCAAGGCGATCGTGTGCGGTTCGATCGCCTACCCCCGGCACATCGACTACGCGTTCTTCCGCGAGGTGGCCGACGAGGTGGGCGCCTACCTGATCGCGGACGCCGCGCACCCCATCGGGCTCGTCGCCGGGAGAGCGGCGCCGAACCCGGTGCCGTACGCGGACATCGTCTGCGCGACCACCCACAAGGTGCTGCGCGGCCCGCGCGGCGGCATGATCCTGTGCCGCGCGGAGCTGGCCGAGCGGGTGGACCGGGCGGTGTTTCCTTTCACACAGGGCGGCGCGCAGATGCACACCATCGCCGCCAAGGCGGTCGCGTTCGGGGAGGCGGCAACACCGGCGTACGTCGCGTACGCCCATCAGGTGGTCGCCAATGCGAGGGTTCTCGCGGCCCGGCTGGCCGCCGAGGGCCTGGTCGTCACCACCGGTGGCACCGACACCCACCTCATCACCGCCGACCCGGCACCCCTGGGCGTCGAAGGACGTACCGCCCGCGGCCGTCTCGCCGCGGCCGGCCTGGTCCTGGACTGCTGTGCGCTTCCTCACGGCGACGCCCGTGGCCTCAGACTGGGCACGGCCGCGGTCACCACACAGGGCATGGGAGAAGCCGAGATGGCGAGGATCGCCAAGCTGCTCGCGGGGGTGCTCAGGGGCGTGACCGAGACCGTGAGGGCCCGTGAAGAAGTGCGGGAGCTGGCCGGTGGATTTCCGCCGTATCCGCGCTGAGTGGGGGTAGACGCACCAGGGTGCACAGCCACTCGTGCAACCATCGTCGCTACCCGGAAGTCCCCACCCATATGCGCGCATCGCTAGGGTGTGGGGCTGTGATGGCCAGCGAGACCTGTGGGGAAGCCCGTGCGTGAATACCTGCTGACGCTCTGCATCACGGCCGCGGTGACGTATCTGCTGACAGGGCCGGTACGGAAATTCGCGATCGTGGCCGGAGCGATGCCGGAGATCCGGGCACGTGATGTGCACCGGGAACCCACTCCGCGGCTCGGCGGGATCGCGATGTTCTTCGGCCTGTGCGCGGGCCTGCTCGTCGCCGACCACCTGACCAACCTGAGCCAGGTCTTCGAGACCTCGAACGAACCCCGGGCGCTGCTGTCCGGGGCGGCGCTGATCTGGCTGATCGGTGTGCTGGACGACAAGTTCGAGCTGGGCGCCTTGATCAAGCTGGGCGGCCAGATGATCGCGGCCGGCGTCATGATCCTGCAGGGCCTGACCATTCTGTGGTTGCCTGTCCCCGGCGTCGGAACGGTGTCCGTCACTCCGTGGCAGGGCAACCTGCTCACCGTGGCGCTCGTGGTCATCACCATCAACGCGGTCAACTTCGTCGATGGCCTGGACGGCCTGGCGGCAGGGATGGTGTGCATCGCCGCAGCGGCGTTCTTCCTGTACACCTACCGGATCTGGTACGGCTACGGCGCTGAAGCGGCGGCCCCCGCGACCCTGTTCTCCGCGGTGCTCATGGGTATGTGCCTCGGCTTCCTGCCCCACAACATGCACCCTGCCCGGATCTTCATGGGCGACTCCGGGTCCATGCTGATCGGTTTGGTCCTCGCGGCCAGCGCCGTGTCTGTCACCGGCCAGCTGGACGTCGAGGCGCTCAACGTCAACCTCGGCGGTGACCGGGAGACGACCCACGCGATGCTTCCCGTCTTCATCCCCCTGCTGATGCCGTTGACGATCATCGCGATCCCGGCCGCCGACCTGATCCTGGCCATCGTGCGGCGCACCTGGCGAGGTCAGTCGCCGTTCGCCGCCGACCGCGGCCACCTGCACCACCGCCTCCTGGAGATCGGCCACTCGCACAGCCGGGCGGTGCTGATCATGTACTTCTGGTCGGCGCTGATCGCCTTCGGCGCGCTCGCCTACTCGGTCAACTCGGCGTCGATGTGGATCGTGCTCGGTGTCGTGTTCCTCAGCGCGATCGGGCTCCTGCTGCTTCTGCTGCCGCGCTTCACGCCGCGCGCCCCGCGCTGGATGGAGCGCTTCGTGCCGCCGCGCTACCGGCGCCGTGTCTCGGTCGCCGCCCTCGCACCCGAGGCCTCGACGCCGGCTCCCGCGGCGGCCTTGCCCGGTGTCTCTGGTGTCTCCGGGGTCAACGGGGCGACCGCCATCGGCCCCCGTTCGCGTCTGGCGGACCGGCGCAAGGCCGGGACAAGGTAAGAATCTGACTAGAGCATTGCCAAGTCGTGGGGTTGCGATGGGGGAGCGAAGCGCCCCAATAGCAGACAAGTCGGCGCGGTTCTCGCTCAGACGCGCAGGTTCACTCTCATGTGTGACAGTCCGCACACCTCCAGGTAAAGACTGCATCAAATAGTTTGTGATACGGTTCACGAGAACCCCCGGATAGAGCCGAAGGACCGCAGTGCGACGGTCCATTGGCGTGAGGACTCCACTCAGCCCGGGACTACGCTCGTCCATGACGACACCCCTGCCCCCTGCGAAAGCGGAGTTGCCGCCATGCCGTCCAATGACGCCCGGAACCTCTTGCAGTGCGCTGTGCCCACAGCGGCTGCCGGTGCGGTCGCGGTCGCCGTCAGTGGCGTGGTGGCCGGAGGCAAGGGAGCCGTCGGAGCGGCCGTCGGTGCGGCGCTGGCCATCCTCTTCATGGGAATCGGCCTCTTCGTTCTCCAGTGGACGGCAAAAACGCTCCCGCAGCTGTTCCAGGCCATGGGGCTGATGCTCTACATGGCCCAGCTCCTGCTGCTCCTCATTTTCGTCGCCCTCTTCAAGGGCACCTCACTCTTCAACCCGAGGGCGTTCGCCGCCGGGATCGTCGTCGCGACCGTCGTGTGGATGGCTGCGCAGGCTCGTGCGCATATGAAGGCCAAGATCTTCTACATCGACCCGGACTCCGAGAAGAGTGAGAAGCCGGAGAAGACCGGGCCGTCGTCGTGACGAGTAGGGGCGGGATAAAGGGCACTGAGAACTCCTGCTATCGTCCGGTGCCAACTGCGGCATCGCGGGCGCGGGCATCTGAGCTGACGCCTGCTCGAACGCGAGGCTCGATGCCCCAAAGCCGCCCTCACATCCGTAACACCAGTCCAGTGCCGATCCGCGGCTGCGCGCCGCGCCGACACAACGAGGTTGCCGTACCCATGCGTCACGCCGAAGGAGCCCCCGGTGAGTGCTGACCAGACCCAGCTCGCCTTTGACTGGAGCTGTCGGATCATGTCCGACGGGTGTGGTTTTCCGGCACCGGGCCTGCACTCGTTCCTCTTCAAGCCGATTGCCACGGTCGGGGGGTTCGAGTTCAACAAGGTGATGCTGCTCGCCATCATCACCACTGTCCTCGTCATCGGCTTCTTCTGGGCGGCCTTCGGCAAAGCCAAGGTGGTGCCGGGCAAGCTGCAGATGGTCGGCGAGGCCGGCTACGACTTCGTCCGCCGAGGCATCGTCTACGAGACCCTCGGAAAGAAGGAGGGCGAGAAGTACGTCCCCCTGATGGTCTCGCTGTTCTTCTTCATCTGGATCATGAACATCTGGTCCGTGATCCCGCTGGCCCAGTTCCCGGTCTCGTCGATCATCGCCTTCCCGGCGGTCCTTGCCGTGATCGTCTACGTGACCTGGGTCTCGCTGACCTTCAAGCGGCACGGTTTCGTCGGGTTCTTCAAGAACGTCACCGGCTACGACAAGTCGCTCGGCGGAGTGCTTCCGCTCGTGATGGTCATCGAGTTCTTCTCGAACCTGCTCGTCCGGCCGTTCACGCACGCGGTGCGACTGTTCGCCAACATGTTCGCCGGCCACCTGATGCTGGTCATGTTCACCGTGGCCTCCTGGTACCTGCTGAACAGCTGGATGATCCCGGCGGCCGGTGTGTCCTTCGTCATGACCGTCGCCATGATCGGCTTCGAGCTTTTCGTGCAGGCCGTCCAGGCGTACGTCTTCGTACTCCTCGCCTGCACGTACGTCCAGGGCGCTCTGGCCGAGCACCACTGAGCCCCACCCCCACACCATGTCGTCCGGTGGCCAACCCCCACCGGTCCGTTAAGAGAAGGAAGATTCAGCATGGCTGCCACTGAGACCCTTGCCGCTGTCTCCGGTTCCATCGGTTCCGTCGGTTACGGCCTCTCGGCTATCGGCCCCGGCATCGGCGTCGGCATCATCTTCGGTAACGGCACCCAGGCCCTTGCCCGCCAGCCCGAGGCCGCCGGCCTGATCCGTGCCAACCAGATCCTGGGCTTCGCCTTCTGTGAGGCGCTCGCCCTCATCGGCATCGTCATGCCGTTCGTCTTCGGTATTGACTAAAGATTTCCTACCGACAGGCATCGACGAAAGGCACTGATGTGATCGCCAACCTGGTACAGCTGGCGGCCGAGGAGGAGCAGAATCCGCTCGTTCCTCCGGGCCCCGAGCTGCTCGTCGGCACCATCGCCTTCGCCATCGTGTTCTTCTTCTTCTGGAAGAAGCTGCTTCCGAACATCAACAAGGTTCTGGAGGAGCGCCGCGCGGCGATCGAAGGCGGTATCGAAGAGGCCGAGACCATGAAGGTCGAGGCCCAGAGCGTCCTTGAGCAGTACAAGGCACAGCTCGCCGAGGCCCGGCACGAGGCCGCGCGTCTGCGCCAGGAGGCGCAGGAGCAGGGTGCCACGCTCATCGCCGAGATGCGGGCCGAGGGCCAGCGTCAGCGCGAGGAGATCGTCGCCGCCGGCCACTCCCAGATCGAGGCCGACCGCAAGGCCGCCGCGTCCGCGCTGCGCCAGGACGTCGGCAAGCTCGCCACCGACCTGGCCGGCAAGCTCGTCGGGGAGTCCCTCGAGGACCACGCCCGCCAGAGCCGCGTGATCGACCGGTTCCTCGACGAGCTCGAGGAGAAGGCCGAGGCCGGGCGATGAACGGAGCGAGCCGCGAGGCCCTGGCAGCCGCACGAGAGCGTCTCGACGCGCTGACGGACTCCACGTCCGCCGACGCGGCGCGGCTCGCCGACGAGCTGGCCGCCGTCACCGCGCTGCTCCACCGCGAGGTTTCGCTGCGTCGGGTCCTGACCGACCCGGCGCAGGCCGGTGAGGCCAAGGCCGAGCTGGCCCAGCGTCTGCTCGGCACCCAGGTCAGCGGCCCCGCCGCCGACCTGGTGGCCGGCATGGTGCGCTCCCGCTGGTCGCAGTCGCGCGACCTGGTGGACGCGCTGGAGGAGCTGGCGAACACCGCCGACCTCACCGCCGCGCAGCAGGCCGGCAAGCTCGACGACGTCGAGGACGAGCTGTTCCGGTTCGGCCGGATCGTCTCCGGCAGCACCGAGCTGCGCGCCGCGCTGACCGACCGCAAGGCCACCACCTCGGCCAAGGGCGAGCTGCTGCGCAGCCTGCTCGGCGGCCGCGCGCAGCCGGCCACCGAGCGTCTGGTGACGCGCCTTGTGACCGCGCCGCGGGGACGTAGCCTGGAGTCGGGACTGGAGTCCCTGTCCAAGCTCGCCGCCGAGCGCCGGGACCGCATGGTGGCCATCGTCACCTCGGCGGTGCCGCTGAGCGACCCGCAGAAGCGACGCCTGGGCGACGCCCTCGCGAAGATCTACGGCCGCCGGATGCACCTCAACCTGGACGTGGACCCCGAGGTCCTCGGCGGAATCCGGGTGCAGGTCGGCGACGAGGTCATCAACGGCTCCCTCGCGGACCGGCTGGAGGACGCGAGCCGCCGCCTGGCGAGCTGAGCAGCAACTCAATAGCACCACGTACTTACGACGGCCCTGGTTGGGCCGTGCAGAAGAATCCTGGGGGTCGCCCCCAGACCCCCTTAGAAACTTCGGGCCCAACAAGGAGAGCAGGGAACCCAGATGGCGGAGCTCACGATCCGGCCGGAGGAGATCCGGGACGCGCTGGAGAACTTCGTCCAGGCGTACAAGCCGGACGCGGCCTCGCGCGAGGAGGTCGGTACGGTCACCTTTGCCGGCGACGGCATCGCGAAGGTCGAGGGTCTGCCCTCGGCCATGGCCAACGAGCTGCTGAAGTTCGAGGACGGCACCCTCGGCCTCGCCCTCAACCTCGAGGAGCGCGAGATCGGTGCCATCGTCCTCGGCGAGTTCAGCGGCGTCGAGGAGGGGCAGCCGGTGCAGCGCACCGGTGAGGTTCTCTCCGTCGCGGTGGGCGAGGGCTACCTCGGCCGCGTGGTGGACCCCCTCGGCAACCCGATCGACGGCCTCGGCGAGATCGAGACGGACGGCCGTCGCGCCCTGGAGCTGCAGGCCCCGGGCGTCATGGTCCGTAAGTCGGTCCACCAGCCGATGGAGACCGGCTACAAGGCCGTCGACACCATGACCCCGATCGGCCGTGGCCAGCGTCAGCTGATCATCGGTGACCGCCAGACCGGCAAGACCGCCCTGGCCGTCGACACGATCATCAACCAGCGCGACAACTGGCGCTCGGGCGACCCGGACAAGCAGGTCCGCTGCATCTACGTCGCCATCGGCCAGAAGGGCTCCACCATCGCCGGTGTGCGCGGCGCTCTGGAGGAGGCCGGCGCGCTGGAGTACACGACCATCGTCGCCGCCCCGGCGTCCGACCCGGCCGGCTTCAAGTACCTCGCGCCGTACACCGGTTCGGCCATCGGTCAGCAGTGGATGTACGACGGCAAGCACGTCCTCATCATCTTCGACGACCTGTCGAAGCAGGCCGACGCCTACCGTGCCGTGTCGCTGCTGCTGCGCCGCCCGCCGGGCCGTGAGGCCTACCCGGGTGACGTCTTCTACCTGCACTCCCGTCTGCTGGAGCGCTGCGCCAAGCTCTCCGACGAGATGGGCGCCGGCTCGATGACCGGTCTGCCGATCGTCGAGACCAAGGCCAACGACGTCTCGGCGTTCATCCCGACCAACGTCATCTCCATCACCGACGGCCAGTGCTTCCTGGAGTCGGACCTGTTCAACGCCGGTCAGCGTCCCGCGCTGAACGTCGGTATCTCCGTCTCCCGAGTCGGTGGTTCCGCGCAGCACAAGGCGATCCGCCAGGTGTCCGGCCGCCTCCGCGTGGACCTCGCCCAGTTCCGTGAGCTGGAGGCGTTCGCCGCCTTCGGTTCCGACCTGGACGCCGCGTCCAAGGCGCAGCTCGAGCGTGGTCAGCGCATGGTCGAGCTGCTGAAGCAGCCGCAGTACCAGCCGATGGCCACCGAGGACCAGGTCGTCTCCATCTGGGCCGGCACCACCGGCAAGATGGACGAGGTCCCGGTCGTCGACATCCGCCGCTTCGAGAAGGAGCTGCTGGAGTACCTGCACCGCAAGGAGCAGGGCCTGCTGACCTCCATCCGCGAGGGCGGCAAGATGTCGGACGACACCCTCCAGGCCATGGCCGACGCCATCGCGGAGTTCAAGAAGCAGTTCGAGACCTCCGACGGCAAGCTGCTCGGCGAGGACACCCCGGCTGCCGGTAAGTGACGACGGAAGGGACCTGACTCATGGGAGCCCAGCTCCGGGTCTACAAGCGTCGCATCCGATCCGTCTCCGCGACCAAGAAGATCACGAAGGCGATGGAGATGATCGCCGCCTCGCGCGTCGTCAAGGCGCAGCGCAAGGTGGCGGCCTCCACCCCGTATGCGACCGAGCTCACCCGCGCGGTCACCGCGGTCGCCACCGGGTCGAACACCAAGCACCCGCTGACGACGGAGGCGGAGAACCCGACCCGCGCCGCGGTCCTGCTCCTCACGAGCGACCGTGGTCTGGCCGGCGCCTTCAACTCCAACGCCATCAAGGCCGCGGAGAGGCTCACCGCGCAGCTCGAGGGTGAGGGCAAGGAGGTCGTCAACTACATCGTCGGCCGCCGTGGTGTCGCCCACTACAACTTCCGCGAGCGCAAGATCGCGGAGTCGTTCACGGGCTTCACCGACGACCCCTCGTACGCGGACGCCAAGAAGGTCGCGGCCCCGCTGATCGAGGCGATCGAGACGGAGACGGCCGAGGGCGGCGTGGACGAGCTCCACATCGTCTACACCGAGTTCGTGTCGATGATGACGCAGACGGCTGTCGAGGCGCGGCTGCTGCCGCTCAGCCTCGAAGAGGTGGCGGAAGAGGCGAAGCCCAAGGGCGAGATCCTCCCGCTGTTCGACTTCGAGCCCTCGGCGGAGGACGTCCTGGACGCCCTGCTGCCGCGCTACGTCGAGAGCCGCATCTACAACGCGCTGCTCCAGTCGGCCGCCTCGAAGCACGCCGCCACGCGGCGCGCGATGAAGTCGGCGACCGACAACGCCGGTGATCTCATCGAGAACCTCACCCGGCTTGCCAACCAGGCCCGCCAGGCCGAAATCACCCAGGAAATCAGCGAGATCGTCGGTGGTGCCAGTGCCCTGGCCGACGCGACCGCGGGGA
This sequence comes from Streptomyces sp. NPDC044719, assembly GCF_056433405.1. Taxonomy (NCBI): domain Bacteria; kingdom Bacillati; phylum Actinomycetota; class Actinomycetes; order Kitasatosporales; family Streptomycetaceae; genus Streptomyces; species Streptomyces sp. NPDC044719. The sequence goes on from NZ_JBWKHE010000001.1 coordinate 1,002,556, forward strand.
GTGACTGAAAATGACCACCACTGTTGAGACGGCCACGGCGACGGGCCGCGTCGCGCGGGTCATCGGCCCGGTCGTCGACGTGGAGTTCCCCGTCGACGCGATGCCGGACATCTACAACGCCCTTCACGTCGAGGTCGCCGACCCGGCGCTGGCGGGCGAGAAGAAGACGCTGACCCTGGAGGTCGCCCAGCACCTGGGTGACGGCCTGGTCCGCGCGATCTCCATGCAGCCCACGGACGGTCTGGTCCGCCAGGCCTCGGTGACCGACACGGGCGCGGGCATCTCCGTCCCCGTCGGTGACTTCACCAAGGGCAAGGTATTCAACACCCTCGGTGAGGTGCTGAACAGCGACGAGACCTACGAGGGCGAGCGCTGGTCCATCCACCGCAAGGCCCCCGCGTTCGACCAGCTCGAGTCGAAGACCGAGATGTTCGAGACGGGCCTGAAGGTCGTCGACCTGCTGACCCCGTATGTCAAGGGCGGCAAGATCGGTCTGTTCGGTGGTGCCGGTGTCGGCAAGACCGTGCTGATCCAGGAAATGATCATGCGTGTCGCCAACCTCCACGAGGGCGTCTCCGTCTTCGCGGGCGTCGGTGAGCGCACCCGTGAGGGCAACGACCTCATCGCGGAGATGGAAGAGTCCGGCGTTCTGGACAAGACCGCCCTGGTCTTCGGCCAGATGGACGAGCCCCCGGGCACCCGTCTGCGCGTGGCCCTGGCCGGCCTGACGATGGCGGAGTACTTCCGTGACGTCCAGAAGCAGGACGTGCTGTTCTTCATCGACAACATCTTCCGCTTCACCCAGGCCGGTTCCGAGGTGTCGACCCTGCTCGGCCGTATGCCCTCCGCGGTGGGCTACCAGCCGAACCTGGCCGACGAGATGGGCACCCTGCAGGAGCGCATCACCTCGACCCGTGGTCACTCGATCACCTCGATGCAGGCGATCTACGTCCCCGCGGACGACCTGACCGACCCGGCCCCGGCCACCACCTTCGCCCACCTCGACGCGACGACGGTTCTCTCCCGTCCGATCTCCGAGAAGGGCATCTACCCGGCCGTGGACCCGCTGGACTCGACGTCCCGCATCCTCGACCCGCGGTACATCGCGGCGGACCACTACAACGCCGCGATGCGCGTGAAGAACATCCTGCAGAAGTACAAGGACCTGCAGGACATCATCGCGATCCTCGGTATCGACGAGCTCGGCGAGGAGGACAAGCTCGTTGTCCACCGCGCCCGTCGCGTGGAGCGCTTCCTGTCCCAGAACACCCACGCCGCCAAGCAGTTCACCGGCGTGGACGGTTCGGACGTGCCGCTGGACGAGTCGATCGCCGCGTTCAACGCGATCTGCGACGGCGAGTACGACCACTTCCCGGAGCAGGCGTTCTTCATGTGCGGTGGTCTCGAGGACCTGAAGAACAACGCCAAGGAGCTGGGCGTCTCCTGACCCGGGCCGCGCTCGAGTCATGAGGGGGCGGGGTTCGTCCCGCCCCCTCTGCCACGCCTACTAGACTTGTAACCAACACCCGGCACTACCGCCGGGTGGTGACCCGAGGAGCCACCTTGGCTGCTGAGCTGCACGTCGCGCTGGTCGCCGCCGACCGTGAGGTCTGGTCCGGCCAGGCCACCCTGGTCGTCGCGCGCACCACGTCCGGCGACATCGGCGTCATGCCCGGTCACCAGCCGCTGCTCGGTGTGCTGGAGTCGGGCCCGGTGACCATCCGTACGAGCGATGGCGGGACCGTCGTCGCCGCCGTCCACGGCGGTTTCATCTCGTTCGCGGACGACAAGCTCTCGCTGCTGGCGGAAGTCGCGGAGCTGTCGGACGAGATCGATGTCCAGCGCGCGGAGCAGGAGCTCGAGCGCGCGAAGGCGGAGGACGACGCGGAGGCCCAGCGCCGCGCGGACGTCCGGCTGCGGGCTGCGACGGCGGCGCGCTGACCGGAGTCCGCCGTGTGATGACGTCACTCAGCCGCGGCTGGGTACCGGAGAGATCCGGACCCAGCCGCGGCTGAGGCGGATGTGGGTGATTTTTACGTTCCGTTACCTAGGAGACGAGGAGGTCGGTGTCGATGGTCCTCGCTCTGACTGTGTGCGGAATCGTGGTGGCCCTCGTGGTGGTGGGCCTGTTCGTCTTCGGTCTGCGCCGCCGGCTCATCCAGCGCTCGGGCGGCACGTTCGACGCCAGCCTGCGCTGGGGCGTCCCCGAGCAGGGCGACACGAACGGCAAGGGCTGGGCCTACGGGGTGGCCCGGTACAACGGCGACCGCGTCGAGTGGTACCGCGTCTTCTCGTACTCGCCGCGCCCGCGCCGCGTCCTGGAGCGTTCCGCGATCGAGGTGGCCGGCCGCCGGGTCCCGGAGGGCGAGGAGGAGCTGGCCCTGCTCTCCGACCATGTGATCCTGGCCTGTCTGCACCGGGGCTCGCGTCTCGAACTCGCGATGAGCGAGGACGCGCTGACCGGTTTCCTCGCGTGGCTTGAGGCAGCCCCGCCCGGTCAGCGAGTGAACGTGGCGTAGCCGCGTTCACTCGCTGGGTGGGGGTCCCCCCGGACGAAGTCTGGGGGAGTGTCAACGTGGCGTAATTCGCCGAACTTCCTTACGACAGGCCGTTGTCGATCGCGGTCACCAGCTCCCCGTTGCCGGTGTCGCCGCTGAACTCCCAGAAGAACGCGCCGCCGAGGCCCTGGTTCTTGGCCCAGCTCATCTTCCCGGCGATGGTCGACGGAGTGTCGTACGACCACCAGTTGCTGCCGCAGTGGGCGTACGCCGTGCCCGCGATCGTGCCGGTGGCCGGGCAGGAGTTCTTCAGGACCTTGTAGTCCTCGATGCCCGCCTCATACGTACCGGGAGCCGCGCCGGTGGCCGATCCGCCCGGTGCCGACTGGGTGACGCCGGTCCAGCCGCGGCCGTAGAAGCCGATGCCGAGCAGGAGCTTCTTCGCCGGGACGCCCTTGGCCTTCAGCTTGGCGATCGCGTCGGCGGAGTTGAAGCCGGCCTGCGGGATCCCGGGGTACGAGGTGAGCGGGGAGTGCGGTGCGGTCGGGCCGTCCTTGTCGAAGGCGCCGAAGTAGTCGTACGTCATCACGTTGTACCAGTCGAGGTACTGCGCGGCGCCTCCGTAGTCGGCCGCGTCGATCTTGCCGCCGGCGGAGCCGTCGGCGGTGATGGCCGCGGTGACCAGGTAGTTCGAGCCGAACTCGGTGCGCAGGGCCTGGGAGAGGTTCTTGAAGGCCGCCGGACCGGAGGTGTCGCAGGTCAGGCCGCAGGCGTTCGGGTACTCCCAGTCGATGTCGATGCCGTCGAAGACGTCGGCCCAGCGCGGGTCCTCGACGACGGCCTTGCAGGACTTGGCGAACGCGGCGGCGTTCTGCGCGGCCTGGCCGAAGCCGCCCGAGTAGGTCCAGCCGCCGAAGGAGTACAGCACCTTGATGTGCGGGTACTTGGCCTTCAGCTGGCGGAGCTGGTTGAAGTTGCCGCGCAGCGGCTGGTCCCAGGTGTCGGCGGTGCCGCTGACGGACTGGTCGGCCGTGTAGGCCTTGTCGTAGGCGGCGTAGGTGTCGTCGACGGTGCACTGGCCGTTCTTGACGTTGCCGAAGGCGTAGTTGATGTGGGTGATCTTCGAGGCGGTGCCCGAGGACACCAGGTTCTTGACGTGGTAGTTGCGGCCGTAGACGCCCCACTCGGTGAAGTAGCCGAGCTTGATCTTGTCGCCGGTGGGCGGCTCGGTGGTACCGCCGGTGGTGCGCACCGCGCGGGCGCCGCTGACCGGGCCGGTCTGGTCGGCGGTGTCTCGGGCCCGGACGGTGTAGGAGTAGTCGGTGCCGGCGGTCAGACCGGTGTCGGAGTACGACGTGGTCGTCACGGTGGCGACCTTGGTGCCGTCGCGCAGGACGTCGTAGTTCTTGACGCCCTTGTCGTCGGTGGCGGCGCTCCAGGACAGCTTCACCGAGGTGTTGGTGATCTGGGAGGCGCTGGGGGTGCCGGGGGCGCTGGGTGGCTTGTCGCCGGGTTCCGTGGTGCCGCCGTCACAGCTGCCGCCGTTCAGCCTGCAGTTCGCGGGGGAGCCGGAGCCGGTGCCGTTGAATCCGAAGGAGACGGAGGCGCCGGGGGCGAGGGTGCCGTTCCAGGACTTGTTCTTGGCGGTCCAGTGGGTGCCGGAGGAGGTGACGTCGGCGTCCCAGGCGGAGGTGACGGACGTACCGGAGGGGAAGTCCCATTCGACGGTCCAGGAGCTGAGGGCGGTCGTGCCGGTGTTCTTCACCGTCCACTTGCCTTCGAAGCCGGAGCCCCAGTCCTGGGTCTTGGCGTAGGTGGCGGTCGCGGATGTCGCGGCCTCGGCGGGGCTCGCGAGGCCGACGAGACCGGCCAGCGGGAGCAACAGGGTCGCGAACCCTGCCGCGGCTCTGTGTCTGAAGCGCATGCTGCGCCTCCCTTGTGGGGTGGTCGGGGCGTGACTGAGCCTCACGTCCCTCATGGTGCGGTGAGAATAGAAAGGTCTGGACCACCGGTCAATAGGTCTGGACCACCGCACTTCAGGGTCGGGTCAGACACCCAACTCCTGTGCGAGTACCGCCGCTTGGACCCGGCTGCGCAGCTCCAGCTTCGCCAGCAACCTGCTGACGTGGGTCTTCACGGTCGCCTCGGCCATGTCGAGCCGGTCGGCGATGTCCGCGTTGGACAGGCCCTCGCCGAGGCAGGACAGCACCTCGCGCTCACGCCGGGTCAGCCGGTCCAGGACGGCCGGGTCGGCCGTGGGCTCCCGCGTCGGCTTCGCGGCGAACTCCGCGATCAGCCGCCGCGTGACCGCGGGGGAGATCAGCCCTTCCCCGCGCGCGACCGTCCGTACCGCCTCCAGCAGCTGCCTCGCCTCGGTGTTCTTCAGCAGGAAGCCGGACGCTCCCGCCCGCAGCGCCCCGAAGACGTACTCGTCGAGGTCGAAGGTCGTCAGCACCAGCACATCGGCGAGCTGTTCCGTGACGACCTGGCGGGTCGCCGACACCCCGTCCAGGCGGGGCATCTGAATGTCCATCAGCACCAGGTCGGGCCGCAGCTCGCGGGCCAGCGCCACCGCCTGCTCGCCGTCCGCCGCCTCGCCGACCACCTCGATGTCGGGCGCGCTGCGCAGGATGAGCACCAGTCCGGCGCGGACGGCGGACTGGTCCTCGGCGACCAGGACGCGGATCATTCGGGTTCTCCTTCGGTGACGGGCAGGGTCGCGCGTACGACCCAGATCTTGCCGTGCGGCGAGTCCTCCGGGCCGGCCTCGAACGTGCCGTCCAGCAGCGCCGTGCGTTCCCGCATACCGACCAGACCGGCGCCTGAGCCGGGAGCTGTCGGCCCGTCCCGGTCGCCGTAGGGGCTGGTCACCGCGACGGTCAGCAGTCCGGCCCGCTGGGTGAGGGACACGGTGACCCGGCCGGGGCCGGCGTGCTTGAGGGCGTTGGTGAGGGACTCCTGCACGATGCGGTAGGCGGCGAGTTCGACGGGCGCCGGGACGGTTCCGTGGGAGGCGTCGAGCGTGACGTCGAGGCCGTTGGTGCCCGCCCCCTCGACCAGGGCGCCGAGTCCGTCGAGGGTGGGGGCGGCGACGGGCTCGGTGTCACCGCTGGAGTCCCGGAGGATCCCGATGAGCCGCCGCATCTCCGAGAGCCCCTCCACGCTGTTCTCGCGGATGACGACCAGGGCGTCCTGGGAGGTCTTCGGGTCGTCGAGGGAGAGCGCGGCTGTGGAGTGGATGGCGATCGCGGACAGGTGGTTGGCGACCATGTCGTGCAGTTCGCGGGCCATCCGGGCGCGTTCGGCGGTCACCGCCTGGGTGCGGTCCATCTCGGCGAGCAGCGCGGTCTGCTCGGCGCGCAGCCGGGCGGACTCGGCCGCGTCGCGGTGGTTGCGGACGATCAGGCCGGTGGCGGCGGGACCGAAGGCCACGATGCCCGTGATTACACCGATCAGCAGCGCCTCGGGCTCGCGCCACAGGGCGAACGGCACCACGGCCCCGATCACCGAGAGCAGCCCGGTGATCCGCGGAATGCGGCGGGCCGAGGAAGGCGTGCCGTACAGGACGGCCGCGTACATCACGTCGGTGTACATCAGGATCGTGACCAGGTTGCCCTGCGTGAGGGTGTCCAGGACGATCGCGGCCGTGCCGGTCAGCAGGGCGGTGCGCGGGGCGGCCCGGCGCAGCAGCTCGCAGCCTGCCATGACGAAGAGCGGCAGCAGCACCGGCCATCGCCCCGGCAGGAGCACATACACCTCGGTGTGCGGACGGGTGGCCAGTCCGACGCCCCACAGCAGCAGTCCGCCGAGCATGCCGCCCGTCGCGATGTGGACGTCGAAGCGGCGTGGGCGGGGGAGTCGTACGGCCATGACTCCATCCAACACGGCCGTGGCGCCGCACGCGTGATCCGCGCGTAGGGTCCCTGGCTGCATCTTTCGATGTACGGCGGGTTCGTCAGTCGCGACGACGATTCCGGCCGCCCCGGCCGGGAGCCTTGAAGGTGACCGAGAGGAGCGAACCGTGATCGTCGCACTGATCGCCGCCTGCGAGATCGGCTTCTGGGTGCTGCTGGCCGCCGGACTGGGCGCCCGCTATCTGCTGAAGATGCCGCGCACCGGCCTGGCGCTGCTGCTCTGCGAGCCGCTGCTGGAGGTCGTCCTGCTGGTCGCCACCGCGCTGGACCTGAAGAACGGTGCCGACCCGAACTGGACGCACGGACTGGCCGCGCTGTACATCGGCTACACCGTCGGCCACGGCCACCGCACGGTGAAGTGGCTCGACGGCCACGCGGCCCACCGGTTCGGCGGTGCCCCGCCTCCGCAGAAGCCCCCGCGCAACGGAATGGCCCGCGCACGCCACGAGGCCAGGATCTGGCTGGGCACGCTGATCGGCGCCGTCGTCGCGACCGTGCTGCTCCAGGGCGCCATCTGGTACGTGGACGACCCGAGCCGCGTCACCTCCCTGGAGAGCTGGCGTTACACGGCCTGGCGCGCGGCCGGCATCCACGGCGTGGTCGCGCTGAGCTACTTCGTCTGGCCGCGCAAGCCCTCCGACGGGGAGCAGGACACCCCCGTCGTCACCTCGAAGGAAAGGATCCAGTCATGACCAAGGCAAAGCAGTATCTGACCGAAGGCGTCGTCACCTTCCTGATCGGCCTGCTGCTGTGGCGCTTCACCGGAGACGTCGACGTCCCCGTCGTCACCCTCACCAAGGTCGGCATCGTGATGATGATCGTCGGCGGGGTCCTCTCCGCCAACGGCCTCTGGCATGCCGCCCGGGGGAGAACCTAGCGCTCTCCGCCCGGCACCCACAACACGTCTCCGACCTGCTTGTTCGCCGTCCTCGCGAGGATGAACAGCAGGTCGGAGGCGCGGTTGAGGTAGGTCGCCGTCAGGGGGTTCATCGTCTCGGCGTGCACCTCCAGGGCGGCCCACGTCGAGCGCTCCGCCCGGCGTACGACCGTGCAGGCCTGGTGGAGCAGGGCCGCGCCCGGGGTGCCGCCCGGCAGGATGAAGGACCGCAACTTCTCCAGCCGCTCGTTGAAGCGGTCGCAGTCGGCTTCGAGCTTGTCGATGTAGAACTGCTCGACCCGCAGCGGCGGGAACTCCGGGTTCTCCACCACCGGTGTCGACAGGTCCGCGCCCACGTCGAACAGGTCGTTCTGCACACGGGTGAGAACCTTGACGATCTCCTCGTCCAGGCCGCCCAGGGCGATCGCCGCGCCGATCGCCGCGTTCGCCTCGTTGGCGTCGGCGTACGCGGAGATCCTGAGGTCGGTCTTGGCGACCCGGCTCATGTCGCCGAGGGCGGTGGTGCCCTGGTCGCCGGTCCTGGTGTAGATGCGCGTCAGATTGACCATGTGGCCAGCGTAGTTACGCTCCGGCGGTTCGGAACACGCGTGTGCCCACTGTCACGGACAGAGCCGTGAGGCCGACGGCCACCAGGACGCCGTACAGCATGGGCGCCGTCGCGTAGCTGCCGACGTAGGCGTCCCGCACCGCGTCCACCAGATAGCGGAACGGCATGAGGTGCGACAGGACGTCCAGCCAGGCCGGGCCCAGCGTCATCGGCAGCATCAGGCCGGACAGGAGCATGGACGGCATGGTCAGCGCGTTGACCGCCGGGCCGAAGCTCTGCGGGGTGCTCAGCTTCATGGCCAGCGCGTACGACAGCGAGGCCAGCGAGAGCGAGAGCAGGGCGACGAACCCGAAGCCGATCAGAACGCCTCCCAGCGGGGCCCGCAGCCCCATCGCCATCGCCGCCAGCACCAGCAGCACCGCCTGGAAGACGAACACCGTGGCGTCCCGCAGCACCCGGCCCAGCAGCAGGGCCAGTCGGCTGACCGGGGTGACGCGCATGCGTTCGACCACCCCGTGGCCCTTCTCGATGATGATCGAGAAGCCGGCGAACGACGCCCCGAACAGGCCCAGTTGGAGCAGCAGGCCGGGGACGAGCACCTGCCAGGAGCTGCCCTGCTCACCGAGCGGCAGGTCCGTGAGCAGGGGACCGAAGAACAGCAGGTAAAGCAGCGGCATCAGGACGCCGAAGAGCAGTGCGAATCGGGAGCGCAGGGACTGGCGCAGATAGCGCCCGTAGACGAGCGCGGTGTCGTGGAAGAGCATCTCTGGGATTCCTATACGGCTACGGGTTCGGCGTCGGCCGGGGTGGCGCTGCGGCCGGTGATGGCGAGGAAGGTGTCCTGGAGCGAGGCGTCGAGTGAGCCGCCGTACCGGAGCTTCAGCGCGCCCGGGGTGCCCTCGGCGACCACCACGCCCTGGTCGACGACGACCAGCCGGTCGGAGAGCGCGTCGGCCTCGTCGAGGTAGTGGGTGGTCAGGAAGACGGTCGTGCCGTGCTCGTCGCGCAGCCGGCGCACCAGGTCCCACAGGTCGGCGCGGCTGCCGGGGTCGAGACCGGTCGTCGGCTCGTCGAGGAACAGCACCTTCGGGCGGTGGGTGAGCGCCATCGCGATATCCAGGCGCCGCCGCTGTCCGCCGGAGAGCGCGACGCACTTGCGGTCGAGCAGCTCGGTGAGGCCCAGGTCGCGGGCGAGTTCCTCGGCGCGCTCGGCAGCCTGCGGCTTCGTCAGCCGGTACAGGCGCCCCTGGGTGACCAGTTCCTCCCGCACGGTGATCTGCGGGTCCACCCCGCCGGACTGCGCCACGTAGCCGCAGGCCCGCCGCACCCCTGCCGGGTCGGTCGCCAGGTCGTGGCCCGCGACGGTGGCGGCCCCGCCGGTCGGTTCCAGCAGGGTCGTCAGCATCCGCAGGGTCGTCGTCTTGCCGGCGCCGTTCGGGCCGAGGAAGCCGAGGATCTCGCCTTCGCGGACGGTCAGGTCGATGCCGCGCACGGCCTCGACCGGGCCGCGCTTCGTCTGGAAGGTACGGGCCAGACCGGCCGTACTGATGATTGCCATGCGCACAGAAAAACAGAGTCTCTTAAAATTTGCAATGACCCCAAGTTTTGGTAGCCCCCAGGGAAGCTAGGATTCGGACATGGCTGAGGGGCTCAGAGAGCGGAAGAAGCGCGAGACCAGGCAGCGCATCTCGGACATCGCCACCGGGCTGTTCCTGGAGCACGGCTTCGTGACGGTGACGATCGCGGACGTGGCGGAGGCGGCCGACGTCTCCGTGAACACCGTCTACAACTACTTCCCGGCCAAGGAGGATCTCTTCTTCGACCGCTCCCAGGGCGTCGTCGACCGCCTCTCCCGCTGGGTGCGCGGCCGGGACGCGGGGGAGTCGGCCACCGGGGCGGTACTGCGCGAGCTGCGCGCCGAGATCGAGGCCGTCTCACCCCGGATGGGCCTCATCGAGGGCTACGACCGCTTCATGCGCTGCATCGACGAGGCGCCGCCGCTGCGCTCCCGGCTGTGGAGCATCCAGCAGGAGGTCCAGGACAACCTGGAGGTCACCCTCCGTGAGGAGAGCGGCGCCGGTGACGGCGACCCGCTGCCGGGGCTGATCGCCGGTCAGATCTGCTGGATCCACGGCACCGTCTTCGCCGCCATCGGCCGCGAGATGGTCAAGGGGCGCAACCCGGACGAAGTGTCACGAGAGGTGCTCGTCCTCCTCGACGGCATCGAGGAGCTGTTGAGCGACAAGGTGCTCAACTACGCCGTACGAGGCGCCGCGTGACCCTGCCCGGTGTGATGTCCGTCATGTGAGACGTGACGCGCGTTACTTAGCGGTCACACAGCGCCTCACGAGCGCTAGTGTCCGCCCGAGAGGCATACATAAGAGCCGTGTCAGCAGGGAGTCGTAACGTGGCAGGGAAGCTCGCCGTCATCGGAGCCGGCCTCATGGGAGCCGGCATCGCCCAGGTATCGGCACAGGCGGGCTGGGACGTGGTCCTGCGCGACGTCACGGACGAGGCGCTGAAGCGGGGCACCGACGGAATCAAGGCCTCGTACGACAAGTTCGTCGCCAAGGGCAAGCTGGAGGCGCACGACGCCGACGCCGCCCTCGCCCGAATCACCGCCACCACCGACCTGGACGCCGTGGCCGACGCGGACGTCGTCGTCGAGGCCGTCTTCGAGAAGCTCGAGATCAAGCACGAGATCTTCCGCGCGCTCGACAAGCTCGTGAAGGACGAGGCGATCCTCGCCTCCAACACCTCCGCCATCCCGATCACCAAGATCGCGGCCGCGACGGAGCGCCCCGAGCGGGTCGTCGGCGCGCACTTCTTCTCGCCGGTGCCGATGATGCAGCTGTGCGAACTGGTCCGCGGCTACAAGACCAGCGACGAAACCCTGGCCAAGGCCCGGGAGTTCGCCGAGTCGGTCGGCAAGACCTGCATCGTCGTCAACCGCGACGTGGCCGGCTTCGTGACGACCCGTCTCATCTGCGCCCTGGTCGTCGAGGCCGCGAAGCTGCAGGAGTCGGGCGTGGCGAGCGCCGAGGACATCGACCTCGCCTGCAAGCTGGGCTTCGGCCACGCCATGGGACCCCTGGCGACGGCGGACCTGACGGGCGTCGACATCCTGCTGCACGCCACCAGCAACATCTACACCGAGTCCCAGGACGAGAAGTTCGCGGCTCCCGAGCTGATGCGCCGGATGGTTGACGCCGGTGACATCGGACGCAAGAGCGGGCAGGGCTTCTACAAGCACTGAAACCGCACATGCCCCGGGGGCATCACACCCCCGGGTGAATTCGGTATCGGTTCGCTTACAGGAAGCAACCTCTGCCGCCTCCACACAGTCAGAGGTTGCATCACCGGCATCAGAACGCGGAGCACGAGACGCACGCACGGGGAGCGCATATGCACATCAGGGGCGACCACGCCGAGCTGGTCGTCGGGGGCCGCCTCGACGTCCGGAGCGCGGCGGACGCCCGTACGGTCCTGCACTCGGCCGTCGACGACGGAGTCGGCGACCTCGTGCTCGACCTGTCCGAACTGGACTCCTGGGACGCCACCGGACTGGGCGTGATCATGGGAGCTCACCGGCGGGCCGGCCGCTGCGGCCGGCGCCTGGTGCTGCGCGGTGTACCGCCGCAGATGCAGCGCCTGCTGGTGGCCACCCGCCTGCACCGGATCCTGGCGATCGAAGGGGGCATCGGAGTGGAGACACTGCCTCGCGTGTGACGCCGGAGTACGGGTGTGAACCGGGCGACCGGGGAGACCCGGACGGACCTTGTCGAATCGTGCGACGAGCACAATCCTCACGAGACCGTGACGTCTCGGACGCCGCGGTACCCCGGACTGTCGTAGATACTGTGCGAATGGTTTAGGGTTCGGCTGCCCGCTGCCTTGCCACCCTTCGAGCGGGCCCGGACCAGAAGCGACAGCGCGGTGTGCAGCAAGGCCGGGAGGGGCTTCACAGCACACACCCGCTTTTGGGGGGCTTGACTTATGGACCCGAACACCCGGGGACCCGAGGAGTACGGCCACGAGGGCGACGGCCAGGGGCCGCGCCAGCGCCCGCCCCGGGAATCCCTCACACCCGACTTCGCGCAGCACGCGCCGGCGCTCGCCCGCACGGTGCGGCTCGTCACCGGCGACTTCCTGCTGACGGTCAACCCCGTCGACGGCAGCGAGATAGAGGCCTGTCCGCCCGCCGAACGGCCCGCACGGCCCGTGAAGCTCACCGCGGCCGAACGCGCCGAGGCCGAGCGCGCCGCCCGGCCGCCCGTCCCGCCGGGCCCCGCTCGTCCCGCCCTGCCCCTGCTGGCCCGCCAGGAAGAACGCGAGCGACTGGTACGCCTGCTCGCCCGCGGCCGCTCCGTCCGCCTCACCGGACCCGCCGGCTCGGGCCGCACCCGCCTGCTCGACCTCGTCGCCGAGGACTGCTCGGACCTCGCCCCCGACGGCGTCGTCCGCCTCGACGGCTTCGGCCGCACCTCCGGCGACCTGCGGTACGAGCTCTTCCGCGCCGTCTTCAGCGCCCCCCTGTACCGCCCGGACGAGGAGGAACTGCTCACCCACCTCCGTGAGATCGGCGCGGTCGTCGTCCTCGACGACATCGAGTTCGGCGGCGCCGCGCTCGACGAGCTGCTGGAGGCGACCCCCGAGTGCGCCTTCCTGCTCGGCGCCACCCCGGACGTGCCCGCTCCCTCCGCAGGCTCCGCCGTCGAGGAGGTCGCCCTCGGCGGCCTGGACCGCGCGGCCGGACTCGACCTGCTGGAGCACGCCGTCGGACGGTCCCTCACCGAGGAGGAGTCCAACTGGGCGGGTGACCTCTGGTTCGAGTCCGAGGGCCTGCCGCTGCGCTTCGTCCAGGCCGGTGCCCTGCTGCGGCAGCGCGACCATCTGCGCGCCGGGACGAGCGCCGTCGACGAGTTCGGCGTGTTCGAGGACGCGCCCCCGGCCGAGGCGTACGACGCCGCCGACGGGGACGACGTACCGCTGCCCTCCCTCGGCGAGGCCGCCGCCCCCGCCCCGCTGCTCGCCTCCCGGCTGAGCGCCTCCGCCCGCGCCACCCTGCGCTTCGCCGTCGCCCTCGGCGGCGAGGTCCCGCACCAGGCGCATCTGCCCGCCCTGGTCGGCGACACCCACGCGGACGCCGCCCTCGGCGAACTGGCCGCCTGCGGCCTGGTCTCCCCGGTCGGCTCCCGCTACCGGCTCGCCGCGGGTGTGCCGGCCCAGCTGGAGGCCGCCGGATACGGCGACGAGGCCGAGGCCGGCGCCCGCAGCGCCGCCCAGCACTACTCCTGGTGGGCCGGGCACCCCTCGGTCACCCCGGAACGCGTGTGCGCCGAGTCCGACGCCGTCCTCGCGGCCCTGGCCGTTCTCGGGCCCCTCACCCAGCCGCCCGCCGAGGGCGAGGAGAGCGCGGCCGTACACCTGGCCCGCACCGCCGCCCCCGCGTTCGCCGCCGGACTGGACTGGAGCGCCTGGGAACGGGCCCTGCGGGCCGGCGCCGAGGCCGCCCGGCTCGCCGGGGACGTCGCCGAGGAGGCCTACTTCCACCACGAGCTCGGCATCCTCGCCCTGTGCGGTGGCCGGCTCGACCGGGCCAGGGCCGAACTGGAGGCTTCCATCGGCCTGCGCGGCGCCCTGTCCGACAAGCGCGGCACCGTCGCCGGGCGTCGTGCCCTGGCCCTGGTCTCCGACCGCTCGGGCACCCCGATCGGGCTCGGGCCGACCGCGGGGGAGGAGGTGCCCGACGCCCGGGTCGAGGAGTCGGCGTCCCCGGCCGGCGGTGTTCCGGCGGCCTTCCCGACGCTCCAGCAGCCCTCCTCGCCGACCGTGATCAGCCACCACAGCTCGCCCGCGTCCTCGCACAAGGCCCGGGGCGGCCTCAGGGGCCTGGCCCGTCGCAACCTCGTCGCCGCGGGCGCCGGTGCCCTGCTCGTCGCCGTGCTCGGCACGGTGGTGACCCTCGGCGCCACCTCCGACAAAGACCGGAACCCGCCCTCCGACCAGGTCGGCGTCAACCCCTCGGCCAGCCAGGGCCTGGGCGACGGCAGCCTGGGCGCCGACCCGGCGGCGAACGAGGGCGGCGGCGACACCGGCGCGGCGACCAGCCGCCCGACCGACCCGGGGCCGGACGGCACGCCCGGCACCTCGGACGATCCGACCCCGACGGACGGACCGAGCGGTTCGCAGGATCCGAGCGACCCGGCGTCGACGTCCAAGCCGCCGTCGTCCTCGAAGCCGTCGACGTCGTCGAAGCCCCCGACCACCCCGACCAAGCCGCCGTCGTCTTCGACCAAGCCGCCGTCCAGCCCGACGCCGACCTCGCCGACGCCGACCCCGACGGACCCCGGTACACCCACGCCGACGACGCCGCCGACGACCAGCCCGTCCACGTCCGACTCGGCCAGCGGCCCGGCGCCGAGCGCCCCCACGAGCACCAGCGCGAGCGCGCCCCAGAGCAGTGGCGCGGGCACGCCCAGCAGCTCGGACCAGGTGATCTGACACCCGTACACACAGCAGGGCCGGGTCCGTTGTACGGACCCGGCCCTCTTGACTTCAGTCGGACGGGGGAGTGTCAGAACAGCCGCAGCTTGTCGTCCTCGATGCCGCGCATCGCGTCGTAGTCGAGGACCTGGCAGCCGATGCCCCGGTCCGTCGCGAGGACGCGGGCCTGGGGCTTGATCTCCTGGGCGGCGAAGATGCCGCGGACCGGCGCGAGATGGGGGTCGCGGTTCAGCAGCTCCAGATAGCGCGTCAGCTGCTCCACGCCGTCGATCTCACCGCGCCGCTTGATCTCCACCGCGACGGTCTTCCCGTCGGCGTCCCGGCACAGGATGTCCACCGGCCCGATGGCCGTCGGGTACTCGCGGCGGATCAGGGTGTAGCCGTCGCCGAGTGTCTCGATGCGGTCGGCGAGCAGCTCCTGGAGGTGCGCTTCCACGCCGTCCTTGATCAGGCCGGGATCCACGCCCAGTTCGTGCGAGGAGTCGTGGAGGACTTCCTCCATCGTGATGATGAGCTTCTCGCCCGCCTTGTTGATGACGGTCCAGACGCCCTCTTCCTCGCCGGTGCCCTCCTTCAGCGTGCAGGGCGGCGACATCCAGTTCAGGGGCTTGTAGGCCCGGTCGTCGGCGTGGATCGAGACGCTGCCGTCCGCCTTCACCAGGATCAGGCGCGGGGCCGAGGGAAGGTGGGCGGTGAGCCGCCCGGCGTAGTCCACGGAACAGCGGGCAATGACGAGACGCATGGTCGGCAACGCTACTCGACGGGCGCCTGCCGACGCGATTCGCCCTGGAAAACACGTGTTCGGTAATGGCCGATTGTGTGCAGGGTGTGCTCATTGAGAGTGTCTCATCTGCGCATTCTCCTGGTGCCGTCACCGTCGCTTGCTTACCGTATGAACGGGAGGTCGCGAGGTGTGTACGCAGCGTGTCCGGTATCGCGAACCTCCCTTATCTGTCCGGCAACCCCCGCTCATCGGGGGTGCGAGAGGAGAACTCATGTCGCTCGACGTCTCACCGGCCCTACTCGAACAGGCCGAGCGAGGCGAGGTCGACGAAGCGGAATTCGTCGACTGCGTCCGGACCTCCCTGCCCTATGCGTGGGAGATGATCAGCTCCCTGGTGGCCCAGCTGAAGGTGGACGGCGGTGCGTTCGCCGACAACCAGACGCCTCCGCCGGACGAGCAGGCACGCGGTCAGTTGCTGCGTGCGCTTGCGAGTGACGCGATACGCGGCGCGCTGCAACGGCACTTCGGTGTGCGGCTGGCTTTCCAGAACTGCCACCGGGTAGCCGTGTTCCCGCTTGACTCCTCGGTCGACGAGAAGCTGAACCGCTTCACCTCGGTCCGCAGCCAGGTGCTGAACCAGTCACCCGAGTTCCGGGACTGCTGACGCGGCGCCGCTTGCTTGCCGCTCCGTACGCGGGAGGTGCGTTTCTGCACCGGAGCGGCAAGCCCCCAGGAATTCACCGCCCGCTCAGACGAGTTGGGGGAGCACCTCGGTCCCCAGCCGCCGTACGTTCTCCTCGGTCGCCGCCAGGTCCCCGGAGCCCTCCACGAGCAGGGCGAAGCGGGAGATGCCGGTCCGCTCGCTGGTCGCCGCCAGCCGGTCGGCGCACAGCCGCGGCGTCCCCACCGGGTGCAGCCCGCAGAGCAGTTCGGTGTACGCCAGCGGGTCGCGCATCCGGCGTGTGCGCCCGTCGACCGTGACATGCGCCTCCAGGCCCTGCTTCAGCCAGCCCGGCATCGCCTTCATCAGGGTCTCCGCCGCGTCGACGCGGCGGTCCGCGATCTGGCAGACGCCGGCCGACACATGGGACGCGCCGAGGATCTCCTCGACGGGCCGGCCGCACGCCCGCGCGTGCTGCCGCCACAGGGCGACCATCTCGGCCTTCTCCTCGTCCCCCACATGCATCCCGAGCAGCATCGAGAGACCGCGCTCGGCGGCCAGCCGCACGCTCGCCGGTGAGGTGCAGGCGACGACCAGTTCGGGTCCCTGGACGTCGGTCAGTGCCTCCGACGGCCGGGGCACCACCGGGACTTCACGGAAGCGGAAGCGCTCCCCGGCGGCCGCCACGGACGGTTCGCGCAGCCAGCGGTCCAGGAGGTCCAGGGCCTCCGGGAACCCCTTCTCGTAGGCCTCGAGGCCCGCGCCGAACACCTCCAGGTCGACCCACGGGCCGCCGCGCCCGACACCCAGCGTGAACCGGCCGCCGCTCGTGTGGTGCAGCAGCGCGGCCTGTTCGCCGAGGGCCACGGGGTGGGCGGTGGGCAGGACGCTGACCGCCGTACCGACCCGGATGCGGCGGGTGCGGCCGAGCAGTAAGGCGGCCAGGGTGATGGCCGACGGGCATGTGCCGTACGGCACGAAGTGGTGCTCGGCCAGCCAGACCGCGTCGAGCCCCGACTCCTCGGCCACCTCGGCCGAGCGGACCGCGCGGTGCAGCGCCTCTCCCTCGCCCTGACCGGGGAACTGGGCCGCCAACACGAAACTTCCAACGTGCATTGCTTTCCTGCTTCCTTGGCTCCGACACGGAGCTCCCCCACAGGGCATAACCGTCTGACACGTGCCGAGGACACGGCCGGGCGGAGTATTTTGCGGATTGTCTGCAGAATGGGGCGTTCCGCTGCGGGTCGGGGGAGCACCCGCCTCGCCCGGCGAGGGACTTGTGGCGATTGGTGCCGTACGCGTACCCTCGTCCGCGCCGCGTAGGCTGGACACGGCCCGTGCTTCCTGTATAGCCCCGAGAGGTGTCCCGTGTCCCCGCGTCGCAACCGACCCAAGGATGCCGGTCCGTCCGGCCGGAGCGCCGAGGACGACAGCCCTGGCCGCTACGGCGGCTGGCAGTCCTCGGCGAACTGGCAGGGCGAGAACTGGAGCGTGCGGCATGTGGCCGGCGCCAGCGCGCAGGGCAAGTCCTACCGCTGTCCCGGCTGCGACCAGATGATCCCCGACGGTGTGCCGCACGTGGTGGCCTGGTCCGAGCACGCGGGCGTCGACGACCGCCGCCACTGGCACAAGGCCTGCTGGAACGCGCGGGACCGCCGCACCCCGGGGGTGCGACGGTCCCGTAACTCGCCCAGATTCTGAGGGAACTCAGACGTCCCGCTTCTCCAGCAGCGCGAAGGCGGCGGCGAACGCGACGGCGGTCGCGGCGATGATGATCCACAGCGGGTCCCAGCCGGACGGGCCGGACTCGCTGAGGGAGTTGGCGTAGAAGATGCTCAGCTGGTTCGGGATGGAGTACTCGAACAGGGCGTCGCGCACGGCCCGCAGCGACTCCGAGAACATGAACAGCGCGATCACCAGCGGGGCGAGCACGGCGCCGATCATGATGGTGATGGCGCCCGCCGAGTGCCGGATGATCGAGCCGACGGCGAGCGAGAGCAGGCCCAGGAGCGCGATGTAGGCCGACATGCCGACCGTGGCCTTCAGCCACTCCCCGCCGGTGGGGGACTTGGCGCCGTCGCCCTCCAGCATGGCGACGTGCAGGAAGGCGACGAGGGACGCGGACACCAGCGTCACCACGAACGCGACCAGGAAGAACACGATGGCCTTCGCCGCCAGCACCCGGCCGCGGCTCGGGCACGCGACCATCGTGGTGCGGACCATGCCGGTGCCGTACTCCGAGGCCGTGGTCAGCACGCCCAGCGTGATGATGCACATACTGCCCAGCAGCAGCCCGAAGAAGCCCAGGCCGAGCGGGCTCTCACCCTGCAGGGCCGGGTCGGAGTTCGCCACCACCACGCCGGTCAGCAGGCCGATGCCGACGACCAGCAGGACGAACACGCCGAGCGTCCACATCGTGGAGCGCACCGACCTGATCTTCGTCCACTCGGAGGCGATGGCGTTCCCGAGGTGGGTGCGCACGACCGGGATCGGCGAGGTGTAGCCGGGGGCCGCCGGGCCGGAGGCGGGGTATGCGGTACCGGGCGCCGCCGTCTGCCAGCCGGGCGCGGCCTGCGGTGTCTGGGACTGGGGGCTGCTCATCGGGCGTCCTCGGGCTTGGTCAGGTCGGAGGTCGGGGCGGGAGCCGGCGCGGCGGGCGCCTGCGGGGGCATGGACGGCTGTGCGGCCGGCTGCGAGGCCGGAGCGGCGGCGGGCTGCGCGGTGGCGGGCTGCGCGGTGGCGGCGGAGGCCGCGGGACCGCCCTGTGGTGTGCGACCGGCGGGCTGCCCGGGGGCCTGCGGCGTCTGGGGCGCGGGCTGGGCGTACGGGTTGGGTGTTCCCGCGCCGGAGGCGCCAGGGGCTCCCGGAGCGGACCCGGGCGCACCGGGAACCCCGGGTGCGCCGTACGGGCCCGCCGGAGCCTGCCCCGGGGCGCCCTGCGGCGGCATCGGGAGCGGCTGCCCGCCCTGCTGGGGCGGCGGCGGGGCGTACCAGCCCGGCTGGCCCTGCCCCGGCACCGGCATCGGCGGCTGCGCGCCGGGCGGCAGCGGCTGCTGGAGGCCTTCCTTCTGGTCGATGGTCGAGCGGTAGTCGACGGCGCCCTGCGTCATCCGCATGTACGCCTCCTCCAGCGAGGCCTGGTGCGGCGACAGCTCCCACAGCCGTACGTCGGCGTTGTGCGCGATGTCGCTGATGCGGGGGAGCGGCAGCCCGGTCACCCGCAGCGCGCCGTCCTGCTCGGGCAGCACGTGCCCGCCCGACTCGGTGAGCGCGGCCGACAGCTTCTCGCGCTGCTGCGGCTCGGTGTCGGGCGTGCGGACCCGGGCGAAGTCCGCGGAGTTCGCGGAGATGAAGTCCGTGATGCTCATGTCGGCGAGCAGCTGTCCGCGCCCGATGACGATGAGGTGGTCGGCGGTCAGGGCCATCTCGCTCATCAGATGGGAGGAGACGAAGACCGTGCGGCCCTCCGCCGCCAGCGCCTTCATCAGGTTGCGCACCCACAGGATGCCCTCGGGGTCGAGGCCGTTGACCGGCTCGTCGAACAGCAGCACCTGCGGGTCGCCGAGGAGCGCGGCGGCGATGCCGAGCCGCTGCCCCATACCGAGGGAGAAGCCCTTGGACCGCTTCCTGGCGACGTCCTGCAGGCCGACGACCCCGAGCACCTCGTCCACCCGCCGGGCCGGGATGCCGGACAGCTGGGCCAGGCAGAGCAGGTGGTTGCGGGCCGCCCGGCCGCCGTGTACGGCCTTGGCGTCCAGCAGGGCGCCGACCTGGCGGGGGGCGTTGGGCAGCTTGCGGTACGGATAACCCCCGATCGTCACCTGCCCGGCCGTCGGGTTGTCCAGGCCGAGGATCATCCGCATCGTCGTCGACTTGCCCGAGCCGTTCGGCCCGAGGAAGCCGGTGACGGCTCCGGGCCGCACCTGGAAGGAAAGGTTGTACACAGCGGTCTTGTCGCCGTAGCGCTTCGTCAGGCCGACTGCTTCGATCATGCTCCGCACCCATCGCAAGGTTCAGGACAGCGGGGCGCACGCCCCCCGTAAGGGTTAGGAGGATATCGAGGCGCTGACGGTTCCGCCCAAATCAAAGTAAAGGGTGGGGGGCCGACGCCCCCCCGACAGCCTCCTTCAGACCCCGCCGCTCAGGCGTCGCGCTTCTTCAGCAGCACGTACCCGCCGATCAGGGCCGCGAGCACCCACAGCCCCATGATCCCGAGGCCGCCCCAGGGCCCGTACGGGGTGTCGTCGTCGATCGGCGTGACCACCTGCATGATCTTGCTGCCGGCCTGGTCGGGCAGGAACCGGCCGACCTTCTTCGTCGCGTCGACATTGCCGAGGATGTTGGAGATCAGGAAGAAGAACGGCATCAGGATGCCCAGCGACAGCATCGGCGAGCGCAGCATCGCGGCGACGCCCATGGAGAACATCGCGATCAGGGCCATGTAGAGGCCGCCTCCGAAGACGGCCCGCAGCACGCCCTGGTCACCGATCTCCGCCGCGTGCTCGCCGAGCATCGCCTGCCCGAGGAAGAACGCGGCGAAGCTGGTGACGAGCCCGACCAGCAAGGCCAGCCCCGTGGCCACCGCGATCTTGCTGAACAGGAAGGAGCCGCGCTGCGGCACGGCGGCCAGCGAGGTGCGGATCATGCCGGTGCTGTACTCGTTCGACACCACCAGCACGCCGAACACGATCATCGCGAGCTGGCCGAGGCTCATCCCCGCGAAACTGATGAACGTCGGATCGAACTCCGCCCGGGCCTGCGCGTTCATGCTGTCGAACTCGTTCTTCGACAGTGCCGAGATCAGCATGCCGAGGGCGACCGTCACGACCACCACCAGCGAGAGCGTCCACACCGTGGATGCCACTGACCGGATCTTGGTCCACTCCGACCGTACGACCTGGGTCGTCGCCATGCTCAGCCCCTCTTCCAGCCGTCGCCCCACTGCTGCTGTGGCGGCTGCGGGCTCGTCTCGCTGTGTGCGTGGTACTCCACCGACTCCGCGGTCAGCTGCATGAACGCCTCCTCCAGCGAGGCCTGTTGCGGGCTCAGCTCGTGCAGCGTCAGCCCGTGCTGCGCCGCCAGCTCGCCGACGTGCTCGGCCTTGCCGCCATCCACCTCCAGCACCCCGTCACCGCTCTCCACGGCCACGATCCCGGCCTGGTGCAGCACATCGAGCAGCCGCTCCCGCTGCGGGCTGCGGACCCGGACGTACGACCGTGAGTTGCGCGCGATGAAGTCGGCCATGGAGGTGTCCGCCAGCAGCCGCCCCTGCCCGATGACGACGAGGTGCTCGGCCGTCAGGGCCATCTCGCTCATCAGATGGGAGGAGACGAACACGGTCCGGCCCTGCGCGGCCAGCGACTTCATCAGGGTGCGGATCCAGTGGATGCCCTCGGGGTCGAGGCCGTTGACCGGCTCGTCGAACATCAGGATCCGCGGGTCGCCGAGCAGCGCGGCCGCGATGCCGAGCCGCTGCCCCATGCCCATCGAGAAGCCCTTGGTCTTCTTCTTCGCGACCGCCGTCAGCCCGACCGTCTCCAGCACGTCCCGCACGCGGCGGCTCGGAATGCCGTTGCTCTGCGCGAGGCACAGCAGATGGTTGTAGGCGGTGCGCCCGCCGTGCCAGGCCTTGGCCTCGAGCAGGGCACCGATGTACGTCAGCGGGTCCTTGAGCTGCTGGTAGTGCTTGCCGTCGATACGGACGTCGCCGGCGGTGGGGTGGTCAAGACCGAGGATCATCCGCATGGTCGTGGATTTCCCCGCGCCGTTGGGCCCGAGAAAGCCGGTGACGATGCCTGGTCTGACGGTGAAGGACAGGTTGTTGACCGCCACCTTCTCGCCGTAACGCTTGGTCAGCCCCTCGAGCTCAATCATGCCGCCACGCTAGAACGTGACAAAGCCCTCTGCCACCCGAGCGGCAGAGGGCTTTGCGGAGATTCAGGCTCCGTATGCCCCGGTGTTACCGGGACTGCTGGGCCGGGACCCCACGGGAGATCGGCTCGTCCTCGGCCGGCGTACCGGCGGCGGCGACCGCGGCGCCCGTGAGCGTCGCGAGCATCTCGCGGACGTTCGTCAGCTGGGCGTTGATGCTGTCGCGGCGGTTGGTGAGGGCGGCCAGCTCGCGCTCGGATTCCGAACGGATGCGGTCGGCCTTGGCGTTGGCGTCGGCCACGATGTCCTCGGCCTGGCGCTGGGCCGTCTCCACCGTCTGGCGGGCGCGGCGCTCGGCGTCCGTGCGCAGCTTCTCCGCCTCCAGGCGCAGCTGCTCGGCGCGGTGCTCGATCTCGGCGAGACGCTTCTCAGCCTTGGCCTGACGGGACGCCAGGTCGCGCTCGGACTGCTCCCGGCGCTTGGCCAGGTTCGTCTCGAAGTCCGCGGCGGCCTGCGCGGCCTTGGCGCGGGTCTCCTCGAAGAGGGCGTCCGCCTCCTCGCGCTTGGACTGCGCGTCCTTCTGCGCCTCGGAACGCAGCTGGGAGGCGTCACTCTTGGCCTTCTCGACGATCCGCAGGCCCTCGTCCTCGGCCTTGGCCTTGCGCTCCGCGGAGTACGCCTCGGCGTCGTTGCGCACCTGCTGGGCCGCGGACTCCGCGAGCTCACGGTGCTGCTCGGCCGCGCGCCGGGCCTCCTCGCGCAGGTCCTTCGCCTCTTCCTCGGCGAGGCGGAGAATCTTCTCCACGCGCGCACCGAGACCCGCGTACGACGGCTCGGCGTCGGTGACCTGGGCCTGGGCGTTCTGCGTCTCGAGGTGGAGCTCTTCGATGCGCTTTTCCAGAGCGGTGATGCGGGCGAGAGCGCTGTCACGGTCGGAGACGAGCTTGGAGATACGTTCGTCCACCTGAGCGCGGTCGTATCCACGCCGCACAAGCTCGAAGCCGTAGGGGGAAGTGTCGCTCATGGGGTTCCTGTCGAATGAGACCGGTGAGGTGATAGGTGGAATCCTAGGGGCCGAAACGGTGTGTCATCGAGCGGATGCGCGTTTGATCTGGAAAATGAGACCCCTTTTGAGTGGCTAAGCGGCAGAGGGCTTGCCAAAACTCGGTCAAAGCCCCGCAGGGGCGCCCCAACGCCCCCGCGCAACCCCATGGCCCGAAGCGTCCGTCCCAGTGTGGCACGGGCAGCCCGAAGCCCCTAGCTCTCCGAGGACTTGCCACCCGAACGGGGTGCGCCGACCGTCGCACCCGCCTTGACTCCGTTGTCCTTGCTCCCGGCCGGGGCCTCGAAGGACTCCAGCGCCTCCAGGACGTCCTGGACACGCGAGATCTCGGCGTTGATGTCCTCGCGGCGGCGGACCAGGACCTCCAGCTCCCGCTTGCCCTCCTCGACCGTGCGCTTGGCCTCGCGGATCGCCTCGGCCTTGAGCTCCTCGGCCTCCCGGACCAGCGTGGACTTCTTCTGCTCGGCCTCCTTGAGCAGCCCCTCGGCCTTCTTCACCGCGGCGATACGGACCTTGCCCGCCTCGGAGTTGGCCTCCGAGACGATCTCCTTCGACTTCGCCTGCGCCTTCGCGAGCTGCTCCTCGGCGGCCTTGACGAGCGCGTCGCAGCGGTCTCCCGCCGACTTCATCGTCTCGGCCGACTCCCGGCGGGCCCGCTCGTGCAGCTCCTCGATCTCGCCCGTGATGCGGTCGCGCAGCTCCTCGGCGCGCTCCCTGATCTGCGTGGCGTCCCGACGGGCGCCGACCAGCAGCTCGTCCGCGTCCGTACGGGCCTTCTCCACCAGCGAGTTGCCCTCGACCGTCGCCTCGGACACCAGCCGGTCGGCCTCTGTGCGGGCCGCGCCCACCATCCTGTCGGCCTGCGTCTCGGCCTCAGCGGTGGTCTTGTGCGCCTGCTGCTGCGCCTCGCTCAGCAGCTTGTCGGCCTCGGCCGTGGTCTCCGTGATGAGCTTGTCGACCTGCTCGGCCGCCTCGGAGCGCCGCTTGTTGGCGTCCTTGCGGGCCTCGTCCAGGGTGCGGTCGGCCTCCTCGCGCGCGGTGGCGACGAGCCGCTCCGCCTCCGCCTCCGCGTCGGCCTTGACGCGCCCGGCCTCGCTGCGGACCCGCTCGGCGTGCTGCTGCGCGGAGCCGACCGTCTCGGCGGCCTCGGCCCGCAGCCGCTCCGCCTCGCCGGTGGCCTCCCCGACCAGCTGGTCGGCCTTGGCGACCGCCTCGGCCCGGACCCGCTCGGCCTCGTTCAGGGACTCGGTGCGGACCCGCTCGGCCTCGGTGACCGTCTCCATCCGCAGCCGGTCCGTCTCCGTGACCGTCTCGGCCGTGAGCCGCTCCGCCTCGCCCCGCGCCTCGGTGATGAGGGTGTCCGCCTGCGTCGCCGCGTCCGACCGGATGCGGTTGGCGTCCTCACGGGCGTCCGCCCGGGTGCGCGAGGCGTTCTGCTCGGCCTCGGCGATGGCGTCCGACGCCTCCGTGCGCACCCGCTGGGCGTGCTCGGAGACCTCCGTACGGATGCGCTCCGCCTCGGCGATCGCCTCGGACATCGTGCGCTCGGCTAGCGCCTTGGCGGCCTCGGTCTCCTCGTGCGCCTCGCGCCGCAGCCGGCCGGCGTCCTCGCTCGCCCGCTCCCGCTCCGCGTAGGCGTCGGTACGGACCCGGTCCGCCTCCTCCTGGGCCTCCCGCCGCGTGCGGTCCGCGACGTGCTCGGCGGCGCTGCGCAGCCCGGCGATCTCGTCCTGGGCCTGCTCGTGCAGCCCCGCGACGGAGTCCCGTACCTGCTGGGCGTGCTGCTCGGCGGCGGACACCATCTCCGTGGCCCGCCGGTCCGCCTCCTCGACCAGCCGTACGGCCTCGGCCTGTGCCTCCTCCACGCGCTTGCGCGCCGAGGCCAGCAGCTCCTCGCTCTGCTCGCGGGCCCGCTCGCGCTCCTGGTCGGCCTCCTGCCGGGCGCTGCCGAGCAGTTCCTCGGCCTCCCGGCGCCGGCGGTTGGCCTCCTCCTGGGCGGCCGCCAGCGTCTCGGACGCCTCCGTGCCGAGCCGCTCGGCGGCGGCCTGCGCCTCCGCGCGCATCCGGTCGGCGCTCTCCTGCGCCTCCGACTTCAGCCGCTCCGCCTCGTTCGCAGCCTCCGAGCGCAGGCGTACGGCGACGGCCTCGCCCTCGGCGCGGGAGGCGGACGCGTCGGAAGCGGCCTCGTCGCGCAGCCGCTCGGCCTCCGTCTCGGCCTGCTGCTGGAGCGTACGGATCCGCTCCGCGGCCTCGGCGCGCAGCCGCTCGTTCTCCTCGGCGGCCTCGCGGCGGATCCGGTCGGCCTCCTCACGGGCGTCCGACAGCGCCTGCTCGGCGGCCGCCAGCCGCTCCTCGGCCTCCGTCTGGAGCCGCGTCAGCTCCTCGGCGGCCTCCGCGCGGCGGGCCTCTATGGCGCGCTCGGTCTCCTCGTGCAGCTCCAGAGCCGCGCGCTCGGCGTCCGCCTTGAGGCTCTCGGCCTGCTCGACGACCTCCTCGCGGTGCCGCTCGGCCTCCTGCCGGGTGCGCTGAAGGGTCTCCTCGGCCTGCCGGCGCAGGGTCGTCGCCCGCTCGATGGCCTCGGTACGGACCTTTTCGCTGTCCCCCTGGGCGTTCGTGCGCAGCTCGTCCGCGTCCGCCTTGGCCTTGGCGAGCAGCTCCTCGGCGGACCTCGCCGCCTCCTCGATCTGCGCCACGGCCTCCTTGCGGGCCTCGGCGCGGATCTTCTCGCCCTCTTCGACGGCGTCCGCCCGCAGCTGCTCGGCGTCGCCGCGCAGCCGGCGGGCCTCCTCCTGCAGCTCGACCGTCTTGGCGCGGTACTCCTTGGTGTCGTCCTTCGCCGTGCCCTTGAGCTCCTCGGCGATGTCGTGCGCCTCGGCGCGCAGCCGGTCCGCCTCGGCCTCGGCCTCCGAGCGGATCCGCTCGGCCTCCTCGGCCGCGGCCTTGGTCATCTTCTTGGCGTCCTCGGACGCCTTGTTGAGGACCTCCTCGGCGGTCCTGGCCGCCTTCGACAGCTGAGTCGCGGTCTCCTCGGCGGTGGTCGTACGGGCCTTCTCGGAGGCCTCCGCGACGATCTTCTCGGCCTCTGCGCGGGCGTCGGCGACGAGTTGCTCGGCCTCGGACTTGGTGTTCTCGGCCTCCTTCGTGGCCTCCTCGACCAGCCGGGCGACCTGCTCCTTGGCGGTGCGCGTACGCGTCTCGTTCGCGGCCTCGGCACTCGACAGGGCCTTGGCGGCGGCCTCCTTGGCCTCCGTGACCAGCTTCTCCGCCTCGGCCTGCGCCTTGCGCAGCGCCTCCTCGGCCTCGGCCATCCGCTGCTCGGCGGCCTTGCTCAGCTCCGTGGCCTCGCGGCGCGCGGACTCCGACTCGGTGGCGGTGGACGTCCGCAGCTGCTCGGCGTGGTCCGTGGCCTCCTGGGCCTGTGAGGAGGCGGCGTTGAGCAGGCGCTCGGCGTCCGTGCGGGCGCGGCGCAGGATCTGCTCGGCCTCGGCCCGGGCCTCCTCGGCCGCGCCCGTCAGGCGCTGCCGGGCCTCCGTCGTCAGCCGCTCGGCCTCCGCACGGGCGGTGGCCAGGGCCTGCTCGGCCTCGGCCCGGGACTCCTCCATCAGGCGCCGGGCCTGCTGCTCGGTGCGGGCCCGCAGCTGCTCGGCCCAGGCCACGTTCTCGTTGACGTGCGACTCGACCGTCTGGCGGCGCTCGGCCAGCTCCTGGTCGAGCTGCTGGCGGCGGGTCACCGCCTCCTGGTGCAGCTCCGACTGGAGCCGGGCCGCCTGCTCGGCGTGCTCCTGGAGGATCCGCTGGGTCTGCGCCCGCGCCTCGCTCAGCTCACGGTCGGCGTCCGTCCGGATCTGGTCGGCCTGCATCTGAGCGTTGCGCAGCAACTGCTCGGCCTGCCAGCCGATGTCGCCCCCCTCGAAGGAGGGCCGGGACATGATGGTGCGCCGCGCCTCGTGCAGCTTCGCACGCAGCACCTCGACCTGGTAGCCGAGGTCCTCGGCGTGCTGGATCGCCTTTTCCCGCTCGGTCTTCAGCCGCTTCATCTCGGCTTCGAACCGAGAGAGGTGGTCGACGTCAGCCGCCGGCTCTCGCTCCTGGCTCTCGTAGCCCCGCACTGCGCGGTCCCATCCGTCCCCTGGTCGCAACTCTCTCCAAACGAGCTCCGTCCATCCGCCGAACGGGGCCCCCGGGGAATGGTGTCAGATCATCGGCGGAGCAGAGGCTGCTGCCCCGACGCTCGTCCCCCGAAACCCGGACCCCGGTGGTCCTGCCGTCGCACGGCGGGACCGCGGTCACCCTGCACCGAGCGGCGACCGCACCCAACCCTACCGGCCCCTATGTACGAGGGTCAGTGCTCAGGTGACTCAACAGGCGCCGAAGTGACCAGTTCTGTCAGTACGCCATGACAGTCCTTGGGGTGCAGGAAGGTGATTCGTGACCCCATGGAACCGCGTCGCGGCTCTTCGTACAGCACGCGTACGCCCTTGTCGCGGATGTCCGCGGACTCCGCGTCCACATCCGCCGTACCGAAAGCGATGTGGTGGACGCCCTCGCCGTTCTTGTCGAGCCACTTCGCGACGGTGGAGTCCGGGCGGGTGGGTTCGAGAAGCTGCAGGTACGAGGCGCCGCCGTCGGACGTATCGTTGATCTTGAGCATGGCCTCGCGCACGCCCTGCTCCTCGTTGACCTCGGAGTGGAACACCTCGAAGCCGTAGGTGGCACGGTAGAACTCGACGGTCTTGTCGAGGTCGAAACAGGCGATTCCGATGTGGTCGATTCGCGTCAGCATGGATTCAGTGCAGCGCTCCGGAGGTGGTTACGCAACGTGCGCGCGATCACACCGACAGCCGGATGACGGGGTGGAGTACCGGTCAGTACATTCGAAGTAAACCCTCGTTCACTCCTCGGCTGTGCAGCCGGTAAGGGGATTGCGGCTCATGTCTTCTGCAACGACCAGCTCGGTGATCGTCTCGGGCGCGCGTACGCCCATGGGGCGGTTGCTCGGATCGCTCAAGTCCTTCTCCGGAGCCGACCTCGGCGGCTTCGCGATCAAGGCCGCCCTCGACCGTGCGGGGATCGGCGGCGACCAGGTGCAGTACGTGATCATGGGGCAGGTGCTCCAGGCCGGGGCGGGGCAGATCCCGGCGCGCCAGGCCGCGGTCAAGGCCGGCATCCCGATGAACGTGCCGGCGCTGACCATCAACAAGGTGTGTCTGTCGGGTCTCGACGCCATCGCGCTCGCCGACCAGCTCATCCGCGCGGGTGAGTTCGACGTGGTCGTCGCCGGCGGTCAGGAGTCCATGACCAACGCGCCGCACCTGCTGCCCAAGTCCCGTGAGGGCTTCAAGTACGGCGCGGTCGAGATGATCGACGCCATGGCGTACGACGGGCTGACGGACTCCTTCGAGAACGTCGCCATGGGCGAGTCGACGGAGAAGCACAACACCCGGCTGGGCATCGGCCGGGCCGAGCAGGACGAGATCGCCGCGCAGTCGCACCAGCGGGCGGCCGCCGCGCAGAAGAACGGCCTGTTCGACGCCGAGATCACGCCCGTCGAGATCCCGCAGCGCAAGGGTGACCCGGTGCTGTTCAGCAAGGACGAGGGGATCCGAGGTGACACGACGGCGGAGTCGCTCGGGAAGCTGCGTCCGGCGTTCGCCAAGGACGGCACGATCACGGCGGGTTCCGCCTCGCAGATCTCCGACGGTGCCGCCGCCGTCGTGGTGATGAGCAAGGCCAAGGCCCAGGAACTCGGCCTGGAGTGGATCGCCGAGATCGGGGCGCACGGGAACGTGGCCGGGCCGGACAACTCGCTGCAGTCCCAGCCGTCCAACGCGATCCTGCACGCGCTGAAGAAGGAGGGCCTGGGCGTCGAGGAGCTCGATCTCGTCGAGATCAATGAGGCGTTCGCGGCGGTGGCCGTGCAGTCAATGAAGGATCTTGGGCTGTCCACCGAAAAGGTGAATGTCAACGGCGGTGCCATCGCCCTGGGTCACCCGATCGGGATGTCCGGTGCGCGTCTCGTGCTGCACCTCGCGCTGGAGCTGAAGCGGCGGGGCGGTGGCGTGGGCGCGGCGGCGCTGTGCGGTGGCGGTGGTCAGGGTGACGCGTTGATCGTGCGGGTGCCGAAGGGCTGAGGAGCGGGTTTCGGCACTTGGTTTTCGCCTTCGCCTTCGCCTTCAGGACATGAACGGAGCTGTGATGCAGGACGTCTCCACGCTGGTCGCCCAGGCCAGGGAGGGCCGGCCGCGGGCCGTGGCCCGGTTGATCTCCCTGGTGGAGGGGGCGTCCCCGCAGCTGCGGGAGGTCATGGCGGCGCTGGCGCCGCTGACGGGTGGGGCGTATGTGGTGGGGCTGACCGGGTCGCCCGGGGTCGGCAAGTCCACGTCCACGTCGGCGCTGGTGACGGCGTATCGCAAGCAGGGGAAGCGGGTCGGCGTGCTCGCCGTCGACCCGTCGTCCCCGTTCTCGGGCGGGGCGCTGCTCGGGGACCGGGTGCGGATGTCGGAGCACGCGTCGGATCCCGGGGTGTACATCCGTTCGATGGCGACGCGGGGGCAGCTGGGCGGGCTCGCTTGGGCCGCGCCCCAGGCGATTCGGGTGCTGGACGCGGCGGGCTGCGACGTCGTCCTCGTCGAGACGGTGGGGGTCGGGCAGTCCGAGGTGGAGATCGCCTCGCAGGCGGACACGTCCGTGGTGCTGCTGGCACCCGGGATGGGGGACGGGATCCAGGCGGCCAAGGCCGGGATCCTGGAGATCGGTGACGTGTACGTCGTGAACAAGGCGGACCGGGACGGGGCCGATGCGACGGCTCGCGAGCTGAACCACATGCTGGGGCTCGGGGAGTCCCGGGGGCCGGGTGACTGGCGTCCGCCGATCGTGAAGACGGTCGCGGCGCGGGGGGAGGGCACGGACGAGGTCGTCGAGGCTTTGGAGAAGCACCGTGCCTGGATGGAGGAGCGGGGGGTGCTCGCGGAGCGGCGGGCGGCCCGGGCGGCGCGGGAGGTCGAGACGATCGCGGTGACGGCGCTGCGGGAGCGAATCGGGGATCTGCACGGGGACCGGCGGCTGGGGGCGTTGGCCGAGCGGATCGTGGCGGGGGAGCTGGATCCTTATCGGGCGGCTGATGAGCTGGTGGCGGGGTTGACGGAGGGCTGAGCGGGTGCCTGCGGCGGCCTGTGGCCCTTTGGTGGGGGTGCGCGTTCGCGCCTTGCGCCGGGTGGTGGGTCGGGGCCGCGTCGGGGGGTGTCCGTCCTCGGAACGTCGCGATGGGGTTGCGAACCGACTGACTGTTCGTTGACGCGACAACCGCTGCGGGCGGACACCCCCCGACACGTCCCCTTCCGTGAGCCGGCGGGTGCGGGTGCGCGTCGTGGCTCCCGCGCCATCGGCCACAGTGGCCGCAGTCGCCGCGCTGCGGGACCGCCGTAGCCACTTAGCTGCAGACCCGCAGTAGCCGCTTAGCTGCAGACCCGCCGTACCGTTTAGCTGCGGGCAATGCGAGACGTGCGACGCCCCGGCGCCAGTGGAGACGCCGGGGCGTTGGAATCGGGGAGGGGGCGGTCAGTCCTGGTCGTCCGTGTCGTCCTGGTCGTCCGAGCGGTCTGCCGTGACCTTGCCCGTGGTGAGGTCTATCTTCCAGTCCTGCTCGGCGCCGCCGGACGTGCGGGTCTCGGCCTCCCAGGACTTGTTCTTGCCGTCCTCGTCCAGGTCGACGGACGTCACCGTGCCCTTGCCGGCGGCAGCCTTCGCGGCCTCCTCGGCCGTCACGGAGGAGCCCTTCAGGGCCGTCCGCACCTGCGCCGTGTCGTCCTCGTCGTCGGTCTGCGCACCGAGGACCTTGCCGTTGGACGGGTCGACGCGGACGCTGTGCCAGGTGTTGTCACCGGACAGGACGTCGACCTTCCAGATCACCTTGTCGCTGTCGTCCTCGTCGTCCAGCTCGGCGGAGACGACCGTGCCGGACGTGTGCTTCAGCGCGGAGGCGATCGCCTCGGGCGCCGTCACGTCGCCGGAAGCCGTCTGCGCGGCGTCGTCGTCGCGGCCGTTGTCGTCGTCCTGGTCGTCACGGGTGTCGTCGTCCGACAGCCGAGTGTTCGCCGCCTGCCGCGCCGAGTCCCCGCCGTCTCCCGTGGTCGCGAGAGCCGTGGCCGTACCGCCTCCGATCAGAGCGGCAGCGGTCACAGCGGCGATCACGATGTTGCGCTTCATGCGGATTCCTCCCGAGTCGTTTTGTTTTCGACGTGTTCCAAGGTGGCTGATCGAGGCTGAGAGGAACCTGAAGCCCCCTGAAGGGATCTTCAGCTTGGTTTTGCCACTCTTTACCCATGCGCCTGTTGATCGTGGAGGACGAGAAGCGGCTGGCCCTGTCGCTCGCCAGGGGCCTGACGGCCGAGGGGTACGCCGTGGACGTCGTCCACGACGGACGGGAGGGGCTGCACCAGGCCTCGGAGGGGACGTACGACCTGGTGATCCTCGACATCATGCTGCCCGGCCTCAACGGCTACCGGGTCTGCGCGGCCCTGCGCGCCGCCGGGCACGAGGTGCCGATCCTGATGCTGACCGCCAAGGACGGTGAGTACGACGAGGCTGAGGGGCTGGACACGGGGGCTGACGACTATCTGACCAAGCCGTTCTCGTACGTCGTGCTCGTCGCCCGGATCAAGGCGCTGCTGCGGCGGCGTGGAGTGGGTGCCGGGGCCTCGCCCGTGCATGTGCACGGGGACCTGAAGGTGGACACGGCTGCTCGGCGGGTGTTTCTGGGGGAGGAGGAGGTGGCCCTCACGACCAAGGAGTTCTCCGTGCTGGAGCAGCTTGTGCTGCGGGCCGGGGAGGTCGTGTCCAAGTCCGAGATCCTCGAGCATGTTTGGGACTTCGCTTACGAGGGTGATCCCAACATCGTCGAGGTGTACATCAGCACCCTGCGGCGGAAGCTGCGGCCGGGGCTGATCCGGACCGTGCGCGGGGCCGGGTACCGGCTGGAGAAGTCGCCATGAGGCGGCTGTTCGGGTCCGTCCGGGCGCGGGCCACGCTGGGCGCCACGCTTGTGGTCGCGGTGGCGCTCGTCGCGGCCGGGGCCGCCGTGCTGCTGTCGTTGCGGTCCAATCTGATCGGCGAGGCCGGGACGCAGGCCGAGCAGTCCGCCCGGGCTGTCGCCTCCGAGCTCGCCACCGGGACGCCGTACGACAAGCTGTCCGGGCTGGACGGTGACGACGGGCCGGTGCAGGTCCTCGACGAGCACAAGCGGCTGGTCGCGGCCAGCGAGGATCTCCAGAAGATCAGCGGCACCGACTCCGACCAGGTGAAGCCGCAGCCGCCGGCCGCGCTCCGCGGGGACGAGGACGACGACGCCGACGACCACGAAGAGGCCCTCGAACCGGGGGAGATCGCCGGGGAGAGTGTCTTCAGCAACGGGTCCGCCACGATCGACGGTGACGCGGAGGACTACCGGTTCGCCGCCGTGGAGGTGGAGACCAAGGACCGGGGGACCCTCAAGGTCTACGCCGGTTCGCCGCTGGCCGCCGAGCACGGGGCCGTGCGGACCGCGCTGACGGTGATGCTGATCGGGTTCCCGCTGCTGCTCGGGGTCGTCGCGGGAGTGACCTGGCTGGTCACCCGGCGGGCCCTGCGGCCGGTCGAGGGCATCCGGAGCGAGATGGCCGCGATCACCCGGTCCGAGGACCTCGCGCGGCGCGTCCCGGAGCCGGACACGCACGACGAGATCGCCCGGCTGGCCAGCACTACTAATGAGACGCTCGCGGCGCTGGAGACCTCCGTGGAGCGGCAGCGGCGCTTTGTCGCCGACGCGTCCCACGAGCTGCGCAGTCCCATCGCTTCGCTGCGCACGCAGTTGGAAGTGGCCGCCGCGCATCCCGAACTGCTGGACCTCGACGGGGCCGTGGAGGACACCGTGCGGCTCCAGCACCTGGCCGCCGACCTGCTGCTGCTCGCCCGGCTGGACGCGGGGGAGCGGCCCAGCGACGCGGGGGTCGACCTCGCCGGGCTGGCCCGGGAGGAGGCCGAGGGACGCACGGGGGTGACGGTGGACGCGGAGCCGGTGGAAGTGGCCGGATCGCGGGGGCAGCTGCGGCGGGTGCTGGCCAATCTGCTCGACAACGCCCAGCGGCATGCCCGGTCGGCCGTCACCGTGAGCGTACGGCGGGAGGGGGACCGGGCCGTGATCGGCGTGGCGGACGACGGGGACGGGGTGCCCGAGGCCGACCGTGAGCGGATCTTCGAACGGTTCGTACGGCTGGACGCCGCCCGCAGCCGGGACGACGGCGGTGCCGGCCTGGGGCTCGCCATCGCCCGGGACGTCGCCGTACGGCACGGCGGGACGCTCACGGCCGCACAGGGACCCGCAGGCGGAGCCCTGTTCGAACTCCGCCTGCCGCTCGCCTAGGTTTTGTCGCCCGACCGGCGGGGGTGTGCCGTTCGGGTCAGGGGCGCCCGCGCTGTCCGCGCAGGTGCTCCGCGATGGGCTTGAGAGCCTTGTCGAGTTCCGTCAGGGCCTCGGGGGACAGCAGGTCGATGAAGTGCCTGCGCACGGACGCCACGTGGTGGGGCGCCACCTTCTGCATCGTCGCCATGCCGTGATCGGTGAGGACCGCGTAGAGCCCCCGGCGGTCGGATTCGCAGTTCTCCCGCCGGACCAGGTTCGCGTTCTCCATGCGCGTGATCTGGTGCGAGAGGCGGCTCTTGGACTGGAGGGTGGCGGAGGCGAGGTCGCTCATCCGCATCCGCTGGTCCTCCGACTCGGAGAGGTTCACCAGGATCTCGTAGTCGTTCATTGTCAGGCCGAACGGCTGCAGGTCCTTCTCGAGCTGGTACGTCAACAGCCTGTTGACCTCCAGGTGGGTGCGCCAAGCGCACTGCTCCGCATCGGTCAGCCAGCGCGTGGCCGTCTCGGTCTCCATGAATGAAGTCTACCTAAAATGTTGAAAGGCGAACTAGTGAGGGTTTTCGCGTGACATCGCACGCCTGCCGAACGTTGGTGCGCAGGCGTTCGATGTCACACTCCGCAGACTACCGCTCACAGCCCGAAGCGACGCTGGAGGTCCCCCAGCTGTCCGGGAAGACGCGGTGCGCCGGATTGACCGTGCGGGGGGCCGGATGCCCCGCCGCCGGGCACACCGGCCTGGTGCGGAACGGCCCCCGTGGCCTGCTCGGCCATCAGGGTCTCGGACGACTGCAGCAGCACCGTGCCGGCGCCGACGAACTCGAACTGGTGCTCCTCGCCTGAGGCCCCTCCGAGGCCCGTCAGCGCACGTAGACCGCCCATGACACCGGTCATGTACCCATGGTCGTAGTGGTGGCAGGGCGAGGGGCAGTCGGCCCATCCGACCAGGGCCTGGGGGTCGACCCGAATGGGGGGTTCCATGAACACCACCGGCCCGTTCGACGCGGCCACGAACTTTCCGGTTCCGATGAGGGTCAGAAAACCCGGCACGATTGATTGCTTCAGTGCCAGAGTTGGCTGAAAAGCGAGGAGGTTGCCCGAGCGAATGGTCAGATTGCCGTCCTCGAGGTCGAACGAGTTCACGTCGAAGGCCCGGTCGGCGAGGAGCATCTTGCCCGAGCCCTCCGCCACGACCCAGTCGCTCGCGTGCAGAGGCGAATGGAACGACGTACGGACCAGACGGTCCAGCCGGCCGTGCCCCACGCCGTTGAAGTCGATCGAGCCGTAGTAGGCGATCATCTTCCCCTTCTGCAGGAACCACTGACTCCCCTTCAGTTCCACGCAGAAGGTGTACGGGGTGACGTTGTCGTCGGGCGGCAGCGATGCCGGGTCGAAGACCGCGGGGCCGGCGCCCGGAGTTCCGTAGGTGCTCACAGCTTCTCCTCCGACGCCTGGACGTACACCGCACCGCTGCCGCTGAGCTCCAGCTGGAACGCCTCGCCCGAGCCGCGGCCCACCATGTCCCGCCAGCCCAGGGCGGTGGACAGCTTGTTGCGGACGTCGCCGTGGTGGGCGACGTAGGCCTGCGGGTCCACATGCACCGGCCGCTGGGGCGTGATGGGGATCTCGATCACCCCGCCGTGAGCCATGACCGAGACGGCCCCGTGCCCCTTCAGCGTCGTCGTGAACAGTCCCTGGCCGCTGACCTGGCCGCGGACCATGCCCATCACGCCGCCCTGCGAGCCGAGGAACATGGTGCCCTGCTGGAGCGAGCCCTCGAAGGCCAGCAGGCGGTCCGCCTCGACGTACAGCGTGTCGCCGGCGAGCCGGATCACCTGGATGTGATGCCCGCCGTGCCCGAAGAGGACGGTGCCGCTGCCCTCCACGGTCATCAGGGGCGTGTCCTCGTCGGCGACCCGGCGGCCGATCATCGACATGATCCCGCCCTGGCCGCCCGCCGTGTTGGGCGTGAAGGACACCTCGCCCTTGTACGCGAGCATCGCGCCGCGCTGACTGAACAGCCGCTGACCGGGCGCCACCGTCGCCTCGACCATCTTCGCGTTGATCTCCCGGAAGGCCATGTCAGACGTCTCCCGCGATCGTGTTCCGCTCGCTCGGCTGTACGTACACCAGCCCGTCCCCCTCGAAGCGCATCTGGAAGGCCTCGCCGCCGCCCTCCCCGAGCAACGTGCGGAACGTCACACCGGACTGGAAGGACTGCCGGAGATTGCCCTGGTGCGCCACATAGGCCCCCGGGTCGACGGTCAGCGGATACTGCGGGCTCACCCGCAGCACCACCGCCGGCCCGTCCGACATGATCGCCGCTTGGCCGTGGCCCTCGACGGACGTCGTGAACAGCCCGTTTCCCTGCGAGGCGCCACGCAGGCCGGTGAACTCCGTCCCCGTGCGCAGCCCGCCGTCGGTCGCGAGCAGGTTGCTCGACTCGACGTAGAGCTTGTCCCCCTGGAGACCGACCAGGTTGATCTCGGAGGCGCGGTCCGCGAACCAGCAGGTGCCGCGCCCCTTCACCTCCATCAAGGTCATCTGCTCACCGGTCAGCCGCCGGGTCACCATGCCCCGGATGCCCTCGCCGCCGCCGCTGAGCTTCTTGAAGGCCATCTCGCCGTCGTACGCGACCATCGAGCCGTTCTTCGCCTTCACGGCATCTCCGGTCATGTCGACGGCGAGCACCTTGTTGCTCTGAAGTCGGAACATCGCCACGTACGGGAAGGTATCCGCAGGCCGGGCCCTGTGGACAGGGCCCGTGGGTGGAGAAAGTCCCTGATCGCACCCTTAGGGGGCGGGGAGCCGGACCCCGGGCCAAGGGCCCCTCGGCTGTTTGCCACAATGGGCGGACGCTTGTGCGTGCGTTCACAAACCCTCAGACCGTCCAGCCCGTTCAGACCGCCGCGTCTCTCCCACCGAAGGTGACCCGTGGACCTCAAGACCGCCACCGCCCTCCGCCGCCTCCGCCTGGTCTCGGCACCCGAGGCGATCTCCTTCCTCCTCCTGCTGATCTGCTCGGTGCTGAAGCGGACCACGGACTTCAATGCCGTCCCGGTGATGGGCATGGTGCACGGTGTTCTGTTCATCCTGTACGTGATCTTCTGGGCCGACGCGTGGAACCGGACGAAGTGGCCGGTGAAGACCGCCGCGCTGTACTTCGTGCTCTCGGTGCTGCCCGCCGGCGGCTTCTTCGCCGACCGCAAGCTGCGGCGTGAGGCCGAGGACGCGGTCATCGCCTCCCGGGCGCGTCAGGAAGGGGCGGTGAAGGCGTGATCGTCGCCTTTTCCGTGACGCCGCTGGGGGTCGGTGAGGACGTGGGGGAGTACGTCGCCGATGCCGTGCGGGTGGTCCGTGAGTCGGGGTTGCCCAACCGGACCGACGCGATGTTCACGACCGTCGAGGGGGAGTGGGACGAGGTCATGGACGTCGTCCGGCGTGCGGTGGCCGCGGTCGAGCGGCGGGCGCCCCGCGTGTCCCTCGTCCTCAAGGCGGACATCCGGCCCGGTGTGACGGACGGTCTGACCTCCAAGGTCGCGACGGTGGAGCGGTATCTCGCCGAGTAGGTGTGCTCGAGAGCAGAAGTGACGACGGGAACCCCGGTCCGATGCGGGCCGGGGTTCTTTCATGCCCGCAGCTGGGATAGATGCTGCCGCGGGCATATGCCCGTCCCGCCACCCACCTGGACGCTCTCAGTTCGACAGCGCCCCAAAGATCCATTTTTGTATGGGTATCGGGGTATCGGTTCTCCGATCAGGCCTCAATTACTGGAGGGCACTGTGCGGCCGGAGGGCTACGACTACGACTCCTACAGCCGACTCGCCGGACCGCTCACGGAGCCGTCCGGTGAGGAGTACCGGGTGCAGTACGTCTCGCTTCTCGCCCGCGAGCCCCGCCGAATACGAGCCGTCCTCCTGATGAGCCTCGCACCGCTGCTCACCGGTGCCCTGATGGTCTACCTCGTCTGGCCCACCCACTGGGTGGAACGCGAGGGCGCCCAGCGCTGGCTCATCGGTCTAGACGTCACCATGCTGATGGCGATCGGCCTGATCGAACTCTTCATGCTCGTCAACGTCGCCTCCGTCGCCCACGCCACGATGGTCGCCTGCGACCCCGTCCCCGTGGTCCCCGAACCGGGCACCCGCGTCGCCTTCCTCACCACCTACGTCCCCGGCAAGGAACCCCTCGCCATGGTCCGCGCGACCCTGGAAGGAGCCACCCGCATCCACCACCCCGGAACCCTCGACGTCTGGCTCCTCGACGAGGGCGACGACGCCGAGGTCAAGGCCATGTGCGCGGAACTCGGCGTACGCCACTTCACCCGGCGCGGCGTCCCCGAGTGGAACCGCGACTCGGGCGTCCACAAGGCCCGCACCAAGCACGGCAACTACAACGCCTGGATCGCCATGCACGGCGACGCGTACGACTTCTTCGCGTCCGTCGACACCGACCACGTCCCGATGCCCAACTTCCTGGAGCGGATGATGGGCTACTTCAGGGACCCCGACGTGGCCTTCGTCGTCGGCCCCCAGGTGTACGGCAACTACCACAACCCCGTCACCAAGGCAGCCGAGTCCCAGCAGTTCCTCTTCCACGCCCTCATCCAGCGCGCCGGCAACCACTATCGCGCCCCCATGTTCGTCGGCACGAACAACGTCGTACGGATCTCCGTCGTCAAGCAGATCGGCGGGCTGTACGACTCCATCACCGAGGACATGGCCACCGGCTTCGAGATCCACCAGCACCGCAACCCGGACACCAACCGCTTCTGGCAGTCCGTCTACACCCCGGACGTGCTCGCCGTCGGCGAGGGCCCCGCCTCCTGGACCGACTTCTTCACCCAGCAGATGCGCTGGTCGCGAGGCACCTACGAGACGCTCATCACGCAGTACTGGAAGGCACCCCTCAGCATGCCGCCGGGCCGGCTGCTCTCCTACACGCTCATGCTCGTGTACTACCCGATGACCGCGGTCAACTGGTTCCTCGGCATCTTCAGCTGCTTCCTCTTCCTCTGGTTCGGCGCCTCCGGCACCGAGGTCGCCGTGTCGGTCTGGATGATGCTCTACAGCGACGCCGCCGCCTGCCAGATCGGGCTGTACCTGTGGAACCGCCGGCACAACGTCTCACCGCACGAACCGGAGGGCTCGGGCGGCCTGGCCGGCATGGGGATGTCGGCCCTGTCCGCGCCGATCTACCTCAAGTCCCTCAGCGAGGCGGTCATGCGCCGCCCGAGCCGGTTCGTCGTCACGCCCAAGGGCAACGACGCCTCCCCCGACCAGCTGGCCACCTTCCGTATCCACCTCTTCTGGGCGGGCCTGCTGGCCACCTCCCTGGCCGCCTCGGTGGCCCTGGACCACACGCATGCGGCGATGCGCACCTGGGCCCTGCTCGGCATGGCCATCTCCCTGGCACCGGCCGCGGTATGGGCCGGTACGGCCTGGAAGGACCGCCGGGAGCGGCAGCTCACCGACGCCGACGCGCAGGCACAGGAACAGGCACCCGGACAGGTGCAGGAAGCGGCACCCCCGCACCCGCACCCACGCGTGCCCGAAGGCAAGGAGCCCGCCCCCGCCCTCGCCACCGCGTCCCCCGCGGCCCCGGTCTCCGGCACCCCGACAGGAGGCAGCTAGGCCATGGCCTACCAGCTCTCGCAGAAGACCAAGAAAACCGTCCTGGGGATCGGCGGCATCGCGGTCCTGGCAGGCCTCAACGCCCCGGCCGCGCTGGACTTCGTGTCCAGGCAGTACCACGAGTACAAGATCGCCCAGCCCGAGTACATGGCGAAGTACGGCTCCTGGACCCAGCTCGACATCCCGGAGGAGTACCGCACCAACGCCATCCACGCGGCCCTGCTGCACACCGGCAAAGTGCTGATCGTCGCCGGGTCGGGCAACGAGCAGCGCAAGTTCGACGCGGGTGACTTCGACACCATCCTGTGGGACCCGGAGAAGAACACCTACAAGAAGATCCCCACCCCGGAGGACTTCTTCTGCGCAGGCCACGCCCAGCTCCCCGACGGCCGCCTGCTGGTGGCCGGTGGCACCGCACGCTACGAACGCCTCGGCGCCGAGGTGACCCGGGCCGGCGGCGGCATGCGGGTGAAGAACGAGAGTCCCGACAAGGCGGTGTTCCTGAAGAAGGGCACCCGCTTCCGCTCACCGGCCGGCTTCGAGTACGTCACCAAGTTCGACGTCACCGTCCCGAAGGCCAAGCGCACCCAGAAGATCACCTACAACAGCCGCGGTGTGATGCAGCCCTGGAAGACCAAGGTCACCGCCAGCGAGGCCCGGGTCTGGGTGGAGGCCGTGGACGAGGGGCCCCTGTCGGCCACCCGGAAGCAGGCGCAGTACGCCGTCGTCGGCCTGACGGGCAAGGCCGGCAATAACGTGTACGGCCTGTCGGAGAAGATCAACCTCGACAAGCAGGACTTCCAGGGCATCCGCGGCGCCTACGAGTTCGACCCGAAGGCGGAGAAGTACATCCCCGTCGACCCGATGGACAAGGCCCGCTGGTACCCGACGCTCGTCGGCCTCGACGACGGCCGGGTCCTGGCGGTGTCCGGCCTGGACGACGTCGGCATGATCGACCCGGGCGACAACGAGATCTACGACCCGGAGACCAAGAAGTGGTCGCCGGGGCCCAAGCGGTACTTCCCGACGTACCCCGCGCTGTTCCTCACCAAGGGCGGCAAGCTGTTCTACCCGGCCTCCAACGCCGGTTACGGGCCCGCCGACCGGGGCCGTGAGCCCGGCCTGTGGGACCTGGAGAAGAACACGTTCCGCAAGGTGCCCGGGCTGACGGACCTCGACCAGACCGAGACCTCGGCCTCCGTGCTGCTGCCCCCGGCGCAGGACCAGAAGGTGATGATCCTGGGCGGTGGCGGCGTCGGCGAGTCGAGGAAGTCGACCCCGCGCACGGCCGTCGTGGACCTGAACAAGGACAACCCGGCCTTCCGGGACGGCCCCGACCTGCCGCAGGGCACGCGCTACCTGAACAGCGTGATCATGCCGGACGACACGGTGTTCACGTCCAACGGCTCCAGGGACTACCGCGGCCGCAGTGCCAGCAACATCCTCAAGGCGCAGTTCTACGACCCGAAGAGCAACGCCTTCCGGGAGGCCGCCGCGCCGAGGGTGGGGCGCAACTACCACTCCGAGGCGCTGCTGCTGCCCGACGGCAGGATCGCCACCTTCGGCTCCGACCCGCTCTTCGACAACCAGCAGAACACCAAGCTGGGCCACTTCGAGCAGCGCATGGAGGTCTTCACCCCGCCCGCGCTGCACAAGAACCCCCGGAACCGCCCCGTACTGAAGGGCGGCCCGGAGAAGCTGGACAAGGACCACACCATCACGTTCCGTACGGACCACCCGGAACGCGTGGCCGAGGCGCGGCTGATGCGGCCCAGCGCGGTCACGCACACGACCGACGTCGAGCAGCGCTCCATCGAGCTGGACATCACCAGGAAGGGCGGCTCGGTGACGTTCGAGGTGCCCCGCGACCCGGCCCTGGTCCCGCCCGGCTGGTACATGCTGTTCGTGACGGACGCCGAGGGCACGCCCTCGCGGGCCAAGTGGATCCACGTGAAGTGAGCGAGGGGGGGGAGGGCCGGGGGAAGGGGGTCGGGCGTCGGGGGAGGGCCCGGGGGGAGGGGGTCGGGCGTCGGGGGAGGGCCGGCTCAGTCCTCCGCGTTGCGCGCCAGCTCCAGGGCGTACTCCGGCCACCAGCGTCCGGCGTCCGGGCCTCCCTCGCAGTCTCCGTCCGACTCGCCGGGCCGCTTGATCCACAGGTAGGCGTCGAGGGTCTCCTCGCCGGTCTGGGTCGTGGGCGGGGTGCCGAGCGCCCGGCCCGGCGGGTTGCACCAGACGCCGGGCAGAGGGCCGTTGCCGTTGCGGCTGGTGTCGATGACGAAGTGCTTGCCGTCGAGCGCCTCGGCGAGCCGGACGCCGTACTCCGTGGTCTCGTCGTCGGTCTGGAAGTTGGAGACGTTGAGCGCGAAGCCGTCGGCCTGTTCGATGCCGGCCCGCCGCAGCGGCTCCACCAGCTTGTCCGGCTCCCGGATCCAGTCCGCGTTGCCCGCGTCCAGGTACACCTTGGTGTTCGGCTGCTGTTTCAGCCGGGTGATCGCCTCGCTGAGCAGCTGTTCGCGCTCGGCGTGGTACTCGCCGGGCGTGCAGCCGTCCACGATGTGCGCGACCGCGTCGGGTTCCAGGACGACCAGGGCCTCCGCCTCGCCGAGGGCGTCGGCGAACTGCCCGATCCACTCCCGGTAGGCGTCCGCGTCCTCCGACCCGCCCGCCGAGTGCTGGCCGCAGTCCCGGTGCGGGATGTTGTACGCGACGAAGACCGCCGTCTTCCCCTCCTCGCTCGCGGCCGAGGCCGCCGCCCGCACCGTCGGTGCCGGATCGGTCTCGCCGGGCGGCCACAGCGCGAGCGGCCGGTCGGCGATCCGCCGGATCAGCTCGGCGTCCTCCTCCCGGTCCTGCTGCTGCCAGAGCTGTGCCTGCTGGGCCGCGGGGCTCTCGGGGTCGACCCAGAAGGGGGAGCCGGCCGCGTAGCCGGCCTTCGTGGTGTCGTCGCCGGTGTCGGACGCCGTGTCGGCGCGGCCGTGAGCAGACGAGCAGCCCGCAGCGAGACCGAG
The DNA here is from genome assembly GCF_056433405.1 of Streptomyces sp. NPDC044719. Classification (NCBI taxonomy): domain Bacteria; kingdom Bacillati; phylum Actinomycetota; class Actinomycetes; order Kitasatosporales; family Streptomycetaceae; genus Streptomyces; species Streptomyces sp. NPDC044719. The sequence goes on from NZ_JBWKHE010000001.1 coordinate 1,044,273, forward strand.
CACCGCGAGTACCGCGAGGGCGTGGTTCAGCCGTCTCATGCCGCTCCCTGTGAGGAAGGTGACGTTCGGTGATGCATCGGATGCCAATAGTTACATACTCGTATGAATCACCATCTAAAGGACATGGCCTTGCCCTGCCCCCGGATGGCGCAGCCGGAAGGCGGGCGGACCGAAGGGCGAGACGGGGCTGGCCACCATGTGACCGGCCGGTAAGGTCGGGTTCGTGCCGAAGCCGCTCAGTCTCTCCTTCGATCCGATCGCGCGCGCCGACGAACGCTGGAAGCAGCGCTGGGGAAACGTGCCGTCCATGGGCGCGATCACCTCGATCATGCGCGCCCAGCAGATCCTCCTCGCCGAGGTCGACGCGGTGGTCAAGCCGTACGGGCTGACGTTCGCGCGCTACGAGGCGCTGGTGCTGCTCACCTTCTCCAAGTCCGGCGAGCTGCCGATGTCCAAGATCGGCGAGCGGCTCATGGTGCACCCCACGTCGGTGACGAACACCGTGGACCGGCTGGTGAAGTCGGGCCTCGTCGACAAGCGGCCCAACCCCAACGACGGGCGCGGCACCCTCGCGAGCATCACGGAGAAGGGTCGCGAGGTGGTCGAGGCGGCCACCCGCGACCTGATGGCGATGGACTTCGGGCTCGGGGTGTACGACGCCGAGGAGTGCGGGGAGATCTTCGCGATGCTGCGGCCGCTGCGGATCGCGGCGGGGGACTTCGAGGAGCAGTGACCCGGGGCAAGATCCCCCGGAACGGGTCGTTACGCTCGACGGCATGAAAAAGAGCGTGCTGACGCGCTACCGCGTGATGGCCTATGTCACCGGCGTGCTGCTGGTCCTGCTGACCCTGGGCATGATCGGCAAGTATGTGCTCGACCTGAACGGCGCGGCGGACTTCACGCGCGTCGTCAGCATCGCGCACGGCTGGCTGTACGTCCTGTACCTGGTCTTCGCCTTCGACCTGGGCTCGAAGGCGAAGTGGCCGGTCGGCAAGCAGGTGTGGGTGCTGCTCGCCGGGACCGTCCCGACGGCCGCGTTCTTCGTGGAGCGCAAGATCAGCCACGAGCTGGAGTCCCGTCTCGCCGAGGACTCGCCGGCGCCGGTCAAGGCGTAACAACACCGCCGTACGGACGAACGTGCGGCGGTCTCCCATCGACATTTACTTGGACGTCCTAGTAAATTCGATGGTATGGACGCTGACGCCATAGAGGAAGGCCGCCGTCGCTGGCAGGCCCGGTACGACGCCTCGCGCAAGCGCGAGGCCGACTTCACCACGCTCTCGGGCGACCCTGTGGAGCCGGTGTACGGGCCGCGGCCCGGAGACAGGTACGAGGGGTTCGAGCGGATCGGCTGGCCGGGGGAGTACCCCTTCACCCGCGGCCTGTACGCGACCGGCTACCGAGGGCGTACCTGGACCATCCGGCAGTTCGCCGGGTTCGGCAACGCCGAGCAGACCAACGAGCGCTACAAGATGATCCTCCGCAACGGCGGAGGCGGGCTCTCGGTCGCCTTCGACATGCCGACGCTCATGGGCCGCGACTCCGACGACCCGCGCTCGCTCGGCGAGGTCGGACACTGCGGTGTCGCCATCGACTCGGCCGCCGACATGGAGGTCCTGTTCAAGGACATCCCGCTGGGCGACGTGACGACGTCCATGACCATCAGCGGCCCGGCCGTGCCGGTCTTCTGCATGTACCTGGTGGCGGCGGAGCGCCAGGGCGTCGACCCGGCCGTCCTGAACGGCACGCTCCAGACGGACATCTTCAAGGAGTACATCGCCCAGAAGGAGTGGCTCTTCCAGCCCGAACCGCATCTGCGGCTCATCGGCGACCTGATGGAGCACTGCGCGGCCGGCATCCCCGCGTACAAGCCGCTGTCCGTCTCCGGGTACCACATCCGCGAGGCCGGGGCGACGGCCGCGCAGGAGCTGGCGTACACGCTCGCGGACGGCTTCGGGTACGTGGAGCTGGGGCTGTCGCGCGGGCTGGACGTCGACGTGTTCGCCCCCGGGCTCTCCTTCTTCTTCGACGCGCACGTCGACTTCTTCGAGGAGATCGCCAAGTTCCGTGCGGCGCGCCGGATCTGGGCGCGGTGGATGCGGGACGTGTACGGGGCGCGGAGCGAGAAGGCACAGTGGCTGCGCTTCCACACCCAGACGGCCGGGGTCTCCCTCACCGCGCAGCAGCCGTACAACAACGTCGTACGGACGGCCGTGGAGGCGCTGGCGGCCGTGCTCGGCGGGACCAACTCGCTGCACACCAACGCCCTCGACGAGACGCTCGCGCTGCCCAGCGAGCAGGCGGCGGAGATCGCGCTGCGGACGCAGCAGGTACTGATGGAGGAGACGGGGGTCGCCAACGTGGCCGATCCGCTGGGCGGTTCCTGGTACGTCGAGCAGCTCACCGACCGGATCGAGGCCGACGCGGAGAAGATCTTCGAGCAGATAAGGGAGCGGGGGCTGCGGGCGCACCCCGACGGGCGGCACCCGATCGGGCCGATCACCTCCGGGATCCTGCGCGGGATCGAGGACGGGTGGTTCACCGGGGAGATCGCGGAGTCGGCGTTCCGGTACCAGCGGGCTTTGGAGAAGGGGGACAAGCGGGTCGTCGGGGTCAACGCACACCACGGGTCCGTGACCGGGGACCTGGAGATCCTGCGGGTCAGTCACGAGGTGGAGCGGGAGCAGGTGCGCCTGCTCGGCGGGCGGAAGGCCGGGCGCGACGATGCCGCGGTGCGTGGCGCGCTGGAGGGGATGCTGGCGGCTGCGCGCAGTGGCGCGAACATGATCGAGCCGATGCTGGTGGCTGTGCGGGCCGAGGCGACGTTGGGGGAGATCTGTGGGGTGCTGCGGGACGAGTGGGGGGTGTACACGGAGCCTGCGGGGTTCTGAGTGCTCGGCGTTGGTGCTGCGCCCACCCGTGCCGCCCCTAGGGCCTGTCTGACAAATCCACGCCTGCTCCGCGGCGTCTGGCACGCATGCCCGCAGCTAAGCCAGACCGTGCAGCAGCACCCTCGTGAAGCCGCGGACCCATTCCTCGTCTGCCGGTTCCGCGCTGACCAGGGTGCGGTGGACCACCGCACCCGCGACCATGTCGAAGATCAGGTCGGCCGTGCGGGCCGCCGAGTCCTGGTCCGGCTCGGGGGGCAGCTCGCCTCTCGCCTGGGCCCGGGAACGGCCCTCCGTGACCAGGCGTTTCTGGCGCTCGACCACCGACGCGCGGATGCGTTCACGCAAGGCGTCGTCGCGGGTGGCCTCCGAGACCACCGCCATCAGGCCGCTTTTCGCCTCCGGCCGGGCCAGGATCGCCGCGAACTGGAGCACGACGCCCTCGATGTCCGTGGCCAGCGAGCCGCTGTCCGGCAGCTCCAGTTCGTCGAAGAGCTCCGCCACCGCGTCGACGACCAGCTCGTTCTTGCCCGCCCAGCGGCGATAGAGGGTTGTTTTCGCAACCCCGGCGCGGGTCGCGACGTCTCCCAGGGTGAGTTTGGACCAGCCCAGCTCCACCAGTGCCGCCCGCGTGGCAGCCAGGATCGCGGCGTCCGCCGCGGCGCTGCGCGGGCGCCCCGTGCGGCTGGCTGGGCTGCGGCTGTGCATGCCATGACCATAACGGGCGGTTCCTGTGTGGCCGTGAGGGAGATCACCGGGGGGTGGTGGTCCGCCGGTCAGGCGTGGCATTACGCTACGTCTCGTAGCGAAAGCCCGTGATGGACGTACACGGGCTTCGGTGGCACGGCGTGGGGTGGGGACCCGGCGCCGACGGGACCCGACCAGCCCGGCTTTCACACCGTTTTTCACACACGCGCGCAGTACGGGGGAGGATAGGCGCATGCAGCCACGGAACATGTCCATGAGCGGAGTCGTCGACCTCGCCGCGGTGAAGGCGGCCCAGGAGGCCAAGGCGAAGGCGGAGCAGGCACGTGCCCAAGCCGCCCGGGAGGGTGGTGCGGGGGCGATCTCCCCGGCCGACCTCGTCATCGACGTCGATGAGGCGGGCTTTGAGACCGAAGTCCTGCAGCGGTCCGCCGAAGTGCCCGTCGTCATCGACTTCTGGGCCGAGTGGTGTCAGCCCTGCAAGCAGCTGAGCCCGGTCCTGGAGCGGCTGGCCGTCGAGTACAACGGCCGTTTCCTGCTCGCCAAGATCGACGTCGACGCCAACCAGATGCTGATGCAGCAGTTCGGCATCCAGGGGATCCCCGCGGTGTTCGCGGTCGTCGCGGGGCAGGCGCTGCCGCTCTTCCAGGGGGCCGCGGGCGAGGAGCAGATCCGGGGAACCCTGGACCAGCTGGTGCAGGTCGCCGAGCAGCGCTTCGGCCTGACCGGCCTCACCGTCGACCCCGATGCCGAGGCGGGCGGCGCCCCGGCGGCTCCCGAGCGCCCGGCCGGTCCGTACGACGCGCTCCTCGAGGCCGCCGTACAGGCGCTGGACTCGGGTGATCTGGGCGGCGCCATCCAGGCGTACAAGAACGTGCTGAACGAGGACCCGGGCAACGAAGAGGCCAAACTGGGCCTCGCCCAGGCCGAGTTGCTCCAGCGCGTGCAGGGCGTCGATCCGCAGCAGGTGCGCAAGGACGCGGCCGACAAGCCCGCTGATGTGCAGGCGCAGATCGCCGCGGCCGACCTGGATCTGGTGGGCGGCCATGTCGAGGACGCTTTCGGCCGTCTGATCGAGACCGTGCAGCGCACGGTGGGTGACGACCGGGACACCCTGCGGATGCGGCTGCTGGAGCTGTTCGAGGTGGTCGGGCCGGAGGATCCGCGGGTGATCGCGGCACGCAGGGCCCTGGCACGCGCCCTGTTCTGACCAGTCGTTAAACACGTGGGCTTGTGGTGCCCACGTGAAAGATTTGCCCACAGAGCGTCACTGCGGCCGCGCTTTACCAAAACTTGGTAATCGCGGCCGCTGTTACTGCGAGTAAGTCGCAGGCGTTGATCTGTCGGTTTCTGTCCATCGATCAACAGCTTTGTACCGCCGGTCGGGGCCACCCTGTGTCGTCGCCCGAGACCGATGGGTCGTTGTTCGGTTATACGGCCGTTACTAGCCAGTAACGAACCCCCTTGTGCGGGCGGCGAGAATGCACCACGATCGGCCACGCTCGGTCCATTCCCGTACCCCGGCAGCCGGTTGGGTCGCGGGACGTCCTGGGTCCCCACCGAGCAGAGCCGGCGGCAGTGGCGCCGGCTCTTGGACAGGGGGGTCTTCGCCCATCCGGCGAAGCCTGTCCAGCAGGGTTGTGCGTGATGCGTGTCAGGCGCGACCAGTGGTTGTCGCTCGGGGGTGATCGCCGGTGATTCGGGCGCGAGTTGCGCCGCCGAGTGCAGGCGCTCTCCTTCCCGAGGACGTAGCACTTCTCCCATCCCTGCCCGGCTGAGCCGCTACTTGGGGCGAGCCAGGACAGGAGATGTACGTCCGAGAAGGAGGAAATATGGAGTCCCAGGTGCGTGGCGGGACCAGATGGAAGCGGTTCGCTGTGGTCATGGTGCCCAGCGTCGCCGCTGCGGCATGTGTGGGTGTAGGACTCGCGCAGGGCGCGCTGGCCGCGTCGTTCAGCGTCTCCGGCCAGCAGTTCAAGGTGTCGGCCAGTCACCTGCACGGTGAGGGTTTCGCTCAGTACGGCGGAATCGACAGCGTCTACACCTCGACCGACGGTGAGAAGAAGACGCAGGTTCCCGTCGCGATCTCGTCGTTCGACGACGCGACGATCAGCAAGATGTGCCAGTCGGTCGCGACGCCGATCCCCCTCATAGGCAAGACGGTCTACCTCCGTCTTGAGGCGGGGAACGACGCCAAGAAGCCGGTCAAGGCCGAGAACCTCTACATCGACGTCGCTCAGCTCGACGCCGACGCGGAGTTCAAGGACATCGACATCGGTGTCGCGGTCAAGGACAAGACCCGTGGTCCTGCCGTCAAGGACACGAAGACCACGCTGCCGGGCGGGTTCGCCCAGCAGGCCAGGGAGGCCGACCTCTACGGCGTCAAGCAGACGGCGTGGGCGACCACGGCGGGCACGTTCAAGCTGAGCGGCCTGTCGATGAAGCTCGGCATGGACAAGGGTATGGAGTGCTACTGACAGCCTCCGTCCCACGGGTGTCCGGGGGCGGCTGACCCGTCCCCTTCGAGGGGCGGGGAGGCCGTCGCTTCCCCGCCCCTCGGGCCCGGCCCAGCGCCGGACCACTACACAGACTTAGACTTTCCGGCTTCTCCACACGCCTACGGCCGAGCCGGTACGTACCTCCATCGGACCGAGGGAGCTGTTTTCCATGAGTGCCGAGACTCCGGTCCAGAGCGCCGGGACTTTCGCCCGGTTGCGTCGGCGATTCCGTGACTGGCGGGGCACCCGGCCGTTCTGGGCAGGCCTGTTCACCATCCTCGGCGGGGTGCCGATCGCCTACTTCCCCTACGCCACCCTCAAGCTGGGCACCATGTCGCTCACCATGGCGACCACCGCGGGTGCCGGCTCCCTCATCATCGGGGTCCTGCTGATCACCCTGGGACTGACCATGTGGTTCCAGCAGGCGACGCGGGTCTTCGCCGGTGTCGCGGCGATCATCCTCGCCCTGGTGTCGCTGGTGGTCTCCAACATCGGGGGCTTCCTCATCGGCTTCCTGCTGGCCATGCTCGGCGGCGCTCTCGCCGTCGCCTGGGTGCCGGGCAAGACGGAGGACACGGGGAAGGGGCCTCGGGCGGCCGGTCAGGGACCGACGGGAGAAGGAGCCGTGGAGCCCTCTCCCGAGAGCCCGGCCGGTGAGACGGGCGGGACGCACCCTCCGTTCGGGACCGGCGACGGCGGCCCCGCGGACGGCGTCCGGTCCGAGGCCCACAACGGGGGGTACCGTGTCGGCTGACCACCGCGACGGTTCTCCCGCCGCCCAGGCGAAGGCGAGAACGGGGCCACGCCACGCGGCTCCCAAGAAGCCGCTCTTCACCCGGTTCCAGATGCCGGCCGGCAAGGCGATAGCCATGGCGGCGATGCCCACCGCGGTCCTCATGGGCATGGGATTCACCCCGACGCTCGCCCTCGCCGACGAGCAGCCGTCGACCTCCAACAGCCTGAAGGCCGACGAGTACAAGGACTGCCTCGCGGCGATGGAGGACGACAAGGACGGCGCCTCCCCGTCGCCCTCGCCGAGCGAGAGCGAGGCCGCGGACGAGGACAAGGGCACGGCCGAGCCGACTCCCTCGGCGTCCGCCGGCTCGGACGCGGGCGCGGACAAGGAGAGCTCGTCCTCTTCGTCGGATTCAGGTTCCGACGACGAGGGCGACAAGACCGAGCCCACCCCGACCCCTTCGGCATCCGAGGGCACGTCGGGCGACGAAGACGAGGCGACGCCCAGCCCGTCGCCGTCCGAGAGCGGCGGCAACGTCCTCGAGGACATCGGCGACGCGATCGGCGGCATCCTCACGGGCGGCAAGTCCACCGAGAGCCCGAGCCCCACGCCCTCCGCGTCCGCCTCGCCGTCCGGCGACACGAGCACGGCCGAGGACACCGAGAAGTCCTCGGACACGAGCGAGGGCGACGCGTCCGACGCCGTCAAGAAGACGACCGACACGGTCGAGGACACCGTCAAGGACACGACGGACGCGGCGACGAAGGCGGCCGGGGACACGACCGACGCCGTCGAGAAGGCGGCCGAGAAGGCCGAGGACGCGGCGGGGAAGGCCACCGCCTCCCCCAGCCCGTCCGCGAGCCCCTCCGTGGACCCCGAGGACTGCCCCGCCGCCACGGACGCCGAGGGCGGGGTGGACAACGAGCTCCTCGTCCCCGACGAGCCCTGGCGCCTGGAGGCCAGCTCGCTGACGCTGAAGGGTGCCGACTACCAGGGCATCGTCCAGGTGAAGACCGCGAGCGGCGCCACCAAGAAGGTCCTGAAGTACGTCATCAACGACGGGACCGACATCGGGGACCTGCACCAGCTCGTCACGGACAAGGCGTCCGGCAAGACCCACCACGTCCAGGCGGCGAAGGGGTCGACGTCCACGATCACCGACGGCAAGACGGTGATGTACACGGAGAAGATCTCGGGCAACCTGCTCGGCCTGATCCCGGTCACCTTCGACCCGGAGCACCCGCCGCCCCTGAACATCCCGCTGATCTACTTCACCAACGTGAAGGTCGTCCAGGCCGGCCAGTTCGGCGGCACGCTGACGGTGCCGGGGCTGCACCAGTACGTCACGGACTGACGTACCCGACGGACTCGAGGGCGCCCCCTGGCCACAGGGGGCGCCCTCGCCGCTGTACGGGACAGATGGGGGATGATCGAGGCATGACCATCGTGGACGTGCTGACGGGGTTCGCCGAGTCCGGCGGAATCGGCGCTCTCAAACCGGGGGCGTCTCTCGCTGACGTTTCCGAGCGGCTGGGACCGCCTCAGGACGGGGAGTACTTCCCGGGCCGGCGGAGGAAGAGGGGCGAGCCGCGCAACGTGCGCTACGGCGACGTACGTCTCGAGGTCTGCTGCGACATCCTCCAGGCGGTGGCACTGAGCACCGGGGCCGGGCCCGTCGATCTTCCGAGCGGCGCACCGGGCGAGACGGAGGAACTGCCGTCGGCCGTGACCGCCACGCAGCTTCGCGATGCGTTCTCCTCGGCCGGAATACGTGCCGAGGAGGGGCCCTGGCCCGAGCCGGCCGACCAGATCACCTTCGTGGTGCGCCATTCCCTCGCGGACGTGCACTTCACCTTTCGCCGGACCGCCCCGGACGAGTCCGGGGACAGCGGCACGGTCCTGCACAGCGCGATCGCCCGGGGCGCCCCTCACGTCTGCCACTGAGGCGAAGACGGGGGCCGGCCCGCAGCGCGGACCGGCCCCCTTCAGCTCTGCGTAGGTGCCTACCCGACGCCCTTCTGGCGGCTGATCTCGTTCAACGCGTCGATCAGGAACTTCAGTTTCGGCGCGAAGTTGGTCTTGCAGCCCCACCTCAGCGGCTTGGGCTTCTGGCCAGTCTCCAGCTTCTCGTTGTACCTCTGGTTCGCGGCGTCCTGGTTGAAGATGCGCATCGCGTCCCTGGACTTGGCGATCAGGTCCTCACGGAGCCGGTCGTCGTCGATGAGCGTCTGGACGACCGCACGGATCTCGTCGTTGGTGGCCGGGCCCGCCTTGACGTCGATCGGGTAGCCCATGATGCCGCCCTTGACGTTGGTGGTCTGCAACCCGACCTCGCGGCCGTTCTTCAGGTTGACGTGCGCACCCCGCTTGGTGCACCAGTCCCCGTCGATCGGCGAGATGTGGTCGATCCCGCAGAACCGCTTCTTGCCCCCGGCCGCCTTGGCGGCTGCGAGACCCTTGGCCTTGGAGACCCCGGCCGCGCCGCTGAACAGGTCCGCGGCGTCCAGCACGCACTCGCCGAGCTGGCCCTTGCGGTACTTCTCGATGATGTCCTTCAGCCGGGCGAGGGTCTTCTTGCCCCACGCGGCTTTCTCGAAGAACTCGGAGATACCGCTGGCGACCCGGACTATCGCCTTGCCGACGGCGGGGAGTTTGCCCACGACCAGCGCGAGGGACGCCACGTCGACGAAGGACCACAGGCAGCTTTCGATGTCGTCCTCACCGAAGCAGCGCTTGACGTTGTTGACGCCCAGCACCTCCAGCAGGATCTCGCCGCCGTTGGCCTTCACCCAGTCGATCACGCTCAATGAGACGGCCGCCTGAGCGGCGCGGAAGTCGTCGACGCACTGCTGGCCGCACTGGGCCCGCAGGATGGCCTCGTCGTCGGCGCTCAGGGCCGGTCCCGGATTCCCTCCGGACACACCGGTGTCGCCCGTCTCCATGGCTTCACGGCGCTGCTGTTCGAGCCGCTTGCGCTCCTCCTGTTCCGCGCGATCGGCAGCCTGGTCGGCTTCCTTCGCGGCACCGTCGGCGTTCTTGGCCGCCGTCTCGGCCGCCGTGGCGTCCTGCTCCGCCTTGGTGGCGGTGCCGCGGGCACTCGCAGCGTCCTTCTCCGCCGCGGTGGCGGCAGAGCGGGCACTGCTTGCGTCCTTCTCCGCCTCGTCGGCCTCACGGTCCGCTGCGGCGGCTTCGGACTCCGCCTCGTTCGCGGCCATCCCGGCATAGACGGCGTCCGTACCGGCCTGCTGGTCGTACTTCTGGGCGTTGGCGTCGGCCTTCTTCGCCGCTTCCGCGGCGGTGGCGGCCTCGGCCGCGGAGGCGCGCGCGGCGGCCACCGAGGCCGCGGCCTGTGCCGCGTCGTCGGCTGCCGCGGCGGCGGCCTGGGCGGCCAGCTTGGCGTCGCCCTTCGCCTTCTCCGCCAGGGCCTTGGCCTCCTTGGCCGCCCTGGCGGCCTCATCGGCCTTGGCCTTGGCGGCGGCGGCCTGGCGTTCCGCGATCGGCTTGGACGTCTGTCCCACGAGGACCGCGAACGCGGCCGAGACGTCGGTCTCCTTGTAGGGGGTGCCCGTGGCGATGGCCTGGTTGGCAGGCTTGATCACCTCGGCGGCCGAGTCGCGGGCGGCGGTGGCCGCCTCACCCGCCGCGAAGGCGTGACCGGCCGTGGTGGCGGCCCAGGTGGCCGTCTTGGCGGCCTCGGCCTTCGCGGCCGTGGCCTCCTGGCGTGCCGTGACTGCCGCGGCGGCGGCCTTCTTGCCCTCGGCCTCGGCGTCGTCGGCGTTCTTCTTGGCCGCGGCTGCGGCGTCGATCGCCTCGGCCGCGGCGGCGTGTGCCGTGGCGGCCGCGGCGCGCGTGGTCTCGTACGCGGACCACGCGTTGTCAGCAGCGGCGCGGGAACGGGACGCGGCGGCGTCGGCGCGCGTCGCGGCTGCCCGAGCCTTCACGGCGGCCTCGCTCGCATCGTCGGCAGCGGCCCGGGCGTCGCGCGCCTCGTCGGTCGCCTCGGTGGCGGCGGAGCGGGCTTCTGTCGCGGCCTCACGGGCCTCACCCGCGGCCGCCGAACCCTTGGCAGCTTCGGCGGCGGCCTCCAGGGCGGCCGCCCTGGACTTGGCGGAGTCACGCTTGCGTTCGGCCGAGACGGCCAGATCGCGGGCCAAGTACGCCTGCGCTTCGGCCTCCTCGGCCTCCTGACGCTTGGCGGCGGCGGTGCCGCCCGCCGTTTCCGCGGCGCCGCGTGCCCGGCCGGCGGCATCTCGATCCGCCTGCGCTCGCTGCTCGGCATCCTTCGCCTTGGCCCGTTCGGCCGCCGCGTTGGCCCGCTCTCGCTTGGCGGTGTCGCGTTCCTTCTCGGCCTTGGCACGTTCGGCCGCCGCCGTCGCGGCGCCCGCCTTCGCCGTCTTCTCGGCCGCCTCCGCCGTCGCCTGGGCGTTCTTCGCCTTCGTGGCGTTGGCGGCGGCCTCCTTGGCCAGCGCGTCCGCGGACACCCGGGCCGCCTTCGCCTGGGCGGCGGCCTCCTGCGCGGCGATGCGCCGGAACTCGGTGTTGATGGCGTGCGCCTGGGTCTGGGAGAGGGCGAACAGCGCCTTGCTGTCGGCCACCGTCGCCTTGGCGGCGTTCACCGCGGTCTGGGTGGCCTTCGCCGCCGCCTGGGCCGCTGCGTACGAGGCCTTGGCGACCTGTACCGACTGCTGGGTGTACAGCAGCCCCCGGCCGCGCGGCGTCTTGGCCGCGTCAGCGATGGCGTACGCGTCGTTCTGCGCTGTGGTGGCCTGTCCGGAGGCCGTCTTGGCGGAGGCCACCGCCTTGTTGGCCAGCGTCAGCTGCTCCGCGGCCCGCTTCTGGGCGTTGGCCATGTCCGTCTTGGCCTGGGTGAACACCGCTGCCTTGGGCCGGTGGATGTTGTCCTTGGGCTGGCCCGCCCAGTACTTCTGCCAGAGCAGGATCTGCTCGGCCAGCCAGGCCTGTCCGATGGACTCGATCATCGCCTCGGTGGCCTTGCGGGCCTCGGCCGACGCGGTCGCCTCGGCGGCCATGACCGTGGCGCGGGGCTTGGCCTGCGCGGCGTACTCCTGCTCCCACTCCTGATGTGCCGTCAGGACCGCGGGGGTGAGGATCCGCCGGGCGTCGACGGGGTTGGCGCTGTCACAGCCGCCCCAGGCGACCTTGAGGGCCTCGACCTCCATGCGGTACTCGGCGGAGCCCTCCTCCAGCGGCTTGGTGACGAAGCCGCCGTGGCGCAGGAAGGACGCCACGTCACTGGCGGTGGTCCAGTTGTAGGGGCCGCGGACGTCGGTGTCCCGGAACATCGAGTCGGCCGCGAAGTCGTTCCAGTCGTCCTGGCCCTTGATGTCGGCGGCGATCTTCTTCGCCTGGTCGACCGACGCCTTGGTGGGCACGCTGCGGCCGTCCTGCCCGAGCCGGCCGTACAGGTCCCGCTGCGGACCGAGGGTGAAGGCGACGACGTCCGCGTCGAACTCGGGAGCGTGGTACTCGGTGCCCGAGGTCCAGCCCGTCTGCGCGTAGATCTTGTTGGCCGTCTCCCAGCGCGTCTTGCGCTTGCGGGACTGGTCCAGGTAGTCGATGACGCCGTCGTTGTCCTTGGTGCGGGCGTCACCGAGGGTGCCGAGGCCCACCTGGTGCCCTTCCAGGGCCCCGGTGAGCTCGGCGTCGGTGCCGCTCAGGGCCTTGGCGGCCGCGGCCTTGAGCGAGGGGCCGCCGATGTGCAGCGCCGTACCGGCCACGCACCGGTTCGTCCGGGCGTCCGCACCGAGACTGATCCGGAACTGGCCGGCGTCCGGGTCCTCGGCCGGCGGATCGTCCGCCCGGGCCGGTGCCGCGTACACCAGTCCCGTCAGTACGGCCGATGCCGCCACCAGGGCGGTACCGGCTAACCCCCGTGAGCGCAGGGCTTTTCGCATGTCGTCGCCTGTCTGCTGGATGAATGGTCGACCCAGGAGGAGGGCAGGCGGACATGGCTGCGCGGCAGTCGTGGTCGGACTGCCGGCAGGTCACTTCGTCAGGAGTTGTCCAAGCTGGACAGATGCACTCGCGCGCTGGTCAGGCACGCTTCCCCCGCACCCTCTCCCCAAGGGCTTCACAAGAGTTACACAGGAAGCGAAAGAGCGGTAGAGGGATTCTCAGTGGCAAAGGCCACGTAAGAGACGAGGGCGCCCCCTGGGATCCAGGGGGCGCCCTCGGTGCCGTTCAGGGGCCTTCACGGCCCGTTCCGGGTCAGGACTTGGCTTCGCCCAGGTGGTGGACGCGGACCATGTTGGTGGTACCGGGGACGCCGGGGGGCGAACCGGCGGTGATGACCACGATGTCGCCGTCGTTGAAGCGGTTCAGCTTGACCAGTTCCTGCTCCACCAGGTCGACCATCTCGTCGGTGCTGTTCACGAACGGCACCACGTACGGCTCCACGCCCCAGCTGAGCGCCATCTGGTTGCGGGTGCCCTCGTCGGTGGTGAAGGCGATGATCGGCTGCTGGGCGCGGTAGCGGGAGAGCCGGCGGGCGGTGTCGCCGGACTGGGTGAAGGCCACCAGGCCCCGGCCGCCCAGGAAGTCGGCGATCTCGCACGCCGCACGGGCCACCGAACCGCCCTGCGTGCGCGGCTTCTTGCCCGGGACGAGCGGCTGGAGCCCCTTGGACATCAGCTCCTGCTCGGCCGCGGTGACGATCTTCGACATCGTCTTGACCGTCTCGATCGGGTACGCGCCGACCGAAGACTCCGCCGACAGCATGACGGCATCCGCACCGTCCAGGATCGCGTTGGCCACGTCGGAGGCCTCGGCGCGGGTCGGACGGGAGTTGGTGATCATCGACTCCATCATCTGGGTCGCCACGATCACCGGCTTGGCGTTGCGCCGGCACAGCTCGATCAGGCGCTTCTGCACCATGGGGACCTTCTCGAGCGGGTACTCGACGGCGAGGTCACCACGGGCGACCATCACGCCGTCGAACGCCATCACGACGTCCTCCATGTTCTGCACCGCCTGCGGCTTCTCCACCTTGGCGACGACCGGGACGCGGCGCCCCTCCTCGTCCATGATCCGGTGCACGTCCTGGACGTCCTTGGCGTCGCGGACGAAGGACAGCGCGACCAGGTCGCAGCCCATGCGCAGCGCGAAGCGGAGGTCCTCGATGTCCTTCTCGCTCAGCGCGGGCACGTTGACGGCCGCGCCGGGGAGGTTGATGCCCTTGTGGTCGGAGATGACGCCGCCCTCGATGACGATCGTCTTCACCTTGGGGCCTTCGACCTCGGTGACCTTCAGCTCGACGTTGCCGTCGTTGATCAGGACCTGGTCGCCCTTGGTCACGTCACCCGGCAGGCCCTTGTAGGTCGTCCCGCAGATCGTCTTGTCGCCCGGGACGTCCTCGGTGGTGATGGTGAACTCGTCACCGCGCACCAGCTCCACGGGACCCTCGGCGAAGGTCTCCAGACGGATCTTCGGGCCCTGGAGGTCGGCGAGGACACCGATGGCCCGGCCGGTCTCCTTGGCGGCGGCACGGACCCGGTCGTACCGGCCCTGGTGCTCGGCGTGCGAGCCGTGGCTGAAGTTGAAGCGGGCCACGTTCATGCCGGCTTCGATCAACGCGACAAGCTGCTCGTGGGAGTCGACCGCGGGGCCGAGAGTACAGACGATTTTCGAACGGCGCATGGGGGCGATCCTATCGGTTTGTTTCGCAACGGAATATTCCGTCTGGCGGAAAATACAAAAGGGCGGGATGCCGCTCAGGTGTGATTCCCCGAACCAATTACCAGCGCGTAGGTCTGTGTCGCGATCTCCAATTCCTCGTCAGTGGGTACGACCGCCACCGCCACCCGGGCGCCGTCGGGCGAGACCAGCCGCGCCTCGTCGCCGCGTACGGCGTTGCGCTCGCCGTCCACCACCAGGCCCAGCTCCTCCAGGCCCGCCAGGGCGGCCTCCCGCACGGGCGCCGCGTTCTCGCCGACACCGGCGGTGAACGCGACCGCGTCCACCCGTCCGAGCACGGCGTAATAGGCACCGATGTACTTCTTCAGGCGGTGAATGTAGATGTCGAACGCCAGCTCCGCCTGCTCGTCGCCCTCGTCGACGCGACGGCGGATCTCCCGCATGTCGTTGTCGCCGCACAGACCGATCAGACCGCTCTTCTTGTTGAGAAGAGTGTCGATCTCGTCGGCGGACATTCCACCAACACGCATCAAATGGAAGATGACGGCCGGGTCCATGTCTCCGGAGCGCGTACCCATCACGAGCCCCTCCAAAGGCGTAAGACCCATGGAGGTGTCCACGCAACGACCGCCCCGCACGGCCGAGGCGGACGCCCCGTTGCCCAGGTGCAGCACGATCACGTTCGTCTCGGCGGGGTCCTTGCCCAGCAGCTCGGCGGTGGCCCTGGAGACGTAGGCGTGCGAGGTGCCGTGGAAGCCGTAGCGCCGCACGCGGTGCTCGTCGGCCGTCTTCACGTCGATCGCGTAGCGGGCGGCCGACTCCGGCATCGTCGTGTGGAACGCGGTGTCGAACACGGCGACCTGCGGCAGGTCGGGCCGCAGCGCCTGGGCCGTGCGGATCCCGGTGAGGTTGGCCGGGTTGTGCAGCGGGGCCACCGGGATGAGCCGCTCGATCTCGGCGAGCACGGCGTCGTCGATGACGGTCGGCTCGGTGAAGTGCTTCCCGCCGTGCACCACCCGGTGCCCGATCGCGGCCAGTTCGGGCGAGTCCAGACCGAGGCCGTCCTTGGCGAGCTCCTCGGCCACGGCCTTCAGCGCCGCGTCGTGGTCGGCGATCGCCCCGCCGCGCTCCCGGCTCTCGCCGCCGGCCGGCGTGTGCTTGAGCCGGGAGGTCTGCTCGCCGATGCGTTCGACAAGACCCACCGCCAGCCGGCTGCTGTCGCCCATGTCGAGCAACTGGTACTTCAGTGACGACGAGCCGGAGTTGAGGACGAGGACACGGGAGGCGCTCACTGGGCGGTTGCCTTCTCACTCGGGGCCGGGGCCGGGGACTGGGCCTGGATCGCCGTGATGGCGACGGTGTTGACGATGTCCTGGACGAGAGCGCCCCGGGACAGGTCGTTGACCGGCTTGCGCAGACCCTGGAGCACCGGGCCGACGGCGATCGCGCCGGCCGAGCGCTGCACGGCCTTGTAGGTGTTGTTGCCGGTGTTCAGGTCGGGGAAGATCAGCACACTGGCCTGCCCGGCGACCTCGGAGCCGGGCAGCTTGGTCGCCGCGACCGACGGCTCCACGGCGGCGTCGTACTGGATCGGGCCCTCGATCTTCAGGTCGGGCCTGCGGGTGCGCACGATCTCGGTCGCCTCGCGCACCTTGTCGACGTCGGCGCCGGAGCCGGACGTGCCGGTGGAGTACGACAGCATCGCGATGCGCGGCTCCACGCCGAACCGCTCCGCCGTCGTCGCCGACTGCATGGCGATGTCCGCGAGCTGCTCGGCGTTCGGGTCGGGGTTGACCGCGCAGTCGCCGTAGACGAGGACCTTGTCGGCCAGGCACATGAAGAACACCGACGAGACGATGTCGGCGTCCGGGTTCGTCTTGATGATCTCGAAGGCCGGGCGGATGGTCGCGGCCGTGGAGTGCACCGAGCCCGAGACCATGCCGTCGGCGAGGCCCTCCTGGACCATCAGCGTGCCGAAGTAGTTCACATCGGAGACCACGTCGTACGCCAGCTCCACGGTGACGCCCCGGTGGGCGCGCAGGGCCGCGTACTTCTCGGCGAAGGCGTCGCGCAGGTCGGATTCGGCCGGGTCGATCAGCTGGGACTCGCCGAGGTCGATGCCCAGGTCGGCGGCCTTCTTGCGGATCCGGTCGACGGGGCCGAGCAGGGTCAGCTCGCACACGCCGCGGCGCAGCAGCACCTCGGCGGCGTGCAGCACACGCTCCTCGGTGCCCTCGGGCAGCACCACGCGGCGCAGGTCGGAACGGGCCTGCTCCAGCAGCTTGTGCTCGAACATCATCGGTGTGACGCGGTCGCTGCTGGGCGCGGAAACCCGGCGCGTGAGCTCGCCGGTGTCGGTGAACCGCTCGAACAAGCCCAGTGCCCGCTCCGCCTTGCGCGGGGTGGCCGCGTTCAGCTTCCCCTCCAGGGAGAAGAGCTGCTCGGCGGTGGGGAAGCTGGTGCCGGCCACCGACAGCACCGGGGTGCCCGGCGCGAGGCGGTCGGCGAGGGTGAGGATGTCCGCGCCGGGCACCTCGTCCAGGGTGAGCAGCACACCGGCTATCGGCGGGGTGCCGGCGCTGTGCGCGGCGAGGGAGCCGACGACCAGGTCGGCCCGGTCGCCCGGGGTGACGACGAGGCAGCCCGGGGTCAGGGCGCCCAGGAAGTTCGGCAGCATCGCACCGCCGAAGACGAAACCGAGCACGTCCCGGGCGAGCCCCGAGTCGTCTCCGAGCACCACTCTGCCGCCGAGCGCGTGGCTGATCTGCGAGACCGTCGGGGCGGACAGCGCGGGCTCGTCGGGCAGGACGTAACAGGGCGCGGGGAGCCGGGAATCGAGCCGGCGGGCGATCTCGTCGCGGTCCTCGCGGGCGACACGGTTGGTGACCATGGCCAGGACGTCGCAGCCCAGCGTGTCGTAGGCCCGGTAGGCGTTGCGCGTCTCGGCGAGAACCGACTCGACGGTCTGCTTGCGGCCGCCCACGACCGGGATCACGGACGCGCCGAACTCGTTCGCGAGCCGGGCGTTGAGCGACAGCTCGTCCGGGAGCTGGGTGTCGGCGAAGTCGGTGCCGAGGACCAGGACCACGTCGTACTCGCGCGCCACCAGGTGGAAGCGTTCGACGAGCGTGGACACCAGCTCGTCCGTGCCGGCCTCGGCCTGGAGGGCGGACGCCTCGTGGTAGTCCATGCCGTAGACGGTCACCGCGTCCTGGGCGAGCCGGTAGCGGGCGCGCAGCAGCTCGAAGAGGCGGTCGGGTCCGTCATGGACGAGGGGGCGGAAGACGCCGACCCGGTCGACCTGCCGGGTGAGGAGCTCCATGACCCCCAGTTCGACGACCTGGCGTCCGTCGCCGCGGTCGATGCCGGTCACGTACACGCTGCGGGTCACGCGCGCTCTCCGTTTCGTCTCAGTGGGATGTCCGGTATGTCTCTGTGGGGGGTCGAAAAATCGCCCACCGAGGTGAGCAGAACCGTCTTGACAGTACCTCCGCCGATGGATAAGGCGCCCGTCAGAGTCGGGTACCCCGCCGGGCTGGGGAGCGTGAAACAATCGGCAGAGGCTCACCGGTGTCAACAGCGAGCAGGAGACACAGCACGATGCGTATCGGAGTTCTCACCGCAGGCGGCGACTGCCCCGGCCTGAACGCCGTGATCCGGTCGGTCGTGCACCGGGCGGTCGACAACTACGGCGACGAGGTCATCGGCTTCGAGGACGGCTACTCCGGCCTGCTGGACGGCCGCTATCGCGCCCTCGACCTGAACGCGGTCAGCGGCATCCTGGCCCGCGGCGGCACGATCCTGGGATCGTCCAGGCTGGAGCGCGACCGGCTCCGCGAGGCCTGTGAGAACGCCTCCGACATGATCCACGAGTTCGGCATCGACGCGCTGATCCCGATCGGCGGCGAGGGCACGCTGACGGCCGCCCGCATGCTGAGCGACGCGGGCCTGCCCGTCGTGGGCGTCCCGAAGACGATCGACAACGACATCTCCTCCACGGACCGCACCTTCGGCTTCGACACGGCGGTGGGAGTCGCCACCGAGGCGATGGACCGTCTGAAGACCACCGCCGAGTCCCACCAGCGGGTGATGGTGGTCGAGGTCATGGGCCGGCACGCCGGGTGGATCGCGCTGGAGTCCGGCATGGCGGCGGGCGCGCACGGCATCTGCCTGCCGGAACGCCCCTTCGACCCCGCTGATCTCGTCAAGATGGTCGAGGAGCGCTTCGCCCGCGGCAAGAAGTTCGCGGTCGTCTGCGTCGCCGAGGGCGC
This sequence comes from Streptomyces sp. NPDC044719, assembly GCF_056433405.1. Taxonomy (NCBI): domain Bacteria; kingdom Bacillati; phylum Actinomycetota; class Actinomycetes; order Kitasatosporales; family Streptomycetaceae; genus Streptomyces; species Streptomyces sp. NPDC044719. The sequence goes on from NZ_JBWKHE010000001.1 coordinate 1,063,024, forward strand.
CCACCCCGCCGACGGCACCATGGACTACGGCAAGGGCGCGATCGACAAGTTCGGTCACGAGCGCTTCCAGGGCATCGGCGCGGCCCTCGCCCACGAGCTGGAACGGCGGCTCGGCAAGGAGGCCAAGCCGGTCATTCTCGGCCACGTCCAGCGCGGCGGCTCACCGACCGCCTACGACCGGGTGCTCGCCACACGGTTCGGCTGGCACGCGGTGGAGGCGGCGCACCAGGGACAGTTCGGCCGGATGACCGCGCTGCGCGGGACGGACATCGTGATGGTGCCGCTGGCGGAGGCCGTGACCGAGCTGAAGACGGTACCGAAGGACCGGATGGACGAGGCCGAGTCAGTGTTCTAGGTCTGGTGTTCCAGGTCTGGTGTTCCGGGCCTGGTGTTCCGGTCCTCGCGTTCTAGGCGCCGGTGTTCCCGGCCGGGCTTTCCTGGATTCTCGTCCAGAAGTGCTCGACGATCCGGTCGAGGAAGTCGCGGGCGGTGCCGCCCGCGTCGCCGCTGCCGCCGCCCCAGCTCAGGGTGGCGGCCATGTGGCCCTGGTAGTCCTCGTGCAGTGCCCGCAGGGCCCCCTCCAGGAACGGCCGGTCGAGCGGTACGAGTTTGCCCACCGGACGCACATAGGCCTGCCAGCGGGTGCTGACCGCGCTGCGCAACAGGTCGCCGAGCTTGGCGTTCCGGCCCGTGACGGTGACGAAGTCGCGCAGGCACAGGCCGAGTATGTCGGCGAGGGCGCCGGACTGGCGCTCCGTGCCGCGCCAGGTGTCGGTCTCCTCCATGCGCAGATACGCGTGGACGTCGTGCCCCACGGCCCGGGCCACGTCCTCCGGGGCGAGGCAGCGGGCGATGCGGTGCTCGCGCAGGGTGCGGGGTCTGCCGATGAGCTCGCCGGGTGAGCACCACAGCACGCCTGCGAGGGCGGTGAGTTCGGAGTTGGACGGGGCCGAGGCCCCGCGCTCCCAGTCGATGACGTGGTCCGGGGTGACGCGGGGGTGTCCGTACGAGACGCGCATGCCGTGGGCGACGTGCTCGGGCGTCATGCCGAGGGCCGCGCGCAGGCGGCGGGCGGCCGGGGCGTTGAAGGGCGGGGCCGTCGGGGCGGACTGAGGGGGAGTGGGGGTGGTCTGGCTCGGGCGGGCTGAAGGTCGGCGCACGCGCCACAAGCTAGGGGGACGGTGGTGCGATGACTACGGTCTGTTCGGCCAGGATCACGGATTGTAGGAAACTACGGCTACCGGCGGGTTCGGCCGGGGCTGAAGATCGGCTTGTAGGTCGGGGCGGGTTGGGGGTAGGGATGACCCCGGGCCCGATGATCATGGGTCCGGAAAGGCAGTGAATGACGTGAACGGCAAGCTCAACGGGCATATTCGCGAGCGACTCCTCGCGCCGAACTTCTGGCATCTCGCGACGGTCGGGGCCGACGGGGCGCCTCAGGTGTCGCCCATGTGGGCGGACATCGAAGACGAGTACGTCATGGTCAACACCTCGATCGGGCGGGTGAAGGAGGAGAATCTGCGGCGCAATCCGTACGTTTCGCTGTCCCATCACGACCCGGAGAACCCGTACGACCGGGCCGAGATCCGGGGGAAGGTCGTCCGCTTCGTGGAGGGCGAGGAGGCGGAGCGGGGCATGGACCGGCTGACGCGCAAGTACCTCGGGCAGGACCGGTATCCGTGGATGCTGCCCGGTGAGCGCCGGGTGATGCTCCTGATCGAGCCGACTCGGGTGCGGACGCTCGAGGGTGTGGAGCCGTTTCGGCCGGGGGTACTGCCGGACGGGGCGACCGGCTGAGGGGTCCTTCGCGAATCCCCTGAAGCGTCGTGCGCGAGGCCGTGGTCGGGCAGTCCCGACCACGGCCTTCCGCGTTTCAGCGCCAGTCCGGTACGCCCGACACCGGGGGCAGCCGGGACTCGATCCTCGCTCGGACGTCGTTCATCACGGAGACGATGCGGGCCTCGTGCTCCGGGGTCAGCCGGGCCACCGGGACCGAGCAGCTGATCGCGTCGACCGCCGGTGTCCCGTAGCGCAGGGCGAAGCCGAAGCCGGCGATGCCCGGAACCGTCTCCTCGCGGTCGATGGAGTAGCCGCGCTCGCGCACCCGGGCCAGGTCGGCGAGCAGGGTGGCGCGGTCGGTGTGCGTGTTGTCCGTGAGGCCGGTCAACGGCCCGTCTCCGAGGGGTAGTTCGTCGTCGGCGCGCTCGGCCAGCAGCGCCTTGCCCAGCGCGCCGGCGTGGGCGGGGACACGGCGGCCGACCCGGCTGATGGTGCGCAGATACTCGTGGGACTCGCGGGTGGCGAGGTAGACGACGTCCCGGCCGTCGAGCCGTGCCATGTGGATCGTCTCGCCGAGTGCGTCCGACGCCTCGTCCAGGTACGGCCGGACCACCCGGATGCTGCGGTCCCCGTCGAGATAGCCGGTGCCGGTGAGCAGCGCGCGGATCCCGATGCCGTAGAGGGAGCCGGTGGCGTCGGTGCGGACCCAGCCGGAGTCGACGAGCGTCTGCAGCAGCTGGTACATGCTGCTGCGCGGCACGTCCAGGTCCTCCGCGAGCTGGTCGAGGCGTGAGGGCTGCTCGCCCCGCTCGGCGAGCAGTTCCAGCAGTGCGACGGTCCGGGTCGCCGACTTCACCCCGCGGACGCCTCTCCTCTCCTGCATGGGCTCATCGTAGGTCCACATCAATCTGTGATCGCCCGGGGCATTGACCCCTCCCGTTCACGCACTTAGCCTCCATCTGCATACGTGGACGCCATCTGCATATAGGGATGAGAGCTTCTCACCAGTTCAAAGGGGAACTGCCTTGCCTCTGCTCGTAGTCGGGATCAGCGTTCTGATCCTGCTCCTGCTCATGACCCGGCTGAGAATGAACGGCTTCGCGGCCCTGCTGCTGGTCGCGGTGGGTGTCGCGCTGGTCCGTGGCATTCCGGTGGCGACGATCCCCGACGTCCTCTCCGAGGGCATCGGGGACCAGATCGGCGACACCATGCTGACTATCGGACTCGGCGCCATGGTCGGCCGGGTGATGGGGGACTCGGGCGCCGCACAGCGCATAGCCGGCAAGCTCCTCGACGCCTTCGGCCCGCGGTGGGTCCAAGTGGCCATGGTGGTCACGTCCATGCTCATCGGCGTGACCATGTTCTACGAGGTCGCCTTCGTCATCATCGTGCCCATCGCGTTCACGCTGGTCAGGGTCACCGGAGCGAAGCTGCTGTGGGTCGGGCTGCCGATGTCCATCGCCCTGTCCACCATGCACAGCTTCCTGCCGCCGCACCCCGGCCCCACCGCCGTCGCCGCGACCTTCCACGCCTCCGTCGGACTGACGCTGTTCTACGGCCTGTTCATCGCCGTACCCGCCGGGGCGCTCATCGCCCTGACCTGGCCGCGTCTTCCGTTCGTCGCCCGGATGACGCCCACGATCCCCAAGGGTCTGGTCAGCGAGCGCGAGTTCAGCGAGGAGGAGATGCCCGGGCTCGGGTGGTCGCTGTTCGTGGCGCTGTTCCCCGTGGTGCTGATCGTGGCCGCGGCCGTGACCGACATGGCGGCTTCGGGAGACAGCCCGTTCCTGCACGTCGTGGCCTTCATCGGCTCGGCACCGATCGCCCTGCTGCTGACCCTGTGCCTGGCGATCTGGGTGTTCGGGCCGCGGATCGGGCGGAGCCTGAGCGAGGTCGGCGCCTCCTGCGCTTCGGCGGCCCAGGCGATGGCGATGATCCTGCTGGTGATCGGTGCGGGCGGGGCGTTCAAGAACGTCCTGGTGGAAGGTGGTATCTCCGACTACATCAAGGACGTCACCGACGGCTGGTCCGTCTCGCCGATCGTCCTCGCCTGGCTCGTCGCCGTCATCCTCCGTATCGCGCTCGGCTCGGCCACGGTCGCCGTCGTCACGGCCTCCGGTGTCGCGCTGCCGCTGCTGGCGGGCGGTGGGGTGCACCCGGAGGTGATGGTGCTCGCCGTGGCGTGTGGATCCATCGCGTTCTCCCACGTGAACGACCCCGGGTTCTGGCTGTTCAAGGAGTACTTCAACCTGTCCGTCGTCGAGGCGATCAAGGTGCGTACGTCCTATACGACGGTGCTCGCGGTGCTCGGGCTCGGGGGCGTGCTGGCGGTCGAGTGGGCGCTTGACGTTTTCGGGTTGTAGGCCGGTTCATCTATGACACAAGGGATTTGGATCAACATGAGTAGCCGTCAGCCGACCGTCGTCGAGTTCGCCGTCTACCCCGTCGCGGGCCGGGACAGTATGGAGCTGAACCTCTCCGGTGCGCACGGGCCGTACTTCACCCGCAACATCGTCGTTCTCACCGATTCCGAGGGGCGCACGGGGCTGGGCGAGGTGCCCGGCGGGGAGAAGATCACGCGGACGCTGCGGGACGCCGAGTCGCTCGTCGTCGGGGCCAGGGTGGGGGACTACCAGCGGGTGCTGCGGGAGATCGGGGAACGGTTCGCCGACCGTGACGCCGGTGGGCGGGGTGCGCAGACGTTCGATCTGCGGACCACGGTTCATGCGGTGACCGCGGTGGAGTCGGCGCTGCTCGATCTGCTCGGGCAGCATCTCGACGTGCCCGTCGCGGCGTTGCTGGGGGATGGGCAGCAGCGGACCTCGGTGCGGGTGCTGGGTTATCTCTTCTACGTGGGTGATCCGGACCGGACCGATCTGGAGTATGTCCGGGAGCCGGACTCGGATGTGGAGTGGTACCGGGTGCGGCACGAGGAGGCGCTGTCGCCGGAGGCGATCGTGCGGCAGGCGGAGGCGGCGTACGGCCTGTACGGGTTCCGGGACTTCAAGCTCAAGGGGGGTGTGCTGGAGGGGGCGGAGGAGGTCGCGGCGGTGCGGGCGCTGAAGGAGCGGTTTCCCGAGGCGCGGGTCACGCTCGATCCGAACGGGGCGTGGTCGTTGCGTGAGGCGGTAGAGCTGTGCCGGCCGTTGGTGGGGACGCTGGCGTACGCCGAGGATCCGTGTGGGGCGGAGGGTGGGTACTCCGGGCGGGAGGTGCTGGCGGAGTTCCGGCGGGCCACGGGATTGCCCACGGCGACGAACATGATCGCTACTGACTGGCGTCAGCTGGCGCATGCGCTGGCTCTGCAGTCGGTGTCCATTCCGCTGGCCGATCCGCACTTCTGGACGATGCGGGGGTCGGTGCGGGTGGCGCAGTTGTGCAACGCGATGGGGTTGACGTGGGGGTGTCACTCGAACAACCACTTCGACATCTCGCTGGCGATGGTGACGCACTGCGGGGCCGCGGCTCCGGGGGAGTACAACGCGCTCGACACACACTGGATCTGGCAGGAGGGGTTGGAGCGGCTCACCGTTTCGCCGCCGCGCATCGTGGACGGGGAGGTCGCGGTTCCGGACGCTCCGGGGCTGGGGGTGCGGCTCGACATGGACCGGCTCCTCGCGGCGCACGAGCTGTACCGGGAGAAGGGGGTGGGGGCGCGGGACGATGCGGTGGGGATGCGGTACCTGGTCCCGGGGTGGGAGTTCGACGGGAAGCGGCCGTGTCTGGTGCGGTAGTCGCCTGCGCGGTGGTGGTGGGTCGGGGCCGCGCCGGGGGTGTCCGTCCTCGGAACGTCGCGATGGGGTTGCGAACCGACTGACTGTTCGTTGACGCGACAACCGCTGCGGGCGGACACCCCCCGACACATCCCCTTCCGTGAGCCGGCGGCTGCGGGCGCGTCTCGGCTCGCGCCACCAGCCCCAGCTGCCGCAGTCGCCGCGCTGCGGGCCCGCCGTAGCGGCTTAGCTGCGGGCATGCGTGCCGCTAGGGGCGGCACGGGTGGGCGCAGCGGTGCCTCGTCGCGCCGAGCTGCGCACCCACTCCGGCCCCATCCCCGACGCGTTCAGCCCTTCACCGCCCCGCCCAGGGCGAAGCCTCCTCCCAGGCGGCGGGAGATCAGTACGTACAGGAGGATGACCGGCGTCGAGTAGATGATGGAGAACGCGGCCAGTTGGCCGTACGCCACCATGCCCCGGTTGCCGAAGAAGTCGTTGATGCTGACGGACGCCGGCATCTGGTCGGGGGTGAGCAGGAGCATGAAGGGGACGAAGAAGTTGCCCCACATCATGACGAAGGAGAAGACCGTCACGACGGCCACGCCGGGGCCCATGAGAGGCAGGACGATGCGGACCAGGGACTGGAACGCCGACGCCCCGTCCGTCCACGCCGCCTCCTCCAGTTCCTTCGGTACGCCGTCCATGAAGTTCTTCATCAGCCAGATGGCGAAGGGGAGTTGGGAGGCGGCGAAGAAGAAGATCGTGCCCTGCGTGGTGTCGATCAGGTCCACCTGGACGAAGAGGGCGTAGACCGGGACCATGATCGCCGTGATGGGCAGGCTGGTGGCGAAGAGGATCGTCAGCAGGAACGGGCGGTTGAAGCGGGAGCGGAAGCGGGAGAGCGGGTAGGCCGCGAGAGCGGCTGAGGCCACCGTGAGCAGGGTCGCGCCGCCGCACAGGATCAGGCTGTTGAGGAGGGGGGTGAAGGTGATCTCGGGGGTCAGGATCGCGTCGAAGTTGTCCAGGGTGAGGCCGTCGGGAGCCTTCACCCGGAGGCCGGCGTGGGGGTCGAGGGCGGACAGGACCACCCAGGCCAGGGGGAGCACGAAGGCCGCGGCGACGACCAGGAGCCCCGCGTCGGCCGCGAGGCGACGGGTCGTGCGGCGGGAGGAGAGGGTGTGGGCCATGCCCGGTCAGACCTCCGTCCGTAGCAGGCGCAGGTAGACGAGAGAGAAGAGGGAGCCGACCAGGAGGAGCAGCAGGGCCACCGCGGTGCCGTAGCCGATCAGGCTGTTCTGGAAGGCCTGTTCGTACATGAAGAGGGGCAGTGTCTGGCTTCTGCCGCCCGGGCCGCCTCGCGTCATCACCCAGATCAGGCCGAAGACCGAGAGGGTCTGGAGGGTGTTGAGCATCAGGTTCGTGCCGATGGACCGGCGGATCATGGGCAGGGTGATGTGCCACATGCGGCGCCAGCCCCCGGCCCCGTCGACCTCCGCGGCTTCGGTGATCTCCTTGGGGATCTCGTTCAGGGCCGCTGAGTAGACCAGCATCGAGAAGGCCGTGCCGCGCCAGACGTTCGCGAACGAGACCGCCAGGATCGGCAGCGTGAACAGCCAGTTCTGGGAGGGCAGGTGCAGCCAGTCCAGGATGGCGTTGAGAGTGCCCTCGCGGCGGAAGAAGGCGTAGAGCAGGAAGCCCGCCACGACCTCCGGCAGGACCCATGCAGTGACGACGATGCCGCCGGTGAGCGTGCGGACCGGTTTCGACGCGCGCTGCATCAGCGCCGCCAGGGCCAGGCCCAGCGTGTTCTGTCCGATGAGGGAGGACAGGACGGTGAACACCAGGGTCAGCCATACGGCGTTCAGGAACGCCTCGTCCCCGAAGGCCCGGGTGAAGTTGTCGAGGCCGACGAACGACTCCTGGGCCTGGCCGGTCAGTTGGAGGTCGGTGAAGGCGATGTAGACGCTGTAGGCGATCGGGCCGGCCAGGAAGAGGAGGAGCAGGACGACCGCGGGGGTCAGGGGGAGGAGCCGCACCGGCAGGCGGGGGCCGCGCGCTGCCGGGTGCGTGTCCTTGGAGGTTTCGGTGAGCCGGGGGTGGGGGGCCGTGGCGGTCATCGGGTCACTTCTCGGCCACCTGGTTGTCCGTCGCGTCCCTGAGCGCGTCCGTGTAGGCGCTCGTCGCCTCGTCCACCGACGTGTCGCCCGTCGTGACGCCCTCCATCGCTTCCTGGACGGCCACCGAGACCTTGGGGTAGGCCGGGTAGGCGGGGCGGTAGTGCGTGTTCGCCACGAGGTCCGTGAAGAACTTGGTGCCGGGCTGGGCCGTGGCGTACGCGGGGTCCTTCGCCACGTCCTCGCGGACCGCGATGCCGGAGTTGGCGACGTACCACTTCTGCGCGTTGGCCTTGGTCTGCATGGTCTTGATGAACTCGAACGCCAGGTCCGGGTTGCCCGCCTTGGCCGGGATCGACCAGGTCCAGCCGCCGGACATGCTCACCTTGCCGGGCGCCTGGCCGTTCTGGGTCGGCATGGCGGCCAGGCCCAGCTTCTGAGACCACTCGGGCCACTCGTGGCCGCTGCCGGGCAGCCAGTCCTGCGGCAGCCAGGAGCCGTCGAGGGCGATGCCGAGCTTGCCCTGCGGGAGCCACTCGCCGCGGACCCGGGTCATGACGTTCGGGTCGAGCGCGTCGGAGACGTCCGGGCCGAGTTTCTCCTTGTAGACCGTCTCGACGAAGGAGAGCGCGTCCTTGAAGGCCTGGCCGCCGGCGATCCACTTCTTGCTCGACTTGTCGTAGAGGGGGTCCGTGGTGCCGTCGTTCGTGCCGTAGAGCAGCATCTCGAAGGTCTGCATGGTGGCGGCCTCGCCGACCGGCTTGCCCGTGTAGACGTTGAGGGGGATCGTGTCGGGGACCTTGCGTTTGATGGTGCGGGCGGCAGTGAGGATGTCGTTCCAGGTCTTCGGCTGCCAGGTGGCGGGGAGGCCCGCCTTCTTGAAGATGTCCTTGTCGAACCAGAGGCCGCGGGTATCCGTGCCGTCGGGGACGCCGTACGTCTTGCCGTCCTCGCCCTTGGCCGCCGCCTTCGCGGTGTCGATGAACTTGTCCCAGTCCGGCCACTTGGCGAGATAGGGGTCGAGGGGCTTGAGATAGCCGCTGGTGATGTCCGAGTTGATGAGGAACGTGTCCTCGTAGACCAGGTCGGGGGCGGTCTTGGGGGAGCGGAGCATCTGCTGGAGCTTGGTGTAGTACTCCGAGTCCGGGGCCTTGATCGGGACGAGCTCGACCTTCTTGCCCGGGTGGGCCTTCTCGAACTGCTTCTTGATGTCCGCGAGATAGGTGTCCATCACCTTGATGGAGTTGTCCGTGGACTGTTTGAAGGAGATCTTCACGGTGTCCGGGTCGCTGCCGGAGCCCCCGCCGCAGGCGGTGAGGGTGGACACGGCGAGGGCCAGGGCGACGAGGGGGGTGAGAGCGGCGGTGGGGCGCACGGGCACGACCTCCTGCGGGCGCACTTCTTTGTGGCCTGGACGGCTGCGTCGTGAACCTAAGTTGAGTGGTCTAGTCAGGTCAATGCGTGTGCGGTGGATTGATCGGCGTACGGTGAACCGTCATTGACCCGTGACCCAGCGGTACTGCAACTCCGGGCGCCCCACCGTGCCGTACTGCGGGCGGCGGGCCGCGTGGCCCGCGTCCACCAGATGCTCCAGATAACGGCGGGCGGTGATGCGGGAGATGCCCACGGTCTCCGCGACGCCGGCGGCCGTGAGGCCCTCCGCGCTGTCCCGCAGCGTCACGGTCACCCGCTCCAGCGTCGGCGCGCTCAGGCCCTTGGGCAGGGCGGCCGGGCCGGGGGCGCGCAGGGCCGCCAGGGCCCGGTCCACCTCGTCCTGGCCGCTCGCCTCGCCGACCGACGCGTGGAACTCGGCGTACCGGACGAGACGGTCGCGCAGCGTGGCGAAGGTGAACGGCTTCAGGACGTACTGCACGACGCCGAGCGAGACGCCCTCGCGAACGACGGTCAGATCACGCGCCGAGGTCACCGCGATCACGTCCGCGTGGTGGCCGGCGGCTCTGAGGGACCGGGCGAGCTGCAGGCCGTGCACGTCCGGAAGGTGCAGGTCGAGCAGCAGGAGGTCCACCGGGGTGCGCTCCAGGGCCCGGCGGGCCTCCGCGCCCGTGTGCGCCTTGCCCACGGCCACGAACCCGGGGACCCGTCCGACGTACATCACATGGGCGTCGGCGGCCACCGGGTCGTCCTCCACCACCAGGACCCGGATGGCATTCGCATGTGTCGTGTCGCTCGTCATGCGGAGCCTCCAGAGCCCTCGGACACCGGGCCTCCGGATGTCACGCCTGCGGCGACCGCGCCGGACTCGCGCAGCGGGAGCCGTGACTCGAACTGGGCCCCGCCCCCGTCGGCCTCCGCCACCGACAGCGTCCCCTCGTGCCGCTGCGCCGCCTGCCGTACCAGCGCCAGTCCGAGACCTCGCCCGCCCGGGCCGGACGGCTTGGTCGTGAAGCCCCGCTGGAAGACCGCATCGGCGTGCTCCGGGTCGACGCCCGGGCCCGTGTCCGAGACACGCAGCACCAGCTCGGGGCAGTCCTCGGTGTCCCGGGTGTACGCCGCCACCGTCACCCGCGCCCGTTCGCTGCCCTGCGCCGCGTCCACGGCGTTGTCGATCAGATTGCCGAGGATCGTCACCAGGTCCCGCGCCGGGAGGGTCTCGGGCAGCAGGCCGTCGTCCAGGCTGCTGTCCTCCGACACCATCAGCTCCACGCCCCGCTCGTTCGCCTGGGCCGTCTTGCCCAGCAGCAGTGCCGCCAGCACCGGCTCGCTCACCGCCGCCACGACCTGGTCGGTCAGCGCCTGCGCCAGCTCCAGCTCGGTCGTCGCGAACTCCACCGCCTCCTCCGCCCGGCCCAGCTCGATCAGCGAGACGACCGTGTGCAGCCGGTTCGCCGCCTCGTGCGCCTGCGAGCGCAGCGCCTGTGTGAAGCCGCGTTCAGAGTCCAACTCGCCCATCAACGACTGGAGTTCGGTGACATCACGCAGGGTGACGACCGTACCGCGCCGCTCGCCGCCCGACACCGGCGAGGTGTTGATGACCAGGACCCGCGACGCCGTCAGATGCACCTCGTCCACCCGCGGCTCCGACGCCAGCAGCGCGCCCGTCAGCGGGGCGGGGAGCCCGAGCTCCGCCACCGACCTGCCCACCACGTCCCCCTCCACGCCGAGCAGCTCCCGCCCCCCGTCGTTGATCAACGCCACACGGTACTGCCCGTCCAGCATCAGCAGCCCCTCCCGTACGGCGTGCAGGGCGGCCTGGTGGTAGTCGTGCATCCGGCTGAGCTCGGCCGCGTTCATCCCGTGGGTGTGGCGGCGCAACCGGGCGTTGACAACATAGGTGCCGATGGCGCCCAGGGCCAGTGCCCCGGCGGCGACGCCCAGCAGGGCCGTGACCTGGCTCTGCACGCGCTCGCTGATCGCCTCGACCCGTATGCCCGCGCTGACCAGGCCGACGATCTGCTTGCCGTTGTTGATCGGGGTGACTGCGCGGACCGACGGGCCGAGGGTGCCGGTGTAGGTCTCGGTGAAGGTCTCGCCCCGCAGGGGCCGCTCGGTGTGGCCCTGGAAGGTCTGGCCGATCTGGTCCGGGTCGGGATGCGTCCAGCGGATGCCCTGCGGGTTCATGATCGTGATGAAGTCGACCTCGGTGTCCCGCATGACCTTCAGCGCGTACGGCTGGAGCTCCGCGGTCGGGTCGGGGGCGCGGGCCGCGGCCAGCACCGACGGGGAGTCGGCGACGGACAGCGCCACGGCCCTGGCTTGGCGCTTCGCGGCCTCCTCGGCCTGGCTGCGGTCGCTGACATAGGTGAACAGAGCACATCCGGCCACGACGACCGCGATCAGTACGGCCTGCATGGCGAAGAGCTGGGCCGCCAGGCTGCGGGGTCGGGGGACGGAGAAGCGCATGTCGTCAGTCTGCCTCGTGGCTGATTGTGAACTAAATGAACGGAAGGGTGACCGCGCTCACAGGGCAGGACATAGTCACGGCATTCCCCATAACGCATCTCCGGGAGCTCCGCTCTGTGTTTCCCGGAATTCCCGGACGTGAGCCGCACGCCGGTGATGCCGACGACGTCGTCAAGGAGGGCCGCCGTGACCAGCGCAGCCGATACGGCACCTGCCGCACGCAAACCCAAGCGGGACCGCACCCACTATCTCTACATCGCGGTGATCATCGCGGTCGCTGCCGGTATCGCGGTGGGTATGGCCGCACCGGACTTCGCTGTCGGGCTGAAGCCGATCGGCACGGGCTTCGTGAACCTGATCACGATGATGATCTCGCCCATCATCTTCTGCACGATCGTGCTGGGCATCGGCTCGGTAAGGAACGCCGCCAAGGTGGGTGCCGTCGGCGGTATCGCCCTGGTCTACTTCACCGTGATGTCGCTGGTCGCCCTGGGCATCGGCCTGATCGTCGGCAACATCCTGGAGCCGGGCACCGGCCTCGCGGTGACCGACGCGATCAAGAACGCCGGTCACGAGCAGATCGATACCGAGGCCAAGGGCGCCAGCGAGTTCCTGCTCGGCATCATCCCGACCACGATCGTCTCCGCCTTCACCAACGAGTCGGTCCTGCAGACCCTGCTGATCGCCCTGCTCGCCGGCTTCGCCCTGCAGGGCATGGGCTCGGCCGGCCAGCCGATCCTGCGCGGCATCGAGCACATCCAGCGGCTCGTCTTCCGCATCCTCGCCATGGTCATGTGGGCCGCCCCGATCGGTGCCTTCGGCGCCATCGCCGCCGTCACCGGCTCCGCCGGCCTGGAAGCGCTCAAGAGTCTCGCCGTGCTGATGCTCGGCTTCTACGTCACCTGTTTCCTGTTCGTCTTCATCGTGCTCGGCGTGCTGCTGCGCGTCATTTCCGGCCTGAACATCCTCACGCTGTTCAAGTACCTGGGCCGTGAGTTCCTGCTGATCGTGTCCACCTCCTCCTCCGAGTCCGCGCTGCCGCGGCTCATCGCGAAGATGGAGCACCTGGGCGTCAGCAAGCCGGTGGTCGGCATCACCGTCCCGACCGGCTACTCCTTCAACCTCGACGGCACCATGATCTACATGACCATGGCCTCGCTGTTCATCTCCGACGCCATGGGCACGCCGATGTCCATCGGCGAGCAGATCCCGCTGCTGCTCTTCCTGCTGGTCGCCTCCAAGGGCGCCGCCGGTGTCAGCGGCGCGGGCCTCGCGACCCTGGCCGGTGGTCTGCAGTCGCACAAGCCGGCCCTGGTGGACGGCATCGGCCTGATCGTCGGCATCGACCGCTTCATGAGCGAGGCCCGCGCCCTGACCAACTTCGCCGGCAACGCCGTGGCCACCGTGCTGATCGGTACCTGGACGAAGGAGATCGACAAGGAGAGGGTGGGCGAGGTCCTCAGCGGTCAGCTGCCCTTCGACGAGAAGACGCTGCTGGACGACGACCACGGCGGCTCGTCCGACGAGCACGTCGAGGTGCCCGAGCAGGGCGGCGAGAAGGAACTGGCGAAGACCTGACGGTCGCGCCACGCTCCCCGAGACTCCGGGCGGCTGAACGTCCCCCCGTCGCTCAGCCGCCCGGTCCTGAAACGCCGAGCGGACAGGTCCACCTCCCCCAGGACCTGTCCGCTCGGCGTCGCCGTTTCCGCCGCCGCTCCTCACCCGCACCCCCAAATGCGTTGACCCGTCCGGACGCCGGGGCACAGGCTGGGACACCTTGGCCGCAGAGCGCACGCACGGAGGCGGGGCATGGGGGACTCACAGCACGTCGAAATCATGAGCTCGGACGAGTACGGGGCGCGGTACGGGGCCGGACGGGAGGCGTCCGCCCTCTCCATGGAGCAGATCGGTGAGCTGTTCCAGGAGTTCCTGATGGCCGTGGCCCGCCCGAAGCGGCGGGACGACGACGGCAGCCGCGACCTCTCCAAGAGGCTCCGTGAGCATCTGGGCTCCACCCCGGGCGACCGGCCCGTGGTCAAGGCCGCCTATCCGCCGTACGACCTGCCCAATGTGCATCTCGCCCTGGAGCGCTGGTTCGAGGGGGTCGGACGGTCGTACGAACTCGTCGGGATGCGCGGTGCCCAGCACCACGGTGAGCTGACCCTCGGCGACATCCTCGAAGCGGCCGACCGCTACGACCGGTTCACCGTCGGCGCCGTCGACTACGCCCAGCTGCCCGTCTCGCCCGACACGGAACTCGCCTGTGTCTCCTGCGGGTTCTACCTCGGGGCGGAGGGCGACGAGCGGTTCGCCGTGCTGCTGCGCGGCCCGCAGGACGAGTACGGGCGCGACAAGGTGGAGATCGAGGTGCTGGCCGGGGAGAAGGAGTTCGCCGACCGGCTGCTCGCCGAGCTCGACACCCTCGTGCGCGAACTCAACATCTTCCGGGGCCAGGTCCTCTCCTTCGAGGGGTCGGAGTTCGGCCACGGCCTCGGACCGTTCCGCTTCCACCGCAGGCCCGGACTGACCCGCGACGACATCGTGCTCCCCGACGGGCTGCTGGAGCGCGTGGAGCGGCAGGTCGTGGGAGTGGCCCGGCGCCGTGCGCGACTGCGCGCGGCCGGTCAGCACCTGCGGCGCGGACTGCTGCTGTACGGCCCGCCCGGCACCGGCAAGACCCACACCATCCGGTACCTCCTCTCCCATCTCCCCGAGTTCACGGTCGTCGTGCTGTCCGGGACGAGCATCGACGCCATCGGGCCGGCCTGCGCCCTGGCCCGGATGCTCCAGCCGGCGCTGGTCGTCCTGGAGGACTGCGACCTCGTCGCCGAGGCCCGCGACCACGGCGGTGGCGAGCAGCCCCTGCTCTTCCAGGTCCTGAACGAGATGGACGGCCTCGGCGACGACGCCGATGTCGCCTTCCTGCTCACCACCAACCGCGCCGACCTCCTGGAACCGGCCCTGGCACAGCGCCCGGGCCGGGTCGACCTCGCAGTGGAGATCCCCCTGCCGGACGCCGGCGGGCGCGCCCGGCTGCTCGATCTGTACGGCTCCGGCCTCGGTCTGGGCAAGGAGATCACCGACGAGGTGGTGGCCCGCACGGAGGGCACGACGGCGTCCTTCACCCGGGAGCTGGTCCGCAGGTCCGTGCTGATCGCCGCCGAGCGCGAGTCGGCTCGCACGGAGGCGGAGGACGTCCGCGCCGCCCTCGACGAACTCCTCTCCGACCACGACCGGCTGACTCGGCGTCTGCTCGGGGTGCCGGGCGCCGAGGGCAGCGGGGATGCCGAGGGCGAGGAGGGGTGGCAGGGCGGCGACTTCGAGTAGCCGGGCCCGTCAGTCCGCAGTGCCGAGGGCGATGGCTCCGGCGGGGCAGAGACCGGCGGCCGTCCGGGCGGCGGGCCGGTGCTCGGGGGCCGGGTCGGGGCGCAGGAGCACCACCAGGCCTTCCTCGTCGTCCTGGTCGAAGACCTCGGGAGCCGTCAGGACGCACATGCCGGCGCCGGCACAGCGCTCACGGTCGACGTTGATCCGCAGCGGCTCGTCGCTCATGCGGCTACTCCTCGTCCCAGGTGACGGGCAGGCTGATCACGCCGTAGATGTTGGAGCGTTCGCGCAGCGGCACCTCCTGGGGCGGCACCGCGAGGCGCAGGGTGGGGAAGCGGGCGAGGAGCGCGGGGAACACGACGGCCATCTCGACGCGGGCGAGTTGCTGGCCCAGGCACTGGTGGGGGCCGTGCCCGAAGGAGAGGTGCCCGGTGGCCTCGCGGTGGATGTCGAGCCGGTCGGGGTCGGGGAACCTGCGCGGGTCACGGTTGGCTGCCTGCACGGAGACGGTCACCGTCTCGCCCGCCCTGATCAACCGGCCCTCCACCTCGACGTCCTCGAGCGCCGACCGCAGAATCGGGTCGGCCACGCTGAGGTAGCGCAGCAGTTCCTCCACGGCCTGCTCGGCGAGGCCGGGGTCGGCGCGCAGTGCGTCGAGCTGGTCGGGGTTGCTCAGCAGGGCGAAGGTGCCGAGGGCGAGCATGTTCGCGGTGGTGTCGAGCCCGGCGGCGAGCAGCAGCCCGCCGATCCCGGCCAGTTCCTCGTCGGTGAGGTCGGAGGTGGTCAGATCGCTGAGCAGGTCGTCGGTGGGGTCGGCGCGCTTGACGAGGACCAGTTCGTTCAGGTACTGGAGCAGCGCCGCGTAGGCACCGCCCCTCGCCTCCGCGTCCGCCGCCTGGTCGAAGATGGTCGCCACCTGGCTCTGGAACCGCTCGCGGTCGGCGTACGGCACGCCGAGCAGCTCGCAGATCATGAGCGCGGGCACGGGCCGCGCCAGTGCCTCGACCAGGTCGGCCGTGGGCCCGGCCTGCGCCATGGCGTCCAGGCACTCGGTGGTGAACCGCTCGACGCGCTCGGTGAGCCGGCGCATGCGCCGGACGGTGAACTTGCCGGTGAGCAGACGCCGGTAGCGGGTGTGCTCGGGGGCGTCGAGGCCGGTGATGTCGCCGACCGGGGCCGGCGGCAGCTCCGCCGGCGCCCCGGGGACCGGCACCGGCATGTGCAGGAGTTCGTAGCGTGAGCTGAAGCGCCGGTCGGCGAGGATCGCGCGGGCCGCGGCGTGGCCGGTGGCCAGCCGGCCCGTGTGTCCGTCGGCGTAGCGCAGGCGGCGCAGCGGATGGTCGCTCAGCGCGGTGAGTTCGGCGGGCGGGTCGAAGGGGCAGCCGGTGTGCCGGTCGGTGGGCAGGGTGGGCGGCTCCTCGGCGGTGGTGCCGGCCGTGGTGGTGTCGGCGGCCGTCGGGTCGTACGGCATGGGTCCTCCTGCGGTCGTCCGGGCGGGGTGTGTGGTGCGTACCGGGCCGGGGTGGGCGAGGTCAGGCGCGGCGGATGATGATGTCGCCGGCCGAGGTCCGGGCGTGCACCTCGACGGTCTCGTCGGAGTCCGCCGGGCCGGCCGAGGAGCCGAGCGAGTTGCGCACCGTGCCGTACTTGGCGTTCAGGTCGAGCCAGGCGGCGGTGCCCTCGTGGATGCCCACTTCGAGGTCGCCGACGGAGGTGCGCAGTTCGATCCGGCCGCGCCTGGCGTCGCCGACGCGGATACGGCCGTTGGAGGCCATCGCGTCGACCCCGGCGTGGGCGACGCCGATCTCGATCCGGCCGTTGGCGCACTTGGCGCCCACGTCGCCGTGCGCGATGCCGACGGAGATGTCGCCGTTGGCCGCGTTGGTCTTCAGACCGCCGGTGACCTCGCCGACCTCGGTGGCGCCGTTGCTGTTCTTGACGGTCGCCGTGCCCGCGACCGTGCCGACCTCGACCCGGCCGGCGCCGGTGATCTCGACGTCTCCGGTCGAGCGGGCCAGGCGGATGTCGCCGTGGTCGGTCTTGAGGACGGCTCCGTCCGCCTCGTCGACCTGGAGTTCGCCGAGCGAGGTCTTGAGCGTGACGTCTCCGAGGCGTCCTTCGCAGAGGAAGCCGCCCATGGCGGAGGTGCCGCGGACATCGGATCCCGCGGGGAGTTCGACGCTCACCTCGATGGCGCCCGGCTTGCCGAACAGGGAGCGCTTCTTGGGCGCCCTGATCGTGAGGCGGCCGCCCGAGCAGGTGACCTGGGTCTGCTGCGCGGCGCGTACGTCGTTGTCGTCGGAGCCGTTGCGCGGCAGCACTTCCACGACGGTGTCGGTGCGCTTGCCCGCGGTGACGCGGGCGGTGCCGACCTCCAGCTCGAGGGTGACGGAGATCGGTTCGGGGGTGTCGAAAGCAGGCATGACTGTCCCGTCCTCTTGGCTTGGGTGGGTGGTCCCGCCGGTGAGGCGGGTGATGAGCGGCCTAGTGGACCCAGCCGGTGAGGCTCCGGCCGACCGGGTCCCTGTCGCGGCCCGGCGGGCTCGCGCGCTCCCCGCCGTCGAGAGCGAGGCACACGGCCCGCACCAGCCAGGCGTTGACCGACAGCCCCTCGGTCGCGGCGGCCTCCTCGATGCGGGCCTTGAGCCGGGCGGGGAGACGCAGGTTGATCCGCGCCATGGTGCCGTCGTCGGCTTCCGCCGGCAGGGGCGGCGGCGCGGGCGCGACGGGGGCCGCGACCGGCTCCCGCGCCTCCCGGAACGGCTCGGGAGCGTGCGGCGCCGTCACCACGAACTCGGGCTCGGATCCGCGCAGCCGCACATCGACCGAACCCGGCGCCAGCTCCCGCGTGACCTCGCCCATGGCGGCGGCCAGCGCGTCGAGGAGGGTCAGGCGGACGGCGGACTCCAGCGGGGCGGTGAGCCGCTCGGCCAGGGCGCGGGCGTCGTCACCACCGGCATCCGCGGCGACAGCCAGCTCGCGCCGGAGGGCGTCGACGTAGGGCGTGAGGTCCATGACGCCATGATGGCACATGAGTGGCGCCAGGGCGAGCCATCTTGACCTCATCTTGTTTTGAGGCCATCTGACCTGGCCTTTCTTTCTCGTTTTGAGGCTTCGCCATGCCGTGAAGGGCAAGAAGGAGCTTGCGGGAGCGTCGAAGTGGTGCCATGGTGGCATCACTTCAGCGCCAACACTGATGCCGTCCCTCGCCCACCGACAGGAGTTCCCAGCCGTGGCTACCTTCCTTTACAAACTGGGCCGTCTCGCCTTCCGGCGCCGATGGCTGATGGTGCTGCTGTGGGTGGTGGTCCTCGGCGGTGCGGGCTTCGCCGCATCCGCCGCCCCGGCGCCGCCCGCGGACACCTTCTCGATGCCCGGCACGGAGTCGCAGAAGGCCTTCGACCTGCTGGAGAAGAAATTCCCGGACGCGAGCGCCGACGGCGCGAGCGCCCGGGTCGTGGTCCGTGCGCCCGAGGGCGGGAAGCTCTCCGACCCCGCGCGCAAGGCCCAAGTCGCCGCGCTGGTGGCGGAGTTGAGGAAGTCCCCGCAGGTCGCCTCGGTGAGCGACCCGTTCACGACGAAGGCGGTCAGCGAGGACGGCTCCACCGCCTACGCCGTCGCCACCTACAAGGTCCCCGCCACCGAGGTCGGCGACAAGGCGCACGACGCCCTCGACGACGCACTTGCCGAGGCCCGTGACGCCGGCCTGACCGCGGAGGCCGGCGGCGACGCCGTGAAGATCGACGCCGCCATGAGCGGCACGGGCGAGAAGATCGGCATCCTGGTCTCCGCCGTGGTCCTGCTCCTCACCTTCGGCTCGGTGATCGCCGCCGGGATGCCCCTGCTCACGGCCCTCATCGGGGTCGGCGTCGGGATATCCGCGATCACGGCGCTCGGCGCGACGCTCGGGCTGTCCAGCACCACGTCGACCCTGGCGATGATGCTCGGCCTCGCCGTCGGCATCGACTACGCCCTGTTCATCGTCTCCCGCTACCGCGCCGAGCTCACCGAGGGCCGCGACCGTGCCGACGCCGCCGGACGGGCGGTCGGGACCGCCGGCTCCGCGGTCGTCTTCGCCGGGCTCACCGTCATCGTGGCCCTCGCGGGCCTGGCCGTGGTGAACATCCCGATGCTCACCAAGATGGGCCTGGCCGCCGCCGGCACCGTCGCCATCGCCGTCCTGGTCGCCCTCACCTTCGTGCCGGCGCTGCTCGGCTTCGCGCCGGTCAAGGTCCTGCGCCGCCGGGACCGCCACCGCTTCTCCGGCAAGCCGCTCAGCGCCCGCCGGCAGCGCAAGGCCGACAAGCTCGCCGCGAAGGACGCCCGTCGCAAGCCCAACCTCGGCTCCCGCTGGGCCGGTTACGTCCTGCGCCACCCCGTCGCCGTACTGGTCCTGGCCGTCCTGGGCCTCGGCGCGGTCGCCCTGCCCGCCGCAAGCCTGGAGCTCGGACTGCCCGGCGAGGGCACCATGGCCCCCGACACCACCCAGCGCAAGGCCTACGACCTGCTCTCGGACTCCTTCGGCCCCGGGTTCAACGGGCCGCTGACGATCACCGTGGAGGGCCCGGACGCCAAGGCCGCGGCCGACACCGTCGGCGAGCGGATCGCCGGGCAGGACGGCGTCGCCACCGTCACCCCGGCCACGCCCAACGAGGCCGGCGACACCGCGATCCTGAACGTCGTCCCGGCCACCGGCCCCACCGACGCCGCGACCGAGGACCTGGTGCGCCATCTGCGCTCCCTCGCCGACGGCTTCCGGGCCGACACCGGCGCCGAGGTCCTGGTCACCGGCCAGACCGCGATGTTCATCGACTTCTCCGAGACCCTCGACGACGCGCTGCTGCCCTATCTCGCCCTGGTCGTGGGCCTGGCCTTCCTGCTGCTGATGCTGGTCTTCCGCTCGGTCCTCGTGCCGCTCAAGGCCGCGCTCGGCTTCCTGCTCTCGGTGACCGCCGCGCTCGGCGCCGTCGTCGCGGTCTTCCAGTGGGGCTGGCTCGCCGATGTCTTCGGCGTCGACCAGCCGAGCCCGATCATGAGCACGATGCCGATCTTCATGATCGGCGTGGTCTTCGGACTCGCCATGGACTACGAGGTGTTCCTGGTGACCAGGATGCGGGAGGCCTACGTCCACGGGGCGCGGCCCGCCGAGGCCGTCGTCACCGGCTTCCGCTACGGCGGCCGGGTGGTGGCCGCGGCCGCCGCCATCATGATCAGCGTGTTCTCCGGCTTCATCGTGGAGGACAACGACTTCGTGAAGATGATCGGCTTCGGCCTCGCGGCCGCGGTGCTCTTCGACGCCTTCCTGGTCCGTATGACGATCGTCCCCGCCCTGTTCGCCCTGCTCGGCAAGTCGGCCTGGTGGCTGCCGCGGTGGCTCGACCGGCTGCTTCCGGACCTCGACGTCGAAGGCGCGAAGCTCTCCGGCACGGCCCCGGCCGGGCAGGTGGCGCCGCGGCGCCGGGACCCCGAACTGGTCGACTAGCGACCCCCGTTGACCGTGACCGGGCCCTGCTCGGCGGCCTCGTCCAGGCGGGCCTGTTCCTCTTCGCCGAGGAGCAGGTCCGCCGCGGCCGCCGAGTCCCTGGCCGTCTCCGGCCGGCTCGACCCCGGAATCGGGATGACGGCCGGGGAGCGCGCCAGCAGCCAGGCCAGCCCGACCCGCTGGGGGCTGACACCGCGCTCCGCCGCCACGGCGTGGAAGGCCGCGAAACGGTCCGCTCCCTCCGTCCGCGACGGGCCGTCCAGGGAGCTGCGGGCCAGCCCGCCCAGCGGACTCCACGGCAGGAACGCCAGCCCCAGTTCCGCGCACAGCCGCAGCTCCGGCTCGCTGTCCCGGACGGCGGGGGAGTAGCGGTTCTGCACCGACACCAGCCGGTCGCCGAGGACCTCGCGCGCCCGGCGGACCTGCTCCGCGTCCGCGTTGGACACCCCGGCCAGCCGGATCGTGCCCGCGTCGAGCAGCTCCCGCAGGGCGCCGACCGACTCCTCGAACGGCACCGCGGGGTCCGGCTTGTGGAGCTGGTAGAGGCCGATCGCCTCCACACCGAGGCGCTCGCGGGAGGCCTCGGCGGCGGCCTTGAGATGACGCGGGTGGCCGTTCACCGTCCAGTCGCCGCCCGCCGGCCGGCCGCGGCCGCCCTTCGTCGCGACCAGCACGTCCGAGGTGTCACCGCCGTACGTGGCGAGTGCCCGGGCCAGCAGGCGTTCGTTGTGGCCGGGCTCCGCGCCCGGCAGATGGTAGGAGTCGGCCGTGTCCAGGAGGGTCACGCCCGCGTCGAGCGCGGCGTGCACGGTGGCCAGGGCACGCTCCTCGTCCGGCCGGCCTTCGAGGGACAGCGGCATCGCGCCGAGCCCGATCGCGCTCACCCGCAGTCCGCCCAGTGTCCTGTACCGCACGTCAGTCGCCCTTTCCGAGGGTCTCGGCGACAGCACGCGGCAACCACTGCCGGGCGTCGGTGAAGGTGTGGCCGAGCCGGGTGGCACGGCCGTTGTCCATGCCGTAGGAGCGGCGGAAGGAGAACGGGGAGACTTCGCCGACCTCCACGGGCCGGAACACGGCCCGGCCGCCCGGGACGTGCGCCGCCACCGCCTCGCACAACTCCTCGGTGCTCAACGCCCCGTGCGAGGCGGAGTTCACCGGCCCGGTGAACTCCTCGCCCGCCGCCCAGGCGAGGAAGCGGGCGATCTCGTCGACGTGGATGTACGTGGCGGGCCGGTTCACGGCCGGGACGGCGATCGGCTCGCCGGTGCGTATCCGCTCGGCGTAGTGGGCCAGCCGTCCGGTGAAGTCGTCGTCCCCGCCCAGCACATGGGCCACCCGCACCGCCGTGTACGGCAGCGCCGGGCCGTCGGCCGCGAGGACCGCCTCGGCCTGCCGCTTGCCCTCCCCGTAGTGCGCCTCCCGGAACACCGGGTCGTCCCAGGGCAGTTCGAGGTCCACGGGCACCGTGGACGGGACGACGGCCTCCTCGCGCACGAGGGCGGGGGAGTCCTCGTACTCGTACACCTCGACCGTCGAGGTCATCACATAGCGGCCGGTACGGCCGGCGAAGACACGGCGGGCGAGTGCCGCCTGGCGCGGGGTGTAACAGACCTGGTCGACGACGGCGTCGAAGACGCGCGAGCCGAGCGCTTCGGTCAGCGCGTGCTCGTTGTCCCGGTCAGCGACCAGCTGCTCCACTCCGGCCGGCGGCGGGGAGGACCCCCGGTTCAGCACGCTCACCCGGTGCCCTTCGTCCCGCAGCTGTGCGATCAGGCGCTTTCCGACGTAACGGTTTCCACCGATGACCAGTACGTTCCGGACCTTTTCCATGGCCATAATTCTCCTGGCGTACATCCGTGTACTGAAGGGGGAACCATGGGAGTTCAGGCCGCAGCACCGAAAGAACCACGGCATCTGCGTCCCGCCGCCGACGAAACCTCGGCGATCTTCGACGCGCTGGACCGGCAGATCCTCCACCTGCTCCAGACCGACGGCCGGATCAAGCTCAGCGAGCTGGGCCGCCGGGTCCGGCTCAGTCCGGCGGCGGTCACCGAGCGGGTGCGGCGGCTGGAGGCCGCGGGCGTGATCAGCGGCTACGGCGCCCAGGTCGTCCCGGCCCGGCTCGGCTACGGCATCCAGGCGTTCATCCGCGTGAACCCGCACGGCGGCTACAACCTGAAGCACCCGAGGACCCTGGAGCTGATCGAGCGGCCCGAGATCACCGAGGTGCACCACGTGGTCGGCGAGGACTGCTGGATCCTCAAGGTCGCCGTCCGGGACACCGTCCACCTGGAGGAGGTCCTGGAGGGCGTCTCCGCGCTGGGGCGCACGACGACGTCGATCGTGCTGACCTCCCCGGTGGAGCGGAAACCGCTGTTGCCTTGACGCGGGCGTCAAGGAATACGTTCGACGCATGCGAATCGGCGAGCTGGCCGCACGGGCCGGGACCACGACGCGGACGCTGCGGTACTACGAGTCGCGGGGGCTGCTGCCCGCGCGGCGCACCGGCAACGGCTACCGGAGCTACGACGAGACCGATCTGCGGCTGCTCCGGCAGATCCGGACGCTGCAGGACTTCGGGTTCGACCTGGAGGAGACGCGGCCCTTCGTGGAGTGTCTGCGGGCCGGGCACCCCGAGGGCGACTCGTGCCCGGCGTCGCTCGCGGTCTACCGGCGCAAGCTGGGTGAACTGGACTCCCTGATCGGTGAGCTGACCACCGTCCGGGACACGGTCGCGCGGCAGCTGGCGCGGGCCGAGCTGGCCGCCGAGGCGGAGACTCCGGGCGGTCCGGAGCCGCAGTGCGAGCTGGGAGGGGACACATGGTGACCGACGTGACGGACGCGGATTTCGAGGCGGAGGTGATCGGCGCCGATCTGCCGGTGCTGGTGGAGTTCACCGCCGGCTGGTGCCCGCCGTGCCGGCAGATGGCCCCGGTGCTGAAGGCGCTCGCATTCGAGGAGGGCGACCGGCTGAAGGTGGTGCAGCTGGACGTGGACTCCAACCCGGAGACGACAAACGCCTACAAGGTGCTGTCCATGCCGACCTTCATGGTGTTCCGCGGCGGTGAGCCCGTGAAGTCGATGGTGGGGGCGCGGGCGAAGCGGCGGCTGCTGGAGGAGCTGGCCGAGGTGCTCTAGGCGACCCGCCCGGACAACAGGAAATCCCCCGAGCAATTGCGCTCGGGGGATTTCCCTGCGTATATTTGTTTGTTCGCGACTTCGACTCGAAAGAAGTCACGCGAAGTTCAGTGAGCACAGTATATCCGGGCGGGAGTGGAATTGTCAAACACCGAATTTCCGGACGATGAATTGCGGCAGGAACAGGAATTCATCGACGGGTTGTACGCGCGCGTCGACGCCCTGCGCGGCGACGCCGAGACCTCCGTCACGGACGCGCTCGCGCAGGGCAACACGCCCATGCAGGCCAGACTCGAGCGGGACATCCTCGTCGCCGAGCGCTCCGGGCTGCTCGCCGCGCTGAACGCGGTGGACGGCTCCCTGTGCTTCGGCCGGATCGACCTCACCTCGGGCGTCACCCACCACATCGGCCGGATCGGGCTGCGCACCGACGACGCCGAGCGCACCCCCGTCCTGATCGACTGGCGCGCCGACGTCGCCCGTCCCTTCTACCTGGCCACCGGTCACACCCCGATGGGCCTGAGGCGCCGGCGGCACATCGCCACCGACGGCCGGCGGGTCACCCAGCTGCACGACGAGATCCTCGACCTCGGCGACGAGACCCGCACCGGCCACGAGGACCCGACGGGCGACGCCGTGCTGCTCGCCGCCCTCGACTCGGCCCGCACCGGCCGGATGAGCGACATCGTGCAGACCATCCAGGCCGACCAGGACCGCATCATCCGCGCCCCGCACCGCGGCGTCATGGTGGTGGAGGGCGGCCCGGGCACCGGCAAGACGGCCGTCGCCCTGCACCGCGCCGCGTATCTGCTGTACGAGCACCGCGAGCTGCTCGCCAAGCGGGCGGTACTGATCGTCGGGCCCAACCCGGCGTTCCTCGGCTACATCGGCGAGGTGCTGCCCTCCCTCGGTGAGACGGGCGTGCTCCTCGCGACCGTGGGCGAGCTGTTCCCCGGCGTGAAGGCGACCGCGACCGACACGCCCGAGGCCGCCGCCGTGAAGGGCCGGGCCGGCATGGCGGACGTCCTCGCCGAGGTCGTCCGAAGCCGGCAGGCGCTGCCCGACCCCGTCATCGCCATCGAGCACGACCGCGAAATCCTCATGCTCGACGACGGTCTGGTGAACGTCGCCCGCGAGCGCACCCGCGCCGCCAAGCTGCCGCACAACGCGGCCCGCGAGCACTTCGAGGGCCACATCCTCAACGCGCTCACGGATCTGTACGCCGAGCGGATCGGCACCGACCCCTTCGACGGATCCAGCCTGCTCGACCCCAGCGACATCACCCAGATCCGCGACGACATCGCCGAGAACCCCGACGTCTGGTCCGCCATCGACCAGCTCTGGCCGGTGCTCACCCCGCAGCGGCTCGTCGCCGACTTCCTCGCCGCGCCCGAGGAGTTCCTGCGCGCCGAGGACGCCGAGGCCGTACGCCGCCCGGTGACCCGGCGCTGGACGGTCGCGGACGTGCCGCTGCTCGACGAGGCCGCCGAGCTCCTCGGCGAGGACGACCGGCTGGCCCGGGAGCGCGCCGCGCGCGAGCGGGAGGAGCAGATCGCCTACGCGCAGGGCGTGCTGGAGGTGTCGTACGCCTCCCGGACCTACGAGTTCGAGGACAAGGAGGACAGCGACCCCGACGGCAGCGAGGTGCTGTCCGCGCACGACGTCATCGACGCCGAGCGGTTCGCCGAGCGGCACGAGGAGGACGACCACCGCAGCGCCGCCGAGCGCGCGGCGGCCGACCGCACCTGGGCGTTCGGGCACATCATCGTCGACGAGGCGCAGGAGCTGTCGCCGATGGCCTGGCGGCTGCTGATGCGGCGCAGCCCGACCCGCTCGATGACCCTGGTCGGCGACCCCGCGCAGACGGCGGAGGCGGCCGGGGTCGGCTCCTGGGCGGGCATCCTCGGCCCGTACGTCGAGGACCGCTGGGAGCACAACCGACTGGGCGTCAACTACCGCACCCCGGCCGAGATCATGGACGCGGCGGCGGCCGTGGTCCGCGCCGAGGACCCGGAGTTCGAGCCGCCGAGCTCGGTCCGCTCCACGGGTGTACGGCCGTGGGCGCGGGCCACCGACGACCTCCCGGGCGCGGTCGCCAAGGCGGTCGAGGAGCTCACCCCGGCCGAGGGGCGGCTCGCGGTGATCGCGCCGCGCGACCTCCACCGCGGCATCGCGGCCCGGCTGGACGGCGTGACGGCGGGCGCCGAACCCGACCTCACGCAGACGGTCGTCCTCCTCGACCCGCGCCAGGCCAAGGGCCTGGAGTTCGACTCCGTCCTGGTGGTCGAGCCCGGCCGGTACGGCACCAGCGACCTGTACGTGGCCCTGACCCGGGCCACCCAGCGGCTCGGCGTGCTGCACACCGGGGAACTGCCGGAAGCGCTGTCGGAATCCTTCGTGCAGGAGCGATGACAGTTCGTGTCGTAGTCACACTCGACCGCTTCGCCGCCGTGGAACTCACCCGCCCGCCCGACCAGTTGCCTGGCGGGCGGGCCCGCGCCTACCGGAGCAGCGACTTCGGATCCCGCAGGGCGTGCCACAGCCCGGCCGTGAGCGGTACGACCGTCAGGGCTAAGAAGACCCAGAACAGGAACTCGGCGCCGGGCGCGAGGTCGTAGGTGGTGCCGTCCTCCCACTCGCAGTAGGCCCGGGGCGGAAACGGCGTGGAGACTCCCCAGGCCTTCCCGTCCCCGAGGACGCCCTCCCGCATCGGCTCGGCGGGACAGGGCGCGGTCTCCGGGAACAGGACGGGGTCGTCCGCCGTCATGATCACGACCCAGGTGACGGCACCGCACGGCAGTGCCCAGAACACCGTGGTCCGCACCCACAGCGGGAGCAGCGGATGCGCCAGCAGCCCGCGCAGCGCGACCAGGGCCACCACGAGTCCGACGAAGACGGGAAGCAGCGTCATGCCGACGCCCCGGCCTTCCGGGCGCGGAGCCCGATCACCACGCCCTCACCGCCCTCCCGCGCGGACGGGCCCCCACGGCCCGGTGAAGTGGCACGGCGCATGCCGCCACCCCACCAGGGCCCGACCGCACGGGCTGTGGCGGAAGCCACTCCTCCTGTCACAGAGGTGTCACAGCGGCCGCCTACGCCGGGCGCAGCCACACCGTCGACAGCGGCGGCAGGGTGAGGCGGATGCTGGCCGGGCGGCCGTGCCAGGGCTGGGCCTCGGGCTTGACCGGGTCGGGGTTGGTGACGTCGCTGCCGCCGTAGCGGGCGGCGTCGGTGTTCACGGCCTCGTGCCAGGCGGGGACGTCCTCGGGCACGCCCAGGCGGTAGTCCTGGCGGACGACCGGCGCGAAGTTCGACACCGCCAGGATCGGGGTGCCCTCCGGGTCAAGCCGCAGGAACGCGAGGACGTTGTCGTCGGCGGCGTCCCCGACGATCCACTCGAAACCGGCCGGGTCGGTGTCGAGGCGCCACAGCGCCGGGGTGGCCCGGTAGACGGTGTTGAGGTCGCGGACCAGGTCGCGCACGCCCCGGTGGTCGGGTTCGGCCCCGTAGCCCGGGTCCAGCAGCCACCAGTCCGGGCCGTGCGCCTCCGACCACTCGGCGCCCTGGGCGAACTCCTGCCCCATGAAGAGCAGTTGCTTGCCCGGGTGGGCCCACATGAAGCCGAGGTAGGCCCGCACCCCGGCGCGCTGCTGCCACCAGTCGCCCGGCATCTTCGACACCAGGGAACGCTTGCCGTGCACGACCTCGTCGTGGGAGATCGGCAGGACGTAGTTCTCGCTGTACGCGTACACCATCGAGAACGTCATCTCGTGGTGGTGGTACTTGCGGTGCACCGGCTCATGGCTCATGTACTGGAGCGAGTCGTGCATCCAGCCCATGTTCCACTTCAGCCCGAACCCGAGCCCGCCGAAGCCGCTCGGGCCCTCGTGGTGCGTGGCCCGGGTGACCCCGTCCCAGGCGGTCGACTCCTCGGCGATGGTGACCACGCCGGGCACCCTGCGGTACACCGTCGCGTTCATCTCCTGCAGGAACGCCACCGCGTCCAGGTTCTCCCGGCCGCCGTGCTCGTTGGGCGTCCACTGCCCCGCCTCGCGCGAGTAGTCGAGGTAGAGCATCGAGGCGACGGCGTCCACGCGCAGCCCGTCGATGTGGAACTCCTCGCACCAGTACAGGGCGTTCGAGACGAGGAAGTTGCGCACCTCCCGCCGCCCGAAGTCGAACTCCAGCGTGCCCCAGTCGGGGTGCGCGGCCCGCAGCGGATCCTCGTGCTCGTACAGGGGCCGCCCGTCGAACTCGGCCAGCGCCCAGTCGTCCCGCGGGAAATGGGCCGGCACCCAGTCCATGAGGACGCCGATCCCGGCCCGGTGCAGCGAGTCGACCAGGTACCGGAAGTCGTCGGGCGTGCCCAGCCGGGCCGTCGGCGCGTAGAAACCCGTGACCTGGTAGCCCCAGGAGCCGCCGAACGGATGCTCGGCGACCGGCATCAGCTCGACGTGCGTGAAGCCCAGGTTCTTCACGTACCCGGGGAGCTGATCGGCCAGTTGCCGGTACGTCAGTCCCGGGCGCCAGGAGGCCAGATGCACCTCGTACACCGAGAACGGCGCCTCATGTGCCGGGGCCTCGGCGCGCCGGGACAGCCACTCGGCGTCGCCCCACTCGTACGCCGAGGACGTGATGACCGACGAGGTCGCGGGCGGCACCTCGGTGCGGCGGGCCAGCGGGTCGGCGCGCAGCGTCTTCGAACCGTCGGGCCGCGTGATCTCGAACTTGTACAGCTCGCCCTCGCCGATGTCCGGCAGGAACAGCTCCCACACGCCCGACGAGCCCAGCGACCGCATGACATGGCCGGTGCCGTCCCAGAAGTTGAAGGTGCCGGCCACGCGCACGCCGCGCGCGTTCGGCGCCCACACCGAGAACCGGGTGCCCGTCACGCCCTCGTGGGTCATCGGGTGCGCGCCCAGCGCCGTCCACAGCTCCTCGTGCCGGCCCTCGCCGATCAGATGCAGGTCGAGGTCGCCCAGCGTGGGCAGGAAGCGGTATGCGTCCTCGGTGTCCAGGACCGTGCCCTCGTACTCCACGAGCAGCCGGTACTCCGGAACCTCCCGCAGGGGCAGCAGCCCGGAGAAGAACCCCTCCCCGTCGTCGTGCAGCTCCGCCCGCAGTTCCCCGGCGACGACGGTCACCGACAGGGCGTACGGCCGGAACGCCCGGAACGCGACCCCGCCGGGCACGGGGTGCGCGCCGAGCACGGAGTGCGGGTCGTGATGCGTCCCGCCGAGCAGCCGCTCCCGGTCCACCGCGTCGACGGCGGGCGAGACGGCGATCTCCATCTCCGGCGGGACGACCTGGGCGGGGGCGGCCTTCGTGGCGCTCGTTGTCCTGGCGGGGGCCTTCTTGGCGGGGGCCTTCTTCGGCGCCGCCTTCGTGGCAGGGGGGTTGGCGGCCGTGGTCCTGGTGCCCGCCGCCTTCGCGGTCGTGGCCTTCTTGGCGGCAGCCTTCGTGGCCGTTGTCTTCTTCGCGGCCGTCGGCTTCGCGGCCGTCGCCTTCGTGGCCGTCTTCTTCGCAGGGGTCTTCTTGGCGGCTGCCTTCGTCGCGGCCACCTTCTTGGCGGTCGAGTTCGCCGCGGTCGCCTTCGCGGGGTCCGCCTTCTTCGCGACGGCCTTCTTGGCCACGGCCTTCTTCGTCACGGCCTTCTTCGCGGCAGCCTTCTTCGCCACGGTCGGCTTCGCGGCCGTCGACTTCGTCGCCGGTGACTGCGCCGGGGCCGATTTCCTGGCGGCGGCCTTCTTCGCCGCCGCCTGTTTCGGTACCGCCGTCTTCTTCGCGGCGCTCTTGCGCTGGGCGGCCGTCGGCTGCTCGGGGATCTTCTCCCCGGCCGTCTTCTTCGGGTGCGAACCGCTGGACTCGGAGCGGGGGGTCACGGGCGCAGCCTCCTGGGCGCAGGTGGGTCAGTCAGGTCAGATGGCCGGACGAGGAGAGCCGGCTTATGGCGGCCAAGGGCACCGGCAGCCAGTCGGGGCGGTGCCGGGCCTCGTACACCACCTCGTAGATCGCCTTGTCCGTCTCGTAGGCGCGCAGCAGCACCGGGTCGGTGCGCGGATCGCGGCCGGAGGCCTCCGCGTAGCCGGAGCAGTACGCGGACCGGCACGTCTCGGCCCAGTCCGGCTGGGGCGGATCGGCCGAGCGGGCCGCGTAGTCGAAGGACCGCAGCATGCCGGCGACATCCCGCACCGCCGGCTGCGGCATACGCCGCTCGGGCAGGGGCCGGGCCGGCTCGCCCTCGAAGTCGATCAGCGACCACTCGCCGGCCGGTGAGCGCAAGCATTGCCCGAGATGCAGATCGCCGTGCACGCGCTGCGCGGTCCAGGTGCGGCCCTCGGCGGCCAGATCGCCCAGCGCCGCGAACGCGGACCGCAGCCCGTCGGCGTAGGGCCGCAGCGCGGGCACCGCCTGGACGGCCGCCTCCAGCCGCTCGAGCATGCCGTCCACCATGATCTGGAGCTGCATGTGACCGAGCGTGACCGTCGGCAACGCGCGAGCCAGCGCGGTGTGCACCTCGGCGGTGGCCCGCCCCAGCGCCCGTGCCTCGGCGCCGAAGTCCTCGCCCTTGGCCAGCTCGCGCAGCGCCAGCTCCCAGCCGTCGGAGGCGCCCTGCACGAACGGCTGGAGCACCCCCAGCACATACGGCTGGCCGGCGAGGTCCCCCGGGCCCGCCGAGACGACCGGGTCCGCCATGGGGTCGATGTCCGCGACCATCCAGGCCGTCGGCGCGGGCACCCGGGGGCAGTCCTCGCGGGCCAGCGCCAGCGGCAGCTCCAGATCGGGGTTGACCCCGGGCACGATCCGGCGCAACAGCTTCAGGATGAACGTATCTCCGTAGACGACGGACGAGTTGGACTGCTCGGCGGTCACCACACGGGGCACAAGGCCGGACCGGATGTCCTGGCCGGGGTCCCGCTCGAAGCGGAGCCTGCCGATACGGGCCTGGGTGCGCAGCGCCTCCAGGAGCAGCTCGGCGGGCCTGGTGTCGTGCAGGGCGTCGTAGACCGTGCGGCCGGCCAGCGGCCCCGTCGGTACGTGTCCGATGAGCGCGGGCGCCAGCCGAGGCGGCAGCGCCTCGCGCACGCCTATCAACAGCTGGTAGCAGTCGCCGGGGTGGCCGGGCGCGCCGTGGGACGGCACGAGCGGCTGATGGGCGCGGACCAGCAGGTGGTACAGGCCCAGCTTGGCACTGGAGGGGAGCAGCTCGGTGGCCTCGACCAGCGTGAACCCGGTGACCGGACGTCCCTTGCCGGCGAACCAGCGCTGCCGTGGCAGCCATTCCCGCAGCAGTGGATCCAGGGAGGCGAGAAGGCCGGGCGGGGTGGTGACGGTGCGTGTGACGGCTTCCGACATGACGTCGCGTCCTTTCACCCATGTGTGATGCGTCACCGGGTGGGGTGTTCTTGATGCGTGCCCCGGGCGGGGCAGGAGAAACGCCCCGCCGCGGGGGTTTGCGGCCTGCCCCGCGGATCAGGCCTCAGCAGGCCGTTCCAGGCCTCACACGGCCCTCATACGGTGTCACCGCGGAGCCGGAACCAGTAGAAACCGTGGCCCGCCAGGGTCAGCAGATACGGCAGCTCGCCGATGGCCGGGAAGCGCACCCCGCCGAACAGCTCCACCGGATGCCGCCCCTCGAAGGCGCTCAGATCCAGCTCCGTGGGCTGCGCGAACCGGGAGAAGTTGTTCACGCACAGCACCAGGTCGTCCTCGTACTCCCTGAGGAAGGCCAGCACCGCCGGGTTCGTCGACGGCAGCTCGGTGTACGTGCCGAGCCCGAAGGCGGGGTTCTGCTTGCGGATCTCGATCATGCGGCGGGTCCAGTGCAGCAGCGACGACGGCGATGACATCGACGCCTCGACGTTCGTGACCTGGTAGCCGTAGACCGGGTCCATGATCGTCGGCAGGAACAGCCGCCCCGGGTCACAGGACGAGAAGCCCGCGTTGCGGTCGGGCGTCCACTGCATCGGCGTGCGCACCGCGTCGCGGTCGCCGAGCCAGATGTTGTCGCCCATGCCGATCTCGTCGCCGTAGTAGAGGATCGGCGAGCCTGGCAGGGCCAGCAGCAGGGCCGTGAACAGCTCGATCTGGTTGCGGTCGTTGTCCAGCAGCGGGGCGAGCCGGCGCCGGATGCCGATGTTGGCGCGCATGCGGGGGTCCTTGGCGTACTCGGCCCACATGTAGTCGCGCTCTTCGTCGGTGACCATCTCGAGCGTGAGCTCGTCGTGGTTGCGCAGGAAGATGCCCCACTGGCAGTTCGAGGGGATGGCCGGGGTCTTGGCCAGGATCTCGGAGACCGGGTAGCGGGATTCCCGTCGCACGGCCATGAAGATGCGGGGCATGACCGGGAAGTGGAAGGCCATGTGGCACTCGTCGCCGCCGCTGGGGTAGTCGCCGAAGTAGTCGACGACGTCCTCGGGCCACTGGTTGGCCTCGGCGAGCAGCACCGTGTCCGGGTACTGCGCGTCGATCTCCTTGCGCACCCGCTTCAGGAAGTCGTGCGTCTCCGGGAGGTTCTCGCAGTTCGTGCCCTCCTGCTGGTACAGGTACGGCACCGCGTCCAGCCGGAACCCGTCGATGCCCAGGTCCAGCCAGAACTTCAGCGCGGAGATCATCTCCTCCTGCACGGCCGGGTTCTCGTAGTTGAGGTCCGGCTGGTGGGAGAAGAAACGATGCCAGTAGTACTGCTTGCGGACCGGGTCGAAGGTCCAGTTGGAGGCCTCGGTGTCGACGAAGATGATCCGCGCGTCAGGGAACTGTTTGTCGTCGTCGGCCCACACGTAGTAGTCGCCGTAGGGCCCGTCGGGGTCCTTGCGCGACTCCTGGAACCAGGGGTGCTGGTCGCTGGTGTGGTTCATGACGAAGTCGATGATCACGCGCATGCCGCGCTGGTGGGCGGCGTCGACGAACTCCACGAAGTCGGCGAGGTCGCCGAACTCCGGGAGGACGGCCGTGTAGTCGGAGACGTCGTAGCCGCCGTCGCGGAGCGGGGACTTGAAGAACGGCGGCAGCCACAGGCAGTCGACGCCGAGCCACTGGAGGTAGTCGAGCTTGGCGGTGATGCCCTTCAGGTCACCGACGCCGTCGCCGTTGCTGTCCTGGAACGAGCGGACGAGCACCTCGTAGAAGACGGCGCGCTTGAACCACTCCGGGTCGCGGTCCCTGGCAGGAGTGTCCTCGAAGGTGTCCTGAACGGGTTCATTGACGATCATGTTGTGGGTGACCCTCCGATCTGCGGGGTGGACGGTCGCAGCACCGTGAAGACGTGCGCGGGGCTCCGGCCCGGTTCGAGACGCACGTAGTTGGCCCTGCCCCAGTGATAGGTCTCGCCGGTGAGCTCGTCGCGCACCGGCACCGACTCGTGCCAGTCCAGGCCGAGTTGCGGCATGTCCAACGAGACCGTCGCCTCCTGGGTGTGGTGGGGGTCGAGGTTGGCGACCACCAGAACCGTGTTCGAACCCTTCCGCTTCGAGTAGGCGATCACCGCCTCCTGGTCCGCGTCGTGGAAGTGGAGATCGCGCAGCTGCTGGAGGGCCGGGTTCTCCCGGCGGATGGTGTTGAGCCTGGTCAGCAGCCGGGTGATGGTGCGCCCCTCACGCTCGGCGGCGTCCCAGTCGCGGCGGGTGAGCTGGTACTTCTCCGAGTTCAGGTACTCCTCGCTGCCCTCTCTGAGCGGGGTGTTCTCGCACAGTTCGTAGCCGGAGTAGATGCCCCAGGTCGGCGAGAGGGTCGCGGCCAGGACGGCCCGGACCTCGAAGGCGGGCCGGCCGCCGTGCTGGAGGTAGGCGTGCAGGATGTCGGGGGTGTTGGCGAAGAAGTTCGGCCGCATATAGGACGCGGCCTCCCCGGACAGCTCGGTGAGGTAGTCGGTCAGCTCCTGCTTGGTGTTGCGCCAGGTGAAGTAGGTGTAGGACTGCTGGAAGCCGATCTGGGCCAGGGTGGCCATCATCGCCGGGCGGGTGAACGCCTCGGCCAGGAAGATCACATCCGGGTCGGTGCGGTTGATCTCCGCGATCACCCGCTCCCAGAACACCACCGGCTTGGTGTGCGGGTTGTCCACGCGGAAGATCCGCACCCCGCAGTCCATCCAGTGCCGCAGCACCCGCACCGTCTCGGCGATCAGGCCGTCCATGTCGGCGTCGAAGGCGATGGGGTAGATGTCCTGGTACTTCTTGGGCGGGTTCTCGGCGTAGGCGATGGTGCCGTCGGGGCGGTGGTGGAACCACTCGGGGTGCTTCTGCACCCAGGGGTGGTCGGGGGAGCACTGCAGGGCGAAGTCCAGCGCCACCTCCATCCCCAGCTCCCGGGCCCGGCCGACGAACCAGGTGAAGTCCTCCAGGGTGCCCAGGGCGGGGTGGACGGCGTCGTGACCGCCCTCCGGGGACCCGATCGCCCAGGGCACCCCGACATCGTCGGGGCCGGGGGAGAGGGTGTTGTTCTTCCCCTTGCGGAAGGTCGTGCCGATGGGGTGGATCGGGGGCAGGTAGACGACGTCGAAGCCCATGGCGGCGATCGCGGGCAGCCGGCGGGCGGCGGTGCGGAACGTGCCGTGCGGCTGCTGCCGGGTCCCCTCGGAGCGGGGGAAGAACTCGTACCAGGAGCCGTACAGGGCCCGCTCCCGCTCCACCAGCAGCGGCAGCGGCTCGGAGGTCGTGACCAGGTCCCGCAGCGGATGCCGGGCCAGCACCTCCTCCACCTCCGGCGTCAGCGCACCGGCGAGCCGCGCGGCCGCCGGGCGGCTCTCGTCCCGCAGGGCGTCGACGGCGGCCAGGAGCACGTCCCGCAGGCCTTTCTCCTCGGGTACGCCGTCGGCAGCCCGCTCGTACAGGCGTGCGCCCTCCTCCAGGACGACGTCCGTGTCCATGCCGGCCGGGATCTTGATCTGCGCGTGGTGGCGCCAGGTTCCGATCGGGTCGCCCCACGCCTCCACGGTGAACGTCCACAGGCCGGGCTCCCCGGCGGTGACCGTGGCGCCCCACCGGTCCGTGCCGGGGGCCAGCTCCCGCATCGGCGTCCACGGCCCGGGGCGGCCCTCGGGGTCCCTCAGGACGGCGTTGGCGGCGACCGCGTCGTGCCCCTCCCGGAACACGGTCGCCGAGATCTCGAAGGTCTCGCCGGTCACGGCCTTGGCCGGCCGGCGTCCCTGCTGGACGACCGGACGGACATCGAGCACGGGTATGCGCCCGACGGCGGTCGCCTCGCCCGCGGGGGGTGGTTGCGGGACCGGTGGACCGGCGTCGGCCGGGCGCACGGGACGTTCCTCGCCGCCGGGCGCGCGCGCCCCGGTGCGGCGGGTCGGGGGTGGTGACGAATGGTGCTTGGCGGGCATGACCGCTCCTGTCCGCGTCAACGTGGGTGGGCGGATGTCTATGGGGAGGTGGGTCCTGCGTGGTGCTCCAGAGAGGGGTACCCGGAGGAGCCTTCCCACCCTATTCGGGTGGGCAATCCGGCACTTTGTTAACTACTCAGGGGTATGTCGACACACAAGACCGGCCTCGTCCGCGAAGGACGAGGCCGGCCCTTGTGTGTGGCTGCTCCTTCGCCCTACGGGTGCGGCACCCGCAGTAACTTGTCCGGCGAACCGATGCCCCGGCCGGAGATCTTCCCGGTCGCCGCTCCCGCCGTCAGAGCCCTCCCGACCTGGGACGGAGCCGCTTTCGGATGGTCGGCCAGATACAGCGCGGCCGCGCCCGCCGCGTGCGGAGAGGCCATCGAGGTGCCCGAGAACGTGGCCCGCGCGGTGTCGCTCGCGGCGGCCGCGGAGGTGATGCCGACGCCCGGGGCGAAGAGATCGAGGGCCGGGCCGTGGTTGGAGAAGGCCGGTTTTGTATCCCCGCGGTCGGTCGCGCCGACCGTGATCGCCTGCTTGACGCTCGCCGGGGAGTAGAGCCCGGCGGGCCTGCCGTCGTTGCCCGCGGCGATCGTGTAGGTGACGCCGGAGGCGATGGAGGCGCGGACGGCGGCGTCCAGCCGTTCGTTGCGCGGGCCGCCCAGACTGAGGTTGGCCACTGCGGGCTTCCTCGCGTGCCGGGTCACCCAGTCGATCCCGGCGATCACCCGGGCCGTGGTGCCCGCGCCCGCGGCGTCGAGGACGCGCACGGAGACGATCCGGGCCTTCTTGGCGACGCCGTGGGTCTTCCCGGCGACCGTGCCGGCGACGTGCGTGCCGTGGCCGTTGGCGTCCGCCGCGACCTTGTCGTTCCCGACGAAGTCCCAGCCGTGGCTCGCCCGGCCGCCGAAGTCCCGGTGGGTGGTCCGGACGCCGCTGTCGATCACGTACACCGTCACCCCGGCGCCCGCCGAAGCGGGCCAGGTGTAGCTCCGGTCCAGGGGGAGACTCGGCTGGTCGACGCGGTCCAGCCCCCAGGGCGCCGGGTCCTGCCGCGTGCGGTCCGGCCGCACGCGAGTGTCCTGGACGACCGAGGCGACCCGTGGATCGGCGGCCAGCCGCGCTGCCTGTCTCGCGTTCGCCCTGATCGCGTAGCCGTTCAGGACCGTGCCGTAGGTGTGGCTGATGTCCACCCCGTATGTCTCGGCCAGGCCCTGCCCGGCCGCCGACGGTGCCCGCGTGCCCTCCTCCAGTGTCACCAGATAACTGCCGTGCACGGAGCCGGGTCCTCCGGCGCCGAGTATCCGCCCCTCCGGTACGGCGTGCGCGGGCAGGGTGATGGCCGAAAGCACCACGGCGCAGATCGCCGCGGTCAGGCCCCCCGTCCAGCGCGGGCGCCGGGTGCGCGTCCGTGCCATGGTCCGAGTTCCCCTCCTCGACTCGGCGTACGGCTGCCGCGCGGCGCCGCGTACGGCGGGCACGGGCCAGTACGCCAGGGGCAGCCTCTCGTGGCCCGTGAAACACCACAAGGACGCCTATGGGGGTGGAATCGGCCATATCCGTGGATGGTGCTGTTCAGGCCGATCGAGGGTGCGGCGGCGGAGCCTCAGCGGCGGCGGCACATCCGCCGGTACTGTCGTAGGAGACGTCGATGAAGCCCTGTGTCCAAGCCCTGCGTCAACCAGCGAACGCGCCGAGGTGGAACCCGTGAAGGCGATCCGTCGATTCACCGTCCGACCCGTTCTCCCCGACCCCCTCCGGCCGATCGGCGATCTGGCCCGCAATCTGCGGTGGTCGTGGCACGCGGAGACCCGTGATCTGTTCCAGTCCGTCGACCCCGAGCGCTGGGCCGCCTCCGGGTGCGACCCGGTCCGGCTGCTGGGCAGCGTGCCACCCGCGCGGCTCGCGGACCTGGCCGAGGACCGCCGGTTCCTGCGCCGCCTCGCCGCGGTCGCGGGCGATCTGCACGACTACATGACCGGCGACCGCTGGTACCAGACCCAGCCCGAGGAACTTCCCGCCGCGGTCGCCTACTTCTCACCCGAGTTCGGCATCACGGCCGCCCTGCCGCAGTACTCCGGCGGCCTCGGCATCCTGGCCGGCGACCATCTGAAGGCGGCCAGCGACCTGGGCGTCCCGCTGATCGGCGTCGGGCTGCTCTACCGGCACGGCTACTTCCGCCAGACCCTCTCCCGGGACGGCTGGCAGCAGGAGCACTACCCCGTCCTCGACCCGAACGAGCTGCCCCTCGTCCTCCTCGAGGAGCCCGACGGCACCCCCGCCCAGGTCGCCCTCGCCCTGCCCGGCGGCAAGCAGCTGCGCGCCCGGATCTGGCTGGCGCAGGTCGGCCGCGTCCCGCTGCTGATGCTGGACTCGGACGTCGAGGAGAACGACCTCGGCGAGCGCGGCGTGACCGACCGGCTCTACGGCGGCGGCAGCGAGCACCGGCTGCTGCAGGAGATGCTGCTGGGGATAGGAGGTGTGCGGGCGGTCCGGACGTACTGCCGGCTGACCGGGCACCCCGCGCCGGAGGTGTTCCACACCAACGAGGGGCACGCCGGGTTCCTCGGTCTGGAGCGGATCGCCGAACTCTGCGCGGCGGGCTCGGACTTCGACGCGGCACTGGAGGCGGTCCGCTCCGGGACCGTCTTCACCACCCACACCCCCGTCCCGGCCGGTATCGACCGCTTCGACCGTGAGCTGGTCGCCCGTCACTTCGGCCCGGACGCGGAGCTGCCCCGCATCGACGTCGGGCGCGTCCTCAAGCTCGGCATGGAGACCTACCCCGGCGGGGAGCCCAACCTGTTCAACATGGCCGTGATGGGCCTGCGCCTGGCCCAGCGCGCCAACGGGGTGTCCCTGCTGCACGGCAACGTCAGCCGTGAGATGTTCTCCGGCCTGTGGCCCGGCTTCGACGCCGACGAGGTGCCCATCACGTCCGTGACCAACGGGGTGCACGCGCCCACCTGGGTCGCCCCGGAGGTGTTCCGGCTCGGCGCCCGGCAGATCGGCGTGCAGCGCGCCGAGGACGCGCTGACCGTCGGCGGCTCGGACCGCTGGGACGCGGTGGCGGACATCGCCGACCAGGAGATCTGGGAGCTGCGGCGGGGCCTGCGCGAGCAGCTCGTGACCGAGGTGCGGGAGCGGCTGCGGGCCTCCTGGCGGCAGCGCGGGGCCGGTACGGCCGAGCTGGGCTGGATCGACGGAGTGCTCGACCCGGACGTCCTCACCATCGGCTTCGCCCGGCGCGTCCCGTCGTACAAGCGGCTGACGCTGATGCTGCGCGACCGCGACCGGCTGATGGACCTGCTGCTGCACTCCGAGCGGCCGGTCCAGATCGTCGTGGCGGGCAAGGCGCACCCCGCGGACGACGGCGGCAAGCGGCTGGTGCAGGAGCTGGTGCGGTTCGCGGACGATCCGCGGGTGCGGCACCGGCTCGTGTTCCTGCCCGACTACGGCATGGCCATGGCGCAGAAGCTGTACCCGGGCTGCGACATCTGGCTGAACAACCCGCTCCGGCCGCTGGAGGCCTGCGGCACGTCCGGCATGAAGGCGGCGCTCAACGGTTGTCTCAATCTGTCCGTCCTCGACGGCTGGTGGGACGAGTGGTTCCAGCCGGACTTCGGCTGGGCCATCCCCACGGCCGACGGGGTCGGGACCGATCCTGACCGGCGCGACGACATAGAGGCCGCGGCGCTGTACGACCTGCTGGAGCAGCGGGTGACGCCCCGCTTCTACGAGCGCGGCCGCAGCGGGCTTCCCGACCGCTGGATCGAGATGGTCCGCCAGACCCTGAGCCTGCTCGGGCCGAAGGTGCTGGCCGGGCGCATGGTCCGCGAGTACGTCGAGCGGCTCTATGCGCCGGCTGCGCTGGCCCACCGGTCGATGCGGCCGGACGCGGCGCGGGAGCTCGCCGAGTGGAAGGCACGGGTGCGGGGGGCCTGGCCGGGCGTCACCGTCGACCATGTGGAGACGTCGGCGTCCGAGGCGCTGGCCGAGCTCGGTACGACGCTGGGGTTGCGGGTGCGCATCGGGCTCGGGGAGCTCGGGCCGGACGATGTGGATGTGCAGGTCGTCTCGGGGCGGGTGGACGAGGAGGACCGGATCGGGGACGCGGCGGTTGTTCCTCTGAAGCCGGTCGGGTCCCCCGGGGAGGACGGGCGGTGGGTGTACGAAGGGGCCTTGTCCCTGGATCGCACCGGGCCGTTCGGGTACACGGTGCGGATTCTGCCGGCTCACCGGCTGCTCGCTTCCAGTGCGGAGTTGGGCTTGGTGGCCGGGCCTTCTGAGGAGCTTGTGGAGGCTGCGGGGCTGTTGATGCGCTGAGGGTTGTCTGCGGGTGCGTGGGGGCTGGTCGCGCCCACGCGGCGGAGCCGCAAACAGATACAGCCCCGCGCCCCTAGGTACCGTCACCACCCTGCGTTGCGATGTTCCGTAGGACGTTGCCGCACCTGCGTGCGTACGCGTGCTGGAATCCCCTGGTCGCCGGGCCGCCCGCCTTTGCGTACCACTTGGCCGGCCGGCTGAACGCGTTCACCGTCAGCCACACCGTGCCGTCTCCCGTGCGGTCCACGATGAACGACTCCTCGCCGGTCTCCGGGTGGCCGGGCAACGTGCCGTAGGCCCAGCCCGCCCGGCGGGGTTCCTCCACCGTCCACACCACGCGGCAGGGGGCCTTGATCATGCCGGCGAGGGTGACGGTGACGTCGACGCCGGGGGCGGCCCGTTCCGCGCTCGCGTCGACGCCGACGCCCATGGCCCGGTGCATCTCCCAGGTGAGCACCGCCTCAGAGGCCCGGCGGAAGACCTCCTCGCCCTCCCCGAGGCGGGTGCGCACGTTCATGGGGTGGAATCCCGGCGGGCAGAAGTGCTCCTCGCGGGTGGCGCCGACATCGGCGTACGTGAAGTCCTCCGAAGACATGGTCCCCAAGAGTAGGGCGGTACCCGGACCTGCCTTCGCTCCGGGTACCGCCCGCGGGTCGTGCTTCGGTCAGCCGACGTTGACGGCGGACCAGGCGGCCGCGACCGCCTTGTACTCGGTGCTGCTCGCGCCGTAGAGGTCCTTGGCCGCGTTCAGGGTCGCCGTGCGGGCGGCCGCGTACTTGGTCGTCGACGTCATGTACGTCGTCAGCGCCTTGTACCAGACCTGCAGCGCCTTGGTGCGGCCGATGCCGGTGACCGTGGAGCCGTTGGAGGTGGGCGAGTCGTAGGTCACGCCGTTGATGGTCTTCGAGCCGCTGCCCTCGGACAGCAGGTAGAAGAAGTGGTTGGCGGGACCGGAGGAGTAGTGGACGTCCAGGCCGCCGAGGCTCGAGGACCAGGCGTCCTTGGACGAGCCGTCCTTGCTGGGCTTGTCCATGTAGCGCAGTGGGCTGCCGTCGCCGTTGATGTCGATCTCCTCGCCGATGAGGTAGTCACCGACGTCGGAGGAGTTGTTCGCGAAGAACTCGGCGCCCGCGCCGAAGATGTCGCTGGTGGCCTCGTTCAGACCGCCGGACTCGCCGCTGTAGTTGAGGCCGGCCGTGGCCGAGGTCAGACCGTGGCTCATCTCGTGGGCGGCCACGTCGAGCGAGGTCAGCGGGTTGGCGTTGCCCTCGCCGTCGCCGTAGGTCATGCAGAAGCAGCTGTCCGACCAGAAGGCGTTGACGTAGGCGTTGCCGTAGTGGACGCGCGAGTAGGCGGCCTTGCCGTCGTTGCGGATGCCGCTGCGGCCGAACGCGCTCTTGTAGAAGTCCCAGGTCACCTGGGCGCCGTAGTGCGCGTCGGCGGCGGCGGTCTCCAGGTTGGACGGGTTGCCGGTGCCCCAGACGTCGTCCGTGCCGGAGAAGAGAGTGCCGGTGCCGGAGGTGCCGCGGTTGAGGTTGTACGTCTTGTGGCCGCCGCGCGTGCCGTCCGTGAGGTTGTACGAAGACCCGGACTTGGTGGTGGTCAGGTCGACCTTGCCGCTGTACGTGGTGTTGCCGGTGCCCGTCTCGATGGCCTGGTACTCGTAGAGCTTCTTGCCGGTGGCGGCGTCGGTGACGACGTGCAGCTCGTTCGGCGTGCCGTCCTCCTGGAGGCCGCCGACGACGGTCTCGTAGGCGAGGGTGGGCTTGCCGTCGGCCGCCCAGATCACCTTGCGGGGAGCGGAGTTCGCCTCGGTCTTCTCCGAGCCGGCCGCCTTGGCGAGCGTCACGGCCTGCTTCTCGGCCTTGGCGGCGGCGACCGCCGGCTTGAGGGAGGCGACCTTCAGAGCGGCCTTCGTCGCTCTGGTGACGCCCTTTGTCGCGCCGGACTTCGACTCGTGCACGACGAGGTCGCCGCCGAGGACCGGCAGGCCCGCGTAGGTGCGCTCGTAGCGGGTGTGGACCGAGCCGTCGGCGTCCTTCACGACGTCCTTGACGACCAGCTTCTCCTGTTCGCCGAGGCCTATCTCGTCGGCGGTCTCCGGGGCGTTTGCCTGCTGCTCCTTGACCAGAGCCGTGCGGGCGGGCGCGGAGAGCAGGACGGGGGCGGCGGCGAGGGCCGGCTCGGAAGAGGAGTCGGCGGCGACGCTGCTGCCGGAGGTCAGACCGGTGGTGAGCAGGGCGCCGGCGGCGACGGCGGTGGCGATGGCCAGCGTGGTGCGCTTGTGACGCGCGTAGAGGGGGGTCACACGAGCTCCTTGATGTGGGGGAACTGCTGGGGTGCTGTGCGGCGGGTGGGGGAAGAGTGGCACCAAGGGCGCGTACATGTCAGGAGTAACGCGTGATGTTGGCCGGAAATCGACGACCGGGCTGACGGTTCCGGGCATGTGAAGCGGGCGCCGTCCCGGGGGAGTCGAACCCACCGGGGCGGCGCCCTGACTTGGGAACCCGTCGCGGCCTACTGCCTGCGGCCTACGGGAACGTGAGCTTCCAGCTGTTGATGTAGCCGGTGTCGATGGCCGCGTTGTCCTGGACCCGGAGCTGCCAGGTGCCGTTGGCGACCTCGGAGGAGGCGTTCACCGTGTACGTCTCATTGATGTTGTCCGCGCTGCCGCCGGTGCCGTAGCCCTTCAGCGTGTACGCCGTGCCGTCGGGTGCGACCAGATCCACCTTGAGGTCACCGATGTAGGTGTGGACGATGTCCACGGCGACCTGGAGGTTGGCGGGCGCGTTGCCCGTCCGGCCGGTCACGGTGACCGGCGAGGTGACCGCCGCGCCCCGGTCCGGAATCGCCACGTCGGCCGCGTTCTCGAAGGACGTGCCGCCGCCGCCCCCGTCGCCGGGGCGGGTGCCGACGTTGATGCCCGCCCACGCGTGCTGGACCGCCTTGTACTCGGCGCTGTCGGTGCCGTAGAGCTCACCGGTCGCGGCGAGGGTGCCGGTGCGGGCGCCCGCGTAGTTGGTGGTCGAGGTGAACTTCGTGGTCAGCGCGCGGAACCAGATCTTCTCCGCCTTGTCCCGGCCGATGCCGGTGACCGGAAGGCCGTCCGAGGTGGACGAGTTGTACGTGACACCGTTGATGGTCTTGGTGCCGCTGCCCTCGCTCAGCAGGTAGAAGAAGTGGTTCGCCGGGCCCGAGGAGTAGTGCACGTCGATCGAGCCGATGCCGGAGTACCAGCTGTCCTTGGACGCCCCGTCCTTGCTCGGCTTGTCCATGTAGCGCAGCGGGGTCCCGTCGCCGTTGATGTCGATCTCCTCGCCGATGAGGTAGTCACCGACGTCGGAGGAGTTGTTGGCGTAGAACTCGACGGTCGAGCCGAAGATGTCGCTGGTGGCCTCGTTCAGACCGCCGGACTCGCCGCTGTAGTTGAGGCCGGCGGTGTTCGACGTCAGACCGTGGGTCATCTCGTGGGCGGCCACGTCGATCGACGTCAGCGGGTTCGCGTTGCCCGAGCCGTCGCCGTAGGTCATACAGAAGCAGCTGTCCGACCAGAACGCGTTGACGTAGTTGTTGCCGTAGTGGACCCGGGAGTACGCGCCCACGCCGTCGCCGCGGATGCCGCTGCGGCCGTGCACGTTCTTGTAGTAGTCCCAGGTCAGCGCGGCCCCGTAGTGGGCGTCGGCGCCGGCCGACTCCAGGTTGGAGGGGGTGCCGTTGCCCCACACGTCGTCGGGGCCGGAGAAGAGGGTGCCGGTGCCGGAGGTGCCGCGGTTGAGGTTGTACGTCTTGTGGTTGCCGCGGGCGCCGTCGGTGAGGTTGTACGTCGACCCGGACTGGGTCGTGGTGAGGTCGACCGTGCCGCTGTAGACCGTGTTGCCGGTCCCGGTCTCGATGGCCTCCCACTC
The DNA here is from genome assembly GCF_056433405.1 of Streptomyces sp. NPDC044719. NCBI lineage: Bacteria > Bacillati > Actinomycetota > Actinomycetes > Kitasatosporales > Streptomycetaceae > Streptomyces > Streptomyces sp. NPDC044719. The sequence goes on from NZ_JBWKHE010000001.1 coordinate 1,105,998, forward strand.
GTACAGCTTCGCGCCGGTGGTGGCGTCGGTGACCACGTGCAGTTCCTGCGGGGTGCCGTCGTGCTGGAAGCCGCCGACGACGGTCTCGTACGCCACGACCGGCTTGCCGCTCGCGGCCCAGATCACCTTGCGGGGCTCCCGGTTGATGCCGGGGTTCTTGGCCTCGTCGGCCTTGCCCGCGGTCAAAGCCTGCTGCCGGGCCTTCGCGGCGGACACCGCCGCCTTCGTCGTGGCCGGCGCGATCGCGGCGCGGGTGGCCTTCGTGACGGACGCGGTGGCGTCCGCCTTCGTGCTCTCGACGACCAGGTCGCCGCCGAGGACGGGCAGGCCCGCGTAGGTGCGCTCGTAGCGTGTGTGCACGGTGCCGTCGCGGTCCTTCAGGACGTCGCGGACGACCAGCTTCTCCTGGGCGCCGAGGCCCAGGTCCTTGGCGGTCTCGGCCTTGCCGGCGTTCGCCTCCCGGATCAGCGCGGCGCGCTGGGCGGGGGTGAGCCGTACCGATTCCGAGCCCGGCTTCGCCTTGCTCGCGGCCGCCGGAGCCCTGTCCTCCGGGGCCGCGGTGGCGGTGCCGGCCTGGACGGCGGTGGCGATCAGCGCGGCGACGCCGGCGAGGGCCACGGCCGCGGTACGACGAGGGGTGTGGGGAGTGCGTCTGTGGGAGGTGCCTCTTCGCGAGGAACTGCTTCTCAACACTGACTCCTTCTGCATGGCCGGGGGTCGCCCGGCCTGGGGAGGTGGAGGTGTTGCAGTGGGGTTTCTGTAGAGCAGTCGTGGGAAGCGTGGCAGGGGAGTGCGCTTTCTGTCAGGACCGCGTCAAGACTATGGCCGGAAAAGGTTCGTTGACCGGAAGTTCATGTTCGCTATACGGACCCTTCGCGGTTCTCGGACCCTTCGCGGTCCTCGGGCGGGTCCCCGTGCCAGGAGTGCCACAGGGCCGCGTACGCCCCGCCGGCCGCCACCAGCTCGTCGTGCGTGCCGAGTTCGGTCAGCCGTCCGTCCTCCATCACCGCGACCCGGTCGGCGTCGTGCGCGGTGTGCAGCCGGTGGGCGACGGCGATGACGGTGCGCCCCTCCAGGACGGCGGCCAGGGCACGCTCGGTGTGCCGGGCGGTCGTCGGGTCGAGCAGGGCGGTCGCCTCGTCCAGGATCAGCGTGTGCGGGTCCGCCAGCACCACCCGGGCGAGCGCGAGTTGCTGCGCCTGTGCACCGTCCGTACGGCAACCGCCCTGCCCCAGCCGGGTGTCCAGGCCCTCCGGCAGCTCCCGCACCCAGGTGTCGGCGCCGACCACGGCCAGCGCTTTCCACACCTGCGCGTCACCGGCGGACGGATCGGCGATCCGCAGGTTGTCACGGACCGAGCCGAGGAACACATGGTGCTCCTGGGTGACCAGGACGACCTGGCGTCGCAGCCGCTCCGGTCCGAGCCCGGCCACGGGCACGCCGCCGACCGTCACCGAGCCGGCGGTCGGCGCGTCGACGCCCGCCAGCAGCCGGCTCAGCGTGGTCTTGCCGGCCCCGGAAGGCCCGACCATGGCCAGCCGCTCCCCGGGTGTCACCGTCAGGTCGACGCCGCGCAGCACCTCGGCGCCCCCCTCGTAGGCGTAGCGCGCGCCGGTGACGTCGATGCGGTCGCCGACCGGATCCGGACACTCGCCCTCACCGGGGGCGCGCGGGGCCCGGGCCAGTCCCTCCACCCGGGCGAACGAGGCGCCGCTGCTCTGCAGTTGCTCGACCCGGACCAGGATCTCGTCCAGCGGCCCGCTCAGCTGGTGCAGATACAGGGCCGCCGCCACGACCGCCCCCAGACTCATCGAGCCCGACGCGTGCAGCGCCCCGCCGGTCACCAGCACCCCGGCCACCGGGAGGACGTACGAGACCTCCACCGCCGGGAAGAACACGCTGCGCAGGTAGAGGGTGTGGAAGCGGGTACGGCGGGACGTCTCCAGGGCGTCCCGGCTCGCGGCGGTGCGCTGCTCCTGGAGCCGGAACGCCTCAACCGTGCGCGCTCCGGCCGCGGTCGCCGCGAGGATCTCCGCCACCTCCGAGGTCGCCGCCCCCTCGGCGAGATAGCCGTCCCGGGCCCGGCGCAGATACCAGCGCAACGCCAGCCAGATGGGCGTCAGGCCCAGCACGCCGAGGGCGCCGAGCAGCGGGTCCAGGAAGAACACCGCGCCGGCCAGGAACAGGGCCTGCACGAGGTTGATGAGCAGCATCGGGCCGGCGTCGCGCAGTGTGTTGCCGACGGTCGTGACGTCCGAGGTACCCCGGGCTGTCAGGTCACCGGTGCCGGCGCGCTCCACCACCGAGGCCGGCAGGGTCAGTGCGCGGTCCACGAACCGCTCCCGTACCCGGGCGAGCGTGCGTTCGCCGAAGCGGTGGCCCACGTAGCGGGCCCAGCGGGCGAGGAGCAACTGTGCGAGTGCGCAGAGCAGGAGGACGAGTGCCAGCCGGTCGACGGCGGTGACCCCCTGCCCGGCCCGGACGTCGTCGATCATCCGGCCCAGCAGCCACGGGCCCGCCAGACCGGCCACGGCGGCGAGGGCGTTCAGGGCCAGGACGGTGGTGAAGGCCTGTCCGTCGGCCCGGACGAGTTCGAGCAGGGCGCGTCGGACGTCGGTCCGTTCGGCGACGGGGAGGTGGCCGCGGGTCATCCCAGGACCTCCTCGGTGTCCCTCGCGACGAGGGCGCGGTAGCCGGGGGTGCTGTCGAGGAGCTCGTGGTGGGTGCCGGAGGCCGCGACCTTGCCGTCTTTCAGGTAGTGGACGGTGTCCGTGTGGTCCAGGACCAGGGGGGAGGTGGTGGTGACCACCGTGGTACGGCCTTGGCGGGCCGTTGCGAGCCGGGCGGCGACGGTGGCCTCCGTGTGGGCGTCCAGGGCTGAGGTGGGTTCGATGCCGAGGAGGACTTCGGGGTTGGCCAGGAGGGCTCTTGTCAGGCGGATGCGTTGGCGTTGGCCACCGGAGAGGTTGCGGGCCTGGGCGGTCATCGGGGTGTTCAGACCGTGGGGGAGGGCTTGGACGATGTCTTCGGCTGCGGCTGTGTGGAGCGCCATCCGGCGTGCCGCGTGGTCTGGAGTGGCGTCTGCGGGTGCGTCGGGGTGGTTCGCGCAGTTCCCCGCGCCCCTGAAAGGGGCGATCATCTCCTGGAGGCTTCCTGCGAAGAGGTCGGCCTCGTGGTCGGCCACCACGATGCGTGCCCGGATCTGGCTCAGGGCGATCTCGTCCAGGCGGGTGTCGCCCCAGGTCACGTTCGACGGGGCGTACCGGCCCAGGCGGTCCACCACTGCTGTGGCGTCTGCCGGGTGTTCAGCCACCAAGGCCGTCAACCGGCCCGGCAGGACGCGTACACCCGACTCGGGGTCGTGCAGGGCCGAGGGTTCGGAAGGCGCGTCCAGCGTGCCGGTGTCGGGCATCGGTTCCAGGCGCAGGAAAGCCACGACCCGCCGCGCGCACACCACACCGCGGCTGATCTGGTAGCCGCATTCGACCCAGAAGGACACCGGGCCCACCAGCACCGCCACATAGCCGTACACCGACACCAGCTCGCCCACGGTGATGTCACCCCGCGCGGCCATGCGGGCCGCGAGCCAGGTCACCACCGCGAGGAACAGGGTCGGCAGGCCCATCCCCAGGGCCTGCACCCAGCTGGTCACCGCACCGACCCGGTACCCCTGCTCCTTCAGCCGCCGTGAGTCGCCGCGGAAGGCGTCCGCCACCAGCTGCTTGCCGCCCAGGCCGGCGAGGACCCGCAGTCCGCCCGCCAGGTCGCCGATCCGGGCGGTGAGGACGCCCTGCCGCTCTCGGTACTCCGTCTCGGAGCCCTGCAACCGGCCGAGCAGCGGCCCGACCAGCAGGACGATCACCGGGATGCCGAGCAGGACGACCGCGGCGATGAGCGGAGAGACCGACACCAGCAGGACGGCGATGACGAGGTAGGCCACGACCGCACCGATCCCGGGCCCCACGACCGTCAGGGACTGGCTGACCGTCTGCACGTCGCCCACGCCGATCGTGACGACCTCCCCGGCGCCCGCCTGCCGCCGCAGGGAGGCGCCGAGCCGCACAGCCTGCCCGACGACCACCTTCACCGTGCGGAAGTTGGCGTCCATCCGCACCCGGGTCATCGTGCGGTGCCGCATGATGCTCAGCCAGGAGTTGAACGCTCCCACCGCGAACAGCGCCCCGCTCCACAGGACCAGTTCGCCCATGTCGCCGGGCTCGAGGCCGTCGTCGATCGCCCGGGACATCAGGTACGGCGTGGCCGCCAGCAGCACCATCCACACGCTGCCGAACACGGCCCCGGCCGCACACCGCCAGGGCTGCCGGGTGACCAGCCACCACAGGTAGCGGGCACCGCCACGGCGGTCGGGTGTGCCGGGGTCCTCGTACGCGTCGATCATCCGCCCGCCTCCGCCGCTCCGCTACGCCAGGCTGTCCCGCCAGGCCCGGTGCAGATCCGCGAACCTGCCCGTGCCCGCCACGAGTTCGGCCGGGCCGCCGTCCTCGACGATCTTTCCCCGCTCCATCACCAGGACGCGGTCCGCGATCTCGACGGTCGAGAGCCGGTGCGCGATGACCACCGCCGTGCGCCCCTTCAGGACCGTCGCCATCGCCCGCTGCACGGCACGCTCGCCGGGGATGTCCAGCGAGCTGGTCGCCTCGTCGAGGATCAGCACCGCCGGGTCGGCCAGCAACGCCCGGGCGAACGCGACGAGTTGCCGCTGCCCGGCCGAGATACGGCCGCCCCGCTTGCGTACGTCGGTGTCGTAGCCGTCGGGCAGGGCGCTGATGAAGTCGTGCGCGCCGATCTCCTTGGCCGCCTGCTCCATCTCCGCCCGGGTGGCGTCCGGGCGGCCGATCGCGATGTTCTCGGCGACCGTGCCGGAGAACAGGAACGACTCCTGCGTCACCATGACCACCCCGCGCCGCAGGTCGGGCACGGCGAGGTCGCGCAGGTCCACACCGTCCAGCAGCACCCGGCCGTCCGAGGGGTCGTAGAACCGGGCCAGCAGCTTGGCCAGGGTCGACTTTCCGGCGCCCGTGGAGCCGACGACCGCGACCGTCTGCCCGGCCGGGATCGTGAGGTCGAAGCGGGGCAGCACCTCACCGCCGGTGCGGTAGCCGAAGCTCACGCCGTCGAAGACGACCTCGCGGCCCGGGTGCTCGCTCGCCAGGGGCGGGAGCGGCCGGGGGTCCGCCGGCTCGGGGACGGAAGGGGTCTGGGCGAGCAGCCCGGCGATCTTCTCCAGCGAGGCCGCCGCCGACTGGTACGAGTTGAGGAACATCCCGAGCCGGTCGATCGGGTCGTACAGCCGCCGCAGGTACAGCACGGCCGCCGCCAGCACACCGAGGGCCAGGGTGCCGCCCGCGACCCGGTAGGCGCCCCACAGGACGATCGCCGCGACCGCCGTGTTGGCGACCAGCCGTGAGCCGGTGACGTAGCGGGCCATCTCCAGCAGCGCGTTGCCGTTGGTCCGCTCGTGCCGCTGGTTGAGCACGCCGAAGTCCGCGTCGTTGACGGCCTCGCGGCGGAAGGCGCGCACCGGCCTGATGCCGTTCATCGTCTCGACGAACTTCACGATGACCGCCGCGATGGCGGTGGACCGCGCCCGGTACACCCGCCCGGCGCGCCGCTGGTACAGCCGTACGAGGGCGTAGAGCGGCACCAGGGACGCCACCGCCACGCCCCCGAGGCCCAGGTCGAGCCAGAGCAGCATCGCCGAGATGTAGACGAAGGACAGGATGACCGTCACGAGCTCCTGCAGGCCCTCATCGAGCAGTTCGCGCAGGGACTCCACGTCCGCCGTGGAGCGGGAGATGAGCCGGCCCGAGGTGTAGCGCTCGTGGAAGTCGACGCTCAGCGCCTGCGCGTGGCGGAAGATCCGGCCGCGCAGATCGAGCAGCACGTCCTGGCTGACGCGGGCCGCGGCGGAGACGAAGGCGTACTGCAGCCCGCCCGCGGCCAGCGCGCACACCAGATAGCCCACGCCCACCGTGATCAGCGGCCCGTGGTCCCCGGCCCGGAACGCCGGCACGGCACGGTCGATGGCGTACGCCACGAGCAGCGGGCCCGCCTGCACGACCGCCTGCTGGAGCAGCAGCAGGATCGTCGTGACCGTGACGCGGGCCTTCAGGGGCGCGAGGAGTGAGCGCAGCAGGGCGGCGGTGGCACCCGGGGGAGTGGGCAGCAGGTCCTGGTCGAAGGGGTCGCCGGTGGCGGCGGGCCGGTCGTCGGGTTCGTCGCCGGGTTTCCTGTCGGCCGGTGTGCCGGTGGCCGCCGTCATCGTGCGCCCTCCTGTTCCCCTGAGGGTTCCCCTGACTCTTCTCCGGACATCAAGTGCGCGTACTCGGCGTTCGTACGCAGCAGTTCGTGGTGGGTGCCGACCGCGGCGATCCGGCCGCCGGACAGCAGCGCGACCCGGTCGGCGAGCAGCACGGTGGAGGGGCGGTGCGCCACGATCAGGGCGGTCGTGTCCGCCAGGACGTGCCGCAGGGCGGCTTCCACGGCGGCCTCGGTGTGCACGTCCAGGGCCGACAGCGGGTCGTCCAGCACCAGGAACTCCGGCTGTCCGACGACAGCCCTGGCCAGCGCGAGACGCTGCCGCTGCCCGCCGGAGAGGCTGAGGCCCTGCTCGCCGACCTGGGTGTCCGTCCCCTGCGGCAGGGCGTGCACGAAGTCGGCCTGGGCGACGGCGAGAGCGCGCTCCAGCTCCATCGTCCCGGCCGTGCCGTCGGCCCCCATGAGAACGTTGTCGCCGACCGCGGCCGAGAAGAGCGTGGGCTCCTCGAAGGCGACGGCGACCTTGGCGCGCAGCGCGTCCCTCGACAGCTCGGTGATGTCGACGCCGTCGAGGGTGATGCGGCCCGAGGTGACCTCGTAGAGACGGGGGATGAGCGCGGTGAGGGTGGTCTTGCCGCTGCCGGTGGAGCCGACCAGGGCCATGGACTCGCCGGGGCGGATGTGGAGGTCGATGTGCTGGAGGACGGGTGAGGAGTCCGCGGGCGCGTCGGGGTAGCGGAACCGGACGTCGTGAAAGCGCAGTCCCCTGTCCTCCCGGTCCGGTGAGCGACCGGGCGAAGCGGCAGCCCTCCGCTCGTCGCCCTCGTCGGCCTCCTCCACCTCCTCGTCCATCACCTCGAAGTACCGCTCGGTGGCCGTCGCCGCCTCCTGGCTCATGGCCAGCAGGAAGCCGATCGACTCCACCGGCCACCGCAGGGCCAGCGCCGTGGACAGGAAGGCCACCAGCGTCCCCGCCGACAAGCCCCCGTCGGCGACCTGTACGACCCCGACGACGAGCGCCGCCCCGATGGCCAACTCGGGCAGCGTCACGATGACGCCCCAGATCGATGCCAGCAGCCGCGCCTTGCGCAGCTCCGTGCCGCGCAGCTTCCCCGACAGGTCGCGGAACGCCCGCGCCTGACTCCGGTGGCGTCCGAAACCCTTGATGATGCGGATGCCGAGCACGCTCTCCTCGACCACCGTGGTCAGGTCGCCGACCTGGTCCTGCGCGCGCCGCGCCACCTCGGCGTAGCGCTTCTCGAAGATCACGCAGGTCACCATCACGGGCACGGCGGGCCCGAGGATCACCAGCCCCAGCGTCCAGTCCTGGAGCAGCATGATGACCACGCCGATCACTATCGTCACCCCGTTGACCAGCAGGAACGTCAACGGGAAGGCGAGGAACATACGGAGCAGCATCAGGTCCGTCATCCCCCGGGACAGCAACTGCCCGGAGGCCCACCGGTCGTGGAAGGACACCGGCAGCCGTTGCAGGTGCCGGTACAGATCCGCCCGCATCGACGCCTCGACGTGCGCCAGCGGCCGCGCCACCAGCCAGCGCCGCAGCCCGAACAGCAGGGCCTCCGCGAAGCCGAGCAGCAGCAGGCACAGCGCCCCGAGCCACACCCCTGCCGGGTCCCGGTCGGCGACCGGCCCGTCCACCATCCACTTCAGGACGAGCGGGATCACCAGGCCCGTGCTGGAGGCGAGTATCGCCACGAACGCGGCGCTGAACAGCCGTGCCCGCGCGGGCCGCACGTACGGCCACAGGCGCAGCAGCGTGCGCACGGCAGAACGATTCCGGGTGGGGGCAGCTGAGGTGGCCATCAGCAGTGAGCCTACGGATCGCCACTGACACTGCCCACCGAGTTTTCTCCGAGCCGGGGTCCTTCCTTGGTCCTACGACCTGCCTGTTCGGGGGGTCGTAGGGCGGGCATCAGCCGATCGGCTGATGCCCGTTCGAGCGCGACGGGCGATGTGCGCGGCCCCGCCGCACCGGGACCCTCAATCCATGTCCGTCATCGAAGTCACCGACCTGCGCAAGGCCTATGCCGGCCGCCCGGCCGTGGACGGCGTCTCCTTCGCCGTCGAGGAGGGCGAGATCTTCGGGATCCTCGGCCCGAACGGCGCCGGCAAGACCACCACCGTCGAATGCGTCGAGGGCCTGCGTGTCCCCGACTCCGGCCGCGTCCGCGTCACCGGCCTCGACCCGGTCGCCGACCACGAGCGGGTCGCCCAGATCCTGGGCGCCCAGCTCCAGGAGAGCCGGCTCCAGCCCAAACTCACCGTCCGTGAGGCGCTGGAGCTCTACGCCGCGTTCTATCCGCGCCCCGTCGACTGGCGCCCGCTGGCCGAACGCCTCGGCCTCGAGGAGAAGCTGACCACCCGGTTCGCCAAGCTGTCCGGCGGCCAGAAGCAGCGCCTGTTCATCGCGCTCGCCCTGATCGGCGACCCCCGGGTCGTCGTCCTGGACGAGCTCACCACCGGCCTCGACCCGCGGGCCCGCCGCGACACCTGGGAGTTGATCGAGGACATCCGCGCGAACGGCGTCACCGTCCTCCTCGTCACCCACTTCATGGAGGAGGCGCAGCGGCTGTGCGACCGGATCGCGGTGATCGACAAGGGCCGGGTGGCGGCCCTGGACACCCCGTCCGGGCTGATCCGCCGCTCGGCGGGCGCCACCGTCATCAGCTTCACCCCGACCACGCCCCTGGACGACCGCGAGCTGAAAACGCTCCCCGCCCTGGTCGCCGTCGAGAACAAGGACGGCCGGATCACGCTGTCCGGCACGGACGAAACGGTCAACGCGCTGCTGTCGCTGCTGGCCCGCCACCACATCACCGCCCGTCAACTCCGCGTCACCGACGCCACGCTGGACGACGCGTTCCTGGACCTCACGGAGGCCTCGGCATGAGCACCGCACTGATCAACCCCGCGGTTCTGCGCAGCGAGTTCCGGCTTTTCCGGCGCGAGCCGGGCAGTCTCTTCTGGATTTTGCTGTTCCCGGCCCTGCTGCTGGGCGTCCTCGGTTCCGTGCCGTCCTTCCGCGAGTCGCAGGACGGACTCGGCGGGCTGCGGATCGTCGACGTCTATGTGCCCGTCTGCGTGCTGGTCGCCCTCATCATGGCAGGGGTCCAGGCGATGCCGCCGACCCTCACCGGCTACCGCGAGAACGGCATCCTGCGCCGGCTCTCCACCACTCCCGTCCGGCCCTCGGCCCTGCTGGCCGCCCAGATGCTGGTGAACGGCGTGGCGGCCCTGGCCTCCGCGCTGCTCACGCTCGTCGTCGGACGGCTCGCCTATGACGTACGGCTGCCCGCACAACCCGCCGGATACCTGCTCGCGCTGCTCCTCGCCGTACTCGCCGCCATCTCACTGGGCGCGGTGATCTCGGCACGGGCCCGTACGACGAAGATCGCGACCGCGATCGGGACGGCCGTGTTCTTCCCGATGATGTTCTGCGCCGGGGTCTGGGTGCCCGTGCAGGCCATGCCGGATCTGCTGGGCCGCATGGTCCAGTGCACCCCCTTCGGCGCCGCCGCACGGGCCCTGGACCAGGCCGCAGCGGGCGACTGGCCGAGCTGGGGCCACCTGGCCGTCCTCGCCGCGTGGACCGCGGCGCTCTCGACGTCGGCCGCGCGCTGGTTCCGCTGGGCTTGACCGGCGCCCGGGGAGGGGGCACGGCCGTGGCCGACACTGTGGGCATGACGGATGTGGCGGGCGTGGAGCAGCGGTGGGCGGTGTACTTCCGCTGGGGGCCGTACGGGATGCTGGCGGCGGGCACCGTGCTCGCCTTGACGACCGTCGACGCGGTCGGCATGAGCACCGCGGAACGGTACACCGCCGTCGCCCTGGTCGGCGCGGCGGTAATCCTCCAGGTGTGGTGGGGGCGCTGGTCCCGCGGCCGGCCCCTGGCCCCGTCGGTGCCGGGCGCCTGCTACTACTTCACGCGCTCGGCGCTGGGATTCGCGCTCAGCTGGTGCAACCCGTTCTTCGCGTTCTACGCCGCCGCCGGGTTCGTCGGCCCGGACCGGCTGCTGCGTGGGCGGCCGCTCAAACTCGGCCTGCTGGCGACCGCGGTGACCATCGCGGGGTCGCAGTCCGGTGGCATGCCCCTGCACGGGCTGCTGAACTGGGCAGTGTTCGGCGCGCTGCTCTGCGTCCACATCGCGCTGCTGGTCGTCTTCGGCCAGCTGGCCGCGCGGGAGGAGGAACGCACCCGGATCCAGACCGCCAGCATCACCGAACTGGAGCGCACCAACGCGGCCCTGCAGCAGGCCCTCGACGAGAACGCCGCCCTGCACGCCCAGCTCCTGGTGCAGGCCCGGGAGGCCGGAGTCGCCGACGAGCGCCGGCGGCTGGCCGCCGAGATCCACGACACCATCGCCCAGGGGCTGACCGGCATCATCGCCCAGCTCCAGGTCGTCGCGAACGCCCCCGACCTGGCCGTGGCCCGCACTCACCTCGAACGCGCCTCGGACCTGGCCCGGCACAGCCTCGGCGAGGCCCGCCGCTCCGTGCACAACCTCGCCCCCGTGGCGCTGGCCGACGCCGGCTTGCCGGAGGCCCTGAAGAAGACGGTCGCCGAATGGGGCGAACGGACGGGCGTGCGCGCCGAGTTCACGGTCACCGGCACCGACGAGCGACTCCACGAGGAGATCGCGGCCACGCTCCTGAGGATCGTCCAGGAGGCCCTCTCCAACACCGCCCGGCACGCCGCCGCCGGCCGGGTCGGTGTCACTCTGTCCTTCCTCGGCGACGAGGTCATCCTCGACATCCGCGACGACGGCCGCGGCTTCGACCCGCTCGCCGTCCCCGAACGCACAGGCTCCGGCGGCTTCGGCCTCGACGGCATGCGCGCCCGCGCGGAACGCGTCGCCGGCTCGCTCACCGTCGAGTCCGAGCCGGGCCTCGGTACGGCCGTCTCGGCTCGCGTACCGTTGGTCCGCCATGACCGATGACGCCGCGATCACCCTGCTCATAGTCGACGACCACCCCGTCGTACGGGACGGTCTGCGCGGCATGTTCGAGTCCGCGCCGGGCTTCCGTGTCCTGGAGGAGGCGGCGAACGGCGTCGAGGCGGTCGCGCTCGCCGCCGCCCTGGACCCGGACGTGATCCTGATGGATCTGCGCATGCCGGGCGGCGGGGGAGTGGACGCCATCCGCGAACTGACCCGCACCGGTGCCCGCGCCAAGGTCCTCGTCCTGACCACCTACGACACCGACTCCGACACCCTCCCCGCGATCGAGGCGGGCGCGACGGGCTACCTCCTGAAGGACGCCCCGAGGGACGAACTGTTCGCGGCGGTCCGCGCGGCGGCGGAAGGCCGGACCGTCCTCTCCCCGGCCGTGGCCTCCCGCCTGGTCTCGGCGGTCCGTACTCCCCGGGCCCCCGGCAGCGACACCCTCTCCGCCCGCGAGCGCGAGGTCCTGGCCCTCGTCGCCAAGGGCACCTCCAACCGCGAGATCGCCCGTGAGCTCTTCATCAGCGAGGCCACGGTCAAGACCCACCTCACGCATCTCTACGCGAAGCTGGGCGTGAAGGACCGGGCGGCAGCGGTGGCCACGGCCTATGAACGAGGCATCCTGGGCTAGCCCGGGTACGGCAGCAGACCTGCCGCGATCTTCTCCCAGGCGGCCCTCAGTTCGGTGAGCAACTCCGGCTTGTCGGGAGCGAGGTCGGCCTGTTCGCGGGAGTCGGCGGCCAGGTCGTACAGGTGGTCGGTGCCCTTGTCGTCCCGGTAGTACTTCCAGTCGCCGCGCCTCAGTGCCCGATTGCCGCGCACCCGCCAGAACAGATCCCGCTCGTGCAGCCGCTCGCCCCGCAGCAGGTATCCGGCCAGGCTCGTGCCGTCCAGCGGATACGCCGGGTCGGGCCGGGCGCCGGCCAGCTCCAGCAGGGTCGCGGTCCAGTCGGGCGAGAAGTTCGGCTCGTGGCTGACCTGACGGCCATCGACACGCGCGGGCCAGCGCAGGATCGTGGGCACCCGGATGCCGCCCTCCTGGAGAGAGAACTTCCCGCCGCTGAGGGGCCACAGGTACGACCAGCGCTCGCCGCCGTTGTCGCTGGCGAACAGCACGACGGTGTTCTCCTCCTGCCCGGAGCGGCGCAGGGCGGCGAGCACCTCGCCGACGGCCGCGTCCAGGCTCTGAACCATCTGTGTGTACTTCTCGACCGAGCCGCCGTCGTAGTGGTTCAGGGCCTTGCTGACCTCGGACCGGGACTTCGCCGCTGCGATCTTCGCCGCGATCGCGGCGCCGGTCTCCTCGTCGCCCTCGGCGAGCCAGGGCCAGTGCGGGGTGGTGAAGTTGAGGTTGAGCAGCCAGGGCCGGTCGTGGTCCCGGCCGACGTACTCGACGGCCCGCTCGGTGAGCACGGTCGTGTAGTACCGCAGGTCCTTGTACTCGGCGTCCCCCTCGAAGAGGTCGTGCTCGCCGAGCTGCCCGAGCTTGGAGAAGTACTCCAGCACGCCCCCGTGATTGCCGAAGAACTCGTCCCAGCCGGACTTGGTGGGGCTGTAGTCGGGCAGCCAGCCGCAGTGCCACTTGCCGATGAGCGCGGTGGCGTAGCCCGTCTTCTTCAGCAGGGAGGCCAGGGTGGGGTGGTTCGGGTCCAGGCCCTGCGACCGGTCTGCGATCGGCTCGGCGAGTCCGCCCTCGGTGCGGCCGGGATAGCGCCCGGTGTAGAGGCTGAACCGGGTCGGGGAGCAGGTCGAGGAGCCGGAGTAGGCGTCGGTGAACCGCACACCCTGGCGGGCCAGCCGGTCCAGGTTCGGCGTCTTGATGTGGGGGGCGCCGTAGGAGGACAGGTCGGCCCAGCCGAGGTCGTCGCCCAGGATGACGAGGACGTTGGGACGGCGGCCGGACCCGGCACCGGGGCGGGCCCTGAACGGCCGCTCGGCGGGGGCGGCTTCGGCACCGGTGGCCGTACCGGCGACGGCGCCCACGGCACCACCGCCGACGAGGGCACCGAGGGCACGACGGGATATTTCGGGCATGCGGGGTCCTGGAGTCTCGGAAGAAGGGAGGGGAAGGGGAGGCCACGGCTCAGCAGGGACGCTGCCAGCGGCCCGGCGACGGGGTCAAGAAGATCCCCGCCGAGTTCACGGACCCGCAACGCGCCGCAACACCCCGCAACGCCCCGCAACAATGCGGCAGCCTTACCAGGCGAAACGATGCCTCAGCCCGCCACCCGCAGCAGCAGCACCGCCCGCGCCGGCATCGTGATCTCCGTCCCCGCCCGGTGCTCCACGCCCGGTGCCTCCCCCTGCTCCTCCAGACTCGTGTCGACGACGACCTCGTACCGCTCCGCCCAGGGCGGCCCCGGCAGTTCGAAACGCACCGGCGCCTCGCCCGCGTGCAGCACGGCGAGGAAGCTGTCGTCGAGGACCTGCGCCCCGCGCTCGTCCCGGCCCGGGATGTCCCGGCCGGACAGGTACATCCCCAGCGTGGCGGCCGGTGCGTACCAGTCCTGCTCCGTCATCTCGGTGCCCCGGGACGTGAACCAGGCCAGGTCGCGCAGCCCGTCCGCGGTCTGGGCCCGGCCCGAGAAGAACGCCCGGCGCCTCAGCACCGGGTGCCGGTGGCGCAGCTCGATGAGCCGGCAGGTCAGCTCGAACAGGGCGCGCCAGCCGGGTTCCTCCAGCAGCCCCCAGTCCACCCAGCTGATCTCGTTGTCCTGGCAGTACGCGTTGTTGTTGCCGCGCTGCGTGCGGCCCAGCTCGTCGCCCGCGACCAGCATCGGCACACCGGTGGACAGCAGCAGCGTGGTCAGCAGGTTCCGCAGCTGCCGGCGCCGCAGGGCCCTGATCTCCTCGTCGTCCGTCTCGCCCTCGGCCCCGCAGTTCCAGGCCCGGTTGTCGTTCGTGCCGTCGCGATTGCCCTCGCCGTTGGCCTCGTTGTGCTTGCGCTCGTACGACACCAGGTCGCGCAGGGTGAAGCCGTCGTGCGCGGTGACGAAGTTGACGGACGCGTACGGCCGGCGCCCGCCCCAGGCGTACAGGTCGCTGGAGCCCGACAGCCGGTATCCCATCTCCCGTACGTCGGGCAGCGCGTGCCGCCAGAAGTCCCGTACGGCGTTGCGGTACCGGTCGTTCCACTCCGTCCACAGCGGCGGGAACGCCCCCACCTGGTAGCCGCCCGACCCCACGTCCCACGGCTCGGCGATCAGCTTCACCCGGCGCAGCACCGGGTCCTGGGCGATGACCGCCAGGAACGGGGAGAGCATGTCGACGTCGTGCATCGAGCGGGCCAGCGCCGCCGCCAGGTCGAAGCGGAAGCCGTCGACGCCCATTTCAGTGACCCAGTACCGCAGCGAGTCCGTGATCAGGCGCAGCACCTGTGGCTGGACCACGTGCAGGGTGTTGCCGCACCCGGTGTAGTCGGCGTAGCGGCGGGGGTCGTCCTGGAGGCGGTAGTAGCCGCGGTTGTCGATGCCCTTCAGGGACAGCGTCGGGCCGAGTTCGCCCGCCTCCGCCGTGTGGTTGTAGACCACGTCGAGGATGACCTCGATCCCGGCCGCGTGCAGGGCGCGCACCATGCGCTTGAACTCGCCGACCTGCTCGCCCCTCGTCCCGGAGGCCGCGTAGGCCGCGTGCGGGGCGAAGTAGCCGATGGAGTTGTAGCCCCAGTGGTTGCCGAGGCCTCTGCGCAGCAGATGGTCCTCGTGCGCGAACTGGTGCACCGGCAGCAGCTCCACCGCCGTCACGCCCAGCTTCACCAGGTGCTCGATCGCGGCCGGGTGCGCGAGGCCGGCATAGGTGCCGCGCAATTCCTCGGGGATGTCCGGGTGCAGCCGGGTGAAGCCCTTGACGTGCACCTCGTAGATCACGGAGTCCGCCCACGGGGTCTTCGGGCGGCGGTCGTCGGCCCAGTCGTCGTCATCGTGGACGACGACGCCCTTGGGGACGTACGGCGCCGAGTCCCGGTCGTCGCGCACGGTGTCGGCGACGTGCTGCTGCGGCCAGTCGCGCACGTGCCCGTACACCTCCGGCGGCAGGCCGAAGTCCCCGTCCACCGCGCGCGCGTAGGGGTCGAGCAGCAGCTTCGCCGGGTTCCAGCGGGCGCCGGTCCACGGGTCCCAGCGGCCGTGGACCCGGTAGCCGTAGCGCTGGCCGGGCAGCACGCCCGGGACGAAGCCGTGCCAGATCTCGTGGGTCAGCTCGGTCAGTGTGGCCCGCGACTCCTTGCCGGCCTCGTCGAAGAGGCACAGCTCGACCCCCTCCGCCCCGCCCGCCCACAGGGCGAAGTTGGTTCCCGCCACCCCGTCGGGGCCGACCCGGAACCGGGCGCCCAGCGGAGTCGCCGCGCCCGGCCAGGCGGGCACCGTGGGTGGCGGCGCGGGCCGCCGTACGCCGTTCGCGGCGGCGGCCTGGCGCCCGTTCCCGGTGGCCTGATGGCCGGCCACCGCCTCCTGCTCGGCTGCGCTGGACACCTGTCAGCCTCCCGCGGCTCGTGGAACGACGGGGGACAGGGGGGTGCGGTCCTGTACTGCGGCCCGGGCCGGGGCTCCCCTGCGCGTCGTCCTCCACACTGTTCTGCCCAGAGCATGGGTCGCACTCACGTTTCCCCGGGGGCGGGCATGGTCGTTTCCCGGGGACGCGGCCGGTCGTTGGGTACCCCGTGAGGCACGTACAAGGGCGCGCGCGGCGCGCGAGGGCCGCGCTGGCCGCCGTAGTGACATGGGCAGGGCTCCTGGCCGGGGCCACGGGCTGTACCTCGGACGACGCGGGCGGGATCGCCGGGGCGTTCGGCGCGCCCCCGGCGCCCGAGGACGTCATCAAGGTGTCGCCCGAGGACGGCAGCAGGGGCGTGCGCCCCGGAAGGACGCTGCGGGTGCGCGTGCCCGACGGCAGGCTGGAGTCGGTGAAGGTCACCAGGTCCCAGGACGCGCAGGAGTCCCCGGTGCCCGGGCGGGTCTCGGCCGACGGCCTGAGCTGGGCGCCGAAGGAGAAGCGGCTGGCGCTCGCCGCGAAGTACACGGTCGACGCGGTGGCCGTGGACGGCGACGGTCACCGCTCGGCCCGGCACACCACCTTCACGACGTACGTCCCCGAGGAACGCTTCATCGGCTACGTCGCCCCGGAGAACCGTGCCACGGTCGGCACCGGCATGATCGTCTCCCTGGAGTTCAACCGGGAGATCGCCGACCGTGCCGTCGTCGAACGCGCGGTGCGGGTCACCTCCCGCCCGGCCGTCGAGATCCGCCCGCACTGGTTCGGCCGCAGCCGCCTCGACTTCCGTCCCGAGGACTACTGGAAACCCGGCACCCAGGTCACCGTCGACCTGCGCCTGCGCGATGTCGAGGGCGCGCCCGGCGTCTACGGCCTGCAGCACAAGACGTTCTCCTTCACCGTCGGCCGCGGCCAGGTCTCCGTGGTCGACGCCGCCCGGCACACCATGGAGGTCCGGCGCGACGGCGAGACCCTCGCCACCGTGCCGGTCACGGCCGGCGCCCCCGAGACGACCACGTACAACGGGAAGATGGTGGTGACCGAGATGCTCGACGTCACCCGCATGAACGGAGCCACGGTCGGCTTCAAGAAGCGCGACGGCAAGGGCGAGTACGACATCCCGGACGTCCCGCACGCCATGCGCCTGACCGACTCCGGCACCTTCCTGCACGGCAACTACTGGGCGGACCACACCGTCTTCGGACGGAGCAACGTCAGTCACGGCTGTATCGGACTGCGCGATGTGAAGGGCGGCGGCTCGGACACCCCGGCCGGCTGGTTCTTCGACCGCAGTCTGGTCGGGGACGTCGTCGAGGTCGTCAACAGCAAGGACAAAGAGGTCTCTCCCGACAACGGCCTCGGAGGCTGGAACATGACCTGGAACGCATGGAAAGCGGGCAGTGCGGTGAAGTAGTCGGACAGGGGCGGATCGACCCGGCGCTGCCGTTGGGACGGAACAGTGACATTCGCGGGCCGCCGGTGCCCGGCGCCTTGTGGTTACTATGCGCCGGTGCGCGGGGGACGCGCAGGGGTTGCGGGCCTGACCAGGCCCGGGGAGGGGAGAACGACTTGAACGGGCGACCGATATCGGGGGCGTCGGTTGGGGGCAGGCACGGACTGCTCGCGCTGATACTCGGCTCGCTGCTCCTCGCCGTCACGGCGTGTGGCGGCGGGGAGAGCGGAGCCGGTGCCGGCGGGGGCGACGGCACCGGCAAGGGCTCGGACAGCGCGCAGAGCAAGCAGTCCGAGGCCGTGGTGAGCATCACCCCCAAGGACGGAGCCAAGTCCGTCGACACCAGCGGGAAGCTGAAGGTCACTGCGGCCAAGGGCAAGCTGACCGAGGTCGAGGTCAAGGACGCCAAGGGCAAGAAGGTCGACGGCGAGATATCCGATGACGGCGCCACCTGGACGCCGTCCATCCATCTGGCCGCCGCCACCAAGTACACGGTCCACGCGGTCGCCAAGGACTCCGAGGGCCGTACGGCCGCCGAGGACGCCGACTTCACCACGCTGACGCCCAAGAACACCTTCACCGGCACCTTCACCCCCGAGGACGGCTCGAAGGTCGGCGTCGGGATGCCGTTCTCCATCCGCTTCGACCGGGGCATCACCAACCCGGAGGACGTCGAGAAGGCCATCCGCATCAAGACGGAGCCGGCCGTGGACGTCGAGGGCCACTGGTTCGGCAACGACCGGCTCGACTTCCGGCCCGAGAAGTACTGGAAGACCGGCACCAAGGTGACCGTCGACCTGAACCTCGACGGCGTCGAGGGGCGCTCCGGTGTCTACGGCGAGCAGGACAAGACGGTCGACTTCACCATCGGCCGCAACCAGGTCTCCGTCGTCGACGCCAAGAAGCTCACGATGAAGGTCATGCGCGACGGCAAGCTGTTCAAGACCATCCCGGTCACCACCGGCAAGCCCGGAATGGAGACCTGGAACGGCCAGATGGTCGTCAGCGAGATGCTCCCCGTGACCCGGATGAACGGCGAGACCGTCGGCTACGGCGGCGAGTACGACATCAAGGACGTCCCGCACGCCATCCGCCTCACCACCTCCGGCACCTTCCTGCACGGCAACTACTGGGCGGGCGGCGCCTTCGGCGAGTACAACGCCAGCCACGGCTGCATCGGTCTGCGTGACGTGCGCGGCGGCTGGGACAAGAAGGTGCCGGCGGCCTGGTTCTTCAACCACTCGATGATCGGCGACGTGGTGGTCGTCAAGAACTCCGAGGACCGCGTCGTCGACCCGGACAACGGGCTCAACGGCTGGAACATGTCGTGGGAGAAGTGGAAGAAGTAGCTCCGAGCTGACGACAAGGGCCCCGGTGTGACGGACAGCACCGGGGCCTTCGGCGTTAGTCCTGGTTAACCTGCTGCACATGACCGTCACTCTCGAAGTCGCTGAAGGCGTCGGCACGCTGCGTCTCGACCGCCCGCCCATGAACGCGCTGGACATCGCCACGCAGGACCGGCTGAAGGAACTCGCCGAGGAGGCCACGCGCCGCGACGACGTGCGGGCCGTGGTGGTCTACGGCGGCGAGAAGGTGTTCGCGGCCGGCGCGGACATCAAGGAGATGCAGGCGATGGACCACGCCGCTATGGTCCTGCGCGCCCGCGCCCTGCAGGACTCCTTCACGGCGGTGGCCCGTATCCCCAAGCCGGTCGTCGCGGCCGTGACGGGCTACGCGCTCGGCGGCGGCTGCGAACTCGCGCTGTGCGCGGACTACCGCATCGCCGGTGAGAACGCCAAGCTCGGCCAGCCCGAGATCCTGCTCGGCCTGATCCCCGGCGCGGGCGGCACCCAGCGCCTGGCCCGCCTGGTCGGTCCCTCCAAGGCCAAGGACCTGATCTTCACCGGCCGGATGGTGAAGGCCGACGAGGCGCGGGAGATCGGCCTGGTGGACCGGGTCGTGCCCGCCGACGAGGTGTACGCGCAGGCGCACGCCTGGGCCGCCAAGCTGGCCCAGGGCCCGGCACTCGCGCTGCGCGCCGCCAAGGAGGCCATCGACGCCGGTCTGGAGACGGACATCGAGACCGGCCTGACGATCGAACGCAACTGGTTCGCGGGCCTGTTCGCCACCGAGGACCGCGAGCGCGGCATGCGCAGCTTCGTGGAGGAGGGGCCGGGCAAGGCGAAGTTCCTCTGAACCATTCCTCTGAACACCCCTCCAGGGGCTTGCAATTGACACGGCGTCTGATCCGGGGTCCCTCGACGGAGCGGTTTATGGCAGCCTTAAGGCAGCCTTAAGCGTGTCCGGCCGGGGAGCTTCGCCGCTTGCCCCGAAACGTGCCGTATCCGCAGGTCAAGTGGGCTGTGGAGGACTCCGAAGTGCCGTCGGCATATGCCGTCCGACTGCCGGTTCCGGGCCCATTCCGGGGGGTCTATTCCCCGGGAACGGCCCCGTCGGGCCCCCCGGACGGCCATGATGGGGGGCATGGCGGGGCTGGAGGGTATGGAACAGCCGCGGGGACACGCACATGCGGCCGCGGCGCGCTGGTCGCCGACCGTCGAGGACGAACGCGCGCTGAAGGCGCTGGAGTTGTACGGCAACCCGACGGAGGCAGAGGTCCCACTCCCGTCCCGCCCCGAGTCCGCGGCCACCGCCAGACGGCTCACCCAGGTCGTGGTCCTGCGCCACTGGGGACTCACCCCCAAGATCACCGAGGAGGCGGTCCTGCTCGTCTCCGAACTGGTCGGCAACGCCGTACGCCACACCGGCGCCCGCGTCTTCGGGCTGCGTCTGCACCGGCGCCGCGGCTGGATCCGCGTCGAGGTCCGCGACCCCTCCCGCGGGCTGCCCTGTCTGATGCCGGTCCAGGAGATGGACGTCAGCGGCCGGGGCCTCTTCCTCGTCGACAAGCTGGCCGACCGCTGGGGGGTCGATCTGCTGCCCCGGGGCAAGACGACATGGTTCGAGATGCGGGTCGCCGACCGCTGACGGCCGCAGGCGGGGCGGGGGCTCGACCGTGGGTGTGACCTGCGACGACTCACCTGGACGTCGATCGGGCGAATCACCGGTTTCCTGGTGGGGCGCCCCTTAAATGGTCCAATGCACCGCCACTTCGTCAAGCGCGCCCTTGTCGCGGGCGCCGCCCTCGCCGTTCTCGCCGCCTGCGGCACCCAGGGCGAGGAGCGGACCTCCGGGACACGCCCCACCAAGGCCGCCGTGCCCGCCCCGCCCGAGAAGAAGACCGTCCAGGGCCTGCCGGGCATGCCGCCCGTCCTCGACCCGAAGGACGTGTACGCGGCCGACCGCCCGAACAAGCTGTCACCCGTGGTCAAGGGCTTCCCGTCCCGGGTCTACGTCCCCAACACCGAGTCCGACACCGTCTCCGTCATCGACCCGAAGACGTACGAGATCATCGAGACGATCCCCGTGGGCCGGCAGCCCCAGCACGTCGTACCCTCCTGGGACCTCAAGACGCTCTGGGTCAACAACAACCGCGGCCACACCCTCACCCCGATCGACCCTGAAACCGGCAAGGCCGGCAAGGAGGTCGAGGTCCACGACCCCTACAACCTCTACTTCACGCCCAACGGCAAGTACGCCGTCGTGATGGCCTCCCTCGACCGCGAGCTGGTCTTCCGCGACCCGCACACCATGGACCGGAAGAAGACGGTCCCGGTCTCCTGCTATGGCGTCAACCACGCCGACTTCTCCCTCGACGGCCGCTACTTCATCGTCTCCTGCGAGTTCAGCGGCGAGCTGCTCAAGGTCGACACCGAGAAGATGAAGGTCGTGGGGCAGCAGAGACTGCCGTTCGAGGGCGCCATGCCGCAGGACGTGAAGGTCTCACCGGACGGCAAGAGGTTCTACATCGCCGACATGATGGCCCACGGGATGTGGGTCCTGGACGGCGACAAGTTCACCGAGCCCACCCTGCTGCCCACCGGCAAGGGCTGTCACGGCCTCTACGTCGGCCGCGACTCCCGCGAGATGTACGTCTCCAACCGAGGCGAAGGCACCATCTCGGTCTTCGACTTCACCCGCGACAAGCTCACCAAGAAGTGGGAACTGCCCGACGGCGGCAGCCCCGACATGGGCGGCGTCTCCGCCGACGGCAAGGTCCTGTGGCTCTCCGGCCGCTACGACGCCGAGGTCTACGCCATCGACACCCGCACCGGCGCCCAGCTCGCCCGCATCCCCGTCGGCAGCGGCCCGCACGGCCTCGCGGTCTACCCGCAGCCCGGCCGCTACTCCCTCGGTCACACGGGCATCTTCCGGTGACCGCGGGGGAGCGCGAGAGTTGAGTCTCCACCCACTGGAGGGCCCAGACTCGCGGACATGACCGACGACGGCACCGGACTGCTCACCATCGGGGAACTGGCCCGGGTCACCGGACTGACCGTGCGCACCATCCGCTACTGGTCCGACGAGGGCGTGCTGCCCCCGCTGGCCCGGTCCGCGGGCGGCTACCGGCTGTACGACGCCGCGTCCGTGGCCCGCCTGGAGCTGATCCGCACCCTGCGCGAACTCGGCCTCGGCCTGGCGGACGTCCGCCGGGTCCTGGCCGGCGAGACCACGGTCGCGCGGGTCGCCGCGGCGCACGTGGTCGCGCTGGACGCGCAGATCCGGTCGCTCAAGGTGACCCGTGCGGTGCTGTCGACGGTCGCGAGGCGGGGTTCCAGCGTGGAGGAGATGACACTCATGAACAGACTGGCACGGCTCTCGGCGGCCGAACGCCGGCGGATCGTCGAGGACTTCATGGCGGAGATCTTCGAGGGGATCGACACCGCCGACCCGGACATCCGCGGCAGGCTGCGTTTCGCGGCCGCCGAACTGCCCGACGACCCCACGCCCGAGCAGGTGGACGCCTGGGTGGAGCTCGCCGAGCTGATCCAGGACCCCGGCTTCCGCGCGCAGATGCGGCAGATGATCGAGTTCAACGCGGCCGACCGGGGGCCGGACGTTCCGGCCGGTTCGTCCCTGTGGTTCATGAGCCGGCTCGTCCAGCTCGCCACCGAGGCACGCCAGCGCGGCATCGCCCCCGAGGCACCGGAGGCCGGCGACGTCCTGAGGGACCTGCTCGGCGACGCCGACCGGTCCGCCGTGCTCGAACGCCTCACGGCCGCCTCCAACGCACGGGTCGCCCGCTACCGCGAACTCCAGGCCGTCGTCAACGGCCTCGGGCCCCAGCCGGCCTACGACGAGGAGTTCGCCTGGGTGGTCGCCGCGCTGGAGGCACGGACGGCCGGTTAATCTGACCTGCGTCAGCACGACGCAGAACACGAGAGCACGAGAGTAGGGGCGGACCGGTGGCGGACATCGAGGAAGCACGCAAGCAGTTCGAGCGGATCGATACGGACGGCGACGGATTCATCACCGCTGCCGAGTTCAAGGCCGCCCTGGCCGGATCGGGTGACTGGAACGTCACCGAGTCGGTCGCCGAGGTCGTCATCAAGACCCGCGACCTCGACGGCGACAAGAAGCTGAGCTTCGACGAGTTCTGGGCCTACCTGAACAAGTAGGGGACGGAAGGGGCCCGGACCCGACCTCGGTCGGACCGGGCCCCTCGTCATGCCCGGCGTGCCGTGCGCACGCTCCAGCGGCCGTCCCGCCGTTCCAGGGCCAGCGGCAGGTCGAAGCACGTGCCGAGCCGGTCGGCGGTCAGCACCTCGGACACCGGGCCGTCGGCCAGCGGACGGCCCTCGCGCAGCAGCAGGGCGTGCGTGGTGTGCGGCGGAAGCTCCTCCGGATGGTGGGTGACCAGGACCGTCGCCAGCCGCGGATGGTCCCGGCGCAGCTCCTCCAGCGCCCCGATCAGCCGCTCCCGGCCGGGCAGATCCAGGCCGGTGGCGGGTTCGTCCAGGAGGAGCAGCCGGGGCTCGGGCATGAGGGCCCGGGCGATCAGGGTCCGGCCGCGCTGGCCCTGGGAGAGGGTGGGCCAGCGTGCCTCACGGTGCTCCGCCAGCCCCAGCGTCCGGATCAGCCGCTCCGCCCGCTCCTCCTGCCCCGGCGTCGGACGCCACCGGGGCAGGGGCTCCACGGAGTTGGTCAGACCGGTCAGGACGACGTCCCGTACCCGCAGCGGCGAGCCGAGCGGATGCCGCGGGTCGACATGCCCGATGTACGCGCGCAGCTCCCGCAGATCGACCCGGCCCAGCCGGTGGCCCAGCACCTCCACGGTGCCCCGGGTGGGGTGGACGCGCGCGCCGAGCAGGCCGAGCAGGGTGGACTTGCCCGCGCCGTTGGCCCCGAGCAGCGCCCAGTGCTCACCGGCCCGGACCGTGAGAAACACCTCCTGGAGGATCGGCCGACCATCGCGTACGACGTGGGCGTCCTCGGCGCGCAGGACGACCGCCGTCACCGCAGCGCCCTGTTCACCGCGGACAGCACCGCCCGGACGGACGCGGCCAGGGCCGAAAAGTCCTGGCCCGCGCCCCAGCACGTCGTACCGCCGACCCGGCACTCGGCGAAGGCGTTCGCACCGTCCTCACCGGCCTGCTCCTGGAAGTCGAGCACCTCCACATCGACTCCCGCGCCGGCCAGCGCGTCGACGAACGCGGAGACCGGGCCGCTGCCGGTGCCCTCGTAGTCGCCGGTGCGCTCACCGGTCCGCAGCGTGCACACGAAGCGCCGGCCGGACTCGTCCGGGTGCACGGACCAGGCCTCCAGCGCCACCTCCCCGTCCTCCACGACGTACGTCGAACGGAATAGCTCGTACAGCTCCTTCGCCGCCATCTCCCGGCCGCTGCCGTCCGTCGCCTCCTGCACGGCCCGGGAGAAGTCCGGCCGCATGCGCGCGGGGAGGTCGACGCCGTGGTGGGCGCGCAGCAGATAGGCCACGCCGCCCTTGCCCGACTGCGAGTTCACGCGGATCACCGCCTCGTAGGAGCGGCCCACGTCGGCCGGGTCGACCGGCAGGTACGGCATCGACCAGGGCGCCTGCCGCTCCGGCACGCCCAGTTCCCGCGCCCGCTCGGCGTGCCGGGCCAGGCCCTTGCTGATCGCGTCCTGGTGGGTGCCCGAGAAGGCGGTGTGGACGAGCTCCCCGGCGTAGGGATGGCGCGGGTGCACGGGCAGGCGGTTGCAGTGCTCGACCGTCTCCCTGACCGTGTCGATGTCTCGGAAGTCGATCATCGGGTCGACGCCCTGGGCGTACAGGTTCAGCGCGAGGGTCACCAGGTCGACGTTGCCGGTGCGCTCACCGTTGCCGAACAGACAGCCCTCGACGCGCTGGGCACCGGCCAGGACGGCCAGTTCGGCGCAGGCGACGCCGGTGCCGCGGTCGTTGTGCGGGTGCACGGAGAGGATCACGCTGTCGCGCCGGGAGAGATGGCGGTGCGCGTACTCGATCTGGTCGGCGTAGACGTTCGGCGTCGCGATCTCCACGGTCGCCGGGAGGTTGTGGGTCACCGGCCGGTCCGGGCTCGCGTCCCACAGTTCGGTCAGCCCGTCGCACAGTTCCAGGACGAAGTCGGGCTCGGTCAGGTTGAAGGTCTCCGGCGAGAACTGGAAGCGGACGTACGGGGCCCGGTCCGCTCGGCGGGCCATGTGCTCGGCGGCCTCCCGCACGGTCCGCCGCACCTCCGCCCGGTCCCGCCCGAGGACGACGTCCCGCCACACCGGCGAGGTCGCGATGTACAGATGCACGACCGCCCTCGGCATCCCCTCGATCGCCTCGAAGGTGCGGTCGATGAGGTCCCGGCGGGCCGGGGTGAACACGACGGGCGTGACGTCGTCCGGGACGGCGTCGCCGGTCGCCAGGTGCCGTACGAAGTCGAAGTCGGTGCGGCTGGCCGAGGGGTAGCCGACCTCGATCTCCTTGAAGCCCATGCCGGTCAGCAGGTCGAAGAAGCGGCGCTTGCGGGACGTGTCCATCGGCTCGGCGAGGGCCTGGTTGCCGTCGCGCAGGTCGACGGGGACCCAGAGGGGAGCGCGCTCGATCCTGGCGGCGGGCCAGTCGCGGCCGGCGGCGGGGACGTGCACACGGTCCTGGAAGGGGCGGTAGCGGTGGAAGGGCATGGGGCCCGGGCGCTGGGGGTTCCAGGCCGGGGCAGGGGTGGTGGTCATCGTCGGCTGTGGCCTTCGGCTCGGTCGGACGGTGACCGGCAGCACGGCGCCCCGCGGCGGGGTGCCGGTCGCGTCAGGCCCCGCCGCGGCAGCCGAGAAGAAGGAGACCGCGGAACGTCATGCGCCGTACGCTAGCCACTCCTCAGCTCCTCAGACAAGTGGAACCTCGGTAGAATCCTTCCACTCCTCAGACAAGTTGGTGAAGCACATGCCGCTCGGCGCCGTCCGCCCCAGCCCTCTCGTCGAGCAGGCCGCCGCCCGGCTGCGCGAGCAGATCACCGGCGGCCACTGGCCCGTCGGCACCAAGCTGCCCGGCGAGACGACCCTGGCGAAGGAACTGGGCGTCGGCCGCTCGACCGTCCGCGAGGCGCTGCGCGCCCTGGCCGGGGCCGGGCTGGTGCGGCCGCGCCAGGGCGCCGGCGTCTTCGTCCTGGCGACCGAGCCGGTCGAGGACTGGCCCACGCGGCTGCGCCGGGCCGCCGTGACCGACGTCTACGAGGTCCGTATGGCCGTCGAGGTCCACGCGGCGCGGCTGGCCGCGCGCCGCCGCACCGCCGACGACATCGCGGCGCTGCGGGCGGCGCTGGAGGCCCGCCGCGCCGCCGCCACCGCCGACGACGCGGCCTTCGTCGACGCGGACATCGCCTTCCACGCCACCGTGGTCGCCGCCGCCCGCAACCCGGTGCTCGCGGACCTGTTCACCGAGTTCACCCCCGTCCTGCGCGAGGGCCTGATCGAGCTCCTGTCCCTGACGGGCCTGCGCGGCCACGACCCGAACACCGGCGACGAGGCCCACGAGGAACTCGTCCGGGCGGTGGCGGACGGGGACGAGGAGGGGGCGGCGGAGGTGCTGCGCGGGGAACTGGAGGACCCGTTCGCGCCCGCTCCGAAGCCGGAATAGCCCACCCGCTCCGGAGGTTGACCGTGGTCAACAAGACTCCACGAGCGCGGTTCATCTCCGGAAGGGCGAGGCGAGACATGAAGATCGGCATCATCGGAGCGGGCAACATCGGCGGCAACCTGACCCGGCGGCTCACCGCCCTCGGCCATGACGTGTCCGTCGCCAACTCCCGGGGCCCGCACACCCTCACGGCCCTCGCGGAGGAGACCGGCGCGACGCCCGTGACGGTCGAGGAGGCGCCGCAGGGCGCCGAGATCGTCGTGATCACCATCCCGCTGAAGGCGGTCCCGGACCTGCCGTCCGGTCTCCTCGACACGGCGGCGGACGGCGTCGCGGTCATCGACACCGGCAACTACTACCCCAGGGAGCGGGACGGCAGGATCGCCGGGATCGAGGACGACGGCCTCACCGAGAGCCGCTGGACGGAGCGCCAGATCGGCCACGCGGTCGTCAAGGCCTTCAACGGCACCTACGCCCAGGACATCCTGGACCGCCCGCTCCCGCCCGGCGACCCCGACCGCATGGCCCTCCCGGTGGCAGGCGACAGCGAGCCGGCCAAGCGCAAGATACGGGACCTCATCGACGCCCTCGGCTTCGACACGGTGGACGCCGGCGGCATCGACGACTCCTGGCGCCAGCAGCCCGCCACCCCGGTCTACGGCCTCCGCGCCGGCGCCGAGGCCGTCACGAAGGCCCTGGCAGAGGCATCACCGGAGCGCACCCCTGAGTTCAGCGGATAGGTCAGGCGTCCTCGGCCCATCTCCGCAGCGCGGCCTTGCTCTCGAAGTCGGCCACGTTCTTGTCCAGCGGGTTGTCGGTGTACTGGTGGAAGCGCCACTTCGCCTTGATGCGGGGCTTGCCCGCGGAGACGTAGTCGGCGATCCACAGGGCGTCCCCCGCGTAGGACGTCGTGTCTATGTTGAGCCAAAAGTTCCGGTTGCAGTAGAGCACCACCTGGTTGTTCGGCCGCAGGTCCTTCAGCTTCCGGATGAACAGGTCCTTCTCCGCGTTGCTCGCGTGCGTTCCGTTGCTGGTCGTCTCCCAGTCGACGGCGAGGATGTCGCCCGCCCGCTCCGGGGCCTTGCCGACGAAGTACTCGGCCTGGGCGGACAGGTTGCCGGGCCACAGGAAGTGGTAGAAGCCGACGACCAGCCCGGCGTCACGCGCCCGCTTCGTCTGGGCGGTCAGTTTGGGGTTGACGTAGGACCGCCCCTCGGTCGCCTTGACGAAGACGAAGGAGAGGCCGTCGGTGTCGTAGGAGGAGGACTGGTAGGCGCTCACGTCGATGCCGCGCAGCATGGGGCTCCCTCTGGTGCGGGTGGGGCTGAAGTTCCTTTGGGCCGGGGGTTGTTGTTATGCCCCGCGAGGGCGGCCGTACGCCGGGCGCGAGGAGGCTCGCGGCCCGGCGGTGGTGAACGCCGGTCGGCTTCAGGAGGCGGGGGAGGCGGCCTCGGCGCGGGGCGCGTCGTCGGCGGAGGCGGCTTCGCGGTCGTCCAGGGAGACGTGCTTGGTCTCCTTGCCGAGCAGAAGCGCGATCAGCGTCAGCACCGCCATCGCCGAGAGGTAGACGCCGACCAGCCACGGCGAGCCGTCCCCGGCCTCCCACAGCGCCACGGCGATGAACGGGGCGACCGCGGCCCCGAGGATCGAGCTGACGTTGTACGCGATGCCGGATCCGGTGTAGCGCACGCTCGTCGGGAAGAGCTCGGGCAGCAGCGCGCCCATCGGGCCGAACGTCATGCCCATCAGGGTGAAGCCGAGTACGAGCCACAGCACCACGCCGAGGGTGCCCAGCTCGATCAGCGGCACCCAGACCAGTCCGAAGACCACGATCGCGGCGGTGATCCAGATCAGGGTGGCGCGCCGCCCGTACCGGTCCGCGAGCGGCCCTGAGACCAGCGTGAACGCGGCGAAGAACAGCACACCGAAGATCATCATGAGCACGAACGTGGTGTAGTCGTACCCGAGTCCGGGCACGGCGGCGTCCTCGGCCGCGCGTCCGTAGCTGAGCGAGAAGGTGGTCATCAGGTAGAAGAGCACGTAGGTCGCCAGCATGATGAAGGTGCCCAGGACCAGCTGCTTGCCGTGGCTGCGCACCACGGTGACGAGCGGCAGCCGCCGCACCCCGCCGGACTCGCGGGTCTTGGCGAAGACCGCCGACTCGACGAGCCGGGAGCGCACCCACAGGCCGATCGCGACCATCACGGCGGAGAACAGGAACGGGACGCGCCAGCCCCAGCTGACGAAGGCCTCCGAGGGCTGCGAGGGGTCGGCGCCCGCCGCGGACGGCAGCAGCGCGCCGATGACCAGGAACAGGCCGTTGCCGATGATGAAGCCGAGCGGGGCGCCCAGCTGCGGGAAGGTGCCGTACAGGGCGCGCTTGCCGCTGGGGGCGTTCTCGGTCGCGACCAGGGCGGCGCCGCTCCACTCGCCGCCGAGCGCGAAGCCCTGCGCGAGCCGCATCAGCACGAGCAGAGCGGTGGCCACCCAGCCGGCTTGGGCGTAGGTGGGCAGTACGCCGATGAGGAACGTGGCGATGCCCATGGTCAGGAGCGAGACGACGAGTGTCTTCTTGCGGCCGAGCCGGTCACCGAGGTGCCCGAAGACGACGGCGCCGATCGGGCGGGCCACCATCGCGGCGCCGAAGACCGCGAAGGACGACAGCAGTGCGGTGGTCGGGTCGCTGCTGGGGAAGAAGAGCTGGGGGAAGACGAGCACCGCGGCGGTCGCGTAGATGTAGAAGTCGTAGAACTCGATCGTCGTGCCCATGAGGCTGGCGACGAGGACACGGGACCGCGGGTTGACGGGCGTCGGGGCTGAACCAGTGACTGGGGCGGGCATCGCTCGGTCTTTCACGTGTGAAACATGGCTACTGCAACGATGTCAGTCATCTCTGATTCCGGTATTTCCGTCTCGAGAATTGAGACAGCAGAGGCCGGCGAGTAACGGCTTGGAACGGTGCCCCCTGGCGTACCTACGGCCTGTCATGCTCAGGCCATGTGGAGACCAGGGCAGGTGGACGACGGAACGACCCGAGGTTGCCTGTTGAACGGTTGCCTGGTGGCGCTGGTGCTGGGAGAGCCTCGTCCGGGCGGCGTCCGACGGTGTGGTGGACGACGGGGAGATCGCCCGGGTCTTCCCCCACGGAAAGCCCGCCCAGGGCCTGGTCGGCATCGAGCGGCAGGGCCCCGATGTCACGGTGACCGCGGAATTGCTGGGCAGAGGCCCGTGGTCACCGTCGTGGAACTGGCCGTGGAGAACGAACCGGGTTCGGCGTGCACAACGGCAGGAGTCCCGTCTCCCACCGCACTGCCAAGCGCCTCTGAATAGGGGGGCAGAGGCCCCCTCAGCACTCGATGATGTTCACCGCCAGCCCGCCCCGGGCCGTCTCCTTGTACTTCACCGACATGTCGGCCCCGGTGTCCTTCATCGTCTTGATGACCTTGTCCAGGGACACCTTGTGGGAGCCGTCGCCGCGCATGGCCATGCGGGCGGCGGTGACGGCCTTGACCGCGGCCATGCCGTTGCGTTCGATGCACGGGATCTGGACGAGGCCGCCGACCGGGTCGCAGGTGAGGCCGAGGTTGTGTTCCATGCCGATCTCGGCGGCGTTCTCGACCTGCTCGGGCGAGCCGCCGAGGACCTCGGCCAGGGCGCCCGCGGCCATCGAGCAGGCGGAGCCCACCTCGCCCTGGCAGCCGACCTCGGCACCGGAGATGGAGGCGTTCTCCTTGAACAGCATGCCGATCGCGCCCGCGGCGAGCAGGAAGCGGACCACGCCCTCCTCGTCGGCGCCGGGCACGAAGTTGACGTAGTAGTGCAGGACCGCGGGGATGATTCCGGCCGCGCCGTTGGTGGGGGCGGTGACGACCCGGCCGCCGGCCGCGTTCTCCTCGTTGACCGCCATCGCGTAGAGGGTGATCCACTCCATCGCGAGGGCCTTCGGGTCGCCCTCGGAGCGGAGCTTGCGCGCGGTGTTCGCGGCGCGGCGGCGCACCTTGAGACCGCCCGGCAGGATGCCCTCGCGGGACATGCCGCGCGCCACGCACGACTCCATCACCCGCCAGATCTCCAGCAGGCCGGCCCGGATCTCCTCCTCGGTGCGCCAGGCGCGCTCGTTCTCCAGCATCAGCGCCGAGATGGACAGGCCCGTCTCCTCGGCCAGGCGCAGCAGCTCGTCGCCCGTGCGGAAGGGGTACTTCAGGGCGGTGTCGTCGAGTTTGATGCGGTCCGCGCCGACGGCTTCCTCGTCGACGACGAAGCCGCCGCCGACCGAGTAGTAGGTCTTGGTCAGCAGCTCCGCGCCCGAGGCGTCGTACGCCCACAGGGTCATGCCGTTCGCGTGGTACGGAAGGGCCTTGCGGCGGTGCAGGACCATGTCGTCGTCGAAGGAGAACGCGATCTCGTGCTCGCCCAGCAGCTTCAGCCGGCCGTCGGTTTTGATCGCGGCCACCCGGTCGTCGGCCTTCTCCACGTCGACGGAGCGCGGCGAGTCGCCCTCCAGGCCGAGCAGGACCGCCTTGGGTGTGCCGTGGCCGTGGCCGGTGGCGCCGAGCGAGCCGTACAGCTCCGCACGGACCGAGCCGACCGACTCCAGCAGCTCTTCGTTGCGCAGCCGCCGGGCGAACAGGCCGGCCGCGCGCATCGGGCCGACCGTGTGGGAGCTGGACGGGCCGATGCCGATCGAGAACAGGTCGAAGACCGAGATGGCCACGGGAACTCCTGACTGACTACGGGGTGGTGCGTGAGCGGGCGGGCGCCGTGCTCGCCGGTGCCGCCACCGGCGGGCACGGCGCCCTGAAAGGTTTCTTCGTTACTTGTTCAGGCCCGCGTACAGCGGGTGCCTGTCGGCCAGGGCCTTCACCCGGGCCTTGAGCGCGTCCGCGTCGTAGGACGGCTTGAGCGTCTCGGCGATGACGTCCGCGACCTCTGCGAAGTCCTCGGCCGTAAAGCCCCGGGTCGCCAGGGCCGGCGTGCCGATCCGCAGACCGGACGTCACCATCGGCGGGCGCGGGTCGTTCGGGATCGCGTTGCGGTTGACCGTGATGCCCACCTCGTGGAGGCGGTCCTCGGCCTGCTGGCCGTCCAGCTCCGAGTGGCGCAGGTCGACCAGGACCAGGTGCACGTCCGTGCCGCCGGACAGGACGTCCACGCCCACGGCCCGGACGTCGTCCTTCACCAGACGCTCGGCCAGGATGCGGGCACCCTCCAGCGTACGGCGCTGGCGCTCCTTGAAGTCCTCGGAGGCGGCGACCTTGAACGAGACCGCCTTGGCCGCGATCACGTGCTCCAGCGGACCGCCCTGCTGACCGGGGAAGACAGCGGAGTTGATCTTCTTGGCGAGCTCGGCCGTGGAGAGGATCACACCGCCGCGCGGGCCGCCCAGCGTCTTGTGGGTGGTGGTGGTGACCACGTGCGCGTGCGGAACGGGGTTCGGGTGCAGCCCCGCCGCCACGAGCCCCGCGAAGTGCGCCATGTCGACCATCAGGTACGCGCCGACCTCGTCCGCGATCCGGCGGAACTCGGCGAAGTCCAGCTGCCGCGGGTAGGCGGACCAGCCCGCGACGATCAGCTTCGGCCGGGACTCCTTCGCCAGCCGCTCCACCTCGGCCATGTCGACCCGGCCGTCGTCACCGACGTGGTAGGCGACGACGTCGTAGAGCTTGCCGGAGAAGTTGATCTTCATGCCGTGGGTCAGGTGCCCGCCGTGCGCGAGGTTCAGACCCATGATGGTGTCGCCCGGCTTGAGCAGCGCGAACATCGCGGCGGCGTTGGCCTGGGCGCCGGAGTGCGGCTGGACGTTGGCGTGCTCGGCGCCGAACAGCTCCTTGACGCGGTCGATCGCGATCTGCTCGACCACGTCGACGTGCTCGCAGCCGCCGTAGTAGCGGCGGCCCGGGTAGCCCTCGGCGTACTTGTTGGTGAGGACCGAGCCCTGTGCCTCCATGACCGCGACCGGGGCGAAGTTCTCCGAGGCGATCATCTCGAGCGTGGACTGCTGCCGGTGCAGCTCGGCGTCGACCGCGGCGGCGACGGCCGGGTCGAACTCGTGCAGGGACGTGTTCAGGACGGACATACGGCTACGACTCCTCAGCCGGCGGAGAACGCGGTGTACTCGTCGGCGGAGAGCAGGTCGCCCGGCTCGTCCGTGACGCGCACCTTGAACAGCCAGCCGCCCTCGAAGGGGGCCGAGTTCACCAGCGACGGGTCGTTCACCACGTCCTCGTTGACCTCGGTGACCTCGCCGGAGACCGGGGAGTAGAGGTCGGACACGGACTTGGTCGACTCCAGCTCGCCGCAGGTCTCACCGGCGGACACGGCGTCACCGACCGCCGGGAGCTGGACGAAGACGACGTCGCCCAGCGCGTTCGCCGCGTGCTCCGTGATGCCGATCGTCGAGACGCCGTCCTCGGCGCCCGACAGCCACTCGTGCTCCTTGCTGTAACGCAGCTCTTTGGGGTTGCTCATGGCCTGGATTCTCCTGTACGCGCGGGAGTGCTGATGAAGGGGACCGCTGGTGAGCGGGGATGAGATGCCCGGGACCGCTGTGACGGCCCGCGGCCAGTGTCTACTTCTGGCGCTTGTAGAACGGCAGCGCCACGACCTCGTACGGCTCGTGACTGCCCCGGATGTCCACGGCCACACCGGGTGTGCCGGGCGCCGCGTGCGCGGGGTCGACGTACGCCATCGCGATCGGCTTGCCGAGCGTGGGGGAGGGGGCGCCGGAGGTGACCTCGCCGATCACCTCGCCGCCGGTGACCACCGGGTACCCGGCGCGCGGGACCCTACGGCCCTCGGCGACGAGGCCGACCAGGACGCGGGGCGGGTTCTGCTCGGCGCGCGCGGCGGCCTCCGTCAGGGCCTCGCGGCCCACGAAGTCGCCCTCCTTCTCGAACTTCACCACCCGGCCGAGCCCGGCGTCGAAGGGCGTCAGGGAGGTGCTCAGCTCGTGCCCGTACAGCGGCATGCCCGCCTCGAGGCGCAGCGTGTCGCGGCAGGACAGGCCGCACGGGACCAGGCCGGCGCCCTCGCCCGCCTTGGTCAGGGCCTGCCACAGCTCGACGGCGTGCTCGGGCTTCACGAACAGCTCGAAGCCGTCCTCGCCGGTGTACCCGGTGCGGGCGATGAGGGCCGGGACGCCCGCGACCGTGCCGGGCAGTCCGGCGTAGTACTTCAGGCCGTCGAGGTCGGCGTCGGTCAGGGACTTCAGGATCCCCGGGGACTCCGGGCCCTGTACGGCGAGCAGCGCGTAGGCGTCCCGGTCGTCGCGCACCTCGGCGTCGAAGCCGGCGGAACGTTCCACCAGGGCGTCCAGGACCACCTGCGCGTTGGAGGCGTTGGCGACCACCATGTACTCGGTCTCGCCCAGCCGGTAGACGATCAGGTCGTCGAGGATGCCGCCGTCGGCCTG
Organism: Streptomyces sp. NPDC044719; assembly: GCF_056433405.1. Lineage (NCBI taxonomy): Bacteria > Bacillati > Actinomycetota > Actinomycetes > Kitasatosporales > Streptomycetaceae > Streptomyces > Streptomyces sp. NPDC044719. The sequence continues at coordinate 1,139,558 of NZ_JBWKHE010000001.1, forward strand.
GCAGATCATGGTGTAGCGGGCGCGGCCGGGCTTGACCCCGCCGATGTTGCCCACCAGGGCGAAGTCGAGGAGGGCGGCGGCCTGCGGGCCGGTGACGGTGATCTCGCCCATGTGGGAGAGGTCGAAGAGCCCGGCCTTCGTGCGCACGGCGTTGTGCTCGTCGCGCTCGGAGCCGTAGCGCAGGGGCATGTCCCAGCCGGCGAAGTCGGTCATCGTCGCGCCGAGCGAACGATGCAGGGCATCGAGCGCGGTGTGGCGGAGTTCTCCTGTACTGCTCATCGGTCGGTTGTCTCCCAAGGCATGACGGCGAGGTCGTTCCTCCCCATCTGTCATCGGAACCTGAGAGGTTCGCCATGACCACTCGGGACACGGCTTGCACCTTGGGTGGAGCCACGCCGCTTCCCCGGAATCGGAGAAGGGTGCGGCCCGCTTTTCAGATGTGCCTCGCCCGCGCGGTAACGGGGCCTGAGAGATTCAAGGGAGGGACTTGCTCCTTCGGCGCCCCAGCGTCGGACGGTGCTGGGGACTCTCCCGCGCGGATTCAAACGGCCGGTATGCAGTTGGCGCGCACATCATTGCACGCATTGTCGCGGGGTGGCAGGGGGACCACCCTGTAGCAGGGATGTTGCAGGAAGAGGACTAAATCCAGAGACATCGGGCATTACCTTCTCTTTACACTCGGCGGGCATGGGACTCCGTACCTGGCCCCAGGGGAGGACGATCACGGTGAACAGGACCACCGCGTACGCCACGACGTCGGGCATCGCGCTGCCCGAGCAGCCGGCCGCTCCGGTGCGCGCGGCCTGCGGCCCGCAGCCGGTGCCGGTCGTCCGCGATCTGCGCGAGCGCGCCGGCCGCGGCCCGCACGCGCTGCTGTTCGGCCCCAACGACATCGTCGTGGTCACAGGCCTGCCCGGCAGCGGCAAGTCCACGCTGATGCGGCGCACCGTGCCGGGCCGGCGCATCGACTCCCAGGACACCCGCGACCACTGGGACCTCCGCATGCCGCGCGCCCTGCCGTACGCGGTCTACCGCCCGCTCGTCCGGCTCGCGCACTACGCCGGACTGCGCCGCGCCCTGCGCACCGGCGAGGGCGTCGTCGTGCACGACTGCGGCACCCAGGCCTGGGTCCGCCGCTGGCTCGCCCGCGAGGCCCGCCGCCGGGGCGGCACGCTCCACCTTCTGATGCTCGACGTCGCCCCCGAACAGGCCCTGGCCGGCCAGCGCGACCGCGGCCGCGGCGTCTCGCGGTACGCGTTCCTGCGCCACCGCGCGGCCACCACCCGCCTCCTGCGAGAGGTGGAGCGCGGCGAACTGCCCAGCGGCTGCGGCTCGGCGATCCTCGCCGACCGCGACGCGGCGAACACCCTGCACCGCATCGCCTTCGCGGGCTGACGGCCCGGGCCCGTGAACCGGCACGGACGGTGCCGGCTGTCCGCGCGGCCGGCGGCTCTGGCTACCGGGCTGGCGGCCGCCGTCGGTGAGCCGTGTTCGCGGAGTCGGCGGCCGCGGATGGTGAGCCGGGTTCATGGGCCGGTGGCCGCAGTCGGTGAATCGTGTTCATGGGGCAGGCGGCACTGACCGGTGAGCCGCGTTCATGGGGCAGGCGGCACCGGCCAGTGCACCGTGTTCATGGGCGGGCAGCCGCAGTCGGTGAGCCCGAAAAGCGTGGGCCGGTCGCCCGCGGCCCCGCGTCGTGGTTCACGGGGTGGTCGTCCCTCGTTCCCGAGCCGCTAGCCTTTGAGCCACAGCAGTGGTTTCAGGCAGGCGGTAGGCAGATGGACTTCCCGGCGGACTTCTCCGCGGACTTCCCGGCGCAGACGCAGACCCACCCGCACGGCGGATGGCCCGGCAACGAGCTGGAGGAGGTGCTCTCGGCCTCCCTCGGCGCCGGCCCCTCGGCCGGCGGGCGGATCGTCGAGGTGCTCGGCCGGAGCTTCGTGTGGATCCCGCTCCCCAACGGCGGCGGCCCGCAGAGCGGCCCCCTCGACCTCCCCGGCATCGAGATCGACGGCCAGGCGTTCGTACCGGTGTTCAGCTCCGAGGAGCAGTTCCGCCAGGTCGTGGGCTCGCACATGTCGTACACCATCGCGCCGGCCGTGGAGTTCGCCCGTGGTCTGCCCCCGCACGCGGGGATAGCCATCAACCCCGGTGGCGTGGTCGGCATCCCGCTCCCGCCGCCCGCCGTCGCCGAGCTGTGCCGGGCCGGCCGGACCCCGCTGGACGGCCCCGCGAGCGGCGGCCGGGTGCGCCTCTTCGAGCCCGACTGGCAGGACGACCCGGTGGACTTCCTCGCCGCCGCCTCCGCCGAGTTCGAGGCGACCGGCGTCGTCGTCACCGCCCGCCGCTGCCTCGCCGCGATCGAGACCGCCGACCCGGTGATGTTCGTCGGCGTCGAACTCTCCCAGTGGGAAGGCGACCTGCGCGCCCTCCCCCTGGACGCCCTCACCCGCGCCGTCACCACCGCCCCGGCCCCCTGGCCGGTCAACCTGGTCCTGCTGGACGTGGCGGAGGACCCGGTGGGCAACTGGATGAAGGACCGGGTCCGGCCCTTCTACCAGCGGTAGGGCGACGCACTCAGGGGCGCGGGGAACTGCGCGATCAACCACACACGACCCGCACCCGCCCGACGGCACCAAGCTCCGGGCTCCCGAGCGGGCTTAAGCTAGGTCACGGTCGAGGCGTTGTACGAAGGGGCGGTAAAGGTGAGCGCGAGCGGCACGGCCGCGGCCGGACAGGTCGAGCACATGCTGCGCCAGGTCACGCCCGGGCGTTATGACGCCTACGAGGCCCTCCTGCGCGCGCTCGCGACCCCGCACAGCGGCCAGATCTGGATGCTCCTGTGGCACGGCCAGGCCGGATCCCCCGACGCCCAGTACGGGAACATGGAGGTCCAGGGCTACGGCTACGCCCCCTGTGTGACCTCCGCCCAGGAGCTCTCGGCGAGCGGCTGGAACCGCAGCTACGAGGTCGTCGACGGAGTCGACGTGGCCCGGGCTCTCTACCCCGACCACTACGGTCTCTGGCTCAACCCGCACGCCCCCGGCGGCGGCGTCGGCATCCCCTGGCTCGACCTGCGCCGGATCGCCACGGGCCTGGACCGCCAGCCCGCCGGGCCCCTGCGGCTGTCCGAACCGGCCATCGAGATCCCGCAGTTCTACGCCCTGCTCGCGCAGAACGCCCACCGCACCCCGGCCGTCCGCTCGCTGCGCCGTGCCTGGGTGCAGCCCGCGCTCGGGGCGCCGTATCTCGCCATCGGACTCGACGTCTACGACACCTCACCGTCGGCCGTGGATTCGGTGCGCGCGATGATGCAGCAGTCCCTCGGCGCCGTACCGGACGGGCTCCCCGTCTCGACCGTGGCGATGTCCGACGAGCACGACCCGGTCGCTATGTGGCTGCGCGCCGGCGCACGCCCCTTCTACGACCGTGAGGCCCACGCCACCGCCCCTGTCCAGGCCCCGGTCTCGGGCTACGGATACCCCCCTGCCCAGGGCAGGTACTGACCCGCTCGGCAGGTCCCCGAAGGCCTTTCCCGCAACGCCCCGAACGTGACAACCGTTCAACTCTTCGCGCGTAGATAAGGGCTATAGGGGCGCTTCTGTCCTAATATGCCCCTGACGCAGCGCGTCCGGCCGCTGTTACCCGTTGTCCGGATAACGGAACCCTGCAGACAGCATCACGTTTACGCATCCTTTCATCGCCAAGTCTGGCAACTGATCGCCAAAGCGTTGAAGACTCCCCGCAAGACACGGACCGGGTCGGTCGCGTGTACGAGACAAACAAAACCGCTACAGCGGCAGCCAGGGGACGGCGATCGCCGGCCCGAGAGGGGTCAATCGCACCGTGACCGCACCCATCGAGACCACCGGGGCGGAAGCCGGAGCACAGCCCGAGGCCGTGCTCTCCGGGGTCAAGAAGAGCCAGATCGAGGGGCGCTCGCTCACCCAGATCGCCTGGATGCGCTTCAAGCGGGACAAGGTGGCGATGGCGGGAGGCGTCGTCGTCATCCTGCTCGTGACGATGGCGGTGTTCTCCAAGCCGATCCTGTGGATCTTCAACCTCGATCCGAACAAGTTCAACCAGGACCTCATCGACCCGGCGCTGCTCGCCCCCAAGGGCGGCTGGGGAGGTATGAGTTGGGACCACCCGCTCGGCGTGGACCCCCAGTACGGCCGCGACATGCTCGCCCGCATCATCGACGGCTCCTGGGTCTCCCTCCTGGTCGCGGGCGGCGCGACGCTGCTGTCCGTGTGCATCGGCACCGTGCTCGGTGTCGTCGCCGGCTACTACGGCGGCTGGATCGACAGCGTCATCAGCAGGCTGATGGACACCTTCCTGGCCTTCCCCCTGCTGCTGTTCGCCATCTCGATCTCCGCCTCGGTGCAGGACGGGTTCTTCGGTCTCGAAGGCCTGCCCCTGCGCATCTGCGTGCTGATCTTCGTGATCGGCTTCTTCAGCTGGCCGTACATCGGCCGCATCGTGCGCGCCCAGACGATGACCCTGCGCAAGCGGGAGTTCATCGAGGCCGCCACGAGCCTCGGGGCACGCGGCCCGTACGTGCTCTTCCGGGAACTGCTCCCGAACCTCGTCGCACCGATCCTCGTCTACTCGACGCTGATCATCCCGACGAACATCCTGTTCGAGGCAGCGCTGAGCTTCCTCGGTGTCGGTATCGCTCCGCCGCAGGCCTCCTGGGGCGGCATGCTCAGCAACGCTGTGGATCTCTACACGGCTGATCCGCAGTACATGTTCGTGCCCGGACTGGCGATCTTCATCACCGTCCTGGCCTTCAACCTGCTGGGTGACGGGCTGCGTGACGCCCTCGACCCTCGCAGCAAGTGATCCATCGAATGAGGGGGCTTCCTCAGGTGAAGACGAGAAGGGTGACCGCCGGCGTTGCGTCGGTCCTGGCACTGTCGCTGGGTGCTGCCGCGTGCGGCGGCGGAGGTGACGACAACGACGGGGGAGGCAACGGCAAGAAGGACGCCGCGCTGAACTCGATCGTCAACGCGTCGAGCAAGAAGGGCGGGACGGTCACGTACGAGCACTCGGACGTGCCGGACTCCCTCGACCCGGGCAACACGTACTACGGCTGGGTCCAGAACTTCTCCCGCCTCTACGGCAGAACGCTCACCACGTTCAAACCGGCGGCGGGCAAGGAAGGCCTGGAGGTCGTGCCGGACCTCGCCGAGTCCCTCGGCAAGTCCAGCCCGGACGCCAAGACCTGGACGTACAAGCTGCGTACGGGTGTGAAGTTCCAGGACGGCACCCCGGTGACGTCCAAGGACGTCAAGTACGCCATCGAGCGCTCCAACTTCGCGCCCGAGGCCCTGTCCAACGGCCCGACCTACTTCAAGTCGTACTTGGAGGGCGGCGACAAGTACAAGGGCCCGTACAAGGACAAGTCCGCCGAGGGCATCAAGTCCATCGAGACGCCGGACGACCAGACGATCGTCTTCAAGCTGAAGCAGCCGTTCGCCGACTTCGACTACCTGGCGACGTTCTCGCAGACGGCGCCCGTGCCGCAGTCGAAGGACACCGGCGCGAAGTACGTGCAGAGCATCCAGTCCTCCGGCCCGTACCAGTTCCAGTCCTACGAGGAGGGCCGCAGCGCCACCCTCGTGCGCAACCCGCAGTGGGACGCGAAGACGGACCCGAACCGCAAGGCCCTGCCGGACAAGATCACGATCAAGTTCAAGGTCAACCCGGTCACGGTCGACAACAACCTGCTCTCCGACAAGATCACGGCTGACGCGGCCGGCACGGGTGTGCAGCCGCAGACCCAGCCGAAGGTGCTGCGCGGCAAGTACGCCAACCAGACGGACAGCTCGTACGCCGGCGCGACGCAGTACATCGCGCTGAACGTGAACGTGAAGCCGTTCGACAACGCCGACTGCCGCAAGGCCGTGCAGTGGGGCCTCGACAAGCAGTCGGTGCTCGACGCCATGGGTGGTTCGCCGAAGGGCGACGTGGCGACCACGCTGCTGCCGCCGTCGGTCAACGGCTACACCAAGTTCGACACCTACGCGAGCCCCGGTCACAAGGGCGACGTGGCCAAGGCCAAGGCTGCCCTGAAGGCCTGCGGCAAGCCGAACGGCTTCAACACGATCCTGACGGCCCGTTCCGACCGGCCCGCCGAGGTCGCGGCGGCGACCGCCGTCCAGGCGTCGCTGAAGAAGATCGGCATCAACATCGAGATCAAGCAGTTCCCCTCCGGCAAGTACTTCTCCAACTTCGCCGGTGTCCCGAGCTACGTCCACGACAACAAGCTCGGCATGCTCTCGATGGCGTGGGGCGCCGACTGGCCGACCGGCTACGGCTTCCTCGACCAGATCATCAACGGTGCGGCCATCAAGCCCTCGGGCGGCAACAACCTGATGGAGCTGGACGACCCGAAGATCAACAAGGCCCTGACGGACGCGATCGCCAACACCGACGACGCGGCCCGCACCAAGGCCTGGGGTGACATCGACAAGATGGTGCTCGACAACGCCTCGGTCGTCCCGCTGGTCTACCGCAAGAACCTGCTGCTCAGGCCGACGTCCGCGGCCAACGTCACGGTCACGCAGGCCTACCTCGGCATGTACGACTACCTGCTGATGAGCTCCACGAAGTAATCAGCGGGCCGGATCCTTTCGAAAGGCAGGTGAAGGCACCGGGTGGCCGCGGCGGATGACCCCGCCGCGGCCACCCGGGGCCGTACAGCTGTGGCTGCGTACATCCTCCGACGCGTCATGGGCGCGGTGCTGTTGCTGCTGGTGGTCAGCGCAGTCACCTTCGCCATCTTCTTCCTGGTGCCCCGCCTCGGGGGCCAGACGGCCGACCAGTTGGCCACCCAGTACGTCGGCAAGGACGCGAACCCCGAGTCCGTCGCCGCGATCAAGCAGAACCTCGGGCTGGACCAGCCGGTCTACGTCCAGTACTGGGAGTTCATCAAGGGCCTCGTGATCGGCGCCGACTACAAGTTCGGTCCCGACGCGACGCACTGCGGCGCACCCTGCTTCGGGTACTCCTTCAAGAGCCACATCGAGGTGTGGCCCCAGTTGGAGCAGCGGATTCCGGTCTCCTTCTCGCTGGCCGTCGGTGCGGCGGTGATCTGGCTCGTCTCCGGTGTGACCACCGGCGTGATCTCGGCCCTGCGCAAGGGCAAGCCGATCGACCGCTTCTCGATGTTCATCGCGCTCGCCGGCGTCTCGCTCCCGATCTTCTTCACCGGCCAGATCCTGCTCGCGCTCTTCGTCTACGAGATCCCCATCTGGGAGAGCATCGACTACGTCCCGTTCACCGAGAACCCGGCCGAATGGGCCTGGCACATGGTGCTTCCCTGGGTCAGCCTCGCCTTCCTCTTCTCCGCGCTCTACGCCAGGCTCACCCGGGCGGGCATGCTGGAGACGATGAGCGAGGACTACATCCGCACGGCCAGGGCCAAGGGCCTGAAGGAGACGACGGTCGTGGCCAAGCACGGCCTGCGCTCCGCGCTCACCCCGATCGTCACCATCTTCGGCATGGACTTCGGCACCCTCGTCGGCACCGCGGTGCTCACCGAGACCGTGTTCTCCCTGCAGGGCATCGGTGCCTACTCGGTCCAGGCCATCAAGGACAACGACCTGCCCATCGTGATGGGCGTGACCCTGGTCGCCGCGTTCTTCATCGTCTTCTGCAATCTGATCGTCGACCTGGTGTACGCCGCCATCGACCCCCGGGTGAGGTACTCGTGAGCAAGCTCGACAAAGCCGCGCTCGGCGAACCGGACTCCGTCGCCCCGTCCACCGCGGACGACGTGTTCCTGTCCGTACGGGATCTGCGCATCCACTTCGACACGGACGACGGTCTGGTCAAGTCGGTGGACGGCGTCAGCTTCGACGTGCGCAAGGGCAAGACCCTGGGCATCGTGGGCGAGTCCGGCTCCGGCAAGTCCGTCACCTCGCTCGGCGTGATGGGCCTGCACCGCTCGGCGCGTGCCAAGGTCTCCGGCGAGGTGTGGCTGGACGGCCAGGAGCTGATCGCGGCCGACCCCGACGAGGTGCGGCGGCTGCGCGGCCGGAAGATGGCCATGATCTTCCAGGACCCGCTGTCGGCGATGCACCCCTACTACACGGTGGGGCAGCAGATCGTCGAGGCGTACCGGGTCCACCACGACGTCAACAAGAAGGTCGCCAGGCAGCGGGCGGTCGAGATGCTCGACCGGGTCGGCATCCCCGAGCCCGCCAAGCGCGTCGACGGCTACCCGCACGAGTTCTCCGGCGGTATGCGCCAGCGCGCGATGATCGCCATGGCGCTGGTGAACAACCCCGAGCTGCTCATCGCCGACGAGCCGACCACCGCCCTGGACGTCACCGTGCAGGCGCAGATCCTCGATCTGATCCATGACCTGCAGAAGGAGTTCGGCTCCGCGGTCATCATGATCACCCACGACCTGGGCGTGGTCGCCGAGATGGCCGACGACCTGCTGGTCATGTACGGCGGCCGGTGTGTGGAGCGCGGTCCCGCCGAGGACGTGTTCTCCGAGCCCCGGCACCCCTACACCTGGGGCCTGCTCGGCTCGATGCCGCGTATGGACCGGGAGGAGACCGACCGGCTCATCCCGATCAAGGGCGCGCCGCCCTCCCTCATCAACCTCCCGTCCGGCTGCGCCTTCAACCCGCGCTGCCCGTACGCGGACATCCCGAAGGACAACGTCACCCGCACGGTCCGCCCCGAGCTGACCGAGGTCGGCGGCTCGCACTGGGCCGCCTGCCACATGACCCAGGAGCAGCGGGAGCGTATCTGGACCGAAGAGATTGCGCCGAAGCTGTGAGCGACGACAAAACGGCGAGCAAGCCGGAGCAGAGCGCAGGCACCCTCACCAAGGACACCACCGCCGACGGCGACGTCCTGCTGAAGGTGACCGGCCTGCAGAAGCACTTCCCGATCCGCAAGGGCCTGCTCCAGCGGCAGACCGGCGCGGTGCGCGCCGTCGACGGCATCGACTTCGAGGTCCGCAGGGGCGAGACGCTCGGTGTCGTGGGCGAGTCGGGCTGCGGCAAGTCCACGATGGGCCGGCTGATCACCCGGCTGCTCGAACCGACCGACGGCAGGGTCGAGTTCGAGGGCAAGGACATCACGCACCTCGGCACGAGCGATCTGCGCCCGATGCGCCGTGATGTGCAGATGATCTTCCAGGACCCGTACTCCTCGCTGAACCCCCGGCACACGATCGGCACGATCGTCGGCGCCCCCTTCAAGCTCCAGGGCGTCGAGCCCGAGGGCGGGGTGAAGAAGGAGGTCCAGCGGCTGCTGTCGGTGGTCGGCCTCAACCCCGAGCACTACAACCGCTATCCGCACGAGTTCTCCGGCGGCCAGCGCCAGCGCATCGGCATCGCCCGCGCGCTCGCGCTCAACCCCAAGCTGGTCGTGGCGGACGAGCCGGTCTCCGCGCTGGACGTGTCGATCCAGGCGCAGGTGGTGAACCTGCTGGACGACCTCCAGGAGGAACTGGGCCTGACGTACGTCATCATCGCGCACGACCTGTCGGTCGTCCGGCACGTCTCCGACCGGATCGCGGTGATGTACCTCGGCAAGATCGTCGAGCTGGCCGACCGCGACAAGCTGTACAAGTCGCCCATGCACCCGTACTCCAAGGCCCTGCTGTCGGCCGTGCCGATCCCGGACCCCAAGCGCCGGGGCGTCAAGAGCGAGCGCATCCTGCTCAAGGGCGACGTGCCCTCGCCGATCGCCCCGCCGACCGGCTGCCGCTTCCACACCCGGTGCTGGAAGGCGACCGAGATGTGCAAGACGACCGAGCCGCCGCTGGTGGAGCTGCGGGCCGGACAGCGCGTCGCCTGCCACCACCCGGAGAACTTCGAGGACCAGCAGCCGCAGGACACCAAGCTGCTCTCCTCGGCTCACAAAGCCGCCGCGGAGAACCCCACACCCGTCGTCGAGAAGTGACTCCGCCCGAGCCCCCGCCCCCTCACCCGGGGGCGGGGGCTCGGCCGTGGGTAAAAATGTTCGGGTGCTCCAGGAACTGTTCACCCCGTCCGTCCAGCATTCGCTCGAGCTGATCGGCATCTTCGTCTTCGCGATCTCCGGCGCCCTGCTGGCCGTCCGGAAGAACTTCGACGTGTTCGGCATCGCCGTCCTCGCCGAGGTCACCGCGCTGGGCGGCGGTCTCTTCCGTGACCTGGTCATCGGGGCCGTACCGCCCGCCGCCTTCACGGACCTGGGGTACTTCCTCACCCCGCTGCTCGCCACCCTCCTGGTGTTCTTCCTCCACCCCCATGTGGAACGCATCCAGGTCGCCGTGAACGTCTTCGACGCGGCCGGCCTCGGCCTGTTCTGCGTCGCCGGGACGACGAAGGCGTACGAGTACGGGCTCGGCCTGACCGCCTCCGCCTGCCTGGGCCTGGCCACGGCGGTGGGCGGGGGCGTGCTGCGGGACGTGCTCGCCAACGAGGTGCCTTCGCTGCTGCGCTGGGACCGCGACCTGTACGCGGTCCCGGCGATCGTCGGCGCCACGATGGTCGTGCTGTGCATCCGCTACGACGTCCTGTCCCCGCTGACCAGCGCGCTCGCGGTGATCACCGCCTTCGTCCTGCGGCTGCTGGCGATGCGATACCACTGGCGAGCTCCGCGGGCGTGGCACCGGCGGTCGACGGTGAGCGAGGAGGAGCAGCCCGTCCTGCCGTGACGGGCCGGCGGCCCGCCATCTCCGTGAGCCACTCGAACGCCGGGACCACCTGCGGCCGCCACAGCGCCATGGTGTGGCCGCCCGCGCTCCTCGGCACGAACACCACGTGCACGGTCGTCGGGGCCTTCGCGGCCTGTTCCAGCGCGACGGCCGCCTCGTAGCCGTCGTGCGGCTGGCCGGAGAGATAGAGCGCGATCCGCGGCGGGGCGGGCGCCTCGCGCAGCAGCAGGCAGGGGTTGTTCCCGGCACGCAGCGCCGGGCTCTGCGCGGCGAGCGAGTCGCGTTCGCCGATCGGGTCGTTGTAGCCGGACAGGCTGACGGCGGCCCGGAAGCGGTCGGGGTGGGCGACGGCGAGCTTGGCCGCGCAGTGCGCCCCCGCCGAGTAGCCGGCGACGGCCCAGCCCTGCGGGGCGGCCTCGGCGCGGAAGTTGTCCATGACCATCCTCGGCACATCGACGCTCAGCCAGGTGTCGGCGTTGACCGTGCCCGGGATGTTGGCACACCCGGTGTCCACCCCGGGCAGCAGGCTGGTGCGCGGGGCGGCCAGGATGAACGGGGCGATCTGCCCGTCGCGCATCAGTGGCAGCAGCTGCTCGTGCGCGTGCAGCGAGCCGAACCAGGCCTTCGCCGAGCCGGGATAGCCGGGCAGCAGCTCGACGACCGGGAACCGGTGATGCCGATAGGCCGGTTCGTCGTACTGCGGCGGCAGCCACACGTACACCTCGGCGTTCACGCCCGACACCCGGCCCCTGAGCTGGGTGACCCGCACCCCGCCGGCCGCGCGCATACCGGGCCCGGTGGCCGGCTCGAAGACCTGGCGCACCTTGGGCAGCCGCTTCAGGGCGAGGCCGCCGGTGCCGTCGGCGCCCAGATCGGCCGCCTGCTGCACATGGTCTGAGGTGCCGAGCAGATCGCCCCAGGTGTCGTACAGGCTGTTGGCGTTGTTGACCAGGGTGAAGACCAGGGCCACGGCCGTCCCCTGCGCGAACAGCAGCATCAGTGTCCGGGCCGCGGCGCGCAGGATCCGGGGCCCGCGCAGGCGCGACCAGAGGACCAGGGGCAGCACGAGGGCGACGACGGACAGCACGGCCAGCGTGCAGAGGAACGGGGTCCCGGTGAGGCTCATGCCCATACAGAGGACGAGGACTGCCCGCGGGTGTACGGACGAGTCGGACACTTACCGAGAAATTGCCCGGGTCTCACCCGGCGGGGGCGCCGGGAACGCCAAAAAGCTACCGCTTAGTAAGTAGTTCTTGTACTGTTCAGTCATGCCAGAAGCAGCCACCGCCCCGGCCGTCCGGGCCACGATCGGCGACAGCGAGTTCGACCGCGACACCGCGCTGACCCCGCGCGCACCCGGCGTCTACGACATCGACCTCTCCGCCGGCTGGACGATCATCAGCGCCGTCAACGGCGGCTACCTGCTGGCCGTCCTGGGTCGCGCGCTCGCGGACGCCCTGCCGCACGCCGACCCGTTCACCATCTCGGCGCACTACCTGACCGCGTCTCAGCCCGGCCCCGCGGTCGTCCGCACGGACGTCGTCCGCACCGGCCGCACCCTGTCGACCGGCCAGGCCTCCCTCTTCCAGTACGACGACGAGGGCCGCGAGGTCGAGCGCATCCGCGTCCTCGCCTCCTACGGCGACCTGGACGCCCTGCCCGACGACGTCCGTACGACGGCCGAGCCGCCCGCGATCCCGCCCATGGAGCACTGCTTCGGGCCCGAGGACGGGCCGGCGCCCGTCGACGGCAGCTCGGCCATCGCCGACCGCCTGATGCTCAAGCTCGACCCGTCGACGCTGGGCTGGGCCCTCGGGCAGCCGTCCGGCAAGGGCGAGATGCGCGCCTGGTTCGGGCTCGCGGACGGCCGCGACCACGACCCGCTCTCCCTGCTGCTCGCGGTGGACGCCCTGCCGCCCACCGCCTTCGAGATCGGGATCAAGGGCTGGGTCCCCACGGTCGAGCTGACCGTGCACGTCCGCTGCCGCCCCGCGCCGGGCCCCCTGCGCGTCTCGATCACCACGCGCAACCTGGCCGGCGGCTTCCTGGAGGAGGACGCCGAGGTCTGGGACAGCGCCGACCGGCTGGTCGCCCAGTCCCGTCAGCTCGCCCGGGTCAGGCTCGGGTCAACTACCCGGGCCTGAAAGTCCCGGGCTTGCTGCTCGGGTTCACCGATGGCTTCGGTGGCCGCGGCTGCGTCCAGCTCTCCCTCTCGATGTTGTCGCCGGTCAGGCGATGAGAGTGAGGGCAGGGGCCTGTGACTCGGCCCCGCGGACCCACGCGTACCAGCCGCGGTGGCTGATGTTGTGGGACGCGTTGTGGTCGGCGTGCTCAGCGAAGCCGCACGACCGGCAGATGAACAGGGCCTGGGAGGGCCGGTTGGCTTTCTCGATGTGATGACAGCGGGAGCATTCCCGGCTGGTATACGCCGGATCGACGTATACAACCGGGACCCCGGCGCGTTTGGCCTTGTAGGCGATGAACGCGTCGAGTTGGTGAAACGACCAGGAGTGCAGCGTGACGCGCTGGGGCTTTCTCAGCCGTGCCCGTTCACGGATGCCCGTCAATACTTCCAGGGCGATGCCGTGGCCGGTGCGTTGAGCCTCCACCACGATGCGCTTGCTGATCTTGTGGTTGATGTCGCGGGCCCGGCGTTTCTCCTTGCCCGCGTGCTTCTTCGCCCGCCGCTTGGCGGACTTGGTGTCCTTCTTCTGCAGCTTGGTGCGCAGTTTCCGGTCCGCTTCACGGCGCCGGTTCAGGCGGCGTCCGCTGTGTCGTTTGCCGGTGGAGGTGGTGGCGATGTTGACGATGCCCAGGTCCACCCCGACGAACCCCACCGGGTGTGCGTTCACCTCGGCCTCGGCGATGTCGCAGGTCACCAGCAGATACCACTGCCCGCCCCGGCACAGCAGATCGGACTCACCTTTGCGGTGCGCGGCAACCATCGCCAGCTGCCCCGGCTCGCCGGTGAACGCGACGTTCTTCATCCGCCCGGCCGTGGTCCAGACCGACACCGTGCGCTGCTTGTGCTGCCACGACAGCATCCGGTCGTCGTAAGGCTGCGCGGCGTCCGCGCGGAAGGTGACCGGCTTGCCGGCCGCCTTCTCATACCGCTTGGAGCCGGGCCTGCCGTAGTTACCGTTACGGAGGTTGGCGCGCAGCGTGGTGTAGGCGTCGCAGGTCTTCTTGATCGCGTGCTGGGCGGCCTGCGCACCCAGATTCCACCGGGTCTTGATCTGCTGATAGGTGTGCTTGCGCAGGGCCAGGGGTTTGGCCGCCTTCTCCTCGAAGGCGATATGGGCGGCCCACGTGGCGGCCTCGTTGCAGGCATGCAAGGTCGCCTCAAGTGCCGCCGCCTGTACGGGCGTCGGCAGGAGCTTGACCCGCACTACCAGCTTCATGGCCATGAACGTACACACCTGTACGGGCAGCCGCCGGGTGTTCCCATGCCCTCACCCGAACGAGCGACCAGCCCCCCCCGTCCCGGCCACAGCCAGCCGGCCGCTCCGCCGGGAAGTCACCTGGCCGCTTCGCGACCCTGTCGCCTCCGGCCCGATTCCGCGGTGCTCCGCACCGCCACCAGCAGATGCGATTCCTCCCGGGCGTGAACGCCCGGGGTTCCTCGCAAGAACACGCTGAACTCCGCCCTGCTGACAGGCAGGTCCCAGGGTGCGCAGAGGGTGGTCCTGGGTGGCGTTGGTTGAGTGCTCGCCTCAGGACTTCCTCATCTTCCCTGGAGCTGTCTCTCATGAAGCGTGCTCGTCTCCTCCCTGCCGTGGCCCTGCTGACGTTCTCGCCCCTCGCCCTGGTGGCCTGCGGCTCGGGCGACTCCTCGTCGTCCTCGAACAGCGGCGGCGGCTCCGGACAGCAGCAGGCCTGCCAGGCGCCGTCGGGGGCGCCTTCGGGTGCCCCTTCCGGGGCTCCGTCGGGCTTTCCTTCCGGTAAGCCCTCGGGGGCTGCCTCCGGGGCGCCTTCGGGCGCCGCTTCCGGGGGTGCCAAACCCTCGGGTGTGCCGTCCGGGGCGCCTTCGGGTGCGCCCAGTGGCGCGCCGGGCGGCGCTCAGGCCGGCGGCCAGGGCGGCCCCGGCGGCGGGCGGGGCGGCGGCTGCGGTGCTCCGGGCGGCGGTCAGGCCTCGGGCGGGCAGGGGCAGCAGACTCCGCAGGCGCAGAAGGAGCAGTAGGCGCAGGGGCGCAGGGGTGGGGGAGGGGACGGCCAGGGCCCTCCGGAATACGGCAGGGGCGGCGCGCTCGGCGAACGGGCGTGCCGCCCCGCTGCGTTGCGCGCCGGGTGTCAGTCCAGCCAGTGGTGGCGGCCGAGGCCGATCAGCCGCATCTGGCGGGTCGCCACCTGTGTGACGTGCCGAGTCCGCTCCGCACGCTCCTTCTCCGGGCCTTCCAGTGCCTCCAGGAAGAGCGACGCCGTGATCAGCATCTGGTCGACGTAGAGGTGCGCGAGCATCAGCAGGTCGTCCTCGGTCCAGCCCTCGGACACCGAGTCCTTGGCCAGCTCGTCCTTGACCTCTCGCGCGAAACGGGCCAGTTGCTCCCGTATCGCCTCCCGTACCGGCTGGACTCCGCCATGGCGTTCACGGGCGATGAACCGGACATGTGCGGGGTACCCGTCGACGTGACGGGCGATCAGCTCGATGGCGCGCGTGATGCGTTCCTCGTGGTCGCCGGTCGCGGACACCGTCGTCCGGATCATCGGGTGCAGGCTGCCCAGCGCCTCCTCGACCAGGGCCACGCCCAGATCCGCCGTGGAGCGGAAGTGCCGGTAGAAGGCCGTCGGGGCGACACCGACGGCGCGCGTGACCTCGCGCAGCCCGAGGCTGCTCAGGCTCTGCTCCTCCAGCAGCCCCAGGGCCGCGTCCAGGAGTGCCTGCCGGGTCTTCTGTTTCTGGGCCTGCCGGATGCCGAGGGTGTGACTCATACCATGCAGTTAACAACTGTTCTCTGGAATTGGAAAGTCATAGGAGGGGCTAGACTGGGAAGTCAGTGAACAACTGTAACCACAACCGTTCACCGAAACCCTGGGGGCTTTTCCCATGCTGTTCATCGTCGCCGCACTCCTGCTGCTGGGGGTCGTGCTGGGCACCGTGGCCCATGCGCCGCTCACCTTCTCCGTCGCCGCCGGCGTGGTCATCGCCGCCTGGCTCGGCATCTTCGCGATCCGCGAGCGCCACAGCCGCCGGCGCCACACGCAGGCCCACTGACCACCCGCCCCGCCGACCCGACTGGGAGTCGATCATCATGCAGCTCACCGCTCCGGCCACGCGCCGCACCGGTATCCGCGACACCGACGGCATGGCCGTCGCGTCCTTCGTCCTCGGCCTGCTCGGCCTGCTCGTCCTCAACCTCTTCCTCGGCCCGACCGCCATCGTGCTGGCGAGCGTCGCCCTGTGGCGCGGCACCGCGCGCCCCGGCCGCGCCTACCTCGGCCTGGGCCTGGGCATCGCCGACCTGCTGGTGCTGGCGGCGTTCATGCAGTTCGACAACTCGATCTCCTGGAGCTTCTGAGCCGCTGTCGGACGACCGTGCGCCGACACGGCGCGGCCGGGCCCGGGGACGACGGGCCGCAGCCGCGCGGGAAAGCGGTTCACGTTCGGCCAACCTTGCTCTGAGGCCCGTGGAACCAGAGCCGTAGAATCGGGCTCACCATGGCTTACCTCGACCACGCCGCGACCACCCCGATGCTTCCGGAGGCGGCAGAGGCGCTCACCGCGCACCTGGGTGCCACCGGCAACGCCTCCTCCCTCCACGCATCCGGCAGGCAGGCCCGCCGTACCGTCGAGGAGGCCCGCGAGACCCTCGCCGAAGCCCTCGGCGCCCGCCCCAGCGAGGTCGTCTTCACCTCGGGCGGCACGGAGGCCGACAACCTCGCCGTCAAGGGCCTGTACTGGTCACGCCGCGACGCCGACCCGGCCCGCACCCGCGTCCTCGCCAGCCCCGTCGAGCACCACGCCGTCCTCGACGCCGTCCACTGGCTCGGCGAACACGAGGGCGCCACCATCGAGTACCTGCCGGTCGACGCCCACGGCCGCGTCCACCCGGACGCCCTGCGCGAGGCGATCGCCCGCGACCCCGGCGACGTGGCCCTCGCCACCGTCATGTGGGCGAACAACGAGATCGGGACGATCCTGCCGATCCGCGAACTCGCCGACGTGGCCGCCGAGTTCGGCGTCCCCCTGCACTCGGACGCCGTCCAGGCCTTCGGCCAGATCCCCGTGGACTTCGCCGCCTCCGGCCTCGCCGCGATGACGGTGTCCGGCCACAAGATCGGCGGCCCCTACGGCATCGGCGCGCTGCTCCTCGGCCGCGAGCACGCCCCCGTACCGGTCCTGCACGGCGGTGGCCAGGAACGCCATGTGCGCTCCGGCACCCTCGACGTACCCGCCATCGCCTCCTTCGCGGTCGCCGGCCGGCTGGCCGCCGAGCAGCGCGAGTGGTTCGCCCGCGAGATCGGCGCCCTGCGCGACGCCCTGGTCACCGCCGTCCGCTCGGCCGTACCGGACGCGATCCTCGGCGGCGATCCCGCACCGGAGGGCCGCCTCCCCGCCAACGCGCACTTCACGTTCCCCGGCTGCGAGGGCGACTCCCTGCTGCTCCTGCTCGACGCGCAGGGCATCGAATGCTCCACGGGCTCCGCCTGCACCGCCGGCGTCGCCCAGCCCAGCCACGTCCTCCTCGCCACCGGCACCGACCCCGACCTCGCCCGCGGCACCCTCCGCTTCTCCCTCGGCCACACCTCCACCGAGTCCGACATCAAGGCCCTCGCGAAGGCCATAGGCCCAGCGGTGGAACGGGCACGGGCGGCGGGGCTGACCTGAGAGGAACCATGCAGCAGCACACGTACACCCTGGACCGCTGGGAGGATCGCTCGGGGCATCGGGTGTTCTGGACGTTCGGGTACCGGGGGACGGCAGGGCCGTTCGGGAAGATCGAGGTGATCTACCCGGCGCGGCGGCACGGCGACCGTCACGTCACCGAGGTCAAGGGGGACAACGTGCCCACCATCTCGTTCGACGGCTGGGCCTACGGACGAAAGCCCTCGCTCCTGTCGGCGCAGCTCAGCGTCGCCGGGGACGGCATCCGGCTCAAGCGCAACCGCTGGGCCCAGACCCGAGCCGGACGGGCGCTGCGGATGCAGGTCGCCGGGCGGGAGTACCGCTACCTCGCGACCAGCGCCCGGCACCGCGACCGGGCCCTGATCCGCAACGGTGTGGAGATCCGGACCCGGCGGCACGGCAGGGGCGCACGGAAGAAGGCCACGTTCACCGTCCTGGGTCCGGCCGACGCCACCGACCTCGCCCTGGCCGCGGTGATGTGCGGTGTCAACACCCGTAATCTCACTCGTGGTGGGGCCGTTCGCGCCTTCATCAGCAGGTCGTCGAACCTGCTGGACGTGTTCGTGGGGCCGGCCTGACGCCCTGGGGCGAGTGCCCGGGCCGGTATCCGGATCAAGCCCGCCCTGTTCGCGCCTCGCGCACCAGCCGCATGTACTTGTCCCAGTCCCAGTGCGGCCCCGGGTCCGTGTGGTCCGTGCCCGGGACCTCCACGTGGCCGATGATGTGTTCGCGGTCCACGGGGATGTCGTAGCGCGCGCAGATGCGGGCCGTGAGGCGGGCGGAGGCTTCGTACATCTCTTCCGTGAGGTCCTGCGGGCGGTCCACGAAGCCCTCGTGCTCGATGCCGACACTGCGTTCGTTGTAGTCGCGGTTGCCCGCGTGGTAGGCCACGTCCAGCTCGCGGATCATCTGCGTGACGTGCCCGTCCTGGCGGACGATGTAGTGCGTGGCCGCCTTGTGCCCCGGGTCCTGGAAGGCCTTCACCGCGCTGTCGAAGCTGCCCTGCGTGACATGGACGATCACCATGTCTATGCCGAAGTCGTCGGGGCGGTCCGCCCGGCGCCAGTTCGCCTCCGACGCCGCCACCCAGCGGGCATCCGTGTAGTCGACCTCGCCCGCCTTGCGCGGCTTCTCCACGCCCGGAGTCCGCCACCACAGCCGCGCGAGCTCGTCCCGGGCCAGCGCGCCCGTGCCCGCCGCTGCCGCCGCCCCGCCGATCAGCAGCGCGCGGCGCCCGACCTTCCGGTCGCCGTCCTTCGAAGCCTTCCGCTGTCCCATGTGATCGTCAACGGATACCCGCGAGCCCTGGTTCCCGCGCCCCTTTACCCTGGAGGGGTTATGACTGAAACCCCGCAGCGCTCCCGCCCGCTCCGCGTCCTGGCCGCCATGTCCGGCGGCGTCGACTCCGCCGTCGCCGCCGCCCGCGCGGCCGAGGCCGGCCACGACGTGACCGGCGTCCACCTCGCGCTCTCCGCCAACCCCCAATCCTTCCGGACGGGCGCGCGCGGCTGCTGCACCATCGAGGACTCGCGCGACGCCCGCCGCGCCGCGGACGTCATCGGCATCCCGTTCTACGTCTGGGACCTCGCCGACCGCTTCCGCGAGGACGTCGTCGAGGACTTCGTCGCCGAGTACGAGGCCGGCCGCACCCCCAACCCCTGCCTGCGCTGCAACGAGAAGATCAAGTTCGCCGCGCTCCTCGACAAGGCGCTCGCGCTGGGCTTCGACGCGGTGTGCACCGGCCACTACGCCAAGGTCGTCACGCTCGCCGACGGCACCCGTGAGCTGCACCGCGCCTCCGACATGGCCAAGGACCAGTCGTACGTCCTCGGCGTGCTCGACGACCGGCAGCTCGCCCACGCGCTCTTCCCCCTCGGCGACACGGTCACCACGAAGGACGAGATCCGCGCGGAGGCCGAGCGCCGCGACCTGGCGGTCGCCAAGAAGCCCGACTCGCACGACATCTGCTTCATCGCCGACGGCGACACCCAGGGCTTTCTGGCCAACCGGCTCGGCAGGTCCGAGGGCGACATCGTCGACGAGTCCGGCAACCGGATCGGCACGCACGAGGGCGCCTACGGCTTCACCATCGGCCAGCGCAAGGGCCTGCGCATCGGCACCCCGGCCCCCGACGGCAAGCCCCGCTACGTCCTCGACATCTCCCCGGTGGACAACACGGTCACGGTCGGCCCGGCCGCCGCGCTGGACGTCAGCGCCCTGACCGCGATCAAGCCGCGCTGGTGCGGCGCCGCCCCCACCGGCCCCGGCACCTACACGGCCCAGCTCCGCGCCCACGGCGGCGAGACCGAGGTGCGTGCCGAACTCGTCGACGGCTCCCTGGAGGTCACCTTCACCGAGCCGGTCCGCGGCGTCGCCCCCGGCCAGGCGATCGTGCTGTACGACGGCACGCGCGTGGTGGGCTCGGCGACGATCGCCTCGACGACCCGGGCGACGGCGGGCGTGGCCTAGACCGGGCCCGTGAAGTCCCGCCTGCCCCGCGACGCCTGGCACGCGCTCCCGGCCGGACCCGTCAGCCCTGCAGGAAGAACTCCGTCAGCACCGGCGCCAGCACGTTCGGCTCGACCATGTGCGTCTGGCCCTGGAGCGTGCGGTACGAACCCGTCGGGACCGAGTCCGCGATCGCCCGGGCCGCCTCGCGCAGCCAGGCGGGGCTCGCGTCGCCCGCGACCGCCAGGACGGGGACGCCCACCGCGGCCAGCCGGTCGCGGGGGACCCGGCCGTCGCGCATGACGGCGTCGTCGTAGGCGAGGCTCGCGGCGATCGACTCCATGCCGGCCCACATGGGGGACTGGCGGGCCCCCTGGATCACCCCCTCGGCCAGGCCGGTCAGCCGCAGGAACAGCTCGACCGCGTCCCCGCGCCGTCCCTCGCCGAGCGCCTCCGTCAGCCGCCGGGTGTACTCCGCGCGCTCCTCGGCGCCCTCCTCGGACATCGCGAACGGTGTCTCGTACACCGCGACACGGCGCACCGGCAGTCCGCTCGCCGCCGCCTCCAGGGCCAGCGCCCCGCCCGACGAGATGCCGTACAGGAGCGCCTCGCCGCCCACCGCCTCGATGACCGCCGCCAGGTCCTCGAGCTCACGCTCCACGGCGTACGGCGCGGTGTCCCCGCTGGCACCGCGGCCCCGCCGGTCGTACACCACGGCCTGGAAGCGCTCCGAGAGCGACACGGCCAGCGGCGCCAGGGTGCCGCCCGTCGACATCGCGCCGCTCACCAGGACGACCGCGGGGCCCTGTCCGGTGCCCTCGTAGGCGATGCGGGTGCCGTCGCGCGAAAGGATCTTCTTGTCCATGCTCACGCAGACTGCCGCACGGCAGGGTTTTCATCGGTGAGGCGGGCCGTGCGTCAGCCGATCACATCACTTCGACCTCGTAGAAGCACAGGTGGTCCTTGATCTCCGCGACGTCCGGCTCGGGGTCCGGATACGCCCACACGAGGTCCGCCGCGCCCGGCAGCGACCAGTAGGAGGCGTCGCCCTTGAAGGGGCAGTGCGTCCGGGTGCCGGACGGTGTGAGCAGGTCCAGGCGTACGTCCTCGGCCGGGATGTAGTACCGCTCGGGACAGCCCGTCTCGCGCAGGACCAGCGACCGGTCACTCTCCGCCAGAATCTGTCCGCCGTGCACCACGCGCACGTGCCGCCCGCTCGGTTCGACGGTGATGCGGTGCCCTCTGGTCACGATCGCCCTCCTTGGGTAGCCGAGTCCCTCGATACAGCGCACGCTGTAGCGGAGTTCTTCCCTCGCCGCAGGAGGCTTCCATGCGAGCAGCAGAACCGGCCGGAAACCGCAGCACCCTGGCCCACCAGGTCAGGTATGCCCTGCGCCACCCGGGGCGGGTACCGGCGCACGCCCGGCGCGCGGCGCGGGACGCCTGGCTGCGGCTGCGCTACCGCGACCATATTTCCTACTACCGCGCCGTCATGGCCTCCGACGCCGCCCGCAGCGCGGAGGCGGCGGTCGGGCACAACCCCTCCCGCGAGGCGTGGACGCGGATCGGGCGCATGCAGTTCGACTACCTGGTGGGGCACGGCCTCCAGCCGCAGCACCGGATGCTGGAGATCGGCTGCGGCAATCTGCGCGCCGGACGCCTGTTCATCGACCACCTCGAGGCGGGCCACTACTACGGCATCGACATCTCGCCGCACATCCTGCTCGCCGCCCAGGACACCCTGGTGTCCGAGGGCCTCCAGTCCAAAATGCCCTACCTGGCGCTCGCCGACGACCTCACCTTCGCCTTCCTGCCCGACGCGCACTTCGACGTCGTGCACGCGCACAGCGTCTTCTCGCACTCGCCTCCGCACGTCATAGAGGAGTGCTTCGCCCACGTCGGCCGGATCCTCGCGCCCGGCGGCTTCTTCGACTTCACGTTCGACCGCACCGAGGGCGTGGAGCACCAGGTGCTCCACGAGGACTTCTACTACCGGACCCGGACGCTGACCGAACTCGCCGCGAAGCACGGCCTGAACGCCCGGTTCATGGACGACTGGGAGGAACTCCCGCACCGGCAGTCCAAAATGCGGGTCACCACGGCGCCCGACCGTGCCCGTACGGTGGGCTCATGAACATCTGTGTCTTCCTCTCCGCCGCCGACCTCGACGAGCGCTACACCCGGCCCGCGCGGGAGTTCGCCACCCTGCTGGGCAAGGGCGGACACACCCTCGTGTGGGGCGGCTCGGACGTCGGCCTCATGAAGGTGGTCGCCGACGGGGTGCAGGAGGCGGGCGGCCGGCTCACCGGCGTCTCCGTGAAATTCCTCTCGGCGAAGGCCCGCCCGGGCGTCGACGAGATGGTCGTCGCCGAGGACCTCGCCGAACGCAAGAAGCTCCTCCTGGAGAAGGCCGACGCCGTGGTCATCATGGTGGGCGGCACGGGCACCCTCGACGAGGCGACCGAGATCCTGGAACTGAAGAAGCACGGCCACACGGACAAGCCGGTCGTGCTCCTCAACACCGCCGGCTTCTACGACGGTCTGAAGGAGCAGTTCCGCCGCATGGAGGACGAGGGCTTCCTCCCCCGCCCGCTCACCGACCTGGTGTTCTTCGCGGAGGAGCCGGTGGGTGCCCTGGCCTACCTGGAGGAGAGCCGCGGCATCGAGTGACCGAGGCCCCTGACCCTGATGCGAGCATGGCGGGCATGGCTACTCATGTGATCACCGGAGCGGGCTCCGGCATCGGCGCGGCCGTGGCCCGCCGGCTGCACGCGCGCGGGGACGAACTCGTGCTGCACGCGCGCGACGCGGGCCGGGCGAAGGAGCTGGCGGCCGAGTTCCCGGGGGCGCGGACCCTCGTCGGCGACCTGGCCGACCCCGACAAGCTCTCCTGGGCCTTCTCCCACCAGTCGCTGCCCGAAAGCGTGGACTCGCTGCTGAACATCGCCGGGGTGGTCGACCTCGGCCCGGTCGGCGAGCTCACCCCGAAGACCTGGCGCCACCAGCTCAACGTCAACCTCGTCGCCCCCGCCGAGCTGACCCGCCACTTCCTGCCCCAGCTGCGCGTCGCGCGCGGCCACGTGGTCTTCGTCAACTCCGGCGCAGGCCTCAACGCCCACGCCGGCTGGTCCGCGTACGCCGCCTCCAAGCACGGCCTGAAGGCCCTCGCCGACTCCCTGCGCCACGAGGAGCACGCGGCCGGCGTCCGCGTCACCTCGGTCTACCCCGGCCGCACGGCCGGCCCCATGCAGGCCAAGGTGCACCAGCAGGAGGGCAAGGAGTACGACGCCTCCCGGTGGATCGACCCCGAGTCGGTGGCGACGACGATCCTGATGGCCCTGGATCTGCCGAGGGACGCCGAGGTCAACGACCTGACGGTGCGGCCGGGGAACTGACCCCGGCGGAGCCGCTGCGTAGGCTTCTCCGGTGAGTGAAAACAGCCAGTTCAGGTTCGGCGCCGCCACCGGTGTGGGGTCCATGCCGGGCGGCGACGCCCGAGAAGCCGCCAAAACCGTCACCGGAACCTTCGAGGACTTCCCTTTCCTGCCCGAACTGCCCGCCAGGGGGCCAGGCGCGGACATGATCGGGCGGACCGCCGGACTGCTCGTCGAGCTGTACGCGCGCGTGGAGCCCAGCGGCTGGCGCCTCGGGGACCGGCCCGGCCGGGACACCAAACGGGCCCGCTCCTGGCTCGGCGAGGACCTCGACGCGCTGGAGGAGTTCACACAGGAGTACGAGGGGCCGCTGAAGGTCCAGGCCGTCGGGCCCTGGACCCTCGCCGCCAACCTGGAGCTGCGCAACGGCGAGGCCGCCCTCTCCGATCCCGGAGCCTGCCGCGACCTCGCCGCCTCCCTCGCCGAGGGGCTGCGCCTGCATCTCGCGGAGGTACAGCGGCGGATCCCCGGCGCGCAGCTCGTGCTCCAGTTCGACGAGCCGTCCCTCACCGCTGTGCTGCGCGGCCAGGTGAAGACCGCCAGCGGCTACCGCACCCACCGGGCCGTCGACCGGCAGATCGTCGAGGCCACGCTCCGCGACGCCGTCGGGGTGCACGCCGACGGGCCGGTCGTGGTCCACTCCTGCGCACCGGACGTCCCGTTCGCCCTGCTCCGCCGGGCGGGCGCGGCGGCCGTCTCCTTCGACTTCTCCCTGCTCACCGAGCGTGACGACGAGGCGATCGGCGAGGCGGTGGAGGCCGGCACCCGGCTCTTCACCGGTGTCGTCCCCGGCGCGGAGGGCCCATTGTCAGACCCTGCCGGTAGCGTCATGGGTGTCAGGACGCTGTGGCGCAGGCTGGGGCTGTCACCGGGGCTTCTCGCGGAGGCGGTCACAGTCACCCCGGCGTGCGGACTCGCAGGGGCCTCCCCGGGGTACGCGCGCACGGCTCTCGCGCACTGCGTCAGGGCGGCGAGATCTCTCGCGGACAACCCAGAGTAACGGGAGGACGACACGGTGGCCGGGGACAAGCAAGCGGAGACGACGACGGTGCCCGCCGAGGCACGGGAGAAGCACGCGCGCCTCGCTGAGCAGATCGAGGAGCACCGCTTCCGGTACTACGTGAAGGACGCTCCCGTCGTCAGCGACGCGGAGTTCGACCAGCTGCTGCGTTCCCTGGAGGCGATGGAGGAGGAGCATCCGGAGCTGCGCACCCCGGACTCGCCGACCCAGAAGGTCTCCGGGTCGTACGAGACGGAGTTCACGGCCGTCGAGCACCGTCAGCGCATGCTCTCCCTCGACAACACGTTCAACGACGAGGAGATGGCCGCCTGGACGGAGCGCATCGCCAGGGAACTGGGCGAGCAGGACTACCACTTCCTGTGCGAGCTGAAGGTCGACGGCCTCGCCGTGAACCTCACCTACGAGCACGGCCGGCTCACCCGCGCGGCGACCCGCGGTGACGGCCGCACCGGCGAGGACATCACGCCGAACGTCCGGACGATCGCCGAGATCCCCGAGCGCCTCAAGGGCGACTCCGTTCCCGACCTCGTGGAGATCCGCGGCGAGGTCTACTTCCCGATGGAGAAGTTCCAGGAGCTCAACGCCCGACTGGTCGAGGCCGGCGACAAGCCCTTCGCCAACCCGCGCAACGCGGCGGCCGGTTCACTGCGCCAGAAGGACCCGCGCGTCACCGCCACCCGCCCCCTGCACATGGTGGTCCACGGCATCGGCGCCCTGGAGGGCTTCACCGGCCTGACCCGCCTCTCCGAGGCCTACGGCCTGCTGAAGACCTGGGGCCTGCCCACTTCCGGCCACAACCGGGTGGTCGACGGCCTCGACGGCATCCGGGAGTTCATCGCGTACTTCGGCGAGAACCGCCACTCCGTGGAGTGGGAGATCGACGGCGTCGTCGTCAAGCTCGACCAGATCCCGCTCCAGGGCCGCCTCGGCTCCACCTCGCGCGCGCCGCGCTGGGCCATCGCGTACAAGTACGCGCCCGAGGAGGTCAACACCAAGCTCGTCAACATCCGCGTGGGCGTGGGCCGCACGGGCCGGGTCACGCCGTACGCCCAGGTCGAACCGGTCACGGTCGCCGGCTCCGAGGTCGAGTTCGCCACGCTGCACAACCAGGACGTCGTCAAGGCCAAGGGCGTCCTCATCGGCGACACCGTGGTGCTGCGCAAGGCCGGTGACGTCATCCCCGAGATCCTCGGGCCGGTCGCCGACCTGCGCGACGGCAGCGAGCGCGAGTTCGTGATGCCGAGCGAGTGCCCCGAGTGCGGTACGGCGCTGCGGCCGATGAAGGAGGGCGACGTCGACCTGCGCTGCCCGAACGCCCGCAGCTGCCCGGCCCAGTTGCGCGAGCGCCTGTTCTATCTCGCGGGCCGCAAGGCGCTGGACATCGAGCACTTCGGCTATGTGGCGGCGGCGGCCCTCACCGCGCCGCTGGAGCCGAAGGACCCGCCGCTCGTCGACGAGGGCGACCTGTTCGACCTCACCATCGACCAGTTGCTCCCCATCAAGGCGTACGTCCTCGACTCGGACAGCGGCCTGCCCAAGCGGGACCCGAAGACCGGCGAGGAGAAGGTCGCCACGATCTTCGCGAACCAGGAGGGCAACCCCCGCAAGAACGCGCTCGCCATGCTGGAGAACATCGCGGCGGCCAAGCAGCGGCCGCTCGCCCGCATCCTCACCAGCCTGTCGATCCGTCACGTCGGGCCCGTCGCGGCCGAGGCGCTGGCCAGGGAATTCCGCTCGATCGAGCGGATCGACCAGGCCACGGAGGAGGAACTGGCGGTCACCGAGGGCGTCGGTCCGACCATCGCCGCCTCCCTCAAGCAGTGGTTCGCCGAGGACTGGCACCGCGAGATCATCCGTAAGTGGAAGGCCGCCGGCGTCCGCATGGAGGAGGAGAGCACCGGCGAGGACGAGGGGCCGCGCCCGCTCGAAGGGCTCACCGTCGTCGTCACCGGCACCCTCGAACACTTCACGCGGGACGGCGCCAAGGAGGCGCTGCAGAGCCGCGGAGCGAAGGTGACCGGCTCGGTTTCCAAGAAGACGTCATTCGTCGTTGTGGGTGACAGTCCCGGTTCGAAATACGACAAGGCGATGCAGCTGAAGGTGCCGGTCCTGAACGAGGAGGGTTTCGGCGTCCTGCTGGAGCAGGGACCGGACGCGGCGGCCGAAGTCGCGCTTTCGGCCGAGGAGTAGCGGTTGAAGGCCACCCGTTCAGCGCATATCAGATGCATACGGGTGGCCGGGGCGCATTCGGGCAACCGTCCGCGACCGCTGCCCGTGGAAGCCTTCTGCGGCCTACTGTTGAGGATGTGCGCCTGCCGTGCCCAGCTGCGGTCGGGGCATCTTCGTGCTCGCACAGAGCGCGGGGAAGGGTTTTCCAGCGCGGGCCGTTGAGGGTTGTCGGGCACCGGGCCGCGGGGCGTGGGCACCGCCGGCTGTGAGAGGGACGGGAATGGAACCGACCGAGAGCGCCGTGCCGGGCGCACGGCTGCGCCTGCGCCGCATGGCGGTCGCATGGCGTGCGGTCCGCGGGGTCGGACGGCCGGCGGTGCGTCCGGGTGCGGAGGTGCGCGCCGTCGGACGGTACACCGCGGACGGGCGGGCCGTCGGGGGGCGCGCCGCGGCGGATGGCCGCGGCGCCCCGCAGTCGGCTACCGAGCACACCCCCGGACTGACCGGCGAGGACGCGGACGGCGAACGGCACCACTCCTGGCCCGCGCTGCCCGCCGCGATCGTCGCGGCGGCCGCGTTCGTCCTGGGCGCCGGCTTCTACCGCGCCTTCACCGGCGGCCATGCCCTGTTCCCGTCCGGCACACCCGGCTGGGCGCTGGCCGTCCTGACCGGCATCATCGTCGGCCACCTCGTCATGCTCGGCCGCTCCCGCTGGTGGGGCGGCACCGGCTCGGGCGCCGCCCTCACCCTCGCCGTGCTGCTGCTCTACGGCTGGGTACCGGCCGGCATGGTCAGCCTCACGGTCGTCGTGCTGGTCGGCGTGGCCCGCCGCAACCGCTGGCGCCAGGGCGTGCTGCACGGGGCGGTCGATCTCCTCGGCATCGGCGCCGGCGCCCTGGTGCTCGCCGTGTCCGGAACCGTGCCGTCCGTCGAGTCGCCCGCGCGGCCCGCCGCCTGGACGCTCGCCACCGCACCCCAGGTGGTCCTGGTCGCCGCCGCCTATCTGATGGTCACCCGCGTCCTGCTCTGGTATCTGCACGCCCCGCGCCCAGGGCTGCCCACCGTCGCCCGCACCGCCCTGGTCAGACAAGGCCTGGTCGCGGTCGCGCTGCTGGGAATCGCGCCGCTGGTCTGCGTGGTGGCCGTGGCCAAGCCCATCCTGCTGCCCCTGTTCTCCATCCCCCTCATCGCCCTGGACTCCACCCTGTGGATAGCCCGGGCCCGGGCCGAGGAACAGCTGCGCGACCCGCTGACCGGTCTGCCCAACCGGCAGTGGCTGCTGGAGCGCATCTGGACCGCGCTGGACGACGCCGAGCGGATCGACGCCCGCGCCGCCCTGATGCTGATCGATCTCGACCGGTTCCGGTCGGTCAACGACACGCTGGGGCATCTCGCCGGTGACCGGCTGCTGCTGCAGATCGCCGACCGGCTGCGGGTGGCGCTGCCGCGCGGGGCGGAGGCCGCCCGGCTCGGCGGGGACGAATTCGCCGTCTTACTGCCGGTCGCCGACTCCACGACGTCCGCGACCCAGGTCGCCCGCAGCCTGGTCACCGCGCTCAGCTCCCCCCTCGACCTCGACGGCCTCACCCTCGTCCTGGAGGCCAGCGCCGGAGTCGCCGTCTTCCCCGACCACGCCCTGGACGCCGAGGGGCTGCTGCGGCGGGCGGACGTGGCGATGTACCAGGCGAAGCGGGACCGTACGGGCGTGGAGGTCTACGAGTCCAAGCGCGACTCGAACACCCCCGACCGGCTCGGTCTGCTGGGCGATCTGCGCCGCGCCCTCGAAGCCAATGAAGTGCATCTGCACTACCAGCCGAAGGTCCGTTTCGACGGACAGGTCGTGGGCCTGGAGGCGCTGGTCCGCTGGGTGCACCCGGAGCGGGGCAAGGTGCCTCCGGACGAGTTCATAGCGATCGCCGAGTCCTCGGGCCTGATGCCCCACCTCACCGAATACGTCCTGGAGGCCGCGCTCGGCCAGGTCGCGCGCTGGCGGTCCCAGGACCTGTTCGTACCCGTCGCGGTGAACGTCTCCCCGCGTGATGTGCACACCCCCGGCTTCGCGGGCTCCGTCGCCGCCCGGCTGGCCCGGCACGGCGTCCCCGCGGGAGCGCTCCAACTGGAGATAACGGAGCACGTCCTCCTGGAGGACCCGCAGCGCGCCGCCGACACCCTCAACGCCCTGACCGGGCACGGCGTCAAGATGTCCCTGGACGACTTCGGCACGGGGTACTCCTCGCTCGTGCACCTGCGCCGGCTCCCGGTCAGCGAACTGAAGATCGACCGCTCGTTCGTGGCCCGGCTCGCGGTCGACACCGAGGACGCGGAGATCGTGCGCTGCACGGTCGACCTCGCGCACTCCCTCGGCCTGCTCGTCGTCGCCGAGGGCGTCGAGGACGACGAGACCTGGGAGCGCCTGCGCGACCTCGGCTGCGACGCCGTCCAGGGCTGGCTGGTCGCCGCCGCGATGCCCCCCGAGGAGACCACGGCCTGGCTCCGCGCCCGGGGCTCCCGCGGCTGGCAGCGACCCCGGGCCGCACTCCCGGCGGCGACGGCGGACGACTCGGGGCGGGTCGGCTAGGCCGGCTGGTCACCCGATCCTGCAGCGCTCTGGCGGAGCCCGGGCGCGAAGGCCCGCCAAACCGTTTCACAGGCATGGCCCCCGGCCCCATAGGATTAGGCCAAACCACATTCACTCACCCCAGAGGATCGCTGCATGCCTGGCATCACGCGCGAGGAGGTCGCCCACCTCGCCCGGCTGGCGCGTCTGGAGCTGAAGCCCGAAGAGCTCGAGCACTTCGCGGGACAGCTGGACGACATCATCGGCGCGGTCGCACGCGTCAGTGAGGTCGCCGACCAAGACGTACCGCCGACCTCGCACCCGCTCCCGCTGACGAACGTCATGCGCGTGGACGAGGTCCGTCCGTCGCTCACCCCCGAGCAGGCGCTCTCCGGCGCCCCGGCCCAGGAGCAGCAGCGTTTCAAGGTGCCGCAGATCCTGGGGGAGGACTAAGAAGTCATGACGGACATCATCAAGCTCACCGCGGCCGAGACCGCCGCGAAGATCGCCTCCGGCGAGCTCACCGCGGTGCAGGTCACCGAGGCCCACCTCGCCCGCATCGAGGCCGTCGACGAGAAGGTGCACGCCTTCCTGCACGTCGACCGCGAGGGCGCTCTCGCCCAGGCCCGTGCCGTCGACGAGAAGCGCGCCAAGGGGGAGAAGCTCGGTCCGCTGGCCGGTGTCCCCCTGGCGCTCAAGGACATCTTCACCACCGAGGGGATCCCGACCACGGTCGGCTCGAAGATCCTCGAGGGCTGGATCCCGCCGTACGACGCGACGCTCACCCAGCGCCTGAAGGCCGCCGACGTCGTCATCCTCGGCAAGACCAACATGGACGAGTTCGCCATGGGGTCGAGCACGGAGAACAGCGCGTACGGCCCGACCGGCAACCCCTGGGACCTCACCAAGATCCCCGGCGGCTCCGGTGGCGGCTCCTCCGCCGCGCTCGCCTCCTTCCAGGCCCCGCTCGCCATCGGCACCGACACCGGCGGCTCCATCCGGCAGCCCGCCGCCGTCACCGGCACGGTCGGTGTGAAGCCGACGTACGGCGCGGTGTCCCGCTACGGCATGGTCGCCTTCTCGTCCTCCCTCGACCAGGGCGGCCCCTGCGCCCGCACGGTCCTGGACGCGGCCCTGCTGCACGAGGTCATCGCCGGGCACGACCCGCTCGACTCGACCTCCATCGACGAGCCCGTCCCGGCGGTCGTCGAGGCCGCCCGCAACGGCAGCGTCGAGGGCATGCGCGTCGGTGTCGTCAAGCAGTTCCGCGGCGAGGGCTACCAGGCCGGCGTCATCCAGCGTTTCGACGAGTCCGTCGCGCTGCTGAAGGAGCTGGGCGCTGAGATCGTCGAGCTGGACTGCCCGTCCTTCGACCTCGCGCTGTCGGCGTACTACCTGATCGCGCCGTCCGAGTGCTCCTCCAACCTCGCCCGTTTCGACGGCCTGCGCTACGGCCTGCGGACCGGCGACGACGGCTCGCACTCCGCCGAGGAGGTCACCTCCCTCACCCGTGAGGCCGGCTTCGGCCCCGAGGTCAAGCGCCGCATCATGCTCGGCACGTACGCCCTGTCGAGCGGCTACTACGACGCCTACTACGGCAGTGCCCAGAAGGTCCGCACGCTGATCAAGCAGGACTTCGACAAGGCGTTCGAGCAGGTCGACGTCATCGTCTCGCCGACGACCCCGACCACCGCCTTCGCGATCGGCGAGCGCGCCGACGACCCGATGGCGATGTACCTCGCCGACCTGTGCACCATCCCGACCAACCTGGCGGGCAACGCGGCCATGTCGCTGCCGTGCGGTCTCGCCCCGGAGGACAACCTCCCGGTCGGCCTGCAGATCATCGCCCCGGTCATGAAGGACGACCGCCTTTACAAGGTGGGAGCCGCCGTCGAGGCCGCCTTCGTGGAAAAGTGGGGCCACCCGCTGATCGAGGAGGCTCCGTCGCTGTGAGTGCACTGACCAAGGCCAAGGGCTTCAAGAAGTCCAAGTCCGGCACGTACCTGTCCATGGCCGGGACCGCGTTCGGCGCGATCGGCGTCGCCAAGCGGCTGAAGAAGGCCCGCGCCGAGCAGGACACGCTGGTCCTGATCGACGCCACCGTGTCCGCCGTCGCCATCGTCACCGGCCTCGCCATCCTCTACCGCGAGCTGAAGCGGCTGGGCGACGACGACGTCCTGCTGGGCTGAGAGGGAAGTACTCACCGTGACCACCACGACCGACCTGGTGTCGTACGAGGACGCACTCGCGTCGTACGACCCCGTCATGGGCCTCGAGGTCCATGTCGAACTCGGCACCAAGACCAAGATGTTCTGCGGCTGCTCGACCGCGCTCGGCCAGGACGCCAACACGCAGACCTGCCCGGTCTGCCTCGGCATGCCCGGCGCGCTGCCGGTCGTCAACGCGACCGGCGTCGAGTCCGCGATCAAGATCGGCCTCGCGCTGAACTGCGAGATCGCCGAATGGTGCCGCTTCGCCCGGAAGAACTACTTCTATCCGGACATGCCGAAGAACTTCCAGACCTCCCAGTACGACGAGCCGATCGCCTTCAACGGCTACCTCGACGTACAGCTGGAGGACGGCGAGACCTTCCGCGTGGAGATCGAGCGCGCCCACATGGAGGAGGACACCGGCAAGTCGACGCACGTCGGCGGCGCCACCGGCCGTATCCACGGCGCGTCCCACTCGCTGCTGGACTACAACCGTGCCGGCATCCCGCTCATCGAGATCGTCACCAAGCCGATCGAGGGCGCGGGCGAGCGCGCTCCCGAGGTCGCGCGGGCCTACGTCCGTGAGCTGCGCGAGCTCATCAAGGCGCTCGGCGTCTCCGAGGCCCGGATGGAGATGGGCCAGATGCGCTGCGACGTGAACCTGTCGCTGCGCCCGAACGGCACCGAGAAGTTCGGCACGCGCTCGGAGACGAAGAACGTCAACTCGCTGCGGTCCGTGGAGCGCGCGGCCCGCTTCGAGATCCAGCGGCACGCGGCCGTGCTGTCCTCCGGCGGCACGATCATCCAGGAGACCCGGCACTTCCACGAGGACACGGGGTCGACGACCTCGGGCCGAGTGAAGGAGGAGGCCGAGGACTACCGGTACTTCCCGGAGCCCGACCTGGTCCCGGTGGCCCCGTCGCGCGAGTGGGTCGAGGAGATCCGCGCCGGTCTGCCCGAGCTGCCCCTGGTCCGCCGCAACCGGCTCCGCGAGGAGTGGGGCGTCTCGGCCACCGACATGCAGGCGATCCTCAACGCCGGTGCGCTGGAGCCGATCGTCGCCACGATCGAGGCCGGGGCGGACGCCGCCTCCGCCCGCAAGTGGTGGATGGGCGAGCTGGCCCGCAGCGCCAACGAGTCGGGAAAGGCCCTCGACGAGCTGGCGATCACGCCGGCGCAGGTGGCCCGGGTCACCGAGCTCGTCACGAAGGGCGACCTGAACGACAAGCTGGCCCGGCAGGTCATCGAGGGCGTCCTCGCGGGTGAGGGCACCCCGGACGAGGTCGTCGACAAGCGCGGTCTGAAGGTCGTCTCCGACGAGGGGGCGCTGACGGCGGCCGTCGACGAGGCCATCGCCGGCAACCCGGGCGTCGCGGACAAGATCCGCGGCGGCAAGGTGGCCGCGGCCGGTGCCCTGGTCGGCGCGGTCATGAAGGCGACCCGTGGCCAGGCCGACGCGGCACGCGTCAAGGAGCTGATTCTGGAGAAGCTGGGCGTCAGCGAGGGCTGACCCCCGCGGACCCGACAGGGGGGATGCACCGGAGACCCGGCGCATCCCCCCTGTGCGTGTGCTCTACAGGCGGCGTCCCACGACCCGGACGAAGCCCAGATTCGCGCCCTGGTCGAGACGCAGCATCTCGGCGCACTGGCCGGCCATCCGGATGTGCCACTCGTCCGTGTGCTCGTCGGCGACGACCTCGCACCAGCGCAGCCAGTCGCGCCAGCCGTCCTCGAGCCAGTCGGCCGTCTCGACCTGCACGGCCCCGCTGCGGGTCCAGTGGCGCTGCCACCAGGCGGCGGTGTGGAAGCACCAGAAATCAGGCTCCCAGAACGGCTTGAGGTGCTCCGGCGGCTCGACGCCTTCGATCTCCTCGCGCAGCGCGGGTACGACGACACCGATCGGCCCGCCGGGCTTCAGCAGCCGCGTCAGCTCGGGCAGGTACAGGTCGTTCGTGCCGAAGTACTGGTAGGCGTCGACGGAGACGATCGCGTCGAAGCTGCCCTCGCCGAACGGCAGGTCGTGCGCCTCGGCGAGCACGGGCAGGACACGGTCGGCCACGCCCGCCTCGGCGATGCGCCGGGCGTTCTCGCTCGGCTTGACCCACAGGTCGGCGGCCGTGACCTGAACGTCGTACTCCTTGGCGAGGAAGATCGACGTCATGGCGCGACCGCAGCCCAGGTCGAGCACGCGCGAGCCGGGGCTCAGGGTGTCGAGCCCCAGGGCCGGGGCCAGCCACTCCAGCAGCCAGAGCGCGTGCGGGCCCATCTGGTTGTCAATGGTCCAGCGGGCGTCGTAGCGGTTGCTGCGCGGGTATCCGGGGTGGTCGGTGCGGTCAGAGAGGGGGTCGTTCGAGGTCCGGGAAGTGATGTCCGACATCGGTGAACGGGCTCCTTGAGTCCTTGAGGAGGAAAGGGGATGCGGAGGAGCTCGGTCGGACCGTCAAACAATGCACCTGCTTCGGCCGGGCGGCGGGCTGCCGCGGGCGTTTCCTCGGACCGGCGGACGCTAACAGGGGGCCGCACGACCCCGCACCCGGTTTTCGTTCACGACGCGCTACCGTCTCGGCCATGAGTGGACGCGCTGATTCCGGCACCGACGCGGAGATAGCGGACTCGGAGACGGCCGCCGTTCAGGAAGCCGACCGGGACGAGGAGCCGGACGATCCGGCCGACGCTGCCGCCGACGTTCCGGACGATGATCCGGACGACGCCGCCGACGATGATCCGGACGATGACGATGACGATGACGATGACGATGACGAGGGCGAGGGCGAGGGCGAGGGCGAGGACGCGCGGCGGGCCCGGTGGACCGCGGCCGGGACCGGCGCTCTGCTGACCCTCGCGGGCCTGGCAGCGGCGCTGCTCCGTCTCACCCGCCCCGCCCCGGCGCTCGTCCCGGCGGCGTACGCCTGCGGGGCGCTCGTGTGCGCCGGCGCCGCCGTGCTGGGCTCCCGGGGACGCACTCGGCGGGCGCTGTGGCTGCTGATCGCGGGAACCATGGTGATGGCCCTGGGGGACCAGTTCGACTGATCACGGCCGTTGTGAACAAGCCCACGAAAGCGACAAACGATCTCGTCCGCCTGTAAGAGTGGCTTCGCATTGCTCATGCGTTCTTTGCTGGATGTTCAGGTCATGGACGACTGCTCCCGGCCAAGGATCCACAAAAAGTCACCCCGGGAGCACGATTCGTGGCAGCCCTAGCACGCTGGTGTGTCCAACGCCGTCTGGTCACCGTTCTGCTGTGGCTCCTCGCCTGCGCGGGGGTGGCCGCGGGCGCCGCCGTCGCCGGCTCCGCGTACTCGAACGACTACCAGGTCCCCGGCACCGAGTCGGGCCGCGCCACCGAGCTGCTGCATGAGGGCTTCCCCCAGCTCGGCGGCGACAGCGACACCGTCGTCTGGCACACCACGTCCGGCACCGTCCGCGCCGCCGACGTAGAGCAGACCATGACCCGCACCCTGGACCGGGTCGAGAACCTGCCCGGCGTGGCCTCCGTGACCAGCCCCTACGACGGGCCGGGCACGGGCCGCATCAGCGAGGACGCCCGCACGGCGTACGCCACGATCACCTTCGACGACCGGGCCGAGGACATCGACCAGGGCGAGGCCAGGGCCGTCGTCGACACCGCGAAGAGCGCGGAGACCGACGGGCTCCAGGTGGAGCTGGGCGGCAGCGCCGTCGCCCTCACCCAGTCCTCCGGAGGGCACGTCGCCGAGATCGTCGGCGTAATCGTCGCCGCGGTCGTGCTGTTCCTCGCCTTCGGCTCGCTCGCCGCCTCCCTGCTGCCCATCGCCACCGCACTGGTCGGCGTCGGCACCGCCTACGCCGGGATCGTGCTGCTCGGGCACGCCATGACCGTCGCCGACTTCGCCCCCATGCTCGGCATGCTGATCGGGCTCGGCGTCGGCATCGACTACGCGCTGTTCATCGTGACGCGGCACCGGCGCGGGCTGAAACGCGGTCTTTCGGTCACCGAGGCGGCCACGAACGCCGTCGCCACCACGGGACGGGCGGTGGTCTTCGCGGGTGCCACCGTTTGCATCGCCTTGCTCGGCATGCTGATCCTGCGGCTGAGCTTCCTCAACGGCGTCGCCATCGCGGCCAGCCTGACCGTGGTCCTCACCGTCGCGGCCTCCGTGACCCTGCTACCCGCCCTGCTGTCCTTCATCGGCACCCGTGCGCTCAGCCGCCGTGAACGCCGCCGTCTGGCGGAGCACGGGCCCGAACCGGAACTGCCCACCGGCTTCGCCGCCCGCTGGTCGGCGTTCGTGGAGCGCCACCCCAAGGTGCTCGGCGCGGTCGCCCTGGTCGTCATGGCCGTCCTCGCACTGCCCACGTTCTCCCTGCACCTGGGCACCTCCGACCAGGGCAACGACCCCAAGGCGGCCACCACCCGCCAGGCCTACGACCTGCTCGCCGACGGGTTCGGGCCCGGGGTGAACGGCCCGCTCACCCTCGTCACCAAGGTCGACGGAGCCGACGACAAGCTCGCCCTGGACAACCTCGACGGCACGCTCCGGGCCACCGACGGCGTCGCCTCGGTCACCCCGGTGACCTTCGACTCCGGCGGTCACACCGCGTACCTGACCGTCGTACCGGAGTCCTCGCCGCAGTCGAAGCAGACCAGCGACCTCGTCGACCGGCTGCGCGGCGAGGTGCTGCCGCGCGCCGAGACAGGCACCTCGCTCGACGTGCACGTCGGCGGCATGACGGCCGGCTACGACGACTTCGCCGACGTCATCGTCTCCAAGCTGCCCGTCTTCGTCGGGGTCGTCATCGGCCTGGGCTGTCTGCTGCTCCTGCTCGCCTTCCGGTCCGTCGGCATCCCGCTGAAGGCCGCCGCGATGAACGTCGCCGCCGTGGCCTCCGCCTTCGGGGTGGTGGTCGCGATGTTCCAGTGGGGCTGGGGCAGCGAACTGCTCGGCCTCGGCAGCGCGGGCCCCATCGAGCCCTTCCTGCCGGTGATCATGGTGTCGGTGCTCTTCGGCCTCTCCATGGACTACCAGGTGTTCCTGGTCAGCCGCATGTACGAGGAGTGGCTGGAGACCGGCGACAACCGGCGTGCCGTGCGCGTCGGCCTCGCCGAGACCAGCCGGGTGATCAACTCGGCGGCGGTCATCATGATCTCCGTCTTCCTGGCCTTCGTCCTCAGCGGCGACCGTGTGATCGCCATGTTCGGCATCGCCCTGGCCGCCGCCGTCGCCCTCGACGCCTTCGTCCTGCGCACGCTCCTCGTCCCCGCCCTGATGCACATGCTCGGCGGCGCCAACTGGTGGCTGCCCCGATGGCTCGACAAGCGCCTGCCGCGGATCAGCATCGAACCGCCCGAGGCCCGGGCCGCCCATGAGAGGCTGGCCGCCGCGACGGACGCCGAGATGGCGGACGTCCTGGCGGAGGAGGAGCGGCAGCGGGATGTACGCGATATCCCTGGGTGACGACGCGGAGCTGAGGCCCCTGGAGCCCTGGCACGCCGAGGAGTTCTTCGCGCACCTGGAGCGGGGGCGGGAGTTCATCGGGCAGTACATCCCGTTCGGGACGACCGAGACGGACCCGGCCTCGGCCCGGGCGAAGCTCCAGCTGTACGCCGACATGCGCGCCGCCGACACGGGGTCACTGCACGGCCTGTGGCTGGAGGGCAAGCTCGTGGGCGGCGTGCTGCTCCTGAACTTCGACGCCGCGTCCGGCAACTGTGAGGTCGGCTGCTGGCTGGAGCCCGCAGGGACGGGCCGTGGCCTGGTCACCCGGGCGATGCGCGTCCTCATCGACTGGGCGGTCGAAGAGCGCGGTATTCACCGGATCGAGTGGGTCGCCGCCTCGGGAAATCAGCCCAGTCTGAACGTGGCCCAGCGCCTCGGCATGACCCGCGACGGTGTGCGACGCGAGGCGCACCCCTATCGTGGCGTACGGCACGATCTCGAAGTCTGGTCGGTGCTGGCGCCCGAGTGGCGCGCCGCACGCGCGCGTGCCGCTCACGACGATCATTAAGAGACTTCTCAGACAGCGACTTTACGGTGCGAGACATGGCAACGAACGCAGTGGACGAGACCAAGGCCACCGAGGCCACGACCGAGAAGGCGGTGGACACCACCGAGTCCGACGAGGCGACCCGGACCGAGGCCCCGGCCGAGACCGAGGTCGTCGAGACAGAGGTCGCCGAGACCGTCGCCGAGACCAAGGAGGAGGCCCCCTCCGGCATCGGCCAGGGTGCCGCCGCCGTGGTCTCCGCCGCCCTGGGCGTCGTCTCGCTCACCGGCAGCTGGGTCGGCACGATCGCCGCGGCGCGCCAGAACCTGGTCGGTCAGCTGGAGACCGCACAGGGGGCGGGCGTGGCCCAGCAGATCCAGGCGGTCTACGGCGACGCCTGGCAGGCCACCGCCCTGTGGGGCGGCCTGTTCGCGGTGGTCGCGCTGGTCGTCGGCGTCGTGACGCTGGCCCGGCCCGCGTTCGGCACGCCCGGCAGGATCCAGGCCCCCTGGATCAAGTCCGTCGCCTGGGCGGGTGTCGCGCTCGGTGTCATCGGCCTGTTCCTGGCCGTCCTCAAGTACACCGGCATCCTGCTCGGACTGCCGTCCGCAGGCTGAGGCACCGCAGGTCCTGAGGGGTCTTAGGAGTTCCGTAAGCACCTTACGGAGCCCCTGGGGCCCCTCAGCCGTGTCTAAGGCACCGATCGCCGCCGAAGATGCGGAACTCTCCCGATGTGGCCGGCCCGCCTGGGAGACGAGAGTGAAGCCATCACGGAGAAACCCTCCGTGACCGGCCTCTCACCAAGGACACACACATGTACGAGTACGAGCTCCAGCAGCTGCGCACCGCCGAACTCATCCGCCGGGCCGACCACGAACGCCTGGTCCGCACGGCCACCCGGGCCCGCCGCGCCGCCCGCCGCCAAGCGGCCCGGAACGCCGCCGAGCACGAAAGCCATACCCGGGGCTTCCGCCGTACCCGGTCCGCCCGGGCCGCGTGAACGGCGGGGCGGCACCGGCCGCCGCGGCCGTTCACCCCGACGCGGGGGCCGGCGATCCGGCCGTTCGCACAGGATCGCCGACCGCAGTGGCCGGCGATCCGGACGTTCGCAGGGGAACGCCGGCCGTTGCTCCGGCTGTCCGCGGGAAATCCGGTGCCGCGTCGTCGGACGCGCATGCGATGCTCGGGGCCGTGGAGACCAGGTCCGTCAGCCCCGTGTTCGTCGGCCGTGCCGAGGAGTTGGGCACGCTGCACGACGCGCTCGCCCGCTCCCGCGAGGGCGAGCCGCAGGCCCTGCTCATCGGCGGGGAGGCCGGAGTCGGCAAGACCCGCCTGGTCGAGGAGTTCGCCGCCGCCGCCCGCCGCCGGGGGGCGGTCGTCGCACTGGGCGGCTGTGTGGAGATCGGCGCCGACGGACTGCCCTTCGCGCCGTTCTCCACCGCGCTGCGCGCCCTGCGCCGCGAACTCCCCGGCGAGCTGGCCGCCGCGGCCGCCGGACAGGAGGAGGAGCTGGCCCGGCTGCTGCCCGAGCTGGGCGAGTCGGGCACCGGACGGCACGACGAGGACGGCATGGCCCGCCTCTTCGAGCTCACCGCACGCCTGCTGGAGCGCATCGCCGCCGATCACACGGTCGTCCTCGCCCTGGAGGACCTGCACTGGGCCGACGCCTCCACCCGTCACCTGCTCGCCTATCTCTTCCGCACCCTGCGCACCGGCAGCCTCGTCGTCCTCGCCACCTACCGCTCCGACGACATCCACCGCCGCCACCCGCTCAGGCCCCTGCTCGCCGAACTCGACCGGCTCCGCACCGTCCGCCGCGTCGAACTCGCCCGCTTCAGCCGCGAGGAGGTGTGCCGCCAGGTCGCCGGCATCCTGGCCACCGAACCCGACCCGGACCGCATCGACGCGATCTTCGAACGCTCCGACGGCAACGCCTTCTTCGTCGAGGAACTCGCCGTCGCCTGCCACGAGGGCTGCCGCACGGGCCTGACCGACTCCCTGCGCGACCTGCTGCTCGTCCGCGTGGAAGGGCTGCCGGAGTCCGCCCAGCAGGTCGCCCGGATCGTCGCCGAGGGCGGCTCCACCGTCGAGTACCGGCTGCTGGCCGCCGTCGCCCGGCTCTCCGAGGACGAACTCATCGACGCGCTGCGGGCCGCCGTGAACGCCAGCATCCTCACCCCCGCACCCGGCGGTGACGGCTACCGCTTCCGCCACTCCCTGGTCCGTGAGGCCGTCAGCGACGACCTCCTCCCCGGCGAACGCTCCCGCCTCAACCGCCGCTACGCCGAAGCCCTGGAGACCGACCCGAGTCTCGTCCCCGCCGACCAGCGCGCGGCCCGCCTGGCCAGCTACTGGTACCACGCCCACGACCCCGCCAAGGCCCTGCCCGCCGT
Source organism: Streptomyces sp. NPDC044719 (assembly GCF_056433405.1). Classification (NCBI taxonomy): domain Bacteria; kingdom Bacillati; phylum Actinomycetota; class Actinomycetes; order Kitasatosporales; family Streptomycetaceae; genus Streptomyces; species Streptomyces sp. NPDC044719. The sequence continues at coordinate 1,179,270 of NZ_JBWKHE010000001.1, forward strand.
CCTCGACGCCGCCGTCGAGGCCCGCCACCGCCACGCCTACGCCGAGCAACTGAGGCTGCTGGAACGGGCCATGGAACTGTGGGACACCGCCCCCGACGCCGTACGTCGCACCCTGCGCCCCGTCGACTACGCCGAGGTCTACCCTCCCTGCGGCTGCGACCCGGCCACCACCCCGCTGCGCCACCTCGACCTCCTGGCCGAGGCCGCCGTGGCCGGACGGCTCTGCGGGGAGCGCGAACGCGCTCTGAAGATCACCAAGCGGGCGCTGCGCCTGCTGGACGACGAGGACGACCCCCTGCGGGCCGCCTGGTTCTGGATCCAGCGCTCCCGGCTGGTGCAGAGCCTCGCCCGCGGCGACGGCCGGCAGGAGATCGCCGCCGCACAGGAACTGGTGAGGGGCCTGCCGCCGTCCGAGGTGCACGCCGAGGTGTTCGCCACGGCCGCCCACTGGTCGATGCTCCACGAGCCCGGCCCGGAAGCGCTGACGGCCGCCGAGCGGGCCGTCGAGTACGCGCGCATGGTGAGCGCCGAGGCCATCGAGGCCAACGCCCGGCTCACCCTCGGCGGCCTCATGGTCGACGCCGGGCAGATCGAGGCCGGGCTCACGCACATGTACGAGATCAGGGACGAGGTGGTCGCCCGGAGCCTCGCGTCGATCGTGGGCCGCAGCCATGTGAACCTGCCCTCCGTCCTCGAAGGCGTCGGCCGTTCCGAGGAGTCCGTCGACATCCTGCGCGAGGGCCTGCGGCTCACCGGGGCGATGGGCCTGCGGGTCGCCGAGGCCTGGATCTGGAGCAACCTCGCGGAGTCGCTCATCTCGCTGGGCCGCTGGGACGAGGCCGTCGAAGCCGCCGGCAACGCCCAGCGGCGCGGGCAGACGGCCGGGCCGCACGGCTCCGGCGCCAACAGCCTGGCGTTCCTCGCGCTCGCCCGCGGCCGGCTGCCCGAGGCCGCCCGCCACCTCGCCGAGGGCCGCGCCGCCTACGGCCCGCACGACCCCATGCCGCAGCACGACCTCCCGGTCTCCTGCCTCACCATCGCCCTCGCCGTCGCCGAGGGCCGTCTCCCCGACGCCCGCGCCGAACTGGCCAGCACCCTGGCCTCCGGCTTCCCGCCCGGCACCCAGCGCTACGCCTGGCCGCTGCTGCTCGAAGCGGCCACCGCGGAGGCCGACGCCCGGGCCCTGCCCGCCGCGAGGGACGGCCGCGCGGAGGCCCTGGACGGCATCTTCAGGGCCGCCAAGCGCCTCACCACCAACGCCCCCGTCTGGCTGGCCCACGAGCAGTGGGTCCGCGCCGAACTCCAGCGCGCCGAGGGCCGGAGCACCCCGGAGATCTGGTCGCGGGTGGTCTCCGCCTTCGAACCCCTGGAGCGGCCCTACGACCTCGCCCGCGTCCGGTACCGACTGGCCGAGTCCCTGCTGACGGGCGGCGGCGAGGACGAGCGCGACCGCGCCACGGAGCTGCTGCGCCTCGCCCACGCCGTCGCCCGGCACCTCGACGCCGGGCCCCTGGCCGAGTCCGCCACCGCGCTCGCCCAGCGCGCCCGCCTCCCGCTCACGCCCGTGCCGAAACCGGTCCTCGCCTCCGCCGACCCCGCCGAGGCGCTCGGCCTCACCAGCCGCGAACGGGACGTGCTGCGCCTGGTCGCCGTCGGCCACACCAACCGCCGGATAGCCGAGGAACTGTTCATCTCCCCGAAGACCGCGAGTGTCCACGTCTCCAACATCCTGGCGAAACTCGGTGTCTCCGGGCGCGGCGAGGCGGCGGCGGTGGCGCACCGGCTGGAACTGTTTCCGGCGGAATCCGTCCTGCCCGGCCCGGCGGGCTGAGGCATACGCTGTAAGGGACGTCGGGGGAGTCGTGGCCAGGGAGGCCTTGTGTTCAACGTGTTCGAGGAACTGTTCTCACCCGGCCGCAAACACACCCGTGACGAGCAGAACCGCCTGGAACTGACCCGCGAGGACACCGGCGACGGCGATCCCGGACGCGGCCCGATAGACCTGTCGTCCGGGAAGGTCGTCGTACGCCCGCCGGCTGAGCCGGAGACCACCGAGGAGTGAGCGGGGGCTACTTCACCCGCAACTCCAGAATCCGGTCGTCCCCGTCCTTCGGGCTGCCCCGGCCGTCCGTGTTGCTGGTCACGAGCCACAACCGGTCGCCGCCCGCCGGGACCACCGTGCGCAGCCGGCCGTACTCGCCGTCCAGGAAGGCCTGCGGATCGGCCGAGGCCTCCGTGCCGTTCAGCGGGACGCGCCACAGCCGCTTGCCGCGCAGGCCCGCCATCCAGATCGACCCCTCGGCGTAGGCGATGCCGCTGGGTGACGCCTCGGCCGTGGTCCACTGGTCGATCGGGTTGTGGAAGTCCCCGTCGCCCGACCTGCCCTCGGCCTCCGGCCAGCCGTAGTTGTCGCCCGGCTTGATCGCGTTGAGCTCGTCCCAGGTGTCCTGGCCGAACTCCGAGGCGAAGAGCCGCTGCTTGGTGTCCCAGGCGAGGCCCTGCACATTGCGGTGGCCGTACGAGTACACCGGCGAGCCGGAGAACGGGTTGCCCGGCGCCGGCTCGCCCTCCGGGGTCAGACGCAGGATCTTGCCGCCCACGGAGTCCTTGTCCTGGGACAGGCCGGTGTCGCCGCTCTCGCCGGTGCCGACGTAGAGCATCTTGTCCGGGCCGAACTCGATCCGGCCGCCGTTGTGGATGAAGCCCTTGGGGATGCCCTTGAAGACCGTGTCGGGAGCGCCCAGCTGCTCGCCGGAGGGCTTCTTCTCGTCGTACAGCATCCGGACGATCCGGTTGTCCGAGGCCGAGGTGAAGTACGCGTAGACCATGTGGTCCGAGGCATAGTCGGGTGACAGGGCGATGCCCAGCAGGCCGCCCTCGCCGGCGGCCGATACGCCCGGCACCTCGCCCAGCTCGGTCTTCTTGCCGGTCTTCTCGTCGACCCGGACGATCGTCCCGTCGTCCCGGGAGGAGACGAGCAGCCCGCCGCCCGGCAGGGGAGCGAGGCCCCAGGGGGAGTCCAGGCCCTCGGCGACGGTGCGCACCACCTCGACCGAGCCCTTGGCGGGAGGTGTCTCTTCGGCGGCCTGCCGCGGCGGCGCGGAGGACTGCGGTGTCGTACGGCCGGGGGAGGCGCCCTCGTCCGAGCCGGTCGATCCTCCGCCGTCGGAGGAGCAGCCGGCCGTCAGCAGGAGCGCGGCGGCGGCCAACACGGCCGGGACGGCTCGACGTTGCACGATCATGGTCCCTTCGACGCGGCGGGGTTCTCCTTGTCATACACCGCTCGCGCCTCACAAGTTCCCGATCGCCGAACCCCGAACCGAGAACAGGGGGCCTGGGCGGGTTTGTGCCGTAGCCCCCGGGGGGCCGGATACGGCTCAGTCCCACGACCCCTGTGCCCGGGGCAGCTCCGCCACTTCCCGCAAGTTGTCCGGCGTCAGGCGAAGGGTGGCCGCGGCCGCGTTCTCGGTGACCCAGCGCTCCTGCTTCGTGCCCGGAACGGGGACCACGTGCGGGCCCTGGGCGAGGACCCAGGCGAGGGCGACCTGGGCGGGGGTGACGTGCTCGCCGTGGCGGCGGGCCACGCGGCGCAGGCCCGCGACGATCGGCTGGTTCGCGGCCATCATCTCGCCCGTGAAACGGGGGTGCCGGGCGCGCAGGTCATCGGCCTCGAAGCCCGCGCCGGTCCGCAGTCTGCCGGTCAGATAGCCGTTGCCGAGCGGCATCGCGGCGAGGAAGCCGACGCCCCGCGTCCGGCACCACGGCAGCAGGGTCTCCAGCGCCTCGGGCGACCACACCGACAGTTCCGCCTCCACCGCGCTCACCGGGAAGACCTGCTGCACCCGCTCCAGCTGCCGTATCGTCGCGTCGTGCAGCCGGGCCCCGCCGCGACGGCCGGCCCGCGCGCCGACCGCGCACAGGCCGAGCGCCCGCACCTTCCCGGCCTGGACGAGCTCCGCCATCGCGCCCCACGTCTCCTCGACGGGCACCTCCGGGTCGGCCCGGTGCAGCTGGTAGAGGTCTATGACGTCCGTCTGGAGGCGCCGCAGCGAGGCGTCGCAGGCACGTTTCACATACCCCGGGCGGCCGTTGGCGACGATGTGCTGGTCGCCCACGAGCAGACCGACCTTGGTCGACACGAACGCGTCGGACCGGCGCTCCTTCAACGCCCGCCCCACCAGCAGCTCGTTGGTGAAGGGGCCGTACATGTCCGCCGTGTCCAGCAGGGACGCGCCCAGGTCGAGCGCCCGGTGCACCGCCCTGAGCGACTCGTCGCCACGCTGGCGCGACGTGCTGTAAGCCCAGCTCATCGGCATGCACCCGAGTCCGACGGCCCCCACCGCGAGCGCCGCCGCGCCGATCGTCCTGCGCTCCACCTGGTCGTGACCCTCCCTGTTCCGGCCACCCCAACCTAACCTCTGCCGTCGCACGCTCCTGACATAGCCTCCAGAGCATGACTGCTGACGTGTGGCTGCCCATCCCGCCGGACGAGATCGAGGGGCTCCCCGAGGGGCCCGGCTACCGCTACTGGAACGGCGGGGACGAGTTCCCCGCGGACCCGGCGGACTGCGCCTTCTACGTCGTTCCCTACATGAAGCCCAGCCCGCTGTGCGTGCGCCCGATGCCGCAGATGAGCCACGTCCAGGTCGTGCAGACCCTCTCGGCCGGGATCGACCACGTGCAGCCCGGACTGCGGCACCTGCCTCCGGGCGTGCGGCTGTGCAACGCGCGCGGGGTGCACGAGGCCAGCACCGGAGAGCTCACCCTCGCGCTGATCCTGGCCTCGCTGCGCGGGATCCCCGACTTCGTCCGCGCCCAGGACCGCGGGGAGTGGCTCGGCGGATTCCGGCCCGCGCTTGCCGACAAGAACGTCCTCATCGTGGGATACGGATCGATCGGCGCGGCCATCGAGGACCGGCTCGTTCCGTTCGAGGTGGCGCGGGTGGCGCGCGTCGCGCGCTCCGAGCGCACCACGGCGCGCGGTCCGGTGCATCCGCTCACCGAACTCGCCTCCCTGCTGCCGGAAGCGGACATCGTCATCCTGTCCACGCCGCTCACGGAAACCACCCGTGGCCTGGCCGGGGCCGACTTCCTGTCCCGGATGAAGGACGGCGCGCTCCTGGTCAACGTGGCCCGCGGCCCCGTCGTCGACACCAAGGCCCTGCTCGCCGAGGTGGAGACCGGCCGCATCACCGCCGCCCTCGACGTCACCGACCCCGAGCCCCTGCCGCGCGAACACCCGTTGTGGCGTGCGCCGGGGGTACTCATCAGCCCCCACGTCGGCGGACCCACCTCCGCCTTCCTTCCGCGCGCCGAGCGGCTCCTGGTGGACCAGTTGAACCGTTATGTGAACCGGGAGCCGCTCCGCAACGTGATCCTTACGACGGGTGCATCAACAGGCTGAACCGACCTCGGGTACCGTCCGCAATCCTTCGGGTGCGGTGGGTACTCATATATCTGTTGATCGTCACGGAGCGTAGAGAACCTATGTCCCTGAGTGACGAGACTGGTGTATCGTCCCGACAGGGGCAGCGCCGGGGGACTTTCGGCGCCGGGGACGGACCTTTCGGACTGTGAGGGGGGCGACAGGCGATGCGCGGCCTATGGACGAGCGATCCGACGGGACGGGGCGGCCGGCGGCGACCCTGGCGGACGGCCGCGTTCAGACGCGGCCGGCACGCCGATCACGGCGGCCACCACACCCATCACAGTGATCACCGGCAAGCGGTACGGACCGGGAGGGTCCGGTGAGCGCGCCGCCGACCCCGATGCTGGACGGAGCGCTGCGGGCACAGCCTCCGTCACCGGGGGTGCTGCTGCCCCGCACGCCGGCCCGCGGCCATCGGCCGGGCCTGGCCCTCCAACTCGTCCTCGCCCTGGTCTGCGCGGGATACGCCGTCGGTTCCGCGCTCGGCTGGGGCTCGTCCCAAGTGGCCCTCGTCATGGGCGACTTCGGGCTGAGCGCCGCGGCGGCCACCGCCTCCGTCTCGTGCTTCCTCTACGCCCGCAACCGCCGCACCCGCTTTCGACCAGCCTGGCTGCTGTTCGGCCTCTCCTCGGCGATGGCGGCCCTCGGCAACCTGGTCTGGGGATGGTACGAGGTGGTCCTGGGACTGCCCGTGCCCAGCCCCAGCTACGCCGACCTGTTCTTCCTGTGCTTCGCGCCGCCCGCGATCGTCGGGCTGCTCGTCCTCGCCAAGCGGCCGGTGTCCAAGGCCGGCTGGGTCTGCCTCGGGCTGGACGCCTGGCTGATCGGCGGCTCGCTGCTCACCCTGGCGTGGAGCCTCGCCCTCGCCCAGGCCGCGAAGTCGGAAGGGCCAGGCGTGGCGCACACCGCGCTGTCGCTGGCCTACCCGCTGCTCGACATCGCGCTGGTCAGCATGGTCCTCGCGCTGCACTTCAGGCGGTCCGCCGGGAACCGCTCCGCGGTCAACACCGCCATCGGCGCGCTCGCGCTGACCGTGATGTGCGACGCCCTGTTCACCTCGCCGCTGATGCACCACGACTACCGCTCAGGCCAGCTGCTCGACGCGGGCTGGTTCGCCGGCTCGCTGCTCCTGGCGTACGCCCCGTGGGCCGCGCCCCGCACGCCGGACACCGACCGGCACGGCCCGGACCGCCAGAGCACGGCGGGGCACACCCGCGTGGTGCACGAGCACGTGCCCGGGCAGCGCGGCGCATCGCATCACCAGCCGCCCACGCCCGGAGGCGAGCTCGGCCGGTATCCGGCCGCCCGGCCCATCTCCGGCTCCCTCGCCGCCCTCACGCCGTATCTCGCGGCCGCCGTGTGCACGCTGGGGATCCTCTACAACGTCCTCAACGGCCGCAGCGTCGACCGCGTGGTCCTGCTGACCGGCGGCACGGTCGTGCTCGCGCTCGTCGTGCGCCAGGGCATCATGCTGCTCGACAACATCACCCTCACCCAGGAACTGGCGCAGAAGGAGAACCACTTCCGCTCCCTGGTGCAGGGCTCCAGCGACGTGATCATGATCGCGGCGCCCAGCGGTGTCCTCCGGTACGTCTCCCCGGCCGCCGCCGGTGTGTACGGCCGCTCGGCGGAGGACCTGGTCGGTACGGAACTGGCGAATCTCATCCACCCGGAGGACCTGGGCTGCGTCGTGCACGAGGCGCGCAGGTTCCTCGCCGCCGACCCGGTCGAGGAGACCACCACGCGTATCGAGTGCCGTTTCCGGTCGGGCGACGGAGGCTGGCTCAACGTCGAGTCGACCGTCAACCGCCATCACGGCGGCCTCATCTTCAACAGCAGGGACGTGACCGAAAGGGTCCGGCTCCAGGCCCAGTTGCAGCACAACGCCGAGCACGACCCGCTCACGGACCTGCCCAACCGCGCCCTGTTCACCAAGCGCGTCCAGCACGCGCTCTCGGGCCGCCGGGCCTCCGACCGGGGCGTGGCCCTGCGGAACACGGCCGTGCTGTTCATCGACCTCGACGGCTTCAAGGCCGTCAACGACACGATCGGGCACCAGGCGGGGGACGAGCTGCTCGTCCAGGCCGCCCGCAGACTCCAGGACTCCGTCCGGCAGGGCGACACCGCCTCCCGGCTGGGCGGCGACGAGTTCGCGGCCCTGATCGTCGGGGACAACACCCGCGACCGGGCCGCCCGGGAACGGCACATAGTGGAACTCGCCGACCGCCTCAGGGCGACGCTCTCCCAGCCGTACCTCATCGACGGCAACGATGTCCGTGTCAACGCCTCCATCGGCGTGGCCTTCGCGGAAGCGGGCCTCGGCGCCGGCGAGCTGCTGCGCAACGCCGACCTGGCCATGTACCGCGCCAAGGCCGGCGGCAAGGGCCGCGTCGAGCTGTACAAGCCGCAGATGCAGCAGGACGTGGTCCGCAAGGCGGAGCTCGCCACGCGCCTGCGGGCCGCACTGCACGACGGCGAGTTCGCCCTGCTGCACCAGCCGGTGGTCTGTCTGGAGGACGGCCGGATCACGTCGGTGTCCGCGCAGGCGCGCTGGCGCTCCTCGCAGGGGGTGCTCTTCACCCCGGCGGAATTCCTGCGCGTGGCCGAGGACAGCGACAAGACCGCCGAGCTGGGCCGGTGGATGATCGAGGAGGCAGTCGAGCAGGCCGCCGAGCGGCAGGCGACCGGGCTGTCCGTGCCGGTCGTCGTCCGGATGAGCGCCCGTCGGCTGCTGGACCGGTCGATGCCCCTCGGCTCGATCGAGGCACTGCTCACACGGCACGGGCTGCCGTCCGGGTCGCTGATCATCGAGCTGTCCGACGTCGGCCCGAAGGTCTCGACGGACGAGCTGGAGCGGCGTCTCGGCGCCCTGCGGCGGGTCGGCGTGCGGATCGCCCTCGACGGGTTCGGCAGCGACTGCGCGGCGATCACGGCCCTCAGGCGGCTCCCCGTCGACATCCTGAAACTCGACCGCGCCCTGGTCGAGGGTGTCGTCGAGTCCGCCCGGCTGTACAAGATCACCAGTGGGCTGCTGCGCATCGCCACCGATCTCGGGCTGAAGTCCGTGGCCGAGGGGGTGGACCTGCCCGAGCAGGTCGTCGCCCTGCGCTCGATGGGCTGTACGCACGGGCAGGGCATGGCGTTCTCCGGACCGCTCGACGAGTACCGGCTGCGCCGGGCACTGGCCGGCGGTCACTATCCGGTGCCGAACGGTCCTGCCGAGCCGGCGTTCGCGGGCGGTGCTCCGCGGGTGTACAGCTCGGGAGTGTCCGCCGTCATCGGAGGCGGTACGGCCCTACGCTCACATAATGAGACTCCCGTCCCACCCACTTGACAGTGAGTGTGTGCCGGGGGGAGGGTCTGTGCCATGCGCACCCGAATTCTCGTACTTGGAAAGCGCGTCGGCTGACGCTGAGCCTCGACCGCTCAGCGACCCCACCCGGCGCGCTCCCCTCGCTTGCCTTATGGCACGAGGGGTTTTTTGTTGCACAGGTGCCTTACGTGCAGCAGATGAAAACCGCACAAACCTCGCAAAAAACCCTCAGCATCTGAGAAGAGAATGCCGATGACCGAGCAGGCCACCGGGGCCCATCACCCGCAGCCCCGGCCCCGATCCGGAGGACACTCCGCCCCCGAGCAGGTGACGGGCGCGCAGTCCCTCATCCGCTCTCTCGAGGAGGTCGGCGCCGACACGGTATTCGGCATTCCCGGCGGGGCGATCCTTCCCGCCTACGACCCGCTGATGGACTCCACCAGGGTGCGCCACGTCCTGGTCCGGCACGAGCAGGGCGCCGGTCACGCCGCCACCGGCTACGCGCAGGCCACCGGCAAGGTCGGCGTCTGCATGGCCACTTCGGGCCCCGGCGCGACCAACCTGGTCACCCCGATCGCCGACGCGCACATGGACTCCGTGCCGCTGGTCGCGATCACCGGCCAGGTGGCGTCCAAGGCGATCGGCACGGACGCCTTCCAGGAGGCGGACATCGTCGGCATCACCATGCCGATCACCAAGCACAACTTCCTCGTCACCAAGGCCGAGGACATCCCGCGGATCATCGCGCAGGCCTTCCACATCGCCTCCACCGGCCGCCCCGGCCCGGTCCTGGTCGACATCGCCAAGGACGCCCTCCAGGCGAGGACCACCTTCTCCTGGCCGCCCGCCATGGACCTGCCCGGCTACCGCCCGGTGACCAAGCCGCACGCCAAGCAGATCCGCGAGGCAGCCAAGCTGATCACCCAGGCGAAGCGGCCCGTGCTCTACGTCGGCGGCGGCGTGCTCAAGGCCAAGGCCACCGCCGAGCTGAAGGTCCTCGCCGAGCTCACCGGCGCGCCCGTCACCACCACCCTGATGGCGCTCGGCGCGTTCCCCGACGACCACCAGCAGCACCTGGGCATGCCCGGCATGCACGGCTCCGTGGCCGCCGTCACCGGTCTGCAGAAGGCCGACCTGATCGTCGCCCTCGGCGCCCGCTTCGACGACCGCGTCACCGGCAAGCTGGACAGCTTCGCCCCCTTCGCCAAGATCGTCCACGCGGACATCGACCCGGCCGAGATCGGCAAGAACCGCGCCGCCGACGTGCCGATCGTCGGGGACGCCCGCGAGGTCATCGCCGACCTGATCCAGGCCGTCCAGAAGGAGCACAGCGAAGGCCACCAGGGCGATTACAGCGCCTGGTGGAAGGACCTGAGCCGCTGGCGCGACACCTACCCGCTCGGCTACGACCAGCCCGACGACGGCTCGCTCTCCCCGCAGCAGGTCATCCAGCGCATCGGACAGCTCGCGCCCGAGGGCACGATCTTCGCGGCGGGCGTCGGCCAGCACCAGATGTGGGCCGCCCACTTCATCGAGTACGACAAGCCGGGCACCTGGCTGAACTCCGGCGGCGCCGGAACCATGGGCTACGCCGTCCCGGCCGCCATGGGCGCCAAGGCCGGAGCACCCGAGCGGGCCGTCTGGGCCATCGACGGCGACGGCTGCTTCCAGATGACCAACCAGGAGCTCACCACCTGCGCCCTGAACAACATCCCGATCAAGGTCGCCGTCATCAACAACGGCGCCCTCGGGATGGTCCGCCAGTGGCAGACCCTCTTCTACAACCAGCGGTACTCCAACACCGTCCTGCACTCCGGCCCGGAAGACGTCAACCCGGACGCCCGCGGCACCCGCGTCCCCGACTTCGTGAAGCTGTCGGAGGCCATGGGCTGCTACGCCATCCGCTGTGAGTCCCCGGACGACCTCGACAAGGTCATCGAGGAGGCGAACTCGATCAACGACCGCCCGGTCGTCATCGACTTCATCGTCCACGAGGACGCGATGGTCTGGCCGATGGTCGCCGCCGGCACCTCCAACGACGAGATCATGGCCGCCCGGGACGTCCGCCCCGACTTCGGCGACAACGAAGACGACTGAGAGCCCCCAGGACTTTCAAGCAGAGGAAGCAGATCATGTCCAAGCACACGCTCTCCGTCCTGGTGGAGAACACCCCCGGCATCCTCGCCCGGATCGCCGCCCTGTTCTCCCGCCGCGGCTTCAACATCGACTCGCTCGCGGTCGGTGTCACCGAGCACCCCGACATCTCCCGCATCACCATCGTCGTCGGCGTGGAGGACCTGCCGCTGGAGCAGGTCACCAAGCAGCTCAACAAGCTCGTCAACGTGCTGAAGATCGTCGAGCTGGAGCCGTCTCAGGCGGTGCAGCGCGAACTCGTCCTGGTGAAGGTGCGCGCCGACAACGAGACGCGCTCCCAGATCGTCGAGATCGTCCAGCTGTTCCGCGCCAAGACCGTCGACGTCTCCCCGGAGGCCGTCACCATCGAGGCCACCGGATCCGGCGAGAAGCTGACCGCGATGCTCAAGATGCTGGAGCCGTACGGCATCAAGGAGCTCGTCCAGTCCGGCACGATCGCGATCGGCCGTGGTGCCCGTTCCATCACGGACCGGTCGCTGCGCGCCCTGGACCGGTCGGCGTAAGACCTGAATCGGGCGGTCGGCGCGCCGTCGGCCGCCCGTATTCCGAGACCCTCAGACTTCCCTTCCGCCCTCCGTCATACGGTGGGACGCAACACCTGCACTCCCGAGGAGAGAACCCAAAGTGGCCGAGCTGTTCTACGACGCCGACGCCGACCTGTCCATCATCCAGGGCCGCAAGGTCGCGGTCATCGGGTACGGCAGCCAGGGCCACGCCCACGCGCTGTCGCTCCGTGACTCGGGTGTCGACGTCCGCGTCGGTCTGCACGAGGGCTCCAAGTCCAAGGCCAAGGCCGAGGAGCAGGGCCTGCGCGTGGTGAGCCCGTCGGAGGCCGCCGCCGAGGCCGACGTCATCATGATCCTCGTCCCGGACCCGATCCAGGCCCAGGTCTACGAGGACCACATCAAGGACAACCTGAAGGACGGCGACGCGCTGTTCTTCGGCCACGGCCTGAACATCCGCTTCGGCTTCATCAAGCCCCCGGCCGGCGTCGACGTCTGCATGGTCGCCCCCAAGGGCCCGGGCCACCTGGTCCGCCGCCAGTACGAGGAGGGCCGCGGCGTTCCGTGCATCGCCGCCGTCGAGCAGGACGCCACGGGCAACGCCTTCGCGCTGGCCCTGTCGTACGCCAAGGGCATCGGCGGCACCCGGGCCGGCGTCATCAAGACGACCTTCACCGAGGAGACCGAGACCGACCTCTTCGGCGAGCAGGCCGTGCTCTGCGGTGGTACGGCCGCGCTGGTCAAGGCGGGCTTCGAGACCCTGACCGAGGCCGGCTACCAGCCGGAGATCGCCTACTTCGAGTGCCTGCACGAGCTGAAGCTGATCGTGGACCTCATGTACGAGGGCGGCCTGGAGAAGATGCGCTGGTCGATCTCCGAGACCGCCGAGTGGGGCGACTACGTCACCGGCCCGCGGATCATCACGGACGCCACCAAGGCCGAGATGAAGAAGGTCCTCGCCGAGATCCAGGACGGCACCTTCGCCCAGCAGTGGATGGACGAGTACCACGGCGGTCTGAAGAAGTACAACGAGTACAAGACGCAGGACTCCGAGCACCTGCTGGAGACCACCGGCAAGGAGCTGCGCAAGCTCATGAGCTGGGTCGACGAGGAGGCGTAAGCCTTCTGGGTCCGGCCGCGGCATCGGTGCCGCGGCCGGACCCTTTCTCGTCCGGGTGATCCTTCCGCACAGGCGTGAGGCGCCCTCCGCACCACCACTACACTGCTGCATATATACGCGTCAGGCCCACAGCGTCGTGCGTCTTCCACGCGGCAAGCACCCCTCCACCGCCTGCGGCCGTCGGGACGGCCGTCCGCAGCACTGGACTTGTGAGGACTCACGTGAGCTCGAAACCCGTCGTACTCATCGCTGAAGAGCTGTCGCCCGCCACCGTCGACGCGCTTGGCCCGGACTTCGAGATCCGGCACTGCAACGGCGCGGACCGGGCCGAGCTGCTCCCGGCCATCGCCGAGGTGGACGCGATCCTGGTCCGTTCGGCCACCAAGGTCGACGCCGAGGCGATCGCCGCCGCGAACAAGCTGAAGGTCGTCGCACGAGCCGGCGTCGGCCTGGACAACGTGGACGTCTCCGCCGCCACCAAGGCCGGCGTGATGGTCGTCAACGCCCCCACCTCGAACATCGTGACCGCCGCCGAGCTGGCCTGCGGTCTGCTCGTCGCCACCGCCCGTAACATCCCGCAGGCCAACGCCGCGCTGAAGAACGGCGAGTGGAAGCGCAGCAAGTACACGGGCGTCGAGCTGGCCGAGAAGACCCTCGGTGTCGTCGGCCTCGGCCGCATCGGCGCGCTGGTCGCGCAGCGCATGTCGGCCTTCGGCATGAAGGTCGTCGCCTACGACCCCTATGTGCAGCCGGCCCGCGCCGCGCAGATGGGCGTCAAGGTCGTGTCGCTGGACGAGCTGCTCGAGGTCTCCGACTTCATCACCGTCCACCTCCCCAAGACGCCCGAGACCCTCGGTCTGATCGGCGACGAGGCGCTGCGCAAGGTCAAGCCGAGCGTGCGCATCGTCAACGCCGCGCGTGGCGGGATCGTCGACGAGGAGGCGCTGTACTCCGCCCTCAAGGAGGGCCGGGTCGCCGGTGCCGGTCTCGACGTGTACGCCAAGGAGCCGTGCACCGACTCCCCGCTCTTCGAGTTCGACCAGGTCGTCGCCACCCCGCACCTCGGTGCCTCCACCGACGAGGCGCAGGAGAAGGCCGGTATCGCCGTCGCCCGCTCGGTGCGTCTCGCGCTCGCCGGTGAGCTCGTCCCGGACGCGGTGAACGTGCAGGGCGGTGTCATCGCCGAGGACGTCAAGCCGGGCCTGCCGCTCGCCGAGCGTCTCGGCCGGATCTTCACCGCGCTCGCCGGTGAGGTCGCGGTCCGCCTCGACGTCGAGGTGTACGGCGAGATCACCCAGCACGATGTGAAGGTGCTGGAGCTGTCCGCCCTCAAGGGTGTCTTCGAGGACGTCGTCGACGAGACGGTGTCCTATGTGAACGCCCCGCTGTTCGCGCAGGAGCGCGGTGTCGAGGTGCGCCTGACCACCAGCTCCGAGGCGTCCGAGCACCGCAATGTCGTCACCGTGCGCGGCACCCTCGCCGACGGCGAGGAGGTGTCGGTCTCCGGCACGCTGGCCGGCCCGAAGCACCTCCAGAAGATCGTCGCCGTCGGGGAGTACGACGTCGACCTCGCGCTCGCCGAGCACATGGTCGTGCTGCGGTACGAGGACCGTCCGGGTGTCGTCGGCACGGTGGGCCGCATCCTCGGCGAGGCCGGCATCAACATCGCCGGCATGCAGGTGTCGCGGGCCGTGGCCGGCGGCGAGGCGCTGGCGGTGCTGACCGTGGACGACACGGTGACCTCCGGGGTGCTGGCCGAGGTGGCCGCGGAGATCGGTGCGACCTCCGCGCGTTCCGTGAACCTGGTCTGACCTTTTCTCAGACGCCGGACGGGCTGAGTTGATCAGCCCGTTCGGCGTTTTCGTGTTCGGGGACCCGGCGCAGGAGCAGCGTGGCAGCCGCCGCCGCTCCGGCCAGCAGCACCGCGCCCGTGATCGCCGCCGCGTGCATACCGCTGGTGAACGCCTCGCGGGCCGCCGTCGCCAGGGCGTCTCCCGCGCGCCCCGGCAGCCGCTCGGCGACGGCCAGGGCGCCGCCCAGGGTCTCGCGGGCGGGGGTGGGCGCCGAGGCCGGGATCTCGTGGCGGTAGACGGCCGTACCGATGGAGCCGAGGAACGCCATGCTCAGCGCGCCGCCGAACTCCGTGCCCGTCTCCAGCAGGGACGAGGCCGCGCCCGCCTTCTCCACCGGGGCGGCACTCAGCGCCAGGTCGGCCACCTGGGACATGACGATGACGGCGCCGCAGGCCAGAACGGCGCACGCGGCCAGCAGCAGCCAGAGGGAGTCCGTGCCGGTCAGGGTCAGCAGCACATAACCGCACGCGGTGATCGCGAAGCCGCTGCCGACGACGTACGCGCGGGAAACGCCCCGCTGCACGAGCTGTGCGCTGACCGGGGCCGCGAGCCCGATGGGCACCGACGGCAGCAGGCTCCACAGCGCCGCCTCCAGGGGACTCTTGTCGAGGACCGACTGGATGTACTGGGTCGTGAAGTACGCCGAGCCCATCATGCCGAAGGCGGCGACGAGGTTGAGGACGACGGCCGGGCTGAAGCCGGGGCTCCGGAACAGTTCCGGTGAGATCAGCGGGGACACCGCCGTGCGCTGGCGGTGGACGAAGAGCGCGGCGAAGAGCAGGCCGGTCGTCACCGCCATCGCGTACCGCACGTCCCAGCCCTGCGACGCGAGCTCCTTCAGGCCGTAGATCACGGGGAGCACCGCCGCCATCGACAGGGGAACGCTCAGCAGGTCGAAGCGGCCGGGGTGGGGGTTCCTCGACTCGGGGAGCAGGAAGGGCCCCAGGGCCAGGAGCAGCGCCATCGCGGGCAGATTGACCAGGAAGACCGAGCCCCACCAGAAGTGCTCGACGAGCACGCCGCTCATCACCGAGCCGAGCGCGATGCCGGCCGTCATGACGCCCGACCACACACCGATCGCCTTGGTGCGCTGCGCGGGGTCGGTGAACATCGTGCGCACCAGTGCCATCGTCGAGGGCATCAGCGTCGCGCCGCCGATGCCGAGGACCGCGCGGGCGGCGATCAGGGTCTCGGCGCTGTTCGCGTAGGCCGCCACCAGGGAGGCCGTACCGAAGGCGGCGGCGCCGAACAGCAGGAGCCTGCGACGGCCGATGCGGTCGCCCAGGGAGCCCATGGTCATCAGCAGGCCGGCCAGGACGAAGCCGTAGCTGTCGAAGATCCAGAGCTGTTGGGTGGCGCTCGGTTCCAGGTCGGCGCTGATCGCGGGGATCGCGAAGTAGAGGACGGAGACGTCCATCGAGACCAGGAGCAGCGGCAGCATCAGCACGCCGAGAGCCGTCCATTCGCGGCGCCCGGCGCGGGCGGGAGAGTGCGGTTCTGTCGTCATGGGCAGGACTGTACGACCGTCTTAAACGCTTGTCTAGTACGGTTGTGTAATACGATCGTCTGGTACGGGCGTATGGATTCCGGGGTAGTGTGACGTGTCATGGGACACCGTGAGGATCTGCTCGAGGGCGCCAAGCGCTGCCTGCTGGCGAAGGGGTTCGTGCGCACGACCGCGCGCGACATCGTCAAGGAGTCGGGGACCAACCTGGCGTCGATCGGTTACCACTACGGCTCGAAGGACGCGCTGCTCGCGGAGGCGTACCTGTCGCTGGTCGGTGAGCTCTCCGACGCCTTCGACGGGGAGGAGCCCGGGGCGAGCGAAGCTGAGCCCGGCTCGCTGGAGCGGTTCCAGGAGGTGTGGTCCAACATCATCGGGACCATGCGGGGGCCCGGTTCGATGTGGCGCCTCAGCATGGAGATCGTGGCCATGGGTGACCAGCTGCCCGTGGTGCGTGACCACCTGGCGAAACAGCAGCGGGATGCCGAGCGTGCCCTGGTCGCGCTCTTCATGGGTGTCCGTGAAGAGGACATCCCGGACAAGACCCTGGACACGCTCGGCAGGTTCTACACGACGCTGATGACGGGGCTCATCGCACAGTGGAACTTCGACCCCGAGCGCGCGCCCGACGCCGAGGCGCTCACCGAAGGGCTGCGCCAGGTGATCACGGCCGCTGACCGGACGTGACGCGTCCCTCGCGCATCTCGATCACCCGGTCCGCGAAGTGCCGTACGACCGCCCGGTCGTGGCAGATGAACAGGTAGCCGAGGCCCAGGTCGTCCTGGAGGTCGGCGAGCAGGTTCAGCACGCCCGCCCGCACCGACGGGTCGAGCGACGACACCGGCTCGTCCAGGACCAGCAGGCGTGGATCGCAGGCCAGGGCGCGGGCGATGCCGGCGCGCTGGCACTGGCCGCCGGAGAGCTCGTGTGGCCGGCGGTCGCCGTAGGCGGGGTCGAGACCGACTCGGTCGAGGAGTTCGGCGACGCGGGCGGGGCCGTCGGCCGGATGCCAGCGGCCCTGGACCTTCAGCGGTTCGGCGATGGCGTCCCGGATGCGGTGGCGGGGGCTCAGCGAGCCGTACGGGTCCTGGAAGACGGGCTGCATACGGGGGCGCAGCGGACGCAGTTCGCGTTCCGGTAGGGACGTCAAATCCCGTCCCTCGAAACGGACTTCCCCGCTCGCCGGGCGGCGCAGCCGGAGCACCGCCAGGGCCGTGGAGGACTTGCCGCAGCCGGACGGGCCGTTCAGGGCGAGTGTCTCGCCGGCGGCCAGGGAGAAGGAGACGCCGTCCACGGCGGTGACCGGTCCGTAGCGGACTACCAGGTCGCGGACGTCGAGCAGGGGATCGGTCATGCCGGCTGTCCCTCCTTCATGAACAGCTCCGTGGCGGGGTGCGGGAGTTCCTCCCAGCGATGGCAGGCGACCAGGCGTCCGGCCGCCTGCCGGGGCTCGGGTTCCGCCGTGTGGCAGGGGTCCGTGGCGAGCGGGCAGCGCGGGGCGAAGGCGCAGCCCGGCGGGAGCGTGCCCGGGGCCGGCGGGGTGCCGCGCAGGGCGGGGAGCCGGCGGCCCGGGGGAGCGTGCTGCGGGAGGGACGCCAGGAGGCCTGCCGTGTAGGGGGCGCGGGGGCGGGCCAGCACCTCGTCCGCGGGGCCGAGTTCGGTGAGGCGCCCGGCGTACATGACCAGCATCCGGTCCGCGTGGCCCGCCACGGCGTCCATGTCGTGGGTGACCAGGACCAGCGCGGCGCCGACCGCCTCCCGCTGCTCGGCGAGCAGCCGCAGCACCTGGTCGCGGCGCTCCTCGTCGAGGGCGGTGGTGGGCTCGTCGGCGACCACGAGGCCGGGTTCGTTGATCGTGGCCATGGCGATCACGGCACGTTGCCGCATGCCGCCGGAGTACTCGTGCGGATACGCCCGCGCCCTGCGTGCCGCGTCCGGGATGCCGACCCGGTCCAGGGCCGCGACCGCCCGGGCCCGGGCCTCCTTGCGGGAGGCTCCGGCCACCGACCGTACGGCGGCCGCGAGTTGGTCGCCGACCGGGTGTACGGGGGAGAGGGCGGACAGTGCGTCCTGCGGGACGAGGGAGATACGGCGGCCGCGGTGGGCCGAGAGGTCCGGGGTGATCGTCCCGCTGGTGGTCGCGCCGTGTGGCGGCATGCCGAGGAGCGCGCGGGCCGTGAGGGACTTGCCCGCCCCCGACTCGCCCACGATCGCCAGGACTTCACGCGGCAGCACGTCGAAGGACAGGCCGCGCACGGCCTCGACCCCGTCGAAGGCGATCCGCAGCTCGCGCACCGACAGCAGTGGCTCAGACTCCAACGGGGGCCTCCTTCTTCTCGGCCTTGACCGCGGCCGGGCCGGCTCGCCGTACGCTCCGGCCCTGGGTGAGTGCCGCGCCCGACACCGCGAGGCCCGCCAGCAGGGCCAGGGCCGCCGCCGGGGCGAGGGCCGCCCACGGGGCGCGTTCCACATAGGCCCGGGACTCCTCCAGCAGCAGGCCCCACTCGGGGGCGGGCGGCTGGGCGCCCAGGCCCAGGAAGCCGAGGGAGGCAAGGGCCAGAGCGATGCCCGGCAGCCGCAGCAGGGCATGACGGGCGACCGGGGCGGCCACGGACGGCAGGACATGCCGGGTGAGGATCCAGAACGGGCTCGCCCCGATGGCCCGTTGGGCGGTGAGGAACGCCGACGCCCGCACCTCCTGCACCAGGGCCGCCGCGTGCGCGGACAGGGCAGGCCAGGAGATCAGCGCGACCGCCAGGGCCGCCCCGCCGGTGCCGGGCCCGGCGGCCGCCGCGACCAGGATGCCGACGATCACCGGGGGCAGCGCGTTGGCGATGTCCGAGGCGCCCGCCGCGACCCCCGGCGCGAAGCCCAGCACGAGCGCGATCAGCAGGCCCAGCAGACAGACCGCCGTCGCCGTGCCGACCGTCGAGGCGGCACCGTGACCGAGCCGGGCGAGCACATCGCGGCCCAGACCGTCGGTGCCGAGCGGATGCGCCCGGGAGGGCGCGGCGAGCCGGACGGTCGTGTCCACGGCGTACGGGTCGCGCAGCAGGCCCCAGCCGATGGTGAGCAGCAGGACGGCGGCCAGTACCACCGGGACCGCCGGGTGCGCGCGGACCGGGCGGGCCGGCGGCAGCGTCAGCCCGGCGTCCCGCAGCGCGGGCCCCAGCAGCCGGCGCCGTACGCCCGCCGCCACCGCGCCCGCGACCAGTCCGAGCAGCAGCAGCGCGAGGACCGAGCCCTGCAGCAGCGGAAGGTCCTGCGACCGGGCCGCGCCGAGGGCCGTGCGGCCGATGCCCGGCACCGCGAACACCGTCTCCACGGCCACCGCGCCGCCGGTCAGGCCGACGGCGACCATCCCGAACTGCGGGACCAGTGGCGGCAGGACGCGCCGCAGCGCCGCCCCCGCGATCCGGGCCCGGCTCACCCCGGCGCCCCGCCACAGCTCCGCCCACCGCTCGTCGAGCACGGCGGGCAGCGCGTCCGCCACCAGCCGCCCGAGCAGCCCGCCCGCCGGGACGCCGAGGGCGAGCGCGGGCAGCACCAGGTACTCGGCGCTCTGCCAGCCGGACGTGGGCAGCCATCGCAGCCACACGCCGAAGACCAGCAGCACGACGGTGGCCAGCAGGAACTCGGGAAGGGCGGCCAGCATCGCGGCGAACGCCCCGGCCGAGCCGCGCCCGCGCACCAGCACCGGCGTCACCAGCGCGGCGGCCAGCAGCACCGCCACGCCGAGCGCCGCGCCCATCAGCCCCAGCGACACCTGGAGCCCTGCGAGCACGGAGGGCAGGACGTCGTGCCCCGACACCCAGGAGGTGCCGAAGTCGCCGTGGAGCAGGTCGGCGGCCCACTGCCCGAGCAGCGACAGCGGGCCGGCGTCCAGGCCGAGGTCCCGGCGGATCGCGGCCAGGGCCTCCTCGGTCGCCTCCTGCTCGGCCGACCGGGCGCGCAGCACGGTGAGCGCCGGGTCGCGGCGGGAGAGCCAGGGCAGCAGGCCGACGACGGCCAGGACGGCGAGGAGGCCGACACAGCGGGTCAATCCGGCCGTGTTCTTCGCGAGGGACCTCACTTGACGTAGGTGTCCGCGGTCACGAGCTCGCGCTCGCGCGGGTCGTGCGCGGCGTTCACGACCCCGGCGGCGTCGCCCTGGATCACGCGCTCGTGGAGCATCGGAACGGCCGCGTCCGCTGCCAGGACGGCGGCCTCGGCCTCGACGACGGCCTTGCGGCGGGCGTCGCCGACCCGGGTGTCGGTGGCCTTCTGCAGTGCCTTGTCGGCCTGGGGGTCCGCGAAGTGCGAGAGGTTGAAGGTGCCCTTGGAGGCGAAGTCGCTGTAGAGGTAGGCGGCCGGGTCGCCGGAGTCGAGGACGGTGGCGCGGGAGAGGACGAAGGCGTCGAAGCGGCCCGCGAGCGCGTCGGACTCGATGTTGGCGTACTCGCGCACGTCCAGCTTCACCTTGAACCCGGCCTTCTGGAGCTGCTGTTGCAGCGCGGCGGCGACCTCGGGCATCTCGGAACGGTCGGTGTACGTGCCGATGGTGACGGTCTCGCCGGCCGGGTCGCCGGCCTTGGCGCGCTTGACGGGTGTGCGCAGTTCGGCGGCCCAGGGGAGCGCGGGCCCGAGCAGGCCCTCGGCGACATCGGCACGGCCCTCGTACACACCCTTCACGATCGACTCGGCGTCGATCGCCTCCCGGGCCGCCGCCCGGATCGCGGGATCCTCGAAGGCGCCCTTCTCCGTGTTGAGGTAGAGGGTGTTGGTGCGCGGCATCGGGACCTCGGTGACCAGGTCCTGGTCGAGGACGGCGGCCTGCGAGACCGGGATCGCCTCGACGATGTCGGCCTCGCCGCTGCGCAGCGCCGCCGCGCGGGCGGTGCCGTCCGGGACGAACTTCACGTCGATGCCGGGGGATTCGGCCTTCCCGCCCCAGTAACCGTCGTAGCGGTCGAGGGTGGCGGAGGAGGTGCCGTCGACCTTCGTCAGCTCGAAGGGCCCGGTGCCCGCGCCGACGGGGTCGACCGTCTTCCCCCGATAGGCCTTCGCCGCCAGGATCGCCAGCTGCGGGGAGCTGAGGCGCTGCGGGACCAGGGGGTCCTCGGTGGCGGTGGTGACGGTGACCTTGTCGCCGTCCGCCTTCGCGGTGAGGTCCACGCCGTCGAGGATGCGGGGCTTGGGGGAGGCGGTGGCGGCCTTGGTGAGGGCACGGACGACGGCTTCGGGGGTGAGTCTCGTGCCGTCGTGGAAGGTGACGCCCTGGCGGAGGGTGAACGTCCAGCTCTTCCCGGACTGCTGCCACTCGGTGGCGAGCGCGGGCCGGGCGTCGCCCTTCGCGTCCAGCTTCACGAGTGTCTCGGCGGTCGACCAGCGCGACAGTTTGAACGCGTCGTCGGAGAGCGGGGAGAGGCCGGAGCGGGGTGGCTGGAGCATGGCGACGCGTATGCGTTTGCCTCCGGGCCCGGAGTCGTCCGTGGCCTGCTGGGTGCCGGTGAAGCAGCCGGTGAGCAGGGCGGAAGCCGCGGCGACGGCGGTGAGGGGGGCGAGACGGGCGGGGACGCGCACGGAACACCTCGGTCAAGGCATGGTCAAGACAGGGTCAATGGTTGAATGCGCCACGACCGTAGCATGATGATTATCGTTTTCAGAAGTGTGTTCTGTGTCGATGTCAGGGCGTCAGAGGTCAGGGCAGCGGACGGAAGTACTTCCGCAGCGCCCAGGCCGCGAGGTGCCGGCCGGTGGCGCTGCCCACCACGTCCGCCGTCCGGGTGTGGATACCGCCCCAGACCCGGGCGTCGACGACGTCCCGTTCGTACTCGTGGGCATAGCGGTAGTGGCGCGACGTGCCGGTGCTCGTCGAAGGGATGTGCAGGTCGACGCGGGAGGTGCCGAGGATCCCGCTCAGCATGCGCATCAGCGCGCCGCCCATCGTGGCGTGGCCACTCAGGTAGTCGGGATGTGACGGGGTGACGAGCAGCGGCTCCCAGTGCGGGTTCGGCCGGGTCGCCGGGTTGCCGTCCGTGTCCGCTTCGCGGATGGCGGTGACCGGCCGCCAGGTGCCGTAGTGGAGTTTGGCGTCCCAGGCGGTGATGACCGCGTCCGCCTGGGACGTGTTGGCCGCCGCGTACAGGCGCGCCGTCTCGGCGATGTCCAGCCCGTGCCGGGTGGCGTGGTCGCCCAGGGCCGCCTGCAGGTCCGGGGCGGCGAAGAAGAGCGCGGTGTCCGTCTGTTCCGGGGTCCGGCGTGAGCCGGTCCGTCCTCCGTAGTGCGCCAGTTCGTCGAGGTCCTTCGCGTACCGGGCCGAGCGGAGCGCCGGCGGCGGGCCGGGGCGGAACTGGTGCGGGGAGTCCAGCAGCAGCGGCCGGACCCTGCCGACCCAGGCAGTGGTGAAGGGCTCGTGTCCGGGGGGAGTGGGACGCCAGACACCGGGCCGCGGGTGCGCGGGGAACGGCACGGACGCGCCGCGACCGTCACCTTGGCGGAGGTCGATGATGCGGGCGGCGGCGCGCTTGCCGAACGCGACGCCCTCGTCCTCGGCCCTGCCGTCGGGGATCTTCGTGAGGGAGCCGGTCAGGGCGGCGTCCAACCGGGCGGAGGCGCCGGGGAAATGATGGCGCAGCACCTGGTGCGCGGCCGAGGCGGCAGCCGCCTCGGACGAGGCCGTGCGAGGCGCCCGCCCGTCCCACTTGTACGGGGCGAAGCGGCCCTCGACGCCGACGACGGCGTTGTAGACGGCGGTGGAGACGTACGCCTCCAGGATGAACAGCTCGGGCGGGGACGGGTGGGCCTCGGCCTTGATGGTGGCATCCGCCGTGCGCATCCACTCGACGACGACTGCGGCGTTCCGATCGCCCCGGCCGTCGTGCTCGGTCCCGGACACCGCTCGCGCGGCACGGCCGGGCCCGGCACTCGCCTGAGCACACGGCAGCGCGAGCGCGAGGGCCCCGCAGGCCAGCCCCGCCACCGCCGTTCGCGTCGCAGACCAGGCGCGTCGGTTCCGCACGTGCACTCCTCCCAGCCGATGGCACACCAGGAGAACCGTGACCGCGCGAGGCGCCGGACGACACGGGTCCGTGCTGAGCACCGCCCGATCGGGCGACGGGTCTCACCTGGGCGGCCCCATGGCGTCGCCGTGTGCGAGCCGAGCCCCTTTCAGCGCCATGTGCAGCAGCAGCCGGTCCTCGCCGTCGTCCAGGTCCAGGCCGGTCAGCTTCTCGATGCGGGACAGGCGGTAGTACAGGGTCTGACGATGGATGCCCAGCTCGGCGGCGGCCCGGGCGGCCTGGCCGGCGCGGTCGAGGTAGATCTCGGCGGTACGGGCGAGTTCCCGGTGCACCGGAAAGAGCAGGGCGTGTACGGCGGGGTCGTGGGCCAGGTCCGGCGGCAGCGCGGTGAGCAGCCGGAACGGCCCGATCTGCGACCATTGCGCGACCGGCCCCAGCCGGGCCTCGGCCAGCGCCGCCCGAGCCGCGGCGGACGCTTCCCACCAGGCGGTACCCAGCTCCGCGAGACCGGAGCGGGGGGTGGCCAGGCCGGCGGCGGGGCCGGCAGGTCCGTGGGCGGAGGTGCCCGCTTGCCCGGCCCCGGCCCCGGCTCCGGCGGAGGAAGCGCTGCCGCCCACCCGTTCCAGCAGTCGCGCCGCCGCGGTGGTCGCCGGAGTCAGTACGTCTGTCGAGCGCAGACGGATCAGCAGGGCCACGCACTGGGCCGACGCCCCCCACGGCAGCGTGCACAGGGCTGTCGCGCCCGGCATCGTACGGACCGAGGGGGCGTCGTCGGGGTCGGCCGACGGCCAGGGGGCCACGCAGATCACCGTGTGCAGACCGTCGGCGCGGGAGCCGAGGGCGGTGCGGAGTTCCGCTATGGCCATGTCGCGCTGCCAGTCGCGTTCCGCGGTGAGGACGGCTCGCAGCTCTCGGCTCAGGTCGGCACCGTGCTGGGCCTCGTCCGCGAGCAGCGCGCCGATCCGGGTCGTGACCTCCATGGCGGCGGAGAGCCGGCCTTCGCTCGGGCCGGGATCGTCGTCCAGGAGCCAGACATAGCCGTGGACCACGCCCCGGTGGCGGACGGGGAGGCAGATCCGTCCCCGGTTGACCCCCGCCTCCGGCGTCGGCGGGATACGCACCGGGCCGGTCGCGCGCGTGATGCCGAAGCCTTCGAACCACGCCCGGACGGCCGCGGTCGAACGGCGGGTGAGGATCGAACGGGTGCGCACCGGATCCAGGGCCGACGGATCGAGGTCGCCCTCGCTGTCGTACGCCCCGAAGGTGATCAGCTCGAAGTCCCGGTTCTCCAGCGTCGCGGGCGCGCCGAGCAGCTCCGAGATCTCGTCGACCAGCTCCTCGTAGTCCCCCCGGTGTTCCGACGTCATGCGGGCATTGTCTCCCACCGCCCACGACCCTTCATACATCTGTCTGAGATCTGCGGCACGAATGCGTGACAGCTGTCGATGGCCGACGATCGAAGGGATCCTTAGGTTTCACGGTGGTTCTCCGCGCCGTACCCGAAGCGTCATCCGCCCGGGGTCCGGCCATCCGTTGGTTGTGCTCTGGAGGTGCCCCGTGCTGGGTCCCGTGATTCTCGCCGCGTCTCGCAGCGACCGGATGCGACGCCTGATCTCGGCGGCCCCGGTGACCAAGCAGGTCGTCGACCGCTTCATCCCGGGCGAAGGCGTCGACGACATCGTCCCGGTGGTCCGGGACCTCGCCGACCGGGGTCTGGAGCTGACGATGGACGTCGTCGGCGAGGACATCACCAACCCCGCGCAGGCCGCCGCCGCCCGGGACGCCTACCTGGAACTGATCGACCGCCTCAAGCCACTGGAGCTCGGCACCCGCGCCGAGATGTCGGTGAAGCTGTCGATGTTCGGGCAGGCGCTGGAAGACGGCCACGAGCTGGCCCTGAAGAACGTCCGCCCGGTCGTCGAGGCCGCCGCCGAGATCGGCACCACGGTCACTCTGGACGCCGAGGACCACACCACCCTCGACTCGATGTTCGCCATCCACGAGGAGCTGCGGAAGGACTTCCCGCAAACCGGCTGCGTCATCCAGGCCTACCTCTTCCGCACCGAGGCCGACGCCCGCCGCCTCGCCGCGAACGGCAGCCGGGTACGCCTGGTCAAGGGCGCGTACAAGGAGCCCGCCTCGGTCGCGTACCAGGACAGGCACGAGATCGATCGGGCGTACGTACGGATTCTCGGTACGTTGATGGAGGGGACGGGGTACCCGATGATCGGGTCCCACGACCCGCGCCTGATCGCGATCGGCCAGGAGCTCGCCCATCGCGCCGGGCGCAAGCTGGACGAGTACGAGTTCCAGATGCTCTACGGCATCCGCGGCGACGAGCAGTCGCGCCTCGCCGCCGAGGGCCACCGCATGCGCGTCTACACCGCCTACGGCACCGACTGGTACGGCTACTTCATGCGCCGGCTCGCCGAGAAACCGGCCAACCTGCGGTTCTTCGCACGATCGATGCTCACCAAGGGCTGACAGCCTTCAAGGCTGAGACCGAACCACCGCTCAGTAAGGAGTTAGGGAAAACATGGACGCTGTGACCCAGGTCCCCACCCCCGTCAACGAGCCGGTGCACGGCTACGCCCCCGGCTCGCCCGAGCGGGCCCGGCTGGAGGCCAAGCTGAAGGAGCTGGCCGACAACCCCGTCGACCTGCCCTGCACCATCGGCGGCGAGAAGCGGATGGGCGGCGGCGAGGCCTTCCAGGTCGTCCAGCCGCACAACCACAAGGCCGTGCTCGGCACCTACCGCAACGCCACGCAGGCGGACGCCCAGGACGCCATCGACGCGGCCCTGGCCGCCGCTCCCGCCTGGCGTGCGATGTCCTTCGACGACCGCGCGGCGATCATCCTGCGCGCCGCCGAGCTGCTGTCCGGCCCCTGGCGCGAGACGCTCGCCGCCTCGACCATGCTCGGCCAGTCCAAGACCGCCCAGCAGGCCGAGATCGACACGCCCTGTGAACTGATCGACTTCTGGCGCTTCAACGTCTCCTACGCCCGCAACCTGCTGGCCGAGCAGCCCCCGGCCAACTCCCCGGGCGTGTGGAACCGTCTGGACCACCGCCCGCTGGAGGGCTTCGTCTACGCGGTCACGCCCTTCAACTTCACCGCCATCGCGGGCAACCTCCCGACGGCCCCCGCCCTGATGGGCAACGTCGTCGTCTGGAAGCCGTCCCCGACGCAGACCCACGCCGCCGTGCTGCTCATGCAGCTCCTCGAGGAGGCCGGTCTGCCCAAGGGCGTCATCAACCTCGTCACCGGCGACGGCATCGAGGTCTCCAAGGTCGCCCTGGAGCACCGCGACCTCGCCGGCATCCACTTCACCGGCTCGACCCCCACCTTCCAGTACCTGTGGAAGACGGTCGGCAACAACATCGAGAAGTACCGCACCTACCCGCGCCTCGTCGGCGAGACCGGCGGCAAGGACTTCCTCGTCGCCCACCCCTCGGCCGACCCGGCGATCCTGAAGACGGCGTTCACCCGTGGTGCCTTCGAGTTCCAGGGCCAGAAGTGCAGCGCCACCTCCCGGGCGTACATCCCCGCCTCGATCTGGAACTCCGGTTTCAAGGAGGAGCTGGCCGCCGAGGTCGACGGCATCAAGATGGGTGACGTCACCGACCTGTCGAACTTCATCGGCGCCGTCATCGACGAGCGTGCCTTCGCCAAGAACAAGGCCGCCATCGACCGTGCCAAGCAGGACGCCTCCTGCACGATCGTCGCGGGCGGCACCTACGACGACTCCGAGGGCTATTTCGTCCGCCCGACGGTCATCGAGTGCAGCGACCCGGAGAACGAGGTCTTCCGCACCGAGTACTTCGGCCCGATCATCGCCGTGCACGTCTATGAGGACGACAAGTACGACGAGATGCTGACCCAGATGGAGTCCGTCTCCGACTACGCCCTGACCGGCTCGGTCATCGCGAACGACCGCGCGGCGGCGGCCTACACGGCCGACAAGCTCCGCTACGCGGCCGGCAACTTCTACATCAACGACAAGTCGACCGGTGCCGTCGTCGGCCAGCAGCCCTTCGGCGGCGGCCGTGCCTCCGGCACCAACGACAAGGCCGGCGCCCCGCAGAACCTGATGCGCTGGACCCTGACCCGCGCCATCAAGGAGACGCTGGTCCCGCCGACGGACTACACGTACCCGCACATGGGCTGACACCTCGCGGCGCACCGACGGGCCAGGTCGAAAAGACCTGGCCCGTCGGCATGTCCGGGGGAAAGACTGGTCCGATGACCACCCGAGTGCGCACCGCCCACACCGCCGATCTGACCCCCGATGAACTCGACGCCGTGCGCGGCCTGCTGGACGCCGCCTTCGACGGCGACTTCGGCGACGAGGACTGGGACCACGGCCTCGGCGGCATGCACGCCCTCGTGCACGACGACTCCGGGCTCGCCGCGCACGGGGCGGTCGTGATGCGCCGGGTGCGGCACCGCGGACGGTGGCTGCGCGTCGGGTACGTCGAGAACGTCGCCGTCCGTGCCGACGCCCGTCGCGGCGGCCTCGGCGGGCTGGTCATGGGCGAGCTCGAGCGCGTCGTCGAGCGCGCCTACGACTTCGGCGCCCTGTCCGCCAGTGACGACGGCGCCCGGCTCTACACCTCCCGCGGCTGGCAGCTGTGGGGCGGGGAGGTACACGCCCTCAGCCCCCGGGACGGCATCGTCCGCCTGCCGGAGGAGGAGGACAGCACCTACGTCCGGCCGGCCCTCGCCGGTCCCCTCGGCCCCGGGCATGAACTCGTCTTCGACTGGCGCGACGGCGACGTGCTCTGAGAAGCGGTGCAGGTCGGCGCGGTGTGACCTAGTCCACCGTCTCAGATAGTAGGAAGTCCGAGTAATTGTGGAGACAGACGCTCCGGCCTCCCTTACTTTTGTAGGAGCCGAACGTCTCGCTCGACCAAGCGAATGGCGGTCGTGAGCCGGGCCCCGTGCAGGCAACCCCTGCGGCCGTCGCTCCCCGCCCCATCCGGCGTCTCGAAACCCCCCGTGCACTCCGTGCTGTCGAAGGAGTCGATTTCCCATGGCCGAGACGACCGTCCGCCGCCGAGTCCGTCACGCCTCCCGTTCGAGCGAGTCCGACCGCAAGAACGCCGCCGCCGCGCTCCAGCGCGCCCTCGACCGCAGGGACAACGGCGGATCCACCGGCCACTGAGCCGCCTCCGGACCGGGAGCCGCCCGACGGGGCGCGACGCGGGGCCTCACGCCCCGCGTCGCACCTCGAAGTGGTCGATCCGCTCCCCGCTCGACGCCAGCGCCGACACCTTCAGCTTCGGCGCGGCACCGCTCTCCGCCTCCACGGAGAGGAACGAGAACCCGCGGTAGCGCACCCGCGACCATTCCACCGCCTCCGCCTTCGTGTCCTGGGACTTGGTCCACCGGAACGTGGCGACCGAGTCATGGTCGGCGGTGTTCCCCTCATAGCTCTCCTTCACGCCGTCGGGGAAGCCGTACAGCTCCTTGCCGCCGCCGCCCGCGGTGACGTACACGATCCCGTCCCGCCTGGGGTCCGTCGTTCCGCCGACCGGCACCGGCCTGCCCACCTCGCCGTTCTTGATCGCGTCGGTCCGCTCGTAGACGTGGTTGTGCCCGTTGATCACCAGGTCCACCTCGTGCTGGGCGAACAGCGGCAGCCACTCGGCGCGCACCCCGCCGTCGGAGGCGTGCGTGGACGTCGAGTACGCGCAGTGGTGGAAGTAGACGACGATGAAGTCGACGCCCTTCGCGGCCCGCAGCTCTCCGAGCTTCTTGTCCAGCCACCTCGTCTGCCTGCCCTCCGTGTAGCCGAAGTTGGCGGGGATCTCGTACGACACGTCGTTCGCGTCCAGCGCGACCACGCCGACGTTGCCGTAGGTGAAGGCGTACACGCCCGGTGCCGTACGCGCGTCGAAGCCGCTGTCCGGGAGGGAGAAGCGGGCGAGCTGTCCGCCGTAGCCGTCCGGCGAGTACCAGGCCTCCATGTCGTGGTTGCCGGTCGTCACCATCCACGGCACCGACCTGGCGACCGGCTCGGTCTGCTTGAGGAACCGGTCCCACTGCCCGGCGTCGAAGACGTCCGACTCCTTGCCCTTGCCGGTCGGGTCGGCGTAGCAGATGTCGCCGGCGTGCAGATGGAAGGCGGGGCTCTGGCGCAGCAGCAGACGGTCGTTGAGGGCCGCCTCCTCGCCGACGCCCTGGTCGCCGAACGCGGTGAACACGAACCGCTCCGGCGGACTCGCGGGTGCCGTGCGGAAGGAGGTGATGGTGGACCGGTGGTCGGGGGAGGCGGGGTCGAAGCCCTCGTGGCCCACGCCGTAGTAGTACGTCGTGTCCGGGCGCAGGCCGTCCAGTGCCGCGTGCAGGTAGAACTGGTCGACCGCCGCCCGTGCGCCCTTCAGCTCCGGGGTGTGCAGATCCCGCAGTTCCGCCTCCACCTTGCGGCCGAGGTCGTCGGGGCGCGTGCCGACCCGGATGTACGGCTTCTTCACCGCGAGCGGCACCTGCCAGGAGATCCGCATCTGGGTCTTCGGGTCGGCGCCGAAGGCGAGATGGCGGCCGAAGGGGGTGATGAAGGAGCCGGGCGCCTTGGACGTGCTCGGTGACGGGTCCCTGGTCGCCGTGGCGCCCCCGGAGCCGGAGCCCGAGCAGCCGGTGAGCAGCCCGCTCGCCACCGCGCCTGCCGTCACCAGCGTGCGCCGCCGCGACAGGCGCGTCCGCAGATACTCGTGCTGTTCCGCCATGCTCATCCGGTCCGCGAGCCGCCTGGGAATGCCGAAGTCGGGAGTCTCCATGTGGGTCAATTTCCCAGCAAGGCCCAACACCGGTCTGACATACGGGTGAACGAGGGGCGACGTGTCCGTATCGCGGACACCGTGTGTCATCCCATGGGACGAGGAGTAGGGTGCCCGCATGTCTCGCAGCATCAATCTCGCAGTGATCCCCGGTGACGGAATCGGCCAGGAGGTCGTGACCGAAGGGCTGAAGGTCCTCTCCGCCGTCCTTCCGCAGGATGTGAAGCTGGAGACCAAGGAGTACGACTTCGGCGCCCGGCGCTACCACGCCACCGGTGAGGCCCTCACCGACGCCGACCTCGACGCCCTGAAGAAGCACGACGCCATCCTGCTCGGCGCGATCGGCGACCCGAGCGTGCCGTCCGGCGTCCTGGAGCGCGGCTTCCTGCTCAAGCTCCGCTTCGCCTTCGACCACCACGTCAATCTGCGCCCGTCGAAGCTGCTCCCGGGTGTCGCCACCCCGCTGGCCGGCGAGCCGGAGATCGACTTCGTCGTGGTCCGCGAGGGCACCGAGGGCCCGTACACCGGCAACGGCGGCACGATCCGCAAGGGCACCGAGCACGAGGTCGCCACCGAGGTCTCCGTGAACACGGCCTACGGTGTCGAGCGCGTGGTCCGGGACGCCTTCGCCCGTGCCCAGGCCCGCCCGCGCAAGAAGCTGGCGCTGATCCACAAGAACAACGTGCTGACCTTCGCGGGTCACCTGTGGACGAACATCTTCAACAAGGTGGCCGAGGAGTTCCCCGAGGTCACCACCGAGTACATGCACGTGGACGCGGCGACGATCTACCTCGTCACGCAGCCCGAGCGCTTCGACGTCATCGTCACGGACAACCTCTTCGGCGACATCGTCACCGACCTCGCCGCGGCCGTCTCCGGCGGCATCGGCGTGGCGGCCTCCGGCAACATCAACCCGTCCGGAGACTTCCCGTCGATGTTCGAGCCCGTGCACGGCTCGGCCCCTGACATCGCCGGCCAGGGCAAGGCCGACCCGACCGCCACGGTGCTGTCCGTCGCCCTGCTCCTGCGCCACCTCGGCCACGAGGCCGAGGCCGACCGTATCGACGAGGCGGTCGCCGCCGACCTGTCGGAGCGCACGGGCAAGCCCGCCCGCTCCACCACGGAGATCGGCGACGCGCTCGCCGTACGAGTAGCCGGCTGACCCGCCGCTGCTTTTCACGAAGCCGCCGGGTCGCATCCGCACCCGGCGGCTTTCGCATGTTCCCCGCCGGGTGCCGCCATCGACCACCGGGTCGCATTCACCCCGTTCCTTCCGCCGCCGCCCACGGGCGATAATCGAACGCGAGGCCGCGGAATGAGGGAATGCTCGGACGTCCTAGCACTGGTCACATTCAGAGCAGTACCGAGCGCGGCCCGTCACTACAACCGGTGAAGGACATCAACCCATGACGACGCCCACGATCGAGCTCAAGCCCTCCGCCAACCCGCTCTCCGCCGCAGAACGCGAGGCGATCCTGGCCAACCCCGGGTTCGGCCGCCACTTCACCGACCACATGGTGACGATCAAGTGGACGGAAGGCCGCGGCTGGCACGACGGACAGCTCGTGCCGTACGCGCCGATCTCCCTCGACCCCGCCACCACGGTGCTGCACTACGCGCAGGAGATCTTCGAGGGTCTGAAGGCCTACCGCCGCCCCGACGGGTCGGTCGCCACGTTCCGCCCGGAGAAGAACGCCGAGCGCTTCCAGCGGTCCGCGCGCCGGCTCGCGATGCCCGAGCTGCCGGTCGAGACGTTCATCGAGGCGTGCGACGCGCTGGTGAAGCAGGACAAGGCGTGGGTCCCGGCGCACGGCGGTGAGGAGTCCCTCTACCTGCGTCCGTTCATGATCGCGACCGAGGTCGGGCTGGGCGTGAAGCCGGCCAACGAGTACCTGTTCCTGGTCATCGCCTCCCCGGCCGGCGCGTACTTCCCGGGCGGCGTCAAGCCGGTCTCCATCTGGGTCTCCGAGGACCGTGTGCGTGCCGTCCCCGGCGGTATGGGCGACGCGAAGACCGGCGGCAACTACGCGGCGTCCCTGCTCGCGCAGGCCGAGGCCGCGACGAAGGGGTGCGACCAGGTCTGCTACCTCGACGCCGTCGAGCACACGTGGGTCGAGGAGCTGGGCGGGATGAACCTGTACTTCGTGTACGGGGACAGGATCGTCACGCCCTCGTTGACCGGGTCGATCCTGGAGGGCGTCACCCGTGACTCGCTGCTCGCCGTCGCCCGTGACCTCGGATACGAGGCCGAGGAGGGGCGGGTGTCCGTCGAGCAGTGGCAGCGGGACTCGGAGAACGGGTCGCTGACCGAGGTGTTCGCCTGCGGTACGGCTGCCGTGATCACGCCGGTCGGTACGGTGAAGCGAGCCGGGGCGGAGTGGAAGCAGAGCGGGGGAGAGCCGGGGGAGGTCACGCTGCGGCTGCGGCAGGCCCTGCTGGACATTCAGCGCGGTACGGCTGCTGACACGCACGGCTGGATGCACCCCCTGGGCTGAGTGGCCCCGGTCCCCGGGGGCTCCGCCCCCGGACCCCCGGCCTATGCCCACCCACCACTCGAAGCGGTTGGGCTGGAAGCACGACTCGCCTCATCGGCCCCGGGCTCCGGACGCACGGACCCCGGGGCCGTCAGCGCGTACGCCACCCCGCCCACCAGCCCCGACAGCAGGAAGCTGCAGTCCACCCCGCCGGTCAGTGACAGCAGCGGGCCCTGGTACGACGGCAGGGACACCGCCAGGACGCCGACGGTCGCTCCGGCGGCCCAGGAGAGTGTCGCCGGGACGTTCCAGCCGGCGCGGTACCAGTAGACGCCGCCCCGGGCGCGGCGGTTGAACACCTGGAGGGCGTCCGCGTCGTACACCCCGCCGCAGCGGGCGAAGCCGATGAGGGTGATGACCGCCCAGGGCGTGCCGATCGCCGTCAGCAGCAGCACGAAGGCCGTCATCGCGTTCTGCGCGGTCGAGTAGTAGTGCCCGGCGAAGACGCAGGCCGTGGCCACCACGGCGACCGTGTACGTGGCCGTGGCGCGGGAGGCGCGCGGCAGGATCGCGTCCAGGTCGAGGCCCATCGAGTACAGCATCAGACCCGCGTTGCCGACCGAGCCGGCGGAGGCCGCGAGGAGGAGCGGGACCAGGTACCAGGCCGGGGCGGCGGAGACCAGCGGGCCCGCGTAGTCGAGGGCCGCTCCGGCCGCGTACGCCGTGAAGGTGCCGAACAGCTGCGGCACCAGCAGCCCCAGCATCAGCCCCAGCCAGGTCGCATGCAGCACCCGGCGTGAGGAGTGGCGGGCCGGGGAGATGTAGCGGGTGTAGTCGCCGAGCAGCGTGATGAACGCGATCGGCCCGGACAGTCCCGCCGCCACGGCCGCGAGCAGCCAGGTCGGCCAGAACCCGCCCAGCAGATAGCCGCCGGCCTCCGGGAGCGCGGCGGTGGTGAAGCCGGGGGCATAGGCGATCACGCCCAGCGCCAGCAGGGCCGTCATGCCGAACGCCAGCACCCGTGACATCGCCAGCAGCACCCGGTAGCCGTAGACGGCGCCCGCGACGGTGGCCGCGGCGAGCAGGCCGTAGACGACCGCGTACGACGTCCCGCCCTGCGGCAGTCCGGCCAGCCGGCCGAGCACGCCCACCATCACGTCCCCGCCGATCCACACGGTCAGCGCGGTGTAGCCGAGGGCCAGCAGCAGCCCGACCACCGAGCCGACCAGCCGCCCGCGCACCCCGAACTGGGCCCCGGACGAGGTCGACAGGTTGGTGCCCGTGCGCAGCGAGACCAGCGCCAGCGGAGCCGTGAACACCACCCCCGCCACCGTGCCCGCGAGCACCGCGCTGACCGACCCCCACCAGTCCAGGCCGAAGGACGGCGGCAGCCAGCCGAAGACGATCACGCCCAGGCAGAGGTTGGAGCCGAGCAGGATCGAGACGAGGTCGCGCGGCCCGCTGGTGCGCTCCTCCTCGGGGACGGTGTCGACTCCGCGCTGTTCGATCGGCATAGGTGGCTCCCTCAGTTTGAGTGACGTTCAATCTGAAGCTCGCGAGGTTTGCTGTCAACCTTTCGATCCACTGGTCTTCATGTTTAGAGTGATGCTCTAAATTAGAGTCTGGCAAGGAGGTGCCGAGGCGTGAGGCTGACCCCTACGGAACGTGACCGGCTGCTGCTCTTCTCGGCGGCCGAGCTGGCCCGGGCCCGCAAGGCGCGCGGTCTGCGGCTCAACGTGCCGGAGGCCACCGCGCTCATCGCCGACACGGTGTGCGAGGCCGCCCGGGACGGCAAGCGGCTCGCGGAGGCCGTCGAGGCCGCACGGTCCGTCCTCGGGCCCGGCGACGTGCTGCCCGGTGTCGCCGACGTCGTCACCGAGGTGCACGTCGAGGCGGTCTTCGACGACGGCTCACGGCTCGCGGTCGTCTCCGGCCCCATCGGCGGCGGATCGGGCCCGGCCGCCCCGGGCGCGCTGCTGCCGGGACCCGAGCACGCCGAGCCCGAACCCGCCGAGCGGCTGACGGTCACCAACACCGCGACCGTGCCCGTCTCCGTCACCTCCCACTTCCACTTCTTCGAGGCGAACCCGCGGCTCGACTTCGCACGGGAGCGGGCCTACGGGATGCGGCTCGCCGTGCCCGCCGGGTCGACCGTGCGGTTCGGGCCGGGGGAGAGCGTCGAGGTCGGGCTGGTGCCCATGGGGGGCGACCGGATCGCGATCGGGTTCGCCGGTCTGGTCGACGGGGCGCTGGACGCGCCCGGCGCCCGCGAGGAGGCACTGCGCCGCGCCGCCGCCTGCGGCTACCTCGGCGTATCGGACCCATCTGATCAGGAGGCCGAGTGATGAGCCGCCCAGGAGGACACCCCGCCGAGGCCCGCCGCCTCACCCCGTACGAGTACGCCGCCACCCACGGCCCGCGCGCCGGCGACCGGATCCGGCTGGGCGACTCCGGACTCACCGTCGAGGTCGAGTCCGACTCCCAGCGCCACGGCGACGAGTTCCTCGCCGGGTTCGGCAAGACCGCCCGGGACGGGATGCACCTCAAGGCCGCCGCCGTCCGGGAGACCTGCGACGTCGTGATCAGCAACGTCGTGGTGATCGACGCCGTGCAGGGCATCCGCAAGGTGTCCATCGGCATCCGCGAGGGCCGGATCCGCTCGATCGGCCGGGCCGGGAACCCCGACACCCTCGACGGGGTCGACGTCGTCGTCGGCACCGGCACGTCGATCGTCTCCGGCGAGGGCCTCATCGCCACGGCCGGGTCCGTCGACACCCACGTCCACCTGCTGTCGCCGCGCGTCATGGAGGCCTCGCTCGCCTCCGGCGTGACCACGATCATCGGGCAGGAGTTCGGGCCCGTGTGGGGCGTCGGCGTCAACTCGCCCTGGGCGCTGCGGCACGCGTTCAGCGCGTTCGACGCCTGGCCGGTCAACATCGGCTTCCTGGGCCGGGGTTCGTCGTCCGGCCCGGCGCCTTTGGTGGAGGCCCTCGCCGAGGGCGGCGCCTCCGGCTTCAAGGTGCACGAGGACATGGGCGCCCACACCCGCGCCCTGGACACCGCCCTGCGCGTCGCCGAGGAACACGACGTCCAGGTCGCCCTGCACAGCGACGGACTGAACGAGTGCCTGTCCGTCGAGGACACCCTCAAGGTGCTGGAGGGCCGGACCATCCACGCCTTCCACATCGAGGGCTGCGGCGGCGGGCACGTCCCCAACGTCCTGAAGATGGCGGGCGTGGCGAACGTCATCGGCTCCTCCACCAACCCGACCCTGCCCTTCGGCCGGGACGCCGTCGCCGAGCACTACGGGATGATCGTCTCCGTCCACGACCTCAAGACCGACCTGCCCGGCGACGCCGCCATGGCCCGTGACCGCATCCGCGCCGGAACCATGGGCGCCGAGGACGTCCTGCACGACCTCGGTGCCATCGGCATCACCTCGTCGGACGCGCAGGGCATGGGACGCGCGGGCGAGACGGTCCGCCGCACCTTCGCCATGGCCGGGAAGATGAAGTCCGAGTTCGGTACCTACGACGGCCACGACGACGGCCACGACAACGAGCGCGTCCTGCGCTACATGGCCAAGCTGACCATCAACCCCGCCATCGCCCACGGCCTCGCGCACGAGGTGGGGTCGCTGGAGGCCGGCAAGCTCGCCGACATCGTGCTGTGGCGTCCGGAGTACTTCGGCGCCAAGCCGCAGCTGGTGCTGAAGTCCGGCTTCCCGGCCTACGGCGTGACCGGCGACCCGAACGCGGCGACCGACACCTGCGAACCACTGGTGCTGGGGCCGCAGTTCGGGGCGTACGGCGCCACGCCCGCCGACATCTCCGTCGCCTTCGTGGCGCAGGCCGCCGTCGACCAGGGACGCGACACGATGCCGACCCGTCGCCGCAGGGTCGCGGTGCGCGGCACGCGCGGCATCGGGCCGGCCGACCTGCGCCTGAACTCCCGCACCGGAGCGGTCGACGTCGACCAGCGCACCGGTCTGGTCACCCTGGACGGCGAGCCGCTGCGTTCGGATCCCGCCGAGTCCGTCTCCCTCAACCGTCTCTACTTCCTCTGAGGACCCACGATGACCGCTGCCGCCGACGGCTTCCGCATGCCCGCCGAGTGGACCCCGCACGAGCGCACCTGGATGGCCTGGCCGGGCGAGAACCCGACCTTCGACGCCCCCGACGACCTCGCGGCCGCGCGGATCGCCTGGGCGTCCGTCGCCCGTGCGGTGCGCCGCTTCGAGCCGGTTACCGTGGTGTGCGGCCCCGGGCAGTCGGCCGAGGCCCGCACCCTGCTCGGCGACGGCATCGAGACGGTCGAGCGGGACCACGACGACGCCTGGATGCGTGACATCGGCCCGACCTTCCTGACCGACGGGAAGGGCCAACTGGCCGCCGTCGACTGGACGTTCAACGGCTGGGGCGCCCAGGAGTGGGCCCGCTGGGAGCACGACGCGAAGATCGCCGCGCACGTCGCGGACCTCGCCGGGGCACGGACGTACGCCTCGCGACTCGTCAACGAGGGCGGGGCGATCCATGTGGACGGCGAGGGCACCGTCCTGCTGACGGAAACGGTCCAGCTCGGACCGGAACGCAACCCGCACTGGACGCGGGAACAGGTCGAGCAGGAGATCCACGCCCAGCTCGGCACCCGCAAGGCGATCTGGCTGCCGCGCGGACTGACCGGCGACTATCCTCCGCACGGTTTCGGCACCCTCGGCCACGTCGACATCGTCGCGGCCTTCGCCCGGCCCGGCGTGGTCGTCGCGCACTCCCAGCCGGACCCCGCGCACCCCGACCACGAGGTGACCAAGGAGGTCATCGGCCTGCTGAAGTCCCGGACGGACGCACGCGGCCGCCGCCTGGAGGTCGTGGAGGTCCCCGCCCCGACCGTCCTGGAGGCCGACGGCCACTGGGCCGACTACTCCTACATCAACCACTACCTCTGCAACGGCGGCGTGGTCCTGTGCGGCTTCGACGACCCCCGTGACGAACTCGCGGCCGGCATCTTCCGCCGGCTCTTCCCCGAGCGGACCGTGACACTGGTGGACGCCCGTACGATCTTCGCTGGTGGTGGAGGCATCCACTGCATCACACAGCAACA
Organism: Streptomyces sp. NPDC044719; assembly: GCF_056433405.1. NCBI lineage: Bacteria > Bacillati > Actinomycetota > Actinomycetes > Kitasatosporales > Streptomycetaceae > Streptomyces > Streptomyces sp. NPDC044719. Next base: position 1,216,499 of record NZ_JBWKHE010000001.1, read on the forward strand.
GCCGAGGATCTAGAACCCGGGAGCCGCAGATGGCCGGTGGGCGCAGGCAGGCGCCGCCCCGTGAGGACGTGCTCGCCGCCGCCATGGAGATGATCGCCGAGCGCGGTCTGGAGAAGCTCACCATGGCGGCGCTCGGCCGCGAGGTCGGGATGAGCAGCGGGCACCTGCTCTACTACTTCGGCTCCAAGGACGAACTGCTGCTGCGCACCCTGGAGTGGAGCGAAGGCCGGCTGGGCGCCGAGCGCGGGCGGCTGCTGACGCGTTCCGCCACCGCCCGCGAACGCCTCGACGCCTACGTCGACCTGTACGTACCCGACGGCCACCGCGACCCGCACTGGACGCTGTGGCTCGAGGTCTGGAACCGCTCGCAGACCGCTGCCGTCGACGCGGACGCCCGGGACCGGCAGGCCGCCATCGAGGGCGTCTGGCACCGCGACCTGGTCGCCCTGCTCGCCGAGGGCATCTCGCGGGGCGAGTTCCGCCGTGTGGACCCCGACCGCTTCGCCGCCCGCTTGCGGTCGCTGCTGGACGGCTTCGCCATCCACGTGGCCATCGGCCTGCGCGGCACCGACCGGGCGCAAGTCCTCCAGCACGTACGGGAGTTCCTCGAGGACAGCCTCCTCGCGGACACCTGAACCCCCGGCCGCGTTGTACTCAATTCGGCGGATTGACCCCCTGGTTCGTGATGATGTTGGCTCTGGAGAAGCCCTCGGCGCGGGGCCGGGGGAGAAGCGTCCACGGGGACACGGGGATGCGGGACCACAGGGGGAACAGCACATGACCAGCACCAGGAGGGCCACGTCCGTCGCGCTCGGAGTGGCCCTGGCCGTCACGCTCGGCACGGCCGCCGCGCTGCCCGCGACCGCCGCGCCGGCGCCGGTGCCGCGGACCGAGAAGGCGAGCGTCGCCCCGGACGGCACCGACGGCGACGCCGCCTCCGGCGGGCCGAGCCTGAGCGCCGACGGACGCCGGCTGGCCTTCGTCTCCCGTGCCGGCAACCTCGTCGCCGGTGACACCGACGGCCTCGCCGACGCCTTCGTGCGCGACCTCGAGACCGGCACGGTCCGGCCGGCCAGCGACGGCGTGGACGGCTCCGTCGACGACGTCGCCCTGAGCGGCAACGGCCGGTACCTGGCCTTCGCCGCCACGAGCGACGGCCGCAGCCACATCTGGGTGAGGGACCTGAAGACCGGCACCCTCCAGCGCGTCGCGGACACCGTCGACACGGGCTACGACACCGGCAGGCAGCCCGCCATCAGCGCCGACGGCCGCTACGTCGCCTTTGTCGCCCAGCGATCGGAGTTCACGCAGGGCGACGATGTCTGGGGACGCGTCTACCGCGTCGACCGCACCAGCGGCGAGGCCGTCCGCATCAGCCAGGTGCCCGCCGCGACCGACCGGAAGACCGCAGCCACCAACCCGTCCATCAGCGCCGACGGCAGTCGCGTCGGCTACCAGTTCTTCGTCCCGCACCCCTCCTCGGGCGACTGGAGCGACGCCTGGGTCCGTGATGTGCCGAGCGGGAAGCTGTTCCACGCCGACCTGGCGCCGGACGGCCTGAAGTCCGACGGGCAGACCGAGTTCCCGCAGATCAGCGCCGACGGCCGATACGCGGTCTTCAACTCGCTCGACTCCCGGCTGACCCCGGGCGACACCAACCAGGGGCACAACGTCTTCGTCCGTGACCTCAAGACGGGGGACCTGCGCCGGATCGACGCCGCCGACCCGGCCGCCTTCACCGCCTACCCGCGGCTCAGCGCCGACAGCCGGTACCTCACCTTCGTCTCGGCCGACCCGGGCGACCCGGACCGTACGACGCGCGCCTACGTCCGCGACCTGCGCACCGGACGCACGATCCTGGCCAGCCCGGACGCCGAGGGCGGACCGAACGACCAGAGCGTGTCCGCCCCGGTGATCGACCGGCACGGCCGCACGGCCGCCTTCGGCAGCTCCTCGCCCGACCTCGTGCCCGGCGACACGTACGACACCTCGCACGTCTACGTGCGCCACATCAGGTGACCGACCGCAGACCGACCGCATCCTGAGACAGCCGTGAGCGAGGCACGGGGGCTGTGCCAGACTGCCCCCGTGCTCTCGTCCGCCATGATTATTGGCAGCAGGCGCGCCGGTCCGCAGTGACCGCCACGTACGACCAGGTACGGGCGGACACCGTCGTCCTCGACCCGCGCGCAGACCTCTCGCACCCGCGAGAGGTTTTTCGCTTTTCTGGCCCACCCGCAGCCAGGAGCGAGAGCGCGAGGGAGTATGTGGGGGCGGTGGAGCCGGTCATTCCGGTACGACCGAGATCCAAATCCTCAGGAGCCTTGAGACCATGACCGCAACCAGCGAGCTCGACGATTCCTTCCACGTCTTCGACACCACCCTGCGCGACGGCGCCCAGCGGGAGGGCATCAACCTCACCGTCGCCGACAAGCTGGCCATCGCACGGCACCTGGACGAGTTCGGCGTGGGCTTCATCGAGGGCGGCTGGCCGGGTGCCAACCCCCGGGACACCGAGTTCTTCGCCCGCGCCCGGCAGGAGATCGACTTCCGGCACGCCCAGTTGGTCGCGTTCGGCGCGACCCGGCGCGCGGGAGCGAAGGCGGCGGAGGATCCGCAGGTGAAGGCACTGCTGGAGTCGGGCGCCGAGGTGATCACACTGGTCGCGAAGTCCCACGACCGCCATGTCGAGCTCGCCCTGCGCACCACGCTGGACGAGAACCTGGAGATGATCCGCGACACGGTGTCGTTCCTGAAGGAGCAGGGCCGCCGGGTCTTCGTCGACTGCGAGCACTTCTTCGACGGCTACCGGGCGAACCCGGAGTACGCGAAGGCCGTGGTCCGTACGGCCTCCGAGGCCGGCGCGGACGTGGTGATCCTCTGCGACACCAACGGCGGCATGCTCCCGGCGCAGATCCAGGCGGTCGTCTCCACGGTCCTGGCCGACACGGGCGCCCGGCTCGGCATCCACGCCCAGGACGACACGGGCTGCGCGGTGGCGAACACGCTGGCCGCCGTCGACGCGGGTGCGACGCATGTGCAGTGCACGGCCAACGGCTACGGCGAGCGCGTCGGCAACGCGAACCTCTTCCCGGTCGTCGCGGCGCTGGAACTGAAGTACGGCAAGAAGGTCCTGCCCGAGGGCCACCTGCGCGAGATGACGCGCATCTCGCACGCGATCGCCGAGGTCGTCAACCTCACCCCCTCCACGCACCAGCCCTACGTCGGCCTCTCCGCCTTCGCCCACAAGGCCGGGCTGCACGCCTCGGCCATCAAGGTCGACCCGGACCTGTACCAGCACATCGACCCCGAGCTGGTCGGCAACACCATGCGGATGCTGGTCTCCGACATGGCGGGCCGCGCGTCCATCGAGCTCAAGGGCAAGGAACTCGGCATCGACCTCGGTGGCGACCGGGAGCTGGTCGGCCGGGTCGTCGAGCGGGTGAAGGAACGCGAACTCCAGGGCTACACGTACGAGGCGGCCGACGCGAGCTTCGAACTCCTGCTGCGCACCGAGGTGCAGGGCAGGCCGCTGCGCTACTTCGAGGTCGAGTCCTGGCGTGCCATCGTCGAGGACCGGCCCGACGGGTCCCACGCCAACGAGGCCACGGTCAAGCTGTGGGCCAAGGGCGAGCGCATCGTCGCCACGGCCGAGGGCAACGGCCCGGTCAACGCCCTCGACCGGGCCCTGCGGGTGGGCCTGGAGAAGATCTACCCCCAGCTCGCCAAGCTGGAGCTGGTGGACTACAAGGTCCGCATCCTCGAAGGCAAGCACGGCACCCAGTCCACGACCCGCGTCCTGATCTCCACGTCCGACGGCGCGGGCGAGTGGTCCACGGTGGGCGTCGCCGAGAACGTCATCGCGGCGAGCTGGCAGTCCCTGGAGGACGCGTACACGTACGGCTTGCTGCGGGCGGGGGTTGCTCCGGCGGAGTAGTCACCCCCGCTGCGAGCATGCGTGCCGCTGGGGGCGCACCCCGCCACGCCGGGCTGCGCCCCCGCCCCCAGCGGCAACGCCGAGCACCTGGAAGTCACATGGCCGAGTCGCGGGCGCGCGGCACCTGGGCGGCATCGCCCACCCGCTCGCGCCCCGCCGCCCGGTCCAGCCGGAACACCCCCGCCCCGTTGGTCCGCTGGCCGGGCGTGTGCACGGTGGCGCGGGTCAGTTCCTCCACCCCATCGGCCAGGTAGCCGACCCAGGCCGACCCCTCGTCCTCGATGATCCGCTGCGCGTCCGTCCGCAAGCGCTCGATCACCCCGAGCAGCGCGGCCTGCTCCTTGTCGCTGGGCGAGTCGGTGGCCCGCAGATACGCCTGCGCCCACTCGGCCTGCGCCCTCTTGAGGATCTGCTGCAGGGCCTGTTGCGTACGGATGTAGCGCGTCCAGGACGCCGAGAAGCCGAAGATCCGGTCGAACAGCACACAGCCCGCTCCGCCGGCCAGGAAGACGAAGCCCCACTCGGGCTGCACGGTCGTCGGGGCGGCCGCGTGCACCAGCGGCGTGAGCGTGCCGACGATGCCCAGCAGCGCGGCCAGCGCCCGCAGCGACCGCGACCACAGTGACGGCCCCCGGCGCCGCGCCAGGTACCAGCCGATCGCCGTCGTCACCTCCGTCTCGGCATGCCGGAACAGCTCCCACAACAGGTCCGCCCGCGCACGCGAACGGTCCAGCTCGGCGAGTGCGGACACTGTCATGTCCGCGGCCCTGCGTCTTCCGAACATGCCCCTGATCCGCCCTTTCCGCTGCGACCGGTGGACCGGCCGGGCCCGGCACGGCCCACGGCAGTGAGCCAGAGGCATCGTAGGCGCAGTGGCGTTCCTAAATCCCCGCTCCTACCGATATCCCTTTCTGTGCCGATTCAGGTAGTTTCGAACATATGAAGGCCGCGCTGGTGCGTACCCTCGTACGTCTGCTGATCGTGCCGGTCGCCGCCGTACTGGTGGCGCTGATGGCCGGTGCGCCGGGTGCGCACGCGGCCACCGACCTCTCAAAGGTCGCCGCGGAACTGCGCGAGAACCCCGTCTACGTCGATCCGGCCGCCTCCGGTCAGCTGGCCGCCTCGGACGCCGAGGCGCTGGCCGACAAGATCAAGGACGCGGACAAGCCCGTCTTCGTGGCAGTGCTCCCGGACGACGTCCCCACGCAGGACCTCTTCCGGAACCTCCGCACCGAGACCGGCGTGACCGGCCTGTACGGCATCCGCCTCGGAGATGAGTTCGACGCCCGCGCCGACAGCGCGGTGATGAGCCGCCAGGCGGTGTCCAACCTGGTCACGGCCGTGCAGGACACCGGCGACACCAAGGCCCAGCTGAACGACTTCGTCGACGACGCCCTGCGCAGCGTGGGCGGTTCGGCGCCGAGCAGCTGGAGCGACGGCTCGGGCACCGACGTACCGGTCGGCGGTCTGATCACGTTCGGCGCCCTGGTCGCGGCCGGCGGCGTGGGCACCTACGCCGTGGTCCGGCGCAACCGGCGCCGCCACGAGGAGGAGCAGCGGGCGGCCCTGGAGAAGCTGCGTGTGGTGGTCGACGAGGACATCACCGCCTTCGGCGAGGAGCTCGACCGCCTCGACTTCCATCCTGGGGAACCCGGCGCCGACGACGCGATGCGCGCCGACTACGAACGTGCCCTGGACTCCTACGAGCAGGCGAAGTCCCTGATGGCGGCAGCCACCAAACCGGAGGACGTCCGGCCCGTCACCCAGACGGTGGAGGACGGCCGCTTCTCCCTGGCCCGGCTCGCGGCCCGGCGCGAGGGCGGCCGGCTGCCGGAGCGCCGCCCGCCCTGCTTCTTCGACCCGCGCCACGGCCCCTCGGTCGCCGACGCGAGCTGGACGCCCTCGGGCGGCACCATGCGCGACGTCCCCGTCTGCGCGGCCGACCAGGCCCGGCTCGCCGAGGGCCGCGACCCGGTGATCCGCGAGGTCGACACCGACTACGGCCGCCGCCCGTACTGGGAGGCCGGCCCGGCGTACGGCCCCTGGGCCGGCGGCTACTTCGCCGGCGGCATCCTGCCCGGCCTCCTCGTCGGCACGATGCTCGGCAGCATGATGGCCGCCCCCGCCTACGCGGCCGACTACGGCTCCGGCTACGGCGACTTCGGAGGGTACGAGGGCGGTGACGTCTCCGGCGCCAACTTCGACTCCGGTGACTTCGGTGGCGGCTTCGGGGGAGGGGACGTCGGTGGCGGAGGCTTCGGCGGTGGGGACTTCGGGGGCGGGTTCTGACCCCGGCAGCGTCGTAGTGCCTCGCCCCGCCGCCTGAGCTCAACGCCGCAGGGGCTTCTGGTTCCCCGCGAGCCGCCCCCGCCGCCGCCCCATCGCCCCGGCCACGACGCCCGCGAGCGCGACCAGCCCCGCGCTCACCCACACCGGCGACCGGTACCCGAACCCGGCGCCGATCGCCGCGCCACCGATCCAAGGGCCCAGCGCGGCGCCGACGTTGAACGCGGCCGTGGCGAAACCGCCGGCCAGCGTGGGCGCGCCCGGCGCCGCGTACGGCACCTGGGCGATCAGCGTGGAGCCGACGCCGAACGACAGCGCCCCCTGGACGAAGACGAGCCCGAGGGCCAGGACCGGGTGCCCGGCCCCGAGAGCCAACAGGCACCAGCCCACACCGAGCGCGACACCCCCGCCGGCGAGGACCGGCACGGGACGCCGGTCGGCGAACCGCCCCGCGGCGGTCACCCCCACGAACGACCCGGCCCCGAACAGCGCGAGCACCCCGGGCACCCATGCGCTGCCCAGCCCCGTCACCTCGGTGACCAGCGGCGCGAGATAGGTGAAGGTGCAGAACGTCGCACCGTTCACGAGAGCGCCCAGCAGCAGGGTGACGATCAGCCGAGGGTCGCGCAGCGACCGCAGCTCACGGCGCAGCGCGGGCGGCGTGCCTTCCGCCGTCCCGCCCGGTACGGACCATGCCACGGCCACCAGGGCCGGCAGCGACACCAGCGCCACGGCCCAGAACGCCGTACGCCAGCCCCACAGCCCGCCCAGCGCGGCCCCGGCGGGCACCCCGGCCACACACGCCAGCGTCACCCCGCCCAGCAGCGTGGACGTGGCCCGGCCCTTCGCGTCCGCCGGGACCATGTCCACGGCGGCCACGAGGGCGACGGCGAGGAACCCGGCGCTGGCGAGCGCCCCCACGACCCGTGTGGCGAGCAGCACCTCGAAACTGCCGGTGAGAGCACCGACGACATGGACGGCGAGAAAGACGACGAGGAACGCCAGCAGCGCACCCCGCCGAGACCAGCGCCGCGCGAGACCCGCCACGAGCGGCGCCCCAACGACCATCCCCGCCGCGAAGGCGGAGGTCAGCGCGCCCGCCTGGGGAACGGACACCCCCAGATCCCGCGCGATGTCCGGCCCCAGCCCGGACAGCATGAACTCGGTCGTTCCCTGCGCGAACACGGCAAGGCCCAGCAGAAGAAGAGCGAACGGCATGAAGAAACTCCGCACCCGGAAGTCGACGACGAACACGACACGTCGGTCGGCGATCCGGCGGCGGAGCGAAGAAGGGGCCTCAGCGACCCGGCATCACAAGCAGCCACCGGAGAGCCGGTGGCCGCACTCTGGACGCCTCGGGGCTGGACACGACAGGCACGTTAGGCGGCTTCGGAGGACCGGGTCCACCGGTTTTTCTCCCGCTCTCCCCGGGCGGCGGTCAAGGCTCCGTTGCCCCGGCTCCCGCCGCGGTGGACGATGACGACGGCCGCGAGGCAGACGGCCAGCCCGAGCGCGGTCTGGACGCCGAACGGCTCACCGAACATCAGCGCGCCCCAGACGGCCGTGACCGGGGCCATGAGGAACATCAGGGTGTTGACCTCGGTGACGCCGGAGCGCTTCAGGATGAGCCAGTACAGCCCGTATCCGCCGAACGTGGACAGGCCCACGAGCCAGGCGACCGCCACCCAGAACGCGCCCGCGGCCGGCGGCGCGGCGGCTCCGGCGCCCAGCGCCAGCACGGTGAAGAGGACGGCGCTGGTGGCGCAGTGGACGGTCAGCGACACTGAGGGGGCCACCCGTGCGCGGGAGCGGCTCTCCAGGAACGTCGCCGCGACCAGGGACAGCATGCCGAGCAGCGGAACGGCGTACGCCCACCAGGCCACGCCGGTCCCGGCGGCGGCGTCGGCCAGGGTGACCACGGCGACCCCGCTCAGCCCGAGGCCCAGGCCGATCCACTGCCGGCCCGAGACGTGGCTCCCGAGCAGCGGTCCCGCGAGGGCTCCGGCGACGAGGGGCTGGATGCCGTCGATCAGGGCCGTGGTGCCGCTGGAGACGCCCAGCTGGATGGCGTAGTAGACGCTCAGCAGATAGCCGCTCTGCGACAGCACGCCGACCACGGCCTGCCGGGTCACGTCCCGGGCGGTGAGCCCCCGCCAGGCCGACCGCGTGAGGACGGCGACGGCCAGGAGGACGACGGCCAGCGGCAGGAACCGCCACATCAGGACCGTGAGCGCGGACGCGCTGCCCGCACCGAGCTTCGCTCCGATGAACCCGGAGCTCCAGCACAGGACGAAGGCGAGGGAGAGCAGGATGTTCACGGCATGACCACCACTAGACAGATCGGTTTACCCGTTCTCTCTCGACTATACAGATCGGTATACTCGACGTCATGGGTACCACCGCTTCCGAATCCCCCCGCCGGATCACGCTGACGCCCGCCGCCCGCCGCGCCCTCCAGGCCGCCGCGCGGCTGTTCTACGAGCGAGGCATCCATGCCGTGGGGGTCGACCTCATCGCGGCGGAGGCCGGGGTGACGAAGAAGACCCTCTACGACCGGTTCGGCTCCAAGGAGCAGATCGTCGTGGAGTACCTCGCAGACCGCGACGAGCGCTGGCGGGCCTTCCTCGGTGAGCGCCTGGACGCGGCCGGGCCCGACCCACGGGAGCGCGTCCTGGTGATCTTCGACGCCTCGCGCGCATGGGCGCGGGACAGCAGCCCCAAGGGGTGCAGCATGGTCAACGCTCATGCGGAGATCAGCGACCCGGGCCACCCGGCCCACCCGATCATCACCGGCCAGAAGCAGTGGATGCTCGCCCTGTTCAGCCGCCTCGCCGCGGACATCGCACCGGACGAACCGGCCGGGCTGGCCCGGGCGTTGATGCTGCTGCACGAGGGCGCGCTCGTCGCCCACGGCCTGAACATCTTCCCGGACGCCATCGCCGACGCCCGCGAACAGGCACGCGCGCTGCTCGCGTAGCGGACGGATCCTGTCCTAAATGGTCCCTACGGTGGTCACATGACCACCTCCTCCGACGGCACGGACCCGCTCACCTTCGCCACCGTGGCCGACCTGGACTCCTGGCTGACCGCTCACCCCGCCCCGTGTCCCGGCCTCTGGGTCAAGGTCGCCAAGAAGGGCTCGGGCATCCCCTCCGTCAGCGCCGCCGACGTCAACGACGTGGCGCTCTGCCACGGCTGGATCACCGGTCAGCGCAAGCGCCTCGACGAGTCGTACTACCTCCAGAGGATCACCCCGCGACGCCCCGGCAGCCTCTGGTCCATGGTCAACGTCCGGCGGGTGGAGGAACTGGCCGCCGCCGGCCGGATGCGCCCCGGTGGACGCGACGAGGTGGCCGCCGCGCAGGCGGACGGGCGATGGGACGCCGCCTACGCGTCCCAGCAGGAGGCCGAGATCCCGGAAGACCTCGCGTCAGCCCTGGCCCTGAGCCCCCGTGCCGCGGCGGCCTTCGGGAAACTCGGACGGACGGACCGCTACCTCACCATGCTCGGCGTCCTCCGCGCCCGGACATCGCGGACCAGGGCGGCACAGGTGGCCGCGGCGGTGGCGAAGCTGGAGACCGGCGGACGGAACCGGTGAGCGACGGAGGTCACCCCACCGCACGACCACGGGTCCGGTGCCCAACGGCACCGGACCCGCGAGGTTCTGTTGCCGAGGGCGCGTCAGAGAGTGGACGCCGCCGAGGCTATGGCGGAGGCGAACGCGGAGACCTCCGTGTAGACGCCGGGGGCCTCGGGCCGGGCGCAGCCCTCGCCCCAGCTGACGATGCCGACCTGGATCCAGGCGCCGGCGTTGTCCTTGCGGAACATCGGGCCGCCCGAGTCGCCCTGGCAGGTGTCGACGCCGCCCGCGTCGAAGCCGGCGCAGATCTCCTCGTTCGCGACGAGGCCGCTGTACAGACCGCCGTAGGCCTTGCACGCGGCGTCGCTGACGAAGGGCACGGTCGCCTTCAGGAGGTAGCGCTGCTGGGAGCCGCCCTCACGGTTCGCGCCCCAGCCGGCGACGGTGAAGTCACCGGTGTTGTACTGCGAGGTCGTGGCGATCTTCAGGGTCGGCAGATTGATCGGCTGGGCGAGCTTGATGAGTGCCCAGTCCTTGCCGGTGCCGTTGTAGCCGGGCGCGCGGAGCACCTTGGTGGAGCGGACCTGGACCCGGCCGCTGGTGGACTGCAGGTCGACTACCCCCGCGGTGGCGGTGATGCTCGTGTTGTTGCCGGAACTGCCCACGCAGTGCGCGGCCGTGAGCACGATCTGCTGGGTGTAGAGCGCGCCGCCGCAGCCCATGGACAGCCTGACCATGAACGGGAACTCGCCCTGCGCGGCCCGCGTTCCGCCGACGACGGGCGACGGCGCGGCCTGCGCCGCGGTGACGGGCTGAAGGCTGGCGATCGCGAGCGCGGCGGCGCCGACGACCGCGCATCTCTTGAGGGCCGTGAGGAGTCTCTTCAACGTGATGCCTTCCGTGGGGGGTTGACCTGGGGAGATGTGCAACCGAAGCATCCGTTTGACGAGCACATGTCAGCAGCAGGGCCAAAAAAACGTCCATGTGCTGGCATGGACCGGTCAAAATTCTGCTGCTGGATTATGAGAACGCCGCGAGTCCTCGCACAAGAGGCCCGATTCGGCCACGCCGCACGGAGTCGTCCCGTACGGCGTGGCCGGAGGCTCAGGCGTTCCTGATGGCCGAGATGTCGAAGTTCAGCTTGATCTTGTCGGAGACGAGGACACCGCCGGTCTCCAGGGCGGCGTTCCAGGTCAGGCCCCACTCGGAGCGCAGGATTTCCGCCTTGCCCTCGAAGCCGACGCGCTCGTTGCCGAAGGGGTCCTTCGCGGCGCCGTTGAACTCCAGGTCGATGGCGAGGGGGCGGGTCGTGCCGAGGATCGTCAGGTCGCCGGTGACGCGGTAGTCGTCGCCACCGAGGGACTCCGCCTTGGTGGAGCGGAACGTCATGGTCGGGAACTCGTCCGCCTTGAAGAAGTCCGCGCTCTTGAGGTGGCCGTCCCGGTCGGCGTTGCCCGTCTCGATGCTGTCCATCACGACATCGAGGGAGGCCGAGGACCGCGAGGGGTCGGTGCCGTCGAGGTGGAGGGTGCCGGTGAAGTCCTGGAAGCTGCCCTTGACGTTGGTGACCATCGCGTGACGGGCGACGAAGCCGATCGTCGAGTGCGCGGGGTCGATCGTGTAGTCGCCGGTCAGGGCGGCCAGTTCCGGCCGCACCACGCCGGACGTGGCGGTGGCGGTCTCGGTGTCCTTGCTGCTGAAGATGCTCATGGGTGCGCCTTCCTGCGAGTGATGTGGTGACGACTCTTGATGTTGAATCTTGAACTACATCAACGCGCACCACCGTAGACCTATTCCGGTTCAATATTCAACATCATTGGGCGGCATGTCGCGATACCGCCGCCTGGCGGCACCACGCGGCCCGCAGGAGTGGTCCTGCCACGGCCGTCGCGGACGGGCCCGGCCCATGGACCGCCTACGGAAACGGGCACGTCGGACCGGGTGAGGCAGGCCCCTGAGAGGGCTCCAGCGCTGGCGCGGTGCACCGGGATGGCGGTGTCCTGGAAGAGGAGGTTCCGTGTGAAGGGACCCGCAGGGCCCCGCATGGCGACAGACGAGACCACGGCGGACGTACAGCGCAGGGAGACCGACCGATGACACTCACCGGCTCCGGCTCGGCCTACGACCCACCGGGCCCCGCCCCACGCGGCCCCTCGGCCTCGTCGAGCGTGCGCGAACACGGACCGGCGCGGCGTCTGGACCGGCGCGTGGCCCTCGTCACCGGCGCCTCCTCGGGCATCGGGGCGGCGACGGCACGACGCTTCGCCACGGACGGTTGGCAACTGCTCCTCAACGGACGCGACCGGCGTTGCCTGGAGCGGACGGCGTCCGGCACCTCGGCCCTCGTGCTGCCCGCCGACCTCGCCGCCCCGGACGGCCCGCGACTGCTGGCCCAGTCCGCGCTGCACGCGACCGGCCGGATCGACGTCCTGGTCGCCGGGGCGGGCATCGGCTGGACGGGCCCGTTCGCCGCCATGCCGCACACCGACATCGACCGGGTGCTGGCCCTCGACCTCAACGCCACGCTCCATCTCGTGCGCGAAGTGCTGCCGTCCATGATCGCGGCCGGCCGGGGCCGGGTGGTGCTGCTCGGCTCGGTCGCGGGCCGCGCGGGCGTACGGGAGGAAGCGGTGCACTCCGCCGCCAAGGCGGGCCTCGCCGCCTTCGCCGAGGCACTGCGCCAGGAACTGCGCGGCACGGGCGTGGGCGTGACCCTCGTCGTGCCCGGCCGCGCCGGCTCCACCCGCCGGGGCGGCCCCCGCGACCGCACCACCCCACGTACCGTCTCGCCCGGCTGCGTCGCCCGCGAGATCTTCGAGTCCGTACGCCAGGACCGCGACGAGGCGCACGCCCCTGCCTGGCGAACCCTCCCGGCCCGCATCCGGGCCCTGTCTCCGGGGTTGCGCCGCCGCCTGCTGAATCGCTTCGGCTGACCGGTGCCGGTGCGTCACCCACTGCCCTCACCGGCGCACGCCGGGAGGCCGGCCCCGTACCGCCCCCTCCTCACCGCCCAACCCCCCCCACACCCCAACCCCCGAACCACCCGTCCGGCGCCCCGCGTCCTCCCGTTCCCCCATCCCGGTCACTCCGGCCGAATCCTCCGTTCAGGTGGCCGCCTCCCCGTGGTAGGGCATGGGCATGACCCCCCAGCGTCGCGTCTTCCCCCGCCGTACGGCCAAGGCCGCCGCCACCCTGTCGCGCCCCAGCCGCCGGGCCCTGCTGCTCGCGGCCGCGGCGCTGGCGGCGACCGGGGGCGCGGGGCCGGCCCCCCACGGCACGGATGCTCCCGAAGCCGAGGATGCGTACGAAACCCTCCGCCGGCGCTGGCTCGGTATCGCCCTCGGCGACGGCTACGACCCGGCCGCGGAGCCGTACGCCTCCCGGCTCGCCGAGACCGGTGAACTCGCGCGCCGCCTGCGCGCCGGCATGGCCCCGGCGGCCAACTCCCTCTGGCCCGGGCACCCCTTCGACCCGCCGGCCGGCATCACCCTCAGCTACGGCCGCCTGTGGACCATGACCCAGGCCTACGTCCAGCAGGGCACCGGCTCGACCGCGGACCCGGATCTCCTCGCCGACGTCCTGCGCGGCCTCGACCACCTCTCCGAGACCGTCTACAACCCCTCCACCACCCGCTACGGCAACTGGTGGGAATGGCAGATCGGCAGCCCCCGCCTGCTCACCGACATCACAGCCGCCCTGCACGAGGAGCTGGGCGACCCCCGCGTCCGGGCCGCCTGCGCAGCCGTCGACCACTTCATCCCCGAGTCGGCCCTCGGCGACTACACCGGCACCTCCACCGGCGCCAACCGCGTCGACCTGTGCCGCTCCGTCGCCCTGCGCGGCATCCTCGGCCGCGACCCGGCCAAGATCGCCCTCGCCCGTGACGCGCTCTCCCCGGTCTTCCCGTACGTCACCCGGGGCGACGGCCTCTACGCCGACGGCTCCTTCGTCCAGCACACCTGGGTCGCCTACTCGGGCACCTACGGCCAGGTCATGCTCGACGGCCTCGGCCGGCTCTTCGCCCTGCTCGCCGGATCCGACTGGGCGGTCACCGACCCCCAGCGGCAGATCATCCTCGACAGCGTCGAGCACGCCTACGCCCCGCTCATCCACGACGGACTGGTCATGGACAGTGTCAACGGCCGGGCCATCAGCCGTGGTTACCTCACCACCGACGACCGCAAGGTCATGCGGAGCGACCACTTCCACGGACAGCAGCTCATCGCGGCCATCGCCCTCCTCGCGGCCGCCGCGAGCCCCGCCCAACGCGACCGCTGGCACGCCCGCGTCAAGGGCTGGATCGAACGGGACACGGTGACCCCGATCCTGACGGCACCCCAGTTCGGCGTGGCCGACCTGGCCCGGCTGCACGCCATCGCCGCCTCGCCCGCCCCGCCCGCCCCCGAACCCACCGGACACCACCTCTTCGCCGCCATGGACCGTGCCGTCCACCGTCGCCCCGGCTTCACCGTGAACATCGCCATGGCCAGCGACCGGGTCGCCCACTACGAGTGCGGCAACGGCGAGAACCCGCGCGGCTGGCACACCGGCGCGGGGATGGTCAGCTGGTGGTCCGGTACGAGCGACCAGTACACGGACTGGTTCTGGCCGACGGTGGACTGGTACCGCCTGCCCGGCACCACCGTCTCCACCAAACGCCTGGCCGACCGCGAAGGCGGCGAGTGGGGCACCGCCCGCCCGGACGCGCGCTGGGTCGGCGGCACCACCGACGGCACGTACGCGGCGCTCGGCCAGCACCTCAAGGGCCTCGGCTCCACCCTCCAGGCCCGCAAGTCCTGGTTCTGCGTCGCGGACGCGGTGATCTGCCTGGGCGCCGGGATCACCTGCTCCGACGGCGTCCCGGTCGAGACGATCGTCGACAACCGCAACCTCGGCGAGTCCGGCACCCAGACCTTCGTCCAGGGCCGGAACAAGGACCGGAACAAGGACCGGAACTGGGCCCACCTGGAGGACCACGGCGGCTGGGTCCTGCTCGACGGCCAGCTCAAGGCGCTGCGCGAGGACCGCACCGGCGCCTGGTCCGACATCAACACCGGCAGCACCCCGGAACGGCGCACCCGCCGCTGGCAGACCCTCTGGCTCGACCACGGCACCGACCCCGAGGACGCCACATACGCCTACGTCCTCATGCCCGGGGCGTCCCGCCGCGCCGTCGCACGCCGCGCCGCCGACCGCCACTGGCTCTCGGTCCTCGCCAACGACGCGACCTGCCAGGCGGTCACCGTGCCCTCCCTCGGCTGCACGGCCGCGAACTTCTGGCGGGCCGGCACGGCGGGCCCGCTCACCGCTTCCGCCGGCGCGAGCGTGCTGACCGTCCGCCGGGGCCGTACCGCTACCCTCTGTGCGAGCGAGCCGCCCCGTACGGGCAAGCCGCTGGAGATCACCTGGGACCGCCCGGTCCGCCGGGTCGTCCGCGCGGACGAGAGCGTCGAGGTGCTCTCGACCGGCCCTCGACTGAGACTGCGCGTCACGCCCGGGGAGGTATGCGCGATGCACCGATGTGAGGTGACTCTCGATTGAGGTCTTTGTGTGACCCCTACAAGCCGTACACCCTCTGAGCAGTCGGATTGGCTGCACTCCGGCATGGTTCTGTTCAGGGGTACCAGGAAAACACGCCGGAGACTGTGAGGAGTCGACGGCCCGCTTTCCTGGGTTGGCTTCGTAAGGTCGCTACATGACCGTTTTGGATGAGGCGCCGGGTGAGCCGACCGACGCGCGCGGACGCGTGGCCGAACTGCACGAGATCCGTGCGCAGGCGGTGGCCGGACCGAGCGAGAAGGCGACCAAGGCGCAGCACGCCAAGGGAAAGCTGACCGCCCGGGAGCGCATCGAGCTGCTCCTCGACCCGGATTCCTTCCGCGAGGTCGAGCAGCTGCGCCGGCACCGGGCCACGGGCTTCGGCCTGGAGGCCAAGAAGCCGTACACCGACGGAGTGATCACCGGCTGGGGGACGGTGGAGGGCCGGACGGTCTTCGTCTACGCCCACGACTTCCGGGTCTTCGGCGGCGCGCTGGGCGAGGCCCACGCCACCAAGATCCACAAGATCATGGACATGGCCATCGCGGCAGGGGCTCCGCTGGTCTCGCTGAACGACGGCGCCGGCGCCCGTATCCAGGAGGGCGTCTCCGCCCTCGCCGGCTACGGCGGCATCTTCCAGCGCAACACCAAGGCGTCGGGTGTGATCCCGCAGATCTCGGTGATGCTCGGCCCGTGCGCGGGCGGCGCGGCGTACAGCCCCGCCCTGACGGACTTCGTGTTCATGGTCCGCGAGACCTCGCAGATGTTCATCACCGGCCCGGACGTCGTCAAGGCGGTCACCGGCGAGGAGATCACCCAGAACGGCCTGGGCGGCGCCGACGTCCACGCCGAGACCAGCGGCGTCTGCCACTTCGCCTACGACGACGAAGAGACCTGCATCGCCGAGGTCCGCTACCTCCTCTCCCTCCTCCCGCAGAACAACCGTGAGAACCCGCCCCGCGCGGAGGCCACGGACGCGGTGGACCGCCGCTCGGACGTCCTGCTGGACCTGGTCCCGGCGGACGGCAACCGGCCGTACGACATGGCCAAGGTCATCGAGGAGATCGTCGACGACGGCGACTACCTGGAGGTCCACGAGCGCTGGGCGCGGAACATCATCTGCGCGCTGGGCCGGATGGACGGCCAGGTCGTCGGCATCGTCGCCAACCAGCCCCAGGCGCTCGCCGGTGTCCTGGACATCGAGGCCTCCGAGAAGGCGGCCCGCTTCGTCCAGATGTGCGACGCCTTCAACATCCCGATCATCACTCTTCTGGACGTACCCGGGTTCCTGCCCGGCGTCGACCAGGAGCACGGTGGGATCATCCGCCACGGCGCGAAGCTGCTCTACGCGTACTGCAACGCGACCGTGCCCAGGATCTCGCTGATCCTGCGCAAGGCCTACGGAGGTGCGTACATCGTCATGGACAGCCAGTCCATCGGTGCGGACCTCACCTACGCCTGGCCGACGAACGAGATCGCCGTCATGGGCGCGGAGGGTGCGGCCAACGTCATCTTCCGCCGCCAGATCGCCGAGGCCGAGGACCCCGAGGCCATGCGCGCGCGCATGGTCAAGGAGTACAAGTCCGAGCTGATGCACCCGTACTACGCGGCGGAGCGCGGCCTGGTCGACGACGTCATCGACCCCGCCGAGACCCGCGAGGTTCTGATCAAGTCCCTCGCGATGCTCCAGACCAAGCACGCCGACCTGCCTTCCCGCAAGCACGGCAACCCTCCGCAGTAACCCAGCGGACATCTCTCTCACGGAGACTGACACCCATGGACACCCCTGACATCCGCGTCGAGAAGGGCCACGCCGAGCCCGAGGAAGTCGCCGCCATCACGGCGATCCTCCTGGCCCGCGCCGCCGCCCGCCCCACCGACCCGACCCCGGCGCACCGCGGCCGCGTCAAGGCCGGCTGGCGCCGCCTGGAACGCGAGCCGGGCTTCCGGGCCCCGCACAGCTGGCGCTGACCCCAGTACCCAAAGAGAGGCCCCTCCAGACGGAGGGGCCTCTCTTTGGGTGGCGCCCAGGGGCGCATGCCTCAGGGGCGCGGGGAACTGCGCGACCAGCCCCCACAACCCGCACCCGGCAACGCAACAGCCCCCGGCAACCCAGAGGCCGCCAGGGGCTGTCCCACAGCAATCAATTACCGAAGCCGCGCCATAAGCGCATGCTCGACCAGCGTGATCAACGCAGACTTCGCATCGGCCCGATGCCGTGCGTCCGTCGTGATGATCGGCGTGTCCGGCCCGATCTGCAGAGCCTCCCGCACCTCGTCCGGGTTGTACGGCTGCTGCCCGTCGAACCCGTTCAGCGCGATCACGAACGGCAGACCCGAGTTCTCGAAGTAGTCGACGGCCGGGAAGCAGTCGGCCAGACGCCGCGTGTCCACCAGCACGATCGCGCCGATGGCACCGCGCACCAGGTCGTCCCACATGAACCAGAAGCGGTCCTGACCGGGCGTACCGAAGAGGTACAGGATCAGGTCCTGGTCCAGGGTGATACGGCCGAAGTCCATGGCGACCGTGGTGGTCGTCTTGTCCCCGGTGTGGGTGAGGTCGTCGATGCCGGCCGAAGCTGACGTCATGACGGCCTCGGTACGCAGCGGGTTGATCTCCGAGACGGCCCCGACGAACGTGGTCTTGCCCACGCCGAAGCCACCCGCCACCACGATCTTCGCTGAGGTGGTGGAGCGGGAAGGACCGCCGCTAGAGCTTGCGAAGTCCACTGAGCACCCTTTCGAGCAGTGTCACGTCTGGCTGGCCGCCGGCGTTCTCGTCGCCGCCGGGCTGATGGATGGCGACCAGTCCCGCCTCCGCCAAGTCGGCGACGAGGATCCTGGCCACGCCGAGAGGGATCGTGAGGAGCGCCGAGATCTCGGCGACCGACTTGATTTCCCGGCAGAGGTTGCAGATCCGCTGATGCTCGGGCAACTGGCCCTGCATCTGGTGCGGCTGCGCAGTGGTGTGCACCAGCGCCTCGATGGCGAGCTGGTAGCGCGGGCGGGTCCGGCCGCCGGTCATGGCGTACGGACGCACCAGCGGGTTGTTCGACGCCCCGGCGGGCGCCGGCTCGGGGGTGCGGCGCTGCGGCTGCACAGGCTGGATACGCGGGGCCGGCGGCTGGTCGTACGGCGACGGGCCGGGGCCCTGCGGCGCGTACGGCTGCCGGTGACTCGGCGTGGAGGGGAAGTTGTAACGGTTCGGGTTCTGGGCACCGTCGTTCTGGCCCTGGGCAGGACCGTACGACCAGTTGCCCGAAGACGAACCGCCTGGGGGTGTTGCCACTTTCTCCTCCTCCGACTGTGCCTGGCACCCATCGCTGTGAAGCCGCGTCCCGAAACTTTACGGCCACGGGGCGCCAAAACGCACCGTCCGTCCGTTAGTTGAGCAGGCTCCCCTGGAGCTCCGCACGAAGGTCCGGTGTCAGGACCGTACCGGCTCGGTCGACCAGCAGTGCCATCTCGTACCCGATGAGACCGATGTCCGCCTCGGGATGCGCGAGAACCGCGAGGGAAGAGCCGTCGGATACGGACATGATGAAGAGGAATCCCCGCTCCATCTCCACAACCGTCTGGTTCACAGCGCCTCCCTCGAAGATCCGGGAGGCGCCCGCCGTCAGTGACGTCAGACCGGAAGCGACGGCCGCGAGCTGGTCGGCACGATCGCGGGGGAAGCCTTCGGACATCGCCAGAAGGAGTCCGTCGGCGGAGACCACCACCGTGTGGGACACCCCCGGGGTGTTGTCCACGAAGTTGGTGATCAACCAGTTCAGGTTCTGTGCCGCCTGGCTCATCGGGCTCACACTAACGCTCCTGGTTGTAGGTGCTGTCAGGACCGAAGCCCTGGCCGTTCGTTTCACTGCCTGCGTTGCGTCCGCGTTCCACGCCGCGGCGCAGGTTGCTCAGCCTGCCCCGGACGTCCTCCGGGGCGCGGGAGACCTGGGGGCCTCCCTGGGGGGTGCTCTCGGCGGCACCCTCGATCAGGTTGGCCTTGGGTACCCGCCTCGGCAGACCGGAGGAGGTGACCCCGCCGGCCCTCGGCTTCCGGAGCTGCGAAGCCTGCTGCCACCGCTCGTCGTTCGCCGAGCGCCAGTCGCTGCCGCCGGTGCTCTCCGGGGTGGAAGCCGGAGGCTCCTGGCTGGCGTGCCGCGCGCCGCCCGTGCCGTTCGCACCGCTCGCAGTGGATCCGCGGCTGGGGAGTCCCGCGTCGGTCATCGAGTGGGCGGCGGACTGGGCCGGTCCCGGACGGTCGAAGCCTACGCGGTCCTGCTCACTTGCGTCAGCGGCCTGCGCAGATTCCGTTTCCTGGGCCTGAGAAGGGTACTGGCTCGGGTAGCCGTTCTGGTAACCGTCCTGCTGCGGCCAGTCGTCCTGGTGACGACGCTGCTCGAAGGCGGGGAAGCTGTCGGGCACGCCCGCACCCGGCGCCGAGGGCTCCTGCTGGGCCGGCTCCGCATAGGAGGGGTCCGGGTAGCCGCCGTTCGGCGAGAAGGTGTCGTTCTGCGGCATGCCGCCGTTCGGCGCGAAGTACTGCTCGTCGTACGCGGGGCGCTGCGGCTCCTCGTACGCCGTGTGCCGCTGGTCCTCGTACTGCGCCTGCTGGTCCTCGTACGTCGCCTGACGGTCGTACGCGGAGGGCTGCTGCTGGGGGTAGCCGGTCTGGCCCGTGTCGTAGGCCTGGCCGGTGTCGTAGCCCTGCGGTCCGTTGAAGTCCTCGGGGTACGCATGCCCCTCGTCGGGGTCCTGCTGGTTCCGCCCGGGCAGGGCGGGCTGCTCGTGCGACTGGGCCTCCAGGGCCGCCCTGCGCTCCTCGCGCATCAGGGAGCGGCCGACGGGGTCCAGCTCACGTATGTCGTCGGGCACCTCGGAGTAGCGGCTGTCGTCGAAGCCGAGCTCCGCGGCCGTGCGCATGGGCTGCTGGTTGAAGTTCTCGCCGCCGAAGTTCTGCTCCGGGATGATCTGCGAGACGGTGAACTCGTCGCGGTCCACGTGCTGCTCGCCGCCACCACCGTGGGTGATCGCGTCCGGCAGCATGACCAGCGAGGTCGTACCGGCCTGCTCGCCCGAGGGGCGCAGCTGGACGCGGATGCCGTGCCGGTCGGACAGCCGGCCGACCACGAAGAGGCCCATGCGCTGCGAGATCGCGGCGTCCACCGTCGGCGGGTTGGCCAGCTTGTGGTTGATGTCCGCGAAGTCCTCGGCGGTGAGGCCGATGCCCTTGTCGTGGATCTCGATCATGACCCGGCCGTCGGGGAGACGGGTGGCGGTCACGCGAACCTTGGTCTGCGGGGAGGAGAACGTCGTCGCGTTCTCCAGCAGCTCGGCGAGCAGGTGCACGAGGTCGGTCACGGCACGGCCGTGGATCTCGGCCTCCGGGACACCGGACAGCTCGATGCGCTCGTACTGCTCCACCTCGGAGGAGGCGGCGCGCAGCACGTCGACCAGCGGCACCGGCTGGTCCCAGCGGCGGCCGGGCTCCTCGCCGGCGAGGACCAGGAGGTTCTCGCCGTTACGGCGCATACGGGTCGCGAGGTGGTCCAGCCGGAAGAGGTTCTCCAGCTGGTCCGGGTCGGCCTCGTTGTTCTCCAGGTCGGTGATTAGGGTCAGCTGGCCCTCGATCAGCGACTGGTTGCGGCGCGACAGGTTGGTGAAGATCGCGTTGATGTTGCCCCGCAGCAGGGCCTGCTCGGCGGCGAGCCGGACGGCCTCACGGTGGACCTGGTCGAAGGCGCGGGCGACTTCGCCGATCTCGTCCGTGGTGGTGATCGGGATGGCCTGGACCCGGGTGTCGACGCGGCCGGGGTCGGTGCGTGAGAGCTGGTCGACCAGCATCGGCAGACGCTGCTCGGCGATGCCGAAGGCGGCGTTGCGCAGCTGGCGCATCGAGCGGCTCATCTGGCGGGCCACCGCACCGGCCAGGATGAAGGCCAGGAGCAGGGCGACCACGACGGCGGCACCGGTGATGTAGGCGTCGCGCTGGGCGTCGTCGGCGATGTCGGAGGCTTCGCTCACGGCCTTGTCGGCCATGTCCGCCTCGATCTTCTCGTACGCGTTGAACTTGAGCGTGTTGACCGCCCACCAGTTCTCGGCGGTGATGCCCTTCTCGCCGAGTGCGGCACGGGCGCTCGGGTCGGTGCTCGGCAGCGTCGCGACGGCCGAGACCATCGTCGTCGGGTTGGCCGGCGGGGCGACGTAGTCCGGGTTCTTGGCCTTGGCCTCCCGGGCCATCGCGGCGCCGTCGGCCTTGAGCTTCGCCTCGGCCGTCTTGAGCTTGGCCGCGTCCTGCTCGGTACCGCCGCCGATGTACTCCTCGATGGCGATGCGCTCGAGGTAGGCGTACGAGGACAGGGCGATGCGCTGGCTGGCCAGGTTGCCGTCGTCCGGGCCCGGCTTGACCAGGATGTGCATGCCGATCGAGCGCTGCAGCGACAGGGCCGCCTTGGTGAGCTCGATGGCGTACACGGTCCGGCCGTAGCTGGTGATGTTTCCGGTGCCCAGGCCGAGCTCGTTGGCGAACTCCGTCAGCGGGTGGGCGACCTCGACGTAGCCCTCCTCGGTCTGCACACCCTTGAGCTTGGAGGTGTACGCGACCTGGCGCAGGGTCTGCAGCTTCGGCTCCGCCTCGCGGAACAGCTTCAGACGGCGCTCGAGGCCCGGCTTGGCCGGCATGCTCTGGGCCGCGGTGTCGAAGGCGTCGGCGGCCTCGTCGGTGGCCTTGCGGACCTGGGTGACGGTCGCCTTGTCCTGGGCGGTCTGCGCGCTGCCCTTCAGCAGGGGCGCCGCCGAGGTGTCGCGCTCGTTGTAGAGGGCGTTGGCGTACAGCAGGGAGGCCCGCACCAGGCGTGCGGTGTTCTCCGCGTCCTCGGCCTCCTGCCAGGTGTCGATCGAGCTCTTCACCTGGAAGCCGCCCATGACGAGGCCGACCAGCACGGGTATGAGCAGGATCGCGTTGAGCCTGGTCGCCACGCGCCAGTTGCGCGGGGAGAGACGGCCGCTGCTCTCGGCAGGCGCGGCCGTCGGCTCCGAACCGGGCACGGGGGCGGGCGCCGCTGTGCGCGGCGGCGGGGTGAAGTTGCCCCGGGCCGACGGCTCGGGACTGTTCTTGCTTCGCCTCACTCGACCAACAACCTCTCGGCGGTCGGCACCAACGTTGTGCCGCAGTGTCTCAGCGCCCAACAAGTCATCGGCTGACGAGTACGTCGTTGACTATTGGGCAGTTCAGGCATTCCAGCACGACGACCTGCGCTCTTCCAAACAGTCCGGGGAGGGGATTCCGAGTGATGTAAGCCCCAGATAAAACGGTCATAAAGAGCGAGCCCCGCCAAAAGGCGGGGCGATTGTGCGCGCAGCGAGACCGGATGTGCGCGACGCGTGGCCGTACCACCCGATTCCTCTGCCGAAACGTTATGAACACCTTGGCCGACCGTGTCAAAGGACACAGTCGGCTCCGGTGTATCTACGACAACTGCCGTATGGCGCTCTCGAATTGGGTGCTACCTCAGCCGTGCCATCAAGGCGTGCTCGACCAGCGTGATCAGGGCACTCTTCGCATCGGCCCGGTGGCGGGCGTCCGTCGTGATGATCGGGGTGTCCGGCCCGATCTGCAACGCCTCGCGCACCTCCTCGGGCTGGTAGGGCTGCTGGCCGTCGAAGCCGTTCAGCGCGACGACGAAGGGCAGACCGCTGTTCTCGAAGTAGTCGACGGCCGGGAAGCAGTCGGCCAGCCGGCGCGTGTCCACCAGGACCACCGCGCCGATGGCGCCGCGCACCAGGTCGTCCCACATGAACCAGAAGCGGTCCTGGCCCGGCGTACCGAAGAGGTACAGGATCAGGTCCTGATCCAGGGTGATACGGCCGAAGTCCATGGCCACCGTGGTGGTGGTCTTGTCCCCGGTGTGGGTCAGGTCGTCGATCCCCGCGCTGGCGGAGGTCATGACGGCCTCCGTGCGCAGCGGGTTGATCTCCGAGACGGCGCCGACGAACGTGGTCTTGCCCACGCCGAAGCCGCCCGCCACCACGATCTTCGCGGACGTGGTGGAACGACCCGCGTCAGAGCTTGCGAAGTCCACTGAGCACCCTTTCGAGCAGTGTCACGTCCGGTGCGCCGGTGGCGTCGTCGCCGCCCGGCTGGTGGATCGCGACGAGACCGGCCTCCGCGAGGTCCGCGACGAGGATCCTGGCCACACCCAGCGGCATGTTGAGCAGCGCCGAGACCTCGGCGACCGACTTCACCTCACGGCACAGGTGGCAGATGCGCTGGTGCTCCGGCAGCAGCCCCATGAGCGCCGCGGGGTCCGCGGTCGTGCTGATCAGAGCCTCGATGGCCAGCTGGTAACGCGGCCGCGTCCGGCCGCCGGTCATGGCGTAAGGCCGTACCAGCGGCTGGTCGCCCTCGTCCTCGTACGGCTCCGCGTACGGATCATGAGAGGCGGGGGGCGGGGTCATGGGTCCTCCGGGCGGGACAGCAAGTCGGTCAGTCGAGCCGTCTGACTGGGCCTGTGTGGGGTGTGTGGCGGCCGGACGGTGATGTGGTGAGACGGGTGGTGCCGAACCGTTCAGTGGAGCAGACTGCCTTGGAGCTCAGCTCGCAGGTCGGGGGTGAGGACCGCGCCCGCGCGGTCGACCAGGAGCGCCATCTCGTAGCCGACGAGGCCGATGTCGCATTCGGGGTGTGCCAGGACGGCCAGCGACGAGCCGTCCGAGACGGACATCAGGAACAGGAACCCCCGCTCCATCTCCACGACCGTCTGCGCGACGTCGCCTCCCTCGAAGATCCGGGAGGCGCCTGCCGTCAGGGACGTCAGACCGGAGGCGACGGCCGCGAGCTGGTCCGCGCGGTCGCGCGGGAAGCCCTCCGACAGCGCCAGGAGGAGACCGTCGGCGGACACGACGACGGTGTGGGACACCCCGGGGGTGTTGTCCACGAAGTTGGTGATCAACCAGTTGAGGTTCTGTGCCGCCTGGCTCATCGGACTCAACTAACGCTCCTGCTGGTGAGAGGGTCGAGGGAAGCTGCCGGTCTGGGTGGACCCGGCCTGACGACCCTGTGCGATACCGCGACGGAGATTGGTCAGCCGGCCCCGGACGTCATCGGGCGCCCGGGAGATCTGCGGACCACTCTGCTGCGCCGGTTGCTGCTGAGCCGTGCCCGCGACGAGGTTCGCCCGGGGCACACGGCGCGGCAGGCCGGAGGTGGTGACACCACCCGCGGCGGGCTGGCGGACGCGCTCGGCCTGGCGGCCGAGATCGTCGTTGGGTGAACTGCGCCAGCCGGCGGGTGCGGACGACCGCTGCGGACCGGTGGGTCCCTGCGGCTGCTGCGAGGACGGAGCCGAGCCGTTGTTCTGCGGCTGCTGCTCCTGCTGGCCGTGCTGGCCGTGGAACCAGTTGGTCTCCAGCGTGTCGTACAGCGGCGTACGCCCGTCGCCCGGACCGGACGCCGGCGGCAGGGCCTCGGGCTCCTGCCGGGCGGGCCGGGCCTGCGGGGCAGGCGGCCGAGGCGCGCCGAAGTCGGACCCGCCCCGGCCGCCGTTGACCTGCGGCCGCTCGAACCGGCCCGTGCCACCGGGGTCGGCCGGCGTGGCCGGACCCGGGAGGGTGGGCCGGCCGGAGCCGCCGTCCTGGCGGGGGGCCGGGTACTGGCCGGTGGAGCCGTTGTCCTGGCGCTGCGCCGGGTACTGGCTGCCGCTGTTGTCCTGGCGGGGTGCCGGGAACTGGCCCGTGGAGCCGTTGTCGTAGGACTGCGGGGCCTGCGGTGCCGGGTACTGGCCCGTCGTGGACGACGGGTCGTGGCGGCCGGCCGGGGAGCCGAAGACGTCCGGGCGGACGAACTGACCCGGGTCCTGCGATCCGCTCGTGCCGGTGGCGAACTGGTCCGAGTGCTGGGGGCCGCCCCTGCCGAAGTCGGCGGGCGAGCCGGGGCCCTGCCGGTCGTCGTCACGTGGCACGGCCGGGATCTCCGCCGTCGCGCCCGGGCCCTGCCGGTCGTCGATCCGCGGCATCTGGGACGTGCGGGAGACGTCCGGCTCCTCGTGACCACGCGGGGTGTCCAGCGAGGAGCGCGGCACCGGCGGCTGGGCGTTCTCGTCGCTCCAGCTCGGCACGCGCGGCTGCGGGTCGCCACCGGGCAGCTCGGCCCGCGGACCGTCGCGCGGCGGCAGCTGCGGACGACGGCCCTGGCCCTGCTCGGCGTTGCCGCCCGGGCGCTGCGAGCCGCGGCCGCCACCGAAGGCGTCCTGGCCCTGCGGCCCGTTCGTGCCCGCGGCCTGCAGGCCCTGCGGGGCACCCGGGGCCTGCTGCCCGAACCCGGCACCGGCCGGAGCCGGGCGGCCCTGCGGGGGCGCGGAGGGAGCACCCTGGTCGAACAACGACGGGGACTTCTCGGGACCCTGGTGTCCGCGCGCTCCGCCCGGCGCTCCCGGACGGCCACTGTCCGCGTCCCGCCCGGGCAGCGCGGCGCGCGGGCTCTGGCCCGGACCGAGCCGGCCGGCGCCGGACGCGGCGGCACCGAAGGCACCGCCACCGGAGGGACCCGCCCCGAGCGCGCCGCCGCCCTGGCCGGCACCGGCGCCACGCCGGGCCGCGGCCGCACCGGCGGCGGCCTGCGCCGCGGCCGGACCGCCACCGCCGAGCGGCGGCTGGCCGGGCTGCTTGGGCTGGGGCTTCCTGCCGCCCTGGGCGACATCGACGGGCAGCATGACCAGCGCGGTCGTACCGCCGGAGTCGGACGGGCGCAGCTGGATGCGGATGCCGTGCCGCTGCGACAGACGACCGACCACGAACAGACCCATGCGGCGGGAGACGGAGACGTCCACCGTCGGGGGAGAGGCGAGCCGCTCGTTGATCGCGGCCAGGTCCTCCGGCGACAGACCGATACCGGTGTCGTGGATCTCGATCAGCACACGGCCGTCGGGCAGCGCGTGACCGGTGACCTTGACCTTGGTCTGCGGCGAGGAGAACGAGGTCGCGTTCTCCAGCAGCTCGGCGAGCAGGTGCACGAGGTCGTTGACGACCCGGCCGGCCACTTCGGTGGTCGGCACGGCGGCCAGTTCGATGCGCTCGTACTGCTCCACCTCGGACGCGGCGGCGCGGAGCACGTCGACCAGCGGGACCGGGCGGGTCCAGCGGCGGCCGGGCTCCTCACCCGCGAGGACGAGGAGGTTCTCACCGTTACGGCGCATGCGCGTCGCGAGGTGGTCGAGCTTGAACAGCGAGGACAGCTGGTCCGGGTCGGCCTCGCGGGACTCCAGTTCGGAGATGAGCGACAGCTGACGCTGGATGAGGCCCTGGGAGCGGCGCGAGAGGTTGGTGAACATCGCGTTGACGTTGCCCCGCAGCAGGGCCTGCTCGGCGGCGAGGCGGACCGCCTCGCGGTGCACGTCGTCGAAGGCCGCGGCCACCCGGCCGATCTCGTCCCGGGAGTGCACACCGACCGACTCCACGGACGTGTCGACGTCCTGCGGGTCGGACTCGGAGAGCTGCTTGACCAGCTCGGGCAGCCGGTCGGAGGCGACCTTGGTCGCGGTCTCCTCCAGGCGGCGCAGCGAGCGGATCATGGAGCGGGCCACGACGAAGGCGCCGACCAGCGACACACCGAGCACGATCAGGATCAGCGCACCGGAGATGATCGCGTCGCGCTCGGTGGCGCTGCGCAGCTCGCGGGCCTTCTGTTCCATCTCCTCGAGCAGCGTGTGCTCGATGTTCTTCATCTGCTGGATCTTGGTGGAGCTGTCGTCCAGCCAGTCGCGGTAGGACCGCTTGTCCTGCTGGGCGAGACCGCTCGCGGAGACCAGGGCACGGCCCGCGTAGGTGTCGGTGGCCTTGATCGTGGAGTTGCCGCCGTCCTCGATCGGCTTCAGCAGCTCGGCGGCGGCGTCCTCGCCGTAGATGCTCTTGAAGCTGCGGATCTCGGACTTCTGGCTCTCCAGGGACGACTCGGCGTAGAGCCGGTCGTTCGGCGAGAGCTTGCCGGTCGTGGTGTTGCTCGCGGGCAGCGCCGCCGCGAGGGCCGCGCGCTGGATGGAGGAGTACTCCTTGGCGGAGGAGAAGGCCGCCAGTGCCCGGGTGCGCTGGATCATGTCCGGGTTGCTGGTCGCCTCGGCCATGTCCTGGGAGAGGTCGACCAGGTTCTCGATCAGACGGTGGTACGCCTCGATCGTCTGCGTGGAGTTGCCGTCGGAGGCGTAGGCGCTCTTGCGGATCTGCGCCAGGTCGCCCAGCTCGCCGGCGAGCTGGATGAGGTACTCGCGGACGCCCTTGAGGTTGCCTTCCTTGCTGGCGCTGTCGATCTCCTCGGAACTGTCGAGGAAGTTCTTCATCGCCCGGTCGGTCTTCTCGCGCAGACCCTTGACCGTGAAGTCGGTCGCCTTGCCGCCGTGCGCGAGCGGGCCGGCCGACTGGTCGCGCTCCTCCTGGAGCGCGGCCGACAGCTCGGTGGCCTGCTTGGTCATGTCCGTCAGCAGCTTCATGTTGTCGAGCTGCTGGATGTCGTCCATGGACTGGTTGATACGCAGCGCGCCCAGCGAGGTGGCCGCGACCACCGGGAGGGCGAGCAGCGAGACCAGTCGGGTGGAGATGCGCCAGTTGCGCAGGGCTATTCGCGGGCCGGGGCCGGTGGGGCCCGTCGGCGGCTTCAGCGCCGGGGACGGATTCGAGGCCCCCGAGGGGGCCGATGGACCGGACCGCCCTGAGTGCTCACCGCCGTCGCCGGCCGAGCCCGGGTTCTGGGCGTGCTGGGGCGCGGGGCCGCCCTTCATGGCGCCAGTCCCGCCGTGCGGCTCCGGCTCCGCCGAAGCGCTGCCATCCCTCTTGAAACGTCCCTGCACTAGCGTCGCAACCTCTGGACCAGGCACCCCGTCGCGTCAGCGGCGGGGCACGGTGTCGGCGTTCTGGGGACGCCCTGAGTACGCCCCGTGGTGGTCGTGAGTGACCGGCGCTGGCTCCCCCTTCTCGCCGCCACTCGGCGCGTCTGTGCGCCCCCTGTGCGCCGGCTCGATCCTGCGGCGGTCCGTGAGATTCCAGCACAGCACAGGATCTCCAACAAGGCCCGTAGGCCAGGCCGTGACATAGGTGACACCACGTGAGGGCCGGATCACCGGTCGTAGAAAGTGAGTTCGTCCATTTCGGACGTAAGCCCGCGAGTCGCAGGGCCGCGAGGGGTGTCCCAGTCGCCATGATCAGGAGCGGAATGATGGCTTCAGGGGGTCAATGTCCGTTTCGTGGGGGTGGGGCATGAGTCCGGATTGACCGATTCGGACTCTGATTCGTGAGGAAACTCACATGCTGATCATGGCCCCTCCGCGATTGGGCCGGGAATCCCATGTTTAGCCTGACGCTTTACAGAGATGGCAAAACCGACAACCCGCGCCCGGTGCGAGGTCCAAGGACCCGCCCGGCGCCGTCACAGGACAGGGTCAAGTAAACAGTGAAGACGACGACGATGTTCCACAAGATCGCAAACCCGCGACGCACGACGCTGGCGCACTTGGACGACGCCGACGAACTGCAGACGCCGGAGCAGCCGGAGCACCCCGTCGAACTCCCCGCACAGACTGCCAACCCCAAGCGAACCATCCTCACCGAGGTCCCCGTCGCGGCCGCCGCGGCCGCGGTGTGACACCAGGTAGTACGCGCACCGGCCGCCGACTGCTCAAGGCGCCGGGACACGAACATCGAGGGCGCCCTCCGACAGCGGGGGGCGCCCTTCATCATGAGCGCGGCGCGGACACCCGCCCGCGTTAGCCTGGAGCGTCAGACTCCAGCCGCTTCAGTCAAGGGGCCAAGCATCCCGTGCGCATCGCCAGATTCTCCATCGACGGGAACGTCGCCTTCGGCGCCATCGAGGGCGAAAAGCAGGACGAGCTCGTCCTGGACATCATCAAGGGCATCCCGTTCGCGGACTTCGAACTCTCCGGTACGAAGGTGCCGGTGAGCAAGGTCAGGCTGCTGCCCCCGGTGCTCCCCAACAAGGTCGTGGCCTTCGGCCGCAACTACGCCGAGCACGCCAGGGAGCTCGGCAACGAGGTCCCCGACGCCCCCTTCGCCTTCTTCAAGCCCTCCACCTCGGTGATCGGCCCCGGCGACGACATCCAGTACCCCTCCTTCTCGGAGGAGCTGCACCACGAGGCCGAGCTGGCCGTCGTCATCGGCCGGATGTGCCGCGAGGTCCCGCGCGAGCGCGTCCGGGACGTGATCTTCGGGTACACCTGCGCCAACGACATCACCGCCCGCGACGTCCAGAAGCGTGAGAAGCAGTGGGCCCGGGCCAAGGGCTTCGACTCCTCCTGCCCGCTCGGCCCCTGGGTGGAGACGGACCTGGACCCGGCCGACCTCACCATCCAGCTCACGGTCAACGGCCAGCAGCGCCAGCTGGGCCGTACGAGCGAGATGATCCACTCCATCGAGGATCTGATCGTCAACATCTCCGAGGCCATGACGCTGCTCCCCGGCGACGTGATCCTCACGGGCACCCCGGCTGGGGTCGGCCCCCTGAACGTCGGCGACGAGGTCGCCGTCACCATCGAAGGCATCGGCACTCTCACCAACAAGGTTGTCAAGCGTGGCTAGCGCACCCGGCACTCCCGTACGCGTCCGTTTCTGTCCGTCGCCCACCGGTAACCCCCACGTGGGCCTGGTGCGCACCGCCCTGTTCAACTGGGCGTTCGCCAAGCACCACCAGGGCACCCTGGTCTTCCGCATCGAGGACACCGACGCGGCCCGCGACTCCGAGGAGTCGTACACCCAGCTGCTCGACTCGATGCGCTGGCTGGGCTTCGACTGGGACGAGGGCCCCGAGATCGGCGGCCCGCACGCGCCGTACCGCCAGTCGCAGCGCATGGACCTGTACAAGGACGTCGCGGCCAAGCTGCTCGACGCCGGCCACGCCTACCGCTGCTACTGCTCCCAGGACGAGCTGGACACCCGCCGCGAGGCCGCCCGCGCCGCCGGCAAGCCCTCCGGCTACGACGGCCACTGCCGCGAGCTGACCGACGCCCAGGTCGCGGAGTACAAGGCCCAGGGCCGGGAGCCGATCGTCCGCTTCCGGATGCCCGACGAGACGATCACCTTCACGGACCTGGTCCGCGGCGAGCTGACCTTCACCCCGGAGAACGTCCCGGACTACGGCATCGTCCGCGCCAACGGCGCCCCGCTCTACACGCTGGTCAACCCGGT
This sequence comes from Streptomyces sp. NPDC044719, assembly GCF_056433405.1. NCBI lineage: Bacteria > Bacillati > Actinomycetota > Actinomycetes > Kitasatosporales > Streptomycetaceae > Streptomyces > Streptomyces sp. NPDC044719. Next base: position 1,247,013 of record NZ_JBWKHE010000001.1, read on the forward strand.
CGACGACGCCCTGATGGAGATCACCCACGTCCTGCGCGGCGAGGACCTGCTCTCCTCCACCCCGCGCCAGATCGCCCTGTACAAGGCGCTGACCGAGCTGGGCATCGCCAAGGAGATCCCCTCCTTCGGCCACCTGCCCTACGTCATGGGCGAGGGCAACAAGAAGCTCTCCAAGCGCGACCCGCAGTCGTCCCTCAACCTCTACCGGGAGCGCGGCTTCCTCCCGGAGGGCCTGCTCAACTACCTCTCCCTGCTCGGCTGGTCCCTCTCGGCCGACCAGGACGTCTTCTCGATCGACGAGATGATCGCGGCGTTCGAGATCTCCGACGTGAACCCCAACCCGGCCCGCTTCGACCTGAAGAAGTGCGAGGCCATCAACAGCGACCACATCCGCCTGCTGGATGTGAAGGACTTCACCGAGCGCTGCCGCCCCTGGCTCCAGGCCCCGTTCGCCCCCTGGGCCCCGGAGGCCTTCGACGAGGCGAAGTGGCAGGCCATCGCGCCGCACGCGCAGACCCGCCTCAAGGTGCTCTCCGAGATCACCGACAACGTCGACTTCCTGTTCCTGCCGGAGCCGGCCGAGGACGAGGCCAGCTGGACCAAGGCCATGAAGGAAGGCTCGGACGCCCTCCTGCGCACCGCCCGCGAGAAGCTGGAGGCCGCCGACTGGACCTCCGCCGAGTCGCTGAAGGAGGCCGTCCTGGCCGCCGGTGAGGCCCACGGCCTCAAGCTCGGCAAGGCCCAGGCCCCCGTCCGTGTCGCCGTCACCGGCCGCACGGTCGGCCTGCCGCTCTTCGAGTCCCTGGAGGTCCTGGGCAAGGAGCGGACCCTGGCCCGCATCGACGCGGCGCTGGCGAAGCTGGCCGCGTAACGCACCACCCACCACGAGGGCGGCGTCCGCTTCGGACGCCGCCCTCGTGGTGTCCGCCCAGCCGTCACCCGGAATTCACCCCTCCGGCCAACTTCCGTCCCCTGCGGAGACGTTGGATGCCCCCTGTGCACACGGTGCGCGTGTGCGCCCTGGTACCGGGGGAGAGAGCATGAGCCGTTCACGAAGACTCGTCCACGCGGCCGTCGGCGGGGCCCTGACCCTGTCCTGCACCGTGCTGCCGGCCGCACCCGCGCAGGCGGCGCCCGGCGCCGATGCGCCGGTGGGCACGGTGCGTCTCGTCACCGAGAAGCGCGTGACCGTCGACTACCCGTGGGCCGGCGCCTCCGGCTTCCAGTACCGGCCGGGCACCACGTCTGTCACCACGGTGGACTACCCCGACACGGTCCCCCCGGCCCACGCCGGCCCGGACGACCTGGCCAGCGGCACCGACGTCGTGAACACCCGCGACGGCCAAACCGTCACGCAGAGGCACCGCTCCACAGGCGTCACCGCCACCGTCACGGTCCCCTCCGGCCACGCCGTCCGCGCCACCGTCGGCTGGAGCGTGCTCACCATGGACGGCACCGGCGCCCTGCACGTGCTGCGCGCCGCCGCCGACGGCACCACCAGCGACACCCCGGTCACCGGCCTCCCCACGGACGCCCGCCCCGTCCACTACCGCACCGGCGGCTCGGTCAGCCGCCTCGCGATCGTGTACGTGCTGGACGACAAGACCTCCGTCGGCCTGGTCGACCTGGCGGACGGCGCCTTCCGCACCTACGTCACCAGCGGCGAGGCCACCCCGCAGATCGCCTTCAACGACCGCTGGCTGGTCGCCGACTGGAAGGCGATCCGGGTGGACGCCGGGCCCGGCACCGAGCCCACCGCCCTCATCAGGACCGACGCCCAGCTCGAAGCCGTCGTCGGCGACCAACTCCTCATCGGCAACCCCACCTTCGTCGTCGGCGGCACCGAAGCCGCGCTGACCGCCCGCTCCCTCGTCACCGGCACCACCAGCACCGTGCTCGCCTCGTCGTTCGGCGGCATCGGCCCGTCCCTGGACGGAGGCGCCCTCGCCACCGCCGGACCCTCCAGCCTCGACTGGAACATCCACCGCATCACCCCCACCGACAACGGTGGCCTCACCACCACCAGGGTGGCTCAGGTCCCCGCCTTCGCGACCCGGGTGGAGGGACTGGCCGTCGCCGGCGGCGAGTTGTTCCTCTACGGCACCACACCGGGCGGCTCCTACCGGTACAACAGCTTCCAGCTGGACGCCGCCGGCAAGCCCACCGGCTCCCAGACCCGCCGCAGCCCGGGCCTGGCGGCGCCCCGCTGCCTCACCGGCGACGCCGCCTGTCCCCAACTGGAGGCCCTGGGCGACGGCCGCGTCGCCTCCCTGTGGACCAACGACGCGGGCCAGGAATCCGTCCTCAACGTCGGCCTCGACACCACCACCATCGCCAACGCCCCCACGGACGGCGACTCCTCGGGCCGCCTCGCCGGAAGCACCGGCCGCTACGCGCTCTACAACGGCGGCTCCGGCACCCAGCGGATCACCGACTTCCCGCGCGCCGCGACCAGCGGCACGACCACCCTCACCCGCGCCCGCACCACCGCCGCCGTCTGGGGGCAGACCCTGTGGACCCCGGGCAGCGCCCAGGGCGCGGTCACCGGCCGCAACCTCAAGACCGGCACGACCACCACCATCGCCACCGGCGCCCCCTGCACCCCCACCGACATCCAGGCCGTCAACACCTGGCTGTACTGGTCCTGCGGCACTTCGGCGGGCGTCTACGACCGGGCCACCAACCGCAAGATCACGGTCCCGGCCGACACCGGCCCGGCCCGCCTCGCCGACGGCTTCCTGCTCCGCGAGAACCGCACCACTCACGACCTGCTGCTCACCGACTTCCACACCGGTACGGCCACCACCCGCACCCTGGTGAAGTTGCCGGCCACCGACCAGAACACCGGCGGCAGCAACGGCCGCTGGGCCGTCGACCGCTTCGGCGGCCATATCGCCTACCTCAACGGCACGTACGGCGAGGTGTCGATCGTCCCCAGCGGCGTCCCCACCTCACCGCTCGCGCAGACAGAGGCCCAGGTCTACTCGCCGTCCGTGATCGGCAGATCGTTCCCCTGGTCACCGGTCTGGCAGCTGAACAAGCCGTCCACCTGGACCCTGACCCTGACCACGGCCTCCGGCACCGTCGTCCGCACCCTGACCGGCACCTCCACCGGAGCCGCCGTACGCCCGGCCTGGGACGGCACCACCGACACCGGTGCCGGGGCCCCCTCCGGCGGCTACACCTGGAAGCTCAGCGCCCGCCCCCGCGACGGCCAGGGGCCGGACCTCACGCTCTCCGGCACGATGACCCTGGGCTGAGCGCGGGGCGCGGTGGGTACGGTCGCACCATGAGCATCCAAGCCGTGGTCTGGGACGTCGACGACACCCTCTTCGACTACACCACCGCCGACCGCCTCGGCATGCGCGCCCACCTGATGACCGAGGGCCTGCTCGACGACTACGACACCGTCGACCAGGCCCTCGCCCGCTGGCGGGAGATCACCGACCTGCAATGGGCGCGCTTCGCGGCGGGGGAGGCCACCTTCGAGGCGCAGCGGCGCGACCGCGTACGGGTGTTCCTGGGTCAGGAGCTGACCGACGCCGAGGCCGACGCGTGGTTCCGGCGCTACCGCGCCCACTACGAGGAGGTCTGGACCCTCTTCCCTGACGTCCTGCCCGTCCTCGACGCCCTCGCCGCCAGCCACCGGCACGCCGTGCTCTCCAACTCCAGCATCCACGTCCAGGACCACAAGCTGCGCGTCCTCGGCGTCCACGACCGCTTCGAGAGCATCCTGTGCGCCGCCGAGCTCGGCGTCTCCAAGCCCGAGGCCGGCGCGTTCCTCGCCGCCTGCACGGCCCTCGATCTGCCGCCCCACCAGGTCGCCTACGTCGGTGACCACCCGGAGATCGACGGGCGGGGCGCCGCCGACGCCGGGCTGCTCTCGGTGTGGATCGACCGCGGCGGCCTGTACGCCACGATCGAGCCGCCCGTCGGTCCGCACCGCATCGCCTCCCTCGCCGAACTGCCCTCTCTGCTCGGCACGGATAGTCGTTTTGGAGCCCCGTCCACCTTCAGGTAATGTTCTTCCTGCGCCGCGGGGCCGGGCCGGAAGGCAGGAACCCCAGGCGCACAACTAGAACAAGAACCCCCTCAGGGGCTTGCGTTCCAGTGGCCTATGGTGTAATTGGCAGCACGACTGATTCTGGTTCAGTTAGTCTTGGTTCGAGTCCAGGTAGGCCAGCTCGCAGAGCTCATCTGCAAGGCCCCCGTTGTGTAGCGGCCTAGCACGCCGCCCTCTCAAGGCGGTAGCGCCGGTTCGAATCCGGTCGGGGGTACAGGGTTCCGAAGGATCGACGATCATCTCGGAACTGCTAGGGCCCCCGTTGTGTAGCGGCCTAGCACGCCGCCCTCTCAAGGCGGTAGCGCCGGTTCGAATCCGGTCGGGGGTACTGACTGGTCTAAACCACATTGGTCTATGGTGTAATTGGCAGCACGACTGATTCTGGTTCAGTTAGTCTTGGTTCGAGTCCAGGTAGACCAGCTCGGACCTGCGGCGCTGTAGTTCTAAACGCCTGCAGGCTCCACGCCCCCGTTGTGTAGCGGCCTAGCACGCCGCCCTCTCAAGGCGGTAGCGCCGGTTCGAATCCGGTCGGGGGTACACACCACGAAGGCCCCTCACCTCGGTGAGGGGCCTTCTGCGTATGCCCTAGGGGCGCGGGGAACTGCGCGAACAACCACTGACGGCCCGCGCTCGACGACGAAACCGCCCCCGTCATGGCGCTGAATCGGGGAAAGCCTGCCGCGGCGTTGAGGCCTGCTCTCCCCAAGAGCGATCAGTCGGTTCAGCCAGTCCGTCGCAGCGCCTCGGAGAGGCGCCCGGCCGCATCGATCACGGCCTGCGCATGCATCCGCCCCGGGTGACGCGTCAGACGCTCGATCGGCCCGGACACCGACACTGCGGCCACGACCCGGTTCGACGGCCCCCGCACCGGCGCGGAGACGGACGCGACACCCGGTTCGCGCTCGCCGATCGACTGGGCCCAGCCCCGTCGCCGTACGCCCGACAGGGCCGTCGCCGTGAAGCGGGCGCCCTGCAGACCGCGGTGCAGCCGCTCCGGCTCCTCCCAGGCCAGCAGGATCTGTGCCGAGGAGCCGGCCTTCATCGTGAGCGTCGAGCCGACCGGGACCGTGTCCCTCAGGCCGGACAGACGCTCCGCCGCGGCGACGCAGATCCGCATGTCGCCTTGGCGGCGGTAGAGCTGCGCGCTCTCGCCCGTGATGTCACGGACGTGGGTGAGCACCGGGCCGGCGGTGGCGAGGAGACGGTCCTCACCCGCTGCCGCGGCGAGTTCTGCCAGGCGAGGGCCGAGAATGAAACGGCCCTGCATGTCACGCGCCACCATGCGGTGGTGTTCCAGGGCCACGGCCAGGCGGTGGGCCGTGGGTCGTGCCAGTCCGGTGGCACCGACCAGGCCCGCGAGGGTGGCCGGACCGGACTCCAGAGCGCTCAGGACGAGGGCCGCCTTGTCCAGAACGCCGACGCCGCTACTGTTGTCCATGAAACGATACTCGCGTCTCACTCTGTGAAACGCAAGTTCAATTTTCCGTGGAACCCGCCACTCTTGAAGACACGAAGTCACAACGGCCCGTGACGTACGGGCCTGGCGGCGGATGCCCGGAATCGGGGCAGGGGCCCGCCTCCTCAAGATCTCTAGTTGGGCCGGCGGATCGTCGTCGGCCGGAGGGAACAGCGATGGGTAGGACACTCGCGGAGAAAGTCTGGGACGACCATGTCGTCCGGCGCGCGGAGGGCGAGCCCGACCTTCTCTTCATCGATCTGCACCTGCTGCACGAGGTGACCAGCCCGCAGGCCTTCGACGGCCTCCGCAAGAGCGGCCGCACGGTGCGGCGCCTCGACCTCACCATCGCCACCGAGGACCACAACACCCCCACCCTCGACATCGACAAGCCCATCGCCGACCCGGTCTCCCGGGTTCAGCTGGAGACGCTGCGCAAGAACGCCGCCGAGTTCGGCGTGCGTCTGCACCCGCTGGGCGACGTCGAGCAGGGCGTCGTGCACGTCGTCGGCCCGCAGCTGGGCCTGACCCAGCCCGGCACCACCGTCGTCTGCGGCGACTCGCACACCTCCACGCACGGCGCCTTCGGCGCGCTGGCGTTCGGCATCGGCACCTCCCAGGTCGAGCACGTGCTGGCCACCCAGACGCTGCCGATGTCCCGCCCGAAGACCATGGCGATCACGGTCGACGGCGAACTGCCCGACGGCGTCACCGCCAAGGACCTCATCCTGGCGATCATCGCGCGGATCGGCACCGGCGGCGGCCAGGGCTACGTCCTGGAGTACCGCGGCGAGGCCATCGAGAAGCTCTCGATGGAAGCCCGCATGACCATCTGCAACATGTCGATCGAGGCCGGCGCCCGCGCGGGCATGATCGCCCCGGACGAGACCACCTTCGCGTACCTGAAGGGCCGCCCGCACGCCCCCGAGGGCGCCGACTGGGACGCGGCCGTCGAGTACTGGAAGACGCTCAGGACGGACGAGGACGCCGAGTTCGACGCCGAGGTCGTCATCGACGCCACCGAGCTGGCGCCGTTCGTCACCTGGGGCACCAACCCCGGCCAGGGCGCACCCCTTTCGGCGTCCGTCCCCGACCCTGCATCGTACGAAGACGCATCGGAGCGCTACGCCGCCGAAAAGGCCCTGGAGTACATGGGGTTGGAGGCCGGGCAGCCGCTGCGCTCCATCAAGGTGGACACCGTCTTCGTAGGCTCCTGCACCAACGGCCGCATCGAGGACCTGCGGGCCGCGGCCGAGATCGTGAAGGACCGCAAAGTCGCCGACGGCGTACGGATGCTGGTCGTCCCGGGCTCCGCGCGGGTCGGTCTGCAGGCCGTTTCCGAGGGTCTGGACGTCGTCTTCAAGGACGCCGGCGCCGAATGGCGGCACGCGGGCTGCTCGATGTGTCTGGGCATGAACCCCGACCAGCTGGCCCCGGGTGAGCGCTCCGCGTCCACCTCCAACCGCAACTTCGAGGGCCGGCAGGGCAAGGGCGGCCGTACGCACCTGGTGTCGCCGCAGGTCGCGGCCGCGACCGCCGTCCTGGGCCACCTGGCCTCCCCGGCCGACCTGTCCGCCGCCGACACCCGTACGCCCGCTGGAGTCTGATCAGTCATGGAAGCCTTCACCACTCACACCGGCCGGGCCGTCCCGCTGCGTCGCAGCAACGTCGACACCGACCAGATCATCCCCGCCCACTGGCTCAAGAAGGTCACGCGCGACGGGTTCGAGGACGGGCTGTTCGAGGCCTGGCGCAAGGACGAGTCGTTCGTGCTCAACCAGCCCGAGCGGCAGGGCGCGACCGTCCTGGTCGCCGGCCCCGACTTCGGCACCGGCTCCTCCCGTGAGCACGCCGTCTGGGCACTGCAGAACTACGGCTTCAAGGCCGTGATCTCCTCCCGCTTCGCCGATATCTTCCGCGGCAACTCGCTCAAGAACGGCCTGCTCACAGTGGTTCTGGAGCAGAAGATCGTGGACGCGCTGTGGGAGCTCGCCGAGAAGGACCCGCAGGCCGAGATCACCGTCGACCTGGAGAGCCGCGAGGTGCGTGCCGAGGGCATCACCGCCGCCTTCGAGCTGGACGAGAACTCCCGCTGGCGGCTGCTGAACGGCCTCGACGACATCTCGATCACCCTCCGGAACGAGGAGGACATCGCCGCGTACGAGGCGAAGCGTCCCGCCTTCAAGCCGCAGACGATCCAGCTCTGATCAGGAGCACGATCCGGCGCCTGGGAACAAGGCGACTTTCGGCCACCGCAACACCCCCTCTGTACCCCCGATCAGCCCGATCGGGGGTACAGCCGTGTCTGCACCCGAACGGCCCTGTCCGCCCGGAAGGCGGCGTTCAACTTCCCGCGTTATGCCGGTGGTTGCCGGGGTACGCGAGGTGTACAGCCGCGACTTCCGCGCCTGCCCGGAAGGCCGTTTGCGGCGGCAGTTGTCCCCTGCGCAGGCGACAACTCGCCCCAGATGGCACAATCTGTGCATGGAACACGACGGCCAACTCGAGCTCTATGCGGCAGTCGCGGGCCAACTCAAGGAAGCGCACGCAAGAGTGCGCGCACTGCAAGTCCCGGAGGGCGTACGGATGGCGCTGACCCGGAAGCTGCTGGTCATTACGGCCGCGGCCAAGCACGATCTCGCCGACGCGGCAAGGCGGCTGGAACGGTTCACCGTGGACCTCGACGAGGGGCGACTCCCCGACGAGGAACGCTGAACCGGACGACACCGCCGAGTTCGTTGCGGCACAAGGGTGAGAAGCCCGTTTCGTGTTTGATTTGCGGTATATATCTGCCTAACGTGCGAAAAAGCTTGAACACTTTCGTTCTGGCGATGTCTCCGAAGGGGAAGACGTGAACAAGGCGCAGCTCGTAGAAGCGATTGCCGACAAGATGGGCGGCCGCCAGCAGGCCGCCGATGCTGTCGACCACGTACTGGACGCCATCGTCCGCGCGGTCGTCTCGGGTGAGCGGGTTTCCGTCACCGGCTTCGGTTCGTTCGAGAAGGTCGACCGTCCGGCTCGGTACGCCCGTAACCCCCAGACGGGCGAGCGGGTTCGGGTCAAGAAGACCTCCGTTCCGCGCTTCCGTGCGGGTCAGGGCTTCAAGGACCTGGTCAGCGGCTCGAAGAAGCTGCCGCGTGGCGGCGAGGTCTCGGTCAAGAAGGCGCCGAAGGGCAGCCTGACCGGCGGTGCCGGCGCGACGGTCAAGAAGGCCGCCGCGAAGAAGGCGACCGCCAAGAAGGCCGCCGCGAAGAAGACCACCGCCAAGAAGACGACGGCGAAGAAGGCGACCACGAAGACGGCGGCCGCGAAGAAGACGACGGCGAAGAAGGCGCCCGCCAAGAAGACCACGGCGACCGCCAAGAGCACCGCCGCGAAGAAGACCACCGCCAAGAAGGCCCCGGCGAAGAAGGCCACGGCCAAGAAGGCGCCCGCCAAGAAGTCGACGGCGCGCAAGACCACCGCCAAGAAGACCACCGCCCGCAAGAAGTAAGGGCGCCGGGTACTCACGCGACGGGCCGGACTCCCGCATGGAGTCCGGCCCGCGGCGTGTTCAAGCAGAGGTCAGAGGGTCTGCAGTGTCACCAGAGTGATCCTGAGGTCGTCCTTCGCGCCTTCCACCTCGATACGCACGCGCTGCCCGGGGCGCAGCAGCCTGAGACCCCCCGCGTCGAACGCAGGCGCGTCGAAGGGCACCGGGGTGCCGTCGTCCAGGAGCACCTGCCCGCTGCGGCTTTCGGGGTCGTACGTATAAGCGGTCGCCTGCATGTCCGCAGCCTACTGCCCGGGGATCAGCAACCGCGCGGCGGCCGCGGCCGTATGGGGACCGACCCCCAGGGCCAGCGCGTTGCGCAGATCGTCTCCGGTGTCCACGTCCTGGCGTACGGAATCCACGTCGGCGAGGCCGAGTTCCACGGCCCCGGACGCGTGGTGCCGGGCCCGGGAATCGGTGCCGAAGGCCGGGAGCAATTCACGGCCCGGGGCGGCTGCCAGCAGGGTCGTGCCGATTGCGGCCGCGTCCGGGAGAAATGCGCGCGGGAATTCAGAGGCCGCGTCGAGTACCCGAGTCAATTCCGGCGGACGCAGCGCCGGCAGATCGGCGTTGAGCGCGGCCACCGGACTTCCGGGGCGAGTGGACCGTATGATCCCCGCCCCGTGTGCGAGAGCGGCGTTGAGGCCGCGTCCCGGCGCGTCGGGGATGATCGCGGCGCCGAGTACCGCCAGCTCACGGCCCGCCCGGGCGTCGTCCGTGACGACTGCCACACCCCGTACCGCGGGACAGGCCAGCGCCGCCGCCACGGTGTCCTGGGCGAAGGCGAGCGCCAGGCCCGGCCGCAGCCCGTCGTCCGCGGTGTCCGCAAGCCTGCTCTTGGCCTGGGCCAGGGGTTTCAGGGGTACGACCAACGTCCACTGCACAGCTGTTCCGTCCCTCTCTTGTCGCGGTCATTGTCACCCGGGGCATCGGGCGGCGGGCGGGTCGGGGCGTACGGTGTTCTCGACAGACCGGCGGCCTGGGGCGACACTTGTGCGGCCCCCCGGTGGCCCCCGCTTCAGGCCCTAGAGGAAGGTGTCCGCGTGCCCCGCCGCAGAATCGGCTTCTGGTACCGCTTCGCTGCGGTGATCTGCAAACCGCCGCTGGTGGTTCTGCTCAGGCGGGACTGGCGCGGAATCGAGCACATTCCGGCTGATGGTGGATTTATCACCGCGGTGAACCACAATTCGCACATCGACCCCTTCGCTTACGCGCACTTTCAGTACAACACCGGGCGCGTCCCGCGATTCCTCGCGAAGAGCGGCCTTTTCAAGAGTGGATTCGTCGGGGCCGCGATGCGGGGCACCGGGCAGATCCCCGTCTACCGCGAGAGCACGGACGCGCTCAGCGCTTTCCGGGCCGCGATCGACGCCGTGAACCGCGGTGAATGCGTCGCCTTCTATCCCGAGGGCACGCTCACCCGCGACCCGGAAGGCTGGCCCATGACCGGCAAGACCGGGGCGGCGCGCGTCGCCCTGGAGACCAAGTGCCCGGTGATCCCCGTCGCCCAGTGGGGCTGCAACGAGCTGCTGCCGCCGTACGCGAAGAAGCCGCACCTCCTGCCGCGCAAGACGCACCGCGTGCTGGCCGGGCCGCCCGTTGACCTCACGCGGTTCTACGACCGGGAGATGACCGCGGAGCTGCTGAAGGAGGCCACCGAGGCCATCATGGCCGCCGTCACCGGTCAGCTGGAGGAGATCCGCGGGGAGAAGGCGCCCGCCACGCCCTACGACCCGCGCCGGGAGCGGATCGAGCAGCGGCGCCGCACCAAGGCGCAGACACAGGGGGGCGGGCAGGAATCGGTGCAGTCCGTGCAGTCGGCGCAGGAAGAGGGGCTGGGCAAGTGAGCAAGCCGGTCAAGGCGGCGGTGCTGAGCGCCGGTTCGTGGGGTACGGCGTTCGGCATGGTGCTCGCCGACGCGGGGTGCGAGGTCACCCTGTGGGGGCGCCGTCCGGAGCTCGTGGAGGCGATCAACTCCACCCGGACCAATCCCGACTACTTCCCGGGCGTCGAGCTGCCGGAGAACGTACGGGCCACCACGGACCCGGCGGCAGCCGCAGCGGACGCCGACTTCACGGTCCTTTCGGTCCCCTCGCAGACCCTGCGCGGCAACCTCGCCGAGTGGAGCCCGCTGCTCGCCCCGAACACGGTCCTCGTGTCACTGATGAAGGGCGTCGAACTCGGCTCCGCGATGCGGATGAGCGAGGTCATCGATGACGTCGCCAAGGTCGGCCCGGAGCGGATCGCCGTGGTCACCGGGCCCAACCTGGCGCGGGAGATCGCCGCGCGGATGCCGGCCGCCGCCGTGGTCGCCTGCACCGACGAGGCCGTCGCCCAGCGGCTTCAGGCCGCCTGCCACACGCCGTACTTCCGCCCGTACACCAACACCGACGTCGTCGGCTGTGAACTCGGCGGCGCGGTGAAGAACGTCATCGGGCTGGCCGTCGGCATCGCGGACGGCATGGGCCTCGGCGACAACGCCAAGGGCTCGCTCATCACCCGCGGTCTCGCCGAGACCACCCGGCTCGGCATGGCGCTCGGCGCCGACCCGCTGACCTTCTCCGGACTCGCGGGCCTGGGCGACCTGGTGGCCACCTGCTCCTCGCCGCTGTCCCGCAACCACACCTTCGGCACCAACCTCGGCAAGGGCATGACCCTGCAGGAGACCATCGCGGTCACCAAGCAGACCGCCGAGGGCGTCAAGTCCTGCGAGTCGGTGCTGGATCTGGCCCGCCGGCACGGAGTCGACATGCCGATCACCGAGACGGTCGTCGAAATCGTGCACGAGGGCAAGCCTCCGGTGGTGGCCCTCAAGGAGCTGATGTCGCGCAGCGCGAAGCCCGAACGACGCTGAGCGACGCGTCGCCGGGGGCGCTGTCTCCGGGCCCTACCAACGGGTACTCTCAACCCGATATGAGCACCGAGAACCTCCCCCAGAGCCCAGAGCAGCCGCCTCGCAAGCCGCGTGTGGCCGTCGTGTTCGGCGGGCGCAGCTCCGAACACGGGATCTCCGTGGTCACCGCCGGCGCCGTCCTCAAGGCCATCGACCGGACCAAGTACGACGTCCTGCCGATCGGCATCACCCAGGACGGCCGTTGGGCGCTCACGGCGGACGAACCGGAGCGGATGGCGATCGTCGACCGGCGCCCGCCGAGTGTCGACGCGCTGGCCGAGTCGGACGAGGGTGGAGTGATCCTCCCGGTCGACCCCGCCAACCGCGAAGTCGTCTACAGCGAGCCGGGATCGGTTCCCAAGGCGCTCGGCGAGGTCGACGTGGTCTTTCCGGTGCTGCACGGCCCGTACGGCGAGGACGGCACCCTCCAGGGCCTCCTGGAGCTCTCCGGCGTCCCGTACGTGGGTTCGGGTGTGCTCGCCTCGGCCGTCGGCCAGGACAAGGAGTACATGAAGCGGGTGTTCACCTCCTTCGGGCTCACGGTGGGCCCGTACGTGGTGGTCCGCCCGCGCGAGTGGGAGAGGGACGAGACCGCCGCCCGCAAGAAGATCGTGGACTTCGCCGGCGAGCACGGCTGGCCGCTCTTCGTGAAGCCCGCCCGCGCCGGTTCGTCGATCGGCATCACCAAGGTCGACGACCTCTCCGGACTCGACGAGGCGATCGCCGAGGCCCAGCGGCACGACCCGAAGATCCTCGTGGAGGCGGCGCTGCGCGGCCGCGAGATCGAGTGCGGCGTCCTGGAGTTCGAGGACGGCCCCCGGGCCTCCGCCCCCGCCGAGATCCCCACTCCCGAGGCGCACGCGTACTACGACTTCGAGGCCAAGTACATCGACTCGACGCCGGGGATCGTGCCCGCGCCTCTGACGGCGGAGGAGACGGCGGAGGTCCAGCGTCTGGCGGTCGACGCCTTCGAGGCGGCGTCCTGCGAGGGCCTGGTCCGCGCGGACTTCTTCCTCACCGAGGACGGCGAGTTCGTGATCAACGAGATCAACACGATGCCCGGATTCACGCCCATCTCGATGTACCCGCAGATGTGGCAGGCGAGCGGGGTGTCCTACCCGGAGCTGGTGGACCGCCTGGTGCAGGCGGCTCTTGGCCGTTCGACGGGCCTGCGCTGAATCGACCGCGCGTCGCAGGAGGTGTCAGGAGGCGATCCCCTCGGGGATCGCCTTTTTCACAGCGGCGGCCAGATCGATCAGCACCCCGGAGCTGTCCGGCCCGTCCGGCACGCGCACTTCCACGTACACCTCCCGGTTGGCGGTGGTGAACACGTGCCCCTCGTCGCCCCGCTCCTCCATCAGCCAGTCCACCCCGTTCACACCCCCGGCGACCGCGTCCGGATCACGTCCGTCCGCCACCTTGGGGTCGATCATCTTCGGCGGCTGCGGAACACCGCAGCGCAGTATGATCGCCGGGCTGCCCCAGCCCGCCGTCAGCGCCGACGCGGGCTCGGGGTCCTCACGGTGCTCACCGTCCACCTTCGCGGGCAGTACCTTGTCCAGGTTCCGGCACAGTTCCACGGCCTTGGCGCCCGGACTGGGAACCGCCGCCGACGCGCTGTCGTCTGCTGAGGAGCAGCCCGCGACAGTGATCAACAGCGCGAGAGCGGGCAGGCGGAACACGCGGAAGACAGAACGGTGCCGGTGACGGAAAGAGTTCACCGGCACAGGGTAGACGGGGGCTAGATATGGACGACCGGGCAGGTCAGGGTGCGGGTGATGCCGTCCACCTGCTGGACCTTGGCGACCACCAGACGACCGAGATCGTCGACGGTGTCGGCCTGGGCCCGCACGATGACGTCGTACGGTCCTGTCACGTCCTCGGCCTGGACGACCCCAGGGATCTTGCTGATCGTCTCGGCGACGGTCGACGCCTTGCCGACCTCCGTCTGGATCAGGATGTACGCCTGTACCACGGAACCTCCAGGGCGGCCACGAGGATCATGTGGGGAAAAGGAACGCCACGGTATCGCGTCGCCGCTCACCACGGGGAGACCCCTGGGGACCGGGTCTTGCGCGCCGGGGTGCGGGTCCGGCAGAACGTGACGGTCACTTCGACCGTAGCGAGGCCCAAGATGCCTCGCGACCGCGCATGGACAGGGACAGAAGGGGAGAAAGGGCAATGAAGGGCACTGTTGGTGAGCTCGGTGAGTTCGGGCTCATCAGGGAGCTCACCTCCCGTCTGACCACCACCCCGGCGGTCCGGGTGGGCCCCGGCGACGACGCCGCCGTGGTGGCCGCGCCCGACCGCAGGGTCGTGGCCAGTACGGACATCCTGGTGGAGGGCCGGCACTTCCGCCGGGACTGGTCGACGGCCTACGACGTGGGCCGCAAGGCGGCCGCGCAGAACCTCGCCGACATCGCCGCCATGGGGGCCGTACCGACCGCGCTGCTGCTCGGTCTGGTCGTTCCGGCCGACCTGCCGGTGACCTGGCCGAGCGAGCTGATGGACGGCCTGCGCGACGAGTGCCAGGTCGCCGGAGCCGCCGTGGTCGGCGGTGACGTCGTACGCGGGGACTCGATCATGGTGTCGATCACGGCGCTCGGCGATCTGCGCAACCAGGAGCCGGTGACGCGGGCGGGCGCGCAGCCCGGCGACCTCGTCGCGGTGACCGGCTGGCTGGGCTGGTCGGCGGCCGGGTACGCGGTGTTGTCGCGGGGGTTCCGCTCGCCGCGCGCGTTCGTGGAGGCCCACCGGCGTCCCGAGCCGCCGTATCACGCTGGTCCGGCCGCCGCCGGGCTCGGGGCGACCGCGATGTGCGATGTGAGCGACGGTCTGATCGCCGACCTCGGTCACATCGCCGAGGCCAGCAAGGTGCGGATCGACATCCGCTCCGGGGCGATCGACATCCCGACCCAGATGAACGACATCGGTCAGGCCGTCGGCGTCGACCCCATGCAGTGGGTGCTGACCGGGGGAGAGGACCACGCGATCGTGGCGACGTTCCCCTCGGACGTGAAGCTGCCCGCCCGCTGGAAGGTCATCGGCGAGGTCCTCAACCCCTCGGCGCTGCCCCAGGTCACGGTCGACGGGGCGCCGTGGACCAGCAAGGGCGGCTGGGACCACTTCGGAGACATAGAGTCATGATCCCCAACGTCCTCACCGTGGCAGGCTCCGACTCCGGCGGGGGCGCGGGCATCCAGGCCGACCTGAAGACCATGCTCGCGCTCGGCGTGCACGGCATGAGCGTCGTCACCGCGGTGACGGCGCAGAACTCGCTCGGCGTGCAGGGGGCTTGGGAACTGCCCGTGGAGGCCGTGCGGGCCCAGTACCGCAGTGTCGTCGACGACATCGGCGTCCAGGCGGTCAAGACCGGCATGCTGGCCTCCGCGGAACTCGTGGAGGCGGTGGCCGAGTTGCTCGCTGGGACGGACGCCCCGGCGGTCGTCGACCCGGTGGGCGTCTCCAAGCACGGTGACCCCCTGCTTGCCGCCTCGGCGCTGGACTCCGTCCGTACGAAGCTGCTCCCCGTGGCGACGGTCGCCACCCCGAACCTCGACGAGGTGGCCCAGCTGACGGGGGTGCGGGTCGAGTCGGAGGAGCAGTTGCGGCGCGCCGCGGCGGCCGTGCTCGGGTACGGGCCGCGCTGGGTGCTGATCAAGGGCGGTCATCTGCCCGGGGACGCCGTCGACCTGCTCACCGACGGCTCCGAGGAGCACTGGCTGCGGGCGCCGCGCCATGACAACCGGCACACGCACGGCACGGGCTGCACCCTGGCCTCCGCGATCGCCGCACAGCTCGCGAAGGGGCCGTCGGTGCCGGAGGCGGTGGCGGCGGCCAAGGAGTACGTCACAGGGGCCGTCGCTGCCGGCTTCGCGCTCGGCGGGGGCATCGGGCCGGTCGATCACGGCTGGCGGTTCCGCGGGGAAGCGTAGCCGCTCAGGCATGACAAAGAGCCGGTCCACCTGAGGTGGACCGGCTCTCTGAGCGAACCAGCAGTGGCCGCGCGCTAGCTGAGCGTCAGCGCGAGACCTTGCCGGCCTTGATGCACGAGGTGCAAGCGTTCACGCGCTTCGGCGTCCCGCCCACCACGGTACGCACACGCTGGATGTTCGGGTTCCAGCGACGGGGCGTACGGCGGTGCGAGTGCGAGATGTTGTTGCCGAAGCCCGGCCCCTTGCCACAGACGTCGCAGTTGGCAGCCACGGGTCACTCCAAAGACTTCAGATGCACTTACGGTTGATCCCGGCATGCCGGGATCAGGATCGAAGATCTGAGTGGCGGTGCCAGGGGAATGGCCCGATTGGGATCGGGCAACCGGAGCAGCATACAACGACTGCCCCAGGACGACGAAACTACCATGGTCGGGCGGTGGTCTCACCTGGCCCACTTCCGGTGAGGATGGCCCCGGAGACTACGCTGCGTGCCACGTCAAGCAGCTGAGGGAGGCGCAGTGGCGCAGGTGCCGCAGACATTCTTCGATGCTGTCGCGGTGCGCACCTGGTGCGGTCTCGCTCTCGAGACGCTGGGGCGGGCGCGTGAGGAGATCGACGCGATCAACGTCTACCCCGTGGCGGACGGGGACACCGGCACGAACCTGTACCTGACCGTGGAGTCCGCGGTGGCCGCGGTCGAGGCGGTGTTCGCGGGCCATGCGGCGGGGGCGGGTGCCGAGGGGCCGACATTCGCCGACGCCGCCCGGGCGATGGCGCACGGGGCGCTCATCGGCGCCCGCGGGAACTCGGGGACCATCCTCGCCCAGCTGCTGCGCGGCATGGCCCAGGTGCTGGCCGCCGACGAGGCCGCCCATGCCGACGGCCAGGGCCTGCGGCTCGCCCTGCGGCACGCGGCCGACTCCGCCCGCCAGGCCGTGGCCCACCCGGTCGAGGGCACCGTCCTCACGGTCGCCTCGGCCGCCGCGGCCGCCGCGGACGGTGCCGAGGGCGACTGCGGGAAGGTGGCCCGGGCGGCCTACGAGGGAGCGCGCACGGCCCTCGCCGCGACCCCCGGCCAGCTGCCCGTCCTGGAACGCGCCGGAGTGGTCGACGCCGGTGGGCGGGGGCTGGTGGCGGTGCTCGGGGCGCTGGTGGAGACGTTCACGGGGGAGATGCCCCGGGTGGCGGCGGGTGTGGTGAGCGTGCCAGGGGCCAGGGCGTCCGGGGGAGTGGTGGCTGAGGAGCCGGTGGGCTTGTGCCTCGGCCCGGACGACGACCGCCGCGACCACCACGCGCGCGTGGAACCGGCCGATGGTCCCGTGCGGGGCGAGTGCGCGGACGGCACCGCCGCGGCGCACCAGGACGGGCCCGCCTTCGAGGTGATCTACCTCCTCGAGGCCGAGGACGCGGCCGTGGCGCGGTTGCGGGAGCGGCTCGACGCCCTCGGGGACTCCCTCGTCGTGGTCGGCGGTGACGGGCTGTGGAACGTCCATGTCCACGTCGACGACGCGGGCGCCGCCGTCGAGGCCGGCATCGAGGCGGGGCGGCCCTACCGGATCCGCATCACACACTTCGGCGCCGGCGACGTGCACACCACCGGTGCCGAGCGGCTGCCCCGGGAGCGCGCCCAGCGCGCCGTCGTGGCCGTCGTGCCCGGTGCGGGCCTGGCCGGGCTGTACACCGAGGCCGGCGCGACCACCGTGCTCGCACGCCCCGGGGAGCCGCCCGCGAGCGGCGAGCTCGTACAGGCCGTACGGCGGGCCCACGCGCGCGAGGTCGTGCTGCTGCCCAACGACGCCGAACTGCGTCACACCGCCGCGGCGGCGGCCGAGCAGGCCCGTACGGAGGGCATCCGCGTGGCCCTCATCCCCACCCGCTCGGCGGTCCAGGGCATCGCGGCACTGGCCGTGCACGAGCCGGAGCGGCGCTTCGACGAGGACGTGGTGTCGATGACCTCGGCGGCCGGCGCGACCCGCTACGCCGAGGTCACCGTCGCCGAGCGCCAGTCCTGGACGATGGCCGGCATCTGCCAGGCCGGCGACGTCCTCGGCCTGATCGACGGCGACGTGGCCGTGATCGGCGCGGATGTCGCGGCCACCGCCGAGACCGTCCTGGACCGGATGCTCGCGGCCGGGGGCGAGATGGTCACCCTGGTGCTCGGCGACGACGCTCCCGAGGCGATCGCCGAGCATCTGGAGGGCCGGGTCCGTGAGAGCTACCTCGCCGTCGACACGGTGGTGTACCGGGGCGGACGGCAAGGAGCCCTGCTCCTCATCGGCGTGGAGTAGGACCGGACCTCAGCCCTGCCGCTCCGCCACGGCCCGGAGCATGTGCCCGGCCTCCGCCAACCGGGCCCGCACCTCCTGGTCCTCGGCTCCCGTGTCGTCGGAGCCGTCGTGTCCCTCGTACGCCGCCAGCACCGCACGCGCGCGTGCCACGGCCTCGGCAGGGCGGCCCAGGTCGGCCTCCAGCCAGCCCGCGGCCAGCTCGGCGCCGGTGCGGCTGTGCAGGGCGCCGTCCCCGAGCGAGGCGAACACCTCTGCCGACCGGGCCACTTGGAACAGGGCCTCCTCCATCACGGCCCGGGTCGAGGCGTCTTCGACGTCCTCGGTGACGGAGCGGGCCAGCAGGTCGCCGAACTGCCGGTGGGTGTGACCGAGTTCGGCCGTGAGTGGGAGCCGGGACTCCTCGTCGGCCGCCGTGTCCCGCGCCGTCTCGCACGCCCGGACCGCGCTCGCCATCAGGCCGCGAGCCTCCTCCTGCCCGTCCCGCGTGCGCAACGCCAGCCAGGCGCGGGCGCGCAGGGAGCGGACCAGACCGTGGGTGTTGCCGAGTTCGCGCCACAGGTCGCCCGCACGGGTGTAGGCCCGGTCCGCCTCGGCGGCCAGCCCGGCCTGTCCGAGCGACTCACCGGCCAGATGGGCGAGGGTGGCGTGGTCCTGCTGCTCGGGCCAGTGCCGGGCGATCTCGGCCGCCTGCAGGCGCCGTTCGGCGGCCGCGCGGTGCTCGCCGAGTTCGCTCAGGCAGTCGCCGAGCCACCACTGCGTCTGCACGACCGCCCCGTCGCCGTGTGTCTCGGCGGTCAGATCGGGCAGCGCCGACTCCAGCACCTCGGCGGCCTCGGCCCACCGCTCCTGCCGCAGCAGGAACCCGCCGAGCTGCTGCCGTGCCCAGGCACCCAGCGTCGCGCTCTCGCCCGCCTCGTCGGCCCAGTGCGCCGCCTGCAGGGCGTGCTCCGCGGCCTCCACGGCCTCGCCCCGGCCGCCGACCACCTCGGCGAGCTGGAGGTGCAGCTGGGCCCGGCCGGGCGCCTCCAGCTGCGGCCCGCCGTGCTCCAGGGCCGCCCGCAGCGCCCGTTCCGCCTCCGCCATGTCGTCGAGGTGGTGGGCCAGGGAGGCCAGCCGGGCCTCGTACTCCACGGCGAACCAGGGCAGCCCCGCAGCGACGAACGCCGCCGCGCCGCGCGCGAACAGCTCCGCCGCCGACCTCAGATCCCCGGCCAGTCCCGCCAGCTCGCCGAGCATCGCCTGCGCCTCGGCGGCCCGCGCGGCCAGCCGTACGTCCTCCCCGGTCCGCCCGTCGACGAGCGCCAGGACCTCGCGGACGGCGGCCTCGGCCTCCGCGAGCACCGCCTCCGTCCCGGGACCCTCGGCCGCGTGCGCCCGGCGCATCAGGATCCGGGCCCGGCCCATCAGGACGGACGCCGTCTGCCGCAGGCCCGTGCCGCCGGCGGCGTGCAGCGCGAGGACCTCGTCGTACGGCCCGGCCACGGCCGTGACCGCTTCGGCCACCTCGCCCCCGAGAGCGCGTACGTACGCCGCCCGCGCGTGTGCCGCCAGAGCCTCGCCCGGATCGCCCGCCTCCGCGTACAGCCCGGCGGCCCGCTCGAAGAGCGCGGCACCCCCGGGGCCGAGGCCCATCGCCTCGTGGTCCGCGATCTCGGCCCGGTCGCGCGGGTCCAGCTCGACGCCCTCCGCGGCCCCGGCGACCGCCGCCCACGCCTCCACGGCGCCCGGCCGCAGGGTGTCCGACAGCCGCCGTGCCTCGGCCAGCAGGGCGGGCAGGCCCGGCTGCCCGGTGCCAGTAGGCGTCATGGCCGGGGGAGCGGGCGGAGGGACCGTCCGCACCGACCGCACGCCCAGCGGCAGCCGCTCCACCAGGGGCTGCCGCGCCATACGCGCGCGTGCCCGCTCGCTGACGTATGCCGTGCCGTTGCGCTCGTCGAAGCGCGCCGCCAGGGCGAGGGCCTCCGCACGCGCGTGCGTGGCCAGTTCCCGGGCGGTCCACTCCCGGCCGGCCGGGCCCGGCACCTGCCGGTCACCGAGACCGAGGCCGGTCAGGCGGTCCATGAGCAGGGCCACCACGCTCATGAAGTCCAGCTTGCTCTGCGGCTGCCCGTCGTCCGTGAAGTACGCCGGCCGCTCCGCGAGCAGCTCAAGACCACGCGCCTCGTTGCCGGTCAGCGCGCAGAACTCCACATGCTCCGCGTACGCACCACGCATGCTCTCCATGGCCCGTACGAGCCGGAAGCCCCGCAGATGGTGCGCGCGAGCCTCGTCCAGGCGGCCCAGCCGCAGCAGCGGCACCAGGGACGAGGCGAGGGCCGTGTGGGGCTCGTGGGCGCAGGCGTACTCGCCCTCCAGCACCGGCCGCCACAGCTCCACGGCCTCCGCGTCCCGGCCCTGCTCCGCCTGCCACCAGCCCTGCCCGTGCAGCTCGCAGGCGTGGCAGTCGGCCATGCTGTCCCGGTCGGCGGCCAGCCACGCGGCGTACGCCCGCTCGGCCCGCGCGATGTCCCCGACATGCGCGGCCACACTGTGCTCGGCGCTGCGCACGGCCCGCTCGGAGTGCCCGGCGAGCCGATAGCGGTGCTCCATCTCGCCGAGCCACTTCTCGATCGACGCGAGCGGGATGTGCGGCTGGTCGAGCATGCCGGACGACACCCACTTGAAGACCCAGTGCAGCGAGTGGGTCTCGTACTCGTCGAAGTCCTCGGGGTGTTCGTCCCACAGGCGCAGCAGGCGAGCGAAGGGGACGAACATCTTCCCCTTCTCGGAGCTGTAGTTGTAGACCTTCAGCTGGTGCCCGAGCGCCTCGATCACGGCGAGCGGGATGTTCAGCTTCTCGGCCGCCGCCAGCAGCTCCTCCGCGCGCGCGTTGCGGGCGGGCCCCTCCGGCTCGTCCGAGTTCTCCGCCATCGCCCGGCGCAGCGCGTCGAAGTCGGTGATCTCACTCATGCCTGACCGTCCTCGCTGTGCGTGGCCCACTCCAGGAGACCGATGAACGCGCGGTTGAGCAGCGCCGAGTCGGCGGGCCTCAGCGGCCGCTGCGCCATCAGCAGAGCCTGCCCGTACAGCGACTCCGTCGCCGTGCCGATCAGCTCCGGGTCGTGCAGCGCGCTGATCCGCCGGACCAGCGGATTGAGGTGGTTGAGCACCAGACGCGCGCGTGGAGCACTGCCGCGCAGGGAGCCGAGGATGCCCGCCCACAGGTCGTCGGCCTGCGCCTCGGCGTCGGCCCGGGCCTGTTCGTGCCGGGCGTCCCGGTCGTCGAGGTGCAGCGCGGGCACCGAGAGCGGATGGAAGGCCCGCAGCACCACATCGCAGCCCAGCTGGTCGAGCCGGGCCCGCGCCGCCGCCAGGAAGTCCGACAGGGCCAGCTCTTCGGCCGGGTCGACGTCGTCCAGATGCGCGGTCAC
Source organism: Streptomyces sp. NPDC044719 (assembly GCF_056433405.1). Taxonomy (NCBI): domain Bacteria; kingdom Bacillati; phylum Actinomycetota; class Actinomycetes; order Kitasatosporales; family Streptomycetaceae; genus Streptomyces; species Streptomyces sp. NPDC044719. Next base: position 1,268,590 of record NZ_JBWKHE010000001.1, read on the forward strand.
CGTGTCCGCGTCCAGCTCGGCGACCACGGTCCCGGGCCGCACCGACGGCAAGGCCTCCACCAGCTCGCTGTCGTACGTGTAACCGCCGTTGATCACGCCGATGCCCTGCGCGGACGCGATCGGCGCGACCTGCCGGTACTCCTCGACGGTCCGCGTGAAGTGCACCACCGGGTGCCGCTGCGCGAACTCCTCCAGGGACAGCCGCCCGTCGGTCGTCTCGAAGGGCAGCCACGGCAGCATCGTGCGCAGCATCTCGCGGTCGTGCCGGGCCAGCGACTTCACACCCAGGTGGTGCACCGACAGGAACGCGGCCAGCCGTTCCGGATCACCGGCCGCCAGGCCCGTCAGCCACGCACGGATCCGCTCGCCCAGCGCCTCCCGTACGGCGGCCAGCGTCTCGTCCTCGTACAGCGACTCGCGCGAGGCCGTCGGCCGCAGGCTGTCCGTGTCGAGCACGCAGCGCACGAAGAACGCCCAGTCGGGCAGCAGCTGCTCGGCCCGTTCGGTCAGCAGCATGCCCTTGAGATGCACGCGATGACCCGCGCGCTGGGCCGGGCTGACCGCCGACGGCAGCACATACGCCACCCCGCGGATGCCGGCCAGCGGCACGGCCAGGTCGATCGTGTCCAACGGGGTGAAGCCGAACAGGTCGTGGCAGTGCCGGGCGAGGGCGACGCGGCGGGTGGCCGGACTCGGATACGAACGGTCCCAGGGCGCCGGGAGGTCGGTGACCGCCTCGTCGCCCACCCGGACGTCGTACGGCAGCAGCGAACCGAAGTCCCGTGCCAGGGCCGCGACCCGCTCGGGCGTGAGCCACTCCGCCGCCCCCGCCCGGGCCACCAGCTGCACGGTCGTGCCCGGTTCGGGCCGGTCGGCGTCCGGCAGCGTCCGCACCGTGTACGAACCGTCGTCCCGGGCCGTCCACTCCACGGGCGGCGCCCCGGGCGTACGGGCGCTGCGGCTGACCACCCGGATCCGCTCGGCCACGACGAAACAGGCCAGCAGCCCGATGCCGAACTGCCCCAGGAAGTCGGAGCGGGCCTCCTGAAGACCCTCGGCACGCTTGGAACTGCGCCCGATCGTGGCGAGCAGGCTGTGCACGTCCGCCTCGGTGAGCCCCACGCCGGTGTCCTCGACCCGAAGCGTGCCGCCCCGCGCGGTCAGCCGCACCCGGGCCGGGGCGTCGGGCTCCGCCGCGCGTCTCGCGGTGATGGCGTCCACCGCGTTCTGCAGCAGCTCGCGCAGATACACCTTGGGACTGGAGTAGAGGTGGTGGGAGAGCAGGTCCACCAGACCACGCAGGTCGACCTGGAACGTATGAGGTGACTGGGGCGAACGGGGTGCCTGGGAAGCCTGTGAGGTCTCGGAATCCATCATCACGGCGCCGATGGGGGGACTCGCGACGGCGCGGGGTCGGGCGGTCCCGGTGGGGCGGTGACCGCGAAGAAGGGCCGGGAGCGCGCCATCCTAAGGCCCGAACCAGCCGTCTGACCAGGGATTTCCGGGACGTATACGGCAACGTCCGCCGCGGCCTCTACGGCAATGTCAGTGGTGTGGTGTGCAATGGATCTCGTGCCCGCACTGGAAGAACCGCTGCAACAACCGCTGAAGTCGGTGCTCGGCCCCGCCACCGCGAAGGTGATGGCCGAGCACCTCGGCCTGCTCACCGTCGGAGACCTCCTCCACCACTACCCGCGCAGATACGAGGAGCGCGGCCAGCTCACCCACCTCGCCGAGCTCCCCATGGACGAGCACGTCACGGTGGTCGCCCAGGTAGCCGACGCCCGCCTGCACACCTTCGCCTCCGCCAAGGCCCCGCGCGGCAAGGGCCAGCGTTTGGAGGTCACCATCACGGACGGCAGCGGCCGCCTCCAACTGGTCTTCTTCGGCAACGGCGTTCACAAGCCCCACAAGGAACTCCTGCCGGGCACACGCGCGATGTTCGCGGGCAAGGTCTCCGTCTTCAACCGCCGCCTCCAACTCGCCCACCCGGCCTACGAGTTGCTGCGCGGAAACCCCGACGACCCCGACGAGTCCGTCGAGACCTGGGCCGGCGCCCTGATCCCGATCTACCCCGCCACCGCCAAGCTGGAGTCCTGGAAGATCGGCAAGGCGCTCCAGACGGTCCTGCCCACGGCCCGGGAGGCCGTCGACCCGCTGCCGGACTCCCTGCGCCAGGGCCGCGGCCTGGTCCCCCTCCCCGAGGCCCTGCTGAAGATCCACCGCCCGCACACCAAGGCGGACATCGAGGACGCCCGCGCCCGCCTCAAGTGGGACGAGGCCTTCGTCCTCCAGGTGGCCCTGGCCCGCCGCCGCCACGCGGACGCCCAGCTCCCGGCGGTTCCCCGCAGGCCCACCCCCGACGGCCTCCTCGCGTCCTTCGACGCACGCCTCCCCTTCACCCTGACCGACGGCCAGCAGCGCGTCTCCAGGGAGATCTTCGACGACCTGGCCACCGACCATCCGATGCACCGGCTGCTCCAGGGGGAGGTCGGTTCGGGCAAGACGATGGTCGCCCTGCGCGCCATGCTCGCCGTGGTCGACGCCGGCGGGCAGGCCGCCATGCTCGCCCCCACCGAAGTGCTCGCCCAGCAGCACCACAGGTCCGTCGTCGAGATGATGGGCGAGCTGGCCGAGGGCGGCATGCTGGGCGGGGCCGAACAGGCCACCAAGGTGGTGCTGCTCACCGGGTCCATGGGCGCGGCCGCCCGCCGGCACGCCCTTCTCGACCTCACCACCGGCGAGGCCGGCATCGTCATCGGCACACACGCGCTGATCGAGGACAAGGTGCGGTTCCACGACCTGGGCCTGGTCGTGGTCGACGAACAGCACCGCTTCGGCGTCGAGCAGCGCGACGCCCTGCGCGGCAAGGGCAAACAGCCCCCGCACCTCCTGGTCATGACCGCCACGCCCATCCCGCGCACGGTGGCCATGACGGTCTTCGGCGACCTCGAGACCTCCGTCCTCGACCAGCTCCCGGCCGGCCGCTCGCCGATCGCCAGCCATGTCGTCCCGGCCGCCGACAAGCCCCACTTCCTGGCCCGAGCGTGGGAACGGGTCCGCGAGGAAGTGGGCAACGGCCATCAGGCGTACGTCGTATGCCCCCGCATCGGCGACGAGGAGGACGACCCCAAGAAGTCCGGCAGGAAGCAGTCCCCCGAGTCCCCGGAGGACGCCGCCGAGAAGCGCCCGCCCCTCGCTGTCCTGGAAGTGGCGGACCAGCTCTCCAAGGGCCCGCTGAGCGGCGTCAAGGTGGAGGTCCTGCACGGCCGTATGCAGCCCGACGACAAGGACGCGGTCATGCGCCGCTTCGCCGCGGGGGAGACCGACGTCCTGGTCGCCACGACGGTCATCGAGGTCGGCGTCAACGTCCCCAACGCCACCGTGATGGTGATCATGGACGCCGACCGCTTCGGCGTCTCCCAGCTCCACCAGCTGCGCGGCCGCGTGGGCCGTGGCTCGGCGCCCGGCCTGTGCCTCCTGGTCAGCGAGATGCCCGAGGCGAGCCCGGCCCGCCAGCGCCTGAACGCGGTAGCCGCCACCCTCGACGGCTTCGAGCTCTCCCGCATCGACCTGGAACAACGCCGCGAGGGCGACGTCCTCGGCCAGGCCCAGTCGGGCGCCCGCACCAGCCTCCGGATGCTCGCGGTCATCGAGGACGAGGAGATCATCGCGGAGGCGAGGCAGGAAGCAGCGGCGGTAGTGGCCGCAGACCCGGAGCTGACCCACCTCCCCGCCCTCCGGACGGCTCTGGACGCCCTCTTGGACGAGGAGAGAGAGCAGTACCTGGAAAAGGGCTGATGGTTGTCGCCCTCAAGGGGCGCGGGGAACTGCGCGACCAGCCACAATGAACCTGAACCCGCCCACGACCAAGGACCACAGATGACCCGCGTGATCGCCGGCGCGGCCGGCGGACGTCGCCTGGCCGTCCCCCCAGGCACCGGAACCCGCCCCACCTCCGACCGCGCACGCGAAGGCCTCTTCTCCACCTGGCAATCCCTCCTCGGCGGCCCCCTGGAAGGCGAACGCGTCCTCGACCTCTACGCGGGATCAGGCGCGGTCGGCCTGGAGGCCCTCTCCCGAGGCGCGGGCCACACCCTCCTCGTCGAGGCCGACGCGCGAGCGACCCGCACGGTCCGCGACAACGTGAAGTCCCTCGGCCTCCCGGGCGCCGAGGTCAGATCAGGCAAAGCGGAACAGATCATCCGCACGCCACCCCCCGGCGAACCGTACGACCTCGTCTTCCTCGACCCCCCGTACGCCGTCACGGACGACGATCTTCGCGAGATCCTGCTCACACTCCGCACAGAGGGCTGGCTCGCCGAAGAAGCCCTCGTCACCGTGGAGCGCAGCACCAGAGGCGGTGAATTCCGGTGGCCCGAGGGTTTCGAAGCCCTCCGGGCCCGCCGCTACGGCGAGGGAACGTTTTGGTACGGTCGCGCCGCCTCTACGTGCGAAGACGCACGATGACCGGACCGGAGAGCGAGGGAACACAAGTGCGCCGCGCCGTCTGTCCCGGGTCGTTCGACCCCATCACCAACGGACACCTCGACATCATCTCCCGCGCCTCCAGGCTGTACGACGAGGTCTATGTCGCGGTGATGATCAACCAGGCCAAGAAGGGCCTGTTCGAGATCGAGGAGCGGATCGACCTGATCCGCCGGGTCACCGCCGAGTACGGCAACGTCCGCGTCGAGGCCTTCCACGGCCTGCTCGTCGACTTCTGCAAGCAGCGCGACATCCCCGCCATCGTCAAGGGCCTGCGCGCGGTCAGCGACTTCGACTACGAGCTCCAGATGGCCCAGATGAACAACGGCCTCTCGGGTGTGGAGACCCTCTTCATCCCCACCAACCCCACCTACAGCTTCCTGTCGTCCTCCCTGGTCAAGGAAGTCGCGACCTGGGGCGGGGACGTCTCACACCTGGTCCCGGCGGAGGTTCTCCAGGTCCTCAACGAGCGCCTGCGCAAGGACTGATGGGACTGCTGATGGGACTGCTGATGGGACTACAGTCGTCCCGTCCGTCTCCAACGCATCTGTAGAGAGTGGCGAGCACACGGTGGACGTGCAGAAAAAGCTCGACGAGATCGTCTCCGCGGTCTCCGGCGCCCGGTCCATGCCCATGTCGGCCTCGTGCGTGGTCAACCGCGCCGAACTGCTCTCGCTGCTGGAAGAGGTGCGCGCGGCGCTGCCCGACTCGCTCGCCCAGGCCCAGGAGCTGATCGGCGGCCGCGAGCAGATGGTCGAGCACGCCCGCCAGGAGGCCGAGCGCATCATCGGGCAGGCGCACGCCGAGCGCGGCTCCCTGATCTCCGACACCGAGGTCGCCCGCCGTTCCCAGGCCGAGGCCGACCGGATCCTCGCCGAGGCCCGCCAGGAGGCCGAGGAGGTCCGCGCCGAGGCCGACGACTACGTCGACTCCAAGCTCGCCAACTTCGAGGTCGTCCTCACCAAGACCCTCGGCTCCGTCGGCCGCGGCCGTGAGAAGCTCCTCGGCACCGGCCCCGGCGTCGACGAGCAGGGCTACGAGGACGAGGACGCCCCCGAGCGCAGCCAGGACCCGGAGACCCTGCGCCGTACCGCCGACGAGTACGTCGACGCCAAGCTCGGCTCCTTCGAGGCGGTCCTCGCCAAGACCCTGGAGGCCGTCGGCCGCGGCAGGCAGAAGCTGCACGGCCGTATCGCCAGCGACGACCTCGGCACCCTGGCCGACGACCCCAGCACGGTCCAGCACTCCAGCGACGCCGACTACCTCGCCGACCTGGCCGCCCTGGGGGAGCGGAAGCCCCCGGCCGAGCAGCCCGCCCAGCAGCAGGACTACGGACCGCCGCAACCGGCCTACGCCCCCGCCTCCGGCTACACCCCGGCGGGCGGCGCCCCTGTCCAGCAGCCCGACCCCTACGGCGGCTACCAGCAGCAGCCCTACGCCGCCCAGCAGGACCCGTACGGCTACCAGCACGCCGATCCCTACGCCTACCAGGGCTACGACGCCCAGCAGGCCGCGTACGACCCGAACCAGGTCCAGCAGGCGCAGCAGGCCCAGCAAGGGCATCAGGGCCAGCAGGGATACGCTCTCGACGAGACCAGCCTCTTCGACACCGGCATGATCAGCGCCGAGCAGCTGAGGGCCTACGAACAGGGCCGCGGCAACGGCTGAGCACCGGATTGGGCCGACAGCGAAAGGTCCAGTATCCTGGCTCTTCGGTCGCGCGTACGTCCGCGATCAACGCTGCCCGGAACACTCAAGGGCGGCGGCATCTCAGCTCGAAAGATCGAAAGCAGGAATGGCTCTGAACGCCCGCCTCGACCACCGCAACCCCCTCGTGTTCGACACACACGAGCTGGGCCGGCGGCCCGGTGCGCTGCAGCGCCTGACCCGCACGGTCGACGCTCCCCAGGACCTCGGTATCGGGGGAGTCATCGGAGTGCCGGAAGGCGCCCCGGTGGAGCTCGAACTCCGCCTGGAGTCGGTCATGGAAGGGGTGCTTGTCACAGGCACCGCCCGTGCCGGGGCCGAGGGGGAGTGCGTAAGGTGTCTGGAGCCGCTTCAGCTCGACGTCGAAGCGGAATTCCAGGAGATGTTCTCGTACCCTGACGCCGACGACCGGGGCCGCGTGATCGCGGAACCGGGCGACGACGCCGAGGACGACGAGGACAGGCTCTTCCTCGAGGACGGCATGTTCGACCTCGAGCCCGTGCTGCGTGATGCGGTGGTGCTCGCACTGCCGATGCAGCCGGTGTGCCAGGAAGACTGCCCTGGTCTGTGTGCCGAGTGCGGTGCGCGACTGGCGGACGACCCGGACCACCACCACGACGCCGTCGACATCCGTTGGGCGGCTTTGCAGGGACTCGCCGGCACCATGAAGGACGGCGAGAAGGACGAGATGAGCGGCGCCGAACCGGGCGTCGACGAGAAGCAGGAGAAGTAGCCGTGGCTGTTCCGAAGCGGAAGATGTCGCGCAGCAACACGCGCCACCGCCGGTCGCAGTGGAAGGCTGCGGTCCCCACCCTGGTTGCGTGCGAGCGCTGCCACGAGCCCAAGCAGCAGCACATCGCGTGCCCGTCTTGCGGCACCTACAACAAGCGCCAGGTCCTCGAGGTCTGAGCGGCTGGTGAGAGGCACTGTGTCCACGCCGAAGAAAAACTCTGCGGACAACCAGGCCTCGTCCCACACGCTGTTGGAAGGGCGGCTCGGGTACAAGCTCGAGTCCGCCCTTCTGGTGCGTGCGCTGACCCACCGTTCCTACGCGTACGAGAACGGCGGTCTGCCGACCAACGAGCGCCTGGAGTTCCTCGGGGACTCCGTCCTGGGTCTCGTGGTCACGGACACGCTGTACCGAACCCACCCCGACCTGCCCGAAGGCCAGCTGGCCAAGCTGCGGGCCGCGGTGGTCAACTCGCGTGCGCTGGCGGAGGTGGGCCGTGGGCTCGAACTGGGCTCCTTCATCCGGCTCGGCCGCGGTGAAGAGGGCACGGGCGGCCGGGACAAGGCGTCCATCCTCGCCGACACCCTCGAAGCGGTGATCGGTGCGGTCTACCTCGACCAGGGACTGGAGTCCGCGGCGGAGCTCGTGCACCGTCTGTTCGACCCCCTGATCGAGAAGTCCTCGAACCTCGGAGCCGGCCTGGACTGGAAGACCAGTCTCCAGGAGCTCACCGCGACCGAGGGGCTCGGCGTGCCCGAGTACCTGGTCACGGAGACCGGCCCCGACCACGAGAAGACCTTCACTGCTGCCGCCCGCGTCGGAGGCGTCTCGTACGGCACCGGCACCGGCCGCAGCAAGAAGGAGGCGGAGCAGCAGGCCGCCGAGTCCGCCTGGAGGTCCATCCGGGCCGCGGCGGACGAGCGCGCCAAGGCGGCGGCCAAGCAGGCCGCCGACGAGAGCGCCGGACCCGAGCCGGCATCCGCCTGACCGAACAGAAACAGCGCACCCGAGCGCCCGCCCCTGCCCGGGGTGGGCGCTCGGCTCGTACACGGGGGAGCCCATGCCCGAGTTGCCCGAGGTCGAGGTCGTACGGCGCGGCCTGGAGCGGTGGGTCGCCCACCGGACCGTCGCCGAGGTCGAGGTGCTGCACCCGCGCGCGGTGCGCCGCCACCTCGCGGGCGGCGCCGACTTCACGGACCGGCTGAAGGGCCACCGCATCGGCACGCCCAGCCGCCGGGGCAAGTACCTGTGGCTGCCCCTGGAGGACACGGACCAGTCGATCCTGGCCCACCTCGGTATGAGCGGTCAGCTGCTGGTGCAGCCGCACACGGCTCCCGACGAGAAGCACCTGCGCATCCGCGCCCGCTTCACGGACGCCCTGGACACCGAACTCCGCTTCGTGGACCAGCGCACCTTCGGCGGTCTGTCGCTGCACGACAACACCCCGGACGGCCTGCCCGACGTCATCGCGCACATCGCCCGCGACCCGCTCGACCCGCTCTTCGACGATGAGGCCTTCCACCAGGCGCTGCGCCGCAAGCGGTCCACGATCAAACGGGCCCTGCTCGACCAGTCGCTGATCAGCGGCGTCGGCAACATCTACGCGGACGAGGCCCTGTGGCGCGCCCGTATCCACTACGAACGCCCGACCGCGACCTTCACGCGTCCGCGCACACTGCTGCTCCTGGGCCATGTGCGGGACGTGATGAACTCCGCCCTCGCGGTGGGCGGCACCAGCTTCGACAGCCTCTACGTCAACGTCAACGGCGAGTCGGGCTACTTCGACCGGTCCCTCGACGCGTACGGCCGTGAGGGCCTGCCGTGCCGGCGCTGCGGCACGCCCATGCGGCGGCGGCCCTGGATGAACCGGTCGAGCTACTACTGCCCGAAGTGCCAGCGGCCGCCGCGGATCACGCCCTAGCGGAGTCGTACCGCTCGCGCGCGGCCAGGACGTCGTCCATGCTGCCCTCCACGAAGTGGATCAGGGCGAGCAGCCGCTCCGCCACTCCGCGTCCCAGCGGCGTCAGTTCGTAGTCCACACGGGGCGGATTGGTCGGCTGTGCCTCGCGGTGGACGAGACCGTCGCGCTCCAGCGCGTGCAGCGTCTGGGACAGCATTTTCTCGCTCACACCGTCGACCCGGCGCCGCAGCTCGTTGAAGCGCAGCGACCCCTCGTACAGAGCGCTCAGCGCGAGGCCGCCCCAGCGGCCCGTGGCGTGCTCGAGCGTGCCACGCGAAGGGCAGGCCTTGGCGAACACGCTGTACGGGAGGTCGTCCAGCCCCTCCGTGAGCTCCTGGGTGGTGGTCATCCCCCAAGAATACGCCAGCACAGCGCTGGCCAACAGTTTGCGCTAACTCCTGGTTAGTGCGACCAGGGGTCTAGTAGCCGAAGTTCTGGGTCCACCACGGTCCGCCCGACCCCAGCTCGACACCGACGCCCAGCGTCTTGAAGTCGCAGTTCAGGATGTTGGCCCGGTGGCCGGGGCTGTTCATCCAGGCATCCATCACGGCCGCGGCGTCCGCCTGGCCGCGGGCTATGTTCTCCCCGCCGAGGTTGGATATCCCGGCCTTCTCGGCCCGGTCCCACGGCGTCTTGCCGTCGGGGTCGGTGTGGTCGAAGAAGCCCCGGGCGCGCATGTCCTCGCTGTAGTTCTGCGCCAGCCCGGTCAGCGCGCTGTTCGCGGCGAGCGCGCTGCAGCCCACCTTGGCCCGCTCCTCGTTCACGAGCTTCAGCACCTGGGCCGCGGCGGCGGACTCCTCGGAGAGGGCGGCGGGGGCGCTGGGCTTCTGGGGCGCCTGCGTGGCCGTGCGGGAGGGCGTGTTCTCCGGCTTCTTGCTGGCGGTCGCCGCCGGCTTCTCCTTCTCCGGCGTCTTCTCCTGCGTCTTCTCCGGCTTCTCGGGTGTCTTCGTCGGTGCGGCCGACGACTTCGAGGCGGACGGTGACGGGGACAGGGAGCGCTCGGCGTCCCGGCTCGTGGGCGTGCCGCCCCGGCCGTCGGCGCTGCCGGAGGTGCCGCCCTGCTCGGCCGGGGTGTTGGTCGGCGTGTCCGCGGCCTGCACCTTGTCGGCGCCGCCGTCGCCGCCGAGCTGGTAGTTCTCGAGGCCGGGGACCGCGCCCGTGGCCACAGCGACGGTGCCGATGGCGACCGCGGCGGACACGCCGAGCAGACCGGTTCGCATCGGCCGTGCGGCCTTCTTCCGGCGGCGATGCGAGCCCGCCCGCCGGGTGCCGCCCTCGGGGGTGAAGCCGTCGCTCGCGAAGACGGCCGTCTCGGCGGTCCGCTGGCGGGGGATGGCGGCGTACCCGTCACCAGGCGCGGGGGCCTCCGTCTCGAACAGGTAGGCCTCGCTCCGCGCGTAGGTGTCGGCGTACGCGTCCGGGTTCAGATAGGGCGCGATGCCCATGGTCGGGCCGTCTTCCCCGCCGAACAGCGGATCGTGGCCCCCCGCGGTGCCGTCGGTCTGCGTGATCCCCGTGGCGCTGCCCGTGGCGGCGCGGCCGGCGTCGGAGCGACGGTGGCGTCCCATGTTCTGGCCTTCCTCGTCCTGGCGGTCGACTCGTCCTCGAGATCAACACCAAACTCACTCGATGGTGTGAGTTTCATATGAGATTCGTTGGGTGGGGACGGTACCGCATGGCGCAAGTGAAGGAAGTGCGCCCGAGGGAGTTTGGGCGGTTAGGTTGCAGTCATGAGCGAGGATGTGCGACTGGTCGCCTGGGTGCGTGGACGTGTCCAAGGTGTGGGTTTCCGCTGGTTCACGCGGGCCAAGGCTCTGGAGATCGGCGGCCTGAGTGGTTTTGCTCTCAATTTGGGCGACGGCCGCGTCCAAGTGGTCGCGGAGGGCGCGCGAGAGGGCTGTGAAGGCTTGCTGGAGTGGCTCGAGAGTGACGACACGCCCGGCCGCGTGGACGGCGTCACCGAGATGTGGGACACACCTCGCGGCGGCTACGACGGCTTCGCCATCCGCTGATCCCATACCGTCGGGCGGCCCTCAGGGGCGCCCGCCAGCAGGCCGCCGACGGCCGCCCCGGACGGAAACTGGCTGGTGATTGCCAAGAATCGCTTGCCTTGGCAGGCTCCGCACGCAAGGATGATCGCCACGCCCCGAGGGCCCCGCAGAAGCCGCAGTGCCGCCGTATCAGGCCGCGCGCGCCCGGTCGGCCCCCAATACGGGGCGTGATCGTGTTGACCGTCAAACTTTTTGGTGAGACGCTGAAAGCCCCGCGCACCTTAGCTGTTTGGCATGGCTGAACGGCGGTACAACTCCAGGCCCTGCCAAGCATCGCGGGTGCGAATCCCTCACGACCCACACCGCATCGGTCGGTCACGCATTGTGGAGGACCATCCATCATGGCAAAGGCGCTTCTCGGTTACGTCGGCGGCTCCGACCCTCGACTCCTCGCCGAGATGCGACGGCTCCAGCAGCGCGTCCAGGACCTGGAATCCGAGCTCGGACGGATCCAGGCTGAGAACGAGGCGCTGACGGCTGCCGCTTCTCACGACAGGATCATGGAGAGCGTTGACGCACACCAGGCGGAGCCTGCGCTCACCTGATCACTGCACCGCTCCACAACAGCACAGCAGTGGTTGGGCCGCCCGTCATAACCGCTAAGTTGTCAGAAGTGCAAGGGACGCCGTCGGCGTCCCTTCTTTCTTTCCCCCGCATCCTTTCACCGTCTTTAACGTGTGGTGTGCCCTGCGCGTTCAGCGGCGAAACCGTGGGTTCATGGAGTGAGACGAACCCGGGCGGTAGAGTCCGGCGGCGTGCACCTCAAGGCCCTGACCCTCCGCGGGTTCAAGTCGTTCGCCTCGGCGACCACACTCCGGTTCGAACCGGGGATCACGTGCGTCGTAGGACCGAACGGCTCGGGCAAGTCCAACGTCGTGGACGCGCTGAGCTGGGTCATGGGCGAGCAGGGCGCCAAATCGCTGCGCGGCGGCAAGATGGAGGATGTCATCTTCGCCGGCACCACCGGCCGCCCCCCGCTGGGCCGCGCCGAGGTGTCCCTGACCATCGACAACTCCGACGGGGCCCTTCCCATCGAGTACGCCGAGGTCACCATCACGCGGATCATGTTCCGCAACGGCGGCAGCGAGTACCAGATCAACGGCGACACCTGCCGGCTCCTCGACATCCAGGAGCTTCTCTCCGACTCCGGCATCGGCCGCGAGATGCACGTCATCGTCGGGCAGGGCCAGCTCGACGGCGTACTGCACGCCGACCCGATGGGCCGCCGCGCCTTCATCGAGGAGGCCGCCGGCGTCCTCAAGCACCGCAAGCGCAAGGAGAAGGCGCTGCGCAAGCTGGACGCGATGCAGGCCAACCTCGCGCGCGTGCAGGACCTCACCGACGAACTACGGCGCCAGCTCAAGCCCCTCGGCCGCCAGGCCGCCGTCGCCCGCAGGGCCGCCGTCATCCAGGCCGACCTCCGAGACGCCCGCCTGCGGCTGCTGGCCGACGACCTCGTACGGCTGAAGGAAGCCCGCAACGCCGAGGTCGCTGACGAGGCCGCGCTGAAGGAGCGCAAGGAAGCCGCCGAGCTGGAGCTGAAGAAGGCGCTCCAGCGCGAGGCCCTCCTGGAGGACGAGGTCCGGCAGCTCACGCCGCGCCTCCAGCGCGCTCAGCAGACGTGGTACGAGCTCTCCCAGCTCGCCGAGCGGGTGCGCGGCACGATCTCGCTGGCCGACGCCCGCGTGAAGAGCGCCACCTCCGCGCCCCCCGAGGAGCGGCGTGGCCGCGACCCCGAGGACATGGAGCGCGAGGCCGCCCGCATCCGTGAGCAGGAGGCCGAGCTGGAGGCGGCCCTGGAGGCGGCCGAACGCGCCCTGGAGGACACGGTCTCCCACCGCGCCGAGCTGGAGCGCGCCCTGACCCAGGAGGAACGGCGCCTGAAGGACGCCGCCCGCGCCATCGCCGACCGGCGCGAGGGACTGGCCCGGCTCAGCGGCCAGGTCAACGCGGCCCGCTCACGCGCGGCCTCCGCCCAGGCCGAGATCGAACGCCTGGCCGCCGCCCGCGACGAGGCCCAGGAGCGGGCCGTCGCCGCCCAGGAGGAGTACGAGGCCCTCAAGGCCGAGGTCGACGGCCTCGACGCGGGCGACGCCGAACTCGCCGAACAGCACGAGGCCGCGAAGCAGCGGCTCGCCGACGCCGAGTCCGCCCTCACGGCGGCCCGCGAGGCGGCCACGACGGCGGAACGCAAGCGCGCCGCGACCCAGGCCCGCCACGAGGCCCTGGCGCTGGGCCTGCGCCGCAAGGACGGCACCGGAATACTGCTCGCGGCGAAGGACCGCCTCTCCGGCCTCCTAGGCCCGGCGGCGGAACTCCTGACGGTGACCCCCGGCTACGAGGTCGCCCTTGCCGCAGCGTTCGGTGTTGCCGCTGACGCGTTGGCCGTCACCAGCCCTTCGGCCGCCGCCGAGGCCATCCGCCTGCTGCGTAAGCAGGACGGAGGCCGGGCGACTCTGATCTTGGCAGGAGCTGCCGACCTCAGGGGCGCGGGAAACTGCGCGACCAGCCCCGACGGACCCGCAGACGCACGACACCCCCGTGCGGCAGACCTGGTCCGCGGCCCCGACGACCTCATGCCGACCGTACGCCGGCTCCTGCACAGCATCGTCGTCGTCGACACCCTCGAAGACGCCGAAGACCTCGTCTACACCCACCCCGACCTCACCGCCGTCACCGCCGAAGGCGACCTCCTCGGCGCCCACTTCGCCCACGGCGGATCCGCCGGCGCCCCCAGCCTCCTGGAGGTCCAGGCCTCCGTCGACGAGGCCGCCGCCGAACTGGAAGAGCTGGCGGTGCGCTGCGAGGAGCTGACCGAGGCCCAGCACGAGGCCGTCGAACGGCGCAAGGAGTGCGCCGCGCTCGTCGAGGACGTGGGGGAGCGGCGTCGCGCCGCCGACCGGGAGAAGTCGGCCGTCGCCCAGCAGCTCGGCCGGCTCGCCGGGCAGGCACGGGGCGCGGCGGGGGAGGCCGAGCGGTCCACGGCCGCCGCCGCTCGGGCACAGGAAGCCCTCGACAAGGCTCTCGCCGAGGTCGAGGAACTCGCCGAGCGGCTGGCCGTTGCCGAGGAGATGCCGATCGAGGAGGAGCCCGACACCTCCGTCCGGGACCGGCTCGCCGCCGACGGTGCCAACGCCCGCCAGACCGAGATGGAGGCCCGGCTTCAGGCCCGTACGCACGAGGAACGGGTCAAGGGCCTGGCCGGACGGGCCGACTCGCTGGACCGGGCCGCCCGCGCGGAACGCGAGGCACGCGCGCGTGCCGAGCAGCGGCGGTCCCGCCTGCGGCACGAGGCGGCCGTCGCCGAGGCCGTCGGCGCGGGCGCACGGCAGCTGCTCGCGCACGTCGAGGTCTCCCTGGCCCGCGCCGACGAGGAGCGCGTCGCCGCCGAGGCCGCCAAGGCCCGCCGCGAGCAGGAACTCGCCCGTGCCCGCACCGAGGGACGCGATCTCAAGGCCGAACTCGACAAGTTGACGGATTCGGTCCACCGAGGCGAGGTACTCGGCGCCGAGAAGCGGCTGCGGATCGAGCAGCTGGAGACGAAGGCGCTGGAGGAGCTGGGTGTCGAACCGGCCGGACTGGTGGCGGAGTACGGACCGCACCAGCTCGTGCCGCCCTCGCCCCCCGCCGAGGGCGAGGAGCTGCCGGAGGACCCGGAGCACCCGCGCAACCGGCCGAAGCCGTTCGTCCGGTCCGAGCAGGAGAAGCGACTGAAGTCTGCCGAGCGCGCCTACCAGCAGCTCGGCAAGGTGAACCCGCTCGCCCTCGAGGAGTTCGCGGCACTGGAGGAACGCCACCAGTTCCTCAGCGAGCAGCTCGAGGACCTGAAGAAGACGAGGGCGGACCTCCTCCAGGTGGTGAAGGAGGTCGACGAACGCGTCGAGCAGGTCTTCACCGAGGCCTACCGGGACACGGCCCGGGAGTTCGAGGGCGTCTTCAGCCGGCTGTTCCCGGGTGGTGACGGGCGGCTGATCCTGACCGACCCCGACAACATGCTCACCACGGGCGTGGACGTCGAGGCCCGGCCGCCGGGCAAGAAGGTCAAGCGGCTGTCGCTGCTCTCGGGCGGTGAGCGGTCACTGACCGCCGTGGCGCTGCTCGTGTCCATCTTCAAGGCGCGGCCCAGCCCGTTCTACGTCATGGACGAGGTCGAGGCCGCCCTCGACGACACCAACCTCCAGCGGCTGATCCGGATCATGCAGGAGCTGCAGGAGGCCTCGCAGCTGATCGTGATCACCCATCAGAAGCGCACGATGGAGGTCGCCGACGCGCTGTACGGCGTCTCCATGCAGGGCGACGGTGTGTCGAAGGTCATCAGCCAGCGCCTTCGCTAGATGGATGCGGTCTACATCGGTCTCACCTGCGACGCCCTGTGACTTCAATTCTTGAACACATCCTCGCCACACTCCTGTCGCAGATTCACGTCTCCCGACCTATTGACTTCGAAACTTGAAGGCATAGTCTCGGCAACGTTCCTTTTACCTTCAGGTACCTTCAGGTGGACCTCGAAGGGCTGATTCCCTCCGGCAGCGTTGCCGGTGGCCTGAGGAGTACACGTGACCAGCACAGCGCAGGCACCCAAGTCCGGAGCCCGGGCGGCTCACCCCGAACATCTCGGGCACGTCATCTTCATCGCGGCGGCGGCCGCGATGGGCGGTTTCCTCTTCGGCTACGACAG
This sequence comes from Streptomyces sp. NPDC044719, assembly GCF_056433405.1. NCBI lineage: Bacteria > Bacillati > Actinomycetota > Actinomycetes > Kitasatosporales > Streptomycetaceae > Streptomyces > Streptomyces sp. NPDC044719. The sequence goes on from NZ_JBWKHE010000001.1 coordinate 1,284,204, forward strand.
TTCCGTGATCAACGGTGCGGTCGAGGCCATCCGCGGCCGCTACGACATCGGCTCCGCAGCCCTCGCCCAGGTCATCGCCGTCGCCCTCATCGGCTGCGCCATCGGCGCCGCGACCGCCGGCCGCATAGCCGACCGCATCGGCCGTATCCGGTGCATGCAGATCGCCGCGGTCCTCTTCACGGTCAGCGCCGTCGGCTCCGCGCTTCCCTTCGCCCTGTGGGACCTCGCCTTCTGGCGGGTCGTCGGCGGCTTCGCCATCGGCATGGCCTCCGTGATCGGCCCGGCGTACATCGCCGAGGTCGCCCCGCCCGCCTACCGAGGCCGGCTCGGCTCCTTCCAGCAGGCCGCGATCGTCATCGGCATCGCCGTGTCGCAGCTGGTCAACTGGGCTCTGCTGAACGCCGCCGACGGTGACCAGCGCGGCGAGCTGATGGGCCTGGAGGCCTGGCAGGTCATGCTCGGCGTCATGGTCGTCCCGGCCGTCCTGTACGGCCTGCTCTCCTTCGCGATCCCCGAGTCCCCGCGCTTCCTGATCTCCGTCGGCAAGCACGAGCGTGCCCGGGAGATCCTCACCCAGGTCGAGGGCAAGGACATCGACCTGGACGCCCGCGTCGCCGAGATCGAGCACGCCATGACCAGCGAGCACAAGTCCAGCTTCAAGGACCTGCTCGGCGGGAGCTTCTTCTTCAAGCCGATCGTCTGGATCGGTATCGGCCTGTCGGTCTTCCAGCAGTTCGTCGGCATCAACGTCGCGTTCTACTACTCCTCGACGCTGTGGCAGTCGGTCGGCGTCGACCCGGCGGACTCGTTCTTCTACTCCTTCACCACGTCGATCATCAACATCGTCGGCACCGTGATCGCGATGATCTTCGTCGACCGCATCGGCCGCAAGCCCCTCGCGATCATCGGCTCGGTCGGCATGGTCATCGGCCTGGCGCTGGAGGCCTGGGCGTTCTCGCACCCCCTGGTCGACGGCACGCTGCCGGCCGCGCAGGGCTGGATCGCCCTGATCGCCGCGCACGTCTTCGTCCTCTTCTTCGCCCTGTCCTGGGGTGTGGTCGTCTGGGTCATGCTCGGCGAGATGTTCCCCAACCGGATCCGTGCCGCCGCGCTGGGCGTGGCCGCCGCCGCGCAGTGGATCGCCAACTGGGCCATTACCGCGAGCTTCCCGTCGCTGGCCGAGTGGAACCTCTCCGTGACGTACGTGATCTACACGGCCTTCGCCGCGCTCTCCATCCCCTTCATCCTGAAGTTCGTCAGCGAGACGAAGGGCAAGGCCCTGGAGGAGATGGGCTGAGCCCGCCCCCGCACTCGGGGAGAAGGGCCAAAGTCCCCGCTGCCCCTCTCCCCGTAACCCGCCGCCGCCCCGGTTCGGCCACTGCCCGAGCCGGGGCGGCGGTCTCATGTGTTCAGGGGGCTGTCAGCCCCGGCAGCACCCGCTCGCAGAAGAGCTGCAGGCTCCGCCACCCCTCCTCCACCGGCATTCCGCCCGCCAGCGGATGCAGCACATAGGAGTCCAGGCCCAGATCGGCGCACGCCTCGGGTGTGAGGATGCGGTACACGCCCTCGGCGCGCAGTTCACCCACGGTCGTCGCGGTGGACTTCACCGCCGAGCGCACTCCGCTCGACTGCCAGGAGGCGTACGTCCGCGCCTCGTGCAGGAAGTGCTCTGCGTACTCCGCCCAGGCCCGGTCCGGGTCCTCGGCGAGGTGCAGCAGCGGCGTCTCGGCCGCGGGCATCATGACCCAGCCCTCGGTGCCGTACTCGGCGAGCCGGTCCTTGTAGTACGCCTCCAGCTCCGGCAGATGCGCGCTGGGGAAGAAAGGCAGGCCGAGCCGGGCGGCCCGGCGGGCTGCGGCCTTGGAGGAGCCGCCGACCAGGAGCAGCGGATGCGGGTCGGTGTACGGGCGCGGGGTGATGCGGACCGTGCGGCCCCGGTAGGCGAAGGGCTCGCCCGTCCACGCCTTCAGCAGCGTCTCCAGCAGCTCGTCCTGGAGCCGGCCGCGCCGGGTGAAGTCCACGCCGAACAGGTCGTACTCCTCGGGCCGGTACCCGATCCCGGCGACCGTCACCAGCCGGCCGCCGCTCAGCAGGTCCAGCACGGCGATCTCCTCGGCCAGCCGCAGCGGGTCGTGCAGCGGGCCGATGATCGCCGAGACGGTGACCGCGACACGCCGGGTCGCGCCGAAGACGGCTCCCGCGAAGGCGAACGGCGACGGCAGCCAGTTGTTGTCGGCCCCGTGGTGCTCCTCGGTCTGCACCGTGGTGACGCCCCGGTCGTCGGCGTACGAGGCCATCTCCAGGGCCGCCCGGTAGCGGGCTCCGAGCTCCACGGGGCCGGCCCCGGGAGCGACGAGGTTGAAGCGTGCGACCGTGACGGTCATGGGGACGTCTCCCTTCACCGGGCGGGTGTCCGGGGGACGTTAGCTGACGGTTCGTCAGACATCCAGGGGTGTGGAGATCCGGCGGCCCTCGGCCCCGCGGGACGGCACAAGCGGGGTGCCCCGGGGGTCCATGGCTGATACTGGACGCGTTATGGACATCGTCATCCTTGCTGTAGTCATCGCCGTGGTCGTGCTCGGCGCGCTCGGCGGGCTCATCGTCGGCAGCCGGCGCAAGAAGCAGCTGCCCCCGCCCCCGCCCGCAGCGCCCGACATCACCGCCCCACCGGCCGAGCCGCACGTCGGCGACGAGGCCGAGACGCCGCGGGAGGAACCGCGGCGCACGATAGAGGAGGTGGATCTCCCGGACGGTTCGGCTCCCGTCACCGTCGAGGAGCCGCCCGTCGAAGCTCCCGGGATCGAGATCCCGGAGCCCACCGCGGGCCGCCTGGTCCGGCTGCGAGCCCGTCTGTCCCGTTCGCAGAACGCCCTCGGTCAGGGGCTGCTCACGCTGCTGTCGCGCGAGCACCTCGACGAGGACACCTGGGAGGAGATCGAGGACACGCTGCTCACCGCCGACGTCGGCGTGCAGCCCACCCAGGAACTGGTCGAGCGCCTGCGCGAGCGCGTCAAGGTGCTCGGCACCCGCACCCCCGACGAGCTGCGCACCCTGCTGCGCGAGGAACTCGTCACGCTGGTCGGCCGCGACATGGACCGCGCGGTCAAGACCGAGCCCGAGGATCGCAAGCCGGGCATCGTGATGGTCGTCGGGGTCAACGGCACCGGCAAGACCACCACCACCGGCAAGCTCGCCCGCGTCCTGGTCGCCGACGGCCAGAGCGTGGTCCTCGGCGCCGCCGACACCTTCCGGGCCGCCGCCGCCGACCAGCTCCAGACCTGGGGCGAGCGCGTCGGCGCCCACACCGTGCGCGGACCGGAGGCCGGCGACCCGGCCTCCGTCGCCTTCGACGCGGTCAAGGAGGGCAAGGAGATGGGCGCGAACGTCGTGCTCATCGACACCGCCGGCCGTCTGCACACCAAGACCGGCCTCATGGACGAGCTCGGCAAGGTCAAGCGGGTCGTGGAGAAGCACGCCCCGGTGGACGAGGTGCTGCTCGTGCTGGACGCCACCACCGGCCAGAACGGCCTGGTCCAGGCCCGGGTCTTCGCCGAGGTCGTCGACATCACCGGCATCGTGCTCACCAAGCTGGACGGCACGGCCAAGGGCGGCATCGTGGTCGCGGTCCAGCGCGAGCTGGGCGTTCCGGTCAAGCTCGTCGGGCTCGGCGAGGGCGCGGACGACCTGGCGCCGTTCGAGCCGGAGGCGTTCGTTGACGCCCTTATCGGGGAGTGAGCTCCGAACCAGCCGAGTGGAGCGCCTCCGGAAATCCGGATGGACACAGCGAAGCGCCCGCCCCGAGACACCGTCGGGTCGGGCGCTTCGCTGTGTAGGGGGTCAGGCCCGTGACCGGTGCGCCACATAGGCCAGCGTGCCCAGCACCAGGCGGGCCTCCGGTGGCCTGGACGCCGAGTCCAGGGCGGGGGAGCGCAGCCAGCGCACCGGGCCGAGACCGCCCCGGTCCGAGGGCGGCGCCGTGATGTGCGTACCGGGTCCGAGGCCGCGCAGGTCGAGGGAGGCCGGGTCGTCCCAGCCCATGCGGTAGAGCAGGCCGGACAGATCGGCGGCGGCGCCGGGGGCGACGAAGAAATGGGCGCGGCCGTCCGGGGTCGCCGCGACCGGGCCGACGGGCAGACCCATGCGCTCCAGCCGGGCCAGCGCACGGCAGCCGGCGGATTCGGCCACTTCGATGACGTCGAACGCCCGGCCGACCGGCAGCATCACCGAGGCGCCGGGGAACTCGCCCCAGGACTCGGTCACGTCGCCCAGCGTCGCCCCGGCGGGGATCACCGGCGCGAAGTCCAGCGGATGCGCGCCCGGCGCCGGGCAGTCGCGGCGGCCGCAGGAGCAGGTGCCCGCCGAGGCCCGGGCGCCCGGCACGACGTCCCAGCCCCACAGCCCGGTGTACTCGGCCACGACGGTGCCGTCCGACGTGCGGCCGCGGCGGCGCGAGCCGGACCGGATGTCGCGCATGCCCCGGCTGATGCCGATCGTGAAGACCATGCCCCCTCCAACGGGTCCGACGCACCGGTGGTTACGCAGCGGTCGCTCTGCGTGACTCTCTGTTTCCGCCTTCCCGGGCGGCGGTCCGTTCACTCAGCGCCCGGGAGTGCCCAGGGTGGTGCACTCGACGACACGCGCCCCTCAGTGCATCGCTGCACCCGCTCCTGGTTGTGCTGTGTCAAGTGAATCGCGAGGAGGCGTACGTGAGTTCATTCGAAGGGGTGGCGAATGGTGGCGTTTCCGTGTGAGCCGTGGCTGGACGGGTGATCGTAGGATTACTTTGTGTGCACGAGTCCTGGGGGCACATGCGCTCGTGGGTATGCCGGAGGCAAGTCGTTATTCCGTTCGATGGGTGACAAGGGCCGGACGGACGGCCGTACGAACCGGCATGCTGATAGGGCTTGGCGCACTCGGCGACAAGTGGTTCCAGGGATGGGGGCGTTCCAGTGAGCGGCAACGGCGGAAGCGGAACGAACGCTGCGGGCGCGACGCACGCTGACAAGCGCCCGAACGAGCTGCTCACCTCCTGGTTCGTGCGCAGTGGCTGGTCGAAGGGCGAGCTCGCCCGCCAGGTCAACCGCCGGGCACGCCAGCTGGGCGCCAACCACATCTCCACGGACACCTCGCGCGTGCGTCGCTGGCTCGACGGCGAGAACCCGCGCGAGCCGATCCCCAGGATCCTCTCCGAGCTGTTCTCGGAGCGTTTCGGTGTGGTCGTCTCCGTCGAGGACCTGGGGCTGCGCACCGCGCGCCAGTCACCCTCCGCGACCGGCGTCGACCTGCCCTGGACGGGCCCGCAGACCGTGGCCCTGCTCAGCGAGTTCTCGCGCAGCGACCTGATGCTGGCGCGGCGCGGCTTCCTCGGGAGCTCGCTGGTCCTGTCTGCGGGCCCGGCCCTCATCGAGCCCATGCAGCGCTGGCTCGTCCCCTCGCCCCCGGCCCAGCGCTCGGAGCCCGAGCCCGGCTCCGCCGGGCGCGCCCGGGGCCGGCTCTCCAAGCCGGAGCTGGACCTCCTGGAGTCCACGACCGTGATGTTCCGGCAGTGGGACGCCCAGTGCGGCGGCGGCCTGCGCCGCAAGGCGGTCGTCGGCCAGCTGCACGAGGTGACGGACCTGCTCCAGGAGCCCCAGCCCGAGGCCACCACCCGCCGGCTGTTCAAGGTCGCCGCCGAACTCGCCGAGCTGGCCGGCTGGATGTCGTACGACATCGGGCTCCAGCCGACGGCCCAGAAGTACTTCGTCCTCGCGCTGCACGCCGCGAAGGAGGCAGGCGACCGGCCCCTCGGCTCCTATGTGCTGTCCAGCATGAGCCGGCAGATGATCCACCTCGGCCGGCCCGACGACGCGCTGGAGCTGATCCACCTCGCGCAGTACGGCAGCCGGGACTGCGCGAGCCCGCGCACCCAGTCGATGCTGTATGCGATGGAGGCCCGCGCCTACGCGAACATGGGACAGCCCGGCAAGTGCAAGCGGGCGGTCCGGATGGCCGAGGACACCTTCGCCGACGCCGGCGAGTGGGACGAGCCGGACCCCGACTGGATCCGCTTCTTCTCCGAGGCCGAGCTGTACGGCGAGAACTCCCACTCGTACCGCGACCTGGCCTATGTCGCCGGCCGCAGCCCGACCTATGCCTCGCTGGCCGAGCCCCTCATGGAGCGGGCCGTACAGCTCTTCGCCGAGGACGACGAGCACCAGCGGTCGTACGCGCTCAACCTGATCGGCATGGCCACCGTGCACCTCCTCCAGCGCGAGCCCGAGCAGAGCACCGGCTTCGCCACCCAGGCCATGCAGGTCGCCAAGAAGGTCCGCTCCGAGCGGGTCAACACTCGTATCCGAAAGACGGTCGACACGGCCGCCCGCGACTTCGGCGACCTCGGTGAGGTCGTCGACCTCACCGAGCGGCTCGCCGCCGAACTGCCTGAGACCGCCGAGGCGGTCTGAGAAGCCGTACGACCCCCTGAACCCCGGCCGCGGCCGGCCCTCCCGAACTGCCCGACTCGGCTCCCCCTATGCCAGGTCATCGGAAGGCCGACCGCGGCCGGTCTGTGTGCCCACGGCTGCCTGATGCCGAAGGTTGCGCCACGATAACGATCGGCGCCCCCGCAATCCGGCAGTTCATCGACGCGTAACACAGAACGCGCCTTCGTCACGGCCGCGAAACAACGAGGGGCTTCCACCGAAACCGCGCTGCGCCAATCTCGTGGCGCATAACCGGCCCACCCCTCATTCCGCTCGAGGCTTCGCCCGCACGGGGCCGTACCAACGACGAGGAGACGCCGATGGCACCAGCCATCACCCTTGCCGCAGAAGCACCCAAGCTGTCTGCCGCCAACACAGGGTTCATGCTCATCTGTTCCGCCCTGGTGATGCTCATGACCCCGGGCCTGGCCTTCTTCTACGGAGGCATGGTCCGCGTCAAGAGCACCCTGAACATGCTGATGATGAGCTTCATCAGCCTCGGGATCGTCACCATCCTGTGGGTGCTGTACGGCTTCTCCATGGCGTTCGGCACCGACTCCGGCAGCCTGATCGGCTGGAACTCCGACTGGGTCGGCCTCGGCAACATCGGCCTGACGGAGCTGTGGCCGGGCTACACCATCCCGGTGTTCGTGTTCCTGGTCTTCCAGCTGATGTTCGCGATCATCACGCCCGCCCTGATCAGCGGCGCCCTCGCGGACCGCGTGAAGTTCAGCGCCTGGGCGCTGTTCATCGCCCTGTGGGCCACGGTCGTCTACTTCCCGGTCGCGCACTGGGTCTGGGGCGCCGGCGGCTGGGCCTTCGAGCTGGGCGTCATCGACTTCGCCGGTGGTACGGCGGTGCACATCAACGCCGGTGCCGCGGCCCTCGGCGTGATCCTCGTCATCGGCAAGCGCGTCGGCTTCAAGAAGGACCCGATGCGTCCGCACAGCCTGCCGCTGGTGATGCTCGGCGCCGGTCTGCTGTGGTTCGGCTGGTTCGGGTTCAACGCCGGCTCGTGGCTCGGCAACGACGACGGCGTCGGCGCGCTGATGTTCGTCAACACCCAGGTCGCCACCGCCGCCGCCATGCTGGCCTGGCTCGCCTACGAGAAGATCCGCCACGGCGCGTTCACCACCCTGGGTGCCGCCTCCGGCGCGGTCGCCGGCCTGGTCGCCATCACCCCGGCCGGTGGAGCGGTCACCCCGCTCGGCGCGATCGCCGTCGGCGTCATCGCCGGTGTGTTGTGCGCCATGGCCGTCGGCCTGAAGTACAAGTTCGGCTACGACGACTCCCTCGACGTCGTCGGCGTCCACCTGGTCGGCGGTGTCGTCGGCTCCCTGCTGATCGGCCTCTTCGCCAGCGGCAAGGGCCAGTCCACCGTCGAGGGCCTCTTCTACGGCGGCGGCCTGACCCAGTTCTGGAAGCAGTGCGCCGGTGTCTTCGCGGTGCTCGCCTACTCCCTGATCGTCTCCGCCGTTCTCGCCTTCATCCTCGACAAGACCATCGGTATGCGGGTCTCCGAGGACGAGGAGGTCGCCGGTATCGACCAGGCCGAGCACGCCGAGACCGCATACGACTTCAGCGGTGCCGGTGGCGGTGCCGCCAAGACGGCCGTCACGGCCCCGGTCGCCGCAGCCGCGAGCAAGAAGGTGGACGCATGAAGCTCATCACCGCGGTCGTGAAGCCGCACCGGCTCGACGAGATCAAGGAGGCCCTGCAGGCCTTCGGAGTACACGGCCTGACGGTCACCGAGGCCAGCGGCTACGGTCGTCAGCGGGGCCACACCGAGGTCTACCGCGGTGCCGAGTACACCGTCGACCTGGTCCCCAAGATCCGCATCGAGGTCCTGGTCGAGGACGACGACGCCGAGCAGCTGATCGATGTCGTGGTCAAGGCCGCCCGCACCGGCAAGATCGGTGACGGCAAGGTCTGGTCCATCCCGGTCGAGACGGCCGTACGGGTCCGGACCGGCGAGCGCGGCCCCGACGCGCTCTGAGGCAGGGCAAACAGAACAGGAGTCGCTGGGTGACGGGTACGGACATGCAGAAGGAAGCAGAGGACTCGGGACCCAGCGGCTACGCGGCGGCCCGGCTGCGTCTCCTCACCGAGGAGGCGCGGTCCGGGCCGCCGCGCCGTTCCGCCCTGGCCGAACTGACGGACGACTGGCTCACCGGTCTGTTCGCAGCGGGCGCTGAGGGACTGCGCGGGGCCTCCCTGGTCGCCGTCGGCGGCTACGGACGCGGCGAACTCTCCCCACGCAGCGACCTCGACCTGCTCCTGCTGCACGACGGCAACGACACCAAGGCGGTCGCCGCCCTCGCCGACCGGCTCTGGTACCCCGTCTGGGACCTGGGTCTCGACCTCGACCACTCCGTACGCACGCCCGCCGAGGCCCGCAAGACGGCCGGCGAGGACCTCAAGGTGCAGCTCGGCCTGCTGGACGCCCGGCACATCGCCGGCGACCTCGGCCTCACCGCCGGACTGCGTACCGCCGTGCTGGCCGACTGGCGCAACCAGGCGCCCAAACGCCTCCCCGAACTCCAGGAACTGTGCGCCGAGCGCGCCGAGCGCCAAGGCGAGTTGCAGTACCTGCTGGAACCCGATCTGAAGGAGGCCCGGGGCGGGCTGCGCGACGCCACCGCCCTGCGCGCCGTCGCCGCCTCCTGGCTCGCCGACGCCCCGCGCGAGGGCCTCGCCGACGCCCGGCGCCGGCTCCTCGACGTACGGGACGCCCTGCACCTGGCCACCGGCCGCGCGACCGACCGGCTCGCCCTCCAGGAGCAGGACCAGGTGGCCGCCGAGCTCGGCCTGCTCGACGCCGACACGCTGCTGCGGCAGGTGTACGAGGCGGCACGGGTCGTCTCGTACGCCAGTGATGTCACCTGGCGCGAAGTGGGGCGCGTGCTGCGGTCGCGCGCCGTGCGGCCCCGGCTGCGCGCCATGCTGGGCGGTGGGAAGCCCGTGGCGGAGCGGTCCCCGCTGGCCGAGGGTGTGGTGGAACAGGACGGCGAGGTGGTGCTCGCCCGTGCCGCGCGCCCCGAGCGCGACCCTGTGCTGCCGCTGCGCGCCGCCGCGGCCGCCGCGCAGGCCGGACTCCCGCTCTCCCTGCACGCCGTACGGCGCATGGCCGCCGCCGCGCGCCCGGTGCCCACGCCCTGGCCCGCCGAGGCACGCGAACAGCTCGTGACCCTGCTCGGCTCCGGCCGCCCGACCGTCGAGGTCTGGGAGGCACTGGAGGCCGAGGGGCTGATCACCCGGCTGCTGCCCGACTGGGAGCGGGTGCGCTGCCGCCCGCAGCGCAACGCCGTGCACCTGTGGACCGTCGACCGGCACCTCATCGAGACCGCCGTACAGGCCTCCGAGTTCACCCGCCGGGTCAGCCGCCCCGACCTGCTGCTGGTCGCCGCGCTGCTGCACGACATCGGCAAGGGCTGGCCCGGCGACCACTCGGTGGCCGGCGAGATCATCGCCAAGGACGTGGCCGCCCGCATCGGCTTCGACCGCCACGACGTGACGGTCGTCGCCACGCTCGTACGGCACCACCTGCTCCTGGTCGAGACGGCCACCCGGCGTGACCTGGAGGACCCGGCCACCGTGCGCTCCGTCGCCGAGGCCGTCGGCTCCCAGGGCACCCTGGAACTGCTGCACGCGCTCACCGAGGCCGACGCCCTGGCCACCGGACCGGCCGCCTGGTCGTCCTGGCGCGGTTCGCTCGTCGCCGAGCTCGTCAAGCGGGTCTCGGCGGTGCTCGCCGGGGACGCCCCGGACGACCTCGAGGAGGGTGCGCCGACCGCAGAGCAGGAGCGGCTCGCCCTCGAGGCGGCGGCGACCGGCAGCCCGGTCCTCGCGCTGCGGGCACAGACCGAGCCGCCCGCCGGGCAGGAGCCGTCCGGCGACCCCGAGCCGCTGGGTGTGGAACTTCTCATCGCCGTTCCCGACCAGCCGCGCGTGCTGCCCGCGGTGGCCGGTGTCCTCGCCCTGCACCGGCTGACCGTGCGCACGGCGGAACTGCGCTCCCTGAACCTCCCGGCCGGCGTCGACGGCTCCGTCCTGCTGCTGGACTGGCGGGTCGCCGCCGAGTACGGCTCCCTGCCGCAGGCCGCCCGGCTGCGCGCGGACCTCGTGAGGGCCCTGGACGGTTCCCTGGACATCGCCGGCCGCCTCGCCGAACGGGACGCGGCCTATCCGCGCCGCCGGGGCGTGGTCGCCCCGCCGCCCCGCGTCTCGGTCCACCCGGCCGCCTCCCGGCTGGCCACGGTGATCGAGGTGCGCTCCCAGGACGCCCCGGGCTTGCTGTTCCGCATCGGCCGCGCCCTGGAGGACGCGAGCCTACGGGTGCGCAGCGCGCATGTCTCGACGCTCGGCGCCAACGCCGTGGACGCCTTCTACGTGACCGGCCCGGAGGGCGCGCCCCTGCCCGGGGACGAGGCGGTGTCGGTGGCCCGGAAGCTGGAGGAGACACTGCGTGGGTGAGGTCGACCCGGCGACTTGTCACGCCGGGATACCCTGGAGGGCGATTCCCTGTAGCCACCAACCCTGAGGACCGCGAGCGCCGTGTTCGATACTCTTTCCGATCGCCTCTCAGCGACCTTCAAGAACCTGCGCGGCAAGGGGCGTCTCAGCGAAGCGGACATCGACGCCACGGCCCGGGACATCCGGATCGCCCTTCTCGAGGCGGACGTGGCGCTGCCGGTCGTCCGGACGTTCATCAAGAACGTCAAGGAGCGCGCCCTCGGTGCCGAGGTCAGCAAGGCGCTGAACCCCGCCCAGCAGGTCCTCAAGATCGTCAACGAGGAACTCGTCACCATCCTCGGCGGCGAGACCCGGCGCCTGCGCTTCGCCAAGCAGCCGCCCACCGTGATCATGCTGGCGGGTCTGCAGGGTGCCGGTAAGACCACCCTCGCGGGCAAGCTCGGCCGCTGGCTGAAGGAGCAGGGCCATTCGCCGCTGCTGGTCGCCTGTGACCTCCAGCGCCCGAACGCCGTGAACCAGCTCAGCGTCGTCGCCGAGCGCGCGGGCGTCGGCATCTACGCGCCGGAGCCGGGCAACGGCGTCGGCGACCCGGTCAAGGTCGCCAAGGACTCCATCGAGCACGCGAAGTCCAAGGTCCACGACATCGTCATCGTCGACACCGCGGGCCGCCTCGGTATCGACCAGGAGATGATGCAGCAGGCCGCGGACATCCGTGACGCGGTCAGCCCCGACGAGATCCTGTTCGTCGTCGACGCGATGATCGGCCAGGACGCGGTCAACACCGCCGAGGCTTTCCGTGACGGCGTCGGCTTCGACGGCGTGGTGCTCTCCAAGCTCGACGGTGACGCCCGCGGTGGTGCGGCCCTGTCGATCCGGCAGATCACCGGCAAGCCGATCATGTTCGCGTCGAACGGCGAGAAGCTCGACGACTTCGACGCCTTCCACCCTGACCGGATGGCCTCTCGCATCCTCGACATGGGTGACCTGCTCACCCTGATCGAGCAGGCGGAGAAGACGTTCAGCCAGGAAGAGGCCGAGAAAATGGCCTCCAAGCTGGCGTCCAAGAAGGGCCAGGACTTCACCCTGGACGACTTCCTGGCCCAGATGGAGCAGGTCAGGAAGATGGGCTCCATCTCCAAGCTGCTCGGCATGCTCCCGGGCATGGGCCAGATGAAGGACCAGATCCAGAACCTGGACGAGCGGGACGTCGACCGCACGGCCGCCATCATCAAGTCGATGACCCCGGCCGAGCGTCAGGAGCCGACGATCATCAACGGCTCGCGCCGCGCCCGTATCGCGCGTGGTTCCGGTGTCGACGTCAGCGCGGTGAAGAACCTGGTCGAGCGGTTCTTCGAGGCCCGGAAGATGATGTCCCGCATGGCCCAGGGCGGCGGCATGCCCGGGATGCCCGGCATGCCGGGCATGGGCGGCGGTCCCGGCCGGACGAAGAAGAAGCAGAAGCAGGCCAAGGGCAAGCAGCGCTCCGGCAACCCGATGAAGCGCAAGCAGCAGGAGCAGGAGGAGGCCGCCCGCCGGGCCGCCGCGGCCGAGGGCGGCAGCGCCTTCGGACTGCCGCAGCAGGGCGGCAAGGACTTCGAACTCCCCGACGAGTTCAAGAAGTTCATGGGCTGACGGCCCACTTCGCACGACACCGAGGGCGCCCCCTTTCCTTCCGGAGGGGGGCGCCCTCAGTGCTCTGTCAGCGCTCCGCCGGTCAGGCGTTGGGGAACTTCCAGATGTAGGGCTCGCCGTCCTCCTCGGACCAGTTGACCTCGATGCTCTTGGCGTTGGCCGGGATCACGTACGTCTCACAGAAGACATGGCTCTCGCCCTGCTTCCAACTGTCGACGTCGTACGGGTCCTCGCAGCCCGAGGCATCCTCGGAGGCGCCGATGAGGACGGTGCCGCGCTGCCCGTCGGCGGAGACCGTGGTGCTGTCGTGCACGTCGGAACCGTCGGTGAGGGCGGGGCCGCTCTTGTGCGTGTACTTCAGGTACGCGGTGGCCAGCACCTTGCCCTTGACCTTGTCCGGCTCCGAGACGGCCTTCGCGGCCTCGGCCTCGGTGCCCACGTCGACCTTCTGCGCGAGGATCTCGTAGGTGACCTTGCCCGGGTCCTCCTCGACCGTGCCCGTGGCGCTCTCGCCGCTTTCCATCTCGCCGCCGGACGTCGGCTCCGGCGAAGGGTAGACCTTGGCCTTCTCGGTGGCTGGGCTCTTCGCGTCGGCGTTGTCGTCGCCGCCACCGCAGGCGGTGAGCGTCAGGGCGAGGACGGCGACGGGCGCGACGAGACGCAGCGCGGTCTTGTGGTGCGGCAAAGCAGCTCCTGTATGCAGATGTGTAGATCCCCCGAGCGGTGGATCAGATTAAGCGTTCAAGATCCACTTGGGGAAACGAGGAGCACCACACCGTGCTTTCTTCACACCATTCACACCTGCACCGGCCTGTGCCGGTCAAAGCTTGATCTCTATGGAACCCGGGCGATCAAATACCGGAAAACATTGGGCATCCACACGGTCCCGTCCTGCCGCTGATGGGGATGCAGTGCCTCGGTCAGCTCTTTGTCCACCTGTACCTGGTCGGTCGCGGTCATCGCCGCGTCGAACAGGCCTGTCGACTTGAGCCCGCGTACCGCGCTGTCCACGTCCGCGTAGCCGAAGGGGCACGCCACCCGCCCGGATCCGTCCGGCTTGAGCCCTGCCCGCTGGGCGACGTCCTCCAGGTCGTCGCGCAGGGCGAGACGCCAGCTGCCCGTGTTGCGCAGCGGCTCCGCCAGCTTCGTGGCCACCCGCAGCACGGACGTCGTGGCGCACCGCTCCGGTGGACCCCAGCCGGCCAGCACCACGGCCGCACCGCGCTCGGCGAGCGGTGTCGCCTCCGCGAGCAGCCCGCTCATGCCCTCCGAGTCGCCCGCCAGGCACCCGATCGGTTCGAAGGCGGTCACCAGGGTGTACGCGGGAGCACCCGGCACCGCCGCGTCCCCGGGCGAGCCCTCGACCAGCCGGGCCTCCGCACGCGCGCGCGTGCCCCACGCCTCTGGCTGCAGCCGCTCCCGCGCGAAGGTCATTCTTTCGGGGGAGGAGTCGACACCGGTGACCGCCGCTCCCCGGGCGGCGGCCATCAGCAGGGCGAGCCCGGAACCGCAGCCGAGGCCGAGCAGCCGCGTGGCGGGACCCACGTCCAGTCGCTCGTGGACCGCCTCGTAGAGCGGCACGAGCATCCGCTCCTGGATCTCGGACCAGTCACGCGCGCGTGCACGCAGGTCCACGCGGGGTCCGGCCCCCGCGTGAGGCAGGTGCTGCCGCACGAGCGTAGGTGTCATAAGTAAGCGCCCCAATCCGCCGAGAGTTGCCTCTTGCCCGATTCCATGGCCCCCGTGACAGTGCGCTCGCACTACCCCCGTATGCCAGGAAACTCCCCCCTCGACCTGTCGTCCAGTGGAATGCGCCCGGGCATGTGAGTTGTCATGTGCCTATGGCGAGATTTCACATTCCGGCAACGTGGGCCCGTACCATCTCGCCATGGCAAAGGCACCCGTGCTCACCCCCCAGGCGGACGATTTCCCGCGCTGGTACCAGGACTTGATCACCAAGGCGGAACTCGCCGACAACGGTCCGGTGCGCGGCACCATGGTCATCCGACCGTACGGGTACGGGTTGTGGGAGCGGATGCAGTCCGAGATGGACGCCCGCATCAAGGAGACGGGCACGCAGAACGCGTACTTCCCACTGCTGATCCCCGAGTCGTACCTGACCAGGGAAGCGGACCACGTCGAGGGCTTCGCGCCCGAACTGGCCGTGGTCACCCACGGCGGCGGCAAGGAACTCGAAGAGCCCGCCGTGGTCCGGCCCACCTCCGAGATGATCATCAACGCCTCCTTCTCGAAGTGGGTGCAGAGCTACCGCGACCTGCCGCTGCTCATCAACCAGTGGGCGAACGTCGTGCGCTGGGAGCTCAGGCCCCGGCTCTTCCTGCGCACGTCCGAGTTCCTCTGGCAGGAGGGCCACACCGCGCACGCCACGTACGAGGAGGCGCGCGATTTCGCCGCCCGCATTCACCGGCGGGTCTACGAGGACTTCATGGTGAACGTGCTCGCGATGGACGTCGTCCCGGGCCGCAAGACCGTCAAGGAACGGTTCGCAGGCGCCGTCAACACCCTCACGCTCGAAGGCATGATGGGCGCGGCAAAGCCCTCCAGATGGCCACGAGCCATGAACTGGGCCAGAACTTCGCGAAGGCCTTCAACACCCGGTACCTGTCCAAGGACGGCCGGCAGGAGCTGGTCTGGCAGACCTCCTGGGGCTCCACCACCCGCATGATCGGCGCCTTGGTGATGATGCACGGCGACGACAACGGCCTGCGCGTCCCGCCGCGGCTCGCGCAGATCCAGGCCGTGGTGCTCGCGATCAAGGGCGACGACGCGGTTCTGGCCAAGGTCCGCGAGCTCGGCGACCGGCTGAAGGCTGCCGGCGTCCGCGTCCAGGTCGACGACCGCACCGACACCCCCTTCGGCCGCCGGGCCGTCGACTGGGAGCTCAAGGGCGTCCCGGTGCGCATCGAGGTCGGCCCGCGCGACCTGGAGAACGGCACGGCGATGCTGGCGCGCCGCATCCCGGGAGGCAAGGAGCCGGTCTCCCTGGACTCCCTGGTGTCGCTGCTGCCCAGGATCCTGGAGGAGGACCAGGCGCTGCTGCTGAAGCAGTCCCGCGAGCGCCGCGAGTCCCGTACGACCGAGGTCTCCACGTTCGAGGAGGCTATCGAGGCGGTCACCGCCGGCGGCTGGGCGCGCATCCCCTGGGCCGTGCTCGGCGAGGAGGGCGAGGCCAAGCTCGCCGATCACGCGGCGACCGTACGGTGTCTGGTCACCGAGGACGGGGCGGTGCCGGACGCCGACGACGCACCCGGTAACGTCGCCGTCGTGGCACGCGCTTACTGAGCGGGGCGCAAGGCGGCCGAAACGCCTCTTGCGTACGCGCGGACCCCTGCTTCCCCGGCGCGTGGACCTGATCTACGCGCCGGTGCGTACGCGGAACTACGCACCACCTTGTGGTGAGCTGCGAGGCTTCTCCACAGATCAGCGCACGCGCCCTCGTCAGGACGCATCAGAGGCAACTGACGGGTACGTGCAAATTATTTGGGATGGCCCGGAATCGGAACACTGTGGCACCCCGGCTCGTTGTCATTACGTGAGCACGACACAGACACCACCTGTTCTCGCCGCAGAGCTGGCACAGGCGTGGGCCGATATTCAGCGGTACCACCCCGAGTTGCCCGACCTTGCCGCGCCAGAGTCCCTGATCGGGGAGTCGTCGTCCGCGTGCGGTCACGAGCTCTCCTTCGAGCGACTGCTCCATGAGGCAGTCCATGGCATCGCCGCCTCGCGCGGCGTCCGCGACACCTCCCGTGCCGGCCGCTACCACAACCGCAGATTCCTCGCGATCGCCGAGGAGCTGGGCCTGGACCACCCCGAGGAACCGCATCCCAGCAGCGGTTTCTCCCTGGTCACGCTCACCCCCGAGGCGAAGCGCCGCTACCGCCCGACGATGGAGCGCCTCCAGCGCGCCCTGAAGGCCCACACGGCCGCGACCTCCTCCGACACCTCCCGCACCTTCCGGGGCCCGGCCGCACGCCACGGCTCCTCCGGCGGCGGCGTACGCGTCAAGGCGGTCTGCGACTGCGGCCGCAACGTCCGCGTGGTGCCGTCCGTGCTCGCCCAGGCTCCGATCGTCTGCGGCGGCTGCGGCAAGCCGTTCCGTATCCCGGACGTCGTGGGAGCGGTGGCGGGCTGACGTCGGCACCGGCATCTCGTGGCTGCCGGTCGAGACGCGCTGCCGGGGTGTGCACCCGACGTACCTCACCTCCGCGCCGGGTGCCGGCCCGGCATGCCCGGGCAGCGGCGCACCCCCGGCAAAGCCGCCCGGCGGGGTGTGGCACAATGGCTAGCTGTACTCGACAGTCGCACAGGACCCCTCTCTCCTCCGGCTGACGCGTCCATCGGGCACTCGGGTACCGCAACCCCACGCGGCCGTCTCGCCGTGCCCAACCACGTCAAATCCAGGAGAATCCACTCCCGTGGCAGTCAAGATCAAGCTGAAGCGTCTGGGCAAGATCCGTTCGCCTCACTACCGCATCGTCGTCGCCGACTCCCGCACCCGCCGTGACGGCCGGGCCATCGAGGAGATCGGCAAGTACCACCCGACGTACAACCCGTCGGTGATCGAGGTCGACGCCGAGCGTGTGGCGTACTGGCTGGGTGTCGGCGCGCAGCCGACCGAGCCCGTGCTCGCCATCCTCAAGAAGACCGGCGACTGGCAGAAGTACAAGGGTGAGCCCGCCCCGGCTCCGCTGCTGCAGGCCGCCGAGAAGTCGGCCCGCCCGTCGTTCGAGGCCCTCGGCGGCGAGGACGAGGGCAAGGGTGAGGCGATCACCCAGAAGAAGAAGGCTGAGAAGAAGGACGAGGCGGCCGCTGAGTCCTCTGCGTCTGCGCCGACCGAGGCCTGAGCATGCTCGAGGAGGCTCTCGAGCACCTCGTGAAGGGCATCGTCGACAACCCTGACGATGTGCAGGTCGCCTCGCGCAACCTGCGCCGCGGACGGGTGCTCGAGGTCCGGGTGCACCCGGACGACCTCGGCAAGGTGATCGGCCGCAACGGCCGCACCGCACGCGCCCTGCGTACCGTCGTGGGCGCCATCGGCGGTCGCGGTGTCCGTGTCGACCTCGTCGACGTGGACCACGTCCGCTGACGCTTATCGCAACCGGCTCGGGCCGGGGAGGGCCTTCAGGGCCGTCCCCGGCCCGCAGTCGTATGACAGGAGAGTTGGACACGTGCAGCTGGTAGTCGCACGGATCGGCCGTGCCCATGGCATCAAGGGCGAGGTCACCGTCGAGGTCCGTACCGACGAGCCGGAGCTCAGGCTCGCGCCCGGCGCCGTACTCGCCACCGATCCCCCCACCACGGGACCGCTCACCATCGAGACGGGCCGTGTCCACAGCGGCCGGCTCCTCCTGCGCTTCGAGGGCGTCAACGACCGCACCGGCGCCGAAGCCCTGCGCAACACCCTCCTGATCGCCGAGATCGACCCGGAGGAACTGCCCGAGGGTGAGGACGAGTACTACGACCACCAGCTCATCGACCTCGACGTGGTCACCGCGGACGGCACGGAGGTCGGCCGGATCACGGAGATCTCGCACCTGCCCTCGCAGGACCTGTTCATCGTGGAGCGCCCCGACGGCAGCGAGGTGCTGATCCCCTTCGTCGAGGAGATCGTCGCCGAGATCGACCTCGAGGAGCAGAAGGCCGTCATCACCCCGCCGCCCGGCCTGATCGACGACCGCGCCGAGATCGCGTCCAGCCGGGACGAGTCGTAATGCGCCTCGACGTCGTCACGATCTTCCCCGAGTACCTGGAACCGCTGAACGTCTCCCTCGTCGGCAAGGCACGCGCGCGTGGACAGCTCGACGTGCATGTGCACGACCTGCGTTCCTGGACCTACGACCGCCACAACACCGTCGACGACACGCCGTACGGCGGCGGCCCTGGCATGGTCATGAAGACCGACCCCTGGGGGGACGCGCTCGACACCGTGCTCGCCGACGGCTACGAGACCGGCTCCCGCGAGCCCGCCCTCATCGTGCCCACGCCCAGCGGGCGCCCCTTCACCCAGGAACTCGCCGTCCAGCTCTCCGAGCGCCCCTGGCTGATCTTCACGCCGGCCCGCTACGAGGGCATCGACCGGCGGGTCGTCGACGAGTACGCGACCCGGATGCCGGTGTACGAGGTGTCCATCGGCGACTACGTCCTGGCCGGTGGCGAGGCGGCCGTCCTCGTCGTCACGGAGGCCGTGGCGCGGCTGCTGCCGGGCGTCCTGGGCAACGCCGAGTCCCACCGGGACGACTCCTTCGCGCCCGGCGCCATGGCGAACCTGCTGGAGGGGCCCGTCTACACCAAGCCGCCCGAGTGGCGCGGCCGGGACATCCCCGACGTGCTGCTCAGCGGCCACCACGGCAAGATCGCGCGCTGGCGCCGGGACGAGGCGCTGAAGCGTACGACCGCCCACCGGCCCGACCTCATCGAGCGGTGCGATCCCAAGGCCTTCGACAAGAAGGACCGCGAGATGCTGTCCATCCTGGGCTGGGCACCGGACCCCGAGGGGGAGCCCTACGGCCGATTTTGGCGCAGGACCGAGGGCATGGAACAATAGGTCGCTGTTGTGCGTCCGTCCGGCGTGCGCCCCTGCCACAGGGGGAGATGACGCCCGTTCCGACGCGTACAGCCCTGATCCGAAACACCTAGATTCCGTTGATGACCTGTGGCATCAGCGAGGAAAGCAGACGAAATGTCTCACCTGCTCGACACCGTCGACTCCGCGTCGCTGCGCAGCGATGTCCCCGCCTTCCGCCCGGGTGACACCGTCAACGTCCACGTCCGCGTCATCGAGGGCAACCGCTCCCGTGTGCAGCAGTTCAAGGGCGTTGTGATCCGCCGCCAGGGCTCCGGCGTGCGCGAGACCTTCACGGTCCGCAAGGTCTCCTTCTCCGTCGGCGTCGAGCGCACCTTCCCGGTGCACACCCCGATCGTGGAGAAGATCGAGCTCGTCACCAAGGGTGACGTCCGCCGCGCCAAGCTGTACTACCTGCGCGAGCTGCGCGGCAAGGCCGCGAAGATCAAGGAGAAGCGCGAGAACTGAGCGCTCTCCGGGGTTCGTGCCGGGGCCGGATAACATCTGGCTCCGATGGACACCGAAGCACAGCAGACGGAGCGCGACCGCTCCTCCCGCCCTTCCGACTCCGAGGAGACCTCGGACCCAGGAGGGCCGGAGGAACGGTCGCGTTTCGCGTTGGTGTCGCGTGTCAGTGCATGGGTCCCGGGCGGCCGGGTCACTCTGACCTTGTTGACCTGCCTGCTTTTCCTGCTGCTGCTCAGTACGTTCGTGCTGCGGCCGTTCCAGATCCCCAGCGGATCCATGGAGCGGGGATTGAGGATCGGGGACCGGGTTCTCGTAAATAAGTTGGCGTACCGTTTCGGTGCCCAGCCGCAGCGGGGAGACATCGTCGTGTTCGACGGGACGGGGTACTTCGGGCACGCGGACTACATCAAGCGCGTTGTCGGTGTGGGGGCGGACCGCGTGGTCTGCTGCGACCAGAAGGGGAGGATCCAGGTGAACGGCCGGCCGGTCGACGAGTCGGGCTTCCTGTACCCCGGGGACAGCCCCTCCGCGGTTCCCTTCGATGTCGTGGTGCCCGAGGGCACCCTGTTCCTGCTCGGCGACCACCGTGGCGACTCCAGCGACTCCCGCGACCACCTCGGCTCCCCGGGCGGCGGCATGGTCCCGGTCGGCGAAGTGATCGGCCGCGCCGACTGGATCGTCTGGCCCTTCGGCCACGCCACCCGGCTGCAGCGCCCGGACGCCTACGCGCGCGTGCCCGCTCCCGCCGCCGGTAGGGCGGGCGCCCATGGGTAACCGCGGCAAGCCGCGCGGCGTCGCCACGAGCGCCGCGGAAAACCTGCTGCCCACCGGCGCCCGGCGCGCCGCCAGCCCGTCCGGCGGACGCACCCGCGCCGAGCGGCGCAAGCTCCAGCGCAAGGTCAAGCGGCGCCGCAGGCGCGGTGCCGTCAAGGAGATACCGCTCCTCGTCGGCGTCGCCGTCCTCATAGCCCTCGTGCTGAAGACGTTCCTCGTCCAGGCCTTCGTCATTCCGTCGGGCTCCATGGAGCAGACGATCCAGATCGGCGACCGCGTCCTGGTCGACAAGCTCACCCCCTGGTTCGGCTCCGAGCCGCAGCGCGGTGACGTCGTCGTCTTCAAGGACCCCGGCGGCTGGCTCCAAGACGACCAGACCACCACCAAGAAGGAAGACCCCGTGGTCATCAAGCAGGTCAAGGAAGGGCTCACCTTCATCGGCCTGCTGCCGTCCGAGAACGAGAAGGACCTCATCAAGCGGGTCGTCGGCGTCGGCGGCGACAAGGTCAAGTGCTGCGACACCCAAGGGCGCGTGACCGTCAACGGCATCCCGCTGAACGAGGACTACCTGTACCCCGGCAACGCCCCGTCCGACACGCCATTCGACATCACGGTCCCCCAGGGGCGGTTCTGGGTGATGGGCGACCACCGGAACAACTCCGCGGACTCGCGCGCCCATCAGGACACCGACTACGGAGGCACGGTCTCCGAGGACGAGGTCGTGGGCCGCGCCATGGTCATCGCCTGGCCCTTCGGTCACTGGAACATGCTGGACGAACCGAATACCTACGCCTCCGTGTCCGACTCGGCCACCGGGTCGACCGCTGCCGCCCCGCTGTCGCATAGGGTTGCCTCGGACGATTCGAACGGAACGATCCAGCTCCCGACCCCTGCGGAACTCCCGCTCGTTATGGGAGTGGTGGGCCTGCGCCGTGTATGGGGCAGGCGGCGGCACAGAGTGAGGAGTTGGCGTGGGGGATGTGGCGGTCGGCGCACGGTCCGGACACGACGGCGAGGAGCAACGCGGGCGCCCCGCGGAATCCGCCGTCCCGGCCGCGGACAGCGCCGTGACCTCCGGGAATGACTCCGGGGCAGCCGAGGACGACAGGGTGACGGGCAAGCACATCACAGCCGAGAACCAAGGGCCGGGCGGTACGAACCGGACGCCGAAGAAGGCGCGCTCCTTCTGGAAGGAGCTGCCCATCCTGATCGGCATCGCGCTGGTGCTGGCGCTGCTGATCAAGACCTTCCTGGTGCAGGCGTTCTCCATCCCCTCCGACTCGATGCAGAACACGCTCCAGCAGGGCGACCGCGTTTTGGTCGACAAGCTCACCCCCTGGTTCGGCTCCGAGCCCGAGCGCGGCGAGGTCGTCGTCTTCCACGACCCCGACAACTGGCTGGCGGGCGAGCCGACCACGGATCCGAACGCCCTGCAGACGTTCCTCAGCTGGATCGGCCTCATGCCGTCCGCGGAGGAGAAGGACCTCATCAAGCGGGTCGTCGGCGTCGGCGGCGACACGATCGAGTGCAAGGGCACGGGTCCGCTGACGGTAAACGGCAAGGCGCTGGACGAGCGGTCGTACGTCTACCCGGGCAACACGCCGTGCAGCGTCGACGACCAGGGCGGCCAGTTCAAGGTGAAGGTCCCCGAGGGCTCCATCTGGGTCATGGGCGACCACCGGCAGAACTCCCGGGACTCCCGCTACAACCAGACGGACCGGCACAAGGGCATGGTCCCGGTGAAGGAGGTCGTCGGACGGGCTGTCGTCATCGCCTGGCCGATCAACCGCTGGGACAACCTGCCGGTGCCGGACACCTTCGACCAGTCCGGTCTGAACGCCCAGCCGGCGGCGGCCGACTTGACGGTGGCGCCGCAGGGGCTGGCGCTCGCCGGTGCGGTGCCCGTGGTGCTGTGGTGGCGCCGGAAGCGGTGATTCCGACGGCGGGCTGACCCTGGCTGGTACCCCCGGGTAGGGTGCGGACCCATGGGTGGCGAGAGCATGACGCACACGGCCCCGCGCAGCGGTGGCACAGGTACGGGCCCGGTGGGCAGCCGGACCGGACAGCGGTTGTCCGGGCTGGCCGTCGCGCTGGGCCTCGTGCTTTTCCTCGGGGGGTTCGCCTGGGGAGCGGTGGTCTACCGGCCGTACACCGTGCCGACCAGTTCGATGACGCCGACGATCGACGCAGGCGACCGGATCCTCGCGCAGCGCGTCGACGGCGACCAGGTGCGCCGCGGCGATGTCGTCGTCTTCAAGGACGCGACCTGGGCCAACGCGCCGATGGTCAAACGCGTGGTCGCCATCGGCGGCGACACGGTCTCCTGCTGCCAGGACGGCAAACTCAGGATCAACGGCAAGGAGATCGACGAGCCCTACCTGCCCAAGGGCGCGCCGGCCGAGATCAGCAACTTCCCGACCGTCACCGTCCCCAAGGGCCGGCTGTTCCTGCTCGGCGACGAGCGCGGCAGCTCCGTGGACTCCACCGCCCATCTGACCGACGCCGCCAGTGGCACGGTGGCGCGTTCCGCCGTAGACGCCCGCGTCGACTCCGTCGTGTACCCCATGAAGGGCATGCTGGAGCGCCCGACCGGCTTCGAGGCGCTCGGCAGTCTCTCCTCGCCCGGACCGCTGCGGACGATCACCGCCGCGGTGATCGCCGGCGCCGTGCTCGTCCTGGGCGGGGGCGCCTACGGCCCGATCGCCAAGCGTGCGGGCGCGGCCCGTGCCCGGCGGGGCAGTGCGGAGCCCGCCGGTGTCCGCTGAGGCTCTGGGGGCGGGTCAGGACTCCTCCGAGGGCGGGCTGCGCAAGGTCGCCCGGGTCGTGCTGCTCGACCCGCAGGACCGCATCCTGCTGCTGCACGGGCACGAGCCGGACGATCCGGCCGACGACTGGTGGTTCACCCCCGGCGGCGGAGTGGAGGGCGACGAGACCCGTGAACAGGCCGCTCTGCGGGAACTCGCCGAGGAGACGGGCATCACCGAGGTCGAGCTCGGCCCGGTGCTGTGGCGGCGGAAGTGCTCGTTCCCGTTCGCGGGCCGCCGCTGGGACCAGGACGAGTGGTACTACCTGGCTCGTACGGACCGTACGGAGATCGCCGCCGCCGGACTGACCGAGCTGGAGCGGCGCAGTGTCGCCGGAGCGCGCTGGTGGACGTGTCCGGAACTGACCCGGGCACATGAGACGGTGTATCCGACCAGACTCGCCGGGCTGCTGCGTACGCTGCTCGACGAAGGTCCCCCGGCCAGGCCCGTGATCCTTGACCCGGAAATCGTCTAGGGGCTCACAGGACTGGCGCACAATGGTGGGATCGCACGGCTGAAGGGGAACATGCCATGAGCGCCGAGGACCTCGAGAAGTACGAGACCGAGATGGAGCTGAAGCTCTACCGGGAGTACCGCGATGTCGTCGGTCTGTTCAAATACGTGATCGAGACCGAGCGGCGCTTCTACCTGACCAACGACTACGAGATGCAGGTGCACTCGGTCCAGGGTGAAGTGTTCTTCGAGGTGTCCATGGCGGATGCCTGGGTGTGGGACATGTACCGGCCGGCGCGGTTCGTGAAGCAGGTTCGGGTGCTCACGTTCAAGGACGTGAACATCGAGGAGCTGAATAAGAGCGATCTCGAGCTGCCGAGCGGGTGACGTTCGGTGACGTTCACTGCCGTTCAGTGACGCTCACCCGGGCGGGTGAGGACGTTTTCCACAGCCGCTGAGCTGTCCACCAAGATCCACTTCGTGGGGGCGGGTGCGTGATCGTTGGCGCCGGAGGTGGTGCCGACATGAACGCACAGCGGGCGCGCAGCGCCATGGGCAAGTACGGCGAGAGCCTGGCCGCGCGGCGGCTGGCCGAGGCCGGTCTGACGGTGGTGGAGCGCAACTGGCGCTCCGGCCGGACGGGTGAGATCGACATCGTGGCCAGGGACGGTGACGTCCTGGTCGTCTGCGAGGTGAAGACCCGCAGGGAGGGTCCCTTCGAGCATCCGATGGCGGCCGTGACGCCGCAGAAGGCGGAGCGGCTGCGGGATCTCGCCGAGCGGTGGATCCAGAGCCACGGGGGCGCACCGCCCGGCGGGGTCCGCATCGACGTGGTCGGCGTACTGCTGCCTTACCGCGGCGCGGCCGTGGTCGAGCATGTGCGGGGGGTGGCCTGATGGGATTCGCCCGTACGTGTTCGGTGGCGCTGGTGGGCGTCGAGGGGGTGGTCGTCGAGGTCCAGGCCGATCTCGAACCGGGTGTCGCGGCGTTCACGCTGGTGGGGCTGCCCGACAAGAGCCTGACCGAGAGCCGGGACCGGGTGCGTGCCGCGGTCGTCAACTCGGGCGCGGCCTGGCCGCAGAAGAAACTCACGGTGGGCCTGAGCCCGGCCTCCGTCCCGAAGTCCGGCAGCGGCTTCGACCTGGCCGTCGCCGCGGCGGTCCTCGGCGCGGCGGAGCGCATCGACCCCCGGGTCCTCGCCGACATCGTGATGATCGGGGAACTGGGTCTTGACGGGCGGGTCCGGCCGGTCCGCGGGGTGCTGCCGGCGGTGCTGGCGGCGGCGGACGCGGGGTATGAGCAGGTGGTGGTGCCGGAGTGCGCCGCCGCCGAGGCGTCCCTCGTGCCCGGAGTGTCGGTGCTGGGTGTCAGGAGCCTGCGGCAGCTGATCGCCATCCTGGCCGACGAACCCGTGCCCGACGAGGATCCCAACGAACAGGGTCGCCCGGACCCGCTCCTCGCCGGCCTGCGCATGCCCGGTACGGGCGCGGCCACGGGCATGCACAGCGTCGGAGCGGCCCAGCACGACCACGGTCACGACCTCGCGGACGTCGTCGGGCAGACCTCGGCGCGCACGGCGGTGGAAGTGGCCGCGGCGGGCGGGCACCACCTCTTCCTCGAGGGGCCTCCCGGCGCGGGCAAGACGATGCTCGCGGAGCGGCTGCCGGCCATCCTGCCCCTGCTCGGCCGGCAGGAGTCGCTGGAGGTCACCGCGGTCCACTCCGTGGCGGGCCTGCTGCCCCCGGGCAAACCGCTGATCGACGTCGCCCCTTACTGCGCCCCGCACCACTCGGCCACGATGCAGGCACTCGTCGGCGGCGGCCCGGGCATCGCGCGGCCCGGCGCGGTGTCGCTGTCCCACCGGGGTGTGCTCTTTCTGGACGAGACCCCCGAGTTCAACAGCCAGGCCCTGGACGCCCTGCGCCAGCCGCTGGAAGCGGGCCATGTCGTGATCGCGCGCAGTGCGGGAGTCGTGCGCTTCCCGGCGAAGTTCCTCATGGTCCTCGCGGCCAACCCCTGCCCGTGCGGCCGGTTCTCGCAGCGGGACGACCTGTGCGAATGCCCGCCCTCGGCGATCCGCCGCTACCAGGCCAGGCTCTCCGGCCCGCTGCTCGACCGGGTCGACCTGCGCGTCGAGGTGGACCGCGTCACCCGCACCGAGCTGACCGCCTGCGGCGCGCGGGGCGAGTCGACGGCGACGGTCGCCGGCCGGGTGCGGGCGGCCCGGGAACGGGCCTCGGAGCGCCTCGCCGGCACTCCCTGGCGCACCAACAGCGAGGTACCCGGCCGCGAGCTGCGCAGCCGCTGGTACGCGGTGCCGGGCGCGATGGACGAGGCCGAGCGGAACCTCGAGCGGGGTGTTCTGACCGCCCGCGGACTGGACCGCGTCCTGCGGGTGGCCTGGACCGTCGCCGATCTCGTCGGCCACGACCGTCCCGACGCCACGGACGTCGCCCTCGCGCTCCAGCTCCGCACCGGTGTGCCGCGGGGCGTCCCGATGGCCATCGGAGCGCTGACGTGAACGTCGTCGGCGAACCGGGCGACGAACTGCTCGCCCGGGTGTTCCTCACCCGGGTCCTCGAGCCCGGGGACGAGGTCGGTGGGCGGTGGGTGCGGGAGTTCGGCGCCGGGGAACTGGTTCGTCGGCTGGGGGAGGGCGGGCAGCCCCTGCCCGGGGTCAGTGGCAAGCGGTGGCAGGGGCTGCTGGCCAGAGCCGATACGGCACGGCCCCGCGAGGACCTCGCCGTCGCCCGGGAGGCCGGGGTGCGGTTCGTGTGTCCCGGGCACCCGGAGTGGCCGGGACAGCTCGACGATCTCGGGGATGCCCGGCCCCTCGGACTGTGGGTGCGAGGGCGGGCCGGTCTGCGGATGTGGGCGCTGAGGTCCGTGGCCGTCGTCGGCGCCCGGGCCTGCACCGAGTACGGGGCGCACATGGCGGCCACCCTCGCCGCCGGCCTCGCCGAACAGGGCTGGGTCGTGGTGTCAGGCGGCGCCTACGGAGTCGACGGCGCTGCCCACCGCGGCGCCCTCGGCGCGGGCGGCGCCACCGTCGCCGTCCTCGCCTGCGGCGTCGACCGCCCCTACCCGCGCGGACACACCCAGCTCATCGGCAGAATCGCCGAACAGGGCCTGGTCATCGGCGAGTTGCCGCCCGGAGATCATCCGACACCGAGCCGGTTCATCCTGCGCAACCGGGTGATCGCGGCGCTCACCCGCGGCACCGTGGTCGTCGAGGCCGCCCACCGCAGCGGCTCCCTGGTCACGGCACGGGCGGCACAGCGCCTCGGCCGTCACACGATGGGAGTACCGGGCCCGGCCACCAGCGGACTCTCCGCCGGAGTGCACGAACTGCTGCGCGGCGAGGCGGCCCTGGTCACCGACACCGCGGACGTCGTCGAGCTGGTCGGCGACATCGGACAGCTGGCTCCCGACCGGCGCGGCCCCGTCCTGCCCCGGGATCTGCTCGAGCCCGCCGCCCGGCAGGTGCTCGCCGCCCTGCCGGGCGGCCGGGCGGCCCGGCTGGAAGAGATCGCGCGCCGCGCCCTGACCACACAGGAGGACGCGATCGCGAGACTGTACGAACTGCGGGCACTCGGTTACGTCGAACGACACGGCGATGGCTGGAAGTTGACACGCCAGGCGGTGATGTCGGTCCGCGGCGGTCCCGGACCATGCTGACCGCACGTGTTCGGCCGTCCGGGGGAACCTCGACACCCCTTGGAAATGCGCCCAGTTGGGCTCCTCAGGTGATCACGCTGAGCGACCGCGGAGCCTCGCCGGGACCCCTCCGGAACGTATCCGCGTCCGCCTTGGCCTCCGTTCTTCGCACACCGCGACACCACAGTCACGCTACGCTCACGAGGATCCCGACACGGACAGGCAACTCGACATCAGACAGACAGCTCACCCCGGCAGCACCACTCCGCAGCAGAACGGCACAAGGCGACGAATGCCCCAGCACACCTCCGGGTCCGACCGGGCGGCGATCCCCCCAGCCGCCCGTGACGGTGGCAGCGTACGGCCGCCCGCTCCCTCGACGCTCGACGAGCTGTGGCGGTCGTACAAGGCGACGGGGGACGAGCGGCTGCGGGAGCAGCTGATCCTGCACTACTCGCCGCTCGTGAAGTACGTAGCGGGGCGGGTCAGCGTGGGCCTGCCGTCCAACGTGGAGCAGGCGGACTTCGTCTCGTCCGGGGTGTTCGGGCTGATCGACGCGATCGAGAAGTTCGACATCGACCGGGAGATCAAGTTCGAGACGTACGCGATCACCCGGATCCGGGGCGCGATGATCGACGAGCTGCGGGCGCTCGACTGGATCCCCCGCTCGGTGCGGCAGAAGGCACGCAATGTGGAGCGGGCCTACGCCACGCTGGAGGCGCGGCTGCGGCGGACGCCGACGGAGGGCGAGGTGGCCGGCGAGTTGGGCATCGCGGTGGAGGAACTCCACGCGGTGTTCAGCCAGTTGTCGCTGGCCAACGTGGTGGCCCTGGAGGAGCTGCTGCACGGCGGGGGAGAGGGCGGTGACGGGCTCAGCGTGATGGACACGCTGGAGGACACCGCCGCCGACAACCCCGTGGAGGTCGCCGAGGACCGGGAGCTGCGGAGGTTCCTGGCCCGGGCGATCAACACGCTGCCCGAGCGGGAGAAGACCGTGGTCACGCTGTACTACTACGAGGGCCTCACCCTGGCCGAGATCGGGAACGTGCTGGGCGTGACCGAGAGCCGGGTCAGCCAGATCCACACCAAGTCCGTGCTGCAGCTCAGAGCGAAACTGGCGAGCTTCGGCCGCTGACCTGGGCGGATGCCGACAGGCCGAGGTGAGCCACTCCCGTCGGGCGCGACGCGTCCGTAGAGTGTTGACGTGCCAAGGATTCGAGCGGCCTCCGTGGCCGAGCACCGGTCGATGCAGCGAGCCGCCCTGCTGGACGCGGCTCGTTCCTTGTTGTCCGAGGGCGGTACGGAGGCGCTGACCTTCCCGGCCCTCGCCGAGCGGACGGGCCTCGCCCGATCGTCCGTCTACGAGTACTTCCGGTCACGGGCGGCCGTGGTCGAGGAACTGTGCGAGGTCGACTTCCCCGTCTGGGCGGCGGACGTGTCGGCGGCGATGGAGCGCGCGGAGACGGCCGAGGCCAAGGTCGAGGCGTATGTGCGCCGGCAACTGGAGCTGGTCGGGGACCGGCGGCATCGGGCCGTGGTCGCGATCTCCGCGAGCGAACTCGACGCGGGGGCCCGCGAGAAGATCCGGGCGGCGCACGGTGGGCTGGTCGCGATGATCGTGGAGGCGCTGGCCGAGATGGGGCATGCGCAGCCTCGGCTGGCGGCGATGCTGCTGCAGGGGGTTGTGGACGCGGCTGTTCGGAGGATCGAGTTGGGTGCCGCGGAGGAGCCGGACGCCATCGCGGAGGCGGCGGTGCGTATGGCGCTGCGGGGTGTGCTGGGCTGAGGAGTGTGGGTGCTGAGGCCGGGTGGGCGCGCAACCTGGGCAGCGCAGCCCGGCGTAGCGGGGTGCCTCCCCAACTCTCGGCTTCGCTAGAGCCGGGTGAGGGACCCACCGCCCACCCGTGCCGGCCTGGGGGCACCTCCCAGGCCCTTGAGGCAACTGGGGGAGGCACGCATGTCCGCAGCGGGGTCAGTACACGGGCAGCAGCCTCGACGGGCCCCTGTGCAGTAGCCACGGGGGCAGGAGTGACAACGGGTTCAAGTACGTCTCGCCCCTGCGCAGGCCCCAGTGCACGCACGTCGCCGTGCAGTGCGAGCCCGCTGCTTCCACCGTGCCGATCACCTCGCCCGGTTCCACCTCCTCGCCCTCCTCGACCGTCGCCGTCACCGGTTCGTGTGTCGTGCGCAAGGGTGGATCGCCGGTCCCCGTGAGTTCCACCGAGACGACACCCTTGCCGGCCACCCGGCCCGCGAAGGACACCCGGCCCCCGGCCACCGCCCGCACCGGTGTTCCCGGCGCCGCCGCCAGGTCCACGCCCCGGTGGCCCGGGCCGTACGCCGTCGCCGGGGGTTCCCAGCCGCGGAGGACCTGCGGGCGTGATCCGACGGGCCACACGCGTCCCACCGCCGGAACGGTGGGGTCCGGGGCGGGGGACGCCGCGAACAGCCGGGGCGGCGGGGACAGCAGGACGGCCGACGTCAGAACCAGCAGCAGGATCAGCCGCGTACACACACGCACACATCGCTTCGCTCGCATGCGCAGAGCGTCCCGTACCACCTCCGGTCACCGTGCGTGGCTGTGGACCGTTGTTCGGTTGTGGACAACGACGTCACCCGCTGCCCCGCGGGTCCCGTACACTTCTGGTGGCGACCCGGGTCACCGGGTCGACTTCGCACGCCCCGATACGCACCCCGGAAACGGGCTGTATCAGCGCCCCTCGGTCCCTCGTGGAACGGCGCGCAGTGGGCGTCAGGCGCGGAAGCCGTCCGGCATCCGCGGCACAACCGAGAAATTCAAGGAGATACGGCCATGGCCGTCGTCACGATGCGGGAGCTGCTGGAGAGCGGCGTCCACTTCGGTCACCAGACCCGTCGTTGGAACCCGAAGATGAAGCGCTTCATCTTCACGGAGCGCAACGGCATCTACATCATCGACCTGCTCCAGTCGCTGTCGTACATCGACCGCGCCTTCGAGTTCGTCAAGGAGACCGTCGCCCACGGCGGCACGGTCATGTTCGTCGGCACGAAGAAGCAGGCGCAGGAGGCCATCGCCGAGCAGGCCACCCGCGTCGGCATGCCCTACGTCAACCAGCGCTGGCTGGGCGGCATGCTCACCAACTTCTCGACCGTCTACAAGCGTCTGCAGCGCCTCAAGGAGCTCGAGCAGATCGACTTCGAGGACGTCGCCGCGTCCGGTCTGACCAAGAAGGAGCTTCTCGTGCTCTCGCGCGAGAAGGCCAAGCTGGAGAAGACCCTCGGCGGTATCCGCGAGATGCAGAAGGTGCCCAGCGCCGTCTGGATCGTGGACACCAAGAAGGAGCACATCGCCGTTGGTGAGGCCCGGAAGCTGAACATTCCGGTCGTCGCGATCCTCGACACCAACTGCGACCCCGACGAGGTCGACTACAAGATCCCGGGCAACGACGACGCGATCCGCTCCGTCACCCTGCTCACCCGCGTCATCGCCGACGCCGTCGCCGAGGGCCTCATCGCCCGTTCCGGCGTCGCCACCGGCGACAAGGGCGAGAAGGCCGCGGGCGAGCCGCTGGCCGAGTGGGAGCGCGACCTGCTCGAGGGCGAGAAGAAGGCCGACGAGGCCGCCCCCGCCGCCGAGGCTGAGGCTGCTCCGGCCGCCGAGGCCGAGAAGCCGGCTGAGGCCGAGAAGCCGGCTGAGGCCGAGAAGCCGGCTGAGGCCGAGAAGCCGGCCGAGGGCGAGAAGGCCGCCGAGGCCGAGCAGGCCTGACCCGTCAGTCCGAGGTGACGGCGGGAGCGGCACACTCCATCCCGCAGTCCCTGCGGAGCGGTGAAGTCCGCTCCCGCCGTTCACCCGTTGGTCAGCGGAAAGACAGCGCCCTCCGGCTCCATGGGGGGCGCATCCGCAGATCTTCGATCTTCCAGACTTCGAGAAAGATTCACAGACTCATGGCGAACTACACCGCCGCCGACGTCAAGAAGCTCCGTGAGCTCACGGGCGCCGGCATGATGGACTGCAAGAAGGCGCTGGACGAGGCCGAGGGCAACGTCGAGAAGGCCGTCGAGGCGCTCCGCATCAAGGGCCAGAAGGGCGTCGCCAAGCGCGAGGGCCGTTCCGCCGAGAACGGTGCCGTGGTCTCGATCATCGCCGACGACAACTCCTCCGGTGTCATCGTCGAGCTGAAGTGCGAGACGGACTTCGTCGCCAAGGGTGACAAGTTCCAGGCCGTGGCCACCACCATCGCCGAGCACGTCGCCAAGACCTCCCCGGCCGACCTCGAGGCCCTGCTCGCCTCCGAGATCGAGGCCGGCAAGACCGTCCAGGCGTTCGTGGACGAGGCCAACGCCAACCTGGGCGAGAAGATCGTCCTGGACCGCTTCGCGCAGTTCGCCGACGGCTACGTGACGGCGTACATGCACCGCACGATGCCCGACCTGCCCCCGCAGATCGGTGTCCTCGTCGAGCTGGACAAGCCCAACGCCGAGATCGCCAAGGGCGTCGCCCAGCACATCGCCGCCTTCGCGCCGAAGTACCTCTCCAAGGAGGACGTGCCGGCCGAGGTCGTCGAGTCCGAGCGCCGCGTCGCCGAGGAGACCACCCGCGCCGAGGGCAAGCCCGAGGCCGCCCTGCCGAAGATCGTCGAGGGTCGCCTCAACGGCTTCTTCAAGGACGCCACGCTGCTCGGCCAGCCCTACGCGCTGGACAACAAGAAGTCCGTCCAGAAGGTCCTGGACGAGGCCGGTGTCACCCTGAAGCGCTTCTCGCGCATCAAGGTCGGCATCTGAGTCCGTACCGCGATCGACGCCCGACCCCGATAAGGTCGGGAGCAGTCGTCCGTGTACGCCGTCACATGGGTGGCGGACGACAGCAGATCTGACAAGGAGGCCATTGCCGTATGGGATGCGAAACACGCCCCACCGGCAATGGCCTTCTTGGTATGTGCAACACCTGAAAGAGGCGGAATCCCCATGACCACCAAGCCCCAGAAGAGCGACGACGGCAAAGTGCGCGGCCGGTTTCTGCTGAAGCTGTCCGGAGAGGCCTTCTCCGGTGGCGGGGGCCTGGGCGTCGACCCCGACGTGGTGCACAAGATCGCCCGCGAGATCGCGGCCGTCGTGCGTGACGGCGCGCAGGTCGCGGTCGTCATCGGCGGCGGCAACTTCTTCCGCGGTGCCGAACTCCAGCAGCGCGGTATGGACCGGGCCCGCTCCGACTACATGGGCATGCTCGGCACCGTCATGAACTGCCTCGCCCTCCAGGACTTCCTGGAGAAGGTGGGCGTGGAATGCCGGGTACAGTCCGCGATCACCATGGGGCAGGTCGCCGAGCCGTACATCCCGCTGCGCGCCGTACGGCACTTGGAGAAGGGCCGCGTGGTGATCTTCGGCGCCGGTATGGGCATGCCGTACTTCTCCACCGACACCACCGCCGCACAGCGCGCCCTGGAGATCGACGCCGAGGCGCTGCTGATGGGCAAGAACGGCGTGGACGGGGTCTACGACTCCGACCCGAAGACCAACCCGGACGCGGTCAAGTTCGACCACCTCGGCTACGGCGAGGTCATCACGCGCGACCTGAAGGTCGCCGACGCCACGGCCGTCACGCTGTGCCGCGACAACAAGCTCCCGATCGTGGTCTTCGAGCTGCTGGCGGAGGGCAACATCGGGCGCGCCGTCAAGGGTGAGAAGATCGGCACGCTCGTCGGGGACGCGGCCGGCCGGGACTGAGGACCGACCCGCACCACCCCGTCCGGGGGACGGACGGGACGGAGCCGGGCCGGGGGATGGACAATGTCCTGCCGGTCGGGAACCGTGCAGGAAGAAGACGCGACGCAGCCGGCCGCCGCCCCACATGGAACCGCAGCCGGGCCTACTCAAGACACGCAGGAGCAAGTGGTGATCGAAGAGACCCTCCTCGAGGCCGAGGAGAAGATGGAGAAGGCCGTCGTGGTCGCCAAGGAGGACTTCGCCGCGATCCGCACCGGCCGTGCGCACCCGGCGATGTTCAACAAGATCGTGGCCGACTACTACGGCGCGCCGACGCCGATCAACCAGCTGGCTTCGTTCTCCGTGCCGGAGCCGCGCATGGCGGTGGTGACCCCGTTCGACAAAACGGCCCTGCGCAACATCGAGCAGGCGATCCGCGACTCCGACCTGGGCGTCAACCCGAGCAACGACGGCAACATCATCCGAGTGGTGTTCCCCGAGCTGACCGAGGAGCGCCGCCGCGAGTACATCAAGGTCGCCAAGAGCAAGGGCGAGGACGCGAAGATCTCGATTCGCTCCGTGCGCCGCAAGGCCAAGGAAGCCATCGACAAGCTGATCAAGGACGGCGAGGTCGGCGAGGACGAGGGCCGCCGTGCGGAGAAGGAGCTCGACGACACCACCGCGAAGTACGTCGCGCAGGTGGACGAGCTCCTGAAGCACAAGGAAGCGGAGCTGCTCGAGGTCTGATGAACGACTCTTCCTGGGGGGCGCCGCCACAGGCCGGGTACTGGGGGCCCACCGACCAAGGGCATGGCCACGGGCACGTCCAGAGCCCGGGCCACGTCCAGAGTCCTGGCCATGGGCACGTCCAGGGGGCCGCTCCGGCGGGTCCCGCATACGATGCGTATGAAGCGCCTCAGACTCGCCCCATGCCCATCGTGCCTGACGTAGCCGACCACGGCGAAAACCAGGATGACGGCCGGAGGGCTGCTCGGCTGAGCGGCCCCCCGGTCCGAAACGAGACGAATCCGGAACCCATGCCCGACGCCTCGCAGCCGGCCCCCAAGCCGCCGAAGAAGAGCGCGGGCCGCGACCTGAGTGCGGCGATAGGGGTCGGGGTCGGGCTCGGCGCTGTGATCGTCGCGTCGCTGTTCGTCGTCAAGGCCGTGTTCGTCGGGGTCGTCGCGGTCGCCGTCGTGGTGGGCCTGTGGGAGCTGACCAAGCGGCTGGACGAACGCAAGGGCATCCGGGCGCCGCTCGTTCCGCTCGCGCTCGGCGGTGCCGCGATGGTCGTCTCCGGGTACGTCCGGGGCGCCGAGGGTGCCTGGGTCGCCATGGCGCTCACCGCGCTGGCCGTGCTCGTCTGGCGCATGACGGAACCGCCCAAGGGCTACCTCAGAGATGTCACGGCGGGCGTCTTCGCGGCGTTCTACGTGCCGTTCCTGGCGACGTTCGTCGCGATGATGCTGACCGCGGACGACGGGCCGCAGCGGGTGCTCACCTTCCTGCTGCTGACGGTCGTCAGCGACACCGGTGCCTACGCCGTGGGCTGGCGCTTCGGCCGGCACAAACTCGCCCCGCGCATCAGCCCCGGCAAGACCCGCGAGGGCCTGCTGGGCGCGGTCTCCTTCGCCATGGTCGCGGGGGCGCTGTGCATGGAGTTCCTCATCGACGACGGCGCCTGGTGGCAGGGCCTGGTGCTCGGCCTCGCGGTCGCGGTCACCGCCACGCTCGGCGACCTCGGCGAGTCCATGATCAAGCGGGACCTCGGCATCAAGGACATGGGCACGCTGCTGCCCGGTCACGGCGGCATCATGGACCGTTTGGACTCGCTGCTGCCGACCGCTCCGGTGGTGTGGCTACTGCTCGTGCTCTTCGTGGGGTCCGGCTGAGCGGACCTCGGCCAGCGAGCTCCCGTCCTTGTGGGCGGGAGCTCGCTGTCGTTCCGGGAGGCATCCGAACGCGCTGAGTGGGACGATTCAGGTGTAGGTCGCAAAGGGGGACATCATGTCCATCATTCGACAGAGCATCGATGTCGACCGGCGTCCCGAGGATGTCTACGACTACGTCATGGACACCCCGCGCATGCCGGAGTGGCAGCTGAGCGCCGTGTCCGCGGAACGCCTCGACGAAGGGCCCTTCGGCATCGGCTCCCGGGTCCGGGTCACCCGGCACATCGGTCGCCGTGTGATGCCGATGACCATGGAGGTCACGGAGTACGACCCACCGCACAGCTGGGGCATGCGCGGTGTCGACGGACCCGTCCGGCCGCGGGTGCACGGTGAGGTCGAGTCGTTCGACGAGGGGCAGCGCTCCCACGTGACGATCGACGTTGACATCGAGGGCCACGGCGTCGGCAAGGTCCTGGTACCGCTCGTCGTCCGGCCCCAGGTCCGCAAGGAACTCCCGCGCAACGAGCAGCTCCTCAAGAACCGGCTGGAGCACACGGGCGACTAGGACGCCTCTCTCCGGGTGCCGCAGGCGGGGCACGGGCCACCGCTGACGATCTGCGACACTGGGTGGGCCATGCCTAAGCCCGGAGAACTGATGTGCTCCGGGCACGAAGAAGCCCCCTACCAGCGAGTTCTTCGCCAGTAGGGGGCCGCCTTATGCCCACTGGGCCGTCCCTGGGCCGTCAGGGCTCCTGGGCCGAGCCGAAGACACCGTCCAGGGCCCGGCGGGCACGCTCGCTACTGCTGGGCATCAGGTGGGCGTACACCCGCAGCGTCATCGCTGGGTCAGAGTGCCCCAGGTATTCGCTCACGGCCTTGATGCTCTCGCCTGCGTCCAGGAGGACCGAGGCGTAGAAGTGGCGAAGGGCGTGCATCCCGTGCTGCCGGGCGGAGGCGTATGGCTTGCCGGGTTCGGGTGTCGGGATGAGGCCGGCGGCCGCGAGGGCGGGCTTCCATTCCTGGATGTTGAAGTTGCTTCGCCAGACGATTCCGTCGGCCGTGTTGGTGAAGATGAGGCGGCGCTCGGTGAGCGGGCCGTCCGGCCTCATCCACGGGAGCTTGATGGGCACGGGCGGGTGACTCTTCATGTGCCGCCGCAAGGCGGAGGCCACCGAGGACGGCAGCGGTACGTCCCGATCCTTGTTCCCCTTGGGCGGAGCGAAGACCGCGACGCCCCGGATCAGCTTGACCTGAGTGGTGACTCGGAGCGTGTCGCTGTCGAGCTGGACGGTGTCCTCGGCCAGACCGATGATCTCGCCCTGTCGGAGACCGCAACCGCTGCCAACGTCGACCATGGCTTGGTATCGCTCGGGCAGTCCGTCGCGGACCGCGCGCACTTGGGACGGGAGCCAGGGCACGACCCGGGCAGTCGAGACGGCGGGCGGGCGGACGGACGCTGCCGAGCACGGGTTCCGGGAGAGGTGGCCGTCATCCACGGCGGCCGACAGCACCGCGCGGACGTTGGCGTAGATGTTGCGGGCGTAGGTGCCGCCTATCGAGTCGTTCTCCAGGTCGCGCACGAACTCGCGGATGTGGACCGGGCGGAAGGACCCGAGCGGGCGTGCCCCGATGCGAGGGAAGGCGTGCAGCCGAAGCCGGGTCTCCACACCGATGCGCGTGTTCAGGTCAGTGGTCTGCCCAGCGATCCAGCGTTCCGCGTACTGCTGGAAGGTCGTCCGGGCAGCCCTGGGGTCCACGTACTGACCACGCGACATGTCGGCAGCTGTCTCGGCCAACCACTCTTCCGCCCGGCGCTTCTGGCGGTCTGGGAAGGACTTGCTCTTTTCGGTGCCGTCCGGGCCGACGTACCGGGCCCGGTAGCGGAGGCCGTTGCCGTGGCGGTCGGTCTTGACCTTTACTGGCTTGTCGTCCGGGCCTGGCTCCGTCTTGTACCAGCGGTCTTGGATGTGACCGGCCATTACGCGGCCTCCCCGATCTGGGAGTCGACCCACGCGCGTACGTCGTTCGGGTCGAAGCGCAGGTGCCGGCCGACGCGGAAGCCGCGGGGACCGGTGCGCTTGCGGCGCCACTGGTAGACCGTCTCGACGCTGGGCAGCTCGAACATCTCCACCAGGTCGTCGGGGGTTAGGAAGCGCTTCGGGAGCTCGGTGGCCACGTCACCACTCCCTTTCGTCGGCGGCCTGGTCGCGTAGGGCTTCGCGGGCGGTTTCGCGGTTCTGCTGGATGTCTCGGCGGATGGTGGCGGCGAGCCATGATTCACCGGGGGTGTGGCCGTGACCGGCGTAGGACCAGTGGGCGAGGGTGAGCGTGGTTGCCTCCGGGTTGTCGTCGGGGTCGGGCAGGCCCAGGGCTTGGCGTTGTTGGGCTGCGCGGTAGTCGGCCCGGGTCTGGCGCAGGGCGCCGAGGGTGGTGGAGTAGCGGCGGGACTTGGTGGAGAAGTGGCCGCGGAAGCCGAGCATGTGGGCCCAGCGGGCAAGGTTGCGGTCGGGGTAGAGCGGCTGGAGGCCGACGCACGCGGCCATCAGGCGCCGGGCGTGTTGGGGGACCTCCAGGCGTGCGAGGTCTTCACCCAAGCCAGTGCCCTGGCAGGTGACGCACTGGCCGAGGGCTGAGCCGGGGCGGTCGTAGCGCGGGGAGTGGCCGGTTCCCCGGCAGGCTCGGCAGTGGACCGGAGCGTCCGTGGCGCCGGTGGTCTCGGCGGCCTTGGTGGCGTACTTGGCCAGGTAGGAGGCGACGGCTTGTTCGGTGATCTCTTCGCCGTCACCGAAGGCGCGGATCGGGCGTATGTCGAGCTGCTTGCCCCACGTGAGCCTGCGGGCAGGCTGATCCCCGGCCGGGTCGATGTGGACCGCCAAGCGATCTGGATCGGCTGCGGCGCGGATGGCGTCGGTGAGCAGGTCGAGGGTGGCCCACACCGGGGGCGGGTCGTCGGGTCCGTCGGGGCCGTCGAAGCGGATCACGGCATGGAAGTGCACGGCCCCGCGCTTCTGGTACTCGGCGACCTTGCCGAATGAGACGCGGGACTGTTCCTTGGCGTCCTTCTGGGTGAGTCCGGCCCGCTTGGCGATCTCTCGGCGCAGGTAGATCGTGAAGTAGCGCCACAGCTCGGAGGCGTGGTTGTTCCACAGCACCGCTCCGGCGTAGTCGTACGTATCAGGGTCGAGCGGGGTGCCGAGCTCGGGTGCGTCCTCGGGGTGCCGTGCACCGCAGCGGCAGGCCCGGGTGCCGGGGCGGTTGTGTACGGGGCCGAAGCTCGGGGCGGTGAGGGTGGCGAACACGCGCGGGTGATCGCGGATGGTGTGTGGGGTGCCCTTGTCCGGGTCGCCGACCAGCCCGGCGCGGATGAGGTGGTAGGTATCCCCGGCATAGGTCCAGGCGCACGAGGGGCAGCGGGAGGCACGCCGGTTACCGCAGGCGACCCGGAGCATGCCGCCGGGTTCCTGCGTGGTGGTGTAGGCGTGCAGCACGGTGCCGGTGGCCGGGTCGATGGTCTTGGTCTGGCCTACGAGGCGGATCGGGTCGGAGCAGCCGCCGGTACGGCGGATCTGTTCTTGCCAGCGGTCGAAGTCGGCCGACCCGGCCACCCTCAGCACATCGGAGAGGGTGGCCGGGTCGAGACCCGCCGGAATGGCGGTGTCGGTCACGCGTCGTCCTCCTGGACGGTGTGGCGGTCGATCCAGTCCTCTGCGCAGACCTTGTGGACGGGCTTGCCACGGTCGGAGCGAAGCGGGGTGGGCTTGGTGCAGATCACGCACGGCTTGTCGCCGCTGTGGTCGAAGTGCTCGGGTGAGCGCCAGTCGAGGAGAGCCACAGTCACCGCCCCCAACGTCGCTTCTGCGGGGTGCTGGCGTCTGGGCTGGACGGTCCGGACAGGCCCTTGCCGCTGCTCTTGTCCGGGGCCGGGCGGCCCTGGTCGAGCTTCTGGTGGGCGTAGGCGATCCTGCTGAGCTGACCGCCTTCGCGCTTGCCTCGCTCGATGTCTTCGGCTACTTCGTGGTCGGGCTTCTTGGAGTTGCGACCGAACGCCATTACGCAGCCACCTCCCGACGAAGACCCGGGATGGTGTGGCCGGTGCCCTTGCAGGTGGGGCAGTCGACGTGGAGGGTCGTGCGGGTGCCGTCTGCGGAGCGTCCCCCGGTGGTGATGGCGACGGTGGCGAAGCCGTCGCAGGCGCGGCAGACGCGTGTGTTTTGGGCGTGCTGGGGCATGATGGGGCTCCCTTTCGGGTCCGTTGGGTCTGGAAGGGGTGCAGGCGCCCGGAGCGGCGGAAGTTTGGCGACCGAGGCCGCTCCGGGGGCCGTTCAGCGGTGGTTGTGCAGGTCCTTGATCAGCAGGCGCAGGACGATCGCGACCACGGCGACAGAGACGCCGGTGATGGCGACGGCCAGCAACATAGAGACCAGAACCGTGCCGACGACGAGGACCACGGCACCGCCACCAGCGGCAAGGGCAACCGCGCTGCCGGGGGTGAGCTGGATCGTGGGCCGGTTCGAAGCCGCGACCGGGGCCGGTGCCGGGGCCGTCGGCTGGACGAGCGCCGGGGTCGGGGCGCTGGCCGTGGGTGGCGGGGCGGTGTCCTGGGGCGGGTACTTCGGCGTGAACACGAGGCGGTTCCTTTCTACTTGAGGACGGTGCCGAGGGCGGGGGCGAGGAAGCTTCCGGCGACGAGGTAGCCGCCGACCAGGAGCACAGCGACCAGCCACCACGGCGGGCGGACGAGCTTGACGCCGAGCCATCCGACGACGAGCAGGGCGAGCCAGAGCGGGACGTCCATAGCGTTCTCCTGTCAGGCCTTGCAGCGGTGGGTGCGGGCGGCGAGTTCGGCACCGGCGCGGGTGTCGTAGTCGGCGGCGAAGCCGCAGCCGGGGGCGGTGCAGGCGGCGGTGTGCTTGTCGCGGCCACGGCCGTCGTAGGCCGTGGCGACCTGCACGGGGCCGATGCGGATCACGTTGCGGAAGCGGCGGTGAGCAGCCACGGGCGGTTTCTCCCTTCGAGTCAGGTGAGTTGGAGTTCGGCGGTGATCGCGTCGGTCGTCGGAGTGGGCAGGCCGAGCCGGGCGGACAGGTCAGCCGCAGGCATCGGTGAGCCGGTCGAGGCCCGGTGAGCGTCGGCGATCTTTCGCGCGTGGTCGAGCAACGCGACGGGCACGGCCGGGGCTTGGGCCGGAGGCTCGGCCGGTGCCAGGGCCAGTTCCGGCACAGCAGGAGTCGGCTCCGGAGCCGGTTCTTCGGTGCGGTCCATCTCGACTTCCCGAGCGGCCGGTTCGTCTTCTACCGGCTGAGCGGTCGGAGCGGCCGTGTCGGCGGGCGAGTGCACCAGGAGCGTTCCGCCGAGGAAGGCGAGGGCGGGCCAGCCAGCGACGAGGATGCGCAGCCAGGCAGGCACCGCGTTGAGGTCGAGGAGCCCGGCGGTGGCGACGTTCGCACCGAGCGAGGCGAACAGAGCGATGACGAACCAGATCCAGGCGGACCGATCCCGGCGGGCCGTACGCAGCCGACGCCAGGCGGCGACCAACAGCAGATCGACGGAGATCGGGTAGGCCCAGGCTTTCCAGCCGGACTGCCCGGCGGCTTCGGCCAGGTCGTGCAGGTGGGCGAAGGAGAGCGCACCGGCGATGACGGCCTGGACGAGGACCGCGTCCGGGCGGATCGAGCGAGGCACCTGTGACACCTCCCTTCCAGGGTTCAGTCGATGACCGGTCGGGGCTTGAGCAGCGAAGGCCCGGTGGCCGGCGCATCGGCGGGCACATAGGGACGGAAGGGCAGCAGGGCGGGGAAGTCCGGGACCAGGTGGGAGAACTCCCGGCAGACCGCCGCCACCTCATCCCGGGAGGTCTCCGGGGTGCGGATCTTCGACCAGCCGCCGGAGGAGTCCGCCGCGACCGCCGTCCCGGGGCGTTCCATCGGGATGAGGCTGGCGATCGGGACCGCGTCGGGGGCCACGTCGTTCAGGCCCATTTCGGCGGTCTGCTTGTCGTTGACCCGGTGCACCACTCGGCCAGTGAGCTGGGCACGGAGCATGGTGGCGCCCTTGCCCAGGTCGG
Source organism: Streptomyces sp. NPDC044719 (assembly GCF_056433405.1). Classification (NCBI taxonomy): domain Bacteria; kingdom Bacillati; phylum Actinomycetota; class Actinomycetes; order Kitasatosporales; family Streptomycetaceae; genus Streptomyces; species Streptomyces sp. NPDC044719. Next base: position 1,325,150 of record NZ_JBWKHE010000001.1, read on the forward strand.
AGCCGAAGCGCTGCCCGCAGATCTCCAGGTAGATGCCAACCGCGCGAGCCATCTGTGCCAGCCGAATCAGCGCCGTCACGATCCGCTCGCGGCGTTCCTCGTCCTTCTTGGAAGAGATCAGGAACAGCTCCGCGACCTCGTCCACCAAGACGACGACCGGCACCGGCCGGATCGTGGCGGGCAGCTCCCACAGGTCGGAGACGCCGTGCCCCTTCAGCAGGTCGAAGCGGTCCTCCATCGCCGCCACCAGGACAGCCAGTAGAGACGCAGAGTCGTCCGGGGTGGTGGCCAGCGCCGACAGACGGGGCCCATAGGCGGTCTGTTCGACCCCGCGCTTGCAGTCGATTCCGACCAGCGCCACCGGCAGCTGGGCGAGCCCCTTGATCAGGTTGCGCTGATACATGGACTTGCCCGAGTGGTTCGCGCCCAGAGTGAGCGCCATCGGAGCCTTGCGGTAGTCCCGCTCGAAGGCGGTCCCGTCCTCCCGCAGCGCAACGGGGACGACCATGTCCCGAGGGCGTGCCTTGCGCGGCATTCGCACCCGACGCAGAACGTCATAGCCGGTCATGCGCAGCTCCACGTACCCCGGCTTGGTCTCCGCCACGGTCACCGAGTGCACGCCCCAGGCATGGCGCAGCCGTTCCGAGGTGGCGATCAGGTCGGCGGGCTCCAGACCGGCCGGGAGGCGCAGGGTGACCCGCAGACCGGTCGAGGTGCCCCGAACTCGGCGGATCTTCGGCGGAACCGGCTGCACCTCACGACGGGCGACATTGCGCGTCATGAACGCCCGCAGACCCGAAGGCTGCACCGTCAGCCCGCACACATCCATGGTCGAGCGGTACGAGAGGAGGAAGCGGCCCCAGGTGACCGGCATCCCGACCAGCGACCAATACACGCGCGGGGCGCGTACCTTCGCGTATCCGAGACCACCGGCCCCCGCGAGGGCTCCCGTGGCTTCCAGCCAGATGGTCAGGTCCGCCATGGTCAGACCGCCGAAGTGATCGCGACCGCGCGGAACGAGATCCCGTGGCGCTTCTGGCCGTTGAACTCGTTCTCCCAGTCCCGCGCCTTGAGACCGATCACCTTCACCGGCATGCCCGGCGTCAGGCTCTCCGGGAGACCCGTCTCCGGGATCGTCACCTGGTAGAGGTTGCCCTCCCCCTCGTCCGAGACGAGCAGGCCCACCGTGGACAGACCCACGTTGGGGTTGTCCCGGTCCATGGCCCGCTCACCGGTCTTCTTGTTCACGAGCTTCGGTTCCGGCGCGGTCGCCACGAACACGACGGCGGTCGAAGTGTCGATCTTGAACGACGGCATGAAGCACTCCCTGAGTCGATGCGTTGGAGCAGCCCAATAGGGCACTCCTTTGCTCGCTGTCCTAGGACTGCGAGCGACTGAGGAAAGGTTGGCACGCAGTCCTAGGACTGTCAACGGTTTGCGAGCTGTCAACAGTCCTGGGACTGTGTTTGACTTGTTCTCGAAGAGAGGAGTCACGCGATGGCGCCCAAGTGGCGAGAGCTGGCGGACAAGCTGGCTGAGCAGATCAAGAGGGGTGAGTACGAGCCAGGCCAACAGCTTCCGCAGATCAGGGAGCTGGTTGCAGAGGGCGAGGGCTCAAAGTCCACCGTCCATGCGGCCTACAGGGCTCTTGAGGCCGAGGGTCTGGTGACCTCGTCTCGGGGGCACGGCACCGTCGTGCGTCAACAGGTTCCGCTCAAGCGGCTCGGCATCGCCCGGTACGACAAGGCCAAGTGGCGAGACGGCGACGAGGTCGCGTTCATCGCGGACCGCGTGGCCTCCGGGCGCGGCTACCGCCGGAATGAGCAGTCCCAGACGGTTAGCCGCATTGAAGCCCCGCCAGCAGTCGCAGTAGCGCACGGCCTGCCTGAAGGGGCAGAGGTATACGCGCGAGCCCGACTGGTGAAGGAAGGCGACCAGCCGACACACACCCTGACCAGCTACTACCGGCCCGAGCATGTCGAGGGCACCCGGCTGGTGGACCCCACTCCGGGACCGGCCGGCAAGGGCGGAGGCTTCCGGGTGCTCTACGACGCCGGGTACGAGATCGACCACATGAAAGAAAGGCTCTTTGCCCGGGCCGCCACGTCCGACGAGGTGAAGCTCCTGCAACTACCGCCGGGTGAACCGGTCGTCGAGCTGCATCGAACGACCTATACGGCATCTGGCACAGTGGTCGAGTTCGCCATCGGTGTTCACGCGGCTTCGCGCTTCGCCTGGGAATACGACTTCAAGGTTCCGGACTCAGCGAAGGGCGAGAAGGGACAGTAATGATCTCGACACAGGCACGGGCCGACGCACGACGCCTGTGGGACTACCACCAGATGGGCCACACCCCACGGCCGTGCTCTGTCGCGATCGGCCTAGGCAGCCACGACCTGGGTGTGGCCGATACGGCGGTGGAGCTGTACAAGCGCGGCATGGCCCCACTGCTTGTGTTCACGGGAGCTACCAGCCCCACGACGCGAGAGCGCATGCCGAGGGGTGAGGCGGTCCACTACCGCGAGCGGGCTCTTGAACTCGGCGTTCCCAGCTCCGCGGTGCTCGTAGAGCAGCACGCTCGCAACACCGGTGAGAACATCCGCCTGTCCAAAGCTCTCCTCGAGGAGGCCGGAGTGAAGGTGTCCTCCGTGCTCCTGATCAGCAAGCCGTATGAGGAGAGGCGCTCGTACGCGACGGCGCGCAAGCTCTGGCCGGAGATCGAGGTGGTTAGCGCCTCTACCCCGATGACGTTCGACGAGTACGTCGATTCCATCCGGGATGCGCGACTGGTCATCGACATGCTTGTGGGCGCGGTTCAGCGCTTGCTGATCTACCCGGAGCAGGGGTTCATGATCAGCCAGCCGGTGCCGGAGGACGTGCATCAGGCGTTCGAGCGGCTATGCCGCGAAGGCTTCACCAGTCGGCTCCTCACCATCACTGGCAAGGCTTCCACCTGACATCAACTCGGCGCCAGGCCAGGCACTCACGCCACAAGGGATGCTCTTACCTCGACCGGCCGCGCCTGAGCTGTTATGAGTTTCTCTACCTCATCAAGCCCCGGCTGCGCTCCGCTCCGCCGGGCGCGCTTCCCGGCTCCGCTCCGGGCGCCGCTCCTGCCTCCGGCCCGCTCCGCCCGGGCTGCGCCGACGCGCGCCCACATGTGAATCAGGCCGGAACTGTGAGTCGAGAACCGTAGAGCGCGGCAACGGGTCAAAGCATGCCTCCGGCGGGGGCGCTCAGGCTCCGAGATGGCGGGGGCGCCGTTCGCGAGTGCCGGCCGATTGGTGGCGTGCGCGGGGAGCTCCCATCCCGTCTGCCGTCGACCCAGGCAGAGCCGAGCAGACGCGGCCCCTGGCGTCCAGGTCGTTCGTACAGTGGCGCGCTCCACCTGGACGCCACGAACCACGCCCGCTCCACGATGTGTGGGTCGACGGCAGACGGGATGGGAGCTGGGGTGAGTGGTGGGTGAGGCTGAGTGGCTATCGGACCCGTACTGGTCTGGATGGGTCACAACCAAAGGATCAGGGCGACGATCACCACGAGAAGGATAAATGGACTGGCAATTGCTTTACGGAGCTCTCGTTCACCTTTTCCGGGAAACATAGGGTCATCGCCCGCGTCTGTAAACTGGGTCGCCAAGTCTCCCTTCCCGGTCAGGACGTCACTCGCATCCCGCACCAGCGCGGCGGCCGCCTTCACGTCACCCGATTCCTTCAGCATTTCATCGATCTTGGCAAGCATCTGAGGGGAGGAGACCGCCAGTTTCCGTACGTTTTGCTTGGTCGCCTCGTCGATCGACTCATTGTTGATGATCGTCTGAAAAACGCTGCCATTGTTGGTCTGAATATACTGATCAATCGCCGTTCCGGCCATGCTTCCCTCCCTCGCACGTCGTATTGCTCACCAGCGACGGCGCACGGTCCAGACTCAGGTGAAAGGATGAGGCGCACTCACCTTCGCTCTTGGACTGGCCAAGCGGACCAGCCAGTATGAGCGCGATCAAGACTGCAGCAACAGCCGAGACAGTGGCCACTCCGACTCGCGCAAACGGGTTTAGCGCCTGACCGATGGTCTTGACCAAGGTGGGCCACTTGTGCGTGACCCACAAGGCGAAGATCAGACCGAATACGGCAAAGACAAGTAGTCGGTCTCGCACAAAAGACCCGACGTACTCATCAGAGGATAGGCGTACTAGGCGCCCGATAAGCCATTCGAGAGTTGGCAGCACATAGGGAAAGTAGTCATTGATCGCTTCGATGCCAGCCAATGTAAAGAGGATGGCCAAAACGGCACCGAACGCGTAATAAGCGATCCCGAGCCACCCGGCGGAGGAAAGCTTCACTGCTTGCCATCTCGGTAGTTGTTCTGCGACACGGTGCCATTGTTTGTTTCAATGAATTGCCCGTTGACGGTGATGCCGTCCGACCGTGCGCTACGAGGCGGGTGGGATGTGTTGGTGCCGTTGTCCGGCTGCGTGTTGCTACCAGGAGGCAGAGGGGCAGGGTCCTGGTTGCCGCTGGATCGTGAGCGTGTCCATCGAGCAGTGATCACAGCGCCGCCGAGTAGGCAGACTCCGCCGATTAAGGCTGCGGCTATCTCGATCATGGAGCCCCCTGAGGTCGGTAAAGGTCGACAAAAGCCTACCCAACGCCGGTAGTTGGGGACGCCCGAACATCAGTCAACGAGGGCAGGTAGATCATGGCAGCAGACTGCCCGGTGACATGTCATGAACGCGGCAAGATTCTGCGGCTGGGCCGTCCCTGGGCCGTGCGAGGCCGATCGACGATGACAGACGGCGATCACGGGTGACCGTCCCCACCCAGCTCCGGCCTGGGCTCCCCAAGTTGATCTGCGACACTGGGAGGGTTATGCCTGCACCCGGAGAACTCACTTTCGTAGCCCCCCGCGGAGCCAAGAAGCCGCCGCGGCATCTCGCCGATCTCACTCCTGCCGAGCGCAAGGAGGCCGTCGCGGCTGTCGGGGAGAAGCCGTTTCGTGCCAAGCAGCTCTCGCAGCACTACTTCGCGCGGTACGCGCACGAGCCGGAGCAGTGGACCGACATTCCGGCCGGTGCCCGGGGGAAGCTGCGGGAGGCGTTGCTGCCCGAGCTGATGAGCGTCGTGCGGCATCTGTCGACCGACCAGGGCACCACGCGCAAGACGCTGTGGCGGCTGTTCGACGGGACGCTCGTCGAGTCCGTGCTGATGCGTTATCCGGACCGGGTGACCATGTGCATCAGCTCGCAGGCGGGGTGCGGGATGAACTGCCCGTTCTGCGCGACCGGGCAGGCGGGTCTGGACCGGAATCTGTCCACCGCGGAGATCGTGCACCAGATCGTGGACGGCATGCGGGCCCTCAGGGACGGGGAGGTCCCCGGCGGTCCCGCGCGGCTCAGCAACATCGTGTTCATGGGCATGGGCGAGCCGCTTGCGAACTACAAGCGGGTCGTCGGTGCCATCCGGCGGCTCACCGACCCCGAGCCGGACGGGGTGGGGCTCTCGCAGCGCGGCATCACCGTCTCGACGGTCGGGCTCGTCCCGGCGATCAACCGGTTCACCGACGAGGGCTTCAAGTGCCGGCTGGCCATCTCGCTGCACGCGCCCGACGACGAGCTGCGCGACACCCTCGTCCCCGTGAACACGCGGTGGAAGGTCCGGGAGGTGCTGGACGCCGGGTTCGAGTACAGCGCCAGGTCCGGGCGGCGGTTGTCCATCGAGTACGCGCTGATCCGGGACATCAACGACCAGGCCTGGCGGGGCGACCGGCTCGGGCGGCTACTCAAGGGCAAGCCCGTGCATGTCAATCTCATCCCGCTGAACCCGACGCCGGGGTCGAAGTGGACCGCCTCGCGGCCCGAGGACGAGAAGGCGTTCGTGGAGGCCATCGCCGCCCATGGTGTGCCGGTGACGATCCGGGACACCCGTGGACAGGAGATCGACGGGGCGTGTGGTCAGCTCGCGGCCACCGAACGGTAGTCTGACCGTCGTACATACACCTTCATATTCCGACAGGGGAGCGCCACAGCGCTGAGAGTGCGGCACACGGCCGCAGACCCTCCGAACCTGGCCCAGGTCATTCTGGGTAGGGAGATCGGTCATCACTCGAGCTGTTGCGCCCTGCCCGGGACCACGGAAGTCCCGGGCGGGGCCGCGTCTTCTCCTGGTCATCCAGGAGGAATCAAGTGAGCATCAAGAGAAAGCGGCTGACGGCCGTGGTCGTCGGGCTCGGGATGGCCGGGACGCTCGCGGCGTGCGGGTCGTCCGGCGGCGGTCAGGGGTCCGGAGACTCCAAGACCGTGACCCTCGTCAGTCATGACTCGTGGGCCGCGTCCAAGGGCGTCATCGCCGCCTTCGAGAAGCAGTCCGGCTACAAGGTCAACGTCCTGGAGGACGGCGACGCCGGGCAGGCCGTGAACAAGGCGATCCTGACCAAGGACAATCCGCAGGGCGACGTCTTCTTCGGCGTCGACAACACGCTGCTCTCGCGGGCGCTCGACAACGGGCTGTTCCAGCCCTACGAGGCGAAGGGCTCCGACCGGATCAAGGCCGAGTACCGGGCCGACGAGGACCAGCACCGGGTCACGCCCGTCGACACCGGCGACATCTGCGTCAACTACGACAAGAAGTACTTCGCCGACCGCAAGATCGACCCGCCCCGGACCTTCGACGATCTCGTCAAGCCTCAGTACAAGAACCTGCTCGTGACCGAGAACGCCTCCGCTTCCTCGCCCGGCCTCGGCTTCCTGCTCGGCACCGCCGCGAAGTACGGCGACGAGGGCTGGGAAGGCTACTGGAAGAAGCTCAAGGCCAACGGTGTGAAGGTCGTCGACGGCTGGGAGCAGGCCTACAACGAGGAGTTCTCCGGATCCGCCGGCGGCAAGAAGGCCAAGGGCGACCGGCCGCTCGTCGTGTCGTACGCGTCCTCGCCGCCCGTCGAGGTCGTCTACGCCGACCCCAAGCCGGGCACGGCACCGACCGGGGTCGCGCAGGGCACCTGCTTCCGGCAGGTCGAGTACGCCGGGCTGCTGAGCAACGCCAAGAACAGCGAGGGCGGCAAGGCGTTCCTGGACTTCCTGGTCAGCGAGCGGTTCCAGGAGGACATGCCGCTCAACATGTTCGTCTACCCGGTGCGCGAGGGCGCCCAGGTCCCGCCGGAGTTCGTGAAGTTCGGGCCGCAGGCGAAGGACCCCGAGACCATGGACCCCGCGAAGATCGCCGACAACCGTGACCAGTGGGTCAAGTCGTGGACCTCGCTCGTACTGAAGTGACCGGCCGGACGAGGGGCGCGGCGGCGCGGTTCGGGCTCATCGCCCTGCCCGTCGCGTTCTTCGCCGCGTTCTTCGCCTACCCCGTCGCCGCGATCGTCGCGCGCGGTCTGAAGGCCGACGGGGCCTGGCGGTTCGGGCGGCTCGGGGAGGTCCTGGCGCAGTCCGACGTCCGGCACGTCCTGTGGTTCACCACCTGGCAGGCGCTCGTCTCCACCGCGCTCACGCTGCTGATCGCGCTCCCCGGCGCCTACGTCTTCGCGCGCTTCGACTTCCGGGGCAAGCAGGTGCTGCGGGCCGCCGTGACCGTCCCGTTCGTGCTGCCCACGGTCGTCGTCGGTACGGCGTTCCTGGCGCTGGTCGGGCGGGGCGGGCTGCTCGACGAGCTGTGGGGCGTACGGCTCGACACCACCGTGTGGGCGATCCTGCTCGCGCACGTCTTCTTCAACTACGCGGTCGTCGTACGGACCGTGGGCGGGCTCTGGGCGCAGCTGGATCCGCGGCAGGAGGAGGCCGCGCGGATGCTCGGGGCGTCACCCTGGAAGGCCTGGCGGCAGGTCACGCTGCCGGCGCTCGGGCCCGCGGTGGCCGCCGCCGCGCTCATGGTCTTCCTGTTCACCTTCACCTCCTTCGGTGTCGTCCAGATCCTCGGCGGGCCCACCTTCTCGACCCTGGAGGTGGAGATCTACCGGCAGACGTCGGAGATCTTCGACCTGTCCACGGCGGCCGTGCTGACGCTGATCCAGTTCGTCGCCGTGGGCGCGATCCTCGCCCTGCACGCCTGGACCGTACGGCGGCGGGAGACCGCGCTGCGGCTGGTGGACGCGTCGGTGACCGCGCGCCGGCCGCGCGGCGCCGGGCAGTGGGCGCTGCTCGGCGGGGTGCTCGTGACCGTCGTCGTACTGCTTCTGCTGCCGCTCGCCGTGCTCGTGCAGCGGTCCCTGGACGCGCCCGGGTTCGGCTACTACCGGGCTCTGACCAGGGCCGACGGCGGGGTGTTCCTGGTGCCGCCGATCGAGGCCATCGGCAACTCGCTGGAGTACGCCGTCGCCGCCACCGTCATCGCCGTGGTGATCGGCGGCCTCGCCGCCGTCGCGCTCACCCGCAGGGACGCCGGGCGGTTCGTGCGCGGCTTCGACGCGCTGCTGATGCTGCCGCTCGGGGTGTCCGCGGTGACCGTGGGCTTCGGGTTCCTGATCGCCCTCGACGAGCCGCCGCTGGATCTGAGGTCCTCGTGGATCCTGGTGCCGCTCGCGCAGGCGCTGGTCGGGGTGCCGTTCGTCGTGCGGACCATGCTGCCCGTGCTGCGGGCGGTGGACGTACGGCTGCGGGAGGCGGCCTCGGTGCTGGGGGCCTCGCCCTGGCGGGTGTGGCGGGAGGTGGACCTGCCGATGGTGCGGCGGGCGCTGCTGATCGCGGCCGGCTTCGCCTTCGCGGTGTCGCTCGGGGAGTTCGGGGCGACGGTGTTCATCGCGCGGCCCGACAACCCGACGCTGCCGGTGGCCGTGGCGCGGCTGCTGGGGCGGCCCGGGGACCTGAACTACGGCCAGGCGATGGCCCTTTCGACGATTCTGATGGTGGTGTGCGCCGTGGCCCTGCTGGTGCTTGAGAGGCTCAGGACCGCCGACCGGACAGGGGAGTTCTGATGCTGCTGGCGCTGGAGGGCGCGACGGTCCGTTTCGGCGGGCGGGCCGTGCTGGACGCCGTCGATCTGGAGGTCGCCGAGCACGAGATCGTGTGCGTGCTCGGGCCCAGCGGCAGCGGTAAGTCGACCCTGCTGCGGGCCGTGGCCGGGCTGCAGCCGCTCGACTCCGGGCGGGTGTCGCTCGACGGGCGCGACCAGATGGGCGTGCCCGCGCACCGGCGCGGGGTCGGGCTGATGTTCCAGGACCACCAGCTGTTCCCGCAGCGGGACGTGGGCGGCAACGTCGCCTTCGGGCTGCGCATGCACGGGGCGTCCAAGCGGCAACAGGCCGAGCAGGTACGGGAGTTGCTGGACCTCGTAGGGCTGCCGGGCGCGGCTCGCCGGGCCGTAGCCGCGCTGTCCGGCGGGGAGCAGCAGCGGGTGGCGCTGGCCCGGGCCCTGGCGCCGAGCCCTCGGCTGCTGATGCTGGACGAGCCGCTGGGCCAGCTCGACCGGTCGCTGAGGGAACGGCTGGTCGTGGAACTGCGCGAGCTGTTCGGCCGGCTGGGCACGACGGTGCTCGCCGTGACGCACGACCAGGGGGAGGCCTTCGCACTGGCCGACCGGGTCGTGGTGATGCGGGACGGGCGGATCGCCCAGTCCGGTACGCCGCTCGAGGTGTGGCAGCGGCCGGCCGACGCGTTCGTGGCCCGCTTCCTCGGCTTCGAGAACGTCGTCGAGGCGACGGTGGGTGCGGAGGCCGCGGACACCCCGTGGGGCAAGGTGCCGGTGCCGGAGGGCGCCCCGCAGGGCACACGGACTCTCCTGGTGCGGCCCGCCGGTGTACGCCTGGTGCCCGCCGACGCGGGTCTGCGCTGCACCGTGGCCGCCCGTACCTTCAAGGGCACCCATGTCGCCGTCCACCTCCAGCCTCAGGACGCCCCGCGCCTGGAGGCGGCGTGCGCGCTGCGGGCGGCGCCGGAGGTCGGGGACGAGGCCGGAGTGGAGTTCGACGCGGCCGAAATCGTCGTGCTCGACTGATCGCGGCCGCCTTAGAGTGCGGGTCATGACACTCCTCGCGCATGACCGCTACTGCGACGAAATCGCCCACCAGGTCGGTCTGTTGAGGTCGGTGGTGACCTCCGGTGCCGAGTTGTCCGCCACTGTGCCGACCTGCCCGGACTGGTCTCTGGAGGAGCTGGTCCGGCACACGGGCGGTGCCCTGCGCTGGGTGGAGCTCATGGTGCGGACCCGGGCCCGGGAGGAGGTACCGGAGGAGCAGGTGCCCGGCGTCGAAGGGCCCGAGGGCCGGGGCGACGCCGCAGCGCTGGACGTGTGGCTGGGGGAGTCGGGCGAGCAGCTCGTCGCCGCGCTGCGGGAGGCCGGGCCGGACGCGAAGGTGTGGGGCTGGGCGGGGACGCTCACCGCCGGGTTCTGGGCCCGGCGGATGACGCACGAGATCACCGTGCACCGCGCGGACGCCACGCTCGCCGCCGGACTGCCCTACGAGGTCGCGCCCGACGTCGCCGCCGACGCGATCGACGAGTGGCTGCAGATCGTGGAGTACGTGCAGCGGACGGACCCGGACGACGAGGCGGCGAGGGAGCTGCGCGGCCCGGGCCGCAGTATCCACCTGCACGCCACCGACACGGGCCTTGAGGTGAACGCCGAGTGGCTGATCGAGCTCACCGAGGACGGTGTCACCTGGCGCCGGGGCCACGAGAAGGCCACGGTCGCCCTGCGCGGGCCACTGACCTCCGTCCTGCTCGCGTTCTACCGGCGGCTGCCGCTGGACGCTTTGGAGCTCGAGGTGCTGGGGGAGCGGGAGTTGCTGGAGTTCTGGCTGGAGCGGGCGACGTTCGGGTGAGACGGACGTGGCCCGCCCCGTGGGTCACGGGACGGGCCACGTCACGGCGGTGCGCAGGCGTCAGCTGTCGCTGTTCGCCCCACGACGGCGCATGCCGAAGAACACCGCGCCACCACCGACGACGACCAGGGCCGCCGCGATGCCGGCGATGATGCCGGTGTTGGAGTTGGCGCCGGTCTCGGCGAGGTTGGAGTCACCGGCCGGGCCGGGCGCGTTGCCCGCGGGCGTGGTGCTCTCGCTCTGCGACGGCGTCGGAGCCGGGGTGCCGGTCTCCTCGGCGGGCTTCGAGGGGGAGGCCGACGGGGTCGGCGTGGCCGGGGGAGTCGCCGGCGGCGGCTCCTCCTCCTCCTTCTTCTTGCAGGCCGTGGCCGGGGTGACGAGGTTCGGCTTGATGTCCTCGTCGACGTACGGAGTGGCCTTCACGTGGATGCGGTACTCCGCGTTGGGCTTCCAGTTCTCGGCGAAGATGATGGTGGTGCCTTCGCGCGAGCCCTTGACCACCTGCTCGCCGACCTTCTTGGCGTCGGCGCCGTTGTTCTGCAGGTACACGGTGACCGTCGCCGCGATGCCGGCGGGGTCCACGTCGGTGACGGTGATGACGCCCTTGTCGCCGTCACACTTGGCCTCGGCGGAGAACTCGTTGATGTTGCAGGCGAGCGCGGTGCCGGAGGCACCGAGCGCGAGCGCGGCCGAGGCGGAGACGACACCGATGATGCGCACGGCACGTGCGCGGCGGGATACGGACAGAACTGCCACGTTTGTCCTTTACAGGATGCGTAATGCGGGGGGCTGCGGCAGTGGTGACGGAACATCAGCACTACCAGGAGACTCACAGGTTTATAAGCGCCGCATAAGTAGTGTCAACGCATATGCAGCTTGCAAGCACTTGCTTTGCCTGCTTATTAACCGCCGAGACGTTTCAACGCCTCCGGCGCCTCCTCGATCCGCTCGACCAGCGCGATCCGCGCCTCCATCGAACGCCCCCTGGCCAGCGACTGGAGCAGCGGCCACGTCGGCAGCTTGTCCGTCCAGTGCGCGCGGTTCACGAGCACCATGGGCGTCGGCTCGCCGCGCGACTCATAGTAGTTCGGCGTCGCGTTGTCGAAGATCTCCTGCACGGTGCCGGCGGCGCCCGGCAGGAACACCACACCCGCGGTGGACCGGGCCAGCAGGCCGTCCTCGCGGGTGGCGTTGGCGAAGTACTTGGCGATGTGCGAGGCGAAGGCGTTCGGCGGCTCGTGGCCGTAGAACCAGGTCGGGATGCCGACGGAGCGGCCGCCGCGCGGCCAGCGGGTGCGTATCTCGAAGGCGGCCGATGCCCACTGGGTGATCGACGGGGTGAAGCGCGGCGCCTTGGCGAGCAGTTCGAGCGACTCGGTGAGCATCTCTTCGTCGAACGGGGCGGCGTACGCGCCGAGGTTGGCCGCCTCCATGGCGCCGGGGCCGCCGCCGGTGGCGACCGTGAAACCGGCGCGGGCCAGTTCCCGGCCTAGCCGCGCCGCCCCCGCGTACTCCTCGGTGCCACGGGCCATCGCGTGGCCGCCCATCACGCCCACGACCCGGGCGCCGGCCAGGAGTTCGTCGAGCGCGTCCGAGACGGAGTCGTCGTGGACCGCGCGCAGCATGGACGCGTAGATGTCGCCGTCGGCCTTCGTGCGCTGGAACCAGGCGTAGGCGCGGGCGTCGGGCGTGGCCTCGTAGCCGTCCGGCAGGGAGGCGAAGAGCTCGTCCGGCGAGTAGACCAGGCCGCGGTAGGGATCGAAGGGCAGATCAGGGACGGGCGGGAAGACCAGGGCGCCGTCGCCGCGTATCTTCGCGGCCGCCTCCTCGCGCATCGCGCAGCCGAGGAAGATCGCGCCCGCGGTGTCCGTGGTGAGCAGTTCGCGCGTACGGTCCGTCAGGTCGACGGCCTGGATACGGTGACCGGCGAGTGTGCCGCGCGCCGAGACGGTCGCGTCGAACTCCTCGAGCGTCTCGATCTCACGGTCGTCATGGTGGGCCGCATGGGCGGGCATCGTCTGCACCCGCCCATGCTGGCACAGCGCGTGTCAGCCCTGGACGGCCGCCGGGTCCATCCACACGACCTCGAAGGTGTGGCCGTCCGGGTCGTCGAAGGCCCGGCCGTACATGAAGCCGTGGTCCTGGGTCTCGCCGGAGACGGAGCCGCCGGCCGCGACCGCCTTCCCGACCAGTTCGTCGACCTTCTCGCGGCTCTCGGCGCTCAGCGCGATCAGCACCTCGCTGGTCGTCTTCGAGTCGGCGATCTTCTTCTTCGTGAACTGGGAGTACTTCTCGTCGGTGTGCACCATCACGACGATGGTCTCGCTGATCACCACCGAGGCTGTGGTGTCGTCGCTGAACTGCTCGTTGATCGTGTAGCCGAGCTCCGAGAAGAACTTCTTCGAGGCGGCGACGTCGTTGACACACAGGTTCACGAAGATCATCTGCTGGTACATGCGAAGTCTCTCCCAACGGGGTCCGTGTCGTTACGCGGGGATAGACCGGGGCCCGGCGCGGAACTCATCGCCGTCCGGAGATTTTTTTCGTACGAGATTTTCAACGCGCCAGCGGCAGCGCCGCCAGCTCCGCGACCGTCAGGGTGAGCGGGGCGAACAGGGCGAGCAGCGCGCCCGCGCGCAGGGCCGCGGCACTGCGCAGCATGGTCGCGGGGGCGCCCAGCCGAAGCAGCGCGGAGGTGGTGTCGGCGCGCGCCTGCCGGGCCTCGACGGCGGCCGTCAGGAGCGTCGCCACGGTGCAGCCGGTCACGAGCAGCACGCCGAGGATGGTGAGGGGGCCGAGCGACAGTCCGTCCGGGGCGTGCAGCAGCGCCATCGCGTATGTGGCCGACAGCACCGCGCAGACCACGCCCAGGGGGCGGCCGATACGCGTGGCCTCCGTCATGAGGATGCGGCCGGCCAGCAGCCGCAGGGCGCCCGGGCGGGCCGACTGGAGCAGCCGGCCGCACAGGTGGGTCAGACCCGGACCGACCAGGGCCAGGCCGACGGTGGCCAGGATCCAGCCCGCCATGACGCCGGGGGAGGCGCCGGAGAGGGTGAGGTCGGGCGCCTTGGGGGCGGTACGGCTCGCGTAGGTCTCCACGGCGAGCCCCGCGGCCAGGACGGTGATGCCCCAGGGGAGGCCGGAGGGGGCGGCCGTGACGGCGTCCGGCAGCGGCGCCTCGGAGAATGCCGGGGCGTCGGCGGTGTCCGGTGCCGGGGTGTGCCGGGGGGACGGCTGAGCGGTGCCTTCGATCGTGCTGACCGCGCTCCCGGGGCCCTCGACGGCCGCCGCCGAGGCCGGTTCGCCGGTCCGTGCCGCCGGGGGCCCGCTCTGCTGCCCGGCGGGTTCGCCGGCCGCGGCGCCCCCGGGCCGGGTGATCTGCCGGCCGAAACGGCCGTACGCCCCGAAGGTCTCGAGGGTGCTCACGCGCCGGTACGCGCCGAAGCGGCCGTACACCACCCTGGCCGCCGCGGCCGCACGCTGCTCCCTGGGCCGCAGCGCCAGCACCACCGCGAGGGACGCGCCCGCGGGCACGAGCGCCAGCAGCGTCAGGGCCGCCGGCACCGGCAGCGGCTGGTCCGCGGCGAGGGCCTCGGCGGCCGCGCCGTCGAAGGGCAGGCCCGTCAGGTCGCCCCGCAGGTGCAGGAAGAACAGCAGAGCCAGCATCGAGCCCAGGACGCAGGACAGGGCGGTCGTCGTCGCCGAGACGGCCATCAGGCGCAGCGGTCCGAGGCCGATCGCGGAGAGGCCGGGGCGGGGCTTGGTGCCGGGATCGGTGCGGGCCACCGCGAGGGCGAAGTACACCGTGGCGGCGAGGGGCGCCGCGCACCAGGCCAGGCGCAGCAGGGCGGCGCCGGGGTCGCCGGGGTGGCCCAGCGCGTAGCCCAGGGCGCACAGCAGCAGGAAACCCGTGCCCGCCGAGGCCGTCGCGACCAGCAGACGGCGCAGCTGGACGGCGGGGTGGGCGGCGCGGGTCAGACGGAGAGCGAGCACGCCGCCCGGCCTTCCGGCTCGGTGGTCTCCGCGACCGGGGGCAGATGCACCGTCTGCACGCGCCGCCCGTCGAGCAGGAAGACCGTGCGGTCGGCGAGGGCCGCGGTGTCCGGGTCGTGGGTGGCCAGGACGACCGTGATGCCATGCGAGCGGGCGGCCGTGGTGAGGGTGCGCAGCGCGTGGGCGCGGTCGGCGCGGTGCAGGGGCGCCGTCGGCTCGTCGGCGAACAGGACCGAGGGCGCCGGGGCGAGGGCGCGGGCGATGCACACCCGCTGGCGCTCGGCCTGCTTCAGCTGGTGCGGGCGCTTGCGGGCGCCGTCGCCGATGTCCAAGCGCTCCAGCCACTCCATGGCCGCCTTCTTGGCGCGGCGCCGGCTGGTGCCGCGCAGCATCAGCGGCAGGGCGGCGTTCTCCCAGGCGTTGAGTTCCGGGACCAGCGAGGGGACCGGGTCGATCCAGCCGAAGCGGTCGCGGCGCAGCCGCTCGCGGGTGAGGGCGCCCATGGTGTGCACGGGCACGCTGTTGAACCAGACCTCGCCGCGGCGTACGGGCGCCAGGCCGGACAGGCACCGCAGCAGGGTGGTCTTGCCGCTGCCGCGCGGGCCGCTGACGGCGAGGATCTCGCTCTCCCGGACGCCGAGGGAGACGCCACAGAGCGCGGGCGAGCCGTCGTGGTGCTGGAAGTGCAGGGCGCGTGCCCAGAGCACGTCGTTGTCCGGCGGGGCCTCCATGCGTACACCTCGGTTCAGATCCGTAGTTCCCGTGCCATCCCCCGTGCGGGGGAACGAAGGCGGGGCCGATCAGTCACTGGGCACGCTAGGCAGAAGGCGGCGGGACGCCGGACAGCACGCGGCCCCGGGCCGCCGTTTCTCACTCGAACGGGCGGCTCCGGGGCTGGCGTTGATCGTCCGGTCAGACGATCGGAGCGAGGACGCTCAGAGCTTCGTCCAGGCCTCCGAGAGGGTGGCCCGCAGGATCTGCTCGATCTCGTCGAACGTCGACTGGTCGGAGATCAGCGGCGGGGCGAGCTGGACGACCGGGTCGCCGCGGTCGTCGGCACGGCAGTACAGGCCGTTGTCGTAGAGCGCCTTGGAGAGGAAGCCGTACAGGACGCGCTCCGTCTCCTCGTCGTCGAAGGACTCCTTGGTGTTCTTGTCCTTGACCAGCTCGATGCCGTAGAAGAAGCCGTTGCCGCGGACGTCGCCGACGATCGGCAGGTCGTGCAGCTTCTCCAGGGTGGAGCGGAACGCGCCCTCGTTGTCGAGGACGTGCTGGGTGAGGTTCTCGCGCTCGAACAGGTCGAGGTTGGCGAGGCCCACGGCCGCGGAGACCGGGTGGCCGCCGAAGGTGTAGCCGTGCAGGAAGGTGTTGTCGCCCTTGTAGAACGGCTCGGCCAGGCGGTCGGAGATGATGCAGGCGCCGATCGGGGAGTAGCCCGAGGTCATGCCCTTGGCGCAGGTGATCATGTCCGGCACGTAGTCGAACTTGTCGCAGGCGAAGATCGTGCCGAGGCGGCCGAAGGCGCAGATGACCTCGTCGGAGACGAGCAGCACGTCGTACCGGTCGCAGATCTCGCGGACGCGCTGGAAGTAACCGGGCGGGGGCGGGAAGCAGCCGCCCGCGTTCTGCACCGGCTCCAGGAAGACCGCGGCGACCGTGTCCGGGCCCTCGAAGAGGATCTGCTGCTCGATCTGGTCGGCGGCCCAGCGGCCGAAGGCCTCCGGGTCGTCGCCGAAGAGCGGGGCGCGGTAGATGTTGGTGTTCGGGACCTTGTGCGCGCCCGGGACCAGCGGCTCGAAGGGGGCCTTCAGGCCCGGCAGGCCGGTGATGGACAGGGCGCCCTGCGGGGTGCCGTGGTAGGCGACCGCGCGGGAGATGACCTTGTGCTTGGTGGGCTTGCCGACCAGCTTGAAGTACTGCTTGGCGAGCTTCCAGGCGGTCTCGACGGCCTCGCCGCCGCCGGTGGTGAAGAAGACCTTGTTCAGGTCGCCCGGGGCGTGATGCGCGAGGCGCTCGGCCAGCTCGACGGCCTTGGGGTGGGCGTAGGACCACACCGGGAAGAACGCCAGTTCCTGCGCCTGCTTGAAGGCGGTCTCGGCGAGCTCGACACGGCCGTGCCCGGCCTGCACCACGAACAGGCCGGCGAGACCGTCCAGGTAGCGCTTGCCCTGGTCGTCGTAGATGTAGGTGCCCTCGCCACGGACGATGGTGGGGACGGGGGCCTTCTCGTACGACGACATGCGCGTGAAGTGCATCCACAGGTGGTCGTACGCGGACTGGGAGAGGTCCTTGCTCACGGCTATCGGGTCCTCACGGTTATCGGGTTCCCCACATGTAGGTCTGCTTCTTGAGCTTCAGGTAGACGAAGCTCTCCGTCGAGCGCACTCCGGGCACCGCCCGTATGCGTTTGTTGATGACCTCGAGGAGGTGGTCGTCGTCCTCGCAGACGATCTCCACCATCAGGTCGAAGGAGCCCGCGGTCATCACCACGTACTCGCATTCGGACATGGCCGTCAGCGCGTCCGCCACCGACTCCACGTCGCCCTCGACGTTGACGCCGACCATCGCCTGTCTGCGGAAGCCCACGGTGAGCGGGTCCGTGACGGCGACGATCTGCATCACGCCCTGGTCGAGCAGCTTCTGGACGCGCTGGCGCACGGCCGCCTCGGAGAGGCCGACGGCCTTGCCGATGGCGGCGTACGGCCGGCGGCCGTCCTCCTGGAGCTGCTCGATGATGGCGAGGGAGACGGCGTCCAGCTGGGGCGAGCTGCCGTTCCTGGACTCGCGGGAGGACTCGCGGAGTTCCCGCGGCCCCTTCTGGTCTGCGCTTCGACTGGCCACGAGCTCACTGTGCACGAGGTCTCGTCACTTCCGCAAGGCGTGATCGATGAAATCCGTTGTTTTGATTGCCGAAGCCTGCGGATTCCGCACGAATGAAGGGAGTGGGGGTGTTGAAAACGTGGACCTGGCGACTAGGGTGGGTGTCTCAAGTACTGGACATCCGAACTGGAGGGCCGGCAGTGAGCACCGAGCTTCGTCGTCTGCGCAACTACATCGGCGGTGAGTTCCGGGACGCCGCCGACGGACGGACCACCGAGGTGGTCAATCCCGCGACGGGTGAGGCGTACGCGACCGCTCCGCTGTCCGGGCAGGCGGACGTGGACGCCGCGATGGCGGCGGCCGCCGAGGCCTTTCCCGGCTGGCGCGACACCACGCCCGCCGAGCGTCAGAAGGCACTGCTGAAGATCGCGGACGCCTTCGAGGAGCGCGCCGAGGAGCTGATCGCGGCCGAGGTGGAGAACACGGGCAAGCCCATCGGGCTGACCCGCTCCGAGGAGATCCCGCCGATGGTCGACCAGATCCGCTTCTTCGCGGGTGCGGCGCGGATGCTGGAGGGCCGCTCGGCCGGCGAGTACATGGAGGGCCTCACCTCCATCGTCCGCCGTGAGCCGGTCGGTGTGTGCGCGCAGGTCGCGCCGTGGAACTACCCGATGATGATGGCCGTGTGGAAGTTCGCCCCGGCGCTCGCGGCGGGCAACACCGTCGTCCTGAAGCCGTCGGACACCACCCCGGCCTCGACGGCCCTCATGGCCGAGATCATCGGCTCGATCGTCCCCAAGGGCGTCTTCAACGTCATCTGCGGCGACCGCGACACCGGCCGCATGATGGTCGAGCACGACACCCCGGCGATGGCCTCCATCACCGGCTCGGTGCGCGCCGGCATCCAGGTCGCCGAGTCCGCCTCCAAGGACGTCAAGCGCGTCCACCTGGAGCTGGGCGGCAAGGCGCCCGTCGTGGTCTTCGAGGACACCGACATCGCCAAGGCCGTCGAGGACATCTCGGTCGCGGGCTACTTCAACGCCGGCCAGGACTGCACCGCCGCCACGCGCGTGCTCGTCCACGAGTCCATCCACGACGAGTTCGTCTCCGCGCTGGCGAAGGCCGCGTCCGAGACGAAGACCGGCCAGCCGGACGACGAGGACGTGCTGTTCGGCCCGCTCAACAACCCCAACCAGCTCAAGCAGGTCGAGGGCTTCATCGACCGGCTGCCCGCGCACGCGCGCGTGGAGGCCGGCGGCAAGCGGGTCGGCGACAAGGGCTACTTCTACGCGCCGACCGTCGTCTCCGGCCTGAAGCAGGACGACGAGATCATCCAGAACGAGGTCTTCGGCCCCGTCATCACCGTCCAGTCCTTCTCCGACGAGGAGCAGGCCGTGACGTGGGCCAACGGCGTCGAGTACGCGCTGGCCTCCTCCGTGTGGACCAAGGACCACGGCCGCGCGATGCGCATGTCCAAGAAGCTCGACTTCGGCTGTGTGTGGATCAACACCCACATCCCGCTGGTCGCCGAGATGCCGCACGGCGGCTTCAAGAAGTCCGGCTACGGCAAGGACCTCTCGTCGTACGGCTTCGACGACTACACGCGGATCAAGCACGTGATGACGTCGCTGGACGCGTAGTCACCCCGGTCGGGCTCGACGGCCCCGGACGGTCGGTTTCCGTCCGGGGCCGCCGCGCGCTCAGGTGCTGTTCGCGCTCGACGGGCCGAAGAACTCGATCTCCGCGACGGCGACCTGCTTCTTCGCCGAGATGCCGTGGGCGGACTCGATGGTGAAGCGGACGGCGGTGACCTCGCCCACGCGGAAGGCACGCCGCTGGGGGCCCGCGCCCTGGTCGAGAGTGATCTGACGGGTCGTCTTCTTGCCGTCGGCCCCCGTGATCGTGACCTCCAGGCGGTGCGGGAGCGCCGACTCGCGGAGCTTGTCGGGGCGGATGGAGACGCCCGGCGTGATGATCAGGTCCAGGAGCCGGGTCGGCCGGTCGAACCGGGCCTCCACCCACTGGCCCTTGCCCGACTCGGAGACGCCCGGGCCCCACCAGGTGTCGTTGAGCTTGTCGAAGGCCAGGTCCGGCTTGTGGCCCGGGAAGGAGCGGGACGCCGCGTAGCGGTCCGGGGACACCTCGGCGCGCTTGGCGAAGTGGTCGCGGGTGGCCTGGACGCCCTGGGGGATGTTGATCACCAGAACGATCAGCAGGGACAGCACGATCACGATGCCCAGCCAGGACAGGACGCGGTCGAAGGCACGGCGCAGCCGGGGGCGGTCGCCCGCCCACGGGGCCTCCTGGCTGCCGAACGGGCCAAGCCGCCGCCACCAGGGGAGCCGGGCCGGGCCGGCCGGGCCGTCGCCGGCCATGGGCATCGCGCACCGGGCGCAGAAGTGCCGCTCGGGCCGGTTGCGGGTGGCACACCACGGGCAGGGGGCGCCGCCGTCCATGCCCTGTTCCTGACCGGGGGCGCGTACGGCCTGCGGGCGCTGCGGTTCGGGGCGGCCGGGCAGGACCGGGGCGACGGAGGGGTGCGGGCCGGGTTGGGGTTCGGGGTCGCCGACCGGGATGAGGAGGCGGCGGGCGCGGTCGGTCATGCCGGGCGTGGGGCCGTCGGCGGGATGCGGGGTCCCGGTGGCCGGGCGGACGGGTTCGGTGGGGACGGTGTCGTCCGAGGGCCGGGGGGCCGGGGAGGCGGTGCCGGGTGCGGCGGGTTCGGTGGGGACGGTGTCGTCTGAGGGCCGGGGGGCTGGGGAGGCGGTGCCGGGTGCGGCGGTGGCGTCGCGGTGAGAGGTGGTTCCGGGGCCGGCGGTCGTGTCCGGGTGCGCGGTGGTGCCGGGGCCGGCGGTCGTGTCCGGGTGCGCGGTGGTTCCGGGGCCGGCGGTCGTGTCCGCGTGCGCCGTGGTGTCGGGGCGAGCGTGGGTTTCCGGGCTGACCGCGGTGGTGTGGCGCGTGCCGCTGTGGTCGCCGTGCCGGAGGGAGCCCGCGCGGGAAGCGGCCTCGCCGGTGGCCGGGTCGGGTGGGCCGGAGGTGGTGGAGGCCGTGCGGGCAGCGCCTTGCCGCGTCGTCGTGCCGGTGCCGAGACGGTCGCGAGGTGTGCGGGCCAGACCCGCCCCGCCGTCCGGCCGGGCGAAGGCGTCCCAGCCGGGCTCGGGCGAGGACGACGCGGGGGCGCCGCCCGGCTCACCGTCGGGCCTCGCATGGCCGGAACGCTCCGAAGGCCCCGGGCCTCCGGCGGGCTCGGCCTCCCGGGGTGGCTTGCCGGACTCGGGCTCCCCGGCGGGCTCCGAGGTCCGGGAGAACGCGGTCGGCTCGAAGTCTCGGGCCGGTCCGGGCGGCTGGGACGCCGGGGCCGGTTCCGAGGGCCGGGATGCTCCGGGCGTCTCGGCGGCCCCGGTGGCGCGTGGCCCGGTGCCTGCCGGGCGGTCCGTCCAGCTCAGTACCGCCCCGCAGGCGTCGCAGAAGGACTGGCCCGGTTCCGCGCGGGTGCCGCAGTCGGCGCAGTTCTGGGGGGTTGTCATGTCTCCCGGGTCCTTTCGGCGGGGGCACCGGCGGTCACCTGGACCGTGTACGGCATATGAGCGGGGCGGGCGGCGGACACGAGGGTCTCCAGGCGGTAGCGGTCCGCGGGGGTCGGGGCGGGAAGCCGTAGGTGGACGTGCAGACGGGGGCGGGGCGCCCCGGGAAACGGGCCGAGCGGCCGGGCGCTCCACGCGGCGCCACCGCTCTCGGTGATCTCGGGCACCACGCCGAACGCCAGCCGGACCGCCTCCGACAGCCCGCGCCGGGTGCCGCGGATGCGGTGCAGATACGCGGCGGCGGCCACGGCCGCCCGCAGCCGGGCCTCGGGTTCGTCGCCCGCGGTCTCCGCGCCGACCCAGCTCCCCAGCCACTGGGCGAAGTCGAGCGGGGCGAGGGACGGTCGGAAGTAGGTGTCGAGACAGTCCAGCACGCTCAGGACCGGGGCGATCACGTCGTCCAGTCCGGCGACGAAGCGCTGGGCCAGGTCGTCGTCGGCGAACACCGCCGGCAGCATCGTGCCGATCGGCGAGGAGGTTCCGAGGCCGTCGATCGAGCCCCGCATCAGGAACCGTCTCCGATCACCCGGACGCGGTGGTCGAACGAGAACACCAGCGACGGCGCCGACAGATCGATCCGGTCCGTCGGCTCGCCGCGCTTGCCGGTGAGCGGGTCAGCGGGGTGCAGGACCACCTCGTCGACCAGCTCCACCCCCGGTACGCGTTGCAGCACCGCGAACACCTCCCCGGCCTGGACTGGCCGCCCGAACGGCCAGCCGGTGCCGTCCGTGCCGCCGGTCAGCGGATCGAGGTGCCGGTAGAGGGCGTCGTGGGCCTCCCGGCGCACCCGGTCGGTGTCGACACCCCGGAAGGCATGCACCGTGGCCACCACGGTGACGCCCTGGTAGTACGGCGGGCCCACCGCCAACCGGGTCCCGATCAGGCGCCGTTCGTCCAGATGCCGGGTGATGCGGTCCAGCAGCGCGTCACCGGGCACGAGTTGTTCGAAGCGCAGCCGGCCGCCGGGGTCCGGCACGGCCTGCGGCACGACCAGCACCCGTACCGCGTAGGCCCCGTGCTCGCCCTCCTCGCCCTCCAGGCACGTGATGCGCGCGGTCTCCGGGGCGGCGCGGCGGGCCAGCTCCTCGTAGTCGCGCAGCGTCACGGCACGCTCCTGGGCGCGCAAGGTGATCGGGGCCCGGACCTTCGCCTCCTCCACCGTCTCCCCGTCCACACCGCCGCGCGCGGCCTCGCGGTTGACGACCTCGGAGACGTACGGGATGGAGGTGCGCAGGACCTGCACGGCACCGCGCGCCACGTTGCCCGCGCGGCCGCCGCCCGTGCGGTAGCGGCGGGCCCGGACGGGTGCTCCCTTGGGGGCGACCAGCCCGTACTGCCGCAGGGACCCGTCGGGTTCGCGCACGGCCGGGCCGAAGGCGATCTCGCCGGTCGTGGCGTCGAGGGTGATGTGCCGGTCGTACGGCCCGGAGCCCGCGAAGTTCGGGACGACCCGCCAGTCCGTCCAGCCGTCGTGCTCGGCGGTCTGCAGCAGCACCGGCGGGTCGTCGCCGACCACGGGTGCGTGCGCCAGCCGCAGCCGCTGCCCCGGCAGCCCGGTGGACTCGCCGAGCGCCTCGTCGTACACCGTCTCGGCGTGCACCGTGGCGGTCGTGCCGCCGATCGTGAAGGCCTCGGCGGCACGCACGGTGGGCGAAGTGGTGTAGAAGGGCTGGTTCGGCCGGGGTTCGGTGACCCGGCAGCGCAGCCAGCCCGCCTCCTGGCCGGCGTTGCGGGACAGCACATGCCCGCCGGGGACGTGCAGGACGACCTCGCCGGGCCGGTTCAGACCGCCCGTGCCGTCCCGGTCGACCTCACAGGGCTGCCAGCCGTCCGCGGTCCACGCCTCCCACACCAGCGGCGGCTGGCGCGGGTCCACGCCGACGCCGTCCACCCGGCTGTCCAGGTCCAGGGCGACCGCGCAGTGCGGGACCGCGGCGGTCAGGCCGAACAGCACGGCATCACCGGGGCCGGGCGACTCGGCGAAGCACAGCAGGTCCTTGTCCTCCTCGGCGAGGTCGGAGGTCCGGTCGGCCATCGGCTCACCCCGGTGCTGCACCAGCAGATGACGCAACGCGCAGGGCACCACCGTCAGTTCACGCTCGGTGGCGAAGACCACCGCCTCCTCGCTCTCGGTGCGCAGCGTGGCGACCTCCGTGCCCACCGGCACCCACACGGCCTCCTCCTGCGGGGCCGACAGCCAGAACGTCACCTCGGTGCGGGCCGCGGACGGTGGGAACAGGGTGATCCCGACGAGGTCCAGGAACGCCAGGTGGTTCTTCTCCGGCACCCGGTTGAGCCGGTAGACGATCTGGTCGGCCATGTGGGCGACCGTCTCGACGAGGGTGACACCGGGGTCGGAGACGTTGTGGTCCGTCCACTCCGGGGCGCGCTGCTGGATGTAGCGCTTGGCGTCGTCGACGAACTGCTGGAAGCGGCGGTCGTCGAGGTTGGGGGAGGGCAGTGCCATCAGAGGTCGCTTTCGGGGGCGGCGCCCGCGCCGGGGGCGTCGGGCTCGTCGTGGGACGGAATGACGTAGAAGGGGAAGACCAGGCTGCGCGGGTTGTTGGTGCCGCGGATCGAGTACCGGACGTCGATGTAGAGGACGCTCTGGTCGGTGCCGGCGGTGACCTCGACGTCGTCGACCTCGATACGCGGCTCCCAGCGATCCAGGCTGGCGTACACCTCGTGCTGGATACGGCCCGCGGTCTGCTCGTTGACCGGCGCGAACACCAGGTCGTGGATCGCGCAGCCGAAGTCCGGCCGCATCGGCCGCTCGCCCGGAGCGGTCGACAGGACCAGCCGGATCGCCTCCTCGATCTCCCGCTCCCCGCTGACCAGGGCGATGCCGCCGGTCGGCCCGATGCGCAGCGGGAACGACCAGCCGGAGCCGACGAACTGCTCGGCCATCAGAACCACACCTCGTCTTCCATGGAGACGGTCATGGGATCGGTCACGGGATCGGTCACGGGATCGGTCATGGGGTCGGTCACGGGATCGGCATCGGCACGGGGATGGTCTTGACGCCGAACACCGGCGACCCGATGAGGGTGGTCGGAGCCTTGATCATCGTGTTGGCGAGCGAGTTGATCTGCACGGTGCCGACGCCGGTGAGGTTCGCGACGCCCTTCGCGTCCAGGTTCAGGGCGCCCAGCGCGTTCACGCTGACCACCCCGCCGCCCTGGATGCTGAGCGGCCCGCCGCTCTTGAGGGTCAGGCTGCGCCGGGCGCTGAGCATGAGATCGCCGCCGGACTCCACCGACACCGACAGGCTGCCCTTGATCGTCACCGAGCCCTTGCTGTCCACGATGATCTCGGTCTTCGTCCGGTCCAGGTTGATGACCAGCTGCTTGTCGCCGGAGGCCAGCCGGACCCCCTGCTTGCGCAGGCCGGTCTTCTGGCTGAGCAGGTCCATCCGGTTGCCGTCCCGGTCCGAGACGGTGTGCCGGCTCGCCTTCTTGCGCACGGTGTCGTGCAGCGGCACGTCGTTCACCGGCGTCGGCTTGTCCTTGCCGTTGTAGAGCCCGCCGATGACGAAGGGATGGTCGAGGGCTCCCCGGTCGAACGCCACGAGCACCTCGTCGTTGACGTCCATGGGGAAGATGCCACCGCCGCCGAGGCCGCCCCACTGCACGGTCCGCGTCCAGTCGCTGACATAGCTGTCGTCCAGCCAGGGGAACTGCAACCGGACTCGCCCCTGCTTCAGCGGGTCGTTCACATCGGTGACCAGGGCGTTGGCCACGCTCGGCAGCCGCGGCGCGCTCTCGGCGCCGCCGGAGGCGAGCCCGTACAGCGACCGCCACTGCCGCCCGCTGACCGTCACCCACGCCTCGTAGTGCCTGCCGTCGCCGAAGACATGACGTACGGACGTGGCCGTGTACTTGCCCTCGAAGGGCTGCCCCACGTCCGAGAGCGTGACCGGAACTCCCGGGCGCAGCTTGGGATTTCCGCGGGCGACGACCTCCATCTCGGCGAACGAGGAGGTGAGGTCGTCGGCGAGGGCGTCGGCGGCGAACTTCACCTCGTTCTGCCGGTCGTACGGGGTGCTCGTCTCGACCAGCTTGGCCGGTTTGAACTTGCCGGCCGCCGCGCCGGGTGTCGTGCCGATGCCGATGCCCGGGTTGTCGGTGGCGGGTGCGGTCGCCGTCAGCTTCTTCTTCGTCGTGACGTCCCAGCCCCGCGACTCGACCTTGCCCACCTGGTCGGCTGCGGTGACGGCGGACCGCAGCCGCAGGATGTCGTGCCCGGCCTGGAGCACGAACGGGCTCCGGTCGCCGTCGGTCTTCGGCGAGGGCGCCCCGGACGACGGCTTCGGCTTCACGAACTGGAACTTGCCGTCCGCGTCGACGGACATCACCATCTCGTTCTCGTCGGCGAGCCGGGCGAGGAAGTCCCAGTCGGTGACGTTCGACTGGCTGATGAACTCGTACACCGTCTTCGTCGACTGCACCCGCCCCACCGGCACCCCGCCCTGCGCGGCGAGCTTGCGCGCGATGTCCGACGCGCTCTGGTTGCGGTAGGCGGCCACCCGGCGGCGCCGCAGCAGCCGGTGCCCGAGGTCGTAGCCGCGGATCACGGTGAAGGTGCCGGTGCCGTCGTAGTCGGCCTCCAGACCCGTCACCTCGCCGGTCAGCAGCGGGTCGGCGGCGCCCTGGCCGTCGGACACCGGCGCGATGACCACCGGCGTGCCGAAGGTGACCTTCAGATCGCGCAGGAGGATCCGGTACGGGTCCCGGAACGTCAGCCGGAACGCGGCCGGTACCCCGGCGCCCTGGTCGACGTAGCTGTCGACCAGCGCCCGGGCGAAGTCGGGCGGCAGCTTGGCGCCCCCGAGCTTCACCTCGACGACGTTGGAGAACGCGGACTGCACCATTACGGACGTACCTCCTCGGCGGCGGGCAGCACCAGTTCCGCACCGGCCGGCAGCCGGGACGGGTCGTCGATGCCGTTGGCCTCGGCGATCGAGCGCCAGGCGGCGGCGTTGCCGTACTCCCGCCAGGCCAGCGACTGCAGCGAGTCGCCCGCCACGACCCGGTGCACGCGCTGCGCGGTGAGCGCGCCCGACGTCGGGTTCTGTCGCTTGGTCTTGCTGGGGATCTCGTGCAGCTGGAGCCGGCAGGTGGCGCGGATGGGCACGCCGGTCGTGCCGAAGAGGGAGTACGTCGCCTCCACGGAGCTCACGTACGCCGTGAACCGGGCCGTGGAGAACGACCCCCACTGGAACACCACCCAGGGCGGCGACGGCTGCTTCGCGGCGATGCTGGCGTTGGTCACCTCGCAGCAGGCGAGCAGCGACTCCACCTTCTTCAGCACGGTGTTGCCGGCCGGCTTGGCGGAGGAGTCCAGGAAGATCTCCACGCTCATCTCCCGCGCCTCGGCGCCCATGAACTCCGGCAGGGAGCCGTCCCGTTCGATCTGCGCGGGTGTCGACTTCCACTGGGCGCGGCGGGTCAGGGAGAGCTGCGCGGGATTGAAGTCGAAGCCGAAGGTCTTGATGATCCCGCCCGGGGTGGTGCTCTTTCCGACGGGGGGCTCGTGGATCGCGAGCGCCGCCCTGACGAGGCTCTTCCCGGCGCCCTTGCTGCTGGCTCGTGCCATGTCTCTGTGCCGCCCTTTCAGTCCGTGAACCCGTGGTGGGCGATCTCCAGGACCTCGGTCGCCACGGCCGGGTTGGCGGGGTCCAGGCTGGGACCGCTCCAGCTCACCGGCAGTACGTCGATCAGCCCCCAGCGGGCCACCTCCGAACCGTCCGCGCGCAGCGCCGCGATCTGGGCGGTGGGCCGCTTGATCCCCGTCTGCACGGACGAGATCCACTTGGCCACTTTCGTGGTGTCCGGGGTGAGCGGGCGGGTCAGCCGGATCGTGGAGAAGGTGACACGGGTGGGCAGCTGCCAGACGAAGCCGTTGTTGCCGCCCTCCTGGCGCTGCTCGACCTCCACCTGGGACGACAGCCCTTCGCATCCGTTGAAGTAGCCGAGGCTCTCACCGTCGATGCTGAGGGTGAACCAGATGGTGGAGCCCGGGTCCTGGCGGGACATCGAGGGCCTTTCTGTGTCAGTGGCGGGGGTCGCGGAGTCTGCCGATCCGCTCGCGGTCCATGCGGAGTTCCGTGCGGATCAGCCGGGTGATGCGGCCGATGAGGCGGTGGACCAGTTCGTCGAGCTGGAAGTCGGTGAGCTCACGGGGGTCGAAGCCGCCGTTCGGGATCTCTGTGTAGGTGGGTGGGGGTGGTTGGTTCGCGGTTGCGGTTGCGGTTGCGGATGCGGTTGCGGATGCGGACGTGGATGCGGTTGCGGATGTGGGTGCGGGTGCGGATTCCGAGTACGGGGGTGGGGGGTTTCGGTGTGGCGCGGCGGGTGTGTACGGGGGTGGTGCGGTCTGGGTGGTGAGGGTGTCGGCGATGGTGGCTGCCGCGGCTGCCGCGAGGGCGCCGGTGGTGTTCTTGGGGGTGTTTCTGGGGGTGTTCTTGGCGGTGGGCTTCGGCTTCTTCCAGAAGCGCTGGACCACGGGGAGGGGGGAGGCGGTGGATGGGGTGGTGGGGGTGTTGGCGGCCGGGGGTGTTGGTGCTGGGCTCACTGGGGCGCCCAGTGGGGAGTGGCGGGGTGTGGTGGGGAGCGGGGCCGGGGTCGGCTGCTGGGGTGAGGCGGTGGGCTGCCGGGCGATCGGTGCGCCGAGGCCGAGGTGGGGGGTGTGGCGTGTGGCGGTGGTCTGTGCGGGGCCGGTTGCCGTGGGGCGGCCGGTCGAGGGGGTGGTGGGAGGGAGGGCCGCTCGCTGGACGGTGCGCACTGACGGTGGAGCGACGGTTGCCTCGGCAGAGGGGCGTGCGGGCGGGGTGACGTGGGGCGGCTGCTGCGGTTCGGGGGGCGTGGGGGAGTGCGCGATGCCGGTGGTTGCCGGGGTAGGCCTGTCGGCAGGCGGGCGTGGTGGTGTGGCCTTGTTGTCGGGCTGGGGGTGGGGGTGGGGCGGCCTGGCGGGGGTGGCTTGTTGGCGTTGGATCGTGGGGGCCAGGCTGGTGCTGGTGTGGGCAGGCGTGTGGGGTGGTGAGGCGGGGGCGCCAGGTGGCGGTGTGGGGGTGTTGGTCGTCGGGTGGTTGTCCCGGCCGGGTGTGGGTGCGGTGTGGCCGGTGGGTGACGTCGTAGCGGCGTCGTGGGTCCGTCCGGTGCCCGGGGCGGTGGGTGAGGGCTGCGGTCGGGTGGGGGTGGCCTGTTGGCGTTGTACGGACGGGATCGGTGCGGCTGCGGCTGCGGCTGCGGCTGCGGCGTCGGCCGTGCTGTGCGGGTGCGGGGACTTGCCCGGTGTCGACGGAGTGTCCGCACTGCCGGACTGGGCGGGCCGGGCGGACTGGGCGGGCCCTCGAGCCCCGGCCGGTCCTGACGGCGGCGTCACCGCATCCGGCCGGGGCACGGACCCCTTCGGCTGCGTGAGTGCTGCCTCCGCAGCCGAGCTGTTCGTCGTACGCCTCGTGGTGGCCGGGCTCGAGGGGAGAGCGTGGCCACGTTCGGTGGTGTCCGGGGCGTCGCCGTGGCCGGCGTCGGCAGGGCCGGTGACCGCGCGCTGGACAGGGGCCGTGGCTGCTCGGCGGGGCGCGGGTGTGTCAACTCCCGGCGTCCGCCGGGCCGCTGGGAGTATCCGTCGCTGTACGGGTGCCCCTCCTGCCCGCGTCCTCGTCAGGGAGTCGGGCCGGGACGGCAGGCTTGGCGGAACGGGCGTCACGTGGAGGCCGGGAGCGGGGAGCGGTGCGGCGAACTCCTCCCTGACGGGCGGCGGTATCGGAGACACCACGGGAACTGCCGGAGCAGGCGGAGTGAGGGGAGCGGTCGAAGGGGCGGTCGCAGCACGTGCGACTGCCGGGGCCGACAGCGACCCGCCATCCGAAGGTGCGGAGCTATCCCTACCCAGCCGCTGGACTTCGGGAGTGTGCGTACCGGCAGCCCCGGCGACCCGGCCGGCCTCCGCGCTCGCGGCAGGCCCCGAGGTCATGTGGGCCTCCGCCCCGTCGCCGGCACGCTCCGGGCCCCCAGGGGCGTCTGAGGTCCCGACAGTCTTCGAGGCCCCGGCCCCCGGCGACGCCTCGGGAAGTCCCGAGGTCGGGAGAGTCTTCGGGCCCTTGGCAACTTTCGAAGCCCCGGTACGCCTTGAAGCTCCAGGAGTTCCCGAGGTTCCGGGAACCTCCGAGCCTCCGGCACCCTTCAATGCCCCGGGAGCCCCGGAGGCCTCAGCATCCGTCGGTGCCCCGGAAACCGTCGAAGCCCGGGGGGTCTCTGAGCTCCTCTTCGAGGCCGCAGGAGTTTCCGAGGCTCGGGGAGCCTTCGAGCCTCGGGCACCCGCCGGGACCTCGGGAGCCCCGGAGGCCCCGGCACCCTTCCATGCCCCGGGAATCATCGAAGCCCGAGAAATCCTCGAAACCCGGGGAACCTCTGAGCTCCCGGCACTCTTCGAGGCCACGGGAGTTCCCGAGGCTCCGGGAGCCCCCGACGTTCCGGCACCCTTCGATGCCCCGGGGGTCCCCGATGCCTGGGGCATCTCCGAGCTGCGGTCACCCGTTGAGGCCGCGGGAGTTCCTGAGGCTCCGGGAGCCCCCGAGGTCCCGGCACCCTTTGATGCCCCGGTAGGCCACGGGGCCCCGGCACCCGTCGACGCGCCGGGAATTGCCGAAGCCCGGGGGACCTGCGAGCTGCCGTCACTCTTCGAAACCTCCGGAGTTCCCGCGGCTCCGGGAGCTTTCGAGCCTCGGGCACCCTCCGATCCTCCGGCACCCTCCGATCCTCCGGCACCCTCCGATCCTCCGGCACCTCTCAATGCCCTGGGAGCTCCAGAGGTCCTGAGAAGCCCCGAGCCCCTGGAAGCCGTCGACCCCCCGGGCCCCTCCGACCCCGAACGCACCCCCGAGCCCCCCGAAGCTCCAACAGCACCCCCAGCCCTGGCGGGACCGGTGCCAGCTCCGGCACTTGAACTGACACCGCCACCAGCCCGAGCCCCGTTCGACCCCACCGCCCTCGCCGGAATCTCCCGCAACGGCACCGCCCGTGCCCGCTGTACCACCGGCTCCGGGCCGGTCAACGGCAAGGCTCCCGTGGGGCGTTCGAGGCCGAACACCGGTCGGCCCGACGTCGGGTGCGAGAGGTCGCCGAGCAGTGTGTGTGACTGCCCGTTGACGACCGCGGGCGACGCCGTGCCCGCGAAGGACGGGTTCTGCCACGTCGGCAGGCGCCCGCCGAACCCCGCGTCCGCGACCCCGGCCTCCCGCCCGGAGGCCAGAGCCCGCTGGATCGCCGGCAGCCTCGACCAGGCGGCGCTCACCACGGGCCCGGCACTCGTACCGGCACTGTTCGTACCGGCACCATCCGTACCGGCACCATTCGTACCGGAACCCGCACCGGCCGCCGCACTGATGTCCGTACCGGCATCCGCACCCGTACTCGCGGAACCACCGCCCACCGGTGCCGCCTCAGCGGCAGCGACCCGGTCGACGCCGTCGAGCCCGCCGCCCCGCCGTCCCCGCAAGCGGTCCAGGAACCCCATGCCTCAGTCCTCCGCCCCGGCCCGCGTGACCAGGGACGCGATCTCGGCCGTGTAGCGGCGGCGGTCGCGGTGTTCCAGGTCCAGGATCTCGTCCATGCTCCAGTGGAAGTGGTAGGCGACGTACGCGATCTCCTCGTGCAGCCGGTCGGTCGCGTACGTCACGATTCCCCCAGGCGGCTCCCGCCGAGTTCCACTTCGAAGGGCTCCGCGCAGTGCGGGCACTCCACGGCCGCGCGGGTGTGCCCCTCCGCGTTGATCTGGCGGTAGAAGTCCTGCAGGAAGGCGAGGTCCGAGGCGAACATGTTCTCCACGGTCCCGTCGTGCACATTCGGCAGCGTGCCGAGCCGGGTGATCACCCGGCCCAGCAGCACGACCGACAGGAACGCGGGGTTCTCCTGCACCCGTACGTCCCGCAGCGGCACGAGTTCGTCCCGGGCCGTCGACAGCCGCATCACACCGTCGCGGTGGACGGTGCCCGACTCGTCGACGTACCCGCGCGGCAGCTGGAAGGGGAACTCGGTGCGCAGTTCGTACTGTTGCTGCGGCGCGGCCTGTGCCGGGGCCGGGGCGGCGGGCGGGGCCTGCGACTGCCCGGGCCCGGGGACCGCTTCCGGCCCCGTCCCCACCGGCCCCGCCGGCGCCGCGGCGTCGGCGCCGGAGTACATGACCGCGCCGCCGGCCCTGGCAGCCGTACGCCGCATTACTCGATGTCCAGTTCTTCGAACACGATGGTCACGGTCTCGGTGAGCGCCGACGCCTCGCCCGCCTTCACAGTGCTCGTGTCGATCTTGCTGCACCACGCGTTGCGCATGTTGTAGCGCTTCACCGGGTTGCTCTGGTAGTCCATCATGATGATGGACGCGTTCTTGCGGGCCGTGCTCATCTGGCCGGTGATCGACTGGTTGATCCACTCGGTGAACGCGGCCGACTGGGTCATACCGCGGACGACCGTGCAGGTCCCGTTCTTCTTCACGCCCGGCAGGTTCACGACCTTGTTCTGGCCGTTCTGGGTGTTCTGCTGGTACGTGATGACGTCCTGCTCCATGGACAGGCCGCTGACCTCGGCGAGGTACTCGACCATGACGCCGTCGATCTGCAGCCCGAAATTGTGTGAGGTGAGGGAGTCACCCGGCGAAAGGCTCATGTGCTGTTCGCAGTCCTTCTAGGGGGTCTTGGTGGATGGCGGGTGTGCGGCCGGGGCTACTCCTCCAGCTCCCCGCCGCCGCTGGAGAACTGGGCCAGCCTGAAGATCACGAACTCGGCGGGCTTGACCGGGGCGATGCCGATCTCGCAGACCACCCGGCCGACGTCGACCGACTCCGGCGGGTTCGTCTCCTCGTCGCACTTGACGTAGTACGCCTCTTCGGGGCGCTGGCCGAACAGGGCGCCGTCGCGCCACTCGTTGACCAGGAACGCCGAGATGTTGCGCCGGATCCGCGCCCACAGGTTGTGGTCGTTCGGCTCGAACACCACCCACTGGGTGCCGATCAGGATCGACTCCTCCAGGTAGTTGAAGTACCGGCGGATGTTGAGGTAGCGCCAGGCCGGGTCGGAGGAGAGGGTGCGGGCGCCCCAGACGCGGATGCCGCGGCCGGGGAAGGCGCGGATGCAGTTGACGCCGATCGGGTTGAGCAGGTCCTGCTCGCCGCGGGTGATCTGCAGTTCGAGGTCGACGGCGCCGCGTACGACCTCGTTGGCGGGGGCCTTGTGGACGCCGCGCTCGGAGTCGTTGCGGGCCCAGATGCCGGCGACGTGGCCGCTCGGCGGCACCAGCCGGGCGTGGCCGGTGGCCGGGTCGAAGGTCTTGATCCAGGGGTAGTACAGGGCCGCGTACTTGGAGTCGTAGCCGGCGGTCTCCTGGCGCCAGACCCGGATCTGGCGGGCGTTCATGCCCGGCGGCGGGTCGATCACGGCGACCCGGTCGCCCATCAGCTCGCAGTGCGCGATCAGTCCGAGCTGGACCGCCTTGACGGCCTCCAGGTCGATCGCGCCGCGCTGGTAGGCGGCCATCAGGTCGGGGACGGCCACCATGGAGACCTCGTCCACGGCCTCCAGACCGCCGAAGCCGGTGCGGTCGGCGGAGTCGCCGAGGTACTGGGCCGGGCCCGGGTGCGCGGCGTCCGGGTGGTTGTCGGAAGCGGCGGCGGGCGCGGGCGCGGGCGGGGCCGCGAGGGTTACCGTCTGGTTGTCCGGGCGGACCAGCTGCGCGGCCGGCGCGGCCTCGGTGACCGTGATGAGCTTGGAGCGCTCCTTCACCTGAGTGACGACGTAGGTGCGGCCGCCCTTCTTGGCGGTCACGTCGAACGTCTCGACCGGCTTGCCGCCGTCCTTGACGATCAGCTTGAACCGCTCGGCGGGGCCCTCGCCTTCGGGGTCCGCGACCTCGACGCTCAGATCGCCCTGCGCCACGGCGGTGACGGCGAAGGTGCCGAGCTGCTTCGGCTCGCCCGCGGGCAGCGCGGCCGGGGTGCCGCCGGAGCGGCCGGTGACGGCGGCGGGGCCCTGGCCGGCCTCGGCGGGCGCGCCCTCGGTGGAGCCTCCCACGCGGACGACGTACGCGGCGGAACCGCCGTTGTTGAAGAACCCGTAGACGGAGTGCGCGAGGTAGTACCCGTCGGTGAACTCACCGAAGGCCGCCACGTACTGCGTCCAGTTGGTCACCAGTGTCGGCTCGTTCAGCGGTCCGGTCGGCGCGAGTCCGACGAAGGCCGCCACCGACGTCCCCACCCCCTCGATCGGGCGCGAGCCGCTGGCCACCTCCTCGACGTAGACGCCGGGCGACAGGTAGGACGGCATGCTCTGCTCTCCTCGGGGTACGAGACACGAACAGCCCTCACCCTCGCGCGCGCCGGACCGGCGCGGGAACGGCCTCCGGTGCCGAGGCGGGGGCAATCCGGTTGCCCGCAAGGGCAGTTCCGAGGGCGCCCCGTGCCGGTCCCCGCGCCCGGCTCGTCCTGACGGCGACCGGCGCCCCGGCGCCCCGGACCTGAGGGGCCGCGGCGTGGCCCGTTCGGCCCTCCCATCGTGCCCTTTAGCTTCCTGACGCGCTCTGAACACCCCGGCTAGCGTCGCGACGTGAGCCTGTGGACATCTCTGGAACCCGCCTCCGCGACCGTCGACCCGGGCAGCAGCACGCGCGTGCGCCTGCGCCTGCGCAACACCGGTGACGTCGTCGACGAGTACCGCTTCGAACCGGTCGGCCCCGTCGCTCCCTGGACGACGGTCGAGCCGGCGTCCCTGCGCCTCTACCCCGGCACGACCGGCACGGTGGAGCTGACGTTCGCGCCACCGCGTACGCCGGACGCCACGGCGGGCCCGAACCCGTACGCGGTGCGGATCACGCCGACCGAGCATCCCGAGGCGACGACCGTCCCCGAGGGGAACCTGACCATCACGCCGTTCACCGAGGTGCGGGCGGAGCTGGTGCCGCCCACGGTCAAGGGGCGGTTCCGGGGGCGGCCCCGGCTCGCCGTCGACAACGTGGGCAACACCAAGCTGACCGCGTCCCTGAGCGGCAGCGACAACGGCGACGAACTGTCGTACGACATCCACCCGGCCAACGTGCAGATCGAGCCCGGCCGGGCGGCGTTCGTCAAGGCCACGCTGAAGCCCAAGAACATCATCTGGTTCGGGTCGAAGGAGCAGCGGCCCTACACCCTCGCCGTGCAGCGGTCCGGCGCCACGGCGATGCCCGTGGAGGGGACGTTCGTGCAGCGCGGGTTCCTGCCGGGCTGGCTGGCGACCCTCTTCGGGATCCTGTTCGCCCTCGCGTTCACCTTCCTCATGCTGTGGCTCGCCTACAAACCCCCGGTCACCACCAAGGCCGACGCGTCGCCCGTCGGCGCGGGCAGCACCCTCGAGCCGTCCCCGACACCCACCCCGTCCCTGACCTCGGCGCCGCCCCCGTCGCCGACGCCGCAGGAGTCGGAGGCCGGTGCGGGGCAGGGCGGCGGCGGTGGTGCCGCACCGCCGCCGCCCCCCAAGAAGAAGCCCAAGCCCGCGGTGCCGGCGATGAACGTCCTGCTGTACAACCCCACCACCAAGAAGTGCGCGGCCGCCGCCCAGAACAAGGCCGACGCGCCGATCCAGCAGTTCACCTGCGACGAGACCGGGCAGGACAACCAGCGGTGGAACCTCGAGGTGAAGTACGGCAACAAGGGGCCGGGCGGCCACGCGCTCTTCCAGATCCGCAACACCAAGGACCAGCTCTGCATGGACCTGCCGAACTTCGGGGCGGCGCCGGTGCCGTCCGGGATCACCGAGTACAAGTGCGACGGCACGATGCAGGACAACCAGCTGTGGTGGATCGACAAGCAGGAGAGCGGGGCTTACTGGATCCGCAACTACGCCAGCAACAGCAAGTGCCTGGACGTGTCCGGCTACAGCACCGGCGGTGACGGCAGCCGGCTGACGCTGTTCCACTGCTCCAACACGGACGACCAGGAGTGGAAGATCGTCCAGCCCTCGCAGGGCTGACGGCCCGGCCGGCCGCTACCAGGTGCCTTCCCCCGGCACCAGGCGGCCGGCCTTGCGGTACTCGCGGCGGGCGCCCTCCAGGAGGTCGTCCGCCGTGACGTGGCCGCCGCGCCCGGCGGCCAGATACGCGGCGGTCACCACCGCGCTGCGGATGGAGCCGCCCGCCAGTTCGAAGCCGGAGGCCACCGCGTCGAGTGCGATGCCGTCCGCGCAGGGCACGTGCGCGAGGCTGTGCCGCCACAGCGCGAGACGCTGACCGGCGTCCGGGAACGGGAAATCGACGATCAGGTCCAGGCGCCGGGTGAACGCCTCGTCGATGTTGGCGCGCAGGTTGGTGGTGAGGAGGGCGACGCCGTCGAAGGACTCCAGCCTCTGGAGCAGGTAGGCGCTCTCCAGGTTGGCGTACCGGTCGTGCGCGTCCTTCACCTCGGACCGCTTGCCGAAGACGGCGTCGGCCTCGTCGAAGAGGAGTACCGCGTCCGTGCGGTCGGCCTCCGTGAAGATGCGTTCCAGGTTCTTCTCGGTCTCGCCGACGTACTTGTCGACGACGGACGACAGCTGGACGACGTAGAGATCGAGTCCGAGGTCGGCCGCGACGACCTCCGCCGAGAGCGTCTTGCCGGTGCCGGACTCGCCGGCGAACAGGCCGAGGACACCCCGGCCCCGGCCGCCGCCCGCGCTGAGCCGCCAGTCGCCGAGGACCCGGTCGCGGTGGCGGGCGCGCAGGGCGAGTTCCCGCAGCTGGGTCAGGGGACCGTCGGGCAGGACGAGGTCCCGCCAGTCCACGTCGGGCCGGATCCGGCGGGCATGCCGCTCCAGCCCGGAGGCGGACTGCTGCCGGGCGGCGAGGCGCAGATGGGCGGGGGAGAGCGGGGTCCCGTCGAACTCGGCGAGACTCCGCGCCGCACGGGCGGCACGGGTGATGTGGTCACCGGCGAGGTGGTACGGGGCGACGGTGGCGGCCAGGTCGAAACCGGGGTCCCCGCCGAGGGCGGCCGACCAGGCGTCCACCGCGGCCGCGCGCCGTGCGGGTGCCTCCAGGACGAGGGGGTCCTGGTCGCACCACTGGGGGTCGTACGGGCGGGACCCGGTCACCAGTACGGGGACGTCGGTCGCCGCGGCCAACTCCCGGAACAGCCCCGCCGGTTGCTCCGGCAGCCCCGTGACGACGACCGCACGGTCACTCAGCCGGGCCTCCCGCAGCAGGTCCGGGACGCGGTCCTCGGGCCCAGTGAAACGCACGGCCGCGACGCCCGCGGCGCGCAGGGCGGCGACGACACAGGGAAGCCCGTCGCCCTCGCGGCGCTCGCGCAGATACACGGTGACGGGCGGACCGGAGACCAGCAGGGCGGCCAGCCGCCGGGCGATCCGGGCGGCCTCGTCGTCCGGGGCGGGGAGGCCCGTACCGGCTTCCGGCGCGGGCAGCGTCTGCAGATGCCCGGCGAGTGAGGCGTCGGGGGTGTCGTCGCCGAGGAGGTGGGAGACGAGGCGGTCCGGTGCGCGGAGCGCACGGCTGAGGAAGGGGCGTTCGGGGTCCTCCACGGTGAGCAGTCCGAGCGCGGACAGGGGGGCCGCGGGATGCAGCCGGGCCCGTCCCTCGGCCAGGTGGACGGGGATCCCGCACAGATCGAGGGCGAGCGCGACGGTGGCCCGCCGGCGGCTGACGTCGTCGTTGAGGTAGCCGTACAGCGGCTCGAAGGCCCGGTCCAGGTCGGGGGCGAGGGCGATGAGGAGCAGCGCGGTGTCGAGCTCGGTCAGGCGGAGCCGGGCGGCGAGGCGGGCCAGGCGGTCATCGGGCTGTCCGCCGGGGCCGGGGCAGGTGAGCGGCAACGGCTCGGCCGGGCGCAGCAGATGCCGTACGGCCTCCTCCGACAGGTACAGGCCGCGCAGCGGGTCGCCGGCCGTGGGGTCACCGGCGGACCGGTGCTCCACCAGCAGGGCGACCCGGTCCCGCAGTTCGGCGAGACGGGCGAGGAGCGCGGAGGCGGGGCTGTCGGTTTTGGACGTCCGGGTGGTCATGTCGTGCGGTCCGGCCCTCGGCCCCGGCGCGCGGTCCTGCGGGCCTCCCGGGCCTCTTGGGCCGCCGCCACCTGCCGTGCGCTGTGGGCGCGTTCCTCCGTCCGCGGCTGCGTGTCGTCCACGGTGCGGACCCGGACCGCCACGCCCTCGGTGACGGGCGGACCCGCGTCGTACTCGGGGTAGGCCGGGAAGGGAGCGGTGATCACGAGGTCGAGGGACGGCTTGAGTTCGCCGCCGAGCGCGGACCAGATCTCCGCGAGGGAACGCGACTCGGTCTGGGTGCCGGCCACGGACAGCGGGATCGTCATGCCCAACGCGCCCAGGGAACCGGGCAGTTCCGAGGCGGAGATCAGCTCACGCGGGATCAGCGTGGCCAGCACCGCGGACAGCAGCCGGTGTTCGTCCTGGGGCTGCTTCGTCCACGCCGTCACCAGGTACGACAGCCGGAACCAGCGGGGCGGCTGCCGGTGCTTGACGACGAAGTCCCGATCGTCGTGGACCGGGACATGGCCCCGCTGCCGGCGGGCGACGTCCTCCCGGATGTCGTACAGATAGGCGTTGATCGTGGGCGCGTTGCGGCGTGCGGCCCAGTCCCGGGTCGGCGCCTCGAGGGCGACGTCGATGCCGGAACCGGCCAGTGCGCCGCCGCCGAGCAGGTTCTTGAGGACCTCGTCCACTTCGTGGATCACCGCTGTGCTCCCGCTTCCGCCCTGCCGTGCCGTGCTCGTCCCCGCGGGGGCACCTGCCGCCGATGTGCGGCCGACGGGCCGCCGTATCCGATCCTGCCCTCCGCCCCGCCACGGCCCGCAGGGCCGCCGGGGACGCCGGCGAGGCAGAAAGCGCTGCCCGCGGGGGCGACTTCGGATGCCCGTTCGGTCAGATGTAGCCTTCCCGCAGGGCATGGGCCACGGCGTGTGCCCGGTTACGCAGGTGCAGTCGGGTGGTCAGCCCGTGCATCACGTTCTTGACGGTGCGTTCGGAGTAGGACAGCTTGCTGGCGATCTCACCGGTGTCGAGTCCCTCGGACACCAGCCGCAGTACGTCCACCTCACGGGGTGTCATCCCCGAGGCCGGAGCGCCGTTACGGCCTGCGGCGCTGCGATGCAGGGTGCCCACCTGGTTGAACAGCCGGCCGAGCAGATCGGCCGGCAGGTCGCCGTCGCCGCGGGCGG
The DNA here is from genome assembly GCF_056433405.1 of Streptomyces sp. NPDC044719. Classification (NCBI taxonomy): domain Bacteria; kingdom Bacillati; phylum Actinomycetota; class Actinomycetes; order Kitasatosporales; family Streptomycetaceae; genus Streptomyces; species Streptomyces sp. NPDC044719. The sequence goes on from NZ_JBWKHE010000001.1 coordinate 1,363,488, forward strand.
CCGCGAGCACGGCCTGCACCAGCCGGGTCGCGGTGGCCTCGCGGCGCCACACGATGGCACCGACCCCGCACTCGATCACGTCGAGCAGCTCCGCCTCCCGCAGCGCGGACACCACGAGCACCGCCCGCGCGCCCTCGCTGCGCACCAGCCGGCGCAGCCGGGTCAGGGCCGTGTCGTCAAGGACGTCGTCGATGAGCAGGGCCACCGTGCCGGGGCCGGACCCGGTCTCCTCCCGCAGGTCGATCTCCGGGAACCGCCGCAGCTGGCTGAGCGCTCCCTCGCGCGTGATCGGGTCCGTGGCGTGCACCGCCACGGGGATCCGGGACGCGGAATCGGCCGTGCCGGGGCGTGTGGTCCGCGATGAGCTGAGCAACCGTTTCCCCTATGTCCACGTACGCGCCACCTCTGTGGAGTCGGTGGCGGATGTGCACTCCTCACCCTTCTGGGGCGGACGGCCCGGTCGCAATCGTGGATCACCACGAGACGCACCACGAGATCGGCCCCGCGCCGACCACGACATCGGCCCCACGCCGACCACGAGACCGGCCCCACGCGGGCCACGAGATCGGCCCCACGCCGACCACGAGACCGGCCCCGCGCCAGCCACGAGACCGGCCCCGCGCCGACCACGACATCGGCCCCGCACCGGCCACGATCTCGCAGACCACCTCACGGCAGCCGTGAGGTGACGGCCCGTCCGGTTCCGCCGGGGCCGGAACTCGCCGCCGTGGCACTTGTCACGGCACCCGCCCCCGGGCGCAGGCCGTCCTCGACGGGGGGAAGACGCCACGTCCGACCAGGGAGGCAGGAATGCCCGATCCTCAGCCCGAGCCGTCGCGGTCCGCGCAGCCGGCCGAACACCGGGAAGCCGCCGCCCTGCTGGCGGCCGGCCTGGCACGCGCCCGGTCCGGGACGGGCGGCCTCGTGCTGCTGCGCGGAGCCACCGGCACCGGCCGGACCAGCGTCCTGGAGGCGGCCGCCGACGCCGCCGCCGCACAGGGCGTGCGGGTGCTGCGCGCCCGCTGCTCCCCGGACTGGGCGGCCGCGCCCTTCGCCGCCGTGCTCCAACTCCTCGCATCCGTACCGGGCTCGGAGCGGACCGACCCGGCCGGCGACGAACGCGAGCAGGCCGCCCTGCTCCGGCACGCGCTGCGCTCGTACGCCGGTGAGTCCCCGCTGCTGCTCGCCGTGGACGACGTCCACCTCGCCGACGGCCCCTCGTACCGCTGGCTGGTGGAGGCCGCCCGGCACGTGGACCGATTACCTCTGCCGATCCTGCTGGCGGTCACCGAACGCAGCCAGTACGACATCGACCCGCCTGCCCCCGGCTTCAGCCACACCCTCTCTCCCGCCCTCGTCGACACCCACACCCTGTCCCCGCTCACCCCGGACTCGGCGACGGGCCTGGTCCGCGCGGAGCACCCGAACGCCCCCACGGCATGGGTCGACAGCTGTGTCCGGGCCGGCGCGGGCAGCCCCCTGCTGCTGAGGGCCCTCCTGGACGACCTCAGCGCCTCCGGCGGGTACACGACCGACGCCCCGCACCCGTACCCCGCGCTCCCCGAGACCTCCGCCGCCCTGTACCAGGGCTCCTACGTGGCCGCCGTGCAGTGGTGGCTGGACAGCGCCGGGAACGGCACGGCGGAGGTGGCCCGGGCCCTCGCCGTGCTCGAGGAGGGCTGGGAACAGGCGGAGAGGGGAGCGGGCGGGGGCGAGGATCCAGCCGGACTGCTCGGTGAGCTGGCCGGCGCCGATCCGGCCCGGGTGGCGGGCTGGCTCACCGCGATGACCGGGCTCGGCCCGCTGCGCCCCGGCCCGGACGGCCTGCCCCGCTACGCCCACCCGCTGCTGAGGGACGCCGTACTCACCGGCGTCCCCGCGGCCCGGCGCCATGCGGTGCACCGAACCGCCGCCGAGGCGCTGCTGCAACGCGGCGCCCCCACCGAGGCGGTGGCACGGCACCTGCTGGGGTCCGGCCCCGTGGACGCCCCGTGGGCCCCGGCCGTGCTGCGGGACGCCGCCTCCCTCGCGCTGCGCGACGGCCGCTCCGACGACGCCGTCGCGTTCCTGCGCAGAGCCCTGCGGGAGCCGCTGCCCGACGACCACCGGCAGCGGGTGCTGACCGAGCTGGGCTCCCTGGAGTGCGCGGGTCCGGACTCCTCGGCCGGCATCCCCCGGCTCACCGAGGCACTGGGACTGCACGGCACACCGCAGGACCGGGTGCGGGCCGCCGTCGCCCTCGGCACCGCGCTGGCCGGACGCGGCCGGGCCCGCGCCGCCGTCGAGGTACTGCGCACGGTAAACGGCCAGCTCACCGGACACCCCGACCTGGGCAACGCCCTCCAGACCGCGTCCGCCCTGCTGTCCGACCAGGACCAGACGGTCCGCAGCGATGTGTACCGCTGCCTGTCCGAGACCGCCGAGCGCTCACCGGAACTCGTAGGACCGGCGACCCGGGCACTGCTCGTCCGGTACGCGGCCAGCGCCGCACTCGCCTCGGCGGGCGACGCGATGCGCCAGGTGCGCGCGCTGCTCGCCGAACCGGCCCATCCGCTGACCGAGCCCTTCCTGCTGGGCACGTCCGCCGCTGTCGCCCAGTGGGCCGACGAACTCGACGAGGCCGACCGCCTGGTGGACCGAGGACTGGCCGGACAGCGCCCCGACCTGCTGCACCCCATGCACGCGGCGCTGCTCAACACGCGGGCCGACATCGCCGCCGCGCGCGGCGAGTACACCCTGCTGCCCGCCGAACCCCCCACCCACGGCCAGGGCCCGTCCAACGTGCACGCCACCACCCTGATCGCGCTCGTGGAGACCGGCCGAGCCGCCGAGGCCCGGCGGCTCGCGGACGGCTTCGACCTGCGCGAGGCGCCCGACAACTGGGAGCTGAACCGCTTCCTGTACGCGCGGGGCGTGCAGCGCGCCGACGCGGGCGACACCGCCGGCGCGCTGCACGACTTCCTGGAGTGCGGCCGCCGCCAGACCGCCCGGGACGTGGTCAGCCCCATCGTCACCCCATGGCGCTCCGCCGCCGCCGAATGCCGGCTGGCCCTCGGCAGCCCCCAGGAGGCGCTCGCCCTGGCCGAGGAGGAGTTGCGCCTGGCCCGGGTGTGGGGCACGCCCCGCACCGTCGGCCGCGCCCTCCGCGTGCTCGGCACGGTCACCGGCGGCCGCCGGGGCCTGCGCCTGGCCGAGGAGGCCGTGGCCCTCCTCACGGACGCGCCGGCCGCCGCGGAGGGGGAACTGGTGGCCGCGCTCCTCGCCCAGGGCCGGCAGCTGACCGCCGCCGGCGAACGCGCCCGCGCCCGGGACTGTCTGCGGACCGCCGCGGAACGCGCCGAACGGCTGGGCGCGGTGCGGCTGCGGACCCTGGCGGAGAAGGCCCTGCGCGAAGGCGGGGCCCGCCGCGCCGCCACCGCCCGCACCGGCTCCGGCGCCCTCACCGGGAGCGAGCTGCGCATCGCCCGGCTGGCGGCCGGCGGCCGGACGAACGCCGAGATCGCCGGCCTCCTCCACCTCGCCCGGCGCACCGTGGAGACCCACCTGACCAGCACGTACAAGAAGCTGGGCATACGGCGCAGGGGTGAGCTGGGACAGGCGCTGAGCAGGGACTGACCACTTGGGAAAAGGTTTCGGTGCCAGGACGCGGTGCCAGGACTCGGTGCCAAAAAGTGTTATCGCCTGCCCTTCACGCCGTCTCCACGTTGTGATCCCCGACATAGCGGGGACCCCCGGACCGGCTGAGAGGGTGCGTGCGGAACATCAGTGATCCGGACATCAGTGATCCGGACATCAGTGATCCGGACATCAGGGATCCCAGGCGTCGAGAGGCCACCGTGGACAGTCAGCACTGGCGCGCCACCGTCACGGCGGCGCAGGGCGGCGACCGCCGGGCGCTGGACGAGCTGGTCGCGGGCTGGCTGCCGCTGGTCTACAACATCGTGGGCCGGGCCCTGAACGGCCACGCCGATGTCGACGACGTCGTCCAGGAGACCATGCTGCGCGCGGTCGGCAACCTCGGCTCCCTGCGCGACCCGGACAGCTTCCGGTCCTGGCTGGTGGCGATCGCCATGCGGCAGATACGGGACCGCGCGCGCCGCAGGACCCCGGACCGGCTGGAGGAGACGGAGTCCGCCGACTTCGCCGAACTGACCGTGCTGCGGCTGCAGTTGGAGGGGCAGCGGCGTGAGGTCGCCGAGGCGGCGCGCTGGCTCGACGACGAGGACCGTCACCTGCTGTCGCTGTGGTGGCTGGAGGTCGCGGGCGAACTGACCCGGCGCGAACTGGCCGCCGCCGTCGGCATCACCCGGCAGCACGCCGCCGTGCGCGTCCAGCGGATGAAGGAGCGCCTGGAGACCTCGCGCGGCATCGTCCGTGCCCTGGACGGCGCCTGCGCCGACCTGCGCGAGCTGACCGGCCGCTGGGACGGCCGGCCGGACTCGGTGTGGCGCAAGCGGCTGGCCCGGCACATCCGCGGCTGCGGCTACTGCGGCGGCACCCCCGAGTCCGTCGTACCGGCGGAACGCCTCCTGGTCGGTATCGCGCTCGTCCCGCTGCCCGTCGGGTTCACCCTGTCGCTGGCCTTCGGCGGCAAGACGGCCGTGGCGGTCGGCTCGGCCGGCTCGGTCGGCTGGTCGGCCAAGCTGCTCGGCGCCCTCACCAAGCCGGCCGTCGCGATGACCGCCGGCGCGACCATCGTCGCGGGCGGCGCCTACGTCGTCACCCAGCCGCCTGACGCCCCGCCACCCAGGGCCGCGGTCACCCCCACGGCGACGGCCACCACGTCCGGACCACCGCCGTCCTCCGCCCCGCCCACCCCGAAGCCCTCGCCGACGAAGAAGGCCGGCCTCTACGGCACGGTCGTCGACGCCGTCGACCGCGCCCCCGACCCGAACGCCCGGCCCGCCGCCCTGCCACGCCGCCCCGAGCCCGGCATCACCAGCACCGGCGGCCCTAAGGCCGTCATGCAGCACCGGGGCGACAGCGTGACGCTGAGCGGCCGGGGCTATGTCCTGGTCCGCTGGCAGATCTCGCCCAAGTCCCGGCCGGGCGCGCTGGTCATGCCCTCCTGGACCGGCCTGAAGGGCAAGCTCTTCCACGTGGCGTCCGGCGGCTGGCGCCGGATGGACGACCCGCTGCCCGGCGCCCCGAACGGCTACGCCACCGGCATGGGCGGGCCCGCCATCGGATACGCCGAACTGCCGTCAGGCACCCAGCAGATGTGGCAGAACGAGTACTTCTACGTCGACGGCACCGTCACCCTCACCCAGAACGAACGGGGCTGCGACTACGGCCTGACCGTCTTCCCCTCGAACTGGCAGGCCGTGGACGAGGACATCAACGCCGGCCCCGACCGGGGCGCCATCCGCTACGGCCTCGTCCGCGACACCGGCACGGACAGCGCGCCGGTGCCGCAGTACGTCACCCGCTCGACCCCGGCCGATCCGGCGACGGTGCCGCAGCGCTCGCGCGTGTAGCGCACAGCACGTCGATCCGGTTGGTCGTGATCGAGTCCACCCCGGCGTCCAGGAGCCGTCGCATGGAGCGGCGGGTGTCGGGCGTCCACACGGACAGCAGATGCCCGCCGCGGCGCACCCGCTCGGCGAGGGGCCGGTCCACCAGGGAGAAACGGTAGTTGAGCCAGCGCGGGCGGATCGCCTCCAGCAGGACCGGCCGGGGCGGGGCCAGGGTCGTCCAGGTGAGAGCGATCTCCGCGTCCGGGTCCGCCGCGCGCACGGCGAGCATGGCATCGGCGCCCGCGCAGTAGTACACGCGGTCCGCGGCCCCTGACTCCCGTACGGCGTCCATGAGGCGGCGCACCGCCCGCACGTCGGGCGAGCCGGGCAGGTCGATCATCACCCGGTGCCCGTCGGTCGCGGCCAGTGCCTCCGGCAGGGACGGCACCCCGCCGCCGGTCAGCCCGCGCACCTCCTCCCAGGACAGCGAGCGCACCGGCCGCTCGTGCTCCCAGAGCCGCTTCAGCGTGTCGTCGTGCAGCAGCACCGGCACGCCGTCCCGGGTCAGACGTACGTCGATCTCCACCGCGTCCGCGCCCCGCAGCAGCGCGGAACGCAGCGAGGCGACGGTGTTCTCGCGGTGCCGGTAGGGGTCGCCACGGTGGCCGACGGCGAGGGGAACAGGCGTCACCGGTCGAGCCACGCCGCGGTGTAGGTGTCGATCTCGCCCTTGATCCGGGCCTTGCCGGCCGCGTCCAGGAAGGACACCTCGACGGCGTTCTTCGCCAGCTCGGCCAGGCCCCGCTCGTCGAGACCGAGCAGCCGGGCGGCCACCGCGTACTCGTTGTCGAGGTCGGTGCCGAACATCGGCGGGTCGTCGGAGTTGATCGTGACGACGATGCCGGCCTCGACGAACTTCTTGAGCGGGTGCTCGTCGAGGGTGCGGACCGCGCGCGTGGCGATGTTGGAGGTCGGGCACACCTCCAGCGCGATCCGGTGCTCGGCGAGGTGCGCGAGGAGCTTCGGGTCCTGCGCGGAGCTGGTGCCGTGGCCGATGCGCTCGGCCCGCAGATGTGTGAGGGCGTCCCACACCGTCTCCGGGCCGGTGGTCTCGCCCGCGTGCGGTACGGAGTGCAGCCCGGCCGCGATGGCCCGGTCGAAGTACGGCTTGAACTGCGGACGCGGCACGCCGACTTCGGGCCCGCCCAGGCCGAAGGAGACCAGACCCTCCGGGCGCAGCCGGTCGTCGGTGGCGAGCCGGGTCGTCTCCTCGGCGGCCTCCAGACCGGCCTCGCCCGGGATGTCGAAGCACCAGCGCAGCACGGTCCCGAACTCGGCTTCGGCGGTCTTGCGGGCGTCCTCGATCGCGTCCATGAAGGCGCGCTCGTCGATGCCGCGCCGGGTGGAGGAGAACGGCGTGATGGTCAGTTCGGCGTACCGCACCTGCTGCCGGGCCAGGTCACGGGCCACCTCATAGGTGAGCAGCCGGACGTCCTCCGGGGTGCGGATCAGATCGACGACCGACAGATACACCTCGATGAAGTGGGCGAAGTCGGTGAAGGTGAAGTAGTCGACCAGGGCGGCGGGGTCGGCCGGCACCTTGGAGTCAGGATGCCGGGCGGCCAGCTCGGACACGATCCGGGGGGAGGCGGAGCCCACGTGGTGCACATGCAGTTCGGCCTTGGGCAGTTCCGCGATGAACGCCGCGAGGTCGCGCGGGGCATGGGGGTCGACAAGATGCTGGGCCAAGGTTCCTCCCCGGAACGGCGCCCCGGCCCGCACGAGGCGGGCGGGCGCGGGTGATCGGCTGATCGATGACTCGGGTTCATCGTATGCGGTGGGTGCGGCGCCCCGTCTTTTCAGGGGCGCGGGGCGGTACCGACATGCGGCTCCGCCGCGTGGGCGCGAGCACCCCCACGCACCCGCACGATGGCACGCGCCGAACCGCCCCGTAGCATGACGGCACGAACGATCCCGGGGGGATACACGATGACGGACGCGACGCAGCCGGACGGAAACAGCCACGACCCGTGGGCGCCTCCGGAGAGCAAGACCTCACTCGACAAGAACCAGAAGCCGCAGCCACCGTCCGTGCACGACCAGGCCACGGTCACCTCGATGCCGGGCTTCACCCCGCCCACCGGCACGCCGCAGTTCGACACCTCCGGCACGGGCGCCGTACCTCCACCGCCCGCCGCCCCCACCGCCCCCGGCGGCTACGGCTACCCCGGCTACCCGCAGGCGGGCTCCGGCTACCCCCAGGCCGGTTACGGCTGGCCCGGCATGCCCCCGGCCCCCCAGAACGGCATGGGCATAGCGGCGATGGTGCTCGGCATCGTCTCCTGCACGCTGTTCTGCCTCTACGGCATCGTCTCCCTCGTCACCGGCATCCTCGCCGTCGTCTTCGGCATCAAGGGCCGCAAGCGCGCCGAGGCGGGAGTCGCCACCAACCACGGCCAGGCCCAGGCGGGTCTGATCATGGGCATCATCGGGATCATCCTCGGCATCACGGTGATCGTCCTGATCGCGGTCGGCATCACGGCCGCGATCAACAGCGACACCTCCTCCGACGACGACCCGTACTACGGCGCCCGCGGCCCCGTGGCCACCGCCCCGTCCCACCCCTGAAACACCCGTCCTCCTCGGCGGACTTGGCCACTACGATGCCTTGGTCTGACAACGAGGGGAGATCGTCCATGTCCAACACCAACCCCACCCCCGGTGGGTTCGGTCCGCCGTCCCAGCCGCCGCAGCCTCCGCAGCAGCCGGCCCCCGGCTACGGCTATCCGCAGCAGTCGGGCCCGGGCTACGGCTACCCCCAGGGCGGCCCCGGCTACCCGGCCGCGCCGCCCGCGGGCTACCCGCAGGCGCCCGGCTACGCGATGCCCGCGCAGCCGAGCAACGGCATGGGAACCACCGGTCTGGTGCTGGGCATCATCGGCGTGGTGTGCAGCGTCACCTTCATCATGTGGTTCTTCGGCGTGATCCTGGGCATCCTCGCGATCATCTTCGGCGCCATCGGCCGGGGCAGGGCCACCCGCGGTGAGGCCACCAACAAGGGCGCCGCGACCGCCGGCCTGGTCTGCGGCATCATCGCGACCGTGATCCTGCCGCTGCTGGGGTTCCTGCTCTTCGCCAGCATCATGGGCGGACTCGGCGCGGCGAGCTGAAGCCGCCGCTCACAGGGGGCCGGTCCCATGGGCCGGCCCCTCACTCATGCCCTTCACTCACATCCCGCGCAGCCGCTCCCGCGCCGCCATCAGCGCGAACCCCAGCAGGTTCGGCCCCCGCCAGCACTCCGGATCCGACGCCGCCTCGTCGTCCGCGGCCAGCCCGATGCCCCACACCCGGTCCACGGGGCTGGCCTCGACCAGCACCCTCTCGCCGGTGTTCAGCAGGAACTCCCGCAACCCGGGATGCGCGGCGAACTTGTGGACGCTGCCGTCCACGACGATCCGGAACCGCTCCCGCTCCCATATCGCCTCGTCGAAACCGCGCACCAGCCGCCCGGCCTTCTTCGCCTCGGCGGGGTGCGCGGCAGCCAGCACGGCACGCTCCGCCGCCGCGTCCCCGAACAGCCGGGCCTTGCCCGCCATCATCCAGTGCTCGGCCGTCGCGTACTCCACGCCGGCCACCGTGAACGGCGCCGGCCACCACTGGCTCAGACAGCTCGGTCCGATCCGGCCGTCCGGTCGCTGCCGGTGCCCCCAGAAGTGCAGATACTTGATCCTCGCCCCTTCCCGGGACGCCCTGATCAGGGCCTCGCGGGAAAAGACCGCCCCCGTGATCTTCTCCATGCACCCGAGTCTGGCACGCACCACTGACACACCGTCCTGCCTTTTCGCGGTGGACTCGACACCTGGTCGACAGATTCCGTTGCGTAACCAAAAATCAACAACGGAATCCCTTGTTGGCGTGTCATCCCTCTGTCAGGATCGGCACTCAAATCGAGCCTGAGCCACGCCGGCCCCACCAGGGGACACGGAGGAGAGCCACATGCACAAGCCGGGCAACGCCACCCCGGACCGATTTCCGGCCGCGGAGCGCTTCGAGGAGGGCGCTCAGTTCATCGCGGGCCGCCTGACCAGCGGCACCTCCGGCCGTACCCACGCGGTCGTCGACCCGGCGTCGGGGGAGGAGGTCCTCCGCTACGAACTGGCCGGCACGGCCGACGTCGACCGGGCCGTCGCCGCGGCCCGCGAGGCCTTCCCCGGCTGGGCGGGGGCCACACCCGGCGAGCGTTCCGACGCCCTGCACCGGTTCGCCGCGGTCCTGGCCGACCGGGCCGAGGACTTCGCCCGCGCCGAGTCGCTGCAGTGCGGCAAGCCGCTGAAGCTGTCCCGCGAGTTCGACGTCCCGGGGACCATCGACAACACCGCCTTCTTCGCCGGTGCCGCGCGGCATCTCCAGGGGCAGTCCGCCGGTGAGTACTCCGGCGACCACACCTCGTACGTCCGGCGTGAGCCCATCGGTGTGGTCGGGTCGATCGCGCCCTGGAACTACCCCCTCCAGATGGCCGCCTGGAAGGTCCTCCCGGCGATCGCGGCGGGCAACACCATCGTCCTCAAGCCCGCCGAGCTCACCCCGCTGACCTCGCTGCTCTTCGCCCAGGCGGCGACGGACGCGGGGATCCCGGACGGTGTGATCAACATCGTCACGGGCACCGGCAGGGAGGCCGGTGAGCATCTCGTCGGCCACCCCGACGTGGCCATGACCTCCTTCACCGGCTCCACCGCCGTCGGCAAGCGGGTCGCGGAGATCGCCACCGCCACCGTCAAGCGCCTCCACCTGGAGCTCGGCGGCAAGGCGCCCTTCGTGGTCTTCGACGACGCAGACCTGGAGGCCGCCGCCCACGGCGCGGTCGCGGGCGCGCTCATCAACACCGGGCAGGACTGCACGGCCGCCACGCGCGCGTACGTGCAGCGGCCGCTGTACGAGGCGTTCGTGGAGCGGACCGCGGCACTCATGGAGACGGTCCGGCTCGGTGACCCCTTCGCCGCCGGCACCGACCTCGGCCCGCTGATCTCCCACGTGCAGCGCGACCGGGTCGCCGGCTTCGTCGACCGGGCGCGTGCCTACGCACGCGTGGTGACCGGCGGAGAGGCGCCGGAAGGCGAGCTGGCCAAGGGCGCCTACTACCGGCCCACCCTCATCGCCGACGCCGCCCAGGACAGCGAGGTCGTCCAGTCGGAGATCTTCGGTCCGGTCCTGGTCGTGCTGCCCTTCGACACCGACGACGAGGGCATCGCGCTCGCCAACGACACGCCGTACGGGCTCGCGGCCTCCGCCTGGAGCCGGGACGTGTACCGGGCGAACCGTGCCACCCGCGAGATCAAGGCGGGCTGTGTATGGGTCAACGACCACATCCCGATCATCAGCGAGATGCCGCACGGCGGCCACAAGTCCTCCGGCTACGGCAAGGACATGTCCGCGTACTCGTTCGAGGAGTACACCCAGATCAAGCACGTCATGTTCGACAACACCGCGGTGGCCGCGAAGGACTGGCACCGCACCGTATTCGGGGACCGCTAGCCGTATGCAGGCCGCCTGACCAACGGCCGTCCACCCTCCGAAAGGGCACCACGCGCATGGAGCAGTACGAGCCCGACCGCCTCTCCCCGGCCCAGGTGGCCGCGATACGGCGCAGTTTCAGGAACGGCAGGGCCGCCCTCACCCGGCGGTCGCTGCTGCGCGCCTCCGCGGGCGGGGCGCTCGCGGCCGGCGGAATCGGGACGCTGAGCGCCTGCGGCATCCCGGCGGCGGGCCAGTCGCAGGGCGGCGTCTCGGCGCAGGACCACTCGGCCAAGGAGAAGACCGTCGCCTTCTCCAACTGGACCGAGTACATGGACGTCGACGACAGCGGCAAGCACCACCCGACGCTGGAGCAGTTCACCAAGCGCACCGGCATCAAGGTCAAGTACACCGAGGACATCAACGACAACAACGACTTCTTCGGCAAGATCAAGCCGCAGCTCGCCGCGGGCCAGGACACCGGCCGCGACCTGATCGTCCTCACCGACTGGCTGGCCGGACGGCTCATCCGCCTGGGCTGGGTGCAGAAGCTCGACCCGAGCAACCTGCCGCACGCCTACGCCAACCTCTCGGCCCAGTTCCGCAGCCCCGACTGGGACCCGGGCCGGGCCTACTCGTACGTCTGGCAGGGCATCTCCACCGTCATCGCGTACAACAAGAAGGCCCTCGACGGCGTCGAGGTGAAGTCGCTCTCCGACCTGCTCGACAACCCCAGGCTCAAGGGGCGTGTGGGCTTGCTGTCGGAGATGCGCGACAGCATCGGCATGACGCTGCTCGACATGGGCAAGGACCCGGCGAACTTCACCGCCGACGACTACGACGCGGCCATCGCCCGGCTCCAGCAGGCCGTCGACAAGGGCCAGATCCGCCGCTTCACCGGCAACGACTACACCTCGGACCTGACCAGCGGCGACTTCGCGGCCTGCGTCGCCTGGGCCGGTGACGTCGTCCAGCTCAAGGCCGACAGCCCCGACATCGACTTCCTCATCCCGGACAGCGGCTACATGACGTCGACCGACAACCTGCTGATCCCCAACAAGGCCCGGCACAAGACGAACGCCGAGCGGCTCATCGACTTCTACTACGAGCCGAAACCGGCCGCCGAACTCGCCGCGTACATCAACTACGTGTGCCCCGTCGACGGCGTGAAGGCCGAGCTGGAGAAGATCGACGAGGACGCGGCGAACAACCCGCTGATCATCCCCGACAAGGCCATGGCCGCGAAGTCCCATGCCTTCCGCTCGCTGAGCTCGAAGGAAGAGACCGAGTTCGAAGCGAAGTTCGCGAAGCTGACGGGGGCGTGACCACCATGACGAACAAGACAGACGCCACGGGCGACGTCCGCCTCAAGGGCATAGCCAAGACCTACGGCGCCTTCACCGCCGTGCACCCGCTCGACCTGACCGTGCCGCAGGGCTCCTTCTTCGCCCTGCTCGGCGCGTCCGGCTGCGGCAAGACCACCACCCTGCGCATGATCGCCGGCCTGGAGGAACCCACCTCCGGGACCGTGTCATTGGGCGACCAGGACGTGACCGCGCTCCCGCCGTACAAGCGGCCGGTGAACACGGTGTTCCAGTCGTACGCCCTCTTCCCGCACCTCGACATCTTCGAGAACGTCGCCTTCGGTCTGCGCCGGCGCGGCATCAAGTCGGTGAAGAAGCAGGTCGGGGAGATGCTCGACCTCGTGCAGCTCGGCGAGCAGGCCCGCAAGAAGCCGCACCAGCTCTCCGGCGGCCAGCAGCAGCGCGTCGCCGTGGCCCGCGCGCTGATCAACCACCCCAAGGTGCTCCTGCTCGACGAGCCGCTCGGCGCCCTCGACCTCAAGCTGCGCCGCCAGATGCAGCTGGAGCTCAAGCGCATCCAGACCGAGGTCGGCATCACCTTCGTCCACGTCACACACGACCAGGAGGAGGCCATGACCATGGCCGACACGGTCGCCGTGATGAACGCGGGCCGCGTGGAGCAACTGGGCGCCCCCACCGACCTCTACGAGAACCCGCGCACCACGTTCGTCGCCAACTTCCTCGGCACCTCCAACTTCATCGAGGCCGAGGTCGACTCGAAGAGCGGCGAGGACATCGTGCTCAAGGCGGGCGGCGGCAAGCTCGTCCTGCCCGAGACGCGCTGCTCCGCGCCCGCGGCGACCGGCGGCAAGGTGCTGGTCGGGGTCCGCCCGGAGAAGATATCCCTCACCCACGCGGACGAAGCCGGCGAGATACCCGAGGGCCGCAACCGCATCACCGGCCGGATCGCCGACTCCAGCTTCATCGGCGTCTCGACGCAGTACGTCGTCGACAGCCCGGTCTGTTCCGACTTCGAGGTCTACGCCCAGAACATCGACCGCGACCCCCGCCTGGTGCCCGGCGCCGACGTCGTCCTGCACTGGAACCCCGCCCACACCTTCGGCCTGGACGCCGCCCAGTCCGTGCTTGACGGACTAGAGGGCTCCGCCGGAGTGGAAGAGGCGGCCTGATGCCCACACTCACCGAGGCGCCACCGCCGCTCGCACCGGAAACACCAGAGGCCAAGCCCCCGAAGCGCCGGGGCCGCTGGACGCCGTACTGGCTGCTGCTCCCCGGCATCCTCTGGCTGCTGGTCTTCTTCGCGCTGCCGATGATCTACCAGGCCTCCACGTCCGTGCAGACGGGCTCCCTTGAGGAGGGCTACAAGGTCACCTGGCACTTCGCCACGTACTGGGACGCGCTGACCGCGTACTGGCCGCAGTTCGTCCGGTCGGTGCTCTACGCGGGCACCGCCACGATCCTGTGCCTGCTGCTCGGCTACCCGCTCGCGTATCTGATCGCCTTCCGCGCGGGCCGCTGGCGGAACCTGATCATGATCCTGGTGATCGCGCCGTTCTTCACCAGCTTCCTGATCCGCACCCTGGCCTGGAAGACGATCCTCGCGGACGGCGGCCCGCTGGTCGGCGCGCTCGACACGCTGCACGTCCTGGACGTCACCAACTGGCTCGGCTGGACCGCCGGCGACCGCGTCCTGGCCACCCCGCTCGCCGTGGTCTGCGGTCTGACGTACAACTTCCTGCCGTTCATGATCCTGCCGCTCTACACCTCACTGGAGCGCATCGACGGCCGGCTGCACGAGGCCGCGGGCGATCTGTACGCGAAGCCCTGGACGACCTTCCGCAAGGTCACCTTCCCGCTGTCGATGCCGGGAGTCGTCTCCGGCACGCTGCTCACCTTCATCCCGGCGACCGGCGACTACGTCAACGCCGACCTCCTCGGCTCCACGGACACCCGCATGGTCGGAAACGTCATCCAGACGCAGTTCCTGAGAGTGCTGGACTATCCGACGGCGGCCGCGCTCTCCTTCATTCTCATGGCCGCCATTCTGCTCATGGTCACCCTCTACATCCGCAGGTCCGGGACGGAGGATCTGGTCTAAATGCCCTTCGTCAACTGGCTCAAGAAAAATCTCGTCGTCATCGCGGGACTGCTGACACTCGGCTATCTCCTGCTGCCGAACATCATCGTGACGGTGTTCTCCTTCAACAAACCGAAGGGGCGCTTCAACTACGAATGGCAGCGGTTCTCCCTGGACGCCTGGAAGGACCCGTGCGGGGTCTCCGACCTGTGCGGCTCGCTGTCGCTCAGCCTCCAGATCGCCGTCTGGGCGACGCTCGGTGCCACCCTCCTCGGCACCCTGATCGCCTTCGCGCTGGTCCGCTACCGGTTCCGCGCCCGCTCCGCCGTGAACTCGCTGATCTTCCTGCCGATGGCGATGCCCGAGGTCGTCATGGCCGCCTCGCTGCTCACCCTGTTCCTCAACATGGGCGCCCAGCTGGGCTTCTGGACGATCCTCATCGCGCACATCATGTTCTGCCTGAGTTTCGTGGTCACGGCCGTGAAAGCACGGGTCATGTCGATGGATCCAAAACTGGAGGAGGCGGCCCGGGACCTGTACGCGGGCCCGTTCCAGACCTTCGTGCGGGTCACCCTGCCGATAGCCGCCCCCGGAATCGCGGCGGGCGCCCTGCTCGCCTTCGCCCTCTCCTTCGACGACTTCATCATCACCAATTTCAACGCCGGCTCGACCGTCACCTTCCCCATGTTCGTCTGGGGCTCGGCGCAGCGTGGAACGCCCGTTCAGATCAATGTCATCGGCACGGCCATGTTCATCGTCGCCGTACTGTTCGTGCTGGCTTCCATGGCCGTCGGTAACCGCCGCAACAGGCAAAAGGCATAAAGGCATAACCGTAGGGAGTTGAAATCATGGCCCCGAGCGCCATGAATCAGTGGACCCATTCGCTTTCCGACGTCCAGCCGGTCCCGTACTGGCTGGACGACCCCGGCCGGCCCCGTCCGGAACCCGCCCTCACCACCTCCGAGACCTGCGACCTGCTGGTCGTCGGCGGCGGCTACAGCGGACTGTGGGCGGCGCTGATCGCCAAGGAACGCGACCCGGGACGGGACGTGGTGCTGGTGGAGGGTCGCGAGGTGGGCTGGGCCGCCTCCGGCCGCAACGGCGGCTTCTGCGCCGCCTCCCTCACCCACGGCCTGCCCAACGGCCTCGCCCGCTGGCCCGACGAGATCCACAAGCTCCAGGAACTCGGCACCCAAAACCTCGACGCGATCGAGGAGGCCGTCTCCCGGCACTCCATCGACTGCGACTTCGAACGCACCGGCGAGATCGACGTCGCCACCGAGCCGTACCAGGCGGCCGAACTGCGTGACTGGCACGAGGAGACGACCCGCCGGGGCCTCGCCGAGGGCGTCGAGTTCCTGGACGCGGAGGCCGTACGGGAGCAGGTGGACTCACCCACCTTCCGGGCGGGCCTGTGGGACCGCAGGGGCGTGGCCCTGCTGCACCCCGCGAAGCTCGCCTGGGGCCTCAAGCAGGCGTGCCTCCGGCTCGGCGTCCGCGTCTACGAGCACACCCCGGCGCTGACCCTGAAGCCGTACGGCCCCGGCATGGCCGTGACCACCCCCTACGGCCGGATCCGCGCCCGCCAGGTCGCCCTCGGCACGAACATCTTCCCGAACCTGGTCAGACGCGTCCGCTCGTACACCGTCCCGGTCTACGACTACGCCCTGATGACCGAGCCGCTCACCCCCGAGCAGCTCCACTCGATCGGCTGGAAGAACCGCCAGGGTCTCGGCGACAGCGCCAACCAGTTCCACTACTTCCGCCTCTCCGCCGACAACCGGATCCTGTGGGGCGGCTACGACGCGATCTACCCCTACGGCGGCCGCGTCCGCGCCGAGTACGACGACCGCCCGGAGACCTACGCCAAGCTCGCCGGGCACTTCTTCACCTGCTTCCCGCAGCTCGAGGGCGTCCGCTTCAGCCACGCCTGGGGCGGCGCGATCGACACCTGCTCCCGCTTCTCGGCGTTCTTCGGCACCGCCCACCAGAAGAAGGTCGCCTACGCGGCGGGCTACACGGGCCTGGGCGTCGGCTCCACCCGCTTCGGCGCCGAGGTGATGCTGGACCTGCTGTCCGGTGAGCGCACGGAACGCACGGAACTGGAAATGGTCCGCAAGAAGCCCCTGCCCTTCCCCCCGGAGCCCTTCGCCTGGACGGGCATCGCCCTGACCAAGTGGTCCCTGGCCCGCGCGGACGCCCACGACGGCCGCCGCAACCTGTGGCTGCGCACGATGGACCGGCTGGGGCTGGGCTTCGACAGCTGACCGAGCGGGGTGTGAGCCGGTTCACTCCAACGAGGAGCCAAAACCCGCGTAATGACCGCACGGAGACCCCCTTCTCCCTCGTGACGCCCTCGGGACGCGCCGCGTTCGCGAGATGCACGAGCTTCACGAGAGAACAGGGGGTCTTCCTCATGACCGGTGCGAAGACGGCGGCCGAGTGGCTCGCATCCGCCGCGCCCGACCCCGAGGCCTGCCGCTGGGAGTGGGAGCGCAACCCGCTCGGGGTCGCGCTGCTGCCGGCCGGCGGTGCCTGGGACGTGCTCATCCTGCCCGGCGACCTCGGCTACGCCACGCTCGACGTGCTCAGCCGTGTGCTCGACCGGCCGGGGCCCGTGCTCGTCGACTTCGGCGACGAGCGCATCGGGTTCTTCGTGCCGCCGGGCACCGCGGCACGCTGGCTCGGCACGGGCATCAGGACGGCGGGCGCCGGCACCTGGATCGTCGTGCCGTACCCGGGCCGTTCGTCACCCGGCGGCGTCCGCTGGCTGATCCCACCGGACGGCTCGGGCATGCTGACGGACCCGACGCTGCTGGAACTGGCGATGCACGAGGCGGCGGCGCGGCTGGCCACTCAGGGGGACGAGTAGGGCGAGTGGCCGGGACTCATGGCTGCCGCTCGGCCGTCCCCCGCCTGAGGAACAGCCACAGCGAAGCGAGCAGCACCGCGCACAGACACCAGCTGGCCGCCACGTCCAGTGGCCAGTGGTAGCCGCGGCGGACCAGGCCGTAGCTCGCGCCGAGTACGAGGGCGAGGCAGACGGTGACCAGAGTGCCGCGGGCGAGGGGCGTGCGGAGCCGGGGGAGCAGGAGCAGGGTGGCGCAGCCGTAGGCGATGGCGGCCGTGGCGGTGTGGCCGGAGGGGTAGTAGCCGGTGCCCGGCGGGACGGCCGGGGTGCCCGGCCGGTCCGTGAGGTCCTTGAGCGGGATGATCAGCGCCGGGACCAGGGCCATGAGGAGGGCCGCGGCGGTGACCGGCAGCCACCAGCGTGGCGTACGGCGGGTCCGCAGGGCGACGTATCCGAGGGCGACGGCGAGGACCGGAACCGCGACCTGGACGTTGCCGAGGTCGGCGAGGAGCTCGGAGTAGCGGTCGGGGTGGACGAGTTCGCGGCTGGCGCGCTCGTCGAGGCGGATGAGCGGGCCGTCGGCGACGACCTGCCAGGTGATCAGGACGAAGAGCAGGGCCGGGAGGGTGAGCAGGAAGGCCACGAAGCGCGAGTATGTCGCGGTGGGCTCGTCGCGAACCTGGTTCCCGGAGATCGGCATGGGACACAGCTTGGCACGGGCACGGATAACCCCTGTCCAACCGCTGTCCCCTGTCCACCCGCGCGCCCCCAGTGGAGGATCTCGTGAACCAGCCGGAGAGCGAAGACGGCCTCTTCGACCACTGCCCGTGGCTCTACGCCGAGCAGGCGTCCCAGGCGCAGCGGGCGGCACAGGAACAACGCCGGAAACGGCTCCTCGCGGGGGCCGGGGCGGTGCGGCTGGGCGAGGGCTGCTTCGTCGCGGAGACGGCCGCCGTGTACCCGGACCACCTGGACCTGGGCGACCGCTCCTACATCGCGGCCCACGCGTATGTCACCGGCGACATACGCACCGGCGCCGACTGCACGATCAACCCCTTCACCGTGGTGCGCGGCACCGTCACCCTCGGGGACGGCGTACGCGTCGGCGCCCACAGCTCGCTGCTCGGCTTCAACCACGGGACCGAGCCCGGCCTGCCGGTCCACCGGCAGCCCCTCACCAGCCGGGGGATCACGATCGGCGACGACGTGTGGATCGGCTCGCACGTGGTCGTCCTGGACGGCGTCACCATCGGCGACCACTGCGTCATCGGCGCGGGCGCGGTCGTCACCAAGGACCTGCCCGCCTGGACGATGGCGGCCGGCAACCCGGCCCGCCGCCTCAGGGACCGCCGCGATCCGCGCACGGCGGGGCCCGGCAGCGGGGCCGGTGGGAGTGCGGCACCGGTCGGTACCGAGCCCCGCCCCGCCGAAACCCCCGCCCTCGTCGAGGCGCTCTCGGAGTTCGCCGAGGCCGCCCGCGCACAGGCCGTCGAGGTGCTGGACCGCTGCCGGCAACCGGACACCGGCCGGTACGTCGACCGGCCCGGCGCCGAGCCCACCGTGCGGGCGCACTGCGACGCCGTCGAGATCGCCGACCTCCTCCTCGGGGAGGCGCCGCCCCAACTGCCCGTCGCCGAGCACGTGGCTCGGCTGCGCGACCTCCAGGACCCGGCCACCGGCCTGATACCCGAGTACGGCGCACCACCGCCGGTCCCCGGCCCGGCCGGAGTGCCGGACGACGGGGCAGCGGCCTATCACGTGCTGTGCGTGGGGTACGCGCTGGACCTGCTCGGCAGTTCCTTCGCCCACCCCGTCCACGCGGTCCGCCGCACCACCGCCGACCGGCTGGTCCCGCACCTGGACCGACTGCCCTGGGACGACCGTGCCTGGCACGCCGGTGCCTGGGTCGACTCCTGGGCCACCGCCGCGCACTGGAACCTGCGCCTCGGAGCGGAAGCGGCCGCGCCCGGGGCGCTGGAGGCGCTGTTCGGCCGGCTGCACACCCGGGTCGACCGCCGTACCGGCATGTGGGGTTCGCCCACGCCCCGGGACGGACACCTCCAGATGGTCAACGGCTACTACCGGCTCACCCGCGGCTCCTTCGCCCAGTTCGGACTGCCCGTGCCGTACGCCGAGCGCGTGATCGACACGGTCCTGGACCACGCCCGCGACCCCCGCCACTTCGCACCCGGCCGCGAGAACGCCTGCAACGTCCTGGACGTGATCCACCCCCTGTGGCTCTGCGCCCGGCAGACCACCCACCGTTGTGAGGAGGCCCGCTCCTGGGCGGCGGCCCAGCTCACCGCCGCCCTGCGCCGCTGGCATCCCGGCCAGGGCTTCGCCTTCGGCCCGGCCCCCGACGGCACCGGCCCGGGCCGCGCCCCCGGCCTCCAGGGCACGGAGATGTGGCTCGCGATCATCTGGCTGCTCGCGGATGTCGCCGGTGTCGCCGACGCCCTGGGCTACCGCCCGCGTGGCATCCACCGCCCGGAGCCCGCTCTGCCCGGCTGATTGTCAGTGCCGGGTGCCAGACTGCCAGCCATGACCGAACCCAACCCGAAAGCCGACCTGCTCCGTTACCTCCAGGACGCCCGCGACGCCCTGCTCTGGAAGCTCGAAGGGCTCTCCGAGTACGACGTCCGCCGCCCGTTCACGCCGACGGGAACCAACCTGCTGGGCCTGGTCAAGCACGTCGCCGGGGTGGAGCTGGGCTATTTCGGCGACACCTTCGGGCGTCCGTACTTCGTCGAGGAACCGCCCCCGAACTGGTGGTACACACAGGACGCCGAACCCAACGCGGACATGTGGGCCGACGCGGACGAGTCACGCGAGCAGATCACCGGGCTCTATCGCACGGCGTGGGAGCACTCGAACCGCACGATCGAGACGCTGGCACTGGAGGCGACCGGTCACGTCCCGTGGTGGCCCGAGGAGCGCCGGGAGGTGACGCTGCACCACATCCTGGTCCGGGTCATCTCCGACACGCAGCGGCACGCCGGCCACGCCGACATCGTGCGCGAACTCATCGACGGCAGTGTCGGGCTGACGAAGAGCACCGACACCATGCCCGAAGGCGATCAGGACTGGTGGGAGAACCACCGACGCCGGCTGGAGCGCGTCGCACGGGAGGCCGACGACAGCTGATCCGGCCCGCGAACCGCGGCGAAAAGGAGAGGGAGAGAAGAGGGAGGTCGGCCGCCCCGGAACAGGGGGGGTGGTTCCGAGGCGGCCGTCCGGACCGGAACGTCGCGCGCCCCGGGGGGTTTGGGGCGGGCGACTGTCCGATCGGTGAGGAGATTCCAGAGCCGCAGGCTCCGGCTATGTGCGCGAGGGCACGACCAGGTCGAAGCTGGGGAGGCCCCGGCCTGATGTCACCCACAGTCCCCTGTGGGCGGGGGTGTATCTCTCATCTGGGTAGAACCTACGACAGGGGCTGGGCGGAGGACAGGCCACAGGGCCGCCTGTCATCCACCTCGCACACGTTCTTCACACGCTCTGCCGCTCGCCGCCCCCGGGAGCGGAACCATGAGGGCTCACCTGCCCCGACGGCGGCTCAGATGCGCAACTGCCGTGTCAGATACGGGCGAAGGCCTGCTCGATGATGTCGAGGCCCTCGTTCAGCAGGTTCTCGCCGATCACCAGCGGGGGCAGGAAGCGGAGCACGTTGCCGTAGGTGCCACAGGTCAGGACCAGCAGGCCCTCCGCGTGACAGGCCTTGGCGAGCGCGGCGGTCGCCTCCGGGTTCGGCTCCTTCGTGGCCCGGTCCTTGACCAGCTCGATGGCGATCATGGCGCCACGCCCGCGGATGTCGCCGATGATGTCGAACTTCTCGGCCATGGCGGTGAGGCGGGCCTTCATGACCGCCTCGATGCTCTTCGCCCGGGTGTTGAGGTCGAGCTCCTTCATCGTCTCGATGGAGCCGAGCGCACCAGCGCACGCGACCGGGTTGCCGCCGTAGGTGCCGCCCAGGCCGCCCGCGTGCGCGGCGTCCATGATCTCGGCGCGCCCGGTCACGGCGGCCAGCGGGAGGCCACCGGCGATGCCCTTGGCGGTGGTGATCAGGTCCGGGACGATGCCCTCGTCCTCGCACGCGAACCACTGACCCGTGCGGCAGAAGCCGGACTGGATCTCGTCGGCGACGAAGACGATGCCGTTGTCCGAGGCGAACTGGCGGATCGCCGGCAGGAAGCCCTTGGCCGGCTCGATGAAACCGCCCTCGCCGAGGACCGGCTCGATGATGACGGCGGCCACGTTCTCGGCGCCGACCTGCTTGCTGATCTGGTCGATGGCCTGCGCGGCGGCCTCGGGGCCCGCGTTCTCCGCGCCGGTCGGCCAGCGGTAGCCGTAGGCCACCGGCACCCGGTAGACCTCGGGCGCGAACGGCCCGAAGCCGTGCTTGTACGGCATGTTCTTCGAGGTCAGCGCCATGGTCAGGTTGGTCCGCCCGTGGTAGCCGTGGTCGAAGACCACCACGGCCTGGCGCTTGGTGTGGGCGCGGGCGATCTTGACGGCGTTCTCGACGGCCTCGGCGCCGGAGTTGAACAGGGCGCTCTTCTTGGCGTGGTCACCGGGGGTCAGCTCGGCGAGCGCCTCGGCGACCTCGACGTACCCCTCGTACGGCGTGACCATGAAACAGGTGTGGGTGAAGTCGGCCAGCTGGGCGGAGGCCCGGCGGACGACGGCCTCGGCGGAGGCGCCGACGGACGTCACGGCGATGCCCGAGCCGAAGTCGATGAGCCGGTTGCCGTCGACGTCCTCGATGATCCCGCCGCCCGCACGCGCCGTGAACACGGGCAGTACGGAGCCCACGCCCTGCGCGACCGCGGCGGTGCGGCGGGCCTGCAGCTCCTGCGACTTCGGTCCGGGGATGGCGGTGACGACGCGGCGCTCCTGCGGAAGTGAGGTCATGCGGGGCTCCTGGGGTGGTGCGGATGGTGTGCTGAGGACGCTTGGCTCTTCTTTTCTCGCAGGCTAGGGCCGGGAAAGGGGGGTGGGCATACTCCATGTGGGCGTTGTCGGCGGGGCGGCTTGTCCGGGGTGGACATGGCGCTTAGGTGGGCTGCTGCCCACGCCCCGGCCGTGTAAGCGGTGAACTCCCCAGGGGAGGGCGTTAGATTGGCTCGCTGATGGTGGACGGAGCGGCTGGTCAGGGGGAAAGGGCGATGGACAGCGACGGGACGCAGGAGGCACGGGGTACCCATGCGAGCCCCGTACCGCGTCCGGCGGGGGCGCCGGAGGTGCCCTCGGTGCCACCGAACGGCCCCGGCGAGCCACCGGGCGGCCGGAGCGCGCCCCTGGACGGACCGGCCGTGCCGCCCCGGCCCACGCGGGCGCCCGGGGCGCCGCCGGTGCCCGACGGCTCGTCCTTCATGACGTGGCTGCGCACGCCCCGGCCCGACGCTGCACCCGGCGTCTGGCGGTTCGGGCACCGGCCGCGGCCCGCGGAGGAACCCGAGGAGATCCCCACCCGGCAGTTGCTGAGCGGGGCCCTGATCGCCTTCCTCGTGGGGTGGCTGATCTGGTCGCTGCTGCAGAACGGGTACCTCGGCAACTGGTGGTGGGTGCCGTTCGACCTGATCGTCCCCGATGCCTGGCGCGGCGGCGACAGCGATCTCGGCGAGACCGGCACGTTTGTCGTGTACCAGGGGTATGAGCTGCTCGTCGCCCTGGCGATCATGGTCGGGGTGGCCCGGCTCGGCCGCTGGGGTGAGGTGTGGCGCCGCTTCGTCGTGCCGCGCTTCCGCCGGGCGGAGCCCCAGACGGCTCATCGGGACCCCCAGGACGACCCGGCCCAGTGGAACGAGCTCCGCGCCGCCGGAGCCGTCGACGCCGCCGAGCGGCTCGCAGCCGACGCCCGCTCCGGGCTCATGAAGGACGTCGACCACGCCCGGATCCTCCGTGCCTGGCAGGGCGTGCGCACCGGACGGCACAGCCTCGCCACCTTCAGCTCCACCGTCCTGCGGGACGGCGCCACCGCCTGCCTGCACCCCTCCGGTGCCCGGGATCTCCCCACCCGCCTCGCCCGCCACGACCTCGTCACCGGCCAGGTGCGGCTCGGGACCACCGTCGACGACAGCCGTAACCCGTACGCCTACCGAGGCGCTGGGCTCGCCCTCGGGCCCGATCTGCTCGGTACCTCGCTCGTGGCCGTCGGCCCCGCCGGGTCCGGCAAGACCGGTACCGTCGTCCGGCCGCTCGCCGAGTCGCTGTGTCTGAACGCGCTGGCCGGACGGGCCGCCGTGGTCGTGGTCGGTGGGGCGGGCGCGGGGCTCGGGCCGGCCGACGCGTACGACGTCGTCGTGCGGATCGGGAACCAGGACTCCGAGTACGACCTCGATCTGTACGGCGGGACCGCAGACCCGGACGAGGCCGCCGCCGTGCTCGCCGAGGCGCTCGTCGGGGACCTCGCCGATCCGCACCCGGGCAGTGACACCCGGCGCTCCACGACCGTGCTCGCCCAGCTGCTCGGACCGTTCCGGGCCGTGCACGGGCGTTTTCCCTCCGTACCGGAGCTGCGGCAGCTCCTGGACGGGGCGCCCGGGCCGTTCGCCGCGCTGCGGCAGGGGCTGCAGGACGCCGGGCAGGACTCGCTGCTGCGGGAGCTCGACGCCCGGGAGCGGCAGATGGGGCAGCCCGGAGACGTCGGCGGGGTGCTCGCGGACCGGGTCGCGCTGCTCGACCGGCCCGCCTTCGCCTCGTTCTTCGACACGTCCGGGGCCACCCGGCCCTTCACGCTCAAGGCCCTCGACCACCCCGTGCGGGTGCGGATCGATCTGCCCGAGCGCGGGCACGCCGACGCCTCCCGGATGCTGGCGCGGCTGGTGCTCGCACAGTTCTCCGCGAGCGTCGCGGTGCGCGAGGACCGGTCGCTGTTCGCCTGCCTGGTGCTGGACGACGCGACCGGCGTGGTGACGCCGGAGGGCGTGCGCGGCATCCAGCGGCTGCGGTCCGGCAACGCCGGTGTCGTGCTCACCCTGCGGACGCTGGACGACGTGGCCCGGCCGCTGCGCGGACCGCTGCTCGGGGCCACCGGCTGCCGGATGGCGCTGTCCGGGGTCACGCCCTGGGACGGGCAGGACTTCGCCGAGGTGTGGGGCAAGGAGTGGACCGAGGCCCGGGACGTCACCGACCGGCAGATCATCGCCGAGACCCCGGCGGGCAAGGCCGTGCACATGCTGCGCCGGGTGATCACCGGCAAGGCGCCGACCGCGCGGGCGGTGACCGTGCGGCAGGTCGAGCGGGAGCGCTGGTCCGCGTCCGAGCTGGCGCACGGCGTACCGGCGGGGCACGCGGTGCTGTCGCTGACCGATGTGAAGGGCGAGCACGCTCCGCCGCTGCTGGTGGACCTTAGGGGCTGACCTCTACGGGCTGGTGCGGTACGCGAGGACCGTACGGTGAGGCAGAATCGTCACAGGTCGTTCATACGCGACGGCCAAAGAGCACAAAGATCACACAGCACTACACAGTCCTGACGCAGACATGAAGGCCTCATGCCCCCGACCCTCGCCTCGCTCGTCCATCACTCCGCGCTGAAACTGACCGTGCGGGCGGGCGAAGACCGCCTCGACGTGCCGGTGCGCTGGGCACATGTCAGTGAGCTGGCCGACCCCGTGCCCTACATGGAGGGCGGGGAACTGCTGCTGATCACCGCGCTCAAGCTGGACGCCGAGGACCCGGAGGCCATGCGCCGTTATGTGCGGCGGCTGGCCGGAGCCGGAGTGGTCGGGCTCGGCTTCGCCATAGGCGTCAACTACGAGGAGACGCCCAAGGCGCTCGTCGACGCGGCCGGGGAAGAGGGCCTGCCGCTGCTGGAGGTGCCGCGCCGCACCCCCTTCCTCGCCATCAGCAAGGCCGTGTCCGCCGCGATCGCCGCCGACCAGTACCGATCCGTCACGGCCGGGTTCGCCGCCCAGCGGGAGCTGACCCGGCAGGCGCAGACCGGCGGGCCGGAGGGACTGCTGTCCGCCCTCGCCTCACAGGTCGACGGCTGGGCGGCGCTGTACGACGCCTCGGGCGCCGTCGTCGCCACGGCACCGGAGTGGGCCGGACGGCGGGCCGCGCGGCTCACCGGCGACGTCGAGCGGTTGCGGGAGCGGCCGGCGCCCGCCTCCTCGGTGGTCGGCGGGCCGGAGAACGAGGACCGGGTCGAGCTGCACACCATCGGCACGGGCCGTCGCCCTCGCGCGGCTCTGGCGGTCGGCACGGCCGCCGCCCTCGGCACCGCCGAGCGCTACGCCGTCCACTCGGCCATAGCGCTGCTGACCCTGACCACGGAACGCTCCCGGTCCCTCCAGGCCGCCGAGCAGCGGGTCGGCGCGGCGGTGCTGCGCATGCTGCTGGCCGGGGAGCCGGACCACGCGCGCACGGTGGCGGGGGACCTGTACGGAGGGCTGCTGGACGCACCGTTCCGGATGCTGGTCGCGGAGCGGGTACCGGTGTCGGCGTCGGCCGCGCTGGCCCGCGCCGAGGCCCGGGCGGGCGTCCCGGCCGCGGACCGGCCCTCCGCCGCCGCGCTCGCCGCCGCCGACACCGGCGGCGACCCCCTCGCGGCGCTCGCCGACGTCATGGAGTCCGCCGCTGCCCGGGCCGGCGAGGCCGTCCTGGTGGTGCCCGAGGGGGAGCGGCTGGTGGTGCTCGCCGCGGACCGCGGCGCCGCCGCCGCGGCCTGCGGGGAGTACGCGGCCGCCCTGGAGACGGCCCGGGTCGGCACGCGCGAGAAGGTGCCCGGCGGCGAGGAGGCCGAGCTGGTCGTCGGCCTGTCGGCACCGGCCGGGCCCATCGCCGCCTCGGCCGCGTACAAGCAGGCCGAACAGGCCCTGTCGGTGGCGCGGCGGCGCGGACGCGTCCTGGTGGAGCACGAGCAGATGGCGGCCGGATCCGTGCTGC
Organism: Streptomyces sp. NPDC044719; assembly: GCF_056433405.1. Classification (NCBI taxonomy): domain Bacteria; kingdom Bacillati; phylum Actinomycetota; class Actinomycetes; order Kitasatosporales; family Streptomycetaceae; genus Streptomyces; species Streptomyces sp. NPDC044719. The sequence goes on from NZ_JBWKHE010000001.1 coordinate 1,389,594, forward strand.
CGCTGCTGGCGGACGACGCGGTGCGGGCCTTCGCCGACGGGATGCTGCGGCCGCTGTACGAGCACGACGCCACGGGCCGCGGCGACCTCGTCGCCTCCCTGCGCGCCTGGCTGTCCCGGCACGGCCAGTGGGACGCGGCGGCCGCCGACCTCGGCGTCCACCGCCACACCCTGCGCTACCGCATGCGGCGGGTCGAGGAGATCCTCGGCCGCTCCCTGGACGACCCGGACGCGCGGATGGAGCTCTGGCTGGCCCTCAAGGCGACGACCACGGAACCGGCGCCGTCCGCCAAACCGTAGTGTTCGCGGCCGGTACTGCTACACCCCGGACAAACGCACTTCGGTCATCCGGCCCCTACCGTGGGAACCCGCAAGCACAGGACCACCCCCGACGCCGAAGGGCCGGAACACCTCTATGACTTCCACCCACGCCTTCTGGCTCGCCGGCCGCCAGGCCACCGGCGAGGACACCTTCGACGTCAGCTCCCCGTGGGACGGGCGGCTCGTCGGCCAGGTGAGCGTGCCGACGGACGCGCAGGTCGAAGAGGCCGTGGCCGCCGCGTACGCCGTGCGGGACGAGTTCGCCGCCACCCCGGCCCATGTGCGGGCCGCCGCCCTCGACCACGTCAGCAAGCGCCTCGTCGAGCGCACCGAGGAGATCGCCCGGCTGATCTCCGCAGAGAACGGCAAGCCCCTGAAGTGGGCGCGCGGCGAGGTCGGACGGGCCGTGTCCGTCTTCCGGTTCGCCGCCGAGGAGGCCCGGCGCTTCAACGGTGGCGAGGCCCAGCGCCTCGACACCGACCTCGGCGGCCAGGGGCGGCTCGCCCTCACCCGCCGCTTCCCGAAGGGCGTCGTGCTCGGCATCGCGCCCTTCAACTTCCCGCTCAACCTCTGCGCCCACAAGATCGCCCCGGCCATCGCCGCCGGCGCGCCGATCATCCTGAAGCCGGCCCCGGCCACCCCGCTGTCCGGCCTGATCATCGGCGAGCTGCTGGCCGAGACCGAGCTGCCGGCCGGCTCCTGGAGCGTCCTGCCCGTCGCCAACGACAAGATGCCGGCCCTCGTGCGGGACGAGCGCCTGCCCGTGATCTCCTTCACCGGCTCCGAGAAGGTCGGCTACGCGATCATGGACTCGGTGCCGCGCAAGCACTGCACCCTGGAGCTGGGCGGCAACGGCGCGGCGGTCGTCCTGGCCGACTGGGCGAGCGACGAGGACCTGGACCGGGCGGCGCAGCGCATCGCCACCTTCTCCAACTACCAGGGCGGCCAGTCCTGCATCTCCGTCCAGCGGGTCATCGCCGACGCCGCCGTCTACGACCGGCTGCTGCCGCGCGTCGTCGCCGCCGTCGAGGCCCAGGTCACCGGCGACCCCGGCGACGACGCGACCGACGTCGGCCCGCTGGTCAGCGAGGACGCCGCCAAGCGCGTCGAGACGTGGGTCCAGGAGGCCGTGGACGCCGGTGCCGCGCTGCTCACCGGCGGCAAGCGGGACGGCGCCTCGTACGCGCCGACCGTCCTGGCCGACGTACCGGCCGACGTCACGATCTCCTGCGAGGAGGTCTTCGGGCCGGTCCTCACCGTGCAGAAGGTGAACGGTGAGGCCGAGGCCTTCGCCGCCGTCAACGACTCCAAGTACGGCCTCCAGGCGGGCGTCTTCACGCACGACCTCCAGACCGCCTTCCGTGCCCACCGGGCCCTGGAGGTCGGCGGTGTCGTGGTCGGCGACGTGCCGTCCTACCGCGCCGACCAGATGCCGTACGGCGGCGTCAAGCAGTCCGGCGTGGGCCGCGAGGGCGTGCGGTTCGCCATGGAGGACTACACCTACGAGCGCGTGCTGGTCCTGACCGGGATCGACCTCTAGCTCATGGGAACCATTTTCATATAGGCTTGGCGAAGAGGCCCGGCACCGATGCCTTCCGGTGCCGGGCCCCTTCTTTACGCCGGCCTGCTCCGGACCCTCAACCGGAGAAGCCGACGTGCGCGAGCCGCAGCGGGCCGCGCAGCCTGAGACGGACGTCGTGCACGCCCGCGGCGGCGAGCGACGCGCCGAGCGAGACGTAGTCGTACGGGCCCGAGGTGGGGCCGGTGGTCGACATCACCGCGAGGGCCGGGCCGTCGCCGAGGGACACTTCGACCGTGCCCTCGCCGGCCACCTCCACCGTCACCTCGGTGATGCCTCGGCCGAAGTCGCAGTCGCGGTAGACCAGTTCGCCCGGGGCCGGGCCCGCCGGCGTCACCGCGTCGCCCGACACCTTCGTACGGTCGACGATCTCGATGCCGCTCTGCTCGTCGAAACCGGCCGCGTCCAGCCCGCCCGCCAGGACCGCGCGCGGCAAAGTGGGCTCGCCCTCCAGCGTGACGGTCGTCCGCAGCCGGACGTCCTCGCTGGAGGCCCCGGCCAGCAGCTCGTACGCGCCCGGCTCCACGCGCCACCGGTCCTGGGCCACGTCCCAGAACGCGAAGGCGGTCAGCGGAACGTCGAAGCTCAGCTCCGCCGTGGCGCCGGGGGCGAGAGCGACACGGCGGTGGTCCAGCAGCTCGCGGCGCGGACGGGGCACGGACGGGTCGACGGCGCGGGTGTAGAGCTGGGCGACCTCGTCGGCCGTGGCGTCACCGGTGTTCGTGACCCTGAACGAGACGTGCAGCGTGCCGCCGTCGACCCGGGTCGTCAGGCCGTCGTACGCGAACGACGTGTACGACAGGCCGTGCCCGAACGGGAACAGGGGCGTGCCCTCGAAGTACAGATACGTCTGGCGGGCGCCGATCACGTCGTAGTCGAGGAGGCCGGGCAGATCGGCGTCGTCGGCGTACCAGGTCTGCGGCAGGCGGCCTGCGGGGGAGACGTCTCCGGCCAGGACGCGGGCCAGCGCGGTGCCGGCCGCCTGGCCGCCGTGCGCGGTCCACAGCACGGCCGCGAGGTCCCCCGGGTCGACGGCGTACGGATAGGCGGAGACCAGTGCCAGCACGGTCGCCGGGTTCGCCGCCCGGGCGGCCCGCAGCAGCCGCTCCTGGTGCTCCGGCAGACGCAAAGTCGTACGGTCCTCCGTCTCACGGCCGTTGATGTGCGGGTCGTTGCCCGCGACCACCACGACCACGTCGGCCTCAGCGGCGGCCCGCCCCACCGCGTCCTCGCCGCGCTCGGCGACGACCAGCTCGAACACCTCGGGATCTTCGTCGGCAACCTTCACGCCCTCGGCGGAGACACAGACATGACGACCCGTCCCGAGGTGCTTCAGGAGGTGCCCCTTCCCGTGCGGTTCCAGACGGAACGTCTCCTGGACGATCCAGCCGCCCGGCTGGTCGGCGGAGGCGCGGACCCGGCCGTCCTCGGCGACCGACAGGTAGCGGCCGTCGGGCGCGCGCAGCGTCAGCACGCCCTCGCCCCAGTCGGCCAGCACCAGCTCGGTGCCGGTCGCGTCGGTGGTCAGCGGGGGCAGGTCCGTGCGGCCCGCGAGCAGCGCCGGGTCGAGCGCGCCCTCGGCGCCGCGCACCTCGTCGGCGGCGTCCGCCGCCACCGGCACGCGCAGGAACGCGCCCCCGGAGGTCTTCAGCCGGACCCGGTCCACACCCTCCGCGAACTCCACCCGCTCCGCGCCGAACCGCCCGTACAGGCCCTCCAGCGGGGTCGAGCGGTGCAGGAGCGTGCCGCTGTACCAGTCGAGCTTGCACTCGTCGGCGAGCAGACCGACCACGGCGATCCGGGTGTCCGGGGCGAGCGGCAGCACCCCGTCGTTCTTCAGCAGCACGACCGCCTGCTCGGCCGCCTCCTGGGCCAGGGCGCGATGCCCCGGGGAGTCGAACTCGCTGGTGGCGTCGTGCGGGTCGTACTCCGGGTCGAACTCGCCGAGGCGGAAGCGCACCGAGAGCTGGCGGCGGACGGCCGTGTCGAGGTCGGCCTCGGTCAGCAGACCGCGCTCCAGGGCGCCGCGCAGCCGCCCGGTCATCTGCGAGGAGTCCGTGCCGTGGTCGGTGAAGCTGTCGACGCCCGCCACGAGGGAGGCGGCGGTGGCCTCCTCGTGGGTGTCGAAGTAGTGCTCGGAGTCGACCAGGTTGCTCGGCGCGCCCGCGTCCGAGCAGACCAGCAGCTCCTCGCCGGTCCAGGACCGCAGCTGCTCGGCCAGGTACGGGGAGACGTGGTTGGGACGGCCGTTGACCAGGTTGTACGCGGGCATCACCCCGGCCACCGCGCCCGCCTCGACGGTCTCGCGGAACGCCCGCAGGTCGTACTCGCGCAGCACGCGCGGCCGCACCGAACTCGACGTCGTCGACCGGTCCGTCTCGTTGTTGTGGGCGAGCCAGTGCTTCAGCACGGGCGCGGTGCGCCAGTAGGTGGGATGGTCGCCGCGCAGACCGTGCGTATAGGCGGTGGCGATCGCCGAGGTGAGCTTCGGGTCCTCCGAGTAGCCCTCCTCGTTGCGGCCCCACAGGGGGTGGCGCAGCAGGTTGACCGTCGGGGCCCAGACGTTGAGCCCGACGCGCTCGTCCTTGGCGCGCATCGCGCGGGCCTCCTTGGACACCGCGTCGCCGACCCGCCGCACCAGCTCCGGGTTCCAGGTGGCGCCGAGGCCGACCGCCTGCGGGAACACCGTCGCCGGGCCCATCCACGCCACGCCGTGCAGGGCCTCCTGGCCGGTGCGGAAGGCGGCGATGCCGAGGCGCTCGACGGCGGGCGCGAACTGGTGCAGGAAGGAGATCTTCTCGTCGAGGGTGAGCCGCCTCAGCACATCGTCGATGCGCTTCCCGAACGGCAGCTGCGGATCGCGGAACGGTTCGGTGCGTGGCGAGTGTGCGGTCACGTGGGGATCCCTTGCGATGGCTCGGCGAGGTGCTTTCGAAGCGCTTCGATGCTGGTTCGGCGACGGGTCGGGTGTCAAGGGAATGACGCCGTCACTTCAAGCGGTGCATATGGAAAGGTCCCTTCCCGTGCCCAGGAGGAAGTTTGGGGACGACCCTTGTGCACCCTGAGGCGTTCACTTAACCTCACAGCAACATCGAAGCGCTTCGACTGCGGGAACCCCGGGTACATGGGTCGAAGGCTCGCTTCGGCTCAGCCAGTTCCACTCGAGACACCGCGGCCGACGGCTCTCCGCCGGGTGTCCTGGTGTGCCATGAAGGGTTGACGCAATGACGCCGAACGCCGCCTCCTCCGGACCGAGCCGGAGATCCTTCCTCGCCTCCACGGCGGTCGCCACCGCGGCCGTGGCCGGCGGGATGCCGTTGCTCGCCGCCTGCGGCGGTTCGGACAGTGGCTCGCGGGACGGCACCACGTCGGGGAAGTCGGCGAAGAAGCTGCTGCCCGCGTACGTCGCCAGCAACGTGGTGAGCCCGGACATCCCGTCCAAGAACGGCTCGGCCATGGGCTTCACGAGCAAGCTCGACCTGGCCGACCTCAAGACGGCGGTGCCGAAGAAGCTGGGCAAGGGCAGTGCCATCAAGATCATGTCGCCGTTCTGGGGCACGCCGCCGAAGGGCGACAACCCCTACTACAAGGCGATGAACGATCTGATCGGTGTCGACATCACCTGGCAGAACCAGGACGGCAACACCTACGACGAGAAGCTGGGGGCGGTGCTCGCCTCCAGCGACCTGCCGGACGTCGTGGTCATCCCCAGCTGGAACATGGGCGGCAAGATACCCAGCGCCATCATCAGCAAGTTCGCCGACCTCGGCCCGTACCTGTCCGGGGACGCGGTCAAGAAGTACCCGAACCTCGCCGCCATCCCGAGCGGCGCCTGGCAGTACTCCATCTTCGGCGGCAAGCTGCGCGGCCTGCCCCAGCCCGCCCCCTCCCTGACCGGCATCGTGCCCTTCTACCGCAAGGACGTCTTCGACAAGGAGGGTTACGACCTCCCGAAGTCCGCGGACGAGTTCCTCGCCCTCGCCAAGGAGATCACCCGGCCCAAGGCCAAGGTGTGGGCCTGCGACGACATGAAGTGGACCGCCTTCAACATCTTCGGTGTGCTCTCGGGCAGCGAGAAGCCGCTCGGCTGGAACCTGACGGACGGCAAGCTGGTCTACCGCGTCGAGACCGAGGAGTACCTCGAGGCCCTGGAGTGGACGCGCAAGCTCTACTCGGCCGGCGTGGTCCACCCCGACGCCAAGGCGGCCAACCAGGGCACGGCGGGCGACCGTTTCTCCGCCGGCCAGGTCCTGATGTACAACCAGAACATCTCGGACTGGTGGGGCAAGATGGCCGAGCAGGCGGGCCAGAAGACCGGCTTCCGCATCTCCGGCATGGACATCTTCGGTGCCGACGGCGGCGACCCCACGCTGTGGGCCGGCTCGCCCGCCGGCATCTTCGCCTTCGTCAGCAAGAAGGCGTCCAAGGCCGTCGTCGAGGACATCCTGGCCGCCGCGAACGTCACCGCCGCCCCGTACGGCACCAAGGAGTACATGCTCACCAACTACGGGGTGGAGGGCACGCACTACACCGTCGAGGACGGGGTGCCCACCAAGAACGACAAGGGCAACCAGGAGGTCATCAACGCCTATGTGATGCTCGCCAGCCCCGCCCCGACCATCGCGCACCCGGACCTCCCGGACATCGCGAAGGAGCAGGTGGAATGGCAGCAGCGGATGGGTGCCTTCACCAAGAAGTCGACCTTCTGGGGCATGCAGATCACCGAGCCCGCCCGCTACACCAACCTCTCCAACGACTTCGAGCAGCTGGAGGACGACGTCGTCCGGGGCCGCAAGAAGATCAGCGATGTGCAGCAGGCCGTCGCCGAATGGAAGAAGCAGGGCGGCGACAAGCTGCGGGACTGGTACCAGAAGCTGCACGACACCAACGGTTCCGCACAGTGACCAGGCGCTGGGGCAAGGAGTAGGCCGTGTCCCACAGCACGGTGCCTCGCAGCAGGGCCGAGGCGAAGACGAACGAGGCGGACCCCCGCGCGGCGGACGGCCCCGGAGGGGGCCGGCCGGAGAGGAAACTCTCCGGCAGACTGAGCCTGCGCCTGCGGTTGCGCCGGGACCGCACCCTGATCCTGATGACCCTGCCCGCCATCGCGCTGGTCCTGGTCTTCAACTACATACCGATCCTGGGCAACGTCGTCGCCTTCCAGGAGTACGACCCGTACGTCAGCGACAACGGTTTCGTCGCGATGCTGGAGAGCCCCTGGGTGGGCCTGGAGCAGTTCGAGCGGCTCTTCGCGGACTCGGCGTTCTGGGACGCCGTACAGAACACCCTCGTGCTGTTCGTCCTCCAGCTGGTGCTGTTCTTCCCGATCCCGATCGTGCTCGCGCTGCTCATCAACAGCGTGATCAGGCCGCGGGTGCGGGCGGTGTCGCAGGCGATCCTGTACCTGCCGCACTTCTTCTCCTGGGTGCTGGTCATCACCGTCTTCCAGCAGATCTTCGGCGGGGCGGGCATCATCGCGCAGACCCTGCGCGAGCACGGCTACGAGGGTTTCGACCTCATGACCGACCCGGGGATCTTCAAGTTCCTGGTGACGGCGGAGGGCGTCTGGAAGGACGCGGGCTGGGGCGTCATCGTCTTCCTCGCCGCGCTTGCCTCCGTGAGCCCCGACCTCTACGAGGCGGCGGCCATGGACGGGGCCGGGCGCTGGCGCCGCATGTGGCACGTCACGCTGCCCGCGCTGCGGCCCGTGATCGCCCTGCTGCTGGTGCTGCGGGTCGGTGACGCGCTCACCGTCGGCTTCGAGCAGATCCTGCTGCAACGCGACGCGGTGGGACCGGGCGCGTCGGAAGTCCTCGACACCTATGTGTGGTGGAACGGCGTCCGCAACCAGGACTTCAGCTACGCGGCAGCCGCGGGCCTCGTCAAGGGCCTGGTGAGCGTGGCGCTCGTCCTGGCGGCGAACAAGGTGGCCCACTTCATGGGCGAGCAGGGGGTGTACAAGAAGTGACCGCCGTCATGGACAAGGCCGCCGAAGAGGAGGCGGCGCGTGCACCGCGCTGGTGGGAGGCTCCGCCGCGGCCCGTCTGGGACGACGAGCCGGGCAAGGCCGGGATCGCGGGCAAGGGCATCGTCCTGGCCGGTGCCTGTCTCGCGGTCCTGTTCCCGCTGTGGATCGTCATCGTCACCAGCCTCTCCTCGAAGCAGACCATCACCGAGGCCGGTGGACTGGTGCTGATTCCGAAGGGCGTCACCTTCATCGCCTACCAGGAGTTGCTGAGCGGCGGGCAGGTGACCCGGGCCGCGATCGTCAGCGTGTGCGTGACGCTGGTCGGCACGGTGTTCTCCATGACGGTGTCGGTGCTGGCCGCCTACGGCTTGTCCCGCAGCGGTTCGCTCGGGCACCGCTGGCTGCTGATGACGCTGCTGGCGACGATGTTCTTCGGGGCCGGGCTCATTCCGACGTATCTGCTGGTGCAGTCGCTCGGGCTGACCGACACGTATCTCGCGTTGATCCTGCCGAGCGCCGTGAGCGTGTTCAACATTCTGGTGCTGCGCGGGTTCTTCATGGGGATCTCGCCGGAACTCGTCGACAGCGCGCGGATCGACGGGGCGGGGGACTGGCGGATTCTCTGGCAGATCGTGATGCCGCTGTCCCGGGCCGTGATCGCGGTGATCACGTTGTTCTACGCGGTCGGTTACTGGAGCGCCTGGTTCAACGCGTCGATCTATCTGAGCGACCAGGACATGATGCCGTTGCAGAACGTCATGATCCAGCTGGTGCAGAAGCAGGAGGCGCCGGTGGGGGTGAGTCAGGCGATCAAGACCGGGCAGATCTCCGGGCTGGCGATTCAGATGGCCGTGATGGTGATGGCGTTGCTGCCGGTCGCTGTGATCTCGCCGTTCGTCCAGAAGCATTTCAAGAAGGGCATGCTCACGGGGGCCGTCAAGGGGTGATGCCCTTGTTCCGAGTCTCGCCGTAGGGCTGTCGGCTGTTTGTTGTCTGCGGCTGCGTTGTGGCTTGTCGCGCAGTTCCCCGCGCTCCCGAAAGAGCCTCCCTCTACTCCCCGTTCGCAAGAACCGAGGTATGTCATGAGCACGTTTCACCTGAGCAGACGTTCCGTGCTGGCCGGGACCGCTGCCGTCGCCGCGGTCGTCTCCCTTCCGGCGACTCAGGGACAAGCCGCGGCCGTCACATCCGCCAAGAGCGGCTACCGGTGGCGCAACGTGGTCCAGGGCGGCACCGGCTTCATCACCGGGGTGCTCTTCCACCCCTCGGTCCGAGGACTCGCCTACGCCCGCACCGACATCGGGGGCGCCTATCGCTGGGACGACCGGACCGGCCGGTGGGTGCCGCTGACCGATCACATCGGCTGGGACGACTGGAACCTCCTCGGTGTGGAGGCCATGGCCGTCGATCCGGCTCATCCGAACCGGCTGTACCTCGCCCTCGGTACGTATGCGCAGTCCTGGGCCGGCAACGGGGCCGTGCTGCGGTCAGAGGACCGTGGGGCCACCTGGAAGCGCACCGACCTGACCGTGAAGCTCGGGGCCAACGAGGACGGGCGCGGTTGCGGGGAGCGGCTGCTCGTCGACCCGCGCGACAGCGACACCCTGTGGCTCGGCACCCGGCACGACGGGCTGCTCAAGTCGACTGACCGGGGCGCGACCTTCACGGCCGTGAGCTTCCCGGCCACGGCCGGCGCCACCGGCCAGGGCGTCACGCTCCTCGTCGCGGCGGGCCGTACGGTCTACGCCGGCTGGGGCGATTCCGACGGCACGGCCGAAAAGCCCAACCTGTACCGCACGTCCGACGGCACGACGTGGGAGGCAGTCCCGAAGCAGCCCGCCGGCACCACGGCAAAGGTGCCGATCCGGGCCGCGTACGACCGGCACACCCGCGAGCTGTACGTGACGTACGCCAACGCCCCCGGCCCCAACGGCCAGTCCGACGGCAGCGTGCACAAGCTGCGGACGACGAACGGGAAGTGGACCGAGGTCACGCCCGTGAAGCCCGGCGGGGCGACGGAGGACGGGGGGACCGACTCCTTCGGGTACGGCGGTGTCGCCGTCGACGCCCGCAGGCCCGGCACCGTCGTCGTCTCCACCAACAACCGCTGGGCGCTGGTCGACACCCTGTACCGGACCACCGACGGCGGCCGCACCTGGAAGTCCCTGAAGGACAAGGCCGTCCTGGACGTGTCCGAGACCCCGTACCTCAAGTGGGGCGCCGACAAGCCCAAGTTCGGCTGGTGGATCCAGGCCCTCGCCGTCGACCCGTACGACTCCGAGCACGTCGTCTACGGCACCGGCGCGACCCTCTACGGCACCCGCGACCTCAAGCACTGGGCCCCGCAGATCCGGGGCCTGGAGGAGGCGTCCATACGTCAGCTGATCTCCCCTCCGGCCGGAGAGGCGCACCTGATCAGCGGGTCCGGGGACATCGGCGTGATGTACCACGAGCGGCTCACCGCCTCCCCATCCCGGGGCATGGCGTCGAACCCGGTGTTCGGCACGGCGACGGGACTCGCGCTGGCCGCTGCCGAGCCGTCGTACGTCGTGCGGGCCGGGTGGGGCGACAACGGCAACGGCGCCTGGTCGCGCGACGGCGGCAAGACCTGGGCACCCTTCAAGGCCCAGCCGCCCATGGCCAAGTCCGCGCCGGGGCCGATCGCCACCAACGCCGACGGCAGTGTGCTGCTGTGGTCCTTCGGCACCGCCAACCCGGGATTCCGCTCGGCGGACAACGGCGCCACGTGGTCCGAGATCGCCTCATTCCCGAAGGGCGCCGCCCCGGTCGCGGACCCGGTCGACGCGACGCGCTTCTACGCCTTCGACACCACGACCGGAACGCTCCACGCCAGCACCGACGGCGGCCAGACCTTCACCGCGCGGGCCACCGGCCTGAACTCGGGCGACAGCGAGTTCCAGCTGACCGCCGCCCCCGGCCGCTCGGGCGACCTGTGGCTGAGCCTGAAATGGAACGGGCTGTACCGCTCCACCGACGGCGGCGCCACCTTCACCAAGGTCGGCAGCTGCTGGGCCTCGTACACCCTCGGCTTCGGCAAGGCCGCCGAGGGCGCCTCCTACCCGGCCCTCTACCTGGTCGGCTCCACCGAGAGCATCACCGCCGTCTACCGCTCCGACGACGAGGCGAAGACCTGGACCCGGATCAACGACGACCGGCACCAGTGGGGCTGGATCGGCGCGACCATCACCGGCGACCCGCGCATCCACGGCCGGATCTACATCGCCACCAACGGACGCGGCGTGCAGTACGGGGAGCCCGTCTGATGCCCGCGCGACAAGGGCCCGCCCTGAGCGACGCCACCCGGGGCCGTCTCCTCTTCGGCGGCGACTACAACCCGGAGCAGTGGCCTCAGGAGACCTGGCACGACGACGTCCGGCTGATGAAGGACGCCGGCGTCAACTCCGTCACGCTCGGCGTGTTCTCGTGGTCGAAACTGGAACCGGAGCCCGGAGCACGGGAGTTCGGCTGGCTGGACACCCTGATGGACCTGATGCACGGGAACGGCATCGGGGTCGTCCTCGCCACCCCCACCTCCTCGCCCCCGCCCTGGATGGGCCGGCTGCACCCCGACACCCTGCCCGTCACCGAGGACGGTCGCACCGAGTGGTGGGGCGGCAGGCAGCACTTCTCGCACTCCAGTGCCACCTACCGGCGCTACGCCGCCGCGATCACCGAGGACCTGGCCGTCCGCTACGGCGGCCACCCGGCCCTGACGATGTGGCACATCAACAACGAGTACTGCACCTTCGACCACGGTGACGAGGCCGCCGCCTCCTTCCGGCGGTGGCTGCGCGAGAGGTACCGCACGCTCGACGCGCTCAACGAGGCCTGGGGCACCGCCTTCTGGAGCCAGGGCTACGACACCTGGGACGGCATCCTGCCGCCCCGCCTGCCCCACTACCTGCGCAACCCCGGCCAGGTCCTGGACTTCAGGCGCTTCACCTCCGACATGCTCCTGGAGTGTTACGTCGCCGAGCGGGACATCGTCCGGCGCCACACCCCGCACCTGCCGGTCACCAGCAACTTCATGCCGCTGTGGTTCGGCCAGGACGCCTGGCGCTGGGCGGAGGAGGAGGACGTCGTCTCCGTCGACCTCTACCCGGACCCGCGTGATCCGCTCGGCGCCCAGAACGGGGCCCTGGTGCAGGACATGACCCGCTCCCAGGCGCGCGGGCCCTGGATGCTCATGGAACAGGCGGCCGGGCCGGTCAACTGGCGCGGGGTGAACCACCCCAAGCCGCGCGGCCTCAACCGGCTGTGGTCCCTGCAGGCCGTGGCCCGGGGCGCCGACGCCGTCTGCTACTTCCAGTGGCGGCAGTCCCGGCAGGGCGCGGAGAAGTTCCACTCCGGCATGGTCAGCCACGCGGGAGAGGAGGGCCGTACGTACCAGGAGGTCAAGCGGCTGGGGGCGGACCTGGCGCGGATCGCCCCCGAGGTGACCGGCCGGCACATCACCGCGAACGTCGCCGTCCTGCACGACTGGAACGCCTGGTGGGCCGGTGCCCAGGACGGACGCCTGTCCACCGAGGTGGACTACCCGGACGTGCTGCGCGCCTGGCACAAGGCCCTCTGGCAGGCCCACCTCACCACCGACTTCGCCCACCCCGAGCACGATCTGACGCCGTACTCGATGGTCGTTGTGCCTCAGATGTACGCGCTCACCGACGCGGCGATCGGCAACCTCCTCGCCTACGCCCGCGGCGGCGGCACCCTCGTCTGCGGTTTCCTGACCGGGGTCGCCGACGAGGACGACCGGGTGCGCCCCGGAGGCATGGACGCCCGGCTGCGGGAGCTGTTCGGCATCCGCACGCTGCACGAGTGGTGGCCGCTGGACGCGGGGGAGACCGTCGCGTGCGAGGGCTTCCGGGGCACGCTGTGGTCAGAGGAGATCGAGCCGGCCGACCCCGACCACACGAGCTGCTACAAGGGCGGCGAACTGGACGGCATGCCCGCCGTGCTGCGCAAGGACCGCGCCTGGTACCTCTCCACGCTCCCGGAGCCGGAGGCGCTGCGCGACCTGCTGGCCCGGATCGCCGACGGCGCGGGCGTCCGGCCGGTGCTCGACGGTCTTCCCGACCAGGTCGAGGCCGTGCGCCGGGGCGAGCTGCTGTTCCTGCTCAACCACGGCCGCGAGCCGGTGACCGTCGAGGTCCCCGGCACCCACCACGACCTGCTGACGGGCACGGCCGTCACCGACCGGATCACCCTCGGCCGCTACGAGGCGGCGGTGCTCCGGCCCTGACCACCTCCGCGAGAAGACCACGTCCTCAGCCTGAGGTCGCGGTAGTTCCCCCATCCCCCCACCCCATGGAAGGGACACCATGGCATCACGCACCCTGAGCAGGGTCACCAAGGCCCTGCTCGCCCCGGCCCTGGCACTCGGCGCGACCATCGGCCTCGCCTCCGCCCCCGCCTCGGCCGCCGTCTGGAACTCCTGCGACCAGTGGGGCAACACGAGCCTGAACGGCTACACGCTCTACAACAACATCTGGGGCGGCGGCGCCGGCGCCCAGTGCATCTGGGCCAACTCCGGCACCAACTGGGGTGTCAACGCCAACCACCCCAACACCGGCGGCATCAAGTCCTACCCGAACGCCAAGAAGGTGGTGAACAAGTCCATCACCTCGCTGGCGTCGCTCAACAGTAGCTACAACGTCACCGTCCCGTCCTCGGGCTCGTACAACACCTCGTACGACGTCTGGGACACGGACCACGACTACGAGATCATGCTCTGGGTCAACTACAACGGGGCCGTCGGCGCGCTCGGCAGCTACCAGGAGCGCGTCTCGGTCGGCGGCCACACCTGGGACGTCTACAAGGGCCGGGCCCAGCGGGCCGACGGCACCTACTGGGACGTCTTCTCGTTCCTGCGCACCTCCGACTCCACCTCCGGCTCCGTGCAGATCCTGCCCGTCCTGAAGTGGATCAAGGACACCAAGCGGTGGATGGGCAACGAGACCATCGGTGACGTCCAGTTCGGCTTCGAGATCACCTCGTCCTCCGGCGGCCTGGACTTCCGCACCAACAGCATGAGCATCACCAGCGGCTGACCCGGCGCGGGCCGGGGTCGGCCGTGCCGTCAGGCGCGGTCGACCTCGGCCCGCAGCGCGTTGTAGTCCGCGAAGGCCGACTCGACCTCGGCCCGGGTCAGGCCGTAGCGGGACAGGTCGTAGGTGTGGCGGCGCGTGCCCTCGGGGCGGGCGACGGCCGCCGGGAGACGGGCCGCGTCGGCCTCTGTCCAGGGGGCGCCGACGGCGGCGTGGAGCTTCGGGGCGCCGGTCGCGGGATCCGAGCCGAGCCAGGAGTACGGGGCATCCACCAGCCGCTCCGGTGGGATGGCGGCCCGGGCCGCGAGCCCGCGCGTCATGGCGCGGCTCAGCAGCTCCAGCCAGGTGGCGCCGATGCCGGCCAGGTCGACCGGGCGGGAGCTGACGGCCATGCCGTGCTCGATCAGCGAGCAGAACGACGCCACGACGGTCACCGGGTCGCGGTGGCACCACACGATCGTGGCGTCGGGGAAGACCGTGCGCAGCGCGTCCAGATTCTCCAGGTGCATCGGGGACTTCAGCATCCAGCGCTTGCGCGGACGGCCGTACTGGAGCACCTGGTAGACCTGCTTGAGATACCGGTAGTCGGCGGTGAAGTCCCGCGCGCAGTGCCAGGCCTGGTACTCGGGGATACGGGCCTGGGAGAACGGCATCAGGGCGTGCGGGAGGACGAAGGTGCACTCCTCGGGGCCCTCGGCGGCCATCGCGTGGATGTCGCGGAAGCGCGGCGCGAAGAGGTCCGTGCCCCGCACCATCCGGCGCCCGGCGGCGATGGCCTTCCGCCGCCGCCGGGTCGGCAACTCCAGGTCGGGCGAGAGCAGTTCCCACAGCAGGGGGCAGCGGTGCCCGTCCGAGATCGACAGCACGGAGTGCGTGACGGTGGTGGCGGTGCGCGGCAGCCCCACGACGAACACCGGCTTCTCGATCGGCTCCCGCTCGATGTCCGGGTGCTCGGCGATCAGCCGTCGCACCCGGGCGCGATTGGCCAGGTGCCGCCGGACGTGCGCCTGCGCGGACTGCCAGCCGACGGGGGTGAGGCTCCCGGCCTTCGCCCACCACCCCAGCAGGGCCCGGAACTCGTCGACGAACTCCCGGTCGCCCGGCGCCTGACCGGCCTCCACCACGATGCGGTCGAAGATCCGGCCGGGGTCACGACGGGAGCCGAAGCCCGGCCGCACCAGCAGATTGGCCAGGGTCAGGGCGAGCGGTGATGAGGCCACGCGCCGACCCTATCGGCTGAACTGCCGTACATGACAGGCGTGTTGCTGGCATGTGGAGGCGGCCGGAGCCCGCTCGCCCCGGCCGCCTCCTCGCGCGGCTACTCCGCTACAGGCAGCCGCGCCCCGTCCCGCAGGAAGAGCGGGATGCGGTCCAGCGGGGCGTCGACCGTCACGGCCCGGCCGCCCTCGTACGTCTCACCCGTCCACGCGTCCGTCCAGGCGGCCCCCGCCGGCAGATACGCCGTACGGGCGGTCGCGCCGGCGGTCAGCACCGGGGCGACCAGCAGATCCGGGCCGAAGAGGTAGGAGTCGTCCACCGACCAGGTGGCCTGGTCGTCGGGGAACTCCAGGAACAGCGGCCGCATCACCGGCAGGCCCTCCTCGTGGGCCGCCCGCATCATGTCCAGCACGTACGGCTTCAGCCGCTCGCGCAGCCGCAGGTACCGCTCCAGGATCGCCCCGGCCTCCTCGCCGTACGACCACACCTCGTTCGGGCCGCCCGTCATCTCTGGGCCCAGCGGCATGCCCGGGTCGCGGAAGCCGTGCAGCCGCATCAGCGGGGACAGCGCGCCGAACTGGAACCAGCGGACCATCACCTCCCGGTACGCCGGGTCGTCCGGGTCGCCGCCGTGGAAGCCGCCGATGTCGGTGTTCCACCACGGGATGCCCGACAGGGCCGTGTTGAGGCCGGCCGCGATCTGGCGGCGCAGGGTCGGGAAGTCCGTGCCGATGTCACCCGACCACAGGGCGGCGCCGTAGCGCTGACTGCCCGCCCAGGCCGAGCGGTTGAGGGTGACGATCTCCTCCTCGCCGGTGGCGAGCAGGCCCTCGTGGAAGGTCCGGGCGTTCTCGGCCGGGTAGGCGTTGCCGACCTCCAGGCCCGGGCCCGCCCAGTAGCGCAGGTTCTCCTGGAAGCCCGGCTTCAGCTCCGGCTCGCAGGCGTCCAGCCAGAACGCCGTGATGCCGTACGGGTCGAGGTAGTTCTCCTTCACCTTCGACCACACGAACTCCCGGGCGTCCGGGTTGGTGGCGTCGTAGAAGGCCACCTGGACCGTGGAGGCGACCTCCTTGTCGGGCCAGTCGGCGTGCGCCATCGGGCCGTACTGGGTGCCGATGAAGTACCCGCGCTGCTCCATGACGGGGTGGTTCTCGCTCAGCGGCGACACCGACGGCCAGACGCTCACCACGAGCTTGATGCCGAGCTCGTCCAGCTCGCGCACCATCGCCCCCGGGTCGGGCCACTCCTTCGGGTCGAACTTCCAGTCGCCGAGGTGCGTCCAGTGGAAGAAGTCGCAGACGATCGCGGAGATGGGCAGACCGCGCCGCTTGTACTCCCGCGCCACCGCCATGAGTTCGTCCTGGGTGCGGTAGCGCAGCTTGCACTGCCAGAAGCCCGCCGCCCACTCCGGCAGCATGGGGCTGCGGCCGGTCACCGCGCTGTAGCGGCGCTGGCCGCCGGCCGGGTCGCCCGCGGTGATCCAGTAGTCGATCTGCCGGGCCGAGTCGGCGACCCACCGGGTGCCGTTGTGCGCCAGCTCCACCCGGCCGATCGCCGGGTTGTTCCACAGCAGGGTGTAGCCACGGCTGGAGGTGAGTACCGGGATGCCGACCTCGGCGTTGCGCTGGACCAGGTCCAGCACCAGGCCCTTCTGGTCGAGCCGCCCGTGCTGGTGCTGGCCGAGGCCGAACAGCTTCTCGTCGTCGTAGGCGGCGAAGCGCTGCTCCAGGCGGTGGTGGCCGTTGCCCACGGCCGTGTAGAGGCGGGAGCCGGGCCACCAGAAGTGGGCCCGGTCCTCGGCGAGCAGCTCGGCGGAGTCCTCCGTGCGCAGGAAACGGATCAGGCCCTCGGCGCTCACCTCGACGGTGAGCGCGCCGACGGTCAACTGCCCCCGGCCGTCCTCGATCTTCACCGTGGACGGTGTCGCGGGGGCCTCGTCGAGCAATGCGCCCGGGAGCCCCTCGAGGACCGGGCCGCCCAGCCGGGCACGCACCCGGACCGCGTCCGGACCCCACGGCTCGATCCGTACGGTCTCCTGACGGCCGCTCCACTCCAGCGCGCCGTCCCGCTCGCGGAACGTGCCGACGGTGGGGGAGGACTGCGCCAGGCTCACCTGGGGCTGGGTTTCAGCAGGCTGATTCACGTGGCGGGCTCCTGTGCGGAAGCAGACATGGGGGTGCCCTGGAGGGGGCGCTGTGCAATGGCTGGGAGTGACTACGGCCGGGCCGGCGCCGGCCCCGTGCTCGTCCGTACCGTCAGCTCGGGAGCGATCAGCACGACCTCGTCGCTGCCGCGTCCCTCGAGCTTGGCGACCAGGTGTTCCACCGCGTGCCGGCCCATCTCCTGCGCGGGGATGGCGACCGACGTGAGCCGTACGGAGGCCTGTGTCGCGACCGGGTCGGGGCAGATCGCGACCACCGACACGTCCTCCGGCACGGCCCGGCCCTGCTGCCGCAGCAGCGCGAGCAGCGGTTCGACCGCGGACTCGTTCTGCACGATGATCCCGGAGGTGTCCGGGCGCTCGTCGAGGATCCGGGCGAGGGTCACGGCCATCGCGTCGTAGCCGCCCTCGCACGGCCGGTGCAGCAGCCGCACTCCCAGCTCCCGGGAACGCGACCGAAGCCCCTCGAGCGTGCGTTCGGCGAAGCCGGTGTGCCGCTCGTAGACGGCCGGGGCCTCGCCGATGACGGCGATGTCGTGGTGCCCCTGCTTCGCCAGGTGCTCCACACACAGCGCGCCCGTCGCCCTGAAGTCCAGATCGACGCAGGTCAGACCGGAGGTGTCCGCGGGCAGCCCGATGAGCACGGACGGCTGGTCGGTCGCACGCAGCAACGGCAGCCGTTCGTCGTCGAGCTCGACGTCCATCAGGATCATCCCGTCGGCGAGCCCGCTCCCGGCGACGCGGCGCACCGCGTCGGGGCCCTCCTCGCCGGTGAGCAGCAGGACGTCGTACCCGTGCGTGCGGGCGGAGGTCGCCACCGCGATGGCGATCTCCATCATCACGGGCACGTACATGTCCGTGCGCAGCGGGATCATCAGCGCGATGATGTTCGACTTGCTGCTGGCCAGGGCGCGGGCCCCGGCGTTCGGGTGGTACCCGAGCTCGCGAATGCTCCGCTCGACCCGCTGCCGGGTGTTGACGGAGATGGACCGCTTGCCGCTGAGGACATAGCTCACCGTGCTCGCCGAGACTCCGGCGTGCTGGGCGACCTCGGCGAGGGTGACCATCCAGCTCTCCAAGCTTTGTGAAGCGCTTCGACAATGCGCATTGCTGATATTCGCGGGTGAGGGTGGTTCGACAGTAGCTCCAGCAGGAGTACGTGTCCATAGGTTGTCGAAGCGCTTCGATACCGAATTCCGGCGAGCGGGTGGCGAAGGGGTCAGTCTCCCGGAAGGCGCTCCGGCGCACCACCGCTCTCGGACGTGCGGCAGAGCCAGGCCTTCGGCTGAACGGACGCGCGAGGACTGGTGGGAGCGTCCGGTTTCGGGTACCAACGATCCAGTAGCACTGGTCGGTAACGTACAGTCCTCAATTACCCTAGATGCGGCGAGGTGCCCCTCATGTCCGCTTCCACTCCCTCTTCCCGTCCCGCCGTCACCGAGCGGGAGGCCCGTGAGGTGGCGGAGGCCGCCCGGGAACAGCACTGGCGCAAGCCCAGCTTCGCCAAGGAGCTGTTCCTCGGCCGCTTCCGGCTCGACCTCATCCACCCCCACCCGCTCCCCGGCGACGAGGCGGCCCAGCGCGGCGAGGAGTTCCTCGCCAAGCTCCGCGACTTCGTCGAGACGAAGGTGGACCCGGCCGTCATCGAGCGCGACGCCAGGATCCCCGACGAGGTGATCGACGGCCTGAAGGAGCTCGGCGCCTTCGGCATGAAGATCGACACCAAGTACGGCGGGCTCGGCCTCACGCAGGTGTACTACAACAAGGCCCTCTCCCTGGCCGGCTCCGCCAGCCCCGCGATCGGCGTGCTGCTCTCCGCGCACCAGTCGATCGGCGTGCCCCAGCCCCTGAAGCTGTTCGGCACGCAGGAGCAGCGCGAGCGCTTCCTGCCGCGCTGCGCCCGCACGGACATCAGCGCCTTCCTGCTCACCGAACCCGACGTCGGCTCCGACCCGGCCCGCCTTGCCACCACCGCGATCCCGGACGGCGACGACTACGTCCTGGACGGCGTGAAGCTGTGGACCACCAACGGTGTCGTCGCCGACCTGCTGGTCGTCATGGCCCGGGTGCCGAAGAGCGAAGGCCACAGAGGCGGCATCACCGCCTTCGTCGTGGAGACGAACTCCCCGGGTGTCACCGTGGAGAACCGCAACGCCTTCATGGGCCTGCGAGGCATCGAGAACGGCGTCACCCGCTTCCACCAGGTCCGGGTCCCCGCCGCCAACCGCGTCGGCGAGGAGGGTCAGGGCCTGAAGATCGCCCTGACCACGCTCAACACCGGGCGGCTCTCCCTGCCCGCCTCCTGCGTCGCCGCCGGCAAGTGGTGCCTGAAGATCGCCCGCGAGTGGTCGGCGGTCCGCGAGCAGTGGGGCAAACCCGTCGCGCACCACGAGGCGGTCGGCTCCAAGATCTCCTTCATCGCGGCCACCACCTTCGCCCTGGAGGCCGTGACGGACCTGGCCTCGCAGATGGCCGACGAGGACCGCAACGACATCCGCATCGAAGGCGCCCTCGCCAAGCTGTACGCCTCCGAGATGGCCTGGACGATGGCCGACGAACTCGTCCAGATCCGCGGCGGACGCGGCTTCGAGACGGCCGAGTCCCTGCGGGCCCGCGGCGAGCGCGGCGTCCCCGCCGAGCAGCTCCTGCGCGACCTGCGCATCAACCGCATCTTCGAGGGTTCCACGGAGATCATGCACCTGCTGATCGCCCGCGAGGCCGTCGACGCCCACCTCTCGGTCGCCGGCGACCTCATCGACCCGGAGAAGTCCCTGGGCGACAAGGCGAAGGCCGGCGCGAACGCGGGCGCCTTCTACGCCAAGTGGCTCCCCAAGCTCGTCGCGGGCCCGGGCCAGCTCCCCATGTCCTACGGCGACTTCAAACACGGCGTGGACCTCTCCGGGCACCTGCGCTACGTCGAGCGCACGTCCCGCAAACTCGCCCGCTCCACCTTCTACGCCATGTCCCGCTGGCAGGGCCGGATGGAGTCCAAGCAGGGCTTCCTCGGCCGGATCGTCGACATCGGCGCCGAACTGTTCGCCATGAGCGCGGCCTGCGTACGCGCCGAACTCCTGCGCAAGCAGGGCGACCACGGCCGAGAGGCCTACCAGCTCGCCGACGTCTTCTGCCGCCAGGCCAGGATCCGCGTCGAGGAGCTCTTCAACCGCCTGTGGACCAACACCGACGACCTCGACCGCAAGGTCGTCAAGGGCGTCCTCTCCGGCACCTACGAGTGGCTGGAGCGGGGCATCGTCGACCCGTCGGGCGACGGCCCCTGGATCGCGGACGCGACACCGGGCCCCTCCCAGCGGGAGAACCTCCACCGGCCGATCAGGTAACCCCGGCCCCCACGGGGGCGTGCACAGCTATGGCGCGCGCCCCCGTGAAGGGGATGCGCTGTCCTCAGACACCGGCCTTACGGCAACAATGGAGGAATGAGCGACAGTCCAGCCCCCTCAGGGCACGGGCCGCAAGCCCCGTCTGCCCCGCGACGCCATGCACGCACTCTCGCCGCACCGGGCGCCGACCCGAGTACATCCAGTACGCAGGACGGCGCCCGGCACGGCGAGAGCACGCACCTTCGGGCGACATCTGCCGCTCCGCGGCGGGCGCAGGGCCCGCCCTCCGGGCGGACGACGGGGCTCGCGGCCCGTGCCCTGGCCGACCCCCACCTGGTGTACGACCCCGTAGTGGGCGACGGCCCGAAGGACGTGGTGATCCTCGGCTCCACCGGGTCCATCGGCACCCAGGCCATCGACCTCGTGCTGCGCAACCCCGACCGTTTCCGGGTCACCGGCCTGTCCGCCAACGGCGGCCGCGTCGCCCTCCTCGCCGAGCAGGCGTACCGGCTGCGGGTGCCCACGGTCGCGGTCGCGCGCGAGGACGTCGTACCGGCCCTGCGCGAGGCGCTCTCCGCGCAGTACGGCACGGGCGAGCCGCTCCCCGAGATCCTCGCGGGCCCGGACGCGGCCACGCGGCTGGCGGCATCCGACTGCCACACCGTCCTGAACGGCATCACCGGCTCCATCGGCCTCGCCCCGACCCTGGCCGCCCTGGAGGCGGGCCGCACCCTCGCGCTCGCCAACAAGGAGTCGCTCATCGTGGGCGGCCCGCTGGTCAAGGGCCTCGCCAAGCCCGGCCAGATCATCCCCGTCGACTCCGAGCACGCCGCCCTCTTCCAGGCCCTGGCCGCCGGCACCCGCGCCGACGTCCGCAAGCTGGTCGTCACGGCGTCCGGGGGTCCCTTCCGCGGCCGCACGAAGGAGCAGCTGGCGAACGTCACCGTCGAGGACGCCCTCGCACACCCCACCTGGGCGATGGGCCCGGTCATCACGATCAACTCCGCGACCCTCGTCAACAAGGGCCTGGAGGTCATCGAGGCACACCTCCTCTACGACATTCCCTTCGACCGCATTGAGGTCGTCGTGCATCCGCAGTCGTATGTCCACTCGATGGTTGAGTTCACGGATGGATCGACACTGGCCCAGGCGACCCCGCCCGACATGCGCGGGCCCATCGCCATCGGCATCGGCTGGCCCGAGCGCGTCCCCGACGCGGCCCCCACCTTCGACTGGAGCAAGGCCTCGACCTGGGAGTTCTTCCCGCTCGACAACGAGGCCTTCCCCTCGGTGAACCTCGCCCGGCACGTCGGCGAGCTCGCGGGCACCGCCCCCGCGGTGTTCAATGCGGCCAACGAGGAGTGCGTGGAGGCGTTCCGCCAGGGCGCGCTGCCCTTCAACGGCATCATGGAGACCGTCACCCGGGTCGTCGAGGAGCACGGCACCCCGCGTACGGGAACCTCACTCACCGTGTCGGACGTCCTCGAAGCGGAGACCTGGGCGCGGACCCGGGCCCGGGAACTGGCGGCACAGACGGCGGAGGCCCGTGCATGACGACCTTGATGTTCATCCTCGGCATAGTGCTGTTCGTGGTCGGCCTGCTGTTCTCGATCGCGTGGCACGAGCTGGGGCACCTGTCCACCGCCAAGCTGTTCGGCATCCGCGTGCCGCAGTACATGGTCGGCTTCGGCCCGACCATCTGGTCCCGCAAGAAAGGCGAGACCGAGTACGGGATCAAGGCCATCCCGTTCGGCGGCTACATCCGCATGATCGGCATGTTCCCGCCAGGCCCCGACGGCCGGCTGACGGCACGCTCCACCTCCCCGTGGCGCGGCATGATCGAGGACGCCCGCACCGCCGCCTACGAGGAGCTCGGGCCGGGCGACGAGAAGCGCCTGTTCTACACGCGCAAGCCCTGGAAGCGCGTGATCGTGATGTTCGCGGGCCCCTTCATGAACCTGGTGCTCGCGGTGGCGCTGTTCCTCGCCATCCTGATGGGCTTCGGCATCACCCAGCAGACGAACACCGTCAGCTCCGTCTCCCAGTGCGTCATCGCCCAGAGCGAGAACCGCGACAAGTGCGAGAAGGGCGACCCGGCCAGCCCGGCCGCCGCCGCCGGACTGAAGGCGGGCGACAAGATCGTCTCCTTCAACGGCGTCAAGACCGACGACTGGAACAAGCTGTCCGACCTCATCCGCGCCACCCCTGGCAAGGAGGTGCCGATCGTCGTCGACCGCAAGGGCCAGGACGTCACCCTGCAGGCGAAGATCGCCACCAACCAGGTCGCCAAGAAGGACTCCAGCGGGCAGATCGTCGAAGGCCAGTACGTCCAGGCCGGCTTCCTCGGCTTCAGCGCGGCCACCGGCGTGGTCAAGCAGGACTTCGGCGAGTCCGTGACCTGGATGGGGGACCGGATGGGCGACGCCGTCGACTCCCTCGCCGCCCTCCCCGGCAAGATCCCGGCGCTGTGGAACGCGGCCTTCGACGGCGCTCCCCGTGAGGCCGACTCCCCGATGGGCGTGGTCGGCGCGGCCCGCGTCGGCGGCGAGATCTTCACCCTGGACATCCCGCCGACCCAGCAACTGGCCATGGCCCTCATGCTGGTAGCCGGCTTCAACCTCTCCCTGTTCCTTTTCAACATGCTCCCGCTGCTGCCGCTCGACGGCGGCCATGTCGCGGGCGCGCTGTGGGAGTCGCTGCGCCGCAACACCGCCAAGGTGCTGCGCAGGCCGGACCCGGGCCCCTTCGACGTGGCGAAGCTCATGCCGGTCGCCTACGTGGTCGCCGGGATCTTCGTCTGCTTCACGATCCTGGTCCTGATCGCGGACGTCGTTAACCCGGTGAGAATCTCCTAGTCATACGCGGTTCGAGGCGGCCCGGCACACTGTGTGCCGGGCCGCCTCCCATTGAGTGGCTGTGCGGGCGGGATGTGCTCGCGCCAAGGCATGTGCCGTAATCTCGAAGCTCGGAGCCCGCTGCTCACGGGACCGGACCTTGATCCACGACTTGGGGTTGCACAGCAGATGACTGCGATTTCTCTCGGCATGCCGTCCGTACCGACCAGGCTCGCCGAGCGCCGGAAGAGCCGCCAGATCCAGGTCGGAACCGTGGCGGTCGGCGGAGACGCCCCCGTCTCGGTGCAGTCGATGACGACGACGCGTACGTCCGACATCGGCTCAACCCTCCAGCAGATCGCCGAGCTGACCGCCTCCGGCTGTCAGATCGTCCGCGTCGCCTGCCCGACCCAGGACGACGCCGACGCCCTGGCTACCATCGCCCGCAAGTCGCAGATCCCGGTCATCGCCGACATCCACTTCCAGCCGAAGTACGTGTTCGCCGCGATCGAGGCGGGCTGCGCCGCCGTCCGCGTCAACCCGGGCAACATCAAGCAGTTCGACGACAAGGTCAAGGAGATCGCGCGGGCCGCCAAGGACCACGGCACCCCGATCCGGATCGGCGTCAACGCGGGCTCCCTGGACCGCCGTCTGCTGCAGAAGTACGGCAAGGCGACGCCCGAGGCGCTGGCCGAGTCCGCCCTGTGGGAGGCCTCGCTCTTCGAGGAGCACGACTTCCGCGACATCAAGATCTCGGTCAAGCACAACGACCCGGTCGTGATGGTCGAGGCGTACCGCCAGCTCGCGGCCCAGTGCGACTACCCGCTGCACCTCGGCGTGACGGAGGCGGGCCCGGCCTTCCAGGGCACGATCAAGTCGGCCGTCGCCTTCGGCGCGCTGCTCTCCCAGGGCATCGGCGACACGATCCGCGTCTCCCTGTCGGCCCCGCCGGTCGAGGAGGTCAAGGTCGGCAACCAGATCCTGGAGTCCCTGAACCTCAAGCAGCGCGGCCTGGAGATCGTCTCCTGCCCGTCCTGCGGCCGCGCCCAGGTCGACGTCTACAAGCTGGCCGAAGAGGTCACGGCCGGCCTGACCGGCATGGAGGTCCCCCTCCGCGTCGCCGTCATGGGCTGCGTCGTCAACGGCCCCGGCGAGGCCCGCGAGGCCGACCTCGGCGTCGCCTCCGGCAACGGCAAGGGCCAGATCTTCGTCAAGGGCGAGGTCATCAAGACCGTCCCCGAGTCCAAGATCGTCGAGACACTCATCGAAGAGGCCATGAAGATCGCCGAGCAGATGGAAGCGGACGGCGTCGCTTCCGGCGAGCCGTCGGTGGCGGTCGCGGGCTGACCCTTTCCACGCCGTCGGCGGGTCGGGCAGCACCCGCACCCGCCGACAAACCGTCCCTCCCGAGCTCGAAGGCGCCCCACCCAAGCAGCGCAGCTATAGTGCGGGGACCAGCAACCCCCGGAGTGTGTGAGGCCCCGCACTTGTTGACGCAGACCACCTCACGGGTCCTCGAACCGAGCGACCTGGACGCCGCGCTCGCCGTACTCGACCGCGAGCCGGTCGCGAACGCCTTCGTGACGTCCAGGGTGCAGATCGCCGGCCTCGACCCGTGGCGGCTCGGCGGCGAGATGTGGGGCTGGTACGAGGACGGCATGCTGACGTCCCTGTGCTACGCGGGCGCCAACCTGGTCCCGATCTGCGCCGGCCCGCGCGCCGTCCGCGCCTTCGCCGACCGCGCCCGCCGGGCCGGCCGTCGCTGCTCCTCGATCGTCGGGCCCGCCGGGTCCACCGCCGACCTGTGGCGGCTGCTGGAACCCCAGTGGGGCCCGGCCCGCGACGTCCGCCGCCGGCAGCCGCTCATGGTCACCGACAGCCTGCCGGCCGGCATCGCCCCGGACCCCTACGTCCGTCGCGTCCGCAAGGACGAGATGGAAACGCTGATGCCGGCGTGTGTGGCGATGTTCACCGAGGAGGTCGGGATCTCCCCGCTCGCCGGCGACGGGGGCCTCCTCTACCAGGCCCGTGTCGCCGAACTCGTCGGCTCCGGCCGCGCGTTCGCCCGCTTCGACGCGGACGGCAAGGTCGTCTTCAAGGCGGAGATCGGCGCCGCGACGGACCGCGCCTGCCAGATCCAGGGCGTGTGGGTCGCCCCCGAGTACCGGGGCACGGGCCTGGCGGCCCCCGGCATGGCAGCCGTGCTGCGCTACGCCCTCGCCGACGTGGCGCCGGTGGTCAGCCTCTACGTGAACGACTTCAACACGGCGGCCAGGCGGACGTACACGAGAGTGGGCTTCCAGGAGGTCGGCGCCTTCATGAGCGTGCTGTTCTGAAACGCCCTGAGGGGCGCGGGGCTGTGCCCGATATGCGGCTCCGCCGCGTGGGCGCGAGCAACCACAGGCGGCCCGCACCCGTACGACGACGAAAACCCACCTGTAGGCTCCCCGCCATGGACCTCGTGATCGGCCCACTCGACCTTCCCGCCCACGTCGACGAGGCCCTGGCCGTCCAAGCCGTGGCCTTCGGCCTGGGCCCGGACGAGGTAGCCGTCCGCCGCCAGATCGTCCTGCGCCACATGACCTACCCGGGCGCCCGCGCCCTCGGCGCGAAAGCCGACGGCAACCTCGTAGGTTTCGTCTACGGCATGCCCAACGACCGCACCCACTGGTGGTCCACCGTCGTGGAGCCCTACCTCAGAGCCAACCACCACGACCACTGGCTCGACGACTCCTTCGTGATCACCGAACTGCACGTCCACCCCGCCCACCAGGGCCGTGGCATCGGACGCACCCTGATCACCACCATCACCGACGGCGCCGCCGAACCCCGCTCGATCCTCTCCGCGATCGACACCGAGAGCCCCGCCCGCGCCCTCTACCGCTCCCTCGGCTACCAGGACCTCGCCCGCCAGGTCCTGTTCCCCAGCGCCCCGAAGCCGTACGCCGTGATGGGCGCCCCACTCCCGCTCCTGCGCCGCTAACCGATTTCCACCGCCCCGCACCCCCCGGATAACCTCCTGCCATCACCCACACGCAGCAGGAGCTAAACCATGGCGAACGTACCGGTCCAGCGCATGTCCCAGTTGATGGCGAAGACGTTGCGCGACGACCCGGCGGACGCCGAGGTCCTCAGCCACAAGCTCCTCGTCCGCGCCGGGTACGTGCGCCGTACCGCCGCCGGCATCTGGAGCTGGCTGCCGCTCGGCAAGCGGGTTTTGGCCAACGTGGAGCGCATCGTCCGCGAGGAGATGGACGCGATCGGCGCCCAGGAGGTGCTGCTCCCCGCCATCCTGCCGCGTGAGCCGTACGAGGCCACCGGCCGCTGGGAGGAGTACGGCCCCGAGCTGTTCCGTCTCCAGGACCGCAGGGGCGGCGACTATCTCCTCGGCCCCACCCACGAGGAGATCTTCACCCTGCTGGTGAAGGACCAGGCGTCCTCCTACAAGGACCTGCCGGTGATCCTCTACCAGGTCCAGAACAAGTACCGCGACGAGGCCCGCCCCCGCGCGGGCATCCTGCGCGGCCGCGAGTTCCTGATGAAGGACTCCTACTCCTTCGACACCGAGGACGAGGGCCTCGCCCGGTCCTACGCCCTGCACCGCGAGGCCTACCAGAAGATCTTCGCGCGCCTGGGCCTCGACTACCGCATCTGCGCCGCGACGGCCGGTGCGATGGGCGGCTCCAAGTCCGAGGAGTTCCTGGCCCCGGCCGAGGCCGGCGAGGACACCTTCGCCGACTGCCCGAACTGCGACTTCGCCGCCAACACCGAGGCGATCACGTACGAGTTGAAGCCCGTCGACGGCTCGGACCTGCCGGCCGCCGAGGACATCCCGACCCCCGACACCCCGACCATCGAGACCCTCGCGGCCTCCCTCGGCGTCCCGGCCTCGGCCACGCTGAAGAACCTCCTCGTGAAGGTCGACGGCGAGATCGTCGCCGTCGGCGTCCCCGGCGACCGCGAGGTCGACATGGACAAGGTCGAGGCGCACTTCGCCCCGGCCGCCGTCGAGCTGGTCACCGAGACGGACTTCGCGACCCGCCCCGACCTGGTCCGCGGCTACGTCGGACCGCGGGGCCTGGAGAAGGTCACCTACATCGCCGACCCGCGCGTGGCACCCGGCACGGCCTGGATCACCGGCGCCAACAAGGCCGGCACGCACACCAAGAACGTCGTCGCCGGCCGTGACTTCGAGGTCGGCGAGTACGTCGACGTCGTGGTCGTGCAGGAGGGCGACCCCTGCCCGAAGTGCGGCACCGGCCTCGTCCTCGACCGTGCCATCGAGATCGGCCACATCTTCCAGCTGGGCCGCAAGTACACCGACGCCCTCAAGCTCGACGTCCTCGGCCAGAACGGCAAGCCGGTCCGCGTCACCATGGGCTCCTACGGCGTCGGCGTCTCCCGCGCGGTCGCCGCCCTCGCCGAGCAGAGCGCCGACGACAAGGGCCTGTGCTGGCCCGCCGAGGTCGCCCCGGCCGACGTCCACGTGGTCGCGGCAGGCAAGGCCCTCCAGACCGAACTGGCCCTCGACATCTCCGAGAAGCTGGCGACGGCCGGTGTCCGCGTCCTGGTCGACGACCGCGCCGGCGTCTCCCCGGGCGTCAAGTTCACGGACTCCGAGCTGATCGGCGTACCGCAGATCCTGGTGGCCGGCCGGCGCGCGGCCGACGGCGTGGTGGAACTGAAGGACCGCCGCACCGGCGAGCGCGAGGAGCTGACGGTCGAGGAGGCCATCGCCCGGCTCACCGCCTGAGCGTCCCTGCTGCCCTGTGAGCGCTCCGGTTCCCCGGGGCGCTCACAGCCAGCTCGCGAACTCCAGCAGCAGCTCCGCGTCCCGGGGCCGCCCGACCCGCCCCGCCCGCACACCGGACTCCACGGCCCGGAACAGCGTCCACCCGCGCAGCCGCTCCTGGTCCACGTCCAGGGACTCGGCCAGCCGCTTCACCCGGCGCCGGGTCGTGGCCGCGCCGGACGGCTGGGCGATCAGGTCCTCCACCCGGTCGCGAACCAGCCGGGCCAGATCGAAGGCGCACTCGCCGACCACCGGGTCGGGGCCCACGGCCAGCCACGGCGTCCGCTCCCCGGCGAGCACCTTGCTCTGCCGGAACGTGCCGTGCAGCAACCGGTGTTCGGGCGGCGCGGCCAGCAGCTCCTCGCGCGCCGCGAGCGCCAGATCGACGAGCGGGGCCACCTCGGGATCGGCCTGCGCCCGCGCCCGCATCGCCCCGGCCTGCCGCCCGGTCCGCTCGGCCACGGTCTCGAAGGGGAAATCGGCGGGCGGCTCCACCCACAGCCGCCGCAGCGCCCCCGCCGCCTCCAGCAGCGCCTTCGCCTCCGGCAGCGACCGCACCGACACATCGGGATGCAGCCGCTCCAGCAGCAGCGCCCCCTCGGCCGTGAAGGGTTCCACCAGCTGTACGGCACCCAGGCCGCCCCAGTGCGCGAGCGCGGCCCGCTCCGCCTCCGGGCGGGCCCGGGCCGGCGCCAGCTTGAGCACCGCGGGCGTCCCCTCGGCCGTCCGCACCAGCACGACCAGGCTGCTGCGCCCGCCGGGCACCTGAACCCGCTCCACGGTCAACTCGCGTAGAGCGACGGCCCGCCGCGCCGCCTCGGGCAGCTTCTCCAGCCAGTCGTCACCGTCCGGCGCCGTCTCACCGAGCGCCCTGACCAGGCGCTTCGGCGGTTCGAAAACCATGCGCGAGTCGTTCCCTTCGTGCTGTCCGCGGTGCGTGCCCTACGGGGTCACGCCGTGGGCGCGGCCGCGGGCGGAGCCGTGTCCGCCCGCTCGGCGAGCCCAGGGAAGGCTACGCTCTCGCCGCGCCAGCGCACCGCCCGCACCGCGGCCTCCCGCAGCGCCTCGGCGGCCAGCACCCGCCGCCCGCCGGCCGCCGCGCGCACCAGGTCGGAGTAGACCCCGGCCACCCGGTCCTCCAGCTCGGCGGCGAGCCGCACGGCGGCCGCGGCGTCCGGTACCGGGAACGGCAGCGCGTACCCGGCGGCCGCGGCCGCGGGCCTGCCGCCCAGGTCCTTCACCTCGCGCGCCAGCGCATCCCTGCGCGCCCGGTGCGCGTCGTACGCCGTCCGTGCCTCAACGCGCTGCCGGTCGCCGATCCGCCCGCCGACGACTCCGTACCCGTACACCGCCGCGTGCTCGGCGGCCAGCGCCGCCTGGAGGGCCCGCAGCTCCTGGTCCTTCGCGTCGCTCACGCGTCACCCTCCGTCAGCAGATAGACGTGCGCCGCTCCGGCGGCTGCCACCGACGCCAGCAGCCGCGCCAGCTCGCCCGGCACCCCGACCAGTGCCTTGGCCCGCCGGTCGGCGAGCTCCCGCTCCGCGGCGGCGAGGACGGCGAGCGCGTCCCGGTCGTTCCCCGGCACGGCGGCCGCGGGGGCAGAGGCGGAGGGGGAGGAAGAGGCGGAAGGGGCGGGGGAGGCAGGCGCCTTCCGGCCGCCGAACGCCTGCGCGTGCCGTACGACCTCCTCCCGCAGCGGCCGCAGCCACTCCGCGAGCCCCGGGCGGGCGGCGATCACCGCGTCGTACCGCTCGAGAAGTTCCTCGCTGTCCCGCGCCGCACGCGCGCGTGCCCTGCGGTCGGCGGCCGACGGGCCGTCGCCCGGGTCACCGGAGTCCTCGTCGCCGGCGGTGCAGCCGGCCAGGGCGAGGGCCGCCGGGCCGACGGCGAGCAGACTCCTTCTGCGCGGCCCCGAGCGGGCGCGCGGCGATGGGGAAAACGGCACTTCAGACGTCCTCGGGGGGCTCGTACGAGAAAGAAGCGACTGGCAGGGCTGCACGCCCGTGATCACGGTACCCGGGCCTTCGCCCGGGACCACTCAGCGGCACCGTTCGTCACCGGGTGGACGGCAACACTCCCTGCGACCGGATACCCTTTGACCAGACACGCGCCCCATCCCACAACAGCACACGCGGCCGAGGAGTCACCCGGATGAGCACCACCCAGAGCGAGAGGCTGCGAGAACTACTGGAACCGCTCGTCAGCTCTCAGGGCCTGGACCTCGAAGAGATCGAAGTGGACTCCGTCGGACGCAAGCGTGTGCTGCGCGTGGTCGTCGACTCGGACACGGGCGCCGATTTGGACCAGATCGCCGATGTGAGCCGCGCGCTCTCGGCGAAGCTCGACGAGACGGACGCGATGGGCGAGGGGGAGTACACCCTCGAGGTCGGCACCCCGGGCGCGGAGCGCCTCCTCACGGAACACCGTCACTACGTGCGCGCCACGGACCGCCTGGTGAAGTTCCAGCTCGCCGAGGGCGGCGAGCTGGTCGCCCGGATCCTGAAGGTCGACGACGACGGTGTCGACACCGAGATCCCCGGAGTCAAGGGCCGCAAGCCCACCGCACGCAGACTCGCCTTCGACGACATCGTCCGGGCGCGTGTCCAGGTCGAGTTCAGCCGCAAGGACAACAAGAAGGAAGAGGAGGCGTAGCCGTGGACATCGACATGAGCGCCCTGCGGGGCTTGGTTCGGGAGAAGGAGATCTCCTTCGACCTGCTGGTCGAGGCGATCGAGTCGGCCCTCCTCATCGCCTACCACCGCACCGAGGGAAGCCGCCGTCACGCGCGCGTGGAGCTCAACCGGCAGACCGGCCATGTGACCGTGTGGGCGAAGGAGGACCCCGACGACCTCGAGGAGGGCCAGGAGGCCCGCGAGTTCGACGACACCCCCACGGGCTTCGGCCGTATCGCCGCCACCACGGCCAAGCAGGTCATCCTGCAGCGCCTGCGCGACGCCGAGGACGACGCGACGCTCGGTGAGTACGCCGGCCGTGAGGGCGACATCGTCACCGGCGTCGTCCAGCAGGGCCGCGACCCGAAGAACGTGCTCGTCGACATCGGCAAGCTCGAGGCCATCCTGCCAGTGCAGGAGCAGGTGCCGGGCGAGACCTACCAGCACGGCATGCGCCTGCGGTCGTACGTCGTCCGGGTGGCCAAGGGTGTTCGCGGCCCGTCCGTGACGCTGTCCCGCACGCACCCCAATCTGGTGAAGAAGCTGTTCGCCCTGGAGGTGCCGGAGATCGCCGACGGGTCCGTGGAGATCTCCGCGATCGCCCGCGAGGCCGGTCACCGGACGAAGATCGCCGTGCGCTCCACCCGGTCCGGCCTGAACGCCAAGGGCGCCTGCATCGGCCCCATGGGCGGCCGTGTGCGCAATGTGATGGGCGAGCTGAACGGCGAGAAGATCGACATCGTCGACTGGTCGGAGGACCCGGCCGAGATGGTGGCGAACGCGCTGTCCCCGGCCCGTGTCTCCAAGGTGGAGATCGTGGACATGGCGGCCCGGTCGGCCCGGGTGACCGTGCCCGACTACCAGCTCTCCCTGGCCATCGGCAAGGAAGGGCAGAACGCCCGGCTCGCCGCCCGGCTGACCGGCTGGCGGATCGACATCCGCCCGGACACGGAACCGGCGGCGAACGGCTCCGGAGAGTAGCTCCGGGGAATAGATCCAAGCCGCGGGTCGTTCAGATCACGACAGGTTCATGCGCGGCAACTGTTCGATTCCTGCCCCAAAGGGGTCAGGCGCGTACGGGGAGGTAGACTTAACAGTGTCTGGCCGGACGCGCGTCCGCGCATGCCCTGAACGCACTTGTGTGGGGTGTCGGGAGCGAGCGGCCAAGGCCGATCTGTTGCGGATCGTGTTGATCGAGGACGCATGCGTCCCTGATCCTCGCGGTACGCTGCCCGGCCGGGGTGCGTACGTACACCCCGCCCAGATCTGTCTCGACCAGGCGGTACGCCGACGGGCGTTCACGAGGGCACTGCGCGCCCCGGGACCGCTCGACACAAAGGCGTTGCGCCGATACGTCGAGCAGACAACAGTTGCCGACCAGGCAACACGGTAAAGACGTGTCGCACGGAACACCGTGCGGCTTGGTACCTCGCGAGTCGAAAGCAGGTCGAGATTGCGATGAGCACTCGATGAGTACGCGATGAGTACGCCCATGAACTAGCGACGGTCCGGACGTAACCCGGACCTCAAAGGAGCGAAGTGGCTAAGGTCCGGGTCTACGAACTCGCCAAGGAGTTCGGTGTAGAGAGCAAGGTCGTCATGGCCAAGCTCCAGGAACTCGGTGAATTCGTCCGTTCGGCGTCTTCGACGATCGAAGCGCCCGTCGTACGCAAACTTACTGACGCCTTCCAGGGCGGTGGCAACGGCAAGTCCGCCGCGAAGCCCGCAGCCCCCAAGAAGGCCGCCCCCCGTCCCGCCGCGCCCTCTCCGGCGCAGGCGGCTCGTCCGGCTGCCCCGAAGCCGCCGGCCGCACCCAAGCCCGCCGCGGCCCAGGAGCCGTCGGCCCCCTCGGCCCCGTCGGCCCCCGCGCCGACCCCGGGTCCGCGTCCGACGCCGGGCCCCAAGCCCGCGCCGCGTCCGGCCCCGGCCGCGCCCGAGTTCACGGCGCCGCCCGCGGCGGCTCCGTCCCCGGCCGCGCCGAAGCCCGGCGGCGGGCGCCCCGGCGCCCCCAAGCCCGGTGGCGGCCGTCCCTCCGGCGGTCCCGGCCAGGGCCAGGGCGGCCAGGGCCGTCCCGGCGGCGAGCGGGGTCCGCGTCCCGGTGCTCCGGCGCCGCGTCAGGGCGGTTCCCGTCCGGCCGGTCCGCGTCCGGGTAACAACCCCTTCACCTCCGGTGGCTCCACCGGCATGGCGCGCCCGCAGGCGCCCCGTCCGCAGGGTGGCCGTCCCGGCCCCGGCGGCCAGGGTGGCGGTCCCCGTCCCCAGGCGCCCGGCGCCCAGGGCGGCGGCGGTCCGCGTCCGCAGGCTCCGGGCGGCAACCGTCCGAGCCCGGGCTCGATGCCGCGTCCGCAGGGCGGCGGCCCGCGTCCCG
This sequence comes from Streptomyces sp. NPDC044719, assembly GCF_056433405.1. Taxonomy (NCBI): domain Bacteria; kingdom Bacillati; phylum Actinomycetota; class Actinomycetes; order Kitasatosporales; family Streptomycetaceae; genus Streptomyces; species Streptomyces sp. NPDC044719. The sequence continues at coordinate 1,422,912 of NZ_JBWKHE010000001.1, forward strand.
GCGGCGGCCCCGGCGGCCCCCGTCCGAACCCCGGCATGATGCCGCAGCGTCCGGCTGCCGGCCCGCGTCCCGGTGGCGGTGGCCCCGGCGGCCGCGGTCCCGGTGGCGGCGGTCGTCCCGGTGGCGGCGGCGGTCGCCCGGGTGGCGGCGGCTTCGCCGGTCGTCCCGGTGGCGGCGGCGGCTTCGCCGGTCGTCCGGGTGGTCCCGGTGGCGGTGGCGGCGGTTTCGCCGGTCGTCCCGGTGGTCCCGGCGGCGGCGGTCGTCCCGGCTTCGGCGGTCGTCCGGGTGGTCCCGGTGGCCGTGGTGGCACGCAGGGCGCCTTCGGCCGTCCCGGCGGTCCGGCCCGTCGTGGCCGCAAGTCGAAGCGGCAGAGGCGCCAGGAGTACGAGGCCATGCAGGCCCCGTCGGTCGGCGGTGTGATGCTGCCTCGCGGCAACGGCGAGACCGTTCGCCTGTCGCGCGGTGCCTCCCTCACCGACTTCGCGGAAAAGATCAACGCCAACCCGGCGTCGCTCGTCGCGGTCATGATGAATCTCGGCGAGATGGTCACGGCCACGCAGTCCGTCTCCGACGAGACGCTCCAGCTCCTCGCCGGCGAGATGAACTACACGGTTCAGATCGTCAGCCCGGAGGAGGAGGACCGCGAGCTCCTCGAGTCCTTCGACATCGAGTTCGGCGAGGACGAGGGCGACGAGGAGGACCTGATGGTCCGCCCGCCCGTCGTCACCGTCATGGGTCACGTCGACCACGGTAAGACCCGGCTCCTCGACGCCATCCGCAAGACGAACGTCATCGCGGGCGAGGCCGGCGGCATCACCCAGCACATCGGTGCCTACCAGGTCGCGACCGAGGTCAACGAGGAAGAGCGCAAGATCACCTTCATCGACACCCCGGGTCACGAGGCGTTCACCGCCATGCGTGCCCGTGGTGCGAGGTCGACCGACATCGCGATCCTGGTCGTCGCGGCCAACGACGGCGTCATGCCGCAGACGGTCGAGGCGCTCAACCACGCCAAAGCGGCCGAGGTCCCGATCGTCGTCGCGGTCAACAAGATCGACGTCGAGGGCGCCGACCCGACCAAGGTGCGCGGTCAGCTGACCGAGTACGGCCTGGTGGCCGAGGAGTACGGCGGCGACACGATGTTCGTCGACATCTCCGCCAAGCAGGGTCTGCACATCGACTCCCTGCTGGAGGCCGTGGTCCTCACGGCCGACGCCTCGCTCGACCTGCGGGCCAACCCGAACCAGGACGCGCAGGGCATCTCGATCGAGTCCCGCCTCGACCGCGGCCGTGGTGCCGTGTCGACGGTCCTCGTCCAGCGAGGCACGCTGCGGGTCGGCGACACCATGGTGGTCGGCGACGCGTACGGCCGAGTCCGGGCGATGCACGACGACAACGGCAACAGCGTCGCCGAGGCCGGTCCTTCGACGCCGGTTCAGGTCCTGGGCCTGACCAACGTCCCGGGTGCGGGTGACAACTTCCTGGTGGTCGACGAGGACCGTACGGCCCGTCAGATCGCCGAGAAGCGCGCCGCCCGTGAGCGGAACGCCGCGTTCGCCAAGCGCACGCGCCGTGTCTCGCTGGAGGACCTGGACAAGGTGCTCAAGGCCGGCGAGGTCCAGCAGCTGAACCTGATCATCAAGGGTGACGCTTCTGGTTCGGTCGAGGCCCTCGAGTCCTCCCTGCTCCAGCTGGACGTCGGCGAAGAGGTCGACATCCGGGTCCTGCACCGCGGCGTCGGTGCGGTCACGGAGTCCGACATCGACCTGGCGATGGGCTCGGACGCGATCGTCATCGGCTTCAACGTCCGCGCTGCCGGACGTGCCCAGCAGATGGCGGAGCGCGAGGGCGTGGACGTCCGCTACTACTCGGTCATCTACCAGGCGATCGAGGAGATCGAGGCGGCCCTCAAGGGCATGCTCAAGCCGGAGTACGAAGAGGTCGAGCTCGGTACGGCGGAGATCCGCGAGGTCTTCAAGTCGTCCAAGCTGGGCAACATCGCGGGTGTTCTCATCCGCTCCGGCGAGGTCAAGCGGAACACCAAGGCCCGCCTGCTGCGCGATGGCAAGGTCATCGCGGAGAGCCTCAACATCGAGGGCCTGCGTCGCTTCAAGGACGACGTCACCGAGATCCGCGAAGGGTTCGAGGGCGGTATCAACCTCGGCAACTTCAACGACATCAAGGTCGACGACGTCATCGCGACGTACGAGATGCGCGAGAAGCCGCGGGTCTGACCCACGGTTTCCACCGACCGGCCGACGCGGCACACGCCGCGTCGGCCGGCTGGCCGTTGGCACGCGGGTCCGGGGCGGAGCCCCGGGCAGCACCTCGAACCCACCGTGTCGGGCGGGTGGGCGGGCAAAGGAAAACCCCGTCGAGCCACCGGCAGGTTCGCGGTACCGTTCTTGATGTCCCTGCCACCCAAACCGCAGGGCCATCGATCCCGGACCGGCGGGTCATCCGGATACACATGTACGTGGGGACTCTGTCCTTCGACCTGCTCCTCGGCGACGTCCGGTCGCTGAAGGAGAAGCGCTCCGTCGTCCGCCCCATCGTCGCCGAGCTCCAGCGCAAGTACGCGGTGAGCGCGGCCGAGGTGGACCACATGGACCTCCATCGCAGGGCCGTCGTCGGCCTCGCGTTGGTGTCCGGCGACGCGGGGCACCTGAGCGAGGTACTCGACCGGTGCGAACGGCTGGTCGCCGCCCGCCCCGAGGTGGAACTGCTGTCCGTCAGGCGGCGCTTCCACGGCGAAGACGACTGACGACCCAGAGAACGACCCAGACAGGAAAGAACGGGAGACGGACCAGTGGCCGACAACGCGCGGGCTAAAAGGCTGGCGGACCTCATCCGAGAGGTGGTGGCCCAGAAGCTGCAGCGCGGGATCAAGGACCCGCGGCTCGGCTCGCACGTCACCATCACGGACACCCGGGTCACGGGTGACCTGCGGGAGGCGACCGTCTTCTACACCGTGTACGGGGACGACGAGGAGCGCAACGAGGCCGCCGCCGGCCTGGAGAGCGCCAAGGGCATCCTGCGCTCCGAGGTGGGCCGGGCCGCCGGTGTGAAGTTCACGCCGACCCTGACCTTCGTCATGGACGCCCTTCCCGACACGGCCCGGAACATCGAGGACCTCCTCGACAAGGCGCGCCAGTCCGACGAGAAGGTGCGCGAGGCGTCCGCCGGCGCGAAGTACGCCGGTGAAGCCGACCCGTACCGGAAGCCGGACGAGGACGACGAGACGGACGACACCGCCGAATGACCCAGAAGCACACCACGCCCGACGGCCTCGTCATCGTCGACAAGCCGTCGGGCTTCACTTCGCACGACGTCGTCGCCAAGATGCGCGGCATCACCAGAACACGACGCGTCGGGCACGCCGGCACCCTCGACCCGATGGCGACGGGCGTCCTCGTCCTCGGCGTCGAGAAGGCGACCAAGCTCCTCGGCCACCTCGCGCTGACCGAGAAGGAGTACCTGGGCACCATCCGGCTCGGGCAGAACACCCTCACGGACGACGCCGAGGGGGAGATCACCTCCTCCGCCGACGCCTCCCGGGTCACCCGCGACGCCATCGACGCCGGAGTCGCCAAGCTGACCGGCGACATCATGCAGGTGCCGTCCAAGGTCAGCGCCATCAAGATCAACGGGGTGCGGTCCTACAAGCGGGCCAGGGAGGGCGAGGAGTTCGACATCCCGGCCCGGCCCGTCACGGTCTCCTCCTTCGGCGTGTACGACGTCAGGGACGCCGTCGCCGAGAACGGCACGCCCGTACTCGACCTGGTCGTGTCGGTCGTCTGCTCCTCCGGTACGTACATCCGGGCCCTGGCCCGCGATCTGGGCGCCGACCTCGGCGTCGGCGGTCATCTCACCGCCCTGCGCCGTACCCGCGTCGGCCCCTACAAGCTGGACGCGGCGCGCACGCTCGACCAGCACCAGCAGGAGCTGGCCGTGATGCCGATCGCCGATGCCGCGACGGCCGCTTTCCCGCGCTGGGACGTCGACGCCCGGCGGGCCAAGCTGCTCACCAACGGTGTACGGCTGGAGATGCCCGACGAGTACGCGGGCTCCGGCCCCGTCGCCGTCTTCGACCCGGAGGGCCGCTTCCTCGCCCTCGTCGAGGAGCAGCGGGGCAAGGCCAAGAGCCTGGCCGTCTTCGCCTGACGCGGACCGGGGGACCCGGGGGACCGGTGTCCGCCCGTGGAGCGGCGACCACGGGGTACCTCCACTGCCGCCGCTCCACGGCCCCCCTCGGTTCCCCCACCCCTAGGTGTATCCAGCCGTCCCCGTCGGTTCACCCGTCCGTGCGGGCGCTCGGAGTGAACGGGGGGAGCGGAAGGGGGCGCTTTCGCCGAGCGGCCTGTCCGGCTGATCATCTCGCCCCTACCGTCGACCGCGAGGGCACGGGTGTACGGCGGGGAGGCTCGACGATGGCGTCGCGGAACCGGTCCGGGGAGTGGGGCGGCAGCGCACGAGACTCCCAGGACCGCGCCGGAACAGCGGATCAGGCAACAGCGTGCGAGGCGACGGCCGATCAGGCAACGGCGGCAGCGGAGCAGGCGGGCCGCGCCCTCGACGAAGCCCTGGTCCGCGTCCACGACCTCGCGGGCCGCCCCCGCGGCACCGGGTTCCTGGCCGACCACCGCGGCACGCTCGTCACCAGCCACGAGGCCGTCGACGGACTGCCCGGGCTCGTCCTGTGCGGGGCCGGGGACCGCCGCCGGGTCGTGACCGCCGACGCGGTGCTCCCACTGCCCGCCCTTGACCTGGCCCTCGTACGGACCGACGGCCTCGACGTGCCGCCGCTGCCGGTCACCGTGCGGGACGGAACCCGGACGGGCACCTATGTGCGGATCGCCGCCGGCGGCTGGCGCGAGGCACGCGTCCTCGGCCCGGCCACCGCGACGTACACGGCCACGAACCGTGTCCACCGCCTCGACGCGCTGGAGCTTGCGGTCGGCACGGCCGGGCGGGACGCGCTGCGGCCGGCCGGCGGGGCGGCCGGCGGCCCCGTGGTCGACGCCGCCACCGGTGCCGTCGTCGGTGTGCTCGGTACGGCGCTCAGCTCCGACCACCGCGACGTCGGATTCGCCGTGCCGCTGCGTCCCCCGGTCTCCGGGGCGGACCCGCTCGCCGAACTGCTCGCCGAGAACGCGGCGACGGTCCCCGCGTACGGCGACGACCTCAACCTGGCCGGGGTGCTGGAGCTGACCGGCACAACGGTGGCACAGGACGGCCCCGCCTGCCTCCCGGAACCGGTCGAACGGGCCGCTGTGGTGGCCGAGTTCAGCGCCTTCACGGCGGGCCCTGCCGCCGTCCTCGGCCTCGTCGGGCCGCCCGGCAGCGGTCGTACGACGGAACTCGCGGCGCTCGCGGCCCGGCGGAGCCGCAGCGGACTCCCCACGCTGTGGCTGCGTGGGTCCGAACTGCGGGACGACGACGTGTCGGTGGCGGACGCTGCCGGCCGGGCGCTGACCCGGGCCGCCCTGGCTGTGGCAGCCGACCGCGCCCCCTTCCCGGCCGACCTGGGCGACACCACGCCCGAGCGCCTCGCCGGCCTCGCCCGTGCCCTCGGCCGCCCCCTGCTGCTCGTCCTCGACGGCCCCGAGGAGATGCCACCGGCCCTGGCCCGCCGTCTGGCCTCGTGGACGGACGGGACGGTGCGGTGGCTGCGGGAGACGGGAGTGCGGCTGGTGGTGGCGTGCCGGGCGGAGCACTGGGAAGGGGTGCCGTTCCCGGACGAGGTACTGCACGGGCCGGGAGGCCCGCAAGCGCGGCCCGCGTGTGTGCGCCTCGGGGATCTCACCGAGGACGAGGCCCGCAAGGCCCGTCTGCGGCACGGCATCCCGGACGGCGCCCTCGCCGAGGCGGACGCCCGGCATCCCCTGGCCATCCGGCTGCTCGCCGAGCTGCGGACCGCCCTGGACGCCGCCCCCGACGTGCCCGCCGCCGGCGTCGACCGGCACGACGTCTTCGCCGCCTACCTGGACCTGATGTCCCTGCGCATCGCCGCCCGCCTGGCCGCCCGGAACGGACTGCGCGGCACCGCCGTACGCCGGCTGGCCGCCAAGGTTTCGGGGCAGGTGCACCAGGCCGCCCGGCGCGGCCTCGGTCCCGGGACGGGGGACGTGGACCGGGAGGCCTTCGAGGCGGTGTTCCCGTGGGGGCCCGCCCCCGCGCGGCTCGGCGGCGGCACCGGCTGGGCGGAGGCCGTCCTCGCCGAGGGCCTGCTCGTGCCCGCCGGATCCGGCTACCGCTTCGCCCACGAGGAACTCGCCGACTGGCTCCAGGGCATGCACCTCGACCTCGACGAGGCCCTGCGGGCCCTCGTCCACCGTGGCCGGGAACCGCAGTCCGACCCCGTACCGCACCATCGCATCGGGCCCGTGGTCCAGGCCCTGCTGTTCCTCGCCCGCCAGCACGGCACCGGCCGGCCTGCCTCCCGTCTGGCCGACCTGGTCCACGCTCTGGACGCCGACCCGCGGTCCTGGTGGGCCGCCCGGCTGCTCGCCGGGACCTTGTCGGCCGTGCCCGACGCGACGCCGTACACCGAGGTGCTGCGGCTGCTCGCCGACCGGATCGTGGCCTGGCGGCGGCAGCGGCGGCCCGTGCCCGAGGAGGTCGGGCCCGCCTTCTGGACCGGCGTACGGCTTCCGCAGGACGTGCGCCTCGGCCTGCTGCGGCGGCTGGTCCACGCCGACGGCCCGCCGTGCGAGGCCGGCCCCCGCTTCCTCGACGCCGTGGCGCGGCTGCTCACCGCCGACCCCACGGGGGTGCAACCGCTGCTCGCCGACTGGTTCGACGACGAGCGGCCGCTGCCCGCCACCCCGCACGCGACGGTGGCCACGGCCGCGCAGGCGCTGCTGCACACCCATCGCCGCCGGGCCCTGGACGAGCTGACGGACGTGCTCGTCGACCGCGCTCACCGGCGCGCCGACGAACTGCTCGCCGTGCTGGCCGAGGAGGAACCGTCGGCGGTGTGCCGGGCCGTGGACCGGTGGGCGCTCGACGAGCGGCCCGCGCGCCGGGACGCCGCGGTGGCGAACGGACTGCGCGTCGCACCCCACGTGAGCACGGGAGACGACCGCGCCCTCCTGCGTTACGCGGCCCTCGCCCTGCTCGCCCGCCCCGCCGGCCACGCCCTGCACGGCGGCGCACTCGCCCTCCTCGTCCAGGACCCGCACACCCAGGCCAAGTACCTCCCGCGGGCGCTGGAGCGCTTCGCGGCGGGCGACCCGCGCTTCCCTCAGGACGTACCGGCCCGCGCCCTCCTGGCCCACCCCGAGCCGGTCCTCGACGCCTTCGCGGCACGGCTGCGGCGGCCGGACGCGGAGGAGGCACTGCGGGCACTCGCCGACGCCACCCCGCCCGGACTGGCCCGGCGGGTCGCCGCACTGGTCCGGGAGGCGACGGAGCAGCGGCCGGAACTCGCCGGGCACATGGCCGCGTACGTCGATCAGCGGCTCGACCGGGGCCCTGAAGCCCGGGCCGTGCTGCTGCCCCTGGTGACCGGCCTGCTGGACGGCGGGGCGGTAAGGCTGCGGTGCGCCCTCGCCGCCGTCCTCACCCCGCCCGGCATCCCCGCCTCCCGCCCGTTGCGCCGCGAGCTGCGCGACGCGCTCCTGGCCCGCGAGCACGACATCGACGTGCTGGACGCGCTGCTCCAGGCCGCCGCCCGGAACAGCGGCGACGACCTGCGCGACCTCGTCCATCGCGTCGGCCTGCTCCTCGTGCGCACCCCGGAGGGCGCCGGCCGCTTCGACCGTGCCCTGGTCGACCTGGGCCGGCACGTGCCCGGCTTCGCCGCCCGCGCGGCCGGCTGGCTGGCCGAAGCGCCCGAGGAGTGGGCGGCGGTGGTCGGGCCGAGCTCACACCGCACGATCGAGAACCTGGCGGGAGTACGCGTCCCCGCGTGACCATGCCGATGCGGGCCCGAGGCATGGGGCATGGCACCCTTAGACCTGCGCACGAGGCAACCACGGACAACCACGGACACGGTTCGACGAGCTTTCGACAAGGAGCAGGCACAGTGCAGCGCTGGCGTGGCTTGGAGGACATCCCCCAGGACTGGGGGCGCAGCGTCGTCACCATCGGCTCCTACGACGGAGTCCACCGCGGACACCAGCTGATCATCCGGCATGCCGTGAACCGCGCCAGGGAGCTGGGGGTGCCCGCCGTCGTCGTCACCTTCGACCCGCACCCCAGCGAGGTCGTCCGGCCCGGCAGCCACCCTCCGCTGCTCGCCCCGCACCACCGCCGCGCCGAGCTCATGGCCGACCTGGGCGTGGACGCGGTGCTCATCCTCCCCTTCACGACCGAGTTCTCGAAGCTCTCCCCGGCCGACTTCGTCGTCAAGGTCCTCGTCGACAAGCTGCACGCCAAGGCCGTCGTCGAGGGCCCCAACTTCCGCTTCGGGCACAAGGCCGCAGGCAACGTGGAGTTCCTGGCCACGCAGGGCAAGACCTACGACTTCGAGGTCGAGGTCGTCGACCTGTACGTCACCGGTGAGGCGGGCGGTGGGGAGCCGTTCTCCTCCACGCTGACGCGGCGGTTGGTCGCCGAGGGCGATGTCGAGGGCGCGGGGGAGATCCTGGGTCGTCCGCACCGGGTCGAGGGTGTCGTCGTCCGAGGTGCCCAGCGCGGGCGCGAGCTGGGATTTCCGACGGCCAACGTCGAGACGCTGCCGCACACGGCCATCCCGGCCGACGGTGTGTATGCCGGCTGGCTGCACGCCCAGGGCGAAGTGATGCCGGCCGCGATCTCCGTCGGTACGAATCCGCAGTTCGAGGGGACCGAGCGGACGGTGGAGGCGTATGCCATCGACCGGGTGGGGCTGGATCTGTACGGGCTGCATGTCGCGGTCGACTTCTTGGCGTTCGTGCGGGGGCAGGCCAAGTTCGACACGCTCGAGGCGCTGCTGGAGCAGATGGCCGAGGACGTCAAGCAGTGCCGGGAGCTGGTCGGCGCGGCCGAGCGGTCCGCCTAGCGCCCCGGGCGGCGTCCTCGCTATGCGCTCGCGGTCTCGCCGGTTTCGTCGATCTCGCGGGTCTCGCGGGTCTCGTCCGGGTGGAGGGCGTCGAGGATGAGGGTGAGGCCGAAGGTGAACTCGTCGGCGTAGTCGTAGCCCGGCTTGAGCACGTGTTCGGTGGCCAGTTCGGTGAGATGGGGGTAGGTGTCGGCGGGCATCTCGCGCAGGATGGCGCCCGCGACCTCGTCCAGCTCCGCCGCCCCTGTGAACGGCAGGCTCAGCTCCTGGAGCACGAAGCCGTACAGATAGCTGTCGATCAGTGAGACGGCGTGCGCGGCCATCGGGACGGAGAACCCTCCGGCGCGCAACGCCCCGATGACGGCGTCGTGGTGACGCAGGGTCGCGGGGCCGGGCTGGGAGCGGGAGTCCATGAGGCCGACGGCCCAGGGATGGCGCCGGAGGACGGCACGGGCGGAGTCCGCGCGGGCACGCAGAGCACTCTTCCAGTCCGTGTCACGCGGCGGCAGGTCGATCTCGCCGAACACCGCGTCCACCATGCCGTCGAGGATGTCGTCCCGCCCCGCGACGTGGTGGTAGAGCGACATCGCCTCGACGCCCAGCGGTCCGGCGACGGCCCTCATCGTGAGTGCCGCCACGCCCTTGTCGTCGGCCACGGCCATCGCGGTGCGGATGACGCGCTCGCGGCTGAGCGGCGTGCGCGCCGATCCCGCGCGCCGGGTCTTGCTTCCCTCAGGCATCCGAGCCTCTCCTCACTTCCGTTGCCGCTCCCCTTGACCGCCTTACAGCATAAGGCTAGCTTGCCTTACAAGATAAGGTAGGCATCCCGGCGAAGGGGCTGCGCCATGGGTACGGATCGTGTGAAGAAGGTCTGCGTCATCGGGGCTTCGGGGAAGCTCGGGCAGTACATGGTCGGGCACGCACTGGCGCGCGGCTACGAGGTGGTCGGGGTCTGCCGGGAGCGCAGCGTGCCGAAACTGGCCGCGTTCGAGGACCGGATGACCATCGTCCCCGGGCCCACGAACGACCCGGAGGTGATCCGGCGTGCGGTCGCCGGGTGCGACGGGGTGCTCACGGTGCTGGTGCCATGGGGTGTGCGGCAGTACGCCTCCGGCACCGCGCAGGCGGTGCTCGACCACGCACGGCCGGGCGCGCGTCTGGTCTTCTCCTGCGGCTGGCACATCTCCCGCGACGGCGAGGACCGGTACTCGCGGAGGTTCACCCTGGGCGTCCGGATCGCCGCGGTCCTGGGCAAGCTGGTCCGCGCCGTCGAGATCGACGACCAGGTCGAGGCGTGCCGACGGGTGTTCGCCAGCGACACCCGGTGGACCGTGGTGCGCGGTAGCAGCCTGGAGGAGGGGGAGAGCCAGGGGCTGCCCGTGTGGAGCCGGCACGTGGGCGATCCGGTCCTGGCCAGCGACCTGACACGCCGGGTGGACTTCGCGCTGTTCATGGTGGAGGCACTCACCGACGACACACTCGTCCGGGAGGCCCCGGCGATCGTCGGCTGCCGGACCCCCAGCGCCCTCGCCCACACCGGCGGCCCTCAGGACGGAGCTTCCCAGCCCTCGTCCGGCTGAGCCCTCAGGACGTCGTCGCCCAGTGGCACGCCACCTGGGCCGTGCCGGTTCCGTCGAGGATCCTCAGGTCCTGGCCCCGGCACGCGTCTGCCACGCCCGCCCGTTCCGCCTCGCCGCTCGCCAGCACCTGGCAGCGCGCATGGAAGCGGCAGCCGGACGGCACCCGCGAGGGGTCCGGGGGCTCGCCCGTGAGGACCACCGGGTCGCCGGGCGCCTCGGGAAGCACCGACAGCAGGGCCTGGGTGTACGGATGCCGGGGTGCGGTCAGCACCTGTTCCACCGTGCCCGTCTCCACGATCCGGCCCAGATACATCACGGCGACCCGGTCGGCGATGTTCCAGGCCAGGCCCAGGTCGTGCGTGACGACGAGCGCGGACAGGCCGAGCTCGGTGCGCAGCCGCAGCAGCAGGGCGAGGATCTCGCCGCGCACGGAGGCGTCCAGGGACGCCACCGGCTCGTCGGCGACGAGGAGTTCGGGTTCCAGGACGAGCGCGCCCGCGATGACGACCCGCTGGCGCTGCCCGCCGGACAGCTCGTGCGGATAGCGCAGGAAGAAGCGCTCCGGGGGCCGCAGCCCGGCCCGGGACAGGGCCTCGGCGACCGCGGTCCGCTCGTCGCCGCCGTAACCGTGGATGCGCAGCCCCTCGGCGACCGCGTCGTACACCGTGTGCCGCGGGTTGAGCGAGCCGCTCGGGTCCTGCAGGACCAGCTGGACGCGCTTGCGGTACGCCTTCAGGGAGCGGCCGGAGTACTCCAGCGGGCGGCCGTCGAAGGTGACGCGGCCCGCGGTCGGTTCGACCAGGCCCAGCAGCGAGCGGGCCAGGGTCGTCTTGCCGCAGCCCGACTCGCCGACCAGCGCGACGATCTCGCCGGGCCGGATGTCGAGGTCCACTCCGTCCACCGCGCGGGCCCGGGGCCCGCCGTGCCGGCCGGGGAAGGTGACGTACAGGCCCTTGGCACTCAGCAGGGGTGCCGTGGTGACGTCGGATGCCGTGGGGGACGTGGTCATGGCGTGCCGGGCCTCGCTTCCTCCAGGGCATCGGGCTTCTCGCGTGCTTCGTTCGCCGGATCGCCGACCAGGACGCACGCCGCCCGGCGTTCAGGCCCGGCCTCGCGCAGCACCGGGTCCTCCTCGGCGCACGACGCCGGCGCCACCGGGCACCGGGGATGGAACGTGCAGCCGGACGGCAGCGCGGCCGGGTCGGGCGGGTCGCCCGCCAGTCCCCGCGGCGCGAACCGGGACGCGGGGTCGCCGATGCGCGGGAACGCGGCCGACAGGGCCTTGGCATACGGGTGCCGGGCGTCCTCGTACACCTCGGCGGCCGGGCCCTCCTCGACCACCCGCCCCGCGTACATCACCGCGAGCCGGTCGCAGGTGTCGGCGAGGACCGCGAGGTCGTGGCTGATCATGATCAGGCCGAGGTCCTGGTCCGCCACGAGCTGCTCGATGAGCCGCAGGATCTGCGCCTGGATCATCACGTCGAGCGCGGTGGTCGGCTCGTCGGCGATGATCAGCCGGGGGTCGCAGGCCAGTGCCATGGCGATCATGACGCGCTGGCGCTGGCCGCCGGAGAGTTCGTGCGGATAGGCGTCCGCGCGGGCCGCCGGAAGCCCGACGTGCTCCAGCAACTCGCCGGTCTTCTTCTTCGCCCCGGCCGGAGTCGCCTTCCTGTGCAGCAGGATCGGCTCGGCGATCTGGTCGCCGATGCGGTGCACGGCGTTCAGGGAGTGCATCGCGCCCTGGAAGACGACGGAGGCCCCGGCCCAGCGGACCGCCCGCACCCGGCCCCACTTCATCGTCAGCACGTCCTCGCCGTCGAGGAGCACCTCGCCGGTGATCCGGGTGCCCGTCGGCAGCAGCCGCAGCAGGGCCAGCGCCAGGGTGGACTTGCCACAGCCGGACTCGCCGGCCAGGCCGAGCTTCTGGCCCGCCTCCAGCCGCAGGTCGACGCCGCGCACGGCGGCCGCCCCGCCCGCGTACGTCACCGTCAGATCCCTGACGTCGAGCAGACTCAACGCGACACCCCCAGCCTGGGGTTGAGGACGGACTCCACGGCCCGTCCGCACAGCGTGAACGCCAGCGCCACCACGGCGATGGCGATGCCCGGCGGCACCAGGTACCACCAGTCCCCGGCACTGACCGCGCCGGCCTCCCGCGCGTCCTGCAGCAGCCCGCCCCACGACACGACCGTGGGGTCGCCCAGGCCGAGGAAGGCGAGTGTCGCCTCGGCGAGGATGGCCGAGGAGATGATCAGGGTCGTCTGGGCCAGCACCAGCGGCATCACATTGGGCAGGACGTGCCGGGACATGATGTGCCAGTGCCCGCCGCCGAGCGCCTGCGCACGCTCGATGTACGGCCGGGTCTCCACCGCCAGCGTCTGTGCCCGCACCAGCCGGGCCGTGGTCGGCCAGGTGGTGACGCCGATCGCCACCACGGTCGTGGTCAGCGAGCGGGACATCACGGTCGCCAGCGCGATCGCCAGCACCAGCGTCGGCATGACCAGGAACCAGTCGGTGATCCGCATCATCACCGTCGCGTACCAGCCCTTGAAGTGCCCGGCCGTCACCCCGATCAGCGTGCCGATCGCCACCGACAGCACCGCGGCGAGCAGCCCGACCAGCAGCGACACCCGCGAGCCCCAGATCACCAGGCCCAGCAGGTCCCGGCCGAACTGGTCGGTGCCGAGCGGGAACTCGGAGCTCGGGCTCTGCATCGGACGCCCCGGAGCGTCGCTCACACTGCTCACGTCGGAGCCGACGAACAGCGGCGAGAACAACGCCAGCAGCGCGCACAGTGCCAGTGCGGTCAGGCCGTACAGCCCCGCCCGCTCCGCGCGGTACTGCCGCCAGAAGCGCGCGACGGAGGCCCGTCGGCGCTGCCGGGCGAGGGCGCGCGGGCTCGGGGCCGGTTCGGTCGTCGTCGTCATCGGGCCACCCGGGGGTCCAGCAGCGGATAGACCAGGTCGGCGAGGGTGTTCATCAGGATCACCGCGGCGGCGAACACGAAGAAAAGCCCCTGCACGAGCGGCAGATCAGGCACGCTCAGCGCCTGGTAGAACAGCCCGCCGAGGCCGGGCCAGGAGAACACCGTCTCCACCAGGATCACGCCCGCCACCGTCCGGCCGAGGTTGATGAAGATCAGCGTCACGGTCGGCAGCAGCGCGTTCGGCACGGCGTGCCGGCGGCGCACGAGGTCGTCGCGCAGCCCCTTGGCCCGCGCGGTCGTCAGATAGTCGCTGCCCATCTCGTCCAGCAGCGCCGACCGCGTGACCAGCAGCGTCTGCCCGTACTCCACGGCCACCAGCGTCAGCACCGGCAGCACCAGATGGTGCGCCACATCGAGGACGTACGCGAAGCCCTCCTTGCCGCCCGACTCCATGCCGCCGGTGGGGAACATCCCGGGCAGCGGGCCGATGCCCACCGACAGCACGATGATCAGCAGCAGCCCGAGCCAGAAGGACGGGATGGAGTACAGCGTCAGCGCGAGACCGGTGTTGACCCGGTCCCCGACCGTGCCGCGCCGCCACGCCGAGCGGGTGCCGAGGAAGATGCCCAGCGCGGTGTAGAGGACGAAGGCGGCCCCGGTGAGCAGCAGGGTGTTCGGCAGGGCCTCGGTGATCTTGTCGACGACGGGCGAGTGGAACTGGTACGACGTCCCGAAGTCGCCGGTGAGCGCCTTGCCGCAGTAGCCGGTGAACTGCCGCCAGAGCGGCAGGTCGAGCCCGAACTCCTTGCGGTAGGCGGCAAGCTGCTCGGCCGACACCTGACGGCCACCCGTCATGGTCTTCACCGGATCGCCGGGGATCAGCCGGAAGAGGAAGAAGCTGGTGACGAGCACGGCCAGCAGCGATACGGCCGCCCCGGCCACCTTGCCCGCCAGGTACCGCGGGTACGCGGAGCCCTTGCGTACCCGGGGCCCTGCCGCCGGTTCCCTCTCCTCGACCAGCGCGGGTGTCGCGTCAGCGGTCATGTGTGCCCGCTCGCCCGCGCTACTCGCGCTCCTCGGCGGTGGCACGCCGCCGAATGGCAGCGAAACCGCCGAGCCCGGCGAGGAGCACGACAGCGGCGACGATCCCGACCACGACCCCCGTCGACGACGCGTTGTCCGACGAGCCGCCGGAGTCCGCCGGGACCGCCGACCACCAGCTCCAGTAGCCGTCCTGGCCGTAGATGTTCCCCGCCTTCGCCGGCATGGTGGTGATCGACTTGATCTGGTCCGTCCGGTAGGCCTCGACCGCGTTCGGATACGCCATGACGTTCATGTACCCGAGGTCGTACAGCCGCGACTCCATCTGCTGGACGATGTCCGCCCGTTTGGCGGGGTCGTACTCGGCGAGCTGGCGGGCGTAGAGCTCGTCGTACTTCTTGTCGCAGATGAAGTTGTCGGTGGCCCCCGTGTCCTCCGGGGTCGCCGGCAGGGCACCGCAGGTGTGGATGGACATCACGAAGTCCGGGTCGGGGTTGACCGACCAGCCGTCGAACGCCAGGTCGTACTTCCCGGCGAGCCAGGGGTCGGTCACGTTGTCCAGGCAGTTGAGCTGGACGCCGATGCCGAGCTCGCCCCACCACTCCTGGAGGTACTTGCCGACCGCCTTGTCGTTCGGGTCGGTGGCGTGGCACAGCACCCGGTAGCTGATGGGCTTGCCGTCCTTGCCGACGCGCTTGCCGTCGCCGTTCTTCTTGTAACCCGCCTGGTCGAGCAGCCGGGCCGCCTCGGCCGGGTCGTACGCCAGCTTCTGGTCCGCGGACGGCTTCCAGTGGTACTGCGAGAAGCGCGGCGGGATGTAGCCCTCGCCCTCGACGGCGTGCCCCTGGAACACCTTTTCGATGATGGCCTCGCGGTCGACGGCCATGAACAGCGCGTTGCGCACCCGCTGGTCCAGCAGGGAGGGGTGGCCGTCGCCGAACTTCTTGCCGTTCTTCGCCTTCGCGCCCGGGTTGGTGGCCAGGGCGTAGAAGCGGCGGCCGGGGGCGTCGTTGACCCGGATGTTCTCCGCGCCCTCCAGGGACGCCGCCTGAGCCGGTGTCAGGGACGGCGACCCGGCGACGAACGACACCTCGCCCTTGCGCAGTGCCGACACCGCCGCGTCCTGGTCCTTGTAGTAGCGGAAGACGACCTCGTCGAACTTCGGCGCCCCGCGCCAGAACCCCTTGTTGGCCTTGAGCCGGACGTAGCTGTCGGCCTTGTAGTCGGTCAGCGTGAACGGCCCGTTCCCGACGACGGGGAAGCTCTTGTCGTTGTTGAACTCGGAGAAGTCCGAGACCTTCTCCCACACGTGCTTCGGCACGATCGGCACGTCGAGGGACGTCATCGTGGCCTGCGGCTTCTTCAGCTCGATGACCAGCTCGGTGGGGCTGGGGGCCGTCACTTTCTTGAAGTTGCCGACGTAGCTGCCGTTCGCCGTGGCCGCGCCGTCGTCGGTCATCATCTTGTTGAACGTCCACGCCGCGTCCTCGGCGGTGGCCTGCTTGCCGTCCGACCACTTGGAGTTAGAGCGGATCGTGTATGTCCAGGTCAGCTTGTCCGGCGACGACTCCCACTTGGTGGCCAGGCCCGGGATGGCGTGGTTGTCCTTGGGGTCGTAGCTGGTCAGGTACTCGTACATGAGCCGGTGGATGCTCGTACTGAGCAGCCGGACCGCCAGGAACGGGCTGAGCGAGTCCACGCTCTGCGCCACCGCGACGGTCAGCACCTTGCCGTCGTCGGCCGCCCGGGCCTGCCGGGGCGCCGGATCGAGCGGGGTCGCGAGCCCGGCGGTGAGGGTGAGCGCGGCCGCCCCGGCCACGGCGACGAGCCGGAGGCCGCGCGGGAGGCTGCGTGTCTGATCGTTCGTGCCCATGGTCGGACCTCGCGTCATCGCTCGGACGGGAAGGACGGGTTGATCAGCTGTCAGACGTTTGATGAGTGTGTATCAGCGGCCGTCTCCACCCGTCAACGGCGCGTTCACCCCTTGTGGCCTGCGGAAATAACGAATTGGCGAGCTTTCCGCACCCATTGGTCGAGACCACTGACGCCCTCCTGGCCAGGGGCTGGCAACGGATTTCGCCCCTGAACGCGCCGAAGCCCGCGCCGAGTGGGAACGGCGCGGGCCAGGACGGCGATCGGCCCCTCGAAAGGGGCCGATCGGGTGAGGCGGTTACTGCGTCGGAGGCGGAGGCGGCGGGGTCTGGCCGTCGGGCTGGGCCGGGTATCCCGGCTGACCGGGCTGGCCCTGCTGGGGGTAGCCGTAGCCCGGCTGCGGGGGCGCGGCCGGGGGCTGCCCGGGCTGCGCGTACGGCTGCCCGGGCTGTGGCTGCTGCGGCTGCTGGGGGTGCGGCTGCTGACCCGGCTGCGGGTACGGCGGCTGACCGGCGGCTTGCGGATACGGCTGACCCGGCTGGGCCGGGGGCTGGCCCGGCTGGGGGTACGGCTGTCCGGGCTGCGCGTATGGCTGGCCGGGCTGCGGCTGCTGCGGGTACGGGCCCGGCTGGCCGGGGATCGGCTGCCCGGGGACCTGCTGGTCGGGGCCCGGCTGGCCGGGGTACGGGGGCTGGCCCGGGGTGTGCTGGCCGGGCAGGGGCGGGGCGGCCACCGGCGGCGGGTTGCCGTCGGAGGTCCACAGGCCGTGCGCCTGCTGGTGGCGGGTGAAGTCCTCGGCGATCAACGCCGCGAGGTTGAAGTACGCCTCACGCACCTTCGGCCGCATCATGTCGAGGTTGACCTCGGCACCGGCGGAGAGATGCTCGTCGAACGGCACGACGACGACGCCACGGCAGCGCGTCTCGAAGTGCGACACGATGTCCTCGACCTTGATCATCTTGCCGGTCTCGCGCACACCGGAGATGACGGTGAGGGACCGCGAGACGAGGTCGGAGTATCCGTGCGCGGACAGCCAGTCCAGCGTCGTACTCGCGCTGCTCGCACCGTCCACGGACGGCGTCGAGATGATGATGAGCTGGTCGGCGAGGTCCAGCACACCGCGCATGGCGCTGTAGAGCAGACCGGTACCTGAGTCGGTGAGGATCACCGGGTACTGCTTGCCCAGGACGTCGATCGCGCGCCGGTAGTCCTCGTCGTTGAAGGTCGTGGACACGGCCGGGTCGACGTCGTTGGCGATGATCTCCAGGCCGGACGGAGCCTGGGACGTGAAGCGCCGGATGTCCATGTACGAGTTGAGGTGCGGGATCGCCTGGACCAGGTCACGGATGGTGGCCCCGGTCTCCCGCCGCACACGGCGCCCGAGGGTGCCGGCATCCGGGTTGGCGTCGATCGCGAGGATCTTGTCCTGCCGCTCGGTGGCGAGCGTGGAGCCCAGTGCGGTGGTCGTGGTCGTCTTGCCCACGCCGCCCTTGAGGCTGATCACGGCGATCCGGTAGCAGGACAGCACGGGCGTGCGGATCAGCTCCAGCTTCCGCTGCCGCTCGGCCTCCTCCTTCTTGCCACCGATCTTGAACCGGCCGCCACCGGCCGCCGGACGGCTGCTCTTCGCCTTCTGCTTCTTGCTGTTGAGCAGCCGGTCGGACGACAGCTCCACCGCGGCGGTGTAACCGAGCGGGGCGGCCCCGGGGTTGGTCGGCTGCCGCTGGTCATGCTGCATGGGCTGCGGCCAGGCGGCCCCCGTCCGCGGGTCCACGGGCTGCTGCCCCGGATGCATCGGCTGCTCGGCCTGCCCGGGGTAGGGCGGCTGCGCCTGCGGGGGCACACCCGGCTGGGGCTGGGCCTGCGCCGGGGGCTGCTGGGGGAACCCGTATCCGCCCTGGGGGTTGGGCCCTCCAGAAGCCGGAGCACCCTGCTGCGGGAAGCCGTACCCGCCTTGGGGGTGGGGTGCGGGGGCCGGCGGGGTGTCGGGCTGCTGGGCCGGGGGCTGCTGGGCGGCGGGGGCGGGTGCGCCCTGTTGCGGGAAGCCGTAGCCACCCTGGAGGTTCGGCGCGGGGGCAGGCGGGACCTCCGGCTGCTGGGCCGGGGGCTGCTGAGCGGCCGGGGCCGGGGCGCCGGGGTGGGGGAAGCCGTAGCCGCCCTGGGGGTTGGGTGCGCCCGGGTTCGGGAAGCCGTAGCCGCCCTGCGCGTGGGGTGCGGGGGCCGGCGGGGTCTCGGGCTGCTGGGCCGCCGGGGCGGGTGCGCCCTGCTGCGGGAAGCCGTAGCCGCCCTGTGCGTTGGGCGCGGCCTGGGCCGGACCGCCCTGCTGCGGGAAGCCGTATCCGCCGGGCTGGGGTGCGGGCTGGGCGGGTGGCTGGTGCGGCGGGGTCGGTGCGGGCGGCTGGTTCCAGGCGGCGGGCGCCGGTTGCGGTGCCTGCGGCTGGAACGGCGGCTGCTGGGCCGGTACCGACGGCTGGGGCGGCGCGGGCGGCTGCCCCTGCGCGGCCGTCGGCTGCGGCTGAGCCGGCGCGTTCGCATCCGTCGGCTGCGCCTGCGGCTGTGCGGGCCACTGGCTCGCGGGCGCCGGCGCGGCCGGCTGGTACGACGGCGGCAGCGGCGGCACGCCCTGCGGGGCCGGGGGAGTCCAAGCGGGCGGGGCGTCGGTCGCATCCGGCCCGGCGGCGTCCTGCGGAACGCTGTCCTCGGGAGCGGCGTCGGCGGGCACGGCGTCCGAGGGCTCCGCGTCGACGGGCTCGGAGCTCACGTCCTGGGCGTCCGCGTCCGCGACAGGAGCGTCGGCCGGCTCGGGAGCAGCAGGGTCCTCATCCGCAGGCACGGCATCCACGGGCGCCGGGGGCGCAGGCACCCAGTCCTGAGGCTCGGCATCCTGCGACACGGCCTCGTCGGGCTCGGCCTCCCCCGCCGCATTCGCCGCCGCCGCATCCTCCGAGGCCTCGTCCTCCGCAGCCTCGTCCTCGGCGTCACCGGAAGCGGGCGCGTCCGCACCGGACGTGTCAGTCACGTCCGCCACGTCGTCCGCGTCCACCGCATCAGCGGGCTCGGAGGAAACGCCGTCACCGTCCTCCTCGGCGTCGCCGGAGGGCGCACCCTCGACGTCACCGCCCGAGTCCTCGGCCTCGTCGTCGTCCTGCTCCTCGGCCACCGGCTCCAGCCGGGACTCGGCCTCCGCGGCACGCTCCGCGATCTCCCGCTTCAGGGCGACGGCGGAGAAGCGCATGGTGGCACCGCTCTCCAGATCACCGTTCCCCGACTCGGCTCCCGCGGCTCCCGCGGCTTCCTCGACTTCCTCGGCTTCCTCGGCAACCGGAGCGGCCGAAGCATCCGGAGTCGCCGGAACCCCCGGAGCGGCCGGAGCCACCGGCGGCTGCTCCGGGGTGGCAGGTGCGGCCGGGGCCTCCGGCGGAGCCGGCGGCGTCCACTGCGCCTGGTACCCACCGACGGGGATGTTCGGCAGCGCCGTAGGAGAGGCCGGATTCGCCGCGGGCGTCTCGGGCCGCCCCTCGGACTGCGACACCTGCGGCTCGAAACCGCCCTTCATCGGAAGCCTGGGTACGGCGGAAGGGCCTTCCCCGGAGGGCGCGGGCGGCGTGAAGGGCGTACCCGGCGCGGGGGCGGGCGGAGTGAAGGGCGTACCCGGCGCGGGCGCGGGCGGCGTGAACGGAGCGCCCGGCGCGGGCGGCGGCACGGGCGGCGTGAAGGGCGCCCCGGGCGCCGGCGCGGGCGCCGGAGACGAACCGGAGGTCTGCCCCGGAAGGGACGAGGTCCCGCCGGAGGCATTCGCGTGCGGCGGCGGAGTGAGCCCCGGCAGCGGCGGCACCGGACCCTTCGGCGCCCCGGAGCCCTGGGAGTTCGCGGGCGCCCCGGAAGCGCTGGAGTCCTCGGACGCGCCCGCCCCCTGCCCCGAGCTCGAACTCGCCGAGGCGTTCTGCGTGTACCAGGCGGGCGGCGCGTAGTCGATGGTGAACTCGCCCGTCACCTCTGCTGCGGACTCCGCGTCGGGCTGGTCATCGCCGGGTGTCGCCCAGCCCCCGCGGATCCCGTCCCGATCGCTGCTCACAGTGTTCCTCCTGGTGTGGTCGAGCACCCTCATGCCGTGCTGGGGCGACCCTTGCTGTCGTCCGAGGTCGTCCAGATCCACAAACTCCCCCGTTTCCCCCTGGGACACCGACGCCCACTCCACGGGTTCTGACGTCGTGCCCCGTCCCAGCCTAATCACCACAAGCCCCACCCCGGCAGGCCCGTCCACCCCCGAGCACCCGTCCGTCACGTCACAACCCGCCCGGAAGGTGCTCAGAACTGACATACGCAGTAGTCACTTTGGTGAACAAAAAGGGCGATACCTGTGAAGAATGTCGAACCACCTTGACCCGCAGGCGGCTTGAGGGATGCGAAACCGACCGCAGAACGCGACGAGGGGTGAGCCGGCAGTCGCTCACCCCTCGTCAACCCGCCGGGCCTACTGCCCGGCTTGCGGCCCTCCGTCGTGCGCCCCCGGCTCCAGATCGAACTCGCCGTCCCGCGCCCCCAGCACGAACGCCCGCCACTCCGCCTCCGTGTAGCGCAGCACCGTGTCCGGGTCGAGCGAGGACCGCATGGCCACGGCCCCCTCGGGCAGGTACGCGATCTCGACCCGCTCCTCGTGCTCCTCGGTGCCCGGCGCGCTGTGCCACTCGACACCCGAGATGTCGAGGGCGTAGAGCTCGTCCCGCTCCCGCTCCTTGCGTGCCTTGATCTCCTCAGCCGTCTCCGCCATGCCGCAGCGACCCCTTCCCGACGTACCGTTCCCGAAGTGCGGATCATCGACGTACGGACGATCCGAACCCGCCCACCCTAGTGGCCGCGTCCGCCCCGGCCGGGAGGTTCGGAGACCAGGGCAAAGGCGCCCCTGACCGCCTGGTACCCTGGTCGACGGCCGTTTGTGTACGCACCCCCGGAGCTCACCGCTCTGGAGGCCGCGCCCAGCGGATCCCCGCCTTCCGAGTCATGGAAGCTCCCCCGAGACACAGACCGGGGGCACTCGGTGGCCATCACAGACTACGAGGAGTACGCGTGCCGCTCGACGCCGCTACGAAGAAGCAGATCATCACCGAGTTCGGTCAGAAGGAGGGCGACACCGGCTCCCCCGAGGTCCAGGTCGCCATGCTCTCGCGCCGTATCACGGACCTGACCGAGCACCTCAAGACCCACAAGCACGACCACCACTCCCGCCGTGGCCTGCTGATCCTGGTCGGCCAGCGCCGCCGGCTGCTGCAGTACCTGGCCAAGAAGGACATCCAGCGCTTCCGTGCGCTGGTCGACCGCCTCGGCATCCGCCGTGGTGCGGCGGGCGCCAAGTAAGACGCCGTGAGGGGAGCGGTTCCCGGGGAAACGGGACCGCTCCCTTTGCTGTACGTGCGGAGTGTCACCACGGCTTTGTAGTGTGGTAGCACAACGCATGTCGTACGACACAGGACGTGCGACACAGAACGAGGAGAAGCGCACCTAGCCGCCGCCGGTCCTCGGTAGTGGCCCCCGGGGGAATGCGAGCCCCGGGTGCTTCGATCGAAGACCGGCCCGCACAGCACGGCGCGCTCTCCGCAACCGTCTCCCTGCCACACGGGCAGCCGGAGACGAAGACGAGGAGATAACGCTAGTGGAGAACGAGACCCACTACGCCGAGGCCGTCATCGACAACGGCGCCTTCGGCACCCGCACCATCCGCTTCGAGACGGGCCGCCTGGCCAAGCAGGCCGCCGGTTCCGCCGTGGCGTACCTGGACGACGACACCATGGTGCTGTCGGCCACCACCGCCTCCAAGAACCCCAAGGACCAGCTCGACTTCTTCCCCCTCACGGTGGACGTCGAGGAGCGGATGTACGCCGCCGGCAAGATCCCCGGCAGCTTCTTCCGCCGCGAGGGCCGTCCCTCCGAGGACGCGATCCTCACCTGCCGCCTGATCGACCGCCCGCTGCGCCCCTCCTTCAAGAAGGGCCTGCGCAACGAGATCCAGGTCGTCGCCACGATCATGGCGCTCAACCCCGACCACCTGTACGACGTCGTGGCGATCAACGCCGCCTCCGCGTCCACGCAGCTGGCCGGCCTGCCCTTCTCCGGCCCGATCGGCGGCGTCCGCGTCGCGCTGATCCGCGGCCAGTGGGTGGCCTTCCCGACGCACACCGAGCTCGAGGACGCCGCCTTCGACATGGTCGTCGCCGGCCGTGTCCTGGAGGACGGCGACGTCGCGATCATGATGGTCGAGGCCGAGGCCACCGAGAAGACCATCAAGCTGGTCGAGGGCGGCTCCGAGGCGCCGACCGAGGAGGTCGTCGCCGCCGGTCTGGACGCGGCGAAGCCCTTCATCAAGGTCCTGTGCAAGGCCCAGTCGGACCTCGCCGCCAAGGCCGCCAAGCCGACCGGCGAGTTCCCGATCTTCCTGGACTACCAGGACGACGTCCTCGAGGCCCTGACCGCCGCCGTCAAGCCGGAGCTCGCCTCCGCGCTGACCATCGCCGGCAAGCAGGAGCGCGAGTCCGAGCTGGACCGCGTCAAGGCGCTCGCCGCCGAGAAGCTCCTCCCGGAGTTCGAGGGCCGCGAGAAGGAGATCTCCGCCGCGTACCGCTCGCTGACCAAGACCCTGGTCCGTGAGCGCGTCATCAAGGAGAAGAAGCGCATCGACGGCCGCGGTGTCACCGACATCCGCACCCTGGCCGCCGAGGTCGAGGCCATCCCGCGGGTCCACGGCTCCGCCGTGTTCGAGCGTGGCGAGACCCAGATCCTGGGCGTCACGACGCTGAACATGCTCCGCATGGAGCAGCAGCTCGACACGCTGTCGCCGGTGACGCGCAAGCGCTACATGCACAACTACAACTTCCCGCCGTACTCCACCGGCGAGACCGGCCGCGTCGGCTCCCCGAAGCGCCGCGAGATCGGCCACGGCGCCCTCGCCGAGCGCGCCCTCGTCCCGGTCCTGCCGACGCGTGAGGAATTCCCCTACGCGATCCGCCAGGTCTCCGAGGCGCTGAGCTCGAACGGCTCGACGTCCATGGGCTCGGTCTGCGCCTCCACCATGTCGCTGCTGAACGCCGGTGTGCCCCTGAAGGCCCCCGTCGCCGGTATCGCCATGGGCCTGATCTCCCAGGAGATCGAGGGCGAGACGCACTACGTCACCCTCACCGACATCCTCGGTGCGGAGGACGCCTTCGGCGACATGGACTTCAAGGTCGCCGGCACGAAGGACTTCGTGACCGCCCTCCAGCTCGACACCAAGCTGGACGGCATCCCGGCCTCCGTCCTGGCCGCCGCCCTCAAGCAGGCCCGTGACGCCCGCCTCCACATCCTCGACGTGATGATGGAAGCGATCGACACGCCGGACGAGATGTCCCCGAACGCCCCGCGGATCATCACCGTCAAGATCCCCGTGGACAAGATCGGTGAGGTCATCGGCCCCAAGGGCAAGATGATCAACCAGATCCAGGAGGACACCGGCGCCGACATCACGATCGAGGACGACGGCACGATCTACATCGGCGCGGTCGACGGACCGTCCGCCGAGGCCGCCCGCACCACGATCAACGGCATCGCCAACCCGACCATGCCGGAGGTCGGCGAGCGCTACCTGGGTACGGTCGTGAAGACGACCACCTTCGGCGCGTTCGTCTCGCTGCTCCCGGGCAAGGACGGTCTGCTGCACATCTCGCAGATCCGCAAGCTCGCCGGCGGCAAGCGCGTGGAGAACGTCGAGGACGTTCTCGGTGTGGGCGCCAAGGTCCAGGTCGAGATCGCCGAGATCGACTCCCGCGGCAAGCTCTCCCTCATCCCCGTGATCGAGGGCGAAGAAGACGCAGAGACGAAGGACGACACCGACAAGTGACGTCGAGCAGCTCGACGGCGACGGCCCGCACCTCCTCGGAGGGGCGGGCCGTCGCCCGTACCCAAACCCTGATCAAGGGCACGAACGGCATCGGCACAGTCCGTAAGACCACCCTCCCGGGCGGCCTGCGCATCGTCACCGAGACCCTGCCCTCGGTCCGCTCCGCGACCTTCGGCATCTGGGCGCACGTCGGCTCCCGCGACGAGACCCCGGCCCTGAACGGCGCCACGCACTACCTGGAGCACCTGCTCTTCAAGGGCACCGACCGCAGGTCCGCCCTGGACATCTCCTCCGCGATCGACGCGGTCGGCGGCGAGATGAACGCGTTCACGGCGAAGGAGTACACGTGCTACTACGCGCGCGTGCTCGACACCGACCTGCCGCTCGCCATCGACGTCGTCTGCGACATGCTGACGGGCTCCCGCATCCTCGAGGAGGACGTCGACGTCGAGCGGGGCGCGATCCTCGAAGAGATCGCCATGACCGAGGACGACCCGGGTGACTGCGTGCACGACCTGTTCGCGCACACGATGTTCGGCGACAACCCCCTCGGCCGCCCGGTCCTCGGCACGGTCGACACGGTCAACGCCCTCACCGCCGACCGCATCCGCCGCTTCTACAAGAAGCACTACGACCCGACCCACCTCGTGGTCGCCTGCGCCGGCAACGTCGACCACGCCAAGGTCGTACGGCAGGTCCGCGCCGCCTTCGAGAAGGCCGGTGCCTTCAAGGAACCGGGCGCCGAGCCCGTCGCCCCGCGCGGTGGCCGGCGCGCCCTGCGCACCGCGGGCCGCCTGGAGCTGATCGACCGCAAGACCGAGCAGGCGCACGTCGTCCTCGGCATGCCGGGCCTGTCCCGCACGGACGAGCGGCGCTGGGCCCTGGGCGTGCTCAACACCGCGCTCGGCGGCGGGATGTCGTCCCGCCTCTTCCAGGAGGTGCGCGAGAAGCGCGGCCTGGCCTACAGCGTGTACTCGTACACCTCCGGCTTCGCCGACTGCGGCCTGTTCGGCGTGTACGCCGGGTGCAGGCCCTCGCAGGTGCACGACGTGCTGAAGATCTGCCGCGACGAACTCGACCAGGTCGCCGAGCACGGCCTGTCCGACGAGGAGATCGGGCGCGCCATCGGCCAGCTCCAGGGCTCCACGGTCCTCGGCCTCGAGGACACCGGCGCGCTGATGAACCGCATCGGCAAGAGCGAGCTGTGCTGGGGCGAGCAGATGTCCGTCGACGACATGCTGGCCCGGATAACGTCGGTCACCCCGGACGACGTCCGCTCGGTGGCCCGCGAGATCCTGGGACGGCGGCCTTCCCTGTCGGTCATCGGCCCACTGAAGGACAAACAGGCGGCCCGCCTGCACGACGCTGTCGCCTGACGAACCCCCTGGTGAAGGAAGCACAAGAGATGAGCAAGCTGCGTGTGGCGGTCCTCGGTGCCAAGGGCCGGATCGGCTCGGAAGCCGTTCGAGCCGTAGAGGCCGCCGAGGACATGGAACTGGTCGCCGCCCTGGGCCGGGGCGACCAGCTGGAGACGCTGGCCGAGTCCGGCGCCCAGGTCGTGGTCGAACTGACCACGCCCGACTCGGTCATGGCCAACCTCGACTACTGCGTACGCCACGGCATGCACGCGGTCGTCGGCACCACCGGCTGGACCGACGAGCGCCTCGCGCAGCTCAAGGGCTGGCTGGACCGGTCACCTAAGACGGGTGTGCTCATCGCGCCGAACTTCTCCATCGGGGCCGTCCTGACCATGAAGTTCGCGCAGCTCGCCGCCCCGTACTTCGAGTCCGTCGAGGTCGTCGAGCTGCATCACCCCAACAAGGTGGACGCCCCCTCCGGCACCGCCACGCGCACCGCCCAGCTCATCGCCGAGGCCCGCCGCGAAGCCGGCACCGCCCCGGCCCCCGACGCCACGACCACCGCCCTGGACGGCGCCCGCGGTGCCGACGTCGACGGCGTCCCGGTGCACGCCGTCCGGCTGCGCGGACTACTGGCCCACCAGGAGGTCCTGCTCGGTGCCGAGGGCGAGACCCTGACGGTCCGGCACGACTCGCTCCACCACAGCAGCTTCATGCCGGGCATCCTGCTCGGCGCCCGCCGCGTGGGGAGCGTTCCCGGCCTGACCTTCGGCCTGGAACACTTCCTGGACCTGAGCTGAGCCCCTGACCGTCATGCGCGCGAAGCTCACCTACGCCCTCACGGCCGCCGTCCTGGTCGTCTACTTCGTCCTGGTCGGCAGCCGCGGCCTGCTGCTCATCGAGACCGGCACGCCCCTCACCGTCACGTTCGGCGTCGCGGTGCTGATCCTGCCGGTCATCGGCCTGTGGTTCCTGTGGAAGAACACGCAGTTCGTCCGCAGGGCCAACCAGCTCGCCGCCGAACTCGACGCCGAGGGCGGTCTGCCCGTCGACGAACTGAAGCGCACCCCCAGCGGGCGCATCGACCGGGACTCGGCCGACGAGGTCTTCGCCCGGCGCAAGGCCGAGACGGAGGCCGCACCGGGCGACTGGCGCACCTGGTTCCGCCTGGCCGTCGCCTACCACGACGCCCGCGACACCCCGCGCGCCCGCAAGGCGATGCAACGCGCGATCGCCCTGCACGACGGCAAGCAGCCCGAAGCCGCCTGAGCCGCAGCCACACATGCCGGCGGGGCCGGACCGCAAACGGTCCGGCCCCGCCGGCATGTCACCAGGACGTCAGCGCTGGACGTACTCGTCGGCCCACGCCTCCACCGCGTCGGCCGCCCGTTCGAAGGCCTCCGTCCGGCCCAGGAAATCCGCGTTGTGCGTCGTCAGCAGCGGCGGCACACCGTCCGCGGCCTGTCCCCGCCGGACGAGCAGCAGCGCCTGGCCCTGCAAGGTCCGGGGGAGCCCCAGCCAGCGCACCGGCTGCTGCACCGTGCGTACCGAGACGACCTGCGCCCAGGGCGCCGTACGCGTCGCGAGGAAACCCACGTACCGCAGCCCGCGCGCGCTCACCCACACACCCATGCGCAGCAGCCGCAGCGCTCCGGCGATGACGAGCAGCGCGAGAGCGAACACCAGCCCGGCCGAGGTCGGTTCGGCCGTCGCCGCGATGATGACCGCGGCGAACAGCACGAACGAGGCGAGCAGCAGTGCCAGCGCCGCCGCCCCCACCCGCCAGGGACCGGGGCGGTACGGCCGCCGCCAGGTGTCACGGTCTTCGTGCGGCAGCGGAACGTCGTCCGCCGCGTCGAAAACGCGGTCGGCCGTCAGGAAGGGCAGGGGCACGGCGGGTCCTCACTCGATCCATGCGTGGGCTGTGCCCGGTGAGGCTACCGATCTGCTTCCGCGGTCACCACCGCCAGGGGGCCGGATGGAGTCAGCGCCGGCCCGCGGTGGCTCAGCGGTTCTGGGACGCCTGCGACTGCTGCGGATGCGAGTCCGGGCGGTCGACCGTCAGCGCGGGTGTCCCGATGACCAGGGAACCCACGAGCCCCGCCACGATGGTCAGGCCCATCAGCCAGCGCCCGGCCTGCTGGCTGACCGAGAGCCGCTCACGCGGTGGGGGAGTGATATTGCTGCGGAACCTGTCGGCCTCGGCGACGAAGGCAAACGGTACGGGTTCACGCCGACCGAACATCAGGGGTGCTTCTCCTTCGGAGTGGAACGGATCACTTTCACCAGTAGAGACGAAAGAACTCCCTCAGAGGTGCCCTGTTTCACCGACTTCATTGCGGCACGCCACCGATCGCTCTGATTTCGGCGGGCCGTAGAGTGACGTCGCCACACGACGAGATGGGAAGGCCCTGCCAACCGTGACCGACACCCCCGCCGACGCCCCCAAGCCCAGCTACCGCAGCGACGTCACCGTCGAGCTGGTCAAGCACACCGCGTCCGACGCGGACGTCCTCTTCGCCGCCCGCGTCTCGACCCTCGGCGAGCAGTCCCTGGACGAGCTGGACAAGGACCCCGAGCGTTCCAAGGGTCTGATCAACTACCTGATGCGGGACCGGCACGGCAGCCCGTTCGAGCACAACTCGATGACCTTCTTCATCAGCGCCCCGATCTTCGTCTTCCGCGAGTTCATGCGGCACCGCGTCGGCTGGTCGTACAACGAGGAGTCGGGCCGGTACCGGGAGCTCCAGTCGGTCTTCTACGTCCCCGACGAGTCTCGCAAGCTCGTCCAGGAGGGCCGTCCCGGCAAGTACGTCTTCGTCGAGGGCACCCAGGCCCAGCAGGAGCTGGTCGGCCGTGTGATGGAGGACTCCTACCGGCAGGCGTACGAGTCCTACCAGGAGATGCTCGCCGCCGGCGTCGCCCGCGAGGTCGCCCGCGCGGTCCTCCCGGTCGGCCTGTACTCCTCGATGTACGCCACCTGCAACGCCCGCTCGCTGATGCACTTCCTCGGCCTGCGCACCCAGCACGAGCTGGCCAAGGTCCCGTCCTTCCCGCAGCGTGAGATCGAGATGGTGGGCGAGAAGATGGAGTCCGAGTGGGCCCGGCTCATGCCGCTCACCTACGCCGCCTTCAATGCCAACGGACGCGTGGCACCGTAACGCCGCCCGCTTCCCTCGACCAGGCACAGATGTACGGTTCAGCCGTGCGAAGTGTCCGTATTGCGGCATTTCGAGAAGTTCACTTAGCCTGATCGAACGGGTCCGGCACTGCTTGAACCCCCGAGCAGGCAGTGCCGGGCTCCACCTTTGTCGCGACTTGTCGCCTGCCCCTAGGGCAGACCCGGTCCTGAGCAACGAGTAGCGTGTAACCCATGGCTCCGACCTCCACTCCGCAGACCCCCTTCGGGCGGGTCCTCACCGCCATGGTCACGCCCTTCACGGCGGACGGCGCACTCGACCTCGACGGCGCGCAGCGGCTCGCCACCCACCTGGTGGACGCAGGCAACGACGGCCTGATCATCAACGGGACCACCGGCGAGTCCCCGACCACCAGCGACGCGGAGAAAGCGGATCTCGTACGGGCGGTCCTGGAGGCCGTGGGCGACCGCGCCCACGTCGTGGCCGGCGTCGGCACGAACGACACCCACCACAGCATCCAACTCGCCCGCGCGGCGGAGCGCACCGGCGCACACGGCCTGCTCATCGTGACGCCGTACTACAACAAGCCCCCGCAAGAGGGCCTCTACCGGCACTTCACGGCCATCGCCGACGCCGCCGGTCTGCCGGTGATGCTCTACGACATCCCCGGCCGCAGCGGCGTCCCGATCAACACCGAGACGCTCGTCCGCCTCGCCGAGCACCCGCGCATCGTCGCCAACAAGGACGCCAAGGGCGACCTCGGCCGCGCGAGCTGGGCCATCGCCACCTCCGGCCTCGCCTGGTACTCCGGCGACGACATGCTGAACCTCCCCCTGCTCTCCGTCGGCGCGGTCGGCTTCGTCTCCGTCGTCGGCCATGTGGTCACCCCCGAGCTGCGCGCCCTGGTCGAGGCGTACACCTCGGGCGACGTCCAGAAGGCCACCGAGATCCACCAGAAGCTGCTCCCCGTCTACACGGGCATGTTCCGCACCCAGGGCGTGATGACGACCAAGGCGGCGCTGGCCCTGAAGGGCCTGCCCGCCGGACCGCTGCGCGCCCCCATGGTCGAGTGCGCGCCCGAAGAGATCGAGCAACTCAAGATCGATCTTGCCGCCGGCGGGGTACAGCTCTGACACCAGACTTCGCGCGGCACCCCCGCGCGCGTGCTTCACAACTGAATAAGCGGGCCACCGGTGCCCGCGCACACCCCACACAGACAACTGCTTCTGCACGAACGTCACGCGCGCCACGTGCCCTACCGGTACGTGGCGCGCGTGGTGAGGAGAGTCTTTTGAGTCATCCGCATCCCGAACTCGGCCCGCCCCCGCCGCTCCCCGAAGGCGGCCTGCGCGTCACCCCGCTCGGCGGTCTCGGTGAGATCGGCCGCAACATGACGGTCTTCGAGTACGGCGGCCGCCTGCTGATCGTCGACTGCGGAGTGCTCTTCCCCGAGGAGGAGCAGCCCGGAATCGACCTGATCCTGCCGGACTTCTCGTCCATCAGGGACCGCCTCGACGACATCGAGGGCATCGTCCTCACGCACGGCCACGAGGACCACATCGGCGGCGTCCCCTTCCTCCTGCGCGAGAAGCCGGACATCCCGCTGATCGGCTCCAAGCTGACCCTCGCCCTCATCGAGGCCAAGCTCCAGGAGCACCGCATCCGCCCGTACACCCTCGAGGTGGCGGAAGGGCACCGCGAGCGCATCGGCCCCTTCGACTGCGAGTTCGTCGCGGTCAACCACTCCATCCCGGACGCGCTGGCCGTGGCCATCCGCACCCCCGCGGGCATGGCGGTCCACACCGGCGACTTCAAGATGGACCAGCTCCCGCTGGACAGCCGCCTCACGGACCTCCACGCGTTCGCACGTCTGAGCGAAGAGGGCATCGACCTCCTCCTCTCGGACTCGACGAACGCCGAGGTCCCGGGGTTCGTCCCGCCCGAGCGCGAGATCTCCAACGTCCTGCGCCAGGTCTTCGCCGGCGCCCGCAAGCGCATCATCGTTGCGAGCTTCGCCAGCCATGTGCACCGCATCCAGCAGATCCTGGACGCGGCGCACGAGTACGGCCGCCGGGTCGCCTTCGTCGGCCGCTCCATGGTCCGCAACATGGGCATCGCCCGGGACCTGGGCTATCTGAAGGTCCCCCCGGGCCTGGTCGTGGACGTCAAGACGCTCGACGACCTCCCGGACAGCGAGGTGGTCCTGGTCTGCACCGGCTCCCAGGGTGAGCCCATGGCGGCGCTCTCCAGGATGGCCAACAGGGACCACCAGATCCGCATCGTCCAGGGCGACACGGTGATCCTGGCCTCGTCCCTGATCCCCGGCAACGAGAACGCGGTCTACCGCGTGATCAACGGCCTCACCCGCTGGGGCGCCAACGTGGTCCACAAGGGCAACGCCAAGGTCCACGTCTCCGGCCACGCGTCTGCGGGCGAGCTGCTGTACTTCTACAACATCTGCCGCCCGAAGAACCTCATGCCGGTGCACGGCGAATGGCGCCACCTGCGCGCCAACGCCGAACTGGGCGCCCTGACCGGCGTCCCGCACGACCGCATCGTCATCGCCGAGGACGGCGTGGTCGTCGACCTCATCGAGGGCAAGGCGAAGATCTCCGGCAAGGTCCAGGCCGGCTATGTCTACGTCGACGGCCTCTCGGTCGGCGATGTGGGCGAGCCGGCCCTCAAGGACCGCAAGATCCTCGGCGACGAGGGCATCATCTCGGTCTTCGTGGTCATCGACTCGTCCACCGGAAAGATCACCGGCGGCCCGCACATCCAGGCCCGCGGCTCCGGCATCGATGACTCCGCCTTCGGCGACGTGGCACCCCGGATCACGGAGGTGCTCGAACGATCCGCCCAGGACGGCGTGGTCGAACCCCACCAGCTCCAGCAACTCGTTCGCCGCACGCTGGGCAAGTGGGTCTCGGACAACTACCGGCGCCGGCCGATGATCCTGCCTGTGGTCGTTGAGGTCTGACGGACCGTCGGGTCCGAGCAGGCGCCAACTGGGAGCGGGGCTCCTCGATTTGCATCGAGGAGCCCCGCTCCAGTAGGTTTACAACTCCTCCCGACGGGGCACCCGGCCAACTCAGCGCCGGGGATCATGCTCCGGACTAGGGAGGGGAAATCCGACTCAGAAACTTCTGATAAAGTCGGAACCGCCGGAAAGGGAAACGCGAAAGCGGGAACCTGGAAAGCACCGAGGAAATCGGATCGGAAAGATCTGATAGAGTCGGAAACGCAAGACCGAAGGGAAGCGCCCGGAGGAAAGCCCGAGAGGGTGAGTACAAAGGAAGCGACCGTTCCTTGAGAACTCAACAGCGTGCCAAAAGTCAACGCCAGATATGTTGATA